>CAWHFH010000031.1:0-16285 GCA_963828455.1 uncultured Acidimicrobiaceae bacterium | reverse complement strand
AAAGACGCGGTCGGCCTGCCCGGACGGGATCCCCGGGCCGTCGTCCGCTACCTCCACGAAACCCATCCGGCCGCTGACGCCCGTGGAGACCCGCACCGTCGTCCCGGCCGGCGTGTGGGCGAGCGCGTTGCGGACCAGGTTGTGCGCAACCTGCGCCAGGCGCTCGGCATCGCCCATCACGACGACAGGGGGCCCGGGCACCAGCAGCAGCGAATGGTCGTGCAGCACCGCATTCGAGTCCCCGACGACGTCGGCGCTGATCCGGTGGAGGTCGACCGGCTCGTGGCGCAACGGCCGGCCCCGGTCCAGCTCCGCGAGCAGCAACAGGTCCTCGACGAGGCCGCCCATTCGGGTCGCCTCCTCCTCGATCCGCATCAGCGCCTTGTTCCGACTTGCCTCGTCGGCAAACCCGCCCCGGCGCAACAGTTCTGAGTACCCCCGGATCGACGTCAGCGGCGTGCGCAACTCGTGCGACGCGTCGGCCACGAACTGGCGCAGCCGCTCCTCCGACGCCGACTTCTCCGAGAACGCGGCCTCGATCTGCCCCAGCATCTCGTTCAGCGCCGAGCCCAGCCGGCCGACCTCCGTGCCGGCGCGCTCTTCGGGCACGCGTCGGGTCAGGTCGCCCGATGCGATGGCGTCCGCCGTCCCGGCCATCTGGCGCAGCGGCCGCAGCCCGCGCCGCACCACGACCATGACCAGGACCCCCATGGCCAGGAGCACCGCCAGGGTTGCAATGGTCTCGACGTTGCGCAGCGAGTTCAGCGTGTCGTTCGTCGGGTTCAGCGACAGCGACGTGATCAGCGTCCCTTGCGGCACGGTCACCGCGATCGTGCGGTACTGACCGTCGGCATCGCCCACAGCCCCGAGCACCACGGCGTCGGCGTCGGGACGGAACGTCCCGGCGTAGCGTCCCGAATGAATGCTGTTGTTGCGCTTGTAGATGTCGGGCACCTGCTGCACCGGAATGCCGCTCGTCAGCTTCGGGCTGGGATCGGGACGTGTCGGGGACCCCGAAGGCCGGCGCACCACGACCTGGCCCTGGCGGTTCAGCACCACGACGTACACGTCGGTAGAGACCCGCCGCGACATCGCCGACACGCTCACAGGTACACGATGGACCGATGCGAACTCCAGGTAGTTGAACGCCAGCGCCTCGTCTTGGACCAGCGTCGAGTCGGCCCGGCCGAACAGGAACGAACGGACCGAGACGTAGGTGACCACATCGGCGACCAGAAGCCCGATCACCAGCAGCAGCGCCACCACGGCGACGAGCCGCTTTTGGAGGCTCATCCTTCCCGGGGCAACCGCAGGGTGTAGCCGACGCGCCGAATCGTGTGGATGAGCGCCGGCTCCCGGTCGTCGATCTTCTTGCGCAGATAGCTGATGTACGTCTCGACGATGTTGGGTTCGCCACGGAACTCGAAGCCCCACACGTTGTCGAGCAATTCCGACTTCGAGATCACCCGGCGAGCGTTCTCCAAGAGGTACCGCAGCAGGTTGAATTCCGTCGCTGTCAGCTCGATGGAGATTTCGTCCCGCCATACCTCGTGCGTGTCGACGTTCATGGTCAGGTCCGCGAACTTCAGGATGGAGACGTCGGCCGCCGCCACCTCACCGGCACGCCGCAGGATCGCCCCGACCCGCGCCGTCAGCTCCTCAATCGAGAAGGGCTTCGTCACGTAGTCGTCGCCCATCGAGAGGCCCTCGACCTTGTCCTGCGTGGTGTCGCGCGCCGTGAGGAACACGATCGGCATCTGCTCGCCCTGGCTGCGCAGCCGGCGGCACACTTCGTTGCCGTCGAAGTCAGGCAGCATGACGTCGAGCATGACCAGGTGCGGACGGAAGGCCCGCACCTGTTCCAGGGCCTCCGCCCCCGTGGCGGCCACCCCGACTTGATACCCCTCGAAGGTCAGGGCGGCCGACAAGAGCTCCGCGATGTTCGGTTCGTCGTCGACGACGAGGATCCGCGCACCCGACGTCTCGACCGTCACGGCACCCTCACCTCGTCCGGCTCACCAGAGTCCGAGCCCGAGCCCGACGACCCGTTCCAGCCGGGCCCGGTCGCCCCGCCTCCACCCCGCCGGCTCCCGCGACCCAGCCGCCGCAGTGGCGCGACCAGCCGTCCGAGGCCCCACCACGTCACCAACGCCAGCGCCTCCACCACGATGAACGAGGACATCTTCGACTCGCCCGCTGCCCTGTCCACGAACGAGATCGGCACCTCGGTGATCGTCGCGCCGCACTGCTTGGAGCGGTAGGTCATCTCGATCTGGAAGCCATAGCCCTCGGCCCGGATGCGCCCCAGGTCCAGCCGCCGCAGGATCGACGCCGCATAGCAGCGGAATCCCGCCGTCGAGTCCCGCACGCCCAACCCGAGCACGGCGGCGGCGTACAGGTTGCCGCCCCGCGACAACAGCTCCCGGTGCCACGCCCAGTTCGGGATCGACCCGCCCTCGACATACCGCGACCCGATGACGACCTCGCATCCCTCAGCGATCGGCGCGACCAGCCCCGGCAACGCGGCCGGGTCGTGCGAGAAGTCGCAGTCCATCTCGATGAAGGCGTCATATCCCCGCTCCAGCCCCCAACCGAAGCCGGCCCGGTACGCACTCCCCAGCCCGGACTTCTCGTTCCGCCGCAACAGGTGCACATCCCGATATCGACCGATCGCGGCCTCGACCAGTTCGGCCGTGCCGTCGGGGCTGCCGTCGTCGACCACGAGCACGCCGGCCCCGGGCAGGCACTCGTCGACTCGTTGCAGCATCCGCTCGATGTTCTCCGCCTCGTTGTAGGTCGGGATGACCACCAGTGGCTGCATAGAAGGGCCAGTGTAGGTGAGGCCACCGACCCGGCCTCGAGCAGGCACCCACCGGCGGCCGTCCCGCTACCGATCCCCACCAGGCTTTCCGTCGATTTGGACCGCCGTTGCGTCGGCCCTTCGGTACACCTGGCGGCTCGGCACGACACCGCGGCTGCTCCGGGACCTCCGGCGCCTTCTTTGTCTCCCTCGTCTCCGATGGCTCAGATGTCCGACGGTTCGGAGAAGCCCGGGGCACCCGTGCCCATCAGCTCCTCGGGCGACACCGGCGCGTCGCGGTCCCTTGCGGAGCTCTCGGATGATGACCTGGATGGCTCCGCCGAAGGGGATGCCGACGAGCGCGCCGACGAACGAACCCAAACCGCCCCCGACGCGACCGCCCAGCGTCGCCCCGATGAGCACGGCGAGGAGCACCCAGAAGGGATTGAGCCGCACCGTCTTGCTCATGACGATTGGGTTGAGGATGTGGTTCTCGATCTGCTGATACGCGAGGAAGACGATCAGCATGACGATCCCCGCCGTCAGCGAGTGGATCACGGCGATGATCACCACCGGCAGGCCGGCAATCAGGCCGCCGACCAACGGCAATAGGTCGACCAGCGCAACGAAGACGCCGAGCAGCAGCGCGAACGGCACTCCGAGGATGGCCAACGTGACACCGGAGACCACCCCGGCGACGATCGAGGTCAAGAAGTTGCCGCCCATGTAGCCGGTGATGGAGCGAATCGTCTCATCGATCACTCGGCTCAGACGGGCCGACGTGGTGGGCTTAAAGAGACGCAGGAAGCCGACCCACAATCGGGGCGCCTCCAGCATGGTGAAGAAGGTCAGCACGGCGATCGTCACGATGGCGACGATCGTCGAGAACGCGGCTGCGCCCACGGAGAGGGCCGTTGCCGGCTTGAGGACCTTGGTGACCTGCGAGGTGATCTTCGAGGAGCTCTCCGAGAGGTATTTCTGCAAGTGCAGGCGGTACACCAGGTGGCCGAGCCAGCCGTGGCCCTTCTTGGCCTGCTTGACCAGGGTGGGCAGTTCGTTGGCAAAGTGCGTGACGGCTGTCACGAGCGGCGAGGCGAACAGGTAGACGAGGCCAATGAAGATGAGTGCGCCGAACAGGAACACCGTCGCGGTTGCCCCGCCGTGCGACATCCCCCGCCTCTTGAGAAACCGGGTACCGGGCGTCAGCAACAGCGTGATGAAGAAGGCGACGATCAGGTACAGCACGATCGTCCTGAGCACCCAGACGCCGAGGATCAGCGCCGCGTTCAGGTCCAAGAGCCCGATGACGACCGCCACCGTGACCACGATCGTTCCGAGCGGGATGCCCCGCCGTTCCGCCGTTCCCGTCAGTTTGGACCGCCACGTGTCGTGGTGCTCCGCGGGCATAGTGAGACCCAGCTTGGCAGGTGGGACTCCCGAAAAGGCGGTTACTCGGGTACCGGACGTGGAAGCATGAAACCGATGGACTACGTCGAACCGGAGGAACCCGGGGCGCGGCCCGCGCAAGACCAGTCTCCGGCTCTCGTGACGCCGGCGGCTCTCCCATCCGACTCCCAGGATTCGCCGGACGCCACACCGACCGATCCGTCCGATCCACCGCCCAGGGAGCGGCGCCACTGGATGCCCCGCAGCGTGAAGATCACGTTGATCATGGTTGTGCTGTTCTTCGTGCTCGAGTACATCCTGCTCCCCGAGCTCGCAAGCGCCCGCAAGGAGTTCCATCAGATCGGCCACCTGAACTTCCTCTGGCTGATCCTTGGCCTCATCCTCGAACTCGGCGCCTTGTTGGCCTACGCCGAGCTGACCCGTACGGTCCTCTCTCCCGGCGCGCCGTCGCGTTTTCGCGTGTTCCGCATCAACATGTGGGCTCTCGCGATCAGTCACACCCTTCCCGGCGGCACCGTGCCGGGCACCGCCGCCAGCTACCGGCTGCTCACCGAGTCCAACGTGCCGGGTAGCACAGCCGCCTTCGGGCTGGCGGCGCAGGGCATTGGGTCAGCGGTTGTCCTGAACCTGATCTTCTGGCTGTCGCTGCTGATCTCCATCCCGCTCCAGGGCTACAACCCGGCCTACGGTTTCGCCGCCCTCCTGGGCGTGCTCTTGCTGGGCCTCTTCGCCGGCGTCGTCTTCTTCCTCACCCGGGGTGAGCGACAGGCGTCCCTGTTCGTCAAGCGGGTGTGCGACCGCCTGCCCTTCGTGCGCACCGAGACCGTGACCTCGTTGCTCCAGAAGGTCGCCGACCGCATGAAGATCCTTTTCACGAGCTCCGAGCTCCTGGCCCGTGCCGGCATCTGGTCGGCCGCCAACTGGATCCTCGATGCGACCTCGCTCTGGGTGTTCCTCTTCGCTTTCGGCGCGCACGTGTCTCCCATTGACGTACTCGTCGCCTACGGTCTCGCCAACATCCTCGCCGTCATCCCGTTGACGCCCAGTGGGCTCGGGGTGATCGAACTGACGATCATCGCCGTGCTCAAGGGCTTCGGGGTAGAGGCCGGAGTCGCGGCAGCCGGGGTCCTCAGTTGGCGGTTGGTGAACTTCTGGTTGCCCATCCCCTTCGGCGGCGCGTCCTATCTGTCGCTGCGTTTCGGGCGCGCGCGGCTGTCGACCGGGTTCCGCTCCCGCGCCAACAGGCCGGGCGGGGCCTTCACGTCCTGACACCCGGCGTCACCCACGACGTCCGTGCGACCCAACCGACCGTCCCTTACGGCCCGCTGGGTCGCGGCCCGACGCGCCGTCCTGGCGCCGACGCGGCCGTCGACTCCGACGGGGGACCTCGAAGGCGAGCATGCCCTCTACGAGGACGTCGGCGGCAACGTGACCTTCAACTTCGCCCGAGCGTCCGGGTTGGGTCACCGCACGCAATTCATCGACGGGGAGGTTGCCGACGCCATCGGACGCGGTGTGGAACAGGTCGTGATCCTCGGCGCCGGCTACGACGGGCGGCCCCTACGCTTCGGCGGCGGGCCCATCCGCTGGTTCGAGATCGACTTTCCCGGCACGCAGGCGGACAAGCGTCGCCGGCTCGCGGCGCTGGGCGTTTCGCCCGCGAGCGGCGTCACCTACGTGCCCGTCGACCTGATGCGGAGCGACCTCGACGCCACGCTCGAGAACGCCGGCCATGACGCCAAGGCACCGACACTCTTCCTCGCCGAGGGCTTGGTCCCCTACCTCACACTCGAGGCGACGGCGGCGATGTTCCGGGCGTTGCGGGCGAGGGCGGCGCCCGGATCCGTGCTTGTCGTGACCTTCTTCGTGTCACCCGAACCGAGCGAGTTGCTCCATGCGTGGTACCGCGCCCGGGACGTCTGCTTCCGGCTTATCGGCGAACCGCGCCAGAGCGAATACCGGCCGGACGAACCCGAGAAGCTCTACGTCGTGACCGGGTGGCGGGTCGCTCGTTCCAAGAGCGGGCACGCCAGCCGCGTCGACCGCTCGGCACGGATGCTCCTCCTGGCGGGCGAGCCGATGTGATCAGGAACTGATCCCGGAGGGGGCAACCGTCCCGCGCCGGCGGAACGTGGGCCGCTGCACCGGCGCGCGGAACACGCGGATACCGGCCCCGACGACCAACCCGATGAACAGCAGCACATAGGAGTCCGAGAGCGGGATGAGCCAGCCGCGGCCCGCAAAGATGATCCCCGGACCGTGGGGGGCCCACCACGGTAGGCGCGGCCCAGAAGAGCACCGCGACACCGAGCGCGAGCCACTCCCCGTAGCGCGGCCGGTCAGGTGCGAGCGCCAGCCAGGCGATGAGCAGCATCACCCAGATGAAGTGGTGCGACCATGACACGGGGCTGGCCAGCGACTCCGTCGCCGCCACGACGAGGAGCCCGAGTAGTGGCGACGAGCGACGGTACGCCGCGGCGGCAACGGCCAACCCGAGTGCGGCCAAGGTCAGAACGATCGTGAACGTGACGGGCGTGGTCACGGTGTGGCCGATCATGCGCTCGAGCGCGCCCAGGACGCCCTGGTTGCCGATCCAGGAGAGCATCCCAGCGCGCTGGGGGACGTGGATGTAATGGGTCCAGTAGGCCCACGAGGTCGAGAAGTTGAAGGCCGCAGCGAGGAGGGCGGCGGCGGCGAACGTGATCGCCGCCCGCAAGCCTGCTCGTCCTTGGCGGGTGAGGAAGAGGTACGGAATGAAGATGATCGGCGTGACTTTGATCGCCGCGGCCAGACCGATGAGGACCCCGCGTGGCAGCGGCAGGTCGAGCGTCAGGTCGGCCACGATCATGAGGGCCAGGAGGATGTTGACCTGCCCCAACAGGAACGTCTGGCGCACCGGGTCGAGCAGCACGACCGGGATCAGAAGCACGAGCGCCCACCAGATGATCGTGCGCTTGTCGAGTTGGTCGCACACGGCACGCAGGCACACGGCGATGAGGGCGAAGACTGCCATGAGGTTCAGCAGTGAGAACGCGATCTCCGCCACGGCGAGCGGTGCGTGCGCACCGGGGGCGAAGAGCAACGCGGAGAACGGCGGGTAGGTGAAACCGAGCCCGTCCTTGGGCAAGGTGACGGAGAACAAGTTGTTCGTCCACGCGTGCTGCCCGCCCAGCAGATACGTGCTCAGGTCGATCTGCTGGTGGACGACGGCGAGGACGATGACCCCGACAACGGTCAACCCGCCGGAGAGCGCCGGCCAGCCCCAGCCACGGCCCGCTGCGATCCCGCGCATGCGCAGAGCCAAATTGCTCGCCATGCAGCTGGATCGTACCGGCGCGCTGTGCCGAGATGGCACATTCTCGCCAAAGACACCGGCTAGCAGTGCCTTACGACTCCGGGTAGCACCAATGCGGGTTCCTGCCGAAGAGTCCCAGCAACCTCGCTTGGATCGGCGCATCGTCGGGCACGGCGTTGTGACGTTCGATCGCACCCGCCTGTTCCAAGACCTCCCTGTTCGCCAGTGCCCGCTCGTAACCGGTTTGGCAGAGCGCAGGGTCGAGCGAGACCGTCAGTTCCGCACCGCGGCAGAGGTCCCAGCTGTGGACAAGCACGTCCGTCGCCAAGACGCCGACGAGTAGCTCGCGTCCGTCGAGAGCCCCGGAGCGCTCGAGCGCGGGGAAGAGCGCGCCGACCATCGCGTCCCACCGGGCTTCCCGTTCGCCGCGCGGGGCATCGGGCATGACGTCGAGTGGACGCAGCAGGAGCGACTCGTGGAACTCGAAGACGTGTTCGGCCACTTGACCTGCATTCCCCTCCTTCGTGGGCGTCGGGGCATCCCAGCGGTCGCCGATGGCACGGAGGCCGCCCGCGAAGGCGTCGCACGCAGCCCGATATTCGACGAGCAGTGCGCCCCGGGCATCGGCGTGCACTGGGAATCTCTTGGGTGCCGGCCGTCAGTCCGCCGACGGCGTCAACGGTGGCCGGGGATCCTCACTGTCACCGACGACGCGCAGCTCCGAGTCGCGTTGACGGCGAGCACGCTCGAGGGCCAGAACCTTGAGGCGGTCCTGCGAGCTGACGCCGTGCGTGTTGGGCACCCGCCGCCAGCGCCGGTCCGAGCCCAGCTCCCAGGCGTTCGTATCGTCTGCGAAGACCAGATCGAGCACCTCGAAGAGCCGCGCCTGGAGCTCGGGGTCGTGCACGGGCACGACGACCTCGATACGGCGGTCAAGGTTGCGGCCCATGAGGTCCGCGGAGCCGATGAGGATCTTGAGCGGCAGACCGGGCCCGGCCGCCGGATCGGCGGGGGCGCCACCGAAGCGGTAGATCCTCGAATGCTCGAGGAAGCTGCCGACGATGGAACGGACGCGGATGTTGTCCGAGAGCTCGGGGATGCCGGGACGCAGGCGGCACAGGCCGCGCACGGCGAGGTCGATCTGCACGCCGGCGCCCGAAGCGCGGTAGAGCGCGTCGATCATGGCGGCGTCGGTGAGGCCGTTGACCTTCATGACGATGCGGCCGGCGGGGCCGGCGTCGGCCTGCTCCTCGATCATGGCCATGATGCGCTTGCGAACGGTGACGGGCGACACGAGGATCTCGCGGTAGTCGGCGTGCTTCGAGAAGCCGGTCAAGTAATTGAACAGCGCACCCACGTCGGCGCCGATGACGGGATCCGAGGTCAGCAGTCCGAGGTCCTCGTAGATGCGGGCCGTCTTCGAGTTGTAGTTGCCGGTGCCAACGTGGCAGTAGGGCCGGACGCCGTCGTCCTCCCGTCGGAGCACGAGGGCCGTCTTCGAGTGCGTCTTGAGGCCGACGATGCCGTAGACGACGTGCACGCCGACTTCTTCGAGGGCACGGGCCCATCCGATGTTGGCCTCTTCGTCGAATCGAGCTTTCAGTTCGACGATGGCGGCGACCTGCTTGCCGTTCTCGGCCGCCTGGATGAGGGCCTGGACGATCGGGCTGTCGAAGCCGGTCCGGTACAGGGTCTGCTTGATGCCGAGCACCGCCGGGTCGTCGGCCGCTTGCGCGACGAAGGCCTCGACGGAGGTGGCGAACGAGTCGTATGGGTGGTGGACGAGGACGTCGCGCTCTCGGAGCATGGCGAAGAACTCGTTCGGATCGTGCGCAGCTGCGGCGAGTCGGGGCGGGGTCATCGGCGTCCAGGACTCGGCGTGGAGGTCGGGGCGGTCGAGGGCGTACACGCTCCACAGCCCGCTGAGGTCGAGGGGGGCGCCGACGCGGAAGACGCCGTCGTGGCCGACGTCGAGCTCCGTGGCGAGGAGGTCCACGAGCTCGTCGCTCATCTCAGTCTGGACCTCGAGGCGGAGCGCCTTGCCGAAGCGGCGGCGGCGGAGCTCCATTTCGATGGCGACGAGGAGGTCGTCAGCCTCGTCCTCTTCGAGCGCGAGGTCGGCGTTGCGTGTGACCCGGAACGCGTAATGGTGCCCGATGGTCATGCCGGGGAAGAGCGAGTCCAGGTGGGCCGCAATGACCTGCTCGAGCGGCACGAAGCGCTCGCCGTCGGGCATGACGACGAAGCGGGGCAGCGCCGGAGGCACCTTGACCCGTGCGATGCGGCGTTCGTTGGACGTGGGGTCCTGCACCTCGACCACGAGGTTGAGCGAGAGGTTGGAGATGTAGGGGAACGGGTGGCCGGGGTCGACGGCCAGGGGCGTGAGCACGGGGTAGATCTCGCGCTCGAAGACCTCGACGAGGTGCTCACGATCGTCGTCATCGAGGGAGGACCAGTCGGAGAGGCGGATGCCGGCCGCGGCGAGGGCGGGGACAATGAGGTCCAAGAAGATGTGGTCCTCGCGGGCGACGAGGTCCTCGACCCTCCGGCGGATCATGGTGAGCTGCTCGCCCGGTCGGAGTCCGTCGACGGATCGGGTACGCACGCCGGCGGCGACCTGGTCCTCGAGCGCCGCAACGCGGATTTGGTAAAACTCGTCGAGCAGCTCGGAGAAGATGGCGAGGAACTTCGCCCGCTCCATCAGCGGCAAGCCGTCGTCCTCGGCGAGGTCGAGGAGGCGGGCACCGAAGTCGAGCCGGGATTGCTCGCGGTTCGTGAAGCGCTGGTAGCCGAAGGCCTCGATCTGCTGGTAGGTCGGAGTCGGAGGACGGCCGGCGGTTGGGTCGGTCGGCGTCGGCGCTTGTGGTTCCGGATGTGCGCCCTGGCCCTGCATGCCCGCGTCGGGCGGTTGCGCCTGGGGTTGGGATTCGGGTCGGGTCTGGGTCATGGGCGAAAAATCGCTGTTCGGCCGGGTTGTGCGCCGAAAACGGGACGTGAACACAACGGCGACAGCGCCAGGGATGTCACCCTCGACACTACCGCCCACCACTACCATTCGCCCGTGCCCTCTGGAGCCGAAACCGGCCCCGGAATCGAACGATCCGCGCCCGTCGCGGGCGTCCGCGTCCAGAACCGACCGCTGCCGCCGCGCGGGCGACGTCGCGCCCCGCTTCCTCGGTACGCGTTCGGTCCCAAACCCAAGCGCCGGACCGAGTTCGTCCTGCTCCTCTTCGGGTCGGGCATCGTCGTCGCGCTCTACATCATCACGTCGCTCGGCCAGAACTCGAAGATCCCGCCTGACCTCAGTCCGTTCCTGGGCATCGTGCTGGGTCTGGCCCTCGCTGCGCACATGGCAAACCGCTGGCTGGTCCCCGACTGCAACGCGGTGGTACTGCCGGTGGCCGCGCTGCTCAACGGCGTCGGCTACGTGGTCATCGCCAGATGGAACCACGTGCACCCCTACATCGGCGAAGCACGCAACCAAGCCCTGTGGACGGCCATCGGCGTCGGCGCCTACGTCGTCACCCTGCTCATCGTGCGCCACTCCCGCGACCTGGAGCGCTACCGCTACCTGCTGCTTCTGCTCGGGGGCCTGCTGTTGGTGCTGCCACTCGGTTTCTCGCCGATCAACGGCGCGCGGCTGTGGGTGCATCTGGGCAGCATCAGGTTCCAGCCGGTCGAGCTTTCCAAGATCCTCCTCTGCATCTTCTTCGCGTCGTATTTCGCTGAGAACAAGGAACTGCTGACCATCCCGACCGCCCAGATCGGCAACCGCCTCTTTTTGGACCCCCGGCCCCTGTTGCCGATCCTGGTGGCCTGGGGGGCGGCGATGGCCATCATCGGTTTGGAAGACGACATCGGCTTCGCGGCGCTGCTCTTCGTCCTCTTCATCGGGATGCTGTGGATCGCCACCGGACGCGTCGGCTACCTGGTCCTCGGCCTGGTGTTGTTCGGCGTGGGCGCCTTCATCGCGGCGCACTACTTCGGGCAGGTCCATATCCGCGTCGACGCGTGGCGGAACCCGTGGCCGACGGCGACCAACCCGAACAACAGCGGCTACCAGCTCAGCCAGGCCTGGTACAGCATGGGCACCGGCGGTGTGGGCGGTACCGGCCTCGGCCTCGACAACTTCACCGGGTACATCCCGGAACTGACCAGCGACATGATCTTCGCGGCGATCGGGACAGAAATGGGCCTGGTGGGCGCGATCGCCGTCGTGCTCGCCTTCGTGTTGCTCGTCGGCGCCGGCTTCCGGATCGCGCAGGCGGCCCGCTCGGACTTCTCACGGCTGATGGCGACCGGCCTGACGCTGATCATCGGGTTCCAGGCCTTCTTCATCATGGCGGGGGTGGTCCGGCTGTTACCGTTCACCGGGGTCACGCTCCCCTTCGTGGCGTACGGGGGTTCGTCGCTCGTGTCGAACTACATCCTCATCGCATTGTTGTTGCGGATCTCCGACGAAGGCGCCAAGGCGCAGCGCGAGATGCTCGCGGCGGGCGCGGCCGGAGGTCCGGGTGAGCGTCCCATGGTGCCCGCCGGCTAGATCCGGCGTCGGCGTCTCTCTCCGTCAAGTCTCCAGCGGCAGCGCGCCACCCTCAGCTGCCTCCCGCTCAGCGGCATCGGGTAGCCCGCGCAGCAGCACGATCACGATCACGGCGATAGCGGCGCCCGCCACCGGTCCGACCACATAGACCCACCAGCCGGTGAAGTCCCATCCGACGATGTCGGGGCCGAGCGTGCGGGCGGGGTTCATCGAGGCCCCGCTGATCGGGCTGGCGAAGAGTCCGAGCAGCGCCACTGTGGAACCCACCGCGAGGGCCGCGTTATGGCCGATGCTGCGATACCCCGTCGCCGTGTTGAGGATGACCGTCACCAAGATGGCGGTGAGGAGTGTCTCCATCACCAGCGACCGCCACTCTCCGCCGTGCTTGGCGATCGGGTAGTTCCCACCCGTGGCCACATGGCCGAACATGTACTGCAGGAAGAGGGCGGCGCAGATTGCACCGGCGAACTGCACCACGAGGTAGGGCACCGCCCAGATGGCCTTGAACACCCGTCGGGCGGTGAAGGCGAGCGTCACCGCGGGGTTGATGTGGAGGCCCGAGAGCGGACCGAGAGCGTAGATCATCGCCATGACCACCGCGCCCGGCGCGATCACCGCGGCCGTTCGGCTGATCGGATCAGTCCCGACGTAGTGGTTGATCACGCCGGACCCCGCGGCCACGGTCACCAGGATGAAAGTCCCGATGAACTCGACGATGAGCCGGATGCCAAGGGGACGGTGCTTGAGTGTCTCCTCGCTGAAGCGGAGCATGAAGCGGTCGCCGAGGATCGAGTCCTTGCTCAGGTCGATCTCCTGCGTGGTCAGCGGTCTCGCCGAGCTCTCTTCGGCTGACATCGCCACTATCTTCCCGCGGCCCGACGGAGAATTGGGTGACCCCGCGGCCCGCCCTGTGTGCCGCCGGATCCCGAGATTTCTGTCCCTGGTCGCCCTGCTGGGCTTGCCCGGAGGGCACCCGGTCTGCGAGGCATGCCGGCCACAAAATTCCTGCGGAGGAACATACAGCCGTCGGTTACGCCTCGCTCCCGATCGACAAATGACGAACGGTGCCGGACCTTCCACTCTCGTTCAAACGGGCGTATAGTGAGCCTGACTCCGCCGCCCAGACCCCGCGGCTCACTGTCGTGACTGTTGGAAGGGGAAAGGCTATGGAGTTCGCGGGCATCTTCAGCGAATTCGCTCCCGCGATGGCGACCGGCTTCCCACTTCTGGGAGGTCACGAACGGCTCGTAGCGCACATCGTCGAGGGTGATGCCATGAGCGGGCCCAGGGCCACGTTCATCTCGCCATCCAGCGGCGGCCGGAGCGACCTTGCCCTCTCCCGGAGTAGAGCCGGATGTCCTCGAGGGACTCCTGTTGTCCTCCTTGGTGCAGACGGGGCTGATGAGCGCTGATGAACTCCCGACGGAAACGGTGCAGTCGTTCCTTGGATCTGAAGGAGCCGCAGTATTCGCACGTGATCCGGGCGTCCGCGGCCAACCCGCGCATAAGCGAGTCAGTCCAAGACAGATCTTCAGGCCCTTGGTGATAGGCGGGCAGACCGCCCCAATCCGGCCCAGACCGGGTTGGGGCGGCCGTGCCTGACTTCAGTCCGGCGCAGCTGACAAGTCGCGCTTCTCCCCTCAACCTCACGGCGGAAGGGATCGGTTGCGCCGGCGCGGCGGTGTGTCCTCTCAGACCAGCCATAGGCGGTGAACTTGCTCACGCCAACGCGCGGCACCCGTTCAGTTTTCAGCCCCGCCATCACTCGTCTGGGTCCTGGTGGTTCGGGTAGTCAGTCCTTTTGGTCGGGGGATCCGCCCGCGACCTCATAGGACCACAGCTCGGACGACACCGAGACCGGGCGGCCGTGGGGAGAGGGGCGGTCGGCGCCGGCGTGGCCGTGCGCGAAAGCGGGCGACGAGACCCACGCTTGAAAGGACGCCTCGTCGCGCCAGCGGGTCACGACGAGCCACTGGCGCCGGTCGTCGGTCGGGCGCAACAGCTCAAAGCCCTCGAAGCCGTCCTGGTCGTCGACCGCTCCCGCGCGGGCGGCGAAGCGACGGGCCAGCTCGTCGCCGCCGTCCTCGGGCACGGTGATGGCGTTGATCTTGATCACGGTCGGAGTTTCGGCTGCGGACATCGAGCACCTCACCGGGCTAGGGACGGAGCACCGATCTTGCCATCTCTGGAAAAGGACTCCCCCGGTCACGGCTCCGAGGTGCGAGCATCACACCCCAATGGATCGCGTCTCTGTCCAGCTCCCGGAGGGAGCCACCGCCGGACAGACGAGGGGGCTCGGTCCGTTCGTAAGTCGCCAAGAGGTCGTGCGGGGCGACGGAACCCGTCTGGTATGGGAATCGCGATGGCACCGCAAACACCCCCGAGGTGAGCGCCGTGGGTCGACGTGGTGGGCACCTCGGGCGATCGCCTGGTGGATCGGGGTTCTCTTCGCTGTTGGGTCCGCGTGCTTCGCGCTTGGCGCGTTCCCTCCCTACGCCGAGGACGTCGGGACCAATGCTGACAACCTGACCTATTTCATCGGATCGATCTTCTTCACGACGGCGGCCTTTCTCCAGTACTTCGAGGCCGCGACGACGAGTCCGCACTTCGACCGACCGCACCAACGCCGCTTCAGACGGCTTTTCGACGTCCAACGCATGCGCATCGACTGGTGGGCGTCGCTCGTCCAGCTCGTCGGCACCCTCTGGTTCAACCGCACGACGCTCAGCGCCCTCGTCGTCGGGCTGGGTGCTTCGCCCTCGCACCACCCGGTCTGGCGGCCCGACGCCCTGGGGTCGATCTGCTTCCTCGTCTCGAGCGGGCTGGCCTGGGCGGAGGTCTGTCACGGGAGCTTTGCGTGGCGGCCCGCGGACACCTCCTGGTGGATCACGCTGCTCAATCTCGTGGGGTCGGTTGCCTTCGCCGTCTCCGCCATCGCGTCCTACGTGAAGCCGAACGGGCAACTGGTCAGCTTGGCGCTCACCAACCTCGGCACGTTCGTAGGCGCGATCTGCTTCCTCGTCGGAGGCCTTCTCCTCCTGCCCGAACGCACCGCGCCCGCTCCCGTGCCCGTGCCGGCTTGAGCGAATCGAGCACGACCTCCCGTGGCGCTCAACCTCGTCCTCATCGGCGTGGCCATGGCCTTCTATCCAGTGGCACTGACCGTCTTCATCCTCCTGGTGGCGTCGAACCACGGCCTGCGGAAGGGCGCGGCCTTCATCTCGGGCTGGCTCGCAACGCTCGCCGCCGTTGCCGCTGTCACCGTCGCGGCCACGGGGAACACGCCCCCAGCCGGCAGCACCGCACCGGCGACGGTCATCGTGGTGGCCAAGATCGTCCTCGGCCTCGCGCTCCTCGGTATCGCAGAGCGCCAACGCCGTCGGATGGGCCGGCCCCAACCGACGAAGCAAGAGCCTGCGTGGCGGGCGCGGCTCGACGACATGTCGGCGATCTTCGCGGTCGGCCTCGGAGCGCTCTTCCAACCTACGGTGCTCGTCGTCACCGCCGCCACCATCATCACCGGCGCGAAACTCTCCACGGCGGCCAGCTATGCCGCCCTGGCCGTCTTCGGACTGTTGTCGGTGTCGACCTTTCTGTCCTTGGAGATCTATACCGCGGTGCGCCCGGAGCGGAGTGCGGACGCATTGGTCCGATTGGACCGATCGATCCGTCGACACTCCGACCTGACCATCGTCATCGGCGCGACCGTGCTCGGCCTTTGGTTGATCGGCAACAACGCCTACACGTTGGCGACCTGATCGCCTCCCGACCCGATCAGGTGGCCGGGTCGGACAGTGGCTTCACGTCGCCGCCCTCTTCGAGCAGGCGCTCGTCGACGAGGACGGGCGCCGGCACCGGCATGCGCAGCGCGAGGACGAGGCCGTCAGAAGGCCGGCAGTCGATCAGCTCGCGGCCCGATGGCGTCATGAGGTCGAGCTCGGCCAGGAGGTTGCCCTCTTCTCGTCCGATCAGGCGTACCGAGACGACGTCGATGTGCGCCCGTTGCAGCACCTGCATGAAGAGCTCGTGCGTCATCGGACGCCGTCCCGGGATCCGGCGCAGGGCCTGGGACATCGCCGTGCCCTCGGGGAGCCCCACGGGGAACACGAGCGCGCGCATTGGGTGGCTCGGTCTCGACCAGCGTGACCGAGGGGAACTGAGCCGGCAGATCGAGTGAGACGTCCTCGACGGCCATGACCCGGAACGAAGGGCCGACGGCGGTGGTGGGGGCGGTGGGGGG
>CAWHFH010000030.1:0-11207 GCA_963828455.1 uncultured Acidimicrobiaceae bacterium | reverse complement strand
CGAACACGGGAGTTACAACATGTGGCCGTCCGCCACTCGGGTAGCGACACTAGATGTCGTGACGCGGAAAAGAACCTGAGACAGTGTGCAACAGGCGCGTCTATCTTCGCCCTGGTGACAACGAAACATCGCGCCAAAGTTGCTCGTGATCGGACGTGGCCACGCAGCGTCGTGATCATGTTGACGAGTGGTTTCACCCCGGTGGAAGCAAAGCACCGCGCCAAGGTTGTCCGGGATCGGAAGTGGCCACGCCGTGTCGCCATGACCCTGCTGCTGACTAGCGGTCTCATACCACTGACGAGTGTTGACGCGGCCGCAAGTGTCGCGATGCCGACGACTTCGCACTACGAGACCAGCGCGTCCACCGCTGTCCTGAGCAACCAGGGGCAGGCGGCGGGTAGGTCCGGGGCGCAGGGTCTGGTCGTCTTGGACTTTGGCCGCCCCGCGTCAGACGGGACGAGTGACGGCACGCTTGACTTCTCGCACAACGTCGTCTCGTTCGCAGACATCACCGGCGGAGTCGAGAGCTATGTCACGGCCTATTACGACGCTGCGCCCTCTGATACGAGGCTCGACGTCGTCGTCGGGACGAATGACAGCTGCGGCGTGGACCAACCTTGCGGGTCAGTCGTGTGCGGATGTTCCGACGAGCCAAGCAGTTACGTCACGTGGGGGCAGGAGCTCGCAGACACGGTGGAGCAACTCAATGCCTGGTCGACGCGCGTGGCCTCATTGAATGGGTTCACTGACACGGTGCACGTCTGGGCCGGTGACGACGCCGAGCCTGCGTTCGACCCTGGATTCGACAACACCAGGTACGTGATGGAGGGCTACGCCCAAACGGTTGGCGGGAGCTACCCACCGATGGTGGACTACGGCTCGGCCGACCCCGGGATTTGGACCAACGACCAGCTCCTTCAGATCGCTGACGGCTTCTCGCCGAACGTCGCCATGCCCGAGATATACACCCCGGGCCAAGTCTCGGAGTGGGCGTCCGTCCTTTCCTATGCCGAGACGCACTACGGCGAGGATGTCACGCTCTTCGGCGTCATGACCGTGGCAGCCAGCACCGAAGCTCCGCAAAACGCGGCCGCCGATACGCTGGCAGCCCTTGCCCCCGTCACCGGCCAGAGCAGCATCCGCTGGGTGTCGACGATCACCCACTGACGGGTGGGCATAGCGGGCCCTTGCCAGGACCGCGACGTGCAGTCGCTAACCCGCCATCTGCCGGAGCACGTACTGGAGGATCCCGCCCTGGCGGTAGTACTCGGCCTCCATCGGGGTGTCGATGCGCACGATCACCCGGAATTCGGTGACCGCGTCGTCGTCCGATGTTGCGGTGACCGAGAGCTCCTTTGGTAGCTCGCCCTTGTTGAGCACGTCGAGCCCGGTGATGGTGAAGCGCTCTCGTCCCGTGAGCCCCAGGCTCTCGACCGAGTCACCCTTGTAGAACTGCAGCGGCACCACGCCCATGCCGATCAGGTTGGAGCGGTGGATGCGCTCGAGGCTCTGCGCGATCACCGCTCGCACGCCGAGCAGCGCCGTACCCTTGGCGGCCCAGTCGCGGCTGCTCCCCGTTCCGTACTCGCGGCCGGCCAACACCACCAACGGCACATCCTCTTGCGCATACTGCATCGCAGCGTCGTAGATGGAGGTCTGCGCCCCGTCGGGCAGATGCACGGTCACGCCACCCTCGGTGCCCGGCGCGAGCTGGTTGCGCAGCCGTACGTTGGCGAACGTCCCGCGGATCATGATCTCGTGGTTACCGCGTCGCGTGCCGTACGAGTTGAAGTCCCGCCGCTCGACGCCGTGGTCAACGAGATACTGCCCCGCCGGCGTCGTGGGACCGATGGAGCCAGCCGGGGAGATGTGGTCCGTCGTGACGCTGTCGCCGACCATCACGAGGACACGCGCGCCGGTGATGTCGGTCACCGGTGACGGCGTCATCGTCATCGTTTCGAAGAAGGGCGGATTCTTCACGTAGGTGGAGGCGTCCTGCCACGCGTAGGTCTCACCGCCTTCGACCTCGACCTTGCGCCAGTATTCGTCGCCGTCGAAGACAGCGCTGTAGCGCGAGCGGAACATGTCGGAGGTGAGTGATGCCCGGATCGTCTCGCTCACCTCGTCGAGCGAGGGCCACAGGCTCGCGAGCATGACCGGGGTGCCTTCGGCGTCGTGACCGATGGGCTCGTTCTCCAGGTCGATGTCCATCGTGCCCGCCAGCGCGTACGCCACGACGAGCGGCGGCGAGGCGAGATAGTTCAGGCGCACGTCCGGGTGTATGCGCCCCTCGAAGTTGCGGTTGCCGGAGAGGACCGCGGCGACAGCGAGGTCGGCTCCGTTGACGGCGTCACTGACGCCATCGAGGAGCGGGCCCGAGTTTCCGATGCACGTGGTGCAGCCAAAGCCGACCAGGTAGAAGCCGAGCTCCTCGAGCGGCTCGGTCAAGCCGGCGCGCTCGAGGTAGTCGACCACCACGCGCGAGCCGGGTGCGAGCGACGTCTTCACCCACGGCTTCGAACGCAGCCCGAGCGCCACGGCTTTCTGGGCGAGCAGGCCCGCGGCGACGAGCACCTGCGGGTTCGAGGTGTTGGTGCAGCTGGTGATGGCCGCGATCACCACGTCCCCGTCGGCCATCCGGTGGTGCGGGGCTGCGGCGGGCTCGCCGTCTGCCGTCACCGGGGCGCGGTCGAGCGCAGCGCGGAACGAGTCCCTCGCCGTGGCGAGCGGCACGCGGTCCTGCGGTCGCTTGGGGCCGGCGAGCGAGGGCTCGACGTCACCCAGGTCGAGGCTGAGGTGCTCGGAGTACACCGGCTCGGCGGTGCTGGCATCGTGCCAGAGCCCTTGGGCCTTGGCGTATGCCTCGATCAGTGCCACGTGCGCCTCGTCGCGGCCGGTGAAGCGGAGGTAGTCGAGGGTGACCTGGTCGATCGGGAACATGGTGCACGTCGCCCCGTATTCGGGACTCATGTTGCCGATGGTGGCCCGGGTCTCGAGGGAGAGGGCCGCGACGTCGGGACCGTAGCACTCGACGAACGCGCCGACGACGCCGTGGTCGCGCAGCAACTCGGTCACCGTGAGCACGACGTCGGTGGCGGTGATGCCGGGCTTTGGCTCGCCAGAGATGCGCAGGCCGACGACGGGCGGCAGGAGCATGGATAGGGGCTGCCCCAACATGGCCGCCTCAGCCTCGATCCCGCCGACACCCCAACCGAGCACGCCGAGCCCGTTGACCATGGTGGTGTGTGAGTCGGTGCCGACCAGCGTGTCGCAGAACGCGTGCCCGTCCTCTGTCGCGAACACGAGACGTGACAGGTACTCGAGGTTGACCTGGTGGCAGATGCCTGTCCCGGGTGGCACGACGCGGAAACCGTCGAAGGCACCTTGCGCCCAGCGCAACAGCTGGTAGCGCTCCAGGTTGCGCTCGTACTCGATGCTGACGTTGTTGTCGTAGGACTCGGCGTCCCCCGAGCGCTCGATGATGACCGAGTGATCGATGACCAGCTCGACGGGGACGAGCGGATTGACACGCGACGCGTTGCCGCCGAGCCGTGCCAACGCGTCGCGCATGGCGGCGAGGTCGACGACGCCGGGCACGCCGGTGAAGTCCTGCATCAGCACGCGCTCGGGGGTCAGCGCGATCTCGTAGGCGCTGTCGCCGGCGCCCTGGCCGTGTCCTTCGGGGTTGGCACCCCAACCCGCGACGGCGACGATGTCGTCCGCCGAGACGTGGGGGCCGTCCTCGTGGCGCAGCAGGTTCTCGAGGATGACCTTGATCGAGTAGGGCAGCCGCTCGATGTCGTGGCGCTCGGCCAGCGACGGGGCCTTGATGTTGAAGATCTCGTACGTGCGGTCGCCGACGGTCAGGTCGGTCCGGCCGCCGAAGGTGTCAGGGTGGGCGTCCGTCGTGGATTCGGGGCTCATGCACCCATTCTGCCGTGGGTCCCGTGGAACCGCCCATTGGCGGGCGCAGAGGGGGGCGCTGGCGTTGAACCCGTGTTGAACTGGCAATTTGTAACGACTTCGTAACCCCACGTACCGGTCGCGCGCTGCCACGCAGCGTGCAGAATCTTCAGTCGTGCGCCGGCGGGGTTCAGGAGGAGAGGCGAAGGCTGCGAACGGGCGCCGCCGGAGTCCACGCCCCGCCCTTTCGTTGGCCGCAATCACCGTCGCCGCGCTGGTCGCACCCGCGGTGCTCACCTTCGGTGGCGGCAGCCTCGCGCCGGCACCGGCCGGTGCGGTCTACAACGACGCCGGGATGATCGGGTTCGGGAACGTCGACACGAGCACGCCCGCAATGCCGCAGCCGCTCAATTCGCCCGTGTTCTCCGGGACCGCCACGCCCGACGGGAACGGCTACATCCTCGCCAGCGCAGACGGCGGCGTCTTCGCATTCGGCGACGCGACCTTCGAAGGCTCCGCGGGCGCCCTGCCCCTGCAGGGTCCGATCGTGGCAGAGGCCACCACGCGCGACGCCAAGGGGTACTGGCTCGGAGCGCTCGATGGCGGCGTCTTCGCCTACGGCGACGCGCAGTTCTACGGATCGATGGGTGGCCAGCGCCTGAACCAGCCGATCGTGGGCATGGCGGCCACGCCCGACGGCAAGGGCTACTGGCTCGTGGCCGCCGACGGGGGGATCTTCTCCTATGGCGACGCGCAGTTCTTCGGCAGCACGGGTGCCATCACGCTGAACTCGCCGATCGTCGGCATGGCGGCGACGCGAGACGGCGGGGGCTACTGGCTCGTCGCGGCGGACGGGGGCATCTTCAACTACGGCGACGCGCTCTTCGAGGGCTCAGCCGGCAACGCGAACCTGCCCGACCCCGCCATCGGCATGGTGGCGTCGCCCGACGGCGCGGGCTACCTGATCGCGACCCAGAACGGCGTCGTGCTGCCCTACGGCGACGCCCAGGCCTACGGGGGCCTCAGCCTCGACCCGACGGCGACGCAGATCTCCGCCATCATCGGCAACAACCACGGCACCGGCTACTGGCTCCTCGACCCGCAAGCCTGGCAGTACAGCTTCACGACCGCGACGCCCGAGCCCGAATTCCCCGGGTCGGCCACGATCGCGGCAGCGGTCGCGAGCCAGATCGAGCCGGATCCGGACACCCAGGGGGCGTACTGCAACCCGTACGGGCCGTGCGAACAGTGGTGCGCACTGTTCGCCACCTGGGCCTGGGAGCAGGCGGGGATCGGCATTCCCCGCTACGCCTTCACGGGCGACATGTACGGCTGGTCCGCCGCCCACGGTGCGGTCCTGCCGCCGACCGCGTTGCCCGCCGTGGGTGACGCGGTGCTCTACGGCACCGGTCCGCAGAGTGTGTACACCTCGGTGCACGTGGGCATCGTGACCCAGGTCTGGCCCGACGACGCGATCATGACCCTGGGCGGCGACTCGGGCCCGGGGCGCGACGGGTACCTGTCGGTCGCACTGGACGGCCCCTTCCTGCCGATGGACTCGGGCAGTTATAACGGCACGCCGATCTACGCCTTCGCCCAGCCGTAGGCGCACCTGCCCGACGTTGCCTTAGGCTCGCCCTCGGAGGTGCCCAACGTGCCCGTCTACGACTACCGCTGCTCGACATGTCGCGCCGTCTTCGACGAACGGCGGTCTATGGCCGTCGCCGACGCGCCGGCCACGTGTCCCGACGGGCACGTCGGGGCGCGACGCCTATATCCCGTGTTCGCCACCATCGGCCGCGCCATCGAGCCCGCTGCTGCGATGTGCGGTGCACCAGTGGCCGGCGGTTGCGGCGCCGCCTGCGCCTGCCGCTAAGGGCGCCATGTCACTCAGCTCGTGGGACGACTACCCGGTCCACCAGGCGTCCGAGTTCATTGCGCACCCAGCGACAAGCGATCGCAACTTCTACGACCGTTACTACTTCAACATGCACCCGTGCGACGACGACTGGTTCGCCATCTTCGGGCTGGGCCAGTACCCGAACCTCGGTGTCGTCGACGCGTTCATCGACGTGCGGCTCGGAGGCTCCCAGCACATCGTCCGGTCCTCGGCGCCCCTGCGGGACCGGGGTGACATTTCCGTTGGGCCGTTCCGGATCGAGGTGCTCGAGCCGCTGCGCAAGCTGCGGGCGATCGTCGAGCCGACCGAGGACCACGTCGCGATGGACGTGACCTGGGAGGGCCACATTCCGGCAGTCGAGGAGCCCCGCCAGTACCTGCGCTCCAAGGGCAAGGTCGTGTTTGACACCCAGCGCCTGGCCCAGACGGGATTCTGGACTGGGACGCTGTCCGCGGGCGGCAACGACCTCGCGGTGACGCCCGACCGCTGCTGGGGCACCCGTGACCGCTCGTGGGGAGTGCGCCCCGTCGGCGAGCCCGAGAGTGACGGCATCCGCCAGGGCGAGCACGTCCTGAGCGGGATGTGGAACTACTTCCCGATGCAATTCGACGACCACGCCATCATGTACATCTGCCACGAGCGCGACGACGGGGAGCGCCTGCTCGTCCAGTCCGAGCGGGTGTGGGCCGATCCCTCGAAGGGCATTGAGGACCTGGGCCGCTCCGAGCACGAGCACCACCTGATCCCCGGTACCCGCATCATCGACCGTTCGGTGCTGCGCTTCCCTGAGGCGGGGATCGAGATCGTTTGCCGGCCCATCCTGCCCAACTTCGTCTCCGTCGGCACCGGGTACGGCATCGACGCCGACTGGCGCCACGGGATGTACCACGGGCCCGAGACCGTCACCCAGGGCCTCGTCCTGTCGGTCGAGGAGATCAAGGGCATCGCCCAGTACGGCATCGTCGACAACGTCGCCGAGTTCTCCTACGACGGCAAGGTTGGCTACGGCCTGCTGGAGCACGCCTTCATCGGCCCGTACCGCCGCTACGGCTTGACGGACGGCGCCATGGGAGCACCCGCGGAGTAGACGCGGACTCGCCGCCGGGCCCCGGTCGGCCGGCGCCGGAGGCATGCGAAGATGGGGGATGCCCGACGCCGTCCGCGTGCTCGCCGACCGGCTGCAGGCCGCGTTCGCCACGGTGTCGCCCGGCGCCGATCCCGTGCTGCGTCCGTCTGATCGCGCCGACTTCCAGGCCAACGGCGCCCTGCCGCTCGGCAAACAGTTGGGGCGACCGCCGCGCGAGGTGGCGGAGCAGGTCGTGGCAGCAGCCGACCTCGAGGGCGTCTGCTCGCTGGTGGAGGTGAGCGGGCCCGGATTCATCAACCTGAGGCTGTCCGACGCTTTCATCGCGTCGAAGATGGCCGAGGTCTCGGCCGACACCCGCCTCGGGGCCCCGAAGGCGAAGACGTCACTTACCGTGCTCATCGACTACTCCTCGCCCAACGTGGCCAAGGAGATGCACGTCGGCCACCTGCGCACCACGAACATCGGCGACGCGCTCGCCCGGGTGTTGATGTTCCAGGGCCATACCGTGCTGCGGGAGAACCACATCGGCGACTGGGGGACGCCGTTCGGCATGCTCATCGAGCACCTGCTGGACGTGGACGGCGCCGCCAGCGTGGAGTCCTTCAACGTGCGCGACCTGAACGAGTTCTACGCCGTGGCCCGCGTCCAGTTCGACAGCGATCCTGAGTTCGCGGCGCGCAGCCGGCGCCGCGTCGTCCTGCTCCAGAGTGGCGACCCCGAGACGATGCGGTTGTGGCGCATCTTCGTGGCCGAGAGCATGCGGCACGCCCGCGAGGTGTACGAGATGCTCGGCGTGCTCCTCACCGAGGAGGACACGGTCGGTGAGAGCTTCTACAACCCGTTGCTGCCGGTCGTCGTCGACGAGCTGACCGAGAAGGGACTCCTGGTGGAGGACCATGGCGCGCAGTGCGTGTTCCCCGAGGGGTTCGCCAACCGCCAGGGAGATCCGCTGCCGCTCATCGTGCGCAAGTCCGACGGCGGGTACGGGTACCCGGCCACCGACCTGGCGTCGGTGCGTGACCGCACCGGCCGGCTGGGCGCCGAGCGGTTGCTCTACGTCGTCGGGGCCGAGCAGTCGCTGCACCTGCGGATGGTCTTCGCGGTATCCGTGCTGGCCGGCTACCTGCGCGACATGTCGGACGCCGCCCACGTCGCGTTCGGGCTCGTTCTCGGCACCGACGGCAAGAAGCTGACCAGCCGCGGTGGCGGCTCTGAGCGGCTGGTCGACCTGTTGTCGGAGGGGGTCGAACGGGCCGCGACCGCCATGAAGGACCGCGATCGCGAGACCGACCTCTCGCCCGACCAGCAGGCGGCGGTGGCAAGGGCGCTCGGCATCGGCGCCATCAAGTACGCCGACCTGTCCACCGAGCCGACGCGCGATTACGTCTTCGACTGGGACCGCATGCTCGCCTTCGAGGGCAACACGGGCCCGTATCTCCAGTACGCGCACGCCCGCATCCGCTCGATCTTCCGGCGGGCCGAGGCGGACCCGCCGTCAGCCGGCTTCACGCCACGGCTCGACGAGGAGCCGGAGCGCGCGCTGGCTTTCCACCTCCTGCGCTTCGGCGAGACGGTCGAGGCGACGGCCGAGAACCTCAGCCCGTCCAAGCTCTGCACGTATCTCTTCGACCTCGCCACGGTCTTCACTACGTTCTACGAGGCCTGCCGGGTCCTCGTGGAGGACGAGGGCGTGCGGACCTCGCGGCTCGCACTGTGCGACCTCACGGCGCGGGTGCTCCAGCAGGGCCTCTCGCTGCTGGGCATGGAGGCGCCCGCGCAAATGTGACCGGGGCGGGTGCGGACCCTATCCTCTGGCCCGCACAACACGACCCTCAAGGAGCGGCAGACAGATGGATCTGAACGGCACGTCGGTAGTCGTCACCGGAGGCGCCTCGGGGCTGGGTGAGGCCACGGCGCGCCTGCTGGCCGAGCGCGGCGTCCACGTCGTCGTCGCCGACCTCCAGGCGGACAAGGGAGAGCCGCTGGCAAAGGAGCTCGGTGGGCTGTTCGTCCAGACCGACGTCACCAACACAGAGCAGGTCATCGCCGCAGTCGAGGCGGCCATCGAGATGGCGCCGTTGAAGTCGCTCGTCAACTGCGCCGGCATCGGCTGGGCGACCCGCACCGTCGGCAGGGACGGGGACTACGCGTCGGCCCACGACCTCGACCTCTACCGCCGGGTGATCGAGATCAACCTCGTCGGCACGTTCAACTGCATCCGCTTGGCGGCGACCAAGATGAGCTTGAACGAGCCCGACGCCGACGGCGCCCGCGGCGCCATCGTCAACACCTCGTCGGTGGCAGGGGAGGACGGCCAGATCGGCCAGGCCGCCTACTCGTCCTCGAAGGGCGGCGTGATCGGGATGACCCTGCCGGTAGCCCGCGACCTCGCGGTCGTCGGCATCCGGGTCAACACGATCCTCCCCGGGCTCATCGACACGCCGATCTACGGCGCAGGCGAGGGCTCCGATGCATTCAAGAGCAAGCTGGCGCAGGACGTCCTGTTCCCGCACCGCTTGGGAAACTCGAGTGAGTTCGCCACGCTCGCGGTCGAGCTCCTGAGCAACTCGTACATGAACGCGGAGTCGATCCGGCTCGACGCCGGCATCCGGATGCAGCCGAAGTAACACCGAGCGAGCGGGGGAGGGCAGGACGATGATCGATCCGGAGCTGGAGGCGGTCCTCGAGTTCATGCCGGTGATCGACCTCGACGACCCGGTAGCGGCGCGACGCGAGTTCGAGAAGCTGATCGTCGCGATGCGGACGCCGATGCCCGAAGAGGAGCTGCTCGACATCGAGGACCGCGTGATCCCGGGCTGGGAGGGCGATCCCGCAGTCTCCGTGCGCGTCTATCGACCGAAGGCAGTCGCCACGGAGCCGGTCACCGCGGTGCCAGGGATCCTCCAGATCCACGGCGGGGGCTTCATCGTCGGCAGCGTGGAGGCCGAGCACGCCGGCGCGGTCCTCACGGCGGCTCACCTCGGTGCGGTCCTGGTCTCGGTCGAGTACCGCCTGGCACCCGAGCACCCGTATCCCGCGGGACTGCACGACTGCTACGCGGCCCTGTCTTTCCTCCATACAGAGGCGCGTGCGCTCGGCGTGGATCCGGAGCGGATCGCGCTGACGGGTGCGAGCGCGGGGGCGGTCTGGCTGCCGCCACCGCGCTGCTGGCCCGCGACCGGGGCGGTCCTCCGGTCTGCTTCCAGATGCTGCACATCCCCGAGCTCGACGACCGGCTCGAGACGCCGTCGATGCAGAAGTTCGTGGACTCTCCGCTCTGGAACCGGCCATTGGCGGTGAAGAGCTGGCAGTTCTATCTCGGGGATCTCTCCGGGAAGGATGACGTGCCGATCTATGCGGCACCGGCGCGGGCGACGGACCTGGCGGGACTGCCGCCGGCCTACGTCTCTACCGCTGAGAACGACCCGCTGCGCGACGAGGGAATCGCGTATGCCTGGGCGATGCTGCAAGCCGGCGTATCGGTTGAGCTGCACCAGTTCCCCGGCACGTTCCACGGCTCGGCCCTCGTGACGGGGGCGGCGGTGTCGCGCCGTGCGGCGCAGGAGGCGTCGATCGTCCTGCGTCGCGCGCTCGGCGTGGCCGAAGAATAACGAACCGCAACGCCGAACCTCGGCGTTACCAGCCCGTGGCCGCGATGATCGAACCGTTGAGGGCGGTACCGAGCATGGAGCCGTCGTTGGGTGCATCGCCGTAGTTCGCGACCGCACCGTTCGCCGCGGCCACCCAGTAGCCGCCGCCGTCGGCGGTCGTGAAGATCGCACCGGCGGGGTTGAAGACCGCCCATCTGGCCCGCTGGGCTTCCGAAGTTGCCGGCGTCGCCGTAGGCGTCGATGGTCCCGTCCGCGAAGAGGATCCAGTACCCGCGCCCGCCGGGCGTGCGCACGGCCGAGGTCACCGGTGCGCTCCGTGGTCCGGGAGCGCCGTAATACGGGGCGTCACCGAACGTGTAGACGTGCCCGCTCTGGGTCACGAGCCACTAGCCGTTGCCGCTGGCGTCGGGCATGACGGCCACTGCGGCACCGCTGCAGCCGCCGATCCCCGGGCAGCTGCCGGCGAAGCGGGCGTCGCCGAAGGCGAAGACGCCGCCGTCGGAGGCGACCATGAAGTACCCATCGCCGTCGGCGGACGGCACCTTGCCGACTATCGGTGCGTTGGGCGAATGGGCAACCCCGAGTCGGCCGGGTGGAGCCCGAGCCCGGGGATCGACCCATAGAAGCCCGAGTCACCGAAGGCGAAGACCCCTCCGTCCGACGCCTCGAGCCAGTAGCCGGCCCGGTTCGTCGCTCGGGACGATGC
>CAWHFH010000029.1:0-134650 GCA_963828455.1 uncultured Acidimicrobiaceae bacterium | reverse complement strand
AGGTACGGGCCGAGGACGCCCGCAAGGATCGCTCAACGGGTCGTTGGTGGCGCCGGCGGCGCTGACGCGCCGACCCGAACTAACGCCCGGTGAACTTCGGCGTGCGCTTCTCCATGAACGCCGTCATCGCCTCGACCAGGTCGTCGGAGGCCAGCATGCCCGAGTTCCAGGTCGCCACGTAGTCAAGGCCCTCGGCCACCGTCCGACCCTCGTTCGCGGCCAGCACGGCCTTGGTGCCCTGCACCGCGATGGGGGAGTTGGCAGCGATCTCCCCGGCCAGGGCCCGTGCCGCCTTGAGCACACCCTCGGCGTCCCCGGCCACGTCGTTGACGAGTCCGATCTCCTTGGCCCGCTCGGCGGTGATGTCCTTGCCGGTGAACGCGAGCTCGGCCAGGTTTCCGGCGCCGATGATGGCCGGCAGTCGCTGCAGGCTCCCCAAGTCGGCGACGATCGCGACCTTGGCCTCGCGTACGGAGAAGATCGCGTCGGCCGATGCGAGCCGGATGTCGCACGCGGCGATGAGGTCCACACCGCCCCCGATGCAGTAGCCGTGCACCGCGGCGACGACGGGCTTGGGGCACTTCGCCACGGCCGTGATGGAGTCCTGGAGGCGCTTCACCTCGAGACGCGAACTGCGCGCCCGGGCCGCCACGGACGCGGGACGTGCATCGCCGCCGCCACCGCCATCGTCCCCACTGCCGGCCAACAGGTTTCCCATGGCCTTGAGGTCGAGGCCAACCGAGAAGTGCGGGCCCTTCGCCGCGACGACGACCACCCGCACCGAACGGTCGTCGCTCAAGACGTCCATGGCTCTCGGCAGATCGCGCCAGAGGTCCATGCCCATGGCATTGCGGGCCTCGGGCCGGTCCAGCCACAGCGTGGCGACGTCCTGGTCCCGCTCGATGCTCAAGACCGGCGATCCGAAGCCTTCGATTCCTGCGTGTTCAGCCATGTCCCGCAGGCTAACCGCCGAGGTAAGAGCCCTGGTAATGCGCCACTAGGGTGCATTGGCTGCATTCGCGTCGAGCATCGGCGAACACTCGCAGCACACGCACCGAGAGAGGCTTGAACCCTGTCCACCTTCAACGCTGAGGCCGCCGCGAGCCTGGGTGGCCCCGACTGGCTGCGCCAGCGACGGGCCGCCGGATTCGTGGCGTTCTCGTCGACCCCGTTGCCTTCCGAGGGCGAGGAGGTGTGGCGCTACTCGCCGATCGACGAGCTGTCGCTCGAGGAGTTCTCTCCCGGCCTCGACCCGGGGTCCGCAGCCCCCGCCGGATCGCCCGAGGCGAGGGAGCTCTTCGAATCGCTGCGCACGACCCTCGGGCGCACGGAGGCCAGCGTCCTGGTGCAGGACGGGCGCCCCGTGCCGGGGACGTGGCACGTCGGTAGCGGTGGCTCGGGGGCATTCGAGTTCGGACCGGCAGACAAGGTTGCGGCCTCCGTCGACATGTTGGGCTCGGTTCAGCGCGACGGCGACGCCCTGGTACGGCTCAACGACGCCTTCACACCCGACCCGATCTTCGTCGACGTCCCGGGCGGCGTCACCGTCGACGGGCCCGTCCTTGTCGTGCACTGGTGCGAGCCCGGGGCCACGTCCTTTCCGCGCGTCTGCGTGCGTGCCGGCGCCGGCGCGGCCGTCTCCGTCGTCGAGGTGTTCGCCGGACCGCAAGCCCAGGGAGCGGCGCGCGCGCTGATCGTGCCGGTGACGGAGCTGGCGGCTGCCGACGACGCGTCGGTGTCGTACGTGTCACTCCAGACGCTCGTCGACAGTGCGTGGTCCATCGCCCGGCTCTCCGCCCGCGGCGGCCGGAACTCGTCAGTCCGCACGTTCACCGTGGGGCTCGGTGCCGCCTACGACCGGATCCGCACCGACGTCACGGTCGACGGCAAGGACGCCCGTAGCGAGATCCTCTCCGCGTATCTCGGCGAGGGGACGCAGGTGCACGACATACGCACCCTGCAGGACCATGCGGCGCCCCGGACCAACAGCGAGCTCCTCTGCCAGGGTGCAGTCGCCGGCCGTTCGCGTTCGGTCTACAGCGGCCTCATCCGCGTCCACCGCGGCGCGGTCCGCAGCGACGCCCGCCAGACCAACCACAACCTGGTGCTCGACGAGGGTGCGCATGCGGACTCGGTGCCGAACCTCGACATCCTCGAGAACGACGTGAAGTGCTCACACGCCTCGACCGTCGGGCCGGTGGACGAGGACCAGCGCTACTACATCGAGTCCCGTGGTGTGGCGCCCCAGGTCGCCGAGGGGCTCATCGTGCGGGGATTCTTCGACGCCATCATCGAGCGGGGCCCGGTTCCCGAGGCCACCCGGTTGCTCGAGCGCGAGGTGCATGCCCGCCTCGACGCCGCGCTGCGGGGACGGCAGGTCGCCGGTGTCTGAGACCGTGACGCTCTGCCAGGCTGACGAGCTGGTGCCAGGAGAGGCCAGGCGCTTCGACGTCGCCGGCCACCGCATCGCCCTCGTGCGTATCGGCGACGAGTTCCACGCCGTCGACGACGAGTGCAGCCACGAGGACTACTCGCTCGCGGAGGGTGAGGTATGGGCGGACGAGTGCGAGATCGAATGCCCGCGCCACGGCAGCACGTTCGACCTCTTGACCGGGGAGCCGTGCTCGTTGCCGGCGACCCAGCCCATTGCCGTGTACAAGGTCGTCGTCGACGGCGAGGGCGTGTCGGTGGAGCTGCCATGAGCACCGAGAGCGGCGAGCACGTGCTCGAGGTGCGGGGCCTGCACGCGTCGGCGGGCGGCCGCGAGGTCCTGCACGGCATCGACCTCACGGTGCGTAGCGGCGAGGTCCACGTGATCATGGGCCCGAACGGCTCGGGCAAGAGCACCCTGGCGCACGCGCTCATGGGACGTCCCGGCACCGAGGTGACCGAGGGCTCCATCAAGATGGACGGCCAGGAGTTGGCCGACCAACCCGCGTGGAAGCGGGCCCAGGCCGGGCTGTTCCTCGCGCTACAGCACCCGGTCGAGGTCCCCGGCGTCAGCCTCCACTCGCTGTTCGACGCCGCCCTCGGCAGCCACACGGACGAGCAGGCGCTCGACAGCCGGATGGCAGACGAGGCCAAGGCGCTCGGCCTCGACGCGCGCCTCCTGCGGCGCCCGCTCAACGTCGACCTCTCCGGCGGCGAGCGCAAACGCACCGAGATGGTCCAACTCGGCGTGCTCCGGCCCGCCATCAGCATCCTCGACGAGGTCGACTCCGGGCTCGACGTCGACGCCTTGGGCGAGGTGGCGCGCTCGGCTCCAACTTGCGACAACGGCATGGGGTGTCGGCATCCTCGCCATCACGCACTTCAACCGTTTCCTCGTGCAACTCGAGGCGGATCTGGTGCATGTGTTGGTCGGCGGCCGCATCGTGGCGACGGGGGATGCAGCGCTCGCGTTGCAACTCGAACAGACCGGGTACGCGGGCTACCAGGACACCCACGGCTGACCGGGCGCGCGTAGAGCGCGCTGTGAGCTGAGAAACCGCAGGTCGCCGGCGTCCTGCTGACGCCAAATGCGAAGGTCTGCAAGGTACCGTCTTCGGCATGGCGAACGGTCGTCCACCGGCCGACGAGTTTGGTCGCCCTTCCCGCAGACCTCGTGGTGGGGGCGCGAACGAAGAAGGGTTGGCGGCGCTCGGTCGCGAGATGCGCAGCGGCGACCCCGCAAAGGTCGCCAACGAGCAAGGGCTGCAGGCCCTCGGCGCGCGCATCGACGCGTCGGGGTCTCCCAAGTTGCGACGCAGCGGCAAGCCGAAGTGGAGCGCCGGCAAGAAGACGGTCGTCATCCTCACCAGCGTGGTCGTGCTGGCGGCGGCGGCCATCGGGGGCGGCTACGCGTATCTCTGGTACCGCTTCAACCAGCTGAGCAAGGTCCACATCGCCGACGAGGTGGCGGCGCAGAGCGGCCAGCCTTTCACGATCCTCGTCATCGGCTCCGACACCCGTGTGGGCGAGTCCGCCGCGGGCGCCCGGGCCTTCGGTTCCGCTCAGCAGGTCACTGGACAACGCAGCGACGTGGTCCAGCTCTGGCGCGTCACCCCCTCCACCAAGTCGATCCAAGTCATGTCGATCCCGCGCGACACGGTGGTCAGCATGCTTCCACCGGACAACTCGCAGTACGGGACCTACAACCGAATCAACTCGTCCTACAACACGGGCGCCAACCAGCTCGTGAAGACGATCACCGCCAACTTCGGCATCCCGATCAATCACGTGGTGGAGGTCGACTTCTCGGGCTTTCAAGACTCGGTCAATGCGCTCGGCGGGGTCTACATGAACTTCCCCTACCCGGCCAAGGACGCCTACTCCGGCCTGAACATCACGACGCCCGGTTGCCAATTGCTCAACGGCGCCCAGGCACTGGCCGTGGCACGCTCGCGCCACTACGAGTACTACGAGAACGGCTATTGGCATTACGACGGGACGAGTGACTTCGGCCGCATACAGCGCCAGGACGTCTTCTTGAAGGCGTTGATCCAGTCGGCCAAGTCGAAGGTGAACCCCCTCACCGTCAACGCCTTCATCGGTTCTCTCCACGAGGGCGTCACGATCGACGACGGCTGGGGCTTCAACGAGCTCATCGGACTCGCATTGACCTACCGCTCCTTCGATCCTTCCCAACTCGCTGCTCAGACCATGCCAACGGTTTCGTCATCCGCGTTCGGGGGTCTCGGCGACGTCCTCACCGTGACCCAGCCGACCACCCAACAGATGCTGGTGAACATCTTCGGCTCGAGCCTGCAGTCACCCACCAACCCCGCACCCGACGTCAACGGCGTGCCCCATCAGCCACCGACCATCACCCCGACCACGGTGACGCCCACCACAGCCACGGCAGTGGCGAGCGGGGGTCACGCCCCGGCGGGCTCCGGTGCGACGACGACGCCCACGACGACACCACCGCCCTCGTTCAACCCCACGAACTGCAGCGGCTGAACCGAAGGCGAGCCGGCGCGGCCCCGCCGCCGGCCTCAACCCTGGGGCGTTGTGCTCGGCACCGTGACCGTCGTGACCTTGGCGCCCGGCGGCAGTTGGAAGAGCGAAGCGGGTGGTGACGACGAAAAGCCGGTGATGGCGAAGCTGGTGTCGTGACCTTGTCCCGGCGATGCGCGCGGCCAAGGCCCAGAACGCCTGGGATGTGATGCTCGACTTAGGAGACGGCCGCCTCCGCCGCCACCTCGTCGAGCCCCTGGGCCAGAGCGTTCCACGACAAGGTCGCGCACTTGATACGGACCGGGAATTTCACCACGCCCTGGAGCGCCGCCAGCTCACCGAGCTTGTCGAGGTCGACCTCCTCGGGCTCGCCGGCCAACACCTCGGCGCCGTTCGACTCGCCCCCGTGGCCGTCGCCTTCCAACGACGCCTCGTGGATCGACATCATTCCCTTGAAGGTGCCGATCAGTTGGCGCACCTCCCCAACGGGTCGACCCTTCACTGCGGCCGACATCAGAGAGGCCGAGGACTGGCTGATGGAGCAGCCGGATCCCGCGATCTTCAGGTCCGCCAACGTCCCGTCCTCGACGACCATCGACACGACCACCTCGTCGCCGCACAGAGGGTTGAAGCCCTCGACGCGGTGCGCGGGCGGGGACTCCAGCTCGCCTCGGTTCCGAGGGGACCGGTAGTGGTCGAGGATGATCTCGCGGTAGAGATCGTCGAGGTCGCCCATTGCCATCAGCCGAACAATCTACCGGCTTCCGTCAGGCCCTCGATCAGCACCTCGATGTCGTGCTCGTCGCTGAACAGGGATAACGAGGCCCGAGCGGTCGCCTGCACGCCGAGCTTGCGCATCAGCGGCTTGGCGCAATGGTGGCCGGGGCGCACACAGACGCCGAACTGGTCGAGCACCTGCGCCAGGTCGTGCGCGTGCACATCCCGGTACGCAAGCGAGATCACGCCACCCCGGTCGGGCGCGGCCGGCGGCCCGAACACCCGCACGTCGGAACCGAGCTTCTCGTCCAAGCGGGCCAGCGCGTAGTTGGTCAGCGCCAGCTCGTGGGCGCGGATCCGGTCCATCCCGATCTCGCTCAAATACCGCAAAGCCGCCGTCAGCCCGACGGCCTCGGCGATGGGTGGCGTGCCCGCCTCGAAGCGGGCCGGCGGCGGCGCGGGCCGGAACCCCTCCAGCTTCACGTCGAGGATCATCCCGCCGCCACCCAGGAACGGCGGCATCTCCTCCAACAACGCAGCCCGACCCCACAGCACGCCCAGGCCCGTCGGGCCCATCGTCTTGTGCGCCGAGTACGCCACGAAGTCAGCGCCCAACCCGACGACGTCGGTCGGCACGTGCGGCACCAGCTGCGCCCCGTCCGCGATCACCACGGCGCCCTCTCGGTGCGCAACCGCGGCGATCGCGGCGACCGGGTTGATCGTCCCGAGGACGTTGGACATCGCCGACACGGCGACGACCTTGACGCCGTCCACCAACCGGTCCAGATTCGACAGGTCCAGCCGGCCGGCGCCGTCGACCGGGATATAGCGCAGGTCCAACCCACCGAGTTCTTCGGACAGGAGCATCCACGGCACCGAACTCGAGTGGTGCTCCATCTCGGTCAGCAACACGGCGTCACCGGCCCGAAGGTTCGCCCGGCCCCACGAGTGCGCGATCAGGTTCAAGGACTCGGTCGTGTTCTTCGTGAACACCACCTCTCGAGCCGGGTCCGGCGCGCCCAGGAAGCGGCCCGCCGCCACCCGCGCCCGCTCGAACAGGGCGGTCGACTCCTCGGCGGTCGCATACACGCCTCGGTGCACGTTGGCGTGCGTCGTCTCGTAGTAGTTCGTCATGGCGCCGATCACGGGCTGGGGCTGCAACGCCGACGAGGCGGAGTCCAGATACACGATCGGCCGCCCGTTTACCTTGCGCGACAACAGCGGAAAGTCCTTGCGGAGCGCCTCCGTGTTGAGCGGCGCCGGCACCGGCGAAGAGTCCACGCTCATCGCCAGGCCTCGTAACCCGACGACTCGATCTGCGCCGCCAGCTCGGGTCCACCCGACGCAACCACCCGCCCCCCGACCAGGATGTGCACGGCATCGGGCACCAGCTCCGTCAGCAGCCGCTCGTAGTGGGTGATCGCCAGTACGCCCAACTCGGGACGCTCCGCCCGCACCGCGGTCACGCCGCGGCCCACGACGCGCAGCGCGTCGATGTCGAGGCCCGAGTCGGTCTCGTCCAGCACTGCGACGAGCGGCTCCAACAACGCCATCTGCAAGATCTCGTTGCGCTTCTTCTCGCCGCCCGAGAACCCCTGGTTCAGATGCCGGGACGCGAACGACGAGTCCATGCCGAGCCGTTCCATCCACTCGGTCATGAGGACACGCACCTCGAGGACGGAGACCTCGGTGCCCTTGCGCGCCGCCATCGCCTGACGCAGGAACTGGGTGACAGAGACGCCCTCGATGGCCTCGGGGTACTGGAAGGCCAAGAACAGACCGGCCTTGGCCCGCACGTCGGTGGGCCAGCCGGTCACGTCCTCGCCGTTGAGCGAGATGCTGCCCTGCGTCACCCGGTACTCCGGGTGCCCGAGCAGCGCACCCGCCAGGGTCGACTTCCCGGCGCCGTTCGGCCCCATGAGGGCGTGGATCTCGCCGACGCCGACCGTGAGGTCGACCCCGCGCAGGATGGCGCCGTCCTCGGCCGAGACGTGGAGATCCTTGATCTCGAGCAGCGGGGGAGTCGCCGGCATGGCTAAAAGCTTACCTTTTTGGTCGGGTTTCAGTTACGGCCGGCCGCGCCCCGTCCGCCGGACCCGTCCCGGCGGGACACGCCCGGTCGCCTACCAACCTCTGTCGACCCATTCCTGCAGGTGAGGGGACTCGGCACCCACCGTCGTGGCCGCCCCGTGCCCCGGCAGCACCCGGGTGCCGGGGCCGAAGTTTGCGAAGATCCGGCGCTCGATCGACTCGATGATCGTCGGGAAGTCACCGCCCTCGAACGAGGTGTTGCCCGGGCCGCCGGGGAACAGAGTGTCGCCCGTGAACAGCAGGTCCGTGCCCTCGACGGCGAAGCAGATCGAGCCCGGTGTGTGGCCCGGCGTGGTCAGGGTCTTTATGCGTAGATCGCCCACGCTGAGCATCTCGTCGTCCTCGAGGATCAGGTCGTAGCTCGGCAGCATCCCAGCGTCGGCGCTGGTCACGGCAACCGAGATTCCGGCCTCGCGCACGGCCGGCACGGCCTGGATGTGGTCCCAATGGCCATGCGTCTCGACCACCTGGTTGACGCCGAGGTCGCGACAGATCGGCATCAGCGCCTCGTGCTCGTTGGCCGCGTCGATCAGCATCGCGTCGCCGGTACGGCGGCAACGCAAGATGTACACGTTGTTGTCCATCGGCCCGACCACGATCTGGTGCACCTCGGCGCCCGCGTCGCTCCAGATTTTCTCCAGCTGTCCCATGGCCCCAGCGTAAGAGATGTCGGAGCCCTTCTGGTCGCCGTAGTGCCTGGTCTGGTAGACACCCGGGTAATCAAAGGAACATACCGCCGGCCGGGCTGCCGGGGGGAGAGGCAAGAGGAGCCCAGGCATGAATTTCGCCTTCAGTGACGAGCAGGAGGAGCTGCGCGCGGCGGTCCGCCGGTTCCTGTCCGAGAAGTCGCCCGAGACCGAGGTCCGCCGCCTCATGGACACCACCGAGGGCTACGACGCCGCCGTGTGGAGCCAGATGGCCGACCAACTCGGCCTGCAGTCGCTGACCATCCCCGAGGAGTTCGGCGGCTCCGGTTTCACTTATGTGGAGCTGCTCGTCGTGCTCGAGGAGATGGGCGCGGCGTTGCTGTGCGCGCCGTTCTTCTCGTCGGTGGCGCTGGGCGCCAACGCGTTGCTCACCTCGGGTGACGACGAGGCGAAGAAGAGCTATCTGCCCGGCATCGCATCGGGCGAGACGATCGCCACCCTCGCCATAACCGAGGACAACGGCAAGTGGGACTTCGGCGGCATCGAGTGCAAGGCCGAGAAGAAGGGCGACGGTTGGGTGCTCGACGGCCACAAGATGTTCGTCATCGACGGCCATGTGGCCAACCTGGTCATTGTGGCTGCCCGGACGCCGACGGGCGTCTCCCTCCTCGCGGTCCAGGACGACGCGGCGGGCCTCACCCGGACGCCGCTGCCGACCATGGACCAGACGCGCAAGCAGGCGCGCCTCGAGTTCTCGGGCACGCCGGCCACGCTCATCGGCACCGACGGTGGCGCGGAAGCGGGGCTGACGAAGACGCTCGACCTCGCGGCGGTGGCGCTGGCCGCCGAGCAGGTAGGGGGCGCGCAGCGCGTGCTCGACGCGTCGGTCGAGTACGCCAAGACGCGGATCCAGTTCGGCCGGCCCATCGGCAGCTTCCAGGCCATCAAGCACAAGTGCGCCGACATGCTGCTCGAGGTCGAATCGGCCAAGTCCGCCGCCTACTACGCCGCCTGGGCCGCCGCCGAGGACTCCGACGAGCTCCCGGTCGTGGCCAGCCTGGCCAAGTCGTACTGCTCCGAGGCCTACTTCCACGCCGCCGCAGAGAACATCCAGATCCACGGCGGGATCGGCTTCACGTGGGAGCACCCGGCGCACCTCTACTTCAAGCGGGCCAAGTCATCCGAGCTGTTCCTCGGCGATCCCTCGTACCACCGGGAGCTGCTGGCGCAACGCATCGGCATCTGAGGTGCCGGGGCCATTCCGGCTCCGGCCCGGGCCCGCGGGCGATCTGTGGACCTACGCCACCGCGACCAGCCCCGGCGCGCCCGTGCGCGGCCACGTCATTCTCTGCCACGACCTGCCCCGGCCGCAGGCGGCCGCCGCCGACGTCGCGCTGACGTATCCCGCGCTGGCCGACCGGCTGGCGCGCGAGACCGGCTGGCAGGTCGTCACCGCCGCGTTGCGCGGCGCCGGTGAGTCTGCCGGCGACTTCTCCGCGTTGGGCTGGTTGGAAGACCTGCGGTTCCTCGCCGAGAGCGAGGTGCCCGAGGCGTCCGCCCGCGTCGTGGTCGGATTCGGTTTCGGCGGCGTGCTTGCGTTGCATCTCGCCGCGGACGAACAGCGCGTCGCCGGCGTCGCCTGTCTCGGCACACCCGCCGAGGTGGCCGAGCTGACGGGCGGTATCGAGGCCTTCCTGACGCGATGCCGCCGCACCGGGGTGATCAAGACGCCTGGGTTTCCCGCCTCACAGGTGGCGTGGGCGAAGGAGCTCTCCGTGTTGCATCCGGCCGAGGACGCCGCGTTGTTGAAGGGGAGGGCGCTGTTGATGGTGCATGGGTCCGACGACCCCGACGTCGCTCTCACCAGCGCGCGGGCCCTCGCCGACGCGGCGACCGGGCCCTCCGAGCTGCACGTGGTGCTCGGGGGCGGACACTGGTTGCGGGCCGACCCGCGTGTGCTGGCCTTGCTGGTCGGCTGGCTGGAGCGCCGTCACTGACCCACGGTCCCTGGCCACACAGACGATGTTCCAGCTCGGAGCGGCTTCGGTGCGCAAGCCGGCGGAACAAGGGGGTCTACGCTTGGGTTCCCGCCGGTGGCCGTTGGACCGGCCCCACGATCCATCACCCAGGTGATCGCGTGACCTATCCCGAGCGCACCCAGAACGACAGTGAGGAACCCGACCGGGGCTGGACACTGCATCTGGGCGACCCCGAGGCCCACTGGCGCCACAGGACCCCCTGGCTCCTGGTGCGTGCGATGCGCCCTCGCCAGTGGTCGAAGAACGTCTTGGTCTTCGCGGCGCCGGCCGCCGCGAGCGTGCTCGGCCACTGGTCGATCTTGTGGCGCGTCGTGGTCGCGTTCCTCCTTTTCTGCGCCGCCGCTTCGGGGCACTACCTCATCAACGACGTGCTGGACGCGCAGCAGGACCGGCATCACCCGGTCAAGCGCCTTCGCCCCGTGGCGAGCGGCGAGCTCCCGGCCTCGGTTGCCGTCGGTGTGGGCGTCGTGGTCATCGCGATCAGCCTGGCGGGCGCCGCCCTGCTCGGGCCCTGGGGCTTCGTGCTCGTCGTCGCGGCCTACTTGGCCCTGACCGCCGCGTACAGTCTGTGGCTCAAGCGCCAGCCCGTCATGGAGCTGGCGGTGGTCGCCCTGGGCTTCGTGCTGCGGGCTGTGGCGGGCGGCCTCGTGGCGCACGTGTACCTGTCCAATTGGTTCCTCGTGTTCACCTCCTTCGCCGCGCTGTTCGTCGTCACGGGCAAGCGCTACGCGGAGCACGCGCGGCTCGGCGAGACGAGGGGCGTCCACCGCAGCGTCCTCGACGAGTACACCGAGTCGTTCCTCCGGTCGACGCTGACGATCTGCGCCAGCGTCACCGTCGCCACCTACTGCCTCTGGGCTTTCGACCGTAGCGGCCTCCTCGCCTCGCGCTCGGGTCACCAAGCGGTGTGGATCCAGTTGACCGTCGTACCCTTGGTCCTCGCCGTCCTGCACATCTTCCGGCTCCTGGACGCCGGCAAGGGCGGCGAACCGGAGCGTTTGGCGCTCCACGACCACGTCCTCCAGGGGTACGGGCTCCTCTGGGTGGCCTTTATGGTCATCGGCGTCTACTCGTGACTGCGATCGATGACCGCACAGCCGTCACGGACCTCGACACCACGGCACAAGCGCTGAGCGGCTGGGGGCGGACCGCGCCGTCGTTTGCGTCCGTGGCGAGCCCGCCGGAGGAAGCGTCGATCGCCCGCCTACTCGAGACGGCACCCCGTCCCGTGATCGCCCGCGGCCTCGGACGCAGTTACGGCGACGCGGCCCAGATAAGCGGCGGCGTGGTCGTCGAGACGTCGCAGCTGGACGAGATCGGGACGCTCGACGAGGAGACGGGCTGCATCGAGGTGGGCGGCGGCGTGAGCCTCCACCGCCTCATGCAGGAGATCATCCCGCGGGGCTGGTTCGTCGCAGTGACACCGGGCACGCGCTACGTGAGCGTCGGCGGCGCGATCGCGTCGGACATCCACGGCAAGAACCACCATTGCGACGGCAGCTTCGCCCGGCACGTCGCGAGCATGGTGCTCGTCACGCCGACGGGCGCCAGGATGGTCACGCCGGACGACGACGCCGAGCTGTTCTGGGCGACCGCGGGCGGTATGGGGCTGACGGGCATCGTCGTCGCGCGACGCTTCGCCTGGTCCCGATCGAGACGTCGTGGATGCAGGTGGAGAACCGCCGTTTCACCTCGCTCGAGGCCCTGATGGCGGTCATGGAGCAATCTGACGACGGCCATCGCTACAGCGTCGCGTGGCTCGACTGCCTCGCCAGCCCGGCCGGCCGGCGGCGGTCCATCCTGACCCTCGGGGACCACGCGGCGGCGTCGTCGCTGCCGGCGCGCCTGGGGCCGCGCGTCCTCGAGTCCCCGGCAGAGCCCCGGATCCGGGTGCCGCTGGCGCCGCCGTTGCGCACGGCCAACCGCGTCTCGGTGCGCGTGCTGAACGAGGGCTGGTTCCGTGTGTCCTCGCACGGAACCCTGGTGCCGCTGGCGACCTACTTCCACCCGCTCGACGGGATCGGTGGCTGGAACGTCCTCTACGGCCCCAACGGTTTCGTGCAGTATCAGTTCGCCGTCCCTCCCGAGCGCGGCGACGTCGTCGAAGACGCCGTCGGGGCGATCGCGGGGTCGGGGATTCCGGCCTTCCTCGCGGTCCTCAAGCGCTTCGGTCCGGGCACGCCCGGCCCGCTGTCGTTCGCACAGACCGGCTGGACCCTCGCTCTGGACTTCCCGGTCGGGCCCACGGGCCTGTCCGGCCTGCTCGATGGGCTCGACGAGATGGTCGCCGCAGCCGGGGGCCGGATCTATCTCGCCAAGGACGCGCGGCTCCGACCGGACCTCGTCCCCGTCATGTACCCGCGCCTGGGCGAGATGGCCGACGTTCGCCGTCGCGTCGACCCCAAGGGCGTCCTCGCCTCGGACCTCTCGCTGCGGCTCGGGCTCTGAGAGGGTTCACGCCGCCGGGACAAGCGCGGCGTCGATCGCGTCGCGGAGCGCGCGTGCGGCGGCCAGCGGGTCCGGCGCCTGGGTGAGGAAGCGCACCACCACGAAGTGGCGGACGCCCGCCCCGGCCAACTCGGGGATGCGCTCGGGGGTGACGCCGCCGGTGACGAACACGGGCACCGGCGACCGGGCGCTGGCCTCGGTCGCATAGCCCAGCCCCGTGCCGGGCCGTCCCGGTTTCGTGGGCGTCGGCTCGACCGGCCCGGCCGAGATGTACGTGACATCCTCTGACACCGCGGCGTCCAGGTCGTCAAGTCCGTGGGTGGACAACCCCACGATGGCGTCGGGCCCGAGGATGCGCCGAGCCAGGTCGACCGGCGCATCCTCCTGCCCCACGTGGACGCCGTCGGCGCCCGTCTCGAGCGCCAGGTCGGGCCGGTCGTTCAGCACGAAGGGAACGCCGTGGGCCCGGCAGACGCTGCCAGCCACTCGGGCGCGGGCCAGAAGGTCGCGTGCCTCGAGGTGCTTCTCTCGGAGTTGGACGACGTCGACGCCGCCGGCGATGCAGGCAGCCACGAAGTCGGCCAGGTCCGGACGGTCCGGCGTGCACAGGTAGAGGCGGCGGCCCGAAAGGTCGCGCCGGGCGCTCACCCCTTGGCGCGCGCCTTGGCCTTCATGGCCCGCTTGTTCGCCCGCACCTTCTCGAGGGTCTCGGGACTGGTGATGTCCGCCACCGACAAGAAGGCGTCGACGTCCCCGTAGGGCGTCGTTGCCCTCTCCCAACCTTCAGGTTGCACCCCGAGCTGTTTGCCCAGGAGCGCAGCGAAGATCTTCGACTTCTGGATGCCGAACCCCGGGAGGGCGTTGAGCCGGCCGACCAATTCGTCGCCGTCCGTCACGCCCTTCCAGATGTTCTCGACCAAGTTGGCGTAGTCGCTGGCGACGACGCGACAGACGTCCTGCACGCGCTTGGCCATCGAACCCGGGTACCGGTGGAGCGCTGGGCGCTCCCGGAAGAGCGCAGTCAGGTCGTCGAGCGGCATGGCGGCGATGGCGGCGGCGTCGAGAGGGGCGCCCAGGCGCCGTGACAGCTCGGCAGGGGAGGAGAAGGCCTTCTCGATCGTGACCTGCTGGTCGAGCACCATCCCGATGAGCAGCGCCAGCCAGTTCCCGGTCAAGAACGTGTCTGCGTCCTGGTCCTGGGAGAGGCGGAGCACGTCCGCAGCCTAGCGGCGCGGCTCGTTGGCGTCGGTGTGGAACCCGGATCCGGGGGAGCCGTCCGTCCGTCCCGACACCTCTTGGCTATCGGGCGTCGGGGTCGATCGCCTTTGCGCCGGCCGAGCGAACCCGCAGGAACTCGATGAGCTCCGACTGGGAGGCGACGCCGAGCTTCTCGAAGATCGCGGAGAGATGGTTGCGCACCGCGCTCGGGCTGACGTTGAGGTCGCGCGCGATGGCGTCGACCCGGTGCCCTTCGAGCGGCCGCTCCACGATCTCCTTTTGCCGCATCGTGAGCTCGCTCAGGTCGACCGATCTGGTCGCGCCGTTCCCATCCTTCCCTTGTACAACTTGTCGGATGCGGGCGAGCTGATCCTCGAGGCGAGCCACGCGCTCGGATTCGGTCGCACCCGGCTCCTCCATTTGCATTCGCCCATAGGACGAGTCCGAACTGCGCAGGGACCTGGCCGCGCAGTGGGCTGACCGTGACACGCGCCCGCATCCACCGCTCGGCGGGACCGCGCACGCGCAAGGCGAACGTGGTCGGGGACTCCGTCGAGGAGCGACGGCCGAAGAATCCGTCGAGGGTGGCTGCGTCGGCGGGATGCGCCAGGTCCTGCAGCTGGGGCATCACCCTCGGCGACCCCGGTTCGGGTCATCCGAGCTGGCCTGCCGATCCCGGCGCCACTTCCGTGATCCGCCAGGCCTCGTCCAATGTCGCCAGCACGATCCGGTTGGGGTCGATGTGAGCGGGCCAAAAGCCCAGTTCGGACGGCACGGTTGGCGAGGACGCCGTGGTCGCCGGAACGACGCCAGCGATCGCGCTGTGGTGCGGGCGATCGATGCCGAGTGACAGGATCCAGCAATCGAGCCTGGCGGTCCCCGCTTGGCCGAACAGGTCGACGAAGTCGGTGACCAGGCATCCGAGCACGTCGTCAGCCACACGTCGGCCGACGACCTTGGCGAAGGCGTCGTTGCACGAGGTGATCGCCCGCGACCCCGTGTCGATCGTCAACAGGCCGACGGAGGCGGTTTCGATGTCCTTGGTGGGTCCGATCGCGGTGTTTGGGGGTCGCTCAGTCACTCCAAGGTCTGTCGAGTAGGGGATCGTTCGCGATGCGGCCACGCACGGGACGAGGCGGCGAACCAGACAGGTCTGTATAGCAGCGTTGCGGCCACCGTAAACATAGACAGTCCGCCGCTCGATTCGTATGTTTTGGCACGCATCACAAGGGTCGGTTACGTTTTCCCACGCATACACGAGGGTTGCCCTGGGTATGAGGCGGTTAGGAATGCTTTCGGCGGATCGACCTGACGAGCGGTTACTCGAAACGGCTTACGAGCTGTTCTCGGCTCGCGGCGTACGGGACGTCGGTGTCGACGAGCTGGTCGAGCGAGCCGGTGTGGCCAAGGCGACGCTGTACAGACACTTCTCTTCCAAGGACGAGCTCATCCTGGCATTCCTTCAGCTGCGGGAGGACCGCTGGACGGTGGGTTGGCTCGAGGAGAGCGTGCGGGCGCGTGGCGGCACCCCCGAAGATCAGCTGCTTGCGATCTTCGATCTCTTCGACGAATGGTTCCATGAGCCAGAATACGCGGGCTGCCCGTTTATCAGGGTGCTGCTGGAGATGGGCACCGGGCATCCGGCGGGCGCGGCGAGCATCGCGCACATGAACACGATCCGGGAGTTGCTGAGCAAGCTGGCCACGGACGCTGGCTTCCGCGACCCCCACGAATTGGCACTCTCACTCCATCTCTTGTTGTGCGGCAGCATCATCCAAGCGTCCTCAGGCAACGCCTCGGCCGCCAAACGGGCACGACGCATGACGAAGGCCGTGATGGAGGAATTCCGCCAAGCGCCGGCGTAGTCCTAAAGAGGCTGCTTGTTCGCCATTTTGCGCTCAAGGCTGCGCGGCGCGGCAGACTCTCGGCCATGCACATCCCGGCCAAGGTGGACTACGGCATTCGGGCCCTCCTCGCGCTCACCGCGGCCGGGACTCCGCAGACAGCCGAGTTCCTGGCCGGGGAACAAGGATTGCCACCGCGGTTCCTGGGCGCCATCCTGGCCGACCTGCGCCGTGCCGGCATCGTTGCCAGCCAGCGGGGCGCCGAGGGCGGCTACCGCCTCGCACGCGATCCGGACTCCATCACCATCGCCGACGTGATCCGCGCGCTCGACGGTCCGCTCGCCGAAGTGCGGGGCTTCCGGCCTGAGGCGACCAACTATGCCGGGGCGGCCGAGCACCTCCAACAGGTGTGGGTCGCGGTGCGCGCCAGCCTGCGGTCGGTCCTCGAGAAGGTCACCCTGACCGATGTGATCTCGGGGCGGCTCCCGACAAACGTCGCGAAGCTGGTCACGGACCCCGATGCCTGGGTCGCCCACTGACTCAGGGGGCGCACGGGCCCATTCGGTCGCGGTCAGCCACGCGGACTATTTGTGGTTCGTCGACCTGGCTCTCCGCGCCATGGCTCGCATCGTGGCCGACCTCGGAGACGAGCTCGCCAACAGCCGCCCGCCCCTTCCCGGGGCCAACTCGCCCTACGTCATCCTGACCCATTGCTGCGGCGTCATGGAGTACTGGGCCGGCGCCACGGTGGCCGGGCGTTCGATCGAACGCGACCGCGCCGCCGAGTTCACCGCAAGCGGACCGGTCGCACCGTTGTTGGCGCGAACCGAGAAGGCCCGGCAGCGGCTCGCCGAGGACCTTGCCGAACTCGGCACCTGGGACGCGCCGCAGCACGTCCGCCGCGACCCCGACCACCCGGTGCCGTACAGCGAGACCAACGGTGCTGTCCTGCTCCATATCCTGGAGGAGTTGTTCCAGCACCTCGGCCAGATGGAGATCACGCGTGACGCACTCATGGGACAGTCGTGAGCGCTGACTGTGGCGCCGACGCGCCGACCGCCTGCAATCTCGACGCCAGGGCGCTGGCGGACCGTGTCGAGGAGTGGCGCGCCTTGGTGGCGAACTCCGTCGTCACGGTCGAAGCCGAACCGACCTCGGTGCACCTTGTCCTGGCGCCCTCGGAGTCGGCGCTCGTGACGGCGGTGGATTTGGCGCAGCGCGAGAAGCAGTGCTGCCCTTTCTTCGCCGTCGCGCTCGACATCGGTGAACGTCAGCGAACGCTGTCGCTCCAGGTACCCGAGGGAGCCGAGGAGGCGATAGCCACCTTCGTGGCCATGCTCAAACCCTGAAAGGTGCCTCTCGTTCGGCATCGATACCCGAATTCGGCGATCGCGTCGGCGACGACCGAAGGCTTGACACGTCCGTCGAGCGAAAGCTGTTGCAGGACGGCCACCACCAGATGCGCCGCATCGACCTCGAAGAACCCGCGCAGTGCGCCGCGTGCGTCGGAGCGGCCGAATCCGTCGGTGCCCAGCGAGACATAGGGCCGATCGACGAAGCGCGAGACCTGGTCGGGCACGGCGCGCATGTAGTCGGTGATCGCCACGACCGGGTCGCGTCCGGTGCCCAACGCCGCGGTGATGTGCGGGACCCTGGGTTCTGCTCCGGGATGCAGCCTGTTCCAGCGCTCCACCTCGAGGGCGTCGGTGCGCAGCCGGGTCCATGACGTCACCGCCCAGGCATCGGCCGCCACCCCGTAACGCTCGGCGAGCTCCCGCTGCGCCTCGATGGCGACGCTCCACATGGGTCCGGAGAAGCACAGCGTGGCCGCCAGGTCTCCCGAGGTCTCGGGCCGCGCCGCGAAGCGGTACGCCCCGTCGATGATGCCCTGCCGTGCGGCTGCACCCTGTTCCCCTTCTGGGAGAGCGGGCATCGGATAGGTCTCGTTGTACAAGGTGAGGTACCAAAAGTGATCAGCGGGATCCGGGCCCAGCATGTCGTTCACCGCAGCTTCCATGATCACCGCCACCTCGTAGGCGAACGAGGCGTCGTAGACCAAGGCGGCGGGGTTGGTCGAGGCCAGGAGCGGCGACTGCCCGTCATCGTGCTGCAGCCCTTCGCCCATGAGCGTGGTCCGCCCGGCAGTGCAGCCCGCAAGAACGCCCCGCCCGCGCATGTCGCCGAGGGCCCACGCGAGGTCGCCGATCCGCTGGAAGCCGAACATCGAATAGAAGAGGTACACGGGGACCATGGGCTGGCCCCACGTGGCGTAGGCGGTGGACAGGGCTGTGAATGCGGCCAAGGCACCGGCCTCGGTGATGCCTTCCTGGAGGAGCTGGCCCGACGAGCTCTCGGCGTAATTGAGTGGGAGGTCGGCGTCGACGGGGATGTAGTTCTGCCCGTCGGGCGCGTAGATCTTGGCCTCGGCGATCAGAGGCTCGAGCCCGAACGTGCGCGCCTCGTCCGAGACGATCGGCGCCACCAGTGCGCCCACCGTCGGGTCGCGCACGAGGTTCCGCAGCAGGCGCGCGAACGCCATGGTGGTGGAGGCCGCCTGCTTTCCCGACCCCGCCGCGAACTCCTCGAACACCTTCGGGTCAGGTCGCAAGGCGGGCGCGGGGTGTACCACCCGAACCGGTACCGGTCCGGCGAGGACGCGCCCGCGGGCCCGAAGGTACTCCATGGCGTCGGAACCCTCGGCGGGACGGATGTAGGGCGGGTCCCCTTCGAGTGCGTCCTCTCCGATGTCGTCGGTCAGATAGAGGCGATCGCGCAACGCGCGCAGTTGCGCCTTGGTCATCTTCTTGATCTGGTGCGTCGCGTTGCGCGCCTCGATCTCGGGACCGAGGGTCCAGCCCTTGATCGTCTTGGCCAGGATGACGGTGGGCGCACCCCGCTGTTCGGTGGCGAGCTTGTACGCGGCGTAGAGCTTGCGGTAGTCGTGGCCGCCCCGGGGCAGCGACACGAGGTCGTCGTCGCTCAGGTCCTCGACCATCTTGCGCAGCCGGGGGTCGGGACCGAAGAAGTGCTCACGAATGTAGGCGCCTGACTCAACGGCCAGCTTCTGGTACTCGCCGTCGACCGTGGTGTTCATGCGGTCGAGGAGGACGCCGTCGACGTCCTTGGCCAGCAGCGCGTCCCAGCGGGAGCCCCAGATCACCTTTATGACGTTCCAGCCGGCACCGCGGAAGACGGCCTCGAGCTCCTGGATGATCTTGCCGTTGCCCCGCACGGGACCGTCGAGCCGCTGCAGGTTGCAGTTGACGACGAAGATGAGGTTGTCGAGATGCTCGCGGCCGGCGACGCCGAGCGCGCCGATCGACTCGGGCTCGTCCATCTCGCCGTCGCCGACGAAGCACCACACCCGGCTGTTGCTGGTGTCGACGAGGCGGCGCAGGTTGAGGTAACGGTTGATGTGCGCCTGGTAGACGGCTGCGATCGGGCCGAGGCCCATCGAGACGGTCGGGAATTCCCAGAAGTCCGGAAGGAGACGTGGATGGGGGTAACTCGGGAGGCCGTCGCCACCGACTTCGTGCCGGAAGTTGTCGAGCTCGGCCTCGGTCAGCCTGCCTTCCACGTAGGCGCGGGCGTAGATGCCGGGGGACGCGTGGCCCTGGAAGAAGATCTGGTCGCCGGAGCCGCCGTCGGACTTGCCGCGGAAGAAGTGGTTGAAACCCACCTCGTAGAGCGCGGCCGAGCTGGCGTAGGTCGAGAGGTGGCCGCCGATCCCTTCCGTCCGCGTGTTGGCCCGCGTGACCATGGCGGCGGCGTTCCAGCGGATGTAGGCGCGGATCCGGCGTTCCTGGTATTCGTCGCCGGGGAACCAAGGTTCGGCGTCTGCGGGGATGGTGTTCACGTAGGGCGTCGACACGGCTGCGGGGAAATCGACCTGCTTGGTGCGCGCGCGCTCGAGCAGCTTCATGAGGAGGTATCGCGCCCGGGAGCGTCCGCGGGCGTCCACCACGGCATCGAACGAGTCGAGCCACTCCGCTGTCTCGCCCGGGTCCGTGTCGGGAACCTGGTGGCTGATCCCATCGAAGAGCATCGCATCAACGGTACCGGGACCGGCTCCGGGCATGTGACCACCGGTCGCGGGTGTTACACATTCGTCATGCCAGACGAAGGTGACCCGGTGGTCGTGTACACGGACGGCGCGTGCCGGGGCAATCCCGGGCCGGGCGGCTGGGGCTGGGCCGTGCCCGGCGGGCGGTACGCGAGCGGAGCGGCTCCGCACACCACGAACCAGCGCATGGAGATCACCGCGGTGCTCGAGGCGCTGAGGTCGTTGACCGTCGAAGGACCGCCGTCGATCGAGGTGGTCAGCGACTCCACCTATGTCGTGAATTGCTTCCGCGATCGTTGGTGGGAGGGCTGGCTCAAGCGCGACTGGAAGAACTCGCAGCGCAAGCCGGTGGCCAACCGCGACCTGTGGGAGCCGCTCCTGCCGCTCGCGCTCTCGAGGGACATCCCGGTTTCGTTTCGATGGGTCAAGGGCCACTCGGGAGATCCATGGAACGACGTGGTCGACGAGCTCGCGACGATGGCGGCCGACAGCGGGCATGGGTCGAGCGGGGACCGCCCGAGCGGGTAGCGCCACGGCACTGTGCCCGGTGGCGCCCGCGTCGGCGGAGTGGAGGCGAACGGTAGGCTGGCCAGGAGGCACGCGCAGAGTCGAGCGCCTGGTAGAGGAGCGACTCAGGGCCGTTGCGACCGAGACTTGTTCCGGGGGGCCGGGAGCGCGGACCGAGCGTCATCGGGACGAGAAGAGGACAGTCGATGGCCGACGAGGAAGAGATCGACATTGTCGTGATCGGCGGCGGGCCGGGCGGGTACGCCACCGCCCTCTACGGCGCCGCGGCCGGGCTCTCCGTCGCCATGGTCGAGCGGGACAAGGTGGGCGGCACCTGTCTGCACCGGGGCTGTATCCCGGCCAAGGAATTCCTCGAGACCGCGGCGGTCCGGCGGACGATCGAAGGATCAAAGGAGTTCGGCATCGACGTGTCCGGGGTGGCTCTCGACTTCGCCCGGAGTCAAGAGCGCAAGCAGGCCGTGGTGGACAAACTCTGGAAGGGCCTGCAGGGACTGCTCAAGGGTCGCAAGGTCACGACGCTCATCGGCACGGGCACCCTGAAGGAGGGCCGGCGTGTCGAGATCGTCGACGGACCGGACGCCGGACGCGAGATCACGGGGCGCAACGTCGTGCTCGCAGCGGGGTCGGTGCCCCACGTCCTGCCCGGCTTCGAGGTCGACGGGCGCTGGGTGATGACCTCGGACGAATTCTTGGACCTCGAGAAGCTGCCCGCCTCCGTCGCCGTCGTCGGCGGAGGTGTCGTGGGTTGCGAGTTCGCCTCGCTCCTGGCTGACCTCGGGTCGAAGGTGACGATCCTCGAGGCGTTGGACGCAATCCTGCCGGGGTGCGACGAGGAGATCGTGCGCCTCATCGTCCGGTCGTTCAAGAAGCGCGGCATCGACATCGTGACGGGCGTCAAGGTGGAGTCGCATGCGCCGGCCACGGACGGCACGGTCACTACCGTCAAAGCGGGCGGCCAGTCATGGGACGTCGAGGCCATCGTGGTGTCGGTGGGGCGACGCCCCCGCACCGAAGGGCTGGTGGCCGACGGGGTCGGCGTCCAGATCGACGAGCGCGGCTTCGTCGTGACGGACGAGTACCAGCGGACGGGCGTGGACGGCGTCTGGGCCGTCGGCGACATCGTGGCCGGCACCCCGCAGCTCGCCCACGTCGGGTTCGCCGAGGCCATCGTCGCGGTGAAGGGCATGCTCGGCGAACCGGTGGTGCCGGTGGACAACGGCAAGGTGCCGTGGGCGATCTACTGCCATCCCGAGGTCGCGTTCTGCGGTATGACCGAGGCCCAGGCCAAGGACGCCGGGATCGACGTGCTGGCGAAGAAGGACCCCTTCGGCGGCAACAGCCGGGCGCAGATCATCGGCGACACCGAGGGACTGGTGAAGATCGTCGCCGAGAAGCGGTCGGACGGGACCGCGGGGAGGATCCTGGGCGTGCACATGTGCGGCCCGTGGGTCACCGAGCAACTGAGCGGCGGGTATCTCGCGGTCAACTGGGAGGCGTTCCCCGACGAGGTCGCGCAGTTCATCCAGCCGCACCCGTCACTTTCCGAGACCTTCGGCGAGACCATGTTGGCCCTGACCGGAAGGGGACTGCACCTTGGCTGACGTCGTGATGCCACAGCTCGGCGAGACCGTGACGGAGGGCACCATCACCAAGTGGATGAAGGCCGTCGGCGACGAGGTCGCACGCGACGAGCCGCTCTTCGAGGTATCGACGGACAAGGTCGACTCCGAGGTGCCCTCACCCGCGGCCGGCGTGCTCTCCGAGATCCTCGTGCCCGAGGGCGAGACGGTTGAGGTCGGCGTGAAGCTGGCGGTGATCGGCGACGGTTCGGGCGCAAGCGGATCGAGCGACACGGCTGCCACGGCGGGGGCCGAGACGCCGGCGCCGGCGCCGGCGCCCACCGCGGAGGCCGCGCCACCGGCACCGCCACCGCCACCGCCGGCACGGGCCGCAACTCCGCCACCGGCACCGGCGGCACCCGCTGCCCCTGCCGCTGCCCCCGCACCGGCCGCACCCGCTGCCCCTGCACCGGCCGCAGAGCCGGCGCCGCAGGTCGGAGCAGACGGCAACGGCACCGCTCCGGGCGCGTCGGTGCTCTCGCCGATGGTGCGCCGCATCCTTTCGGAGAACGACATCGACGAGTCGGAGGTCACCGGCACGGGCGCCGGCGGCCGGATCACAAGGGACGACGCGTTGCGGGCCGCCGCCGCGCGCCGATCGGCCGGCGCCACCGTGCAGCCCCCACCAGTGCCCACGCAGGCAACACCGGCGCAGGCCGCTCCCGCCGCACCACCGGCCCGGGTCGCGCCGCCCGCCCCCGCGGTCTCGATGGCGCCGTTCCGCACGGCCGGCGACCAGGTCGTGCCGTTCTCCAACATGCGCCGGCGCACGGCCGAGCACATGGTGCGGTCCAAGGCCATCTCGCCCCACGCATTCATCGCCAACGAGGTCGATTTCGAGGCCGTCGAGCGCGTGCGCACCGCGTGGGGGGAGCGCTTCAAGGCGGAAGAGGGCTTCGCACTGACCTACCTCCCCTTCGTGGCGCGGGCGGCCGTCGAGGCGCTGCGCGACTTCCCGCTGCTGAACGCGTCGGTGGTCGAGGACTCGCTCGTCGTCCACTCCGAAGTCAACCTCGGCATCGCGGTCGACCTCTCGCACGAGGGCCTGATCGTGCCGGTGATCCACCGGGCCGAGGAGGTCACGCTGCGGGGCGTGGCCAGGCGCATACGCGACCTGGCCGAGCGGGCTCGGGGCCGTCAGCTGAACGCCGACGACATCGCGGGCGGCACGTTCTCCATCACCAACGACGGGCCGTTCGGGACGTATTTCACCGTTCCGATCATCAACCAGCCGCAAGTGGCGATCCTGGCGACCGACGGGATCGCGCGCCGTCCCGTCGTGGTGACCCAACCCGACGGGTCCGAGTCCATCGCCATCCACTCGACGGGCATCCTCGGCGTGAGCTGGGACCACCGGGCGGTCGACGGCGCCTACGTCTCGTTGTTCCTGGCGAAGATGGCCGAGCTCCTGGGTACCCGCGACTGGGCCGCCGAGCTCTGAGGGAAGGGCCCGTGCTGCGCATCCGGTCCCTCGGGACGGTCCCGTACCACGAGGCGACGGTCCTGCAGCACGCGCTGGCCCGCGAGGCCGAGGACGACTATCTCTTGCTGCTGCAGCACCCGCACGTGTACACGCTGGGCGCGCACGCCGACGACCGTCACGTCCTCGTCGACCCGGCGCACGTCGGCGCCACGCTCGAGCGCACCGACCGCGGCGGCGACGTGACCTACCACGGCCCCGGCCAGCTCGTGGCGTACCCCATCGTCACGGTGCCCGACGACGTGTCCTCGGGCACAGCGCACGTACACCGGCTCGAGCGCCTCGTCATCGACACGCTTGCCGACCTCGGCCTATCCGGCTGCACGAGCGACGGTGAGTTCCCGGGCGTGTGGGTCGACGCCGCGGGGGAACGGCCCCGCAAGGTCGCCGCCATCGGCGTGCGGGCCAAGCGAGTGGGGCCGGGGCGCCGGCGCACCGTGCACGGCGTCGCCATCAACGTGAGCACCGACCTGGCGATGTTCGACCACATCGTGCCGTGCGGGATCGCGGACCGGGGCGTGACGTCGCTTGCGGCCGAGGGCATCGACGTGTCGGTCGACGACGTGGCCGACGCGTTGGCGGTGCGCGCTGCCGTCGTGTTCGGAGGAGGGGCGTCCGAACGGGCCGACGTCGTGACGGGCCCGGCCGCGCTGCGCCTCGTCGAAGGCGCCGGAGAGCGCGCGCTGCTACGGCGCCTCCGCCAGGCCGGCGTCGCGCCCGAGGACGGCCTCGACATCGCGCAGCGCAAGCCGGAATGGGTGCGCGTGCCCGTCCGCATCGGCAAGGGATACCGCCAACTCGGCGCGACCGTCCACGATCTCGGCCTCGTCACCGTCTGCGAGGAGGCGGGTTGTCCCAACATCTACGAATGCTGGGCGGACGGGACGGCGACGTTCATGATCAACGGCGAGCGCTGCACGCGGGCGTGCGGCTTTTGCCAGGTCGACACCCGGCACCCGTTGCCGCTCTCGCCCGACGAGCCCGACCGCGTTGCGGAGGCGGTGGCGCGGATGCGGTTGGGCCACGCGGTGGTCACCTGCGTCGCCCGCGACGACCTGCCCGACGGGGGTGCCGGGGCCATGGCCGCCACCATCCGCGCCATTCGGGAACGTTCGCCCGGCACGACCGTCGAGGTGCTGATCTCGGACTGCCGGGGGGACGCGGCGTCGCTCGACTCGATCTTCGCGGCGCGGCCTGACGTGTTGAACCACAACATCGAGACGGTGGCGCGGCTGCAGCGGGCGGTCCGGCCCTCTGCCGGCTACGCCCGCAGTCTCGGCGTACTGGCGCGGGCGGGTGCGGCCGGCCTCGTGACCAAGTCGGGCCTCATGGTGGGGCTCGGCGAGACCGAAGACGAAGTCGTTGCCACGATCGCCGACCTGCGCGGCGTCGGAGTCTCCATCGTCACCGTGGGCCAGTACCTGAGGCCGAGCCGGGACCACCTGCCGGTGGCGCGCTACTGGACCCCCGAGGAGTTCGAACAACTCCGCGATGCGGGTGTGGCGTTGGGTCTGAACCATGTGGAGGCCTCGCCGCTGACCCGCTCGAGCTACCACGCCCGCGAGGCCGCCGCCGCCGCTGCGCCGCGCTGAGCGGGTTAGCGGTCGGATCGAGGTTTGCGCTTGCTCCGGACGGCGGTCACGGAGCGCCGATGTGCGGTCGAACCTGACTCCTGGGTCGGACGCACCTGTCCACGCCCGCGTTGGGCGGGGACCCGATGTGGCAGTCTTCTGCGTCTGGTGGTCCGGCGACCGAGGAGGCCACGGTGTCGCCGAGCGCAGGCGGCCGCGGCGCGGAGGCCGCGCCCGCACTCCCGCTGCAGCCCGGAACGCGGTACATCAGGACGGCCATCGCTACCGCCATATACAAAACCGCCACGACGCTCACGGGGGCGCCGACGCGGCGCGGAACGTCATGCGACGAAGTACTTGGCCTCCGGGTGGTGGCAGATGATGGCGTCCGTCGTCTGTTCCGGCTCCATCTGGAAACCCTCGCTCACCGTGACACCGATGCGGTCCCCTCCCAGAAGGTCTACAACCTTGGCGTTGTCATCGAGATCCGGGCAGGCGGGATATCCCCACGAATAGCGGCCGCCCCGGTACTGCTGGCGGAACAGGCCGGTCAGCGTGGGCCCGTCCTCGTCGGCGTAGCCGAGCTCCTCGCGGATGCGCCGGTGCCAGTACTCGGCGGTCGCCTCGGCCATCTCGACGCTCAGGCCGTGCAGGAACAGGTAGTCCTGGTAGTGGTTCTCCGCGCGCAGGCGGGCCGCCTCCTCGGAGGCCCGCGACCCGATGGTGCACACCATGAACGACGCGAAGTCCTCCTCGCCCGAGTCGACCGACCGGAAGAAGTCGCTGATGCACAGCCACGGTGCCTTGCGCTGGCGCGGGAACGTGAAGCGCATCCACTCCGAAGACCGGGTCTCGTCCTTCCAGACGATCAGGTCGTTGCCCTCGCCGTTGGCCGCGAAGTGGCCGTAGGCCACTTGGGGCACGAGGATGTCGCCTTCCCTGGCCCGCGCCAGTTGCTCGCGCAGCGTCGCCTTGACCCGCTCCTTGAAGGCCGGGTCGTCCTCGCCCTCTTCGGGCCGGAACCCCCACTGGTTCCGGAACAACGCCGTCAGGTTCAGGTACTCCGCGACCTCGTCGAGCGCGATGCCCTTGGCAATGCGCGTGCCGACGAACGGCGGCCGGAACAGCTGGTTGTCCGCCGCCACGTCCGAGCGCGCCGGCTGCCCTTCCACGGGGCCGGTTGTCCTGGTTCTCGAAGCGGCGCGGCACGTTGCGCTCGGAGATCTCGCGGCCGAAGAGCGGGTCCTCCTCACCGGAGCGCTTCAGCTCCACCAACCGGTCCATCGTGCGCAGGCCCTCGAACGCGTCACGCCCGTAGAAGAGACGGCCCTCGTAGACCTCTCGCAGGTCGCGCTCGACGTAGGTGCGGGTCAGCGCCGCTCCGCCCAGCAGGATCGGGATGGTCGACAGCGAGCGCCCGTTGAGCTCCACCAGGTTCTCGCGCATGATCAGCGTCGACTTCACCAAGAGCCCGCTCATGCCGATCGCGTCGGCCTCGTGCTCCTCGACCGCCGCGATCATCTCGTTGATGCCGACCTTGATCCCGAGGTTCACCACGATGTAGCCGTTGTTGGTCAGGATGATGTCGACCAGGTTCTTGCCGATGTCGTGCACGTCGCCCTTGACCGTGGCCAGCACGACCGTGGCCTTGCCGCCCTGGTCCGACTTCTCCATGTGCGGCTCCAGGTACGCGACGGCCGTCTTCATCGTCTCGGCCGACTGGAGCACGAAGGGAAGCTGCATCTCGCCCGAGGCGAAGCGGTCGCCCACCACCTTCATCCCCGCCAGCAAGATGTCGTTGACGATGTCGAGCGCGCCGAGCCCCGATTCCAGCGCCTCGTCGAGGTCGGCCTCGAGCCCGTTGCGGTTGCCGTCGATGATGCGCTGGCTCAACCGCCGGTCCACGGGCCAGTCGGCGTGGTCGTCCGCCCCGCCCGCGTTGACCTTGACCCCCTCGAACAGGGCGAGCAGCTCCTGCAGCGGGTCGTAGTTCTCGGTGCGCCGGTTGTAGACGAGGTCGAGGCAGATCTCCTTGGCCCGCTCCTCTATCCGGGACAGCGGCAGGATCTTCGACGCGTGCACGATCGCCGCGTCGAGGCCGGCCTCCACGCACTCGTGCAGGAACACCGAGTTGAGCACCTGCCGCGCCGCCGGATTCAGGCCGAACGACACGTTCGACAACCCCAGGATCGTCGACACGCCCGGCAGCTCGGACTTGATCGATCGGATGCCCTCGATCGTCTCCACGCCGTCGAGCCGGCTCTCCTCCATTCCGGTTGACAGAGGCAGCGCCAGCGCGTCGAAGAGAAGGTCCTCAGGCGCGAGGCCGTAACGCTGGACTGCGATGTCACGGATGTTGCGCGCCGCCCGCAACTTCCACTCCGCCGTGCGGGCCTGGCCCTCCTCGTCGATGCAGGTGCACACGACCGCGGCGCCGAACTCGCGGGCCAGCCGGAGGAACGTGTCCAACCGAGTCCCCGGCTCGTCGCCCTCCTCGAGGTTCACCGAGTTCAGGATCGGCCGCCCGCCGATCCACTCCAACGCGGCGCGCACGACCGGGCCCTCGGTGGAGTCGACCATGATCGGCACGGTCGACTGCGTGCACAGCCGGCTCGCCACCTCGGTCATGTCGGCCACGCCGTCGGCGCCGGTGTAGTCGACGCAGACGTCGATGAGATGCGAGCCCTCCTTCACCTGGTCCTGCGCCATGGCCACACAGGTGTCCCAGTCGGCGGCCAGCATCGCCTCGCGGAACGCCTTGGAGCCGTTGGCGTTGGTGCGTTCACCGACGACGAGGAAGGAGGTGTCCTGCTCGAAGGGCACCGAGGTGTAGATGGACGCGGCCGCCGGCTCGTGTACCGGCGTGCGCGCCGCGATCTCCGCACCCGCGCACCGCTCGACCACCGCAGCCAGGTGCTCCGGCGTGGTGCCGCAGCAGCCGCCGACCGCGGAGACGCCGAACTCGGTGACGAAGCGGTGCAGGTGCTCGGCCAGTCCCTCGGGCGTGAGGTCGTAGTGCATCTTGCCGTCGACGACCGAAGGGAGCCCCGCGTTGGGGACGCATGCGATCGGGACCCTCGACGCACCCGACAGGTGCCGCAGGGCCTCGCTCATCTCGACCGGCCCCGTCGCGCAATTGAGGCCGACGACGTCCACCTGCATGGCGTCGAGAACCGTCAACGCCGCGCCGATCTCCGTGCCGGGCAGCATGCGACCGGTGAGTTCGATCGTCACTTGGGCCTGCAGCGGCACGATGCGGTCGAGCGTCGCCATGGCACGGCGGGCACCGTTGATGGCCGCCTTCACCGACAACAGGTCGAACTGCGTCTCGATCAGCAGCAGGTCGACCCCGCCCTCGAGCAGCCCGAGCGCCTGCTCCTCGTAGGCGTCGCGGAAGTCGGCGTACGAGATCTGGCCCAGCGTGGGGAACTTCGTCCCCGGCCCCATGGAGCCGGCCACCCAGCGTGGGCGGGAGGGCGTCGCGAACTCGTTGCGCACCGCGCCGGCGAGCTCGGCCGCCGTGCGTGTCAGCTCGCGGGCGCGGTCGGCCAGGCCGTACTCGGCCAGCACCACCGAGGTCGACCCGAAGGTGTCGGTCTCCACGACGTCGCATCCAACCTCGTAGAAGGAGCGGTGCACCTGGGCCACGAGCTCGGGCTTCGTCTCCACCAGGACCTCGTTGCATCCCTCGAGCTCGGCGCCCCCGAAGTCGTCGGGGCCCAGCCCGAGAAGCTGGAGGTTCGTGCCCATGGCCCCGTCGAAGATGACCACGCGCTCGCGCAGCGCCTGTAGGTAGGAGGACGCGGACGGATCGAGACGTCCCAGCAGTTCGGGGGAGGGTGCCATGTGGGCAACCAGGATACCGGCGTCCCCGAAGCCCCCCGGACGGACGCCGCTAGCATCCGCCCTGGTGCAGCCGAAGATCTACACCAAGACGGGCGACGACGGGACCACGGGGCTGCTCTACGGAGGGCGGGCCCGCAAGGACTCGCGGCAGATCGAGCTCAACGGCGTCGTCGACGAGGCGCAAGCCGCGCTCGGCCTGGCCCGTGCCGAGACCCCGGCCGGCTCCGAGGTGCACGAGCGGCTGACCGCGCTCGCCCGCGATCTCTATGTCCTGATGGCGGAAGTGGCCACCGCCCCGGAGAACCGCAGCAAGCTCAAGGCGGGGTCGAGCTTGGTGACGCCGGACATGGTGGGCGCGCTGGAAGCCGGGATCGACGACCTGCTGCAGCGCTTCGAGATGCCGAGCGACTTCACCATCCCGGGCGAGAACCGCGTCGCCGCCGCCCTCGACCTGGCCCGCACGATCGTGCGCCGCGCCGAACGCATCGCCGTTGCCGAACCGCCCGGCGACTCGCTCGTATCGATCTACCTGAATCGCCTTTCCGACTTGCTGTGGGCCATGGCGCGGTGGCAGGAGGGGGAACATCTGTTCTCCAAGAGATGAGGGGGAGGCGTCTCCGGGTCGGGATACTGCGGAACATGTTGGACCTACCGCCGAACACGGGCTATGGCCGAGTGTGGAACTGGGTGCTGCCGCGGCTGGCGACGATGGTCGACCTGGTGGTGGAGGATCCGCGGCCGTGACGTCCTGGTGTTGGACCGACACGGGGGCGATCCTGGTGTCGACGGGCCCGTCGCCGTCTCATTCTTTGAGGTCAACTGGGGGAGACCGGAGTTCGACCGGGACCACATCCTCGTTTCGTCGAGATTTCGAAGTCGACGTCGGCCGTGCTGCGACCCGACCGCATCGTGACGTGTCCCAGCTCCGCCAAGCGCCAGATCGTTGAGGCCGACGACTTCCAGGCCGACCGCGTCCATGTCGTGCCTTCGGCGTCGACGGAACGGCTTTCAACCCGACGCTACCGGAGCCGGTGGCGCGATGGTGCGCTGCGAACGTCTCGCTGAGACCGCCGTACATCCTTTTTGCGGCCTCCCTCCACCGGCGCAAGAACCTGACTGCTGTGCGCGGTGCAGTCGAGTCTGTGGCACGTCGCGGATCCCGCATGTCCTTTCACTTGTTGCACCGGCGCCCCACCGTTCCGACTCCTCGGAGCTTGCGGGGGAGGCGTTCGCACAACTCCCCCGGCTCCCGGGCCGGTTGTGCGTTTTCGAGGATCCGACGGACCAAGAGTCGTGCTCGCTGATGTCGAATGCGGGGGCGGTCTGCCAGCCGAGTACCTCCGAGGGGTTCGGGCTCTTGGTGCAGGAGGCGATTTGGCAGGCGCGGCGGCGGTCGTCTCCGAGCGGGGATCACTCCCGGAACTTTCCAATCGAGGCGGGATGGTCGTCGAACCGTCGGCGTCCGCCGTGGATCAGGCGCTCGTCCATCTCTTCTCGCAGCCGACCGCCGGCAGCCCGCCCGCCGGCTCCGCGCCTGCCGGCTCCGCGCCAGCGCCGTCCGCCGGGCCAAACAGCTCAGCTGGGAGCGCACGCCCCAGGGATGGGCGCGAGCGGCCACCCTTGCTGCGACGGCGACCGACCGATAGTGCGTTGCCGCGGGGAAGATTCGGGAACTGACCGGTGCAAGCCGCGCGCCGTCCTTTAGGTGGCGGTGCCTACCAGGCGCCCCGGTGGATGCGCCTCTCGGCCTGGAGCCTTGGTCGCTCGAGCGACCTCCGCCTTCGTTCCCCACCGTCTGCTCTGCCCAAGACGACCGCGCCGAACAGTCGCCATCGCTCGGGGACGCCGAGCGCCCGGGCAAGTGCCTGCTCCCCTCGGAAGTTGCCGAGGACACACGCTCCGAGCCCGGCATCGACGGCTTGCAGCAACACGGCCATCACCCCGAACGCTGCGTCCCCGTACCAGTAGGGGATCGGCCAGGTTTCAGGGTCCCTCCCGAGCTCGGCGTCCGCCTTGTCGTGCTCCGCGTACCGGGCGACGTAGGCCGCGGGAGACGCATAGGCCAACAGCACGACCGGTGCCCGAGCCAGCCCGCTGAACCAGTCGGGGTTCCGAGCCCGCCACGCATCGTCGGTCGTGGCGTCCCAATAGGTCGCGGTTTGCGCATCGCCCTCGAGGACGACCCACGATGTGCCTTGGCTGTTGCCGGCAGTCGGGCAGGACAGCGCGCCCGAGAGCATCCGCTCGAGGACCGTTGCATCGACCGCGTCGCCGGCGAAGCTTCGGCACATCGCGCGCCGGCGGAGAGCCTCGTGGAGTTCCACCGTTGCAGTCTCCCAGGGCGTCGGCGTGCCGGATGCGGCCGGGAATGTTGACCCCGCTGGTAGTGTTTAAAGGTTGGTACGGGCCGCCCCGAGGGGGCTGGCCGCGTGAGGAGGACCCGAGTGCCCACGCCACGAGACCTTTTGAACGAAGCCAAGTCGTCCATCCGCGAGGTGGATCCCGCCGGCGCGCAAGAGCTGTTCGAGGGCGGTGGCGTCACCTTCTTGGACGTGCGCGAGCCGGACGAGTACGAGCAGGGGGCGATCCCCAACGCCGTCCACCTGCCGCGCGGGCACCTGGAGTTCCAGGTCGAGGGGAAGCTTCCGGACAAGTCCGGCCCGATCGTCGTCTACTGCGCCGGCGGCGTTCGGTCGGCGTTCGCCGCCAAGACGATGCAGGACCTGGGCTATGCCGATGTCCGGTCGATGTCCGGCGGTTTCAACAAGTGGAAGGACCAGGACCGGCCGTGGGCGGCCCCCCAGACGCTGTCCCCGGCCCAGCGGAACCGCTACCAGCGTCACCTCCTGCTTCCCGAGGTGGGCGAGGTCGGACAGCTGAAGCTGCTCGACTCCAAGGTGCTGCTCCTTGGCGCCGGCGGCCTCGGCTCGCCGGCGGCGCTCTACCTCGCAGCCGCCGGGGTGGGCACCCTGGGAGTCATCGACATGGATGTGGTCGACGAGTCGAACCTGCAACGTCAGATCCTCCACAACATGGACCGCGTGGGCGAGCGCAAGGTCGACTCCGCGAAGAAGACGCTCACGGCATTGAACCCCGACGTCAACGTCGTCACGTACGACGTGCGCCTGGGGGCCGACAACATCCTCGACATCATCGACGGCTACGACGCGATCTTGGACGGGACGGACAACTTCCCGACCCGCTATCTGGTGAACGATGCGGCGCTCCTGAAGCGGATCCCGGTGATCCACGGCTCCATCTTCCGGTTCGAGGGTCAGGTCACGGTCTTCGATCCGTACAACGGACCGTGCTACCGGTGTCTGATCCCCGAGCCACCGCCGGCGGAGCTGGCGCCGTCGTGCTCCGAGGCAGGCGTGCTGGGAGTGCTGCCAGGGATCGTCGGCTCCATCCAGGCGATCGAGACGATCAAGATGTTGCTCAAGCTCGGTGACCCGCTCGTCGGCCGGCTGCTTGCCTACGACGCGCTCGAGGGGTCGTTCCGCACGTTCAAGGTGCGACAGGATCCGGCGTGCCCGGCGTGCGGGCCCGATGCCGGCGAGATCGTCATCGCGGAGTACGACGAGCTCTGCATGCCCCACCGCCACTGAGTCTTCGGCGGAAGCGAGGCCCGAGCATCACGGGTCGCCAGCCGCTAAACAGTGGTTCGTGACACAGGCGGCCGCGCAGTATCTCTCCGTCAACGGGATCGAGTTGGCATGGTCCGAGCGTGGCTCCGGCGCGGCCAATACACCCACGCTGGTGCTGGTACACGGCTTCACCGGCTCGGCCCACGACTTCGCCCTCGTCGCAGACGACCTCGCGGCGGAGCGCCGCGTGGTCCTTCTGGACCAGCGCGGTCACGGCCATTCCACCAAGACCGGAAGCCTCGAGGGTTACACGATCGACCAACTCGTTGCGGACCTCGCCGCATTCATCGATGCGCTCGGTGGTGGACCCGTCGACTTGCTCGGTCACTCGATGGGGGGCCGCGTCGCCATGGGCCTCGTCCTCAGCCGTCCGGACCTGGTGAGCACGCTGGTGCTCATGGACACCAGCGCATGGTCCTTCATGCCCCCCGACGACAGCATCCGTGAAATGGTGAAGGCCTGGATCGAGGCGTTCGACCCGGCGAAGGGCATGCCCGAGTCAATGAGCCTCGGAAGTCCAGAGGACGTGCTGATCGAGGAGAGGACGCCTGCGTCCTGGCAGAAGGAGAAGAACGCCATCTTCGCCGGCATGGACGCCTACGCAGTGAAGGCCTTCGGCATGACGCTCATGGCCGATGTGGCCGAGGGCGAGACGTCGCTACGGGCGCAGCTCCCGTCGATCACCTGTCCCACCACTGTCATCGCCGGTGAACACGACCATCCGTTGGTCGACCAGGCGCCGGAGCTGGCCAGCCTGGTCGCCGACGGGCGCCTCGCCGTGATCGACGGCGCGTACCACTCACCGCAATTGACGCACTCCGAAGACTGGAACAACGCGGTACGCGCCCACCTCGCGTGGGCGGACGCCTGGCGGGAACGGCCGTGACGGGCGGTGCGCCACCGCAGGCGACGGACCGCATCGTCCTGGCCGGATCCGACGTCGCCATCCCGCCCCTCGGCGTGGGTACCTGGGCCTGGGGTGACAAGGGCGTGTGGGGGATGGGCGGCTACGACGAGACGCTCACCGAATCGACGATCCGCGACGCGTGGGAGGCGAGCATCGAGGCAGGGATCGTCCTCTTCGACACCGCCGAGGTCTACGGCCGCGGCGAGAGCGAGCGCATCATCGGGCGCCTCCTGGCCGCCAACCCCTCCGTCCGTTCCCGCATCGTCATCGCGACCAAATTCATGCCGAGCCCTTGGAAGGTGAATGTCCATGGTCGCCTTCTCACGGCGGCGCGGCAGTCGCTGGAGCGACTCGGGTGCGGCACGATCGACCTCTACCAGATCCACGGTCCCATCTCGCTCCGATCCCACGACGCCTTGGCAGAGGCGCTGGCGGCTGCAGGCGCGGAGGGATTGGTAAGGGCGGTCGGAGTGTCCAACTACTCGGCCAAGGAGACGCATTCGATCGACGCGGCGCTGCGCAAACGGGGCCTGCGTCTGGCGAGCAACCAGATCGAGTTCTCCCTCCTGCGGACCATGCCTCGCAGGGTCGGCCTTCTCGACTGCTGTCGCGAGCTCGGCGTCGTGCCGCTCGCGTACTCGCCGATCGGCCAGGGGAGACTGACGGGCAAGTACACGGCGTCGAACCCTCCGCCGCGCGGCCGGACGTTCTCGGCTCACCCGATGGAGCAGGTCGACGCGATCGTCGCCGAACTCCGCCGCATCGGGGAGGCCCACGACGGACGGACGCCGAGCCAAGTCGCCCTGGCCTGGCTCATTGCGCAGGGCGCCGTTCCCATCCCCGGAGCGAAGAACCGGTCCCAGGCTGAGCAGAACGCGGGTGCCCTGGGTTGGCAGATGACCGACGCAGAGCTGGCACGGCTCGATGCCGCCTCCCTCTTCGGGAGGCGGGGCCTCGCCCAACGCGTCTGGCAACACGGCTGAGAGCGGCGGTACCGTCTTGAGGTGATCGCCGCGGTCTTCGACGCGGGGCTCCCGCCACTGCGCGGGTCGCACCTCTTCTCCACCCAGTTCGCATTCGCCCCCATGGCCATGATCGTGGCCGCGCTGGCCCTCTATCTGTGGGGCGTCAAGCGCAACAACGCGTTGCACCCACGCCATCCCTGGTCCGTCGGGCAAGACGGCAGCCTGGATCGGTGCCCTCTTCATCACAGGCATGTCCATCTTCACCTTCGTCGGCGTCTACGACGGCGAGCTGTTCTGGGTCCACATGGTCCAGCACCTGCTCCTCATCATGGTTGCCGCCCCGCTGTTCGCCCTCGCCTCACCGATCGACCTGGCCTGGAAGTCCACGACCGGCACGGCCCACATCGCAGTCGCCGAGGCTCTGCGTTCAAGGGTAGCCAAATTCCTCGGACACTGGGCGGTTGCCTTCGTGCTCTACGCGGTGTTGATCCCGATCAGTCACCTGACGAGTTGGTACAACCTCACCCTCGAGAACGAGGGACTGCACAACGCGGAGCACCTTGCCTTTCTCATCGTCGGCTATCTGTTCTGGCGACAAATCTTCGGGAGCGACCCAAACTGCTACCGGCTCCATCCAGCAATGCAGTTCTTCTATCTCTTCTTGGCGATCCCGATCGACACGTTCACCGGCCTCTCACTTGCCGGAGCGACGCAGGAAATGTTCCCGGCCTATCTCGCCACACACCGGACGTGGGGCCCGTCTTACGTCAACGACCTGCACATCGGCGGCTCCATCATGTGGGTGCGTGGGCGACACGCTGATGCTGTGGCCGATGATCCCCGTCGCCCTGCGCTGGATGCACCTGGAAGAGCGCAACGCGGAGCGCATCGACCGGGAGCTCGACGCCCAAGCGCTTACCGAGCGGGTTGACACCTCTCAGCCGAGATCCATCAACTCCACGCGGACACCGTCAGGATCGGTGCAGTAGAGGAACTCGAGCGCGGTTCCGCCGAGGTCGATCGTCGTGCGGCTGGACTCGACGATCGAGCCGCCCAGCTCGACGACCCTGGCCGCAGCTGCCGCCACGTCGTCGACCCTGAACGAGAGATGGGTCAGCCCCAACTGGTTCACCGCACGCCGTGTCTGTTCGCCGAAGGGTTTCGGGTCGCTGAAGGCGAGGAGTTCGATCGCAGTGGGCCCTCGCCGAATGAACTGTGAGGTGACCGCAACGTCGGGCAGGTCCATCAGCGCGGCGAATTCCGAGCCGATCTCGTGCGATTCGGCCTTCTCGAAGCCGAGGGCGCCGCAGTAGAAGGCCAGCGACCGCTCCAGGTCGCTCACGCAGATGCCGAAGTGCGAGAAGGCAGGTCCGCTGTCGTCCATGGCCGTAGTTTGTCCGTTCCAGCACCCCTCGCCGAGCCCGTGTGGCCCTTCCACCCGGATTCTCCGTAATCTCGTGCCCGTGACACCGCAAAACAAGGACCCGCAGGGCGCGCCCGAGCACTACACCGACTCGGGCATCGCCATCCATTCCGTCTACCGCTCCGACGACCTCGAGGGCTGGGACCCGGCGGCCCAGCTCGGCGAACCGGGATCGTTCCCCTACACCCGGGGTGTCCACCGCGACATGTACCGCTCGAAGCTGTGGACGATGCGCCAGTACGCCGGCTTCGGGTCGGCCGAGGCGACCAACCAGCGCTTCAAGTTCCTCCTCGACGCGGGACAGACCGGCCTTTCGTGCGCCTTCGACCTGCCGACGCAGATGGGCTACGACTCCGACCACCGGCGCGCCGAGGGCGAGGTCGGCAAGGTCGGCGTCGCCATCGACTCGCTGGCCGACATGCGTCTCCTGATGGCCGACCTGCCCATGGACAAGGTCACGACGTCGATGACGATCAATGCCACGGGCGCCATCTTGTTGCTGCTCTACCAATTGGTCGCCGAGGAGCAGGGGGTGTCCGGCGACAAGATCCGCGGAACGATTCAGAACGACATCTTGAAGGAGTACATCGCCCGCGGGACGTACATCTACCCGCCGCGTCCCTCCATGCGCCTGATCGTCGACACCTTCGCCTACTGCGCGGAAAACCTGCCGAGTTGGAACACCATTTCGATCTCGGGCTACCACATACGTGAGGCCGGCTCGACGGCCGTGCAGGAGATCGCCTTCACCCTGGCCAACGGCATTGCCTACGTCGAAGCCGCCATCGCGGCCGGCATGGACGTCGACGCGTTCGCACCACGGCTGTCGTTCTTCTGGAACGCGCACAACAACCTCTTCGAGGAGGTCGCCAAATACCGTGCCGCACGCCGCATGTGGGCCCGCATCATGACCGAGCGATTCGGCGCCAAGGACGATCGCTCGAAGATGCTCCGGTTCCACACGCAGACGGGTGGTTCCACCCTCACGGCGCAGCAGCCGGAGAACAACATCGTCCGCGTCACGGTGCAGACGCTGGCCGCTGCCCTGGGGGGCACGCAAAGCCTGCACACGAACGGCTTCGACGAGGCACTGGGCCTGCCGACCGAGCGGGCGGCAAAGATCGCGCTGCGCACCCAGCAGATCGTTGGGTTCGAGTCCGGCCTGGCTGACACCGTGGACCCGCTGGCCGGCTCCTACTTCGTCGAAACGCTGACCGATGAGGTGGAAGAGGCTGCAACGGCTTACCTGGGCCGCATCGAGGAGCTCGGCGGCGCGGTGGCGGCGATCGAGGCGCGCTTCATGCAGGAGGAGATCGAGGCCGCCGCGTACAGCTTCGCCAAGTCGGTCGACGACGGCGAAAAGGTCGTGGTCGGCGTGAACCGCTTCACCGACGCGGCAGCGGGGCCCGCCGAGGTGTTCCCGATCGACGTCAAGCTGCAGCAGATCCAGATCGAGCGCACTCGATCGGTGCGGGCGGAACGCGACCAAGCGGCGGTGGACCGTGCCTTGGCCGACGTCGCCGAGACGGCAAGGGGAGAAGGGAACCTGCTCGTCCCCATGAAGGCCGCCCTCAAGGCGATGGCAACCCTGGGCGAGGTCTCCGACGTCTTGCGTGGCGAGTTCGGCGTCTATCAGCCTGGCGGCTGAGCGCGTGCCAGGGCCGGGCTCGTTCTGGCCGTTGTTCGACCTCGTCGTCCGCACCCCCGTGCTCGAGCTGCGGCTTCCCAGAGAATCGGAATTCGCGGCGCTCATCGAGCTGGCGGACGCCGGAATCCACGATCCCGGCACGATGCCATTCTTCGTCCCGTGGACCGACCTTGAACCTGGGCCGCGCGCCCGCGAAACGGCAAAGTGGCTGTGGAGTCATCGTGCCAACTGGTCGCCCGAAAAGTGGACGTTCACTGCGGGCGTCTTCGTCGACGGTCGTCCGGTTGGGATGCAGGACGTCGGCGCCGAGCACTTTCGAGCCGTGCGCTCCGTCGAAACCGGATCCTGGCTCGGGCGGGCCCATCAGGGACGGGGCATAGGGCGCGAGATGCGCGAGGCGATCCTGCACCTTGCCTTTGCGGGCCTCGGAGCCGAGGAGGCACTGAGCGGCGCGTTCGAGGACAACGCGGCCTCGCTCGCCACGTCACGGGCCGTGGGCTACCAAGAGAACGGGCAGGCGAGGGGCCAGCGACGCGACTCGTCCGGTCGCACGCTGCGCTTTCGCATGGGCCGGGATGTATGGGAGCAGCGTCGGCGGGACGACATCGAGATCGTCGGGCTCGAGGACTGTCTCGACATGTTCGTCGGTCCACCGCCCGGGACCTAGCCGATGAGCTCGTTCGGCGGTGGAACCCCCGAGGTGATGTCCGCTGGTGCATCAGCGGGCACCATCGTGGAGACCCGGACATCCTCGGAGGCCGTGCCCCCACGGTCCCGGGCTTCGATCAAACCGGTCGTGGCGGTCGTGTTCGTCGCGGCGGCGCTCGCGGTCTTGTACGGGTTGGTCCTGAGGGTGTGGCTCCTGGTGGAGCTCCCGCTATGGGGTGACGAGGCCATCGTCGGGATCCTGGCCCGCGCCATCGACGGCGGGCACTTCCCTGCGTTCTACCTGGGGCAGCACTACGGCGGCCTGGAGCCCTACCTGGTGGCCCTGGGCCTGAAGGTCGGGGGAGGCGGCGAGCCGGCACTCAACGGCACGCCGGCGCTGCTCTGCGCAGTCGGCGCCATCCTCGTCGGAGCCCTTACCTTCGCGGCGACGAGGAACCGTCCGTTGTCGTTCGCGGCCACCGGTGCGGTCTGGGTGTGGCCATACGTCGTGATCTGGCAGTCGGTGCGCGAGGGGGGCTTCCGCGAGGCGACCCTGTGCTGCGGCCTCGTCGCCCTGGTTTGCTGCGTCAGGGTCTACCGCCGCCGGGCCGGACCGGGCACGTTCCTCCTCCTGGGCGGGGCGCTCGGGCTCGGGTGGTGGGCCTCTCCCGAGATCTGGTACTTCGCGCTGCCATGTCTCGTGCTGTTGCTTGCCTGGTGGTGGGCTGCCTCACGATCCCTCGCTCCGCGTCGCACAGCGCAGGACATTGAGCCGTCTCGATTGGGCGCGCTGGCACTACTCGTCGGAGGTGGTCTCGTCGGTTCGCTCCCCTGGTTGTACGCCAACCTGCACACCGGCTTCGCGTCCCTCAAGAGCAGCGCACTACCCGCGAACGGCGGCGTGACCTACGGAGAGCGGTTGTCCGTCTTCTTCCACTACATGCTGCCGTTGCAGCTCGGCGTGCGCACGATTTCGAGCGGTGAATGGGTGGGCGGGAACGTTGTCGGCAAGCTGCTCTACGCCGTCGTGCTCCTCTTGATCGCCGTGGCGTGCGCCCGGGCCGTGTGGGTCGCCGTGGGCGAGCGCACCACACTCGTCCCTGCCGCACTGGCAACAGGCGTCGTCGCGTTTCCGTTCCTCTACGCCGCCGCTCCGGGGACTGCCTTTTGGCGCGACGGCCGCTATGGCATCTACCTCCCGACGCTCGTCGTCCTGTTGTTCGCTACTTCGCTCGGGACGCTGCAGGCAAAGGGGCCAAGGAGGAACGACAAATCCGATTCGGTCGCTCGAGGCGCGCTCGTGCTCGCCGCAGTGGGAGTCGTTGCCACGCTGTGTCTCACCGTGGCCGGCGCACGCACTGCCGGCGTGCCGGCGACGTTCTTCACCGCCTGGCGCCAGGGCGACGCCCCGATGGAGCAGGTGGTGCAGGGACTGCGACAGCACCACATCACCGACGCCTACGGCGACTACTGGACCGCCTACGACCTCGACTTCCTGAGCGGAGGCAGCCCGGCGATCAGCCCATCGCCACTCGACGTCGTCCGCTCGCCGGGGCTCGCCACCGTGGTGGCGTCCGCGAAGGATCCTGCTTGGCTCTTCTTCGCCCCCGACGAGACCTCACCGGCTGGGGAAGTCTTTGGCAACCCCCAACCCGGGCCCGGGCCCTACACGGAGCAGACTTTCGAGGCCCACCTCAAGGAACTCGGGATCGGTTACACGGTGGTGAAGCTCGGGGTCCTGGACGCAGTGGTGCCAGCGCATCCGCCCCCCGGACTCTGAGCGTTCTCAGGCGGTGACGATCGTCTCGAAGTGTTCGACGACGGGGAAAGGGTCGTAGAAGTGGTGGAGCGCGGCACGCCACTCTTCGTAGGCGGGTGAGCCGCGGAAGCCTTGGGTGTGGTCCTCCAATGTCTCCCACTCCACGAGCAGCAGGAAGCAGTTGGCGCGCTCCACGCAGCGTTCGACCCGGAGCGACAAGAACCCCGGGCTGGCGGCGATGAGGGACTTCGCCCGGCCCATCGCCGCAACGAACTCGAGCTCGCGGCCCGGAATGACCTCGAGCAGCGCGTGCTCGGTGATCACGCCGTGCCCGAGTAGCCGTTCGCGGAGTGTCGGATCGGCCGCCGCGTCGATCGCCGTCCAGGCCATCGCGATAGCGCCGTCGCGCACCGCCGCATCCGCGGAGGGTGTCACGCACGCGGCAGCGAACTCGCGCTGGTGGTTGACGGCGCCGTTCGCCTCGATGCCGATCAGCGGGTGGATGGTGGGCACGGCCAGCGACACGTTCGCCATATCGGTCGAGAGCGTCGGTTGCGGCGCGCCCGCATCGTCGGCCTCGAAGCGGCGGCCGAGAGTTTCCGCGTTGGCCCGGTAGGCGGCGAGGAGCGCCGGGTCGGCCTCCATGTGGGAGTACACGGGCGAGAGCTCTTGGTACTCGAGCGTGCAGCCGGTGGCGAGCGCTCCCGCCTCGAAACAGGCTTCGACGCGAGGACGCAGCGCGGCAAGCCCTTCGGCCGTGCGCGAGCGCACCATGTAGCGGGCGGTCATCGTCCCCGGGATCACGTTGGCGGCGCCCGGGCTCTCGGTCACCACGCCGTGAACCTGATCGCCGGGCGGCAGCTGTTGGCGCAGCACGCCGATCGCCACCTGTGCCACCGTCAGGGCATCCTGCGCATTGACCCCCTCCCACGGCGCCGCCGATGCGTGGGCCTCCCGGCCGCGGTAGCGGACGTCGAAGTGGGCGACCGCCAGGCAGGTCGCCGAGAGCCACTCGGAGGGCCACGGGTGCACCATCATCGCGGCGTGGACGCCGGTGAAGGCACCGCGTTCGAGCATGAGCACCTTGCCCCCGCCCCCCTCCTCGGCCGGCGTGCCGAGCACGCGGACCGACAGCCCGAGATCGTCGGCCACCGCGGCGAGCGCCAGCCCCGCGCCGACGGCGGTGGCCGCGATGATGTTGTGACCGCAGGCGTGACCGATCTCGGGAAGCGCGTCGTACTCCGCGCACACGGCGACGACCAGGTCGCCCGACCCGGAGCGTGACTCGAACGCGGTGTCCAGGTCGTAGACACCCTCTTTGACGTCCAGCCCGCCGGCACGCATGGCCTCGGCCACGGCGTGGGCCGAAACCTTTTCGCCGTAGCAGAGCTCGGGGTGGTCGTGGACGAAGTGGCTGAGAGCAACCAGCTCGTCCAGGCGGCCGTCGACGACCGCAGCCGCGGCGTCCTTAGCTTCAGCGGTTGCGGACGCCCCCGGGGACACTTACTCGATGACCGCCACGACGTCGCCCGCGCCCACCGAGTCGCCCGCGCTCACGCGCAGCTCCTTGATCACCCCGTCCTTCTCGGCCGCCACGGCGTTCTCCATCTTCATCGCCTCGAGCAGGCAGATCGTCTGGCCGACCTCGACGACGTCGCCGACGGCAACCAGCACCTTCACGATCGTGCCTTGCATGGGCACGGCGACCTGGCCCGAGCCCGTGCCGGCGACGGACGAGGAGGCGGCACGCCTGGGCCGGCCCGCCGCACGGGCCGAACCGGCGGCGGGGCCGAGGTCGGGCACCCACAGGCGTACCGAGTACCGGCGCCCGTCGACCTCAGCCGTCACGTCGCGTTCGACGGTCGGCACCTCTTCGTCAGCGGCCGGTTGCGCCGGGGCACCGGGCGTGTCGGCCACCAGGCCGCTCAGGTCGAGACTCTCTTCGACCCATTTGGTCGAGTGGGTCGCGCCGGCGAAGTCGGGATGGCTGAGGATCGCGACGTCAGCCGGCAGGGTTGTGGCCACGCCGGTGATGCGCGTCTCGGCGATGGCCCGGAGCATCCGGCGCCGGGCCGCCTCGCGGTCGGGCGCCCAGACGACGAGTTTGGCGATCAGGTTGTCGTAGTACTGCGAGACGGTGTCGCCGCCTTCGTAGCCGGCGTCGAGACGGACGCCGGGTCCGGACGGCTGGTGGAACGATGTCAGGGTGCCTGGCGACGGGCTGAAGCGGCCGCCGCTCGGGTCCTCGGCGTTGATGCGCACCTCGATCGGCGTGCCCGTTTCGGGCGATGTCCTCCTGGGAGAAGTCGAGCGCCTCGCCCGCGGCGATCCGGATCTGCCACGCGACGAGGTCGAGGCCGGTCACGAGCTCGGTCACGGGGTGCTCGACCTGGAGCCGCGTGTTCATCTCGAGGAAATAGAACTCGCCGTCCTGGTACAGGAACTCGACGGTGCCCGCGTTGTAGTAGCCGCACGCCTCGGACACCTTCACCGCCGCCTCGCCCATGGCCTGGCGGATGTGGTCGGGGAAGTCGGGCGCCGGGCTCTCCTCGACCAGCTTCTGGTGCCGCCGCTGGGCGGAGCAGTCGCGCTCGCCGAGCCACAGGGTGTGGCCGTGCTGGTCGGCCAGCACCTGCATCTCGACGTGACGTGGCCATCCGAGGTAGCGCTCGAGGTAGATCTCGGGACGCCCGAAGTACGCCTGCGCCTCGCGGGCGGCGGACTCCATCGCTTCTGCGGCTTCGGCGGCCGAGCCGACGACCTTCATGCCGCGCCCGCCACCTCCGTAGGCGGCCTTGATGGCCACAGGCCATCCGTGCTCCTCGCCGAACGCCAGCACCTCGTCGGGGGAGGTCAACGGCTCGGAGCGCCCGGGCACGCCGGCGACGCCGGCCTTCTCGGCGGCCAGCCGGGAGCTGATCTTGTCGCCCATCACCTCGATCGCCTCAGGCGGCGGACCGATGAAGGTGACGCCCCGCTCGGTGATGGCGCGTGCGAAGTCGGTGTTCTCGGAGAAGAAACCGTATCCGGGGTGGACCCCGTCGACGCCACTCTGTTCGATCGCCGCCAGGATGGCGTCGGTGTTCAGATAGCTCTCTGTTGCCGTCTCCCCGCCGAGCGCGTAGGCCTCGTCGGACATGCGCACATGCAGAGCGTCACGGTCGAGGTTGGAATACACGGCGACGGTGCCGATGCCCATCTCGCGGCACGTCCGGATCACGCGGACGGCGATCTCGCCGCGGTTGGCAATGAGGATCTTGTCGAGCACGCTGGGTTTTTCCTCCGGAGAACGGGTCCCTCACTTTTTCACGCGCCGTATGGTGTGTGCCATGTGGGCCGGGTCGTGGGAGATCCGACGCTTCGCCGAGATCGACTCCACCAACACGTACGTCTTGGACCAGGCTCGGCAGGGTGCCGCCGAGGGCCTGGTGGCCGTGGCCGAGCACCAGACCGCAGGGCGGGGCCGGCTCGACCGGCGCTGGGAGTCGCCGCCGGGGGTGAACCTGCTGGCCTCCGTACTGCTACGCCCGGAGTGTGAGGCGGACGATCTCCACCTCTGCTCCGGGGCGGTTGCGCTGGCGGCGGCGGACGCCTGCGCCGAGGCCGCCGGCGTCGAGCCGGTCCTGAAGTGGCCGAACGACCTGCTGGTCGGCGGGTCGAAGCTGGCGGGAGTGTTGGCCGAAGCGGACTTCGACGGCAGCTGGTTACGGGGCGTGGCCGTGGGGATCGGCGTCAATGTGGGGTGGCCGGGTCCGGCGGAGGCGGGGGGCACCTGCCTTGACGACGCCGGCGGTGGGGCGCAGTCGGTGGACAAGGAGGTCCTCCTCGATCTGCTGCTCGAGGGGCTGGCGAGGAGGCGTCCGCTGCTCGACGAGGAGGCGGGACGGCGCACCCTGGCCGACGAGGTGCGGCACCGCTGCGCGACGCTCGGCCAGCGGGTCCGGGTCACATTGCCGAACGAGGAGCTGACCGGGGCCGCGTCCGCCATCGACGATGCCGGGCACCTGGTCGTCGAGACCGAGTCGGGCCGACGGCTGGTGAGCGCCGGCGACGTCGTCCACCTGCGACCGGAGTGACGGAGAGGTCCCGGTCAGGGACCTGCCAGGTCAGATCGGGGGTTCCCGGGCTGGGCTAGCATGACGGGCACTATGCGCCTTCTCGTGACGGGAGGTGCCGGTTTCATCGGGTCGAATTTCGCCCGCTACTGGGTTGAGCAGCACCCAGAGGACCATGTCGTCGTCTACGACGTGCTCACCTACGCCGGCAACCGACCCAACCTGTCCGACATCGAGGACCGGATCGTCTTCGTCCAGGGCGACGTCTGCGACCCGGCCGTCGCCGAAAAGACGCTGCGGGGCGAGGAGATCGACACGATCGTCCACTTCGCCGCCGAGTCGCACAACTCGCTCGCGGTGCTGAATCCGGGCCTGTTCTTCCGCACCAACGTGCTTGGGACCCAGACCATGCTCGAGGCAGCCCGCCAAGCCGGCGTGGACCGGTTCCACCACGTCTCGACCTGCGAGGTCTACGGAGACCTGCCGCTCGACACCGCCCAGGCGTTCACCGAGGAGTCGCCGTACCGGCCGCGCACGCCGTACAACGCGTCGAAGGCGGGGGCGGACCACGCCGTGCGCGCCTACGCCGAGACCTACGAGCTGCCGATCACGATCACCAACTGCGCCAACAACTACGGGCCCTACCAATTTCCCGAGAAGCTGATCCCGCACTTCTGCGCACTGGCGTTGGACGACAAGCCGCTCACGCTCTACGCGAGCACCGAGAACCGCCGCGAGTGGCTCCACGTCGTCGACCACTGCACCGCGATCGACGCCGTGTTGGCACGGGGCAAGGTCGGCGAGACCTACCATGTGGGCAGCGGCGTAGAGGCTTCCATCATGGAGGTGGCCGATCGGATCTTGGCGGCGCTCGGCAAGCCGGAGTCGCTCAAGACGATCGTGCCTGATCGTCCGGGGCACGACCGGCGCTACGTGCTCGACAATTCGAAGCTGCGGCGCGAGCTGGGCTGGGCCCCTTCGGTCGAGTGGGACGAGGGCCTGGCCGACACGGTGGAGTGGTATGCCGCGCACCGCGACTGGTGGGAGCCGCTGATGGCCCGCGCCCCCGTCGCCGAAGGAGCCTGGGGCAGCGGAGCGGGCTGAGGGCAGAGGCGTGCGGATCCTGATCACGGGGGCGTACGGGCAGCTCGGCCGGGACCTGGCCGATGCGCTCGCCGGACGTGTCCCAGACGGCGGGGTGCGATGTGCGCTGCTCGGCCCCGAGGGGCCCCGAGTGGGGCTCCGGCACGAGCTGCTCGGGACCGACATCGACACCATGCCGGTCGACGACCGCGACGCCGTACAGCACACCTTCGCAACGTTCCGCCCCGAGCTCGTGCTACACGGTGGCGCGTACACCGCGGTCGACCTGTGCGAGACGGAGGTCGACGCCGCCTACTCGGTGAACGCGATCGGCACGCGTCATGTGGCCGAAGCCTCGGCGGCGGTGGGGGCCCACATGGTCTACGTGTCGACCGACTACGTCTTCGACGGGACTGGCACGAGGCCCTACCGCGAGTCGGATGCGCCGTGCCCGACGTCTGTCTACGGCATGTCGAAGCTGGCGGGGGAACGCGAGTGCAGACCGGGGTCGACGATCGTGCGCACGTCGTGGCTGTGCGGCGCGCACGGCAAGAACATCGTGCGGACTGTGTTACGTCTGGCCTCGGGCGAGGGAGACCTGAAGTTCGTCGACGACCAGCAGGGGTCGCCCACGTTCACGGCCGATCTGGCGCCGGCGGTGGTGACCCTTGGTCTCGACCGGCGGCCTGGGATCTTCCACGTGACCAACAGCGGCGTCACCACCTGGTGCGGCTTCGCCCGCGCCATCTTGGCGGCGGCAGGAGCCGATCCGGAGCGGGTCAAGCCGATCCGCACGTCCGACCGTGACGACCCGGCACCGCGCCCGGCCTTCTCGGTGCTCGACAACATGGCGCTGCGCCTGAGCGGGCTGCCGGCGCTACCCGACTGGCAGGAGTCGCTCGCTCGTCTCGTCCCCGCGCTCCTCGCCCAGGAGTCCCAGGAGGAACGGTCGCCGGCATGAGCCCCAGCGGCCGTGACACACGGGGGAACCGTCGCTCCGTCGCCGTGATCGGCGCCGGCTACGTGGGTCTGCCCTCCGCAGCCACGCTGGCCCACTTCGGGCACCGGGTCGTGCTGGCCGAGCGTGAGCCCGGGCGGCTCGCCGCGCTGCGCACGGGCCGCATGCCGATCGTGGAGGCGGGACTCGACGACCTGGTGGCCGGCGCGGTGGCCGCCGGGAACCTGCGCTTCGTGGAGTCTGCAGTCGACGCGGTCGCTGGCGCCGAGTTCGTGTTCATCTGTGTGCCCACGCCCATGAGCGCCGACGGGTCGGCCGACCTCTCCTTTGTCGAGGCGGTGGCCAAGGAGATCGGATCGCACCTCCGGCCCGGCACGATCGTGGTCAACAAGTCGACCGTGCCCGTCGGCTCCACCACGATGGTCGAGCAGGTCATCGGCCGTTCTGACATCAGCGTGGTCTCCAACCCCGAGTTCCTGCGGGAGGGGACGGCAGTGCACGACAGCCTGAACCCCGACCGCATCGTGGTGGGTGCGGACGACCCACAGGCGGCGGCGAAGGTCGGCGAACTCTTCGCGTCGACGGGCGCGCCGCTGATCGTCACGGACGCGACAACGTCGGAGACGATCAAGTACGCGTCGAACGCGTTCTTGGCCACCAAGCTGAGCTTCGTCAATGCGTTAGCAGGGTTGTGCGAGGAGGTGGGCGCCGACTCCCGGGACGTCCTGCTCGGCCTCGGCTACGACAAGCGCATCGGCTTCGAGTTCCTGCGACCGGGCCCCGGCTGGGGCGGCTCGTGCCTGCCCAAGGACACCCGGGCCCTCCTCCACACCGCGCAGGAGGCGGGATACGACTTCTCGCTGCTGGCGGGCGCCATCGCGTCGAACGACGAGCAGCTCGAGCGGGTTGTGTCCAAGGTGACCGCCGCCTGCGGCGGCTCTCTCGACGGGGTGGCGGTCGCCGTGTGGGGCCTCACGTTCAAGGCCAACACCGACGACCGGCGCGACTCGCCTAGCCTCGACATCAGCCATCGCCTGGCCGGACTCGGTGCGCATGTGCAGGCCTTCGATCCCACCGTCGCCGCGGACGGCGACGGGGGTGGTGACGGCCCGGAGGATCTGCGCGGGCTGCAGCTCCGTCCCGATCCCTACGACGCCGCAACCGGCGCGCGGGCGCTCGTGGTGCTGACCGAGTGGGACGAGTTCCGCTGGCTGGACTTCTCGCGGGTCCTCGCCGTCATGGCAAAGCCCAACATCGTCGACGCCCGCAACCTCTTGGATCCGGCGGCGGTCCGTCGCATGGGCTTCTCGTACACGGGGATCGGGCGCCAGTGAGCCGGGTGGTGGTGGCGGGAGGCGCCGGCTTTCTCGGTTCGCATCTCTGCGACCGGCTGATCGAGCGCGGCGACAGCGTCGTCTGCCTCGACGACCTGTCGACGGGGTCGAAGGAGAACGTGGCGCAGCTGCTCGAGCACGACCGCTTCCGCCTCGTCGTCACGAACGTCAGCGAGAAGGTCGAACTGGGGGACGACGACCCGGTATCCGCCGTGTGCCATTTGGCCTCGCCGGCGTCGCCGCCGGCGTACCTGGCCCGCCCGTTCGACACCCTGGCCGTCGGCAGCGAGGGCACGCGCCGCCTCGCCGAGTTCGCACGCGCCCACGACGCACGGTTCCTCATGGCCAGCACCAGCGAGGTCTACGGCGACCCCGAGGTGCACCCGCAGGTCGAGTCGTACCGGGGCAACGTCGATCCCACCGGGCCGCGGAGCGTCTACGACGAGGCCAAGCGGTTCGCCGAGAGCCTGACGATGGCCATGCACCGCACCCATGGGGTGAACGTGGGCATCGCGCGCATCTTCAACACCTACGGGCCCCGGCTCGCACCGGGGGACGGGCGCGTCGTGTCCAACTTCATCGTGCAGGCGCTTCGCGGGGACCCGCTGACCGTCTACGGCGACGGAACCCAGACCCGCAGCCTGTGCTTCGTCGACGACGAGATCGCCGGCTTGGTCGCTCTGCTCGATTCCTCGCTGACCGGCCCCGTCAACATCGGAAACCCCGACGAGCGGACCATGCTCGAGCTGGCGCACTTCGTGCTGGAAGCCACGGGGTCGTCGTCGGACATCACCTTCGAGCCCTTGCCCCAGGACGATCCGACGCGGCGTTGTCCCGACATCACGTTGGCCCGCGCCGCGCTCGCCTGGGAGCCCACCACCGGGCTGGACGAGGGGATCGGGCGCACGATCAAGTACTTCGAGCGGAAGGTGAAGCAGGGGAAATGACTGACCGAGACGCGGCACTGCACGAGTTGCCGGAGCCGAAGAGCTATGACTCCCTGACGGTGATCATGCCGGTATTCAACGAGCGGACCACGGTGGCCGAGGTCATTCGGCGTATGCGCGCGGTCGACCTGCCCGTCACGCTCGAGATCATCGCGGTGGACGACGGCTCGAGCGACGGGTCCGACAAGGTGCTGGGCGCGCTGGAGGACTCCACTGTGCGCGTGCTGCGCCACCAGAAGAACGAGGGCAAGGGCGCGGCCATCAGGACCGGGATGGGCGAGGCCCGGGGTGACCTGGTCCTGATCCAGGACGCCGACCTCGAGTACGACCCCAACGACTGGCCCAAGCTGCTCGACCCGGTCCTCCGCGGCAAGGCGCGGGTCGTCTACGGCAGCCGCTTCACCGGCGAGCGCAAGAACATGCTGCCCCTGCACTGGTTAGGCAACCGGCTGCTGTCGCTGGTGACCAACGTGTTGTACAGCTCCACGCTGTCGGACATGGAAACCTGCTACAAGCTCTTCGACGCCCAGGTGCTGGAGGGGCTGACGATCGTGTCGAACCGCTTCGAGTTCGAACCGGAGATCACGGCGAAGATCCTGCGACGCGGCCACCGCATCTACGAGGTGCCGATCTCCTATGCGGGTCGTGAACCCGACGAAGGGAAGAAGATCACCTGGCGCGACGGGTTCGGCGCGATGAGGGCTTTGATCAAGTTCCGCTTCACCAAGGAGTACTGAGCTACTGGTGTCCAGAGGGATAGCCGCCGTCGTCGTCGACCACGACGCCGGATCGCTGCTCGAGGGTGCGGTGCGCTCGATCCTTGCCGACGGCGCCGCCTCGGTGGTCGTGGTGGAGAACGGCGCCCCGGGGAGCAGCGAGGCAGCGTTGTCGGGTCTGCTCCTCGAGCCCTCCCAGGCCCAGGCCCCGTCCCCGGTGCGGGTCGTGCGCCCCGGGCGCAACGTCGGCTACGGAGGCGGCGTAAACCGGGGACTGGCTGCACTCGCGTCAGAGCCCTCTGCGCCCGAATGGGTGCTCGTGTCGAACGCCGACCTCGAGGTGCACCCCGGTTCGCTCGATGCGTTGCGGAAGGTCCTGGAGGCGCATCCCGCTTGGGCGATCGTCGGCCCCCGGGTGTTGACGGACACGGGCGACGTGTACCCCTCGGTGCGTGCGTTCCCTTCGTTCACGGACGCAGCGGGCCACGCCTTGCTCGCGTTGTTCAAGCCGGACAATCCCTTCACCAAGCGATACAACCCGGGCGCGCCCGACGGGAATGCGGTTATCGCGGCCGATTGGGTCTCTGGGTCCTGCTTCATGGCGCGCCGCGACGCGCTCGAGGAGTTGGGTGGCTTCGACGAGGCCTACTTCATGTACCTGGAGGACACGGATCTGTGCTGGCGGGCGCATCACGCGGGCTGGGGCGTGGGATTCGCCGGCACCGCGGCGGTCACCCACGTCCAGGGTGCGAGCACGGCCCGCCACCCCTACCGCATGATGGTGGCGCACCACCGATCCGCGTTCCGCTTCACCGTCCGCACGACCACGGGCTGGCGTCGCCTCGCGCTGCCGGCCGCCGCGCTCGTTCTTGGGGTGCGCATGGCGATGGCGACGGCGCGCATCGCGCTGACGAGGTAGGACTTTGCCGGCGCGCCGGTCGCGGCGCTACGCACGTACCGCACGTCTCGCCGGTGTGGCGTTGGGACCGCTGTTCGGGGTCGTGCTGTCCGCATGCGGGAGTGGTGGCGGTCGCGAGACGCCCGCTGCACGCATCCATATCGAGCCCGAGGTGACGTTCGCGTTGCCGCCGTCGGCCGACGGCTGTGCGGCCGCCACTGCGCTTCCGGGCGGCGGCTCGAAAGTCCCGATCCAGGTCAGCACGGTGGCCGGCCAGGTGGCCGAATTGGTCAACGTGTGCATTGCCGGTCAGGGCCCGTTCCCATTTGTGCTCGATTCGGGTGCGGGGCAGTCGACGATCGACGCCCGCCTGGCGCGCCGGCTCCACCTCCCTGCGGCCGGGCAGACGGAAACGTTCGCGGGCGTCAACTGCACGGGAACGGCTCGGCCCGTCTCGGTCGGCCAGTGGTCGCTCGAGGGTGTCGACCTGGCACCGCAGGAGTTGACGTCGGCGACGTTGCCCCAGATCGGCGGGAAGGGAGAGCCGGTGGGTCTTCTCGGCTCCGACATCCTGTCCCGCTTCGGCGCCGTGCGCATCGACTTTGCGGCCGGCGACCTTCTGTTGCCGGGCCCCCAGGGACAGCCGTTGCCCACGGAGGCGTCGTACACAGGTCCGACCGGCCCGGCGCCGTCCTCGGTGCTCACCCAGGGCGGTGGTACGACGGTGCCCGTGACCGTGACACCGCTCCCGGGCGACGTCTCCCTCAGCGTGCGCGTCCGATTCGGGGCCGGGCCCCGCCGGAGCTTCGTCGTCGACACCGGCTCGTCCCAGAGCGTCGTATCGACCTCGGCGGCCCGGGCCGAGTCGCTGCGGCGTACCGACCTGGCGCAGCGTCAGGCGACCGTCTGTTCCGTCATCACCGTTCCGCTGGTGCACAGCGGACAATGGTCGGTTCCGGGGCAGGCCCTCTACCCGCAACTGGTCGGGAACACGCCGTTCGGTGCCATCTCCCTGGGTGGCACGCAGGGCCTGGTGGGCTCCGACCAGTTGAAGCGCTACGGGTGGGTGGTATTGGATTACACAGGTGGGCGCCTGGTCCTCGGGTGAGAGAGCCCGAGTTTTGGCCGCGCACTGGTATACGGCGAATCCTGCTCAAAAGACGCGAAGCGAGCAGAGGGGATTGCTCATCGGGTGAACTGCGCAGGACGGGTTGCGCACTCGGCCCGAATCGAGCACCAGTAGCCATACATTCCCTCTCACGTTTAGCGGCGTCCTCGGTAATCCCACGAACGGTCGGTGCCCTCGCGCCGTCCCATCACATTTGGGGGACACCTCAGTGATGCATGGACCAGCCGCTCATGCCGACGGAACCTGGCCGTGCTCCCCGGCGCTGAGAAGCGGCCAGACCTCTACGACGCCGTGGGCGACAGCACAGGGCGTCCCCGCCACCATCTCGACCGCCTTCTCGAGCGTCGCCGCCTCCAACAAGGCGAATCCTGCAACGGGAAGTTCGGCGTGCAGGTACGGACCCTCTGTGGTGCTGACCCCTGCGCCCTCGGGGTTCCGTACCTGTGTCGGCGTTCCCGCAATACCGATCACCGCTCCCTGCGAGGCCAGCAACGCGTCCTGTGCATGGGCCTTGTTCCGTGTAGAGGGGTCGGTCGCTTCGTAACCTTCGGCGTCTCCGTATCCGATCGTCAAGAACGTCGCCATGGCACCTCCTTCGTCATGGTGTGAAAATCGAGGACATCGTGCGTCGCGCTTCCTCGTGCGGCTCAGGCCAGCGCAGCGCCGAGCTGGTCGAGCAACTCGCTGGTGCCCTTCTCGCGGATGACCAGCGTGTCGTGCCCGTCGAGGAACACCCCTTGCTCGGTGAAGGTCAGTGTCGTGCCGTCGCCGGCGGGCGCGAACTCCACAGTTGTCACGGACACCGAGATCCGGTCGGCGTCGGCGTCCATCGTGTAGCCGTAGACGATGCGCTCGTTGGGCACGATGTCGTGGTACGTCGCCTGGTACGTGTGGACGGGACCGTCGGGCGGCCCGCTACTGAGGCTCTCCGTGCCTCCGACGCGGAAGTCGAGTTTGAGCGCTGGATTGTCTCCGCCGGGGGCGCCGAACCATCGGGCCTTGGCGTCGCGGCTCGACCAGGCGGCGAAGACACGCTCGGGCTCGACGGGATAGGTGCGGCTGAGGACGAACGTGCCGTGCTCTGTGGTGCGGGTGGTGGTCATGATGTAGCTCCTCTCATCTCATTTCTCGTTTCGCACGTCTTCGGTCAGTACCTCACCGAGCCGGTCCAGGCGGCGCTCCCACAGTGCCCGCTGCCCGGCGAACCAGTCGGCCGCCAGCTGCAGTCCCACGGGCTCGATCCGGCAGGTGCGGGTGCGGCCGACCTTCTCCGAGGCGACCAGCCCGCTCGACTCGAGGATGGCCAGGTGCTGGACCACCGCCGAGAGCGTGATCTGCAGGGGCTTGGCGAGCTCGCTGACGGTGGCCCGGCCCCTGACCAGGTGCTCGACCATGCTCCGCCGGGTGGGATCGCCCAGCGCCCGGAACACGTCGTCGACGCGTGGTGATTGGTTTAGCATTCACTTAAGTATTAACGGGGAACGGCGCGGGGGTCAAGGGGGAGCGCCATTCGAAAAAGGAACGATCAGGACGACCAGGAGCAGCCCGAAGCGCCAGGCCTACTCCGGCCCCGACAACCCCAGCATCTCGGTGACCCCGTGGTCCCGGCCGGCGGTGTATCCGCCGTCGACCGGAAGCGCATGGCCCGTCACGAACGAGGCATCGTCGGACAAGAGAAAAGCGGCTGAAGCCGCGATCTCGTCCGGCCGGCCCATGCGCCGGCCCAGTTTGTGCTCGCGGAGCACGTCCGCCCGTGCCGCTTCCATGCCGGGCCCGAACACTGCATCGGTCATCGGCGTCTCGATGAAACCCGGGCAAAGCGCGTTGACTCGGATGCCTCGGCCGGCGTAGTCGATCGCCATGTTCTTGGTCAGGATCACGACGCCACCCTTGGAGGCGCTGTACGCGCTGCCTCCCGCCGTGCCCTCGAGCCCCTCGATGCTCGCGACGGTCACGATCGACCCACGCGACCCGTCGGCCCGCGCCGGCTGACGCAGCATCTGCGTAATGACGTGTTTCGCGGTAAGGAAGGTCCCCGTCAGGTTGATCGCGATCACCCGTGCCCACTCGCCCTCGGGCAACATGTGCACCGGACCGCCTCCGGCGACGCCGGCTGCGTTGACCAGACCGTCCACGGCACCCCCGAGCGCGATCCCGGCCGCAACGAGCGCCTCGACCGCCGCCTCGTCGGTGACGTCGCAACGGGTGAAGGACCAGCGGGCCCCCTCCGCCACGCGGCCCGGCGCCGCCTTCGGCTCATCCGCCACGTCCGCGCCCATGACGCTCGCCCCTTCGTCGAGCAGCCTGGCGGCGGTGGCCCGGCCGATGCCCGACGCCGCCCCCGTCACGATGTAGGTCCGGCCCTCCAGTCCACGCATCGCTGCACCTCCACCCTTTCGGCTCCGGCCGAACACGCCGGCGGCGTCCAAATCCGTACTCCGTTTTTGCGCCCGAGTCAGCCGGGCTGATAGGGAGCAGTGCACCGTTCTAGCCCGGGCCGGCCCGGGACGACGCCTGAACCGAAACCCGGGGGGAGCCCACGCCATGAAGTTCGCGCTGTTCTACGAGATCCCCGTTCCACGGCCCTGGGAGCCAGACAGCGAGCTCGTCGCCTACCAGAACACCCTCGAGCAGGCCGTCGCCGGCGACAAATTCGGCTGGCACGCCTTCTGGACCGTCGAGCACCACTTCCTCCAGGAGTACTCGCACTGTTCGAACCCCGAAGTGCTCTACGGCGCCATCGCGTCGCGCACCCAGAACATCCGGCTCGGCTATGGCGTGCGCCTCATGCCCAAGCCCTACAACCACCCGGTCCGCACCGCCGAGTCCGTCGCGGTGCTCGACCTCATCTCGAAGGGCCGTGTCGACCTCGGCACGGGTCGCTCCGCCACGAGGGCGGAGCTCGAGGGCTTCGGCATCGATCCCGCAGAGAGCCGCGGCATGTGGCAAGAGGCGATCGAGCACGTCGTTGGCTGCTGGACCAACGACGAGTACGAGTTCGCCGGCAAGCACTGGCAGATGCCCAAGCGACGCGTGCAGCCCAAGCCGTTCCAGCAGCCGCACCCGCCACTGTGGGGCGCCACGACGAGCGACGAGGGTCACGCGGAAGTGGGCGACCTCGGCCTCGGCCTGTGCTCGTTTGCGGTCGGGCTGCCACCGAGCGAGGTCCAGCGCAAGATCGACATCTACCGCGAGGCCGTCACCGCGTGCACGAAGCCGATCGGCTCGTTCGTGCACAACGCGGCGGCCACGTTCACGATGGCCATCTGCGCGAACGACCGCGAGAAGGCGATCTCCGACGCCCGTGAGTCCTTCGAGTGGTATCCGAAGACGGGCGCCCGCCAGATCGCCACGCTCACCGACTGGATGGCCGAGCGCAACGAGTCGCTCGGCACCTATTCCTACGCGGCCGACATGAAGAAGACGGATGATTCGGGCATGCTCGATCTTCTCAGCCTCGAGTACCTGACGGATTCGAACGCCTGCGTGCTCGGCACCCCCGACGAATGTCTCGAGGCGTGCAAGGCCTACGAGGCGGCCGGCGTCGACCTGCTGCTGTGCCTGGTCAACCCCTACAAGGTCCCCCACGAGTCCGTCATGCAGACTATCGAGCTCATTGGGACCGAGGTCATCCCCGCCTTTGCGGACTGAAGCGCGCCGACTCCTGCGAACGCACATCGGCCAAGCTTGAGCGATGGCGGCGATGCAAGCACCCCGGTGGGCTTCGTTGTGGGCGGCCGCCTCGGCGGCGTCCGGACTCGTCTTGGCGGCCCTCGTCCTGTCCTCCGGGCTTCCCGCGGGGGCCAAGAGCAAGGCGACGACGACGACCCATCACGCATCGGCCACGAAGCTCGATGCGGTAGGCAGTGTGAAGTTCTGGGAGTGTCCGTCCAAGACCACGCAGATGCTCGTGGCGGTGAACACCCTCACCCTGCATCCCGGTTCGGCGCTCACCATCACGTTCACCATCAAGAACACCGGCACCAAGTCCTGCAGCTACACCGCGCCCTATGCCGGGGTCGCTCCCGGTCCCACCAGCGCGAGCTTGCAGGCGGGACCGTGCGGCTCGATCGGCTACGAGATCGTCACGTCCCACGGCCATGAGGTCTGGCCCGGTGCGCAGCTGGTCAATTGCCCGGCCCTGGGTTTCGCCCAGCTCGCCCCGGGCGCCACGGTCTCGGGTACGGGCACGTGGAACCAGGACAAACCCGATACGGACAGACGAGTCTCGCCGGGCAAGTACGTCTTGGTCGTGGACAACAAGCACTTCAGCTTCCCGATCCAAGTGTCATCGTCGTAACGCTCTGCTCGACACGGTGGGTTCTTACCGCAAGGTCATCACGTCCTAGAGCGGAACGCTGGCTACGCTCCGTCCATCACCAACGGCGGGCGGGAGAACGAATGGCCATTGCCGCCGTCTTGGAAGATGCATACCAACCACCACCCGATCTCACGGCGGGAGGAGACCGGGAATCGACCGGCGTTGAGCCGGTGCCAGGGGCAAGCCCACGTTCGCTGCGGACGGTACTGATCGTCGAAGACGAGCCCGCGCTCCGTGAGACGCTACGGGTGATCTTTCAATTCCAAGGCTACGAAACCGTGGAGGCAGAGGACGGGGAGATTGCCCGCGAGATCCTCCGCCGGCGATACGTCGATGTGCTCATCTTGGACCTTCACCTCCCGAAGCTCAACGGCGTCTCCTTGCTGCAACTGATTGATCCGCCGCCTCCGATGGTGATCATCCACTCGGCATTCGAGTTCTACTCGCCGGACGAAGTCCGTAAGAGCACTGGATCGAAGGTGTTCCGGATGGTCCGCAAGCCCATCCCTCCGCCGCAATTGCTCTCGGCCGTGTCCGCCGCCGTTGCCGAACTCGAGAGCCTCGAGAGAATCGAGAGCCTCGAGACCTAGGCCGTACCCCTGCAGGTGCAAGGGCCTCATCGCTTCAAGCAGCAACTTGCAGAGCCGCGCCCCAACCACCCGGCGCGGCTAGACCATACCCATGGCCGAGCCACCTCCTCAGGTCATCTCGCTGGTGCTCGCCAGTCCGGAAGAGATGTTCGTGCTGGCGCCGGCCGACCTCTTCTCAGAATCTCGCAATTGGATGACGGGACTCGAGTACAGCATCAGCGTCCTACGAAGCGGCCGAGACAAAGGTCCCGTTCAGATCGAAATGGCGCTGCCAGCCGATCAGATCTCGGAGGGACTGGACCAACGGGTTCGGCGAACGCTCACGCGCTATTGCGACCACCGGATCTCCTACAACCAGCGCGAACGCCGGGCAGTCCGGCTCGACGGCGTGGTCTCGTTGTGGATCGGGCTCCCGATCGTCGTCTTGGGCTTCATTCTCGTGATCATCAAGGGCAGCATCGTCGGCTCCACCGGCAACGCCAACCTCGTCGTCGACACCGGGGGGTGGGTGCTGGTATGGATCGGTCTCTGGTTCCCTCTCGACACGCTCATCTTCACCCCGTTGACGTACGGAAGAGAGAACCGGGTCCTCAAACGACTTCGAACGGCCGACGTCGTCATCGAGCCGCATCCAACCGTCAAACTCTGACCGACCAGCGGGGGCGACAGCGTCCCCGGGTCATTACGGCATGAGCGCTACCCAGAACCCGTCAGGTATGAGCCGAAGATCCTGACCCCGACACCTCGAGAGCACGTTCGTCGTCCGGCCCCTCGACCGCGTCGATGGCCTGGAGCGAACCCCCGCCTCCGAGTGGCGCCGCCGAGATCCGGTTACGTCCGTCCGTCTTTGCGTCGTAGAGCGCCTGGTCGGCTTCCTCCAACACCTCGCGTGCTGACAGCGGCGAACCTGGCATCCAAGACGACACGCCACCGCTGACGGTCACCAGGTGCGGCTCCGAGGGACGCGCCTGGTGGGGGATGGCGGCTTCCAGCACGCTCTGGCGGATCCGGTCTGCCGCAGTCGATACAGCGTCGCCAAGACCACAGTCGGGCATCAGTACGAGGAACTCCTCGCCGCCGTAGCGGTAGGCGCCCTCACCGGCGCGGACGACGAGCTCGATGCAGGAAGCAACATCTCGCAAGGCACCGTCACCGGCGACGTGCCCGTAATGGTCGTTGTACCGCTTGAAGTAGTCGACGTCGAAGATTGCGATCCCGTAGGTCCGCCCGAGGCGGCGCGCCCGAGCGTGTACCCGGTCGAGGTCCTCGTCCATGCGCCGACGGTTTCCCAATCCCGTGAGCTGATCGGTGAGTGATTGCTCGAGCAATTCGAGATTGGCCTGCTCCAACTGGTCCTGCGTGAGGGCCAGCTGGCGGTGAAGCTCGGTCACACGCTCGGCGGCGACCAAGCGAGTCTGTACGGCGAACCTGTCCACCGGCTTGGTGAGGTAGTCGTCCGCACCGGCGGACATACCTTCGAGGACGTCCTCAGGATGGTCGAGCCCAGTGGTCAACACGATGTAGATGTAGCCGCCGCCGACCTCGTTGCGCAGGCGCCGGCACAGCTCGGGCCCGTCCATCCCCGGCATCATCCAGTCGGTGAGCAGGACGTCGATACCGCCCGCGGCCAGGACCTCCCAGGCGCTTGACCCGTCCTCGGCCACAACGCATTCGTGGCCCAGCTTCGACACCATCCCCTTGAGGAGTAGCCGGCTGGTGGGGTCGTCGTCCGCGACGAGGATCTTCACGTCAGCCCTCCGGTACGAGCAGCATCAAGGCCACCTGCACCCGAGTGAACTCGGCTTCGAACCGTTCCATGAGCTCGTCTGCGTCGGCGAACTCGTCAGAGCCGATCAGTTCGACCTGGCTGGCGTGCATCTCCAATTCGGCGCAGACCTGTGCCAAGTCCTTTGCACCCAGATTCGCGCTGGCTCCCTTGAGTGAATGCGCGGTGTGGGCGAGCGCCGTGTGGTCTCTGTCGCGCAACTCGTGGCGGAGGTCGTCGCGCCCTTGCCAGATCAGCGCGCGGTACTCCTCGACGATCTCGGCGAGGGCGTCGCCCGCACCGTCGTCGAGACTGAGGAGCAGTTCGATCTGTGAGCGGTCGAGCGGGTCGGTCGTCGTGCTCATGACGGCACGCCCACCGGCCCCGAGACTGACAGCTCGTGCTCGTCCTGAGGCGTCGCACGGGAGCCCACCCATCGGGCCAGCACGGTCGCGACGATCTCCAACCGGACCGGTTTCGTGATGAAGTCATCCATGCCCGACGCCAGGCACGCTTCGCGGTCACCTTCCATCGCCGCCGCCGTCATCGCGATGATCGGGGTGCGGCGGACGGCGCCAGCGTCTGCCTCCAGGCGACGGATCGCGCCCGTCGCTTCGTAGCCGTCCATCTCCGGCATCTGGCAGTCCATGAGCACGGCGTCGTAGGAGCCCGTTTCGAAGGCCCGGACGGCCTCCAGTCCGTTGTCGGCGATCTCGTAGTTGTAGCCGAGGTTCTGGAGCACTTTGGAGCCCACCATCTGGTTCACCTTGTTGTCCTCGACGAGCAGGATGCTGCCGGCAGATCCCGGCGCCGGAGCCGCCGCGGTCGAGTTCTCGGCCCGGGCGGTGTCGTCCCGGCCGACCTGCAGGCCGGAATTCATGGTCGTGATCAGGCAGTCGAAGAGCTCGGATGAGCGCACTGGCTTCGTGAGGCTGGCCGCGAACCCGGTGAGATGGGAGGCACCCGGCTCGAGCCGGTTGCCCGAAGAGCTCAGGAGGAAGAGCATCGTCGACGCGGTGGCGGAGTTCGCCTTCAGCTCCCGTGCCAGCTCCATGCCGTCCATGCCCGGCATGTTGAGGTCGATCACCCCGAGGTCGAAGGCGCGGCCGTCCTGAGCTGCGGTGCCTGCGATCTCGAGAGCCTCGAAGCCGTCCGCAGCCTCGACCGCCTCGACGCCCCATGAGCGAAGTTGCTGGCGCAGGATCCGCCGGTTGGTCTCGTTGTCGTCGACGATCAGTGCCCGCTGGCCCGAAAGGGTCCGGGTGTCCCCGCTCTTCCGCACGGACGGCGCGTCCTGGGCCCGCCGCAACGAGAGCTCGAACCAGAAGGTCGAACCCTCACCCGGAGCGCTCTCCAGCCCGAGCCGGCCGCCCATGAGCTCCACCAGTTGGCGGCAGATCGTCAGGCCGAGACCTGTGCCGCCGTACTTGCGGGTGGTGGAGGAGTCAGCCTGGGTGAAGGCGCTGAAGAGCCGGTCCTGGTCCTCGGGCGCGATGCCGAGGCCGGTGTCGGAGACCTCGAAGCGCAGAGCGACGCGCTCGGGGTTCTCGTGCAACACCTTGACGCGCATCATCACCTCGCCGTCGGATGTGAACTTCACGGCGTTGGATCCGAAGTTGAGCAGGATCTGCTGGATGCGGGTGCCGTCACCGAGCAACGAGTCCGGCACCTCAGGCTGCACGTCGACGAGGAGCTCCAGTCCCTTGCCGTGCGCCATCGAGGCCAGGATGCGGCCGACGTCGTCGGCGACGTCGTGCACGTGGATTGGCGTCTCTTCGATCTCAAGCTTGCCCGCCTCAATCTTGGAGAAGTCGAGGATGTCGTTGATGATGACAAGCAGGCGCTCGGCCGAGATTTTGACACCGGAGGCGAGCTCGGACTGCTCGTTGTCGAGCTCCGTCTCGAGCAGCAGTTCGGTCAAGCCGATCACACCATTCATCGGAGTCCTGATTTCGTGGCTCATCATCGACACGAACTCGGACTTCGTCTTCGATGCCGCCATCGCCGCGTCGCGGGCGGCGACGAGGTCTGCCGCGGCCTGCCGCGCGTCGGTGACGTCCCCGCCGTTGAGCACGTACCCCTTCACCGACGCGTCGGTGAGATGGTTCGTCGCGGTCCAGGCGATGACCCTGTACTCGCCGTTGGCGTGGCGCATCCTGACCTCGAAAGTCGCCGCGTCGGTCTCGTCCTCGGGAAGAGCGGTCAGCTTCTCGATGAGGACCGCTGAGTCGTCGGGGTGGACCAGGTCGGCAAATGCCTTCCCCTCTACGTCGTCCGCGGCGAAACCAAGGACGCGTTCCGAGGACGAGGTGATGTACGCCACCCGCAGGTCAGCCTCGGCCACGACGATCAGGTCCCACGACTTGTCGATGAGAGAGGTGAAGCGTGCCGACTTCAGCGCGTGGACCTCCCGGGCGCTGAGGATCAGGCGCACGCCCGCCACGAGAAGCGTCGCCGTGGCCAGGCCGACGGCGGGCCGCCCGATGTGGGCGACGCTGGACCAGAACAACACGACCAGGCCGATCAGAGCGCCGATCGACGGCAGCGTGAACCCTGGGACGCGGTCGACCCGCGGCGCCTCGATATCTGCGTGCAGCACCCAGGCCCCGATGGTCAACAGCGTGATCGCGATCGGCCAGGCCGCCCCGTTCGCTATGTAGCCGAAGCGGCTGTCGGGCTGTAGGAGGTTGAACGCGTCACCCAGAGCGTTGGCGGCGAAGGCGACGCCGGCCAAGGTGAAGAAGGGCCGGTAACTCTTGGGCAGGACTTTGAACGCGCCGATGCAGAGCGCGAGCAGCAAGATGTCCCCCAACGGGTAGATCAGGTCGGTGACCGCGGCCAGCCGGCCGTCGCCGCTGACCTGGATCACGGCGTTCACGACGAAGGCGGCGGCGACGGCCGCCACTCCGAGTCCGGCGATGAGCCCGTCGAGCGCGGTGGCCGTCAACGAGCTGCGGTTGCCGCGTCGGATCAGGACGGCCAGGGCCGTGAAGCAAAGAACGAAGAAGCCGACGTAAAAGGCGTCAGCGGCCGACGGTGTCGGCGCGTCGGCCCCGAGCGTGGTGAGGACGAGGTCACCGACGCCCCACGACACACAGGCAACACCGAGGGCGAGCGGGAAGGTGCGGCCGATCGGGTTGCTGCCGTGCCATGAGCGCTCGAAGTAGCGGCCGATGCACACGAGGCCCACTGCCACCTCGAGCAAATAGATGCCCCACCCGTCGACCCATGCGACGTACGAGCCGACCGGACGGACGATCAGCGAGATGGTGAACGCGACGACCAGCGCCGAAACGATGCCCAGGAACCACTTGATCTGCGTCGGCACCCCGTACGGAACCGGCGCCGCCCAACTCTCGCCGAGTCCGCCGCCGTGTCCGTTCGTCGCAGCGACGCCGGTGGACGGTAGGACCGTTGCTTTCGACGAAACGTCTACTTCCCCCATCCCGTAATTGACGGCGCGAACCTCGCCGAAATTGAGTCCTCTTTTGCCTTCCGGACCCGCAACGGACGCACAATAATGTCGGTCGCGCTGTCAGAAGTCGCGCCGTCCGGTGTGGCCCTCCCGTCGAGCGCAGGTGGCACCCTCAGGGAATGAGCGCGGCCTTTCCCACCACCCGGCGTCCCAGCAGGTCCTCGAGGGCCCGGGCGACGTCCTCGAGGGGGTATTCGTTGGGCCGAACGGGGTCGATGTGCCCGCCTGCGACCATCTCCAGCAGGTCGCCCAATAGCGCCTCCTGTGCGCCCGCATGCTGCATCGCCCAGATGCCCCAGTCGATGCCGATCACCGTCCGGTTGCGCAACAGCACCTGGTTGAGCGGGATCGAGGGGATGTCGCCCGCCGCGAAGCCGATGACGCAGTAGCGTCCACGGTCGCCCAGCGCCCGCAGAGCCAGCTCCGCCAGCGAGCCCCCCACGGGATCGATCACCACGTCGACGCCGGTCCCGCCCGCCCACGTCCGCGCCGCGTCCTTCACCGGCTCGGCCCCCGGATCGACCACTGCCTCGGCGCCTGCCGCCAGTGCGGCGGCGCGCTTCTCCTCGCTCGAAGCGACGCCGAGCACCCGGCAGCCGAGTGCCAGCGCCACGCCGATCGCCGCCAGGCCGATCCCTCCGCCCGCGCCGAGCACCAGCACGCTCTCGCCCGTCTGAGCCGCCGCCCGGTCGCGCAACGCGTACAAACACGTCGAGTAGCTCTGGTTGAACGTCGCGGCCCGCGCCGAATCGAGCACGTCGGGCAGCACGGTGACAGAGGAAGCGGCAGTCGCGATCTTGCTCGCGAACCCACCCAACCCCGCCGAGACGAGAACCCGTTGCCCCACTGCGATGCGCTCGACGCCGTCACCAACCTCAGACACTGTCCCCGCGGACTCGGTCCCCGGCACGAACGGCACCGAGGGCTTGATCTGGTACTGCCCCGCGACGAACAGCGCGTCGACGTAGTTGACGCCCGCCGCCTCCACGTCGACGACGACCTGCCCCGGCCGCGGCTCGGGATCCGGGCGCTCCTCGACGCGCAGCAGTGACGGGGGACCGAGCTGGGTGCAGACGACGGCGCGCACGGCCGGTCACGCTACCGTCGCAAGGATGCACCCCGACAGTTCCATTCGGTCCATCCGTCCGGTGCGCGCCGACGAGGTCGCCATACTGCCGGCCCTCGAAGCAGCCGCCGACACCATGTTCGCCCCGTTCGACCACGGCGCCTTTCCCGGACCCGGCACCCCTGAGGAGTTCGCCGCCGCGCTCGTCGTGCTCGTGGCCGGCGAACCACCGGTCGGCCTGTGCCGCATCGATTCGGTGCGCGGCGGCGCGCACCTCGAACAGCTCTCCGTCCATCCCGAGCACGGCCGCCACGGCGTGGGCCGCGCCCTCCTGCGAGCCGGGATCGATTGGGCCGAGGCCGGCGGCTATTCCGAGCTCACGCTCACGACCTTCCGCGACGTGCCATGGAACGGCCCCTTCTACGTCTCGGAGGGATTCGTCGAAGTCGGTCCCGCCGACGACTGGCTTGTCGCCCACGGGTTGGCGCCCGAGGAACCGGTCATGGCCCGCTACGGCACCCGCATCGTCATGGCGCGGCCTCTGGGACCACTCAAGATCCTGTGAGCTCCGCATAACGGAAACAGCCGACGGTGTGGTCGTTGACCAGCCCCGCCGCCTGGAGGTGGGCGTAGCAGACCGTGGGGCCGACGAAGCCGAAGCCGCGCCGCTTCAGGTCCTTGCTCAGCGCCTCGGACTCCGCCGAGATCGGCGGCAGTTGCGCCATACGCCGCCACTTGTTGACGATCGGACGTCCCCCGACGAAGCCCCAGATGTAGTCGTCGAAGGAGCCGAACTCCTCCTGCACGGCGAGGAAACCGCGGCGCGTTGCGCACCGTGGCCTCGACCTTGGCCCGGTTGCGGATGATGCCGGTGTCGGTGAGGAGCTTGTCCACCTTGGCCGGGGTGAAGCGGGCGACCTTGGCCGCATCGAAGCCGGCGAAGGCCTTGCGGTAGCCGGCGCGCCGCTTCAGGATCGTCGACCAGCTCAGCCCGGCCTGCGCACCCTCGAGCACGAGGAACTCGAAATGCACCGTGTCGTCGTGCACCGGGACGCCCCATTCGGTGTCGTGGTACGCCACCATCTCGGGGTCTCTGCCGGCCCACTCACAACGCCGCACCCCGCCGCCCACAGCAGTCTCCGCGCTCATGAGAGTCACGGTAGGGGACGACTGTGACCCTCCGACCGCTCCGCCACGCCCGTCCCCGCCGGCCCCACCGTCCGACGTGGTCCGGTACAGGACGTGGCGGCGCAGAGGGCTGCCTTCGGGCACCGAGGGGTGGTCGAAGTCACCGTCCACATCCCGGCGCATGCCGATCCGCGCCATCACCGCCTGCGACCTGGTGTTCAGCGTCGTCGTGAAGGCGACGACCTCGGTTAGGCCCGCATTCTCGAAGCCGAACCGCAAGGCGGCCGCTGCCGCCTCCGTCGCGTACCCCTGTCCCCAATGGTCTGGGTGCAACCGCCAGCCGATCTCCACTGCGGGCGCGCAGGGGAGCTCGGGCCGCACCCGGTGGAGACCGACCATGCCCACGAACCCGGCCCCGCCCTCGAAGGCCTCAGCCACCGCCCAAAGCCCCCACCCCTCACGGGCCATTTCGGCCGAATACCGCTTGATCATGTCGTCGCTCTCGGCTCGGGTCGGCGACGCGCCCAGCGACTCGACCACCGCCGGGTGCGTGTTCAGTGCGAAGAACGGCGCCCGGTCCACGTCGGAGAACGGTCGCAGCATCAGCCGCTCCGTCACGACGACCGGCCCAACCCCAGCCGACATCGGACCGGTCCTACGCCTCCTTGACCGCGGTCTCGGCCGCCCAGCGGTAGTCAGCCTTGCCCGAGGGCGAGCGCTGGATCCGCTCCACGAACACCACCTGCTTGGGCAGCTTGTAGCGGGCGATGTGTTCGGACGCGTGCGAGACGATCGATGCCTCGTCTCCCACGGAGCCCTCCGCCAGCTGCACCACGGCGACCACCTCGGAGCCCCACCGTTCCGACGGGCGCCCCGTCACGACGACGTCGGCCACCGACGGGTGACCGGCGATGGCGCGCTCGACCTCCTCGACGAAGATCTTCTCGCCGCCCGAGTTCACGGTGACCGAGTCCCGACCCAGCAGCTGTGATCGAACCGTCCGACAAGTGACGAGCCCGGTCACCGGGGATCGAGTAGCGCACCCCGTTGATCACCGGAAAGGTGCGCGCCGTCTTGGCCTCGTCCCCGAGATACCCGAGCGGAACGCTCCCCGTCTGCGCCAGCCACCCGTTCCCCTCGTGCCCAGGCGCCAGCACCTTCGTGAACGCCTCGTCGACCACGACGGTCCCGGGTCCCGGGATGAACGTCCCGGCCTCTATGGGGTCGACCGACGTCACGTGCATCTGGGCCCCGGTCTCGGACGAGCCGGCCGAGTCGGAGATCACCAGGTTCGGCAGGCGCTCCGTTGCCATCGCCCGCACGGCCGGCGTGAGCGGCGCGCCGCCGTTGCCGACGGCGAAGAAGGAAGAGAGGTCGTAGCGCTTCTTGTCGAGCTGCAGCAGCAGCGGCCGCAAGATGGCGTCGCCGACGATCGTCATCGTGTTCGCCTTCTCGCGTTCGACCGTCGACCACACGTCGTCGGGGTCGACCCGGCGTGTGTCGTGGGGGAAGACGAGCGTCGCCCCCTGCGCCATGAGCATGAAGCAGGCCCACTGCGCGGCGCCGTGCATGAGCGGCGGCAACACCAACAGCTTGAGCGGCGTGCTCTCGGCGAGCCGCACGGTGAGGCCCTCGTAGCTCGTGACGACCTCCCATGTGCCGACCTTCCGCCCGCCCATGGCGGCCATGAAGATCTCGTGCTGGCGCCACAACACGCCCTTTGGCATGCCCGTCGTGCCGCCCGTGTAGAGGATGTACAGGTCGTCGGGGGAGGGTTCCACCGGTGCGCCGTCGGGCGAGGACTTGGACAAGGCCTCCTCGTACCACTCCGCCCCGGGGAGGAGGGCGTTGCCCGATTCGTCCTCGACCTGAAGCAGCACCTCGGGTGCTTCCTTGAGCGTCGGCAACACCTCGGCGAAGGTCGGCGCGAGCGACGAATGCAGCACCAAGGCGCGCGGCCGGGCGTCGTCGAGCAGGTAGCGCAGCTCCTCGCCGACGTAGCGGTAGTTGACGTTGAACGGTGCGACGCGGGCGCCGTAGGAGCCCAGCATTCCCTCGAGGTACTCGTTGCCGTTGTAGAGCGCGAGCGCCACGTGGTCTTGCCCTGACTCCCAGCCGCACAGTTCGGCGCGCTCCTGGTGCACGGTGAGGCCGCGGCCGTGCAGGTACGACGCCAGCCGGCGGGAGCGCTGTTGCACCTGCCGGTAGGTGAAGCGGCGGTCCCGCCACACGATGCAGTCTCGGTCGGCCAGGCTCTCGACGAGGGTGTCGAATGCCTTCGCCAGGTTGAATTGCACGTCTGTCGGCGGCACTGTGGGGTCGGGCACGGCCCCGCACACTATCGGCGCCTCCGCGTGCCCGGACCGGGCAAGACGGGCCATTCCGTCGGGACGGCGCCGCGACTTCGGCAAAGATCCCATGCCGTGGACGTCCGCAACCCAGCCACCGGCGACGTGATCGAGACAGTGCCGGGCCTCACGGCTGGAGAGGCGGACGCCGCCATCGAGCGGGCAGCCGCCGCCTTCGTCGCCTGGCGGGACGTCGCCCCCGGGGACCGGGCCCGCCTGCTCCGTCGCTTCGCGGCCGCGGTCGACGCGCAGGTGGAGGAGCTGGCTCGGCTCGAGGTCGCGAACGCCGGCCACGTGATCGCCAACGCACGCTGGGAGGCGGGCAACGTGCGCGACGTGCTCGAGTTCTACGCCGCGGCGCCCGAGCGCCACAGCGGACGGCAGATCCCGGTCCCCGGCGGCATCGACGTCACGTTCCACGAGCCCCTCGGCGTCGTCGGTGTGATCGTGCCCTGGAACTTCCCGATGGCCATCGCCGGCTGGGGTTTCGCACCGGCGCTGGCGGCCGGCAACGTCGTGGTGGTCAAGCCGGCCGAGCTGACCCCGCTGAGCGCGTTGCGCATCGGCGAACTGGCGCTCGAGGCGGGGTTGCCGCCGGGTGTCCTGCAGATCCTGCCCGGCAAGGGGAGCGTCGTGGGGGAGCGCTTCGTCGCCCACCCGGCCGTGCGCAAGGTGTGCTTCACCGGCTCGACGGAGGTCGGGCGCGCCGTGATGGCCGGCTGCGCCGCGCAGGTCAAGCGGGTCACACTCGAGCTCGGCGGCAAGTCCGCCAACATCGTGTTCGCCGACAGCCACCTCGAGCTGGCGGCAGCGAGGGCGCCCTACGGCGTGTTCGACAATGCAGGGCAGGACTGCTGCGCCCGCTCGAGGATCCTGGTGGAGCGATCGGCGTACGACCGCTTCATCGAGTTGCTCGAACCGGCCGTGCGCGGCGTGGCGGTGGGCGACCCGGCGCTGGAGTCGAGCGAGATGGGACCGCTGATTTCGGCTGAGCACCTGGCGAGGGTGGCATCGTTCGTGCCCGACGACGCGCCGGTGGCGGTGCGGGGTACGTGCCCCGACGGTGCGGGGAACTGGTTCGCGCCGACGGTGCTCGCGCCCGTGGCGCCCGACGCCCGAGCTGCAGTCGAGGAGATCTTCGGCCCGGTGGTCGTGGTGATCCCCTTCGACGACGAGGCGGATGCGATCCGGTTGGCCAACGACACGCCCTACGGGCTCTCGGGCTCGCTGTGGACCCGCGACATCGGGCGGGCGCTCCGGGTGGCACGGGCGATCGAGACCGGCACGCTGTCGGTCAACTCGCACTCGTCGGTCCGCTACTGGACACCCTTCGGCGGCATGAAGCAGTCCGGCATCGGGCGCGAGCTCGGCCCGGACGCGCTCGATGCATTCAGCGACGTGAAGAACGTCTTCATCTCTTCGGAGTAAGGAGCGACATGACCGAACCCGTTCCCTACGCCTACCGGCTCGCCGGCAAGGTGGCCGTGGTCACCGGAGGCGCCAGCGGCATCGGTCGCGCCATCTGCGAGCGCTTCGCCGCCGAGGGCGCGGTCGTCGCGGTGGCGGACCTCGACGAGGAGGCCGGCGGAGCGGTCGCCGCTGCAGCCGGCGGCATGTTCGTGCGGGCCGATGTGACGTCCTCGGACGAGGTCGAGGCGCTGTACGGCGAGGTGGCCGCCCGGCAGGGCGGCATCGACATCTGCTGCAACAACGCCGGGATCAGCCCGGCCGACGACGACTCGATCCTCGAGACCGGTCTCGACGCGTGGGAATGGGTGCAGCGGGTGAACCTCACGTCGGTGTACCTGTGTTGCAAGCATGCGCTGCCGCACATGTTGGCGCGGGGGACGGGGTCGATCATCAACACGGCGTCGTTCGTGGCGGTGATGGGTGCCGCCACGAGCCAGATCAGCTACACCGCGAGCAAGGGGGGCGTGCTGGCGCTGTCGCGGGAGCTCGGCGTGCAGTTCGCCCGCCAGGGGGTGCGGGTCAACGCGCTGTGCCCCGGGCCGGTGAACACCCCGCTGTTGACGGAGCTGTTCGCGAAGGACCCAGAGCGCGCGGCGAGACGGCTCGTGCACATCCCGATGGGGCGCTTCGGCGAGGCGACTGAGGTCGCGGCGGCGGCCGCCTTCCTGGCCAGCGATGACGCCTCGTTCGTGACGGCATCGACGTTCCTGGTCGACGGAGGGATCTCGGCGTCCTACGTCACGCCCCTCTGAGGGCCGCTGCGGCTCAGCTCTTCGATCGAGCCACCATCTACAACCGGCAGATCAAGGACGTTCGCGACGGATGATCGAGTTGACGACGGCGCCGGAGTTCTGCAGCCGCGTGGTGCGGCGTACGTCGCGCGGCTCAGCATGGGGAAGAGCTGGGGACGGCGACGCCGACGGTTGGGGATGACCGGAAGAAAGGTGGGGAGAACGTCTGGATTTCGCGAATGGCCATTGATCTTGCGCGGCGGGAAGCGCAATCTGTCCCAGTTCGGAGACAAAAGCCCGCCGAACCTCAAGCGACCACCGCAAGGTGGAAGCGAGGGAAGCCCAAAGGGAAGCCGCAAGGCGGAACGGCGGGAAGCCGAGAGAACACCGCAAGGTGGGATCGAGGGATGGAAGCGAACCCCGCAAGGGGAGCGTGACCGGAGCGGGTTGGAAGCTTCGTACGCAGATGGTCCGTGATGCGTCACGGCGGCTTCCCTGGAGTCGCCGGGGCCGGCACGGGCGGGGGTTGTCCGACACGACCACCGTCTGCTGCCAGCGGGTCATCGTGGACGCGGCCCCGAGGAGCACGGGAGGCTTAGGCCGAACGGTTACTCGGGGTTGCGTCGCGTCCGGGCACCGATCGCCCCTTCCGTTCCCTCGGAAGCGGTAACGGCGGTGATACTTCCGTCCCGCGGCGGTGCACACAACAGGGAAGACAACGCACGGGGATCAGGGGAGGGAAGGCCAGAGCCGGGCCTGCCGTTCGCCCGCGGCGATCTCGCGGTTGAGTTCGGCCTGCACGAGCGCCAGGTCGTCGGGATGGGTCACCCCGACGCAGCGACCCTCCGCCGGCAGCACCGAGAACGTGGTCGTCCCGAGAGACTGGGTGACCACCTCGGGCAGCAGGACCTCCTTCTCCTCGGAGGCGTCCACGGCGGCGTCCAGGGCCGTCTGGAGCACCTTGTGGAACTCAGGGGTGAAGCCCCAGAGGTTCATGGAGACGCGGGCGTCGCCCGGCAGCGAAGCCGGCTCGCGGCCGTCGCCCGCGACGAATCCGCCCTCCGGCAGGGCACGGACCTGCCGCCGCTCGTCGACCCCCAGGAGGCGTCCGGCCGCGTCGACCTGACAGATCCCGCGCGTCACGGGGGAGAAGCCGATGGTGGCGTCGGCCAGGCGGTAGCCCACCAAGGCGTTGGCGTCGCCGTGCCCCTTCAGGTGCCGGGCCAGGAGCGTGCAGCCGGCGACCCCGTAGATGTCGTCGGCGTTGCCCACGCCGTACGGGGCGTCGCCCACGAGCTCCGCCGCGCTCAGTACCGCGTCGACGGTGCCGCGGGGCTCGGCTTGGAGGGCGAAGCGGACGTCCACCGCCTGGGGCCAGGTGCGCGCCACGTGGTACCGGATCGCGGGCCCTGTTTCGGGCCCGAGCACCAGCACGACGCTCGCGAACCCGGCCGCCAGCGCATCGGAGGCCACGAGGTCGATGACGGCCTCGCCGTGCGGGCCGACCGGTGCCAACGGTTTGCAGCCGCCGTACCGCTTGGCGCGTCCGGCCGCCAGGATGACGATGGCTGGGCCCTCACCGCCCGTCCCGCTCATGTGGTCCAGCGCACGATCGCGCTGGCCCACGTCATCCCGCCACCGAACCCGCTGAGCAGGACGTGGTCACCCTCGCGCAGGCGGTCGCGTTCGAGAACGTCGTTGAGGGCGAGGGGTATGGATGCCGACGAGGTGTTCCCGTAGCGGTCGATCACGACGGCGGTGCGCGCCTCGGGGATGCCCAGGCGCGCGCATGCGGCCTGGATGATACGGAGATTGGCCTGGTGGGGCACCATCAGCGCCACGTCGTCGGGGCCGAGCCCGGCGTCGGCCATGGCGCGCTCGGCCGACTCGACGACGACGCGGACCGCTCGGCGGAAGACCTCCTTGCCATCCATGTACAGCGTGGCGCCGTGGTCGCACTTGAGCAGGTGCCGGAGGGAGCCGTCGGAGTTCAGGTTCCAGCTGAGCAGGGCGCCCGGGCCGTCCACAGGCTCGAGGACCACCGCGCCGGCGCCGTCGCCGACCAAGATGGCGATGCGGCGGTCGTCCATGTCCGTGATGCGTGAGAGGGTCTCGGAGCCGATGAGCAGGACCGGTCCGGAGCCGACGGCAATGAGGCCGGCCGCCGCCACGAGCCCGTAGACGAAGCCCGAGCAGGCCGCGTTGAGGTCGAGGGCGCCGCCGCGGATGCCGATGCCGTTCTGCACGGTCGTCGCCGTGCCGGGCACGATGCCGTCGGGCGTCGTGGTGGCGAGCAGCAGGTTGTCGACGTCCTCGGGGCTCCGGCCGGCGCGGGCCAATGCCGCCTGCGCGGCCTCGATGGCGAGGCCGCTCGTGGTCCCGCCGATGCGGCGCTCGCGGATCCCCGTGCGCTCCATGATCCACTCGTTGCTGGTGTCGAGGCGGACGGCGAGATCGTCGTTGGTCACCACCTTGTCGGGAACGGCGATGCCCCAACCGGTGATCCGGACTCCCCTCACGGGTCCGTCCCGGCGCGGACACCGTGAATGGCGACAAACCCAGCGTCGCCGTAGATGATCCCGCCGGTGTTGATCGCGACACCGAGGCGCGGGCCCGACACCTGGCGATCGCCCGCCCGGCCGCGGAGTTGGTCCGCCAACTCGACGACCTGGGCCAGGCCGGTTGCCCCGAGGGGGTGGCCGCGTCCGACGAGGCCACCGCTCGGGTTCACCACGAGCCCGGGCGTGTCCCAACGCGTCGCGCCGGCCTCGGTGGCGGGGCCCGCCTCGCCACGGCCGAAGAAGCCGAGCGACTCGAGGGCGAAGATCTCCTCGGGGGCGGTGGCGTCGTGCAACTCGACGATGTCTACGTCGCCCGGACCCCAGCCGAACGCCTCCCAGGCCGCATCCGCCGTGATGGTCAGGCGCTCGTGGTAGTCGATGAGGCCGTTGCCCGAGCGGGTGAGCGACCCGACGATGCGTGGGGCCGGCGCGGGCGCCTGCACGTCCGGGCCGGCCAGGATCACCGCGGCCGCGCCGTCGGTGAACGAGCTGCACATCAGCCGGGTGAGCACGCCCGCCACCTGCGGGGACCCGAGGACGTCCTCGACGGTCACGCTGCGCTGGCACTGGGCCAGAGGGTTCCGGGCCGCGTGGTCGAACGCCTTGACGGCCACGGAGGCCATCTGGGGGAGCGTCGTGCCGGATTCCTCCATGAGTTGCAGGGCCCAGCGGCTGTTGAGGCCCATCAGGATGCTCCCGGCGGGGTTGCCCTCGTCGGAGTTCAGCTTGGCGTGCAGGTCGAGGCGGTACTCGGCGGGGAGCCCGTCCTCGATACCCGCAATCGTCTCGGACCGGTCGCCGGTCCACATCTTCTCGACGCCGAGCGCGAGAACGGGACGGTCCTGAACGCTGGCCGCCATGGTCCCGAGGTGCAGCGCCGAGCTGCCGCCGGCGCAGGAGTTGTCCACATTGATGATGGCGGCCTCGCTGAGGCCGAGCTTGCGCAGCCATGCCTGGCCGCGCACGCAACCCTGGTCGCTCAGCCGCCCGCCCATGGCGTTACCCATGATGACGAGGCCGACGTCGGAGGGGGCGAGGCCGGCGTCGTCGAGGGCCGCACCAACGGCTTGGTCGGTCATCGTCTCCAGCGCGAGGTCGCGGCGGCCCATGTCGGTCATCCCGGTGCCGAGGATCGCGACCTCTGCCGTGTGTCGACTCATGCCGGTGCTCCGACCAGTACGCGGTCCTCGGGAGCGAAGGCCGCGTGCAGCTGCCGGAAGTGCTCGACCGCGGGCGAGCCGGCCACCATCACCACGACATGGCGGGCGCCCGCATCGCCATAGCAGCGAAGGCGTTCCGCGACGTCTTCGGGTGAGCCGGCCGCAAGGTGGCGGACAAACGCCTTGGGCGGCAGCCGGTACAGCTCGGACAGCCAGTTGGCGCCGCGGCCGGTTGCGTCGTCGTCGCCCACACAGGAGAAAACGACGACGGCCGCAATGACTTCGTCCGGATCACGGCCGGCCTGCTCGGTCTCGCTCCTGAGGTGCACGAGGGCGGCGGCGTAGTCGTCGGGCGTGAGGAAGTGCGGGATCCACCCGTCGCCCATGACGGCCGCCCGCCGGCGGGCCGCGTCGCTGTGCCCGCCGAACCACAGGGGGACCGGGGCAGACGAGGGCTGCATCACATAGTCGGAGGGCCCGTCGGAGGCCCACGCGGCGCGCACCGCGGCGACACCTTCGTCCATCAGACGGCCACGACGGTTGTAGTCCGTCTCCGCCCGCACGTACTCGCCCTCATGGATCCCGACGCCGACCCCTAGGACGAAGCGCCCCCCTGACAGCAGCTGCAGCCCCGTGGCCTGCTTTGCCACGACCGAAGGCCGGCGGAGGGGCAGCTGCAGCACGCAGGTCCCCAACAGGGGGCGGGTCGTCGCAGCGGCCGCCACGGCGAGCGTGGTCAGCGGCTCTGCAATCGGGTGCGGCCAGTAGAGGTGATCCACCGCCCACAAGGAATCTGCTCCGATGGCCTCGGCCCGTCGGCAGAGCTCCGCGACCTCCGCCGCGCTATCGGTAGTACTCAAGGTACTACCATCGTTCGCGACGAGTTCTCCCTGCGTAGTGGGAGGGAGGATGAGGCCTAGGGATGGGCGGGGCGCTCGACTTCCCACCTGGGTCACACCGACATAATACGCCGGTGCGACCGCCGCGCCGATTCCGGCGGGGTCGGTGGCGGCACCCCAACGGTGCCGCCACCGGGCCCGTCGAGCACGGCCAGGCTGCAACGGGATTCGCAGATGGCGCGCCCGTCGTCGTCGGTGAGGACGATGCGCCACACCTGGACCGTGCGGCCGACGCGCACGGGCGTGGCCTCTGCGGTCAGGTGGCCGTCGCGCAATCCGCGGCAGGTGGCTGGCGCTCAGCTCGATCCCGACGACCCTGTGTTCCGGTCCGGCGGCGAGGGCGGCGCCGAGGCTGGCGGCCGACTCGGCAAGGAGGGCGGAGACGCCTCCGTGGAGGATCCCGAAGGGCTGGTGCACCCGCCAGTCGACCGGGAGCCGCATCACGACGCGTCGGGGCCCGGCCTCGATCACCTCGACGTCGAGCAGGTCGTTGATGCCCCGCTGGCCGCCGGGCATGGTGAACGCGTCGGAGCCGGGCGGAGAGGAATGGCCGGTCATCGCCGCAGCGTAACGGGGCGCCGTTAACCTGCCACCGTGGTCGACGGCGATGTGGTGGACCTGCGCAGCGACACCGTGACACGCCCGACCGGCGCCATGCGACGCGCCATGGCGGACGCCGAGGTCGGAGACGACGACTACGGCGAGGATCCCACGGTCAGGGCCCTCGAAGAGGCTTTCGCCGCACGCGTCGGCAAAGAAGCGGCGCTGTTCGTGCCGTCCGGGGTGATGGCGAACCAGATTGCGCTACGCGTCCTGACCCGGCCCGGGACCGCGGTCGTGGCGGGGCGACGCCAGCACGTGGTGGCCTACGAGTACGGCGCGGCGGCGATGAACGCCGGCGTCCAGTTCATCGAGCTCGACGACGGCGACGGGATGCTCGACGCAGGAGCGGTGCGTCACGCGCGTCAAACATCGGACCACCACCAACCCACCGTGTCGTTGGTGGCCATCGAGAACACCCACATGGCTGCCTCCGGCGCACCCTGGACCGAATCGGGGCTGCGCGCCCTCGCCGAGGCGGCCAAGGGTGTCCCCATCCACATGGACGGCGCGCGGCTCTTCAACGCAGAGGCTGCGACCGGCGTCCTGGCGGCCGACTGGGCCGCCGAGGCGACGACGGTGATGTGTTGTCTCTCCAAGGGTCTCTGTGCGCCGGTGGGCTCGCTGCTCGCGGGGACCAACGACATCATCGCCGAGGGGCGTCTCGCTCGTAAGCGGCTCGGCGGAGGCATGCGCCAAGCGGGCGTGCTCGCCGCACCAGGGCTTGTGGCACTGCGCGAGATGACCGAACGTCTCCCCGAAGACCACGTGCGGGCGGCCCGGCTGGCCGAGGCCGTGGCGCGACGCTGGCCCGGCTCGCTCGAACCCGAACGCGTGCGCACGAACATCGTCACGTTCACACACGACGACGCCGACAAACTGCTGGCGTACCTCGAGGGAAACGGCGTGCTGGCCCACGCCATCGCGCCGGACACGGTGCGCTTCGTCACGCATCGCGACGTCGACGATGCCGGCGTCGCCCGCGCCATCGACGTGTTGGCCGACGCGCCCGGGGCCGTGGCGTGAAGGTGCGCATCGGCATCAGCGGCGGCGGGGAGAGCGCCGGGCCGGACGCGCTGGTGGGTCTGGCGCGCGCGATCGACGAGACGGGCTTCGACTCGCTGTGGCTGCCCGAGGTGCTCACACGGCCCGGACCCGACCCGCTGGTCGGATTGGGCTGGGTCGCCGGTGCGTGCCCGGGCCTCAAGCTCGGGACCACCATGCTGCTGCCCGGGCGCAACCTCGTCTGGCTGGCCAAGGCGGTCGGCACCCTCGACCAGCTGTCGGGGGGACGCTTCCTGCTCACGTTCGTGCCCGGGCTGGCTCTGGGCGGTGAGCGCTCTGCCATCGGGATCCCGACGGCCGAGCGCGCGGAGCTGATGGAGGACGCGCTCCCGGTGCTGCGCCGCCTGTGGGCGGGTGAAGTGGTCAGCCACGACGGCGTCGCAGGATCCTTCGCCGACCTTTCGGTGTCACCCCTTCCCGTGCAGGACCCCTTCGACGTGTGGCTCGGCGGCAATGTGCCGTCCGCGCTGGAGCGCTGTGGCCGCCTGGCCGACGGCTGGATTCCGGCCTTCTGCACGGCAACCGACGCGGCGGCCGGCAAAGAAGTGATCGACAAGGTGGCGGCCGAGCACGGACGTGCCATCAGCCCCGAGCACTTCGGGGTGAGCTTGGCTTACGCCCCCGAGGGCTTCGACGTCTCGTCTCTCGCGTCGACGCCGTTGGCGCGGCGCGCCCGCGGTCGGCCGCTCGAAGAGATCATCCCGGTAGGAATGGCTGGCCTGCGCGGTCTGATCGAACGGTTCATCGAGGTCGGCTTCTCCAAATTCATCGTGCGCCCCCTCGACCCACCCGACGATTGGCGGGCCGAGCTCGACGTGCTGGCCGCAGCAGTGGGTCACCTCCAGACGTGACGACGGGGCGCCCGCGCCCTTTACGCTGCGTACCAATGCCCGCCGAACCTCTCACCCTCATGGCCGTGCACGCCCATCCTGATGACGAGGCCATCGGGACCGGGGGCATCCTGGCCCGTTACGCCGAGGAAGGTGTGCAGACGGTGCTCGTCACCTGCACCAACGGAGAGCTCGGTGATGCGCCAGGCGGACTGAAGCCGGGCGATCCCGGCCACGACGAGGAGGTCGTCGTCCCGCTGCGACGCGCCGAGTTGGAGGCAAGCTGCGAGGTGCTCGGCGTGTCGCACCTCGAGCTGCTCGGGTACCACGACTCGGGCATGGACGGGTGGCCGCAGAACGACGCGTCCGGATCGTTCTGGCGGACACCGGTGGAGCAGCCGGCGGCCCGGCTGGGCGATCTCATCCGCACGTACCGGCCGCAGGTTGTGGTGACGTACGACGAGAATGGCTTCTACGGCCATCCCGACCACATCCAGGCCAACCGGATCACGCTCGCTGCCGTCAAGGCGTCCGGCATCCCGGCCAAGCTCTACTACACGGCGCTGCCCCGTTCCGCGCTGAGGGGCTTCCGTGAATTGCTGGAGGAGACCGGCATCGAGGGGCCACAGGAGGTCGAGGAGAACCCGGACTTCGGGACACCCGACGAGCTCGTGACGACGCGGATCGACGTCAGCGCGGTGACGGGGCGCAAATACGCGTCGCTCGCCGCGCACGCCAGCCAGAGCGACAACATCTTCTTCCTCGAGATGGGTGAAGACGTATTCTCGCGGGTCATGAACGCGGAGTACTTCGTGCGCGTCCTCGACACCACGAACGCGCCGGTGCCCGAGGAGGACCTCTTCGCCGGGCTTCGCTGAGCGGAGCCCGGCAGGCGCCCAAGCGGGAACAAGAGACGCACACCCGGCCCCGGGGATCCCGTCCCATGCCCCCTTCGTACCGCAAAGAGGCGACGTGGGCCGTGGTAGGGGTCCACGTGGGATCCCTTCCGCGTGATTGTTGCGTCGTTGCAGGCCGGGGAATCCGGGCGGCGCGATCGCCCGTACACCCAGGTAATGAGAGAATCGCGCGTGGCCGAGGGCGAGTTGTCCGACGACGGCCTGCTGGCCGGCATGGCGCTCGGGGAGCACGATGCGGCCGTCGCGTTCGTGCGGCGCTACCAGCGCCGCGTCTTCGGGCTGGCCTACTCCATGACCGGCGACGCCGGCATCGCCGAGGACGTGGCCCAGGAGGCGATGATCCGGGTCTGGAAGCACGCACCCGTTTTCGACCCGAGGCGAGGATCGGTCGCGTCCTGGGTCCTCACCATCACGCGCAACTTGGCCATCGATGCCCTTCGGTTACGGCGGGCGGTGCCGACCGACCCCGATGATTTCGCGGCAGCGGCGTTCCGGAGCAACGAGCACAACCCGGAAGACGCGGTACAGCGCGGGGATGTCCGCCACGTCGTGCGCGACGCCCTCGAGGTCCTGCCACCCGGACAGCGGCGTGCGGTCGTCCTGGCGGCTGTGTACGGCCGCACCGCACTCGAGATCAGCGAGTCCGAGGGCATTCCGTTGGGAACGGCAAAGACCCGCATTCGGACGGCGCTCATCCGCCTGCGGGCGGCCATCGAACAACCTGAGGGGGTGGGCGATGAACGATGACATGAGTGAACACCGGTGCCAGCAGTACCAGGTTGAGCTGTCTGAGCTCGCGCTCGGTGTGCTGACTGGGCGCGACCGCGCACGGGCTCTGGCCCACGTGGAGTCCTGCCCGCGCTCGCGGAGGAGCTCGAGCAACTCTCCCACGCCGCCGACGCGGTGGTGCTGGCGGCGCCCGAGGCGGAGCCGCCGATGGGGTTCGAGGTCCGGCTATTCGAGCGGATGGGCGTGTCCGACCTGCGTCGCCCGAGTCGCTTCCGCTCCCCGCGCCTGGTTGCGGGCGCGCTAGCTGCCGCGGCGGCGGTCGTCGCGCTGGCTGTCGGGCTCAGCCTCGGCCTGTCATCGTCGGCACCCCCGACCGAGAACGCGGCCCCGGCGCGCAATGTCGTCTCGGCCAACCTGGTCGAGAACGGGACGGTGGTCGGTCGGGTCTCGGCCCACGGCGGCACGCACCCCTGGATGTGGATGATGGTCGTCGACTCGAGCGCCCAGGGCACGGTCAACTGCGTCGTCGTGACGTCCGACGCCGTCAGCCATCGCGTCGGAACCTTCGTCGCCAAGAAGGGCTACGGCGCGTGGGTCGCACCGCTCACCGTCGACCCGAAGGACATTCGCAGTGCCGAGGTCGTCGCGCCCAGCGGGACGGTGATCGCCACCGCCGCGCTGGGCTGACGCCCCGTCGCTAGTACCGGTAGGTGTCCGGCTTGTAGGGGCCCTCGACCGGCACGCCGATGTAGTCGGCCTGCTCCCGGCTCAGGGTCGTGAGCTTCACGCCCAGCGCGGCGAGGTGCAGGCGGGCGACCTTCTCGTCGAGGTGCTTCGGGAGCACGTAGACGTCGTTGACGTACTGACCGGTCTGGGTGAACAGCTCGATCTGCGCCATGGTCTGGTTGGTGAACGAGTTGGACATCACGAAGCTCGGGTGTCCGGTGGCGTTGCCGAGGTTCAGAAGACGCCCCTCCGACAAGACGATGATGGCGTGGCCGTCTGGGAACACCCACTTGTCGACCTGGGGCTTGATGTTCACCCGCTCGATGCCGGGCGTCTTGGCCAGGCCGGCCATGTCGATCTCGTTGTCGAAGTGACCGATGTTGCCGACGATGGCCTGGTGCTTCATGGCCGCCATGTGCTCGGCGGTGATGATGTCCTTGTTCCCGGTGGTCGTGATGACGACATCGGCGATGGGAAGCACGTCCTCCAGCGTCGTGACCTGGAACCCCTCCATGGCAGCCTGCAGAGCGCAGATGGGGTCGACCTCGGTGACCACGACGCGGGCACCCTGTCCCGCGAGCGACTGCGCGCAACCCTTGCCGACGTCGCCGTAGCCGCAGACGACTGCGACCTTGCCTCCGATAAGCACATCGGTGGCGCGGTTGATTCCGTCGACCAGCGAGTGGCGGCAGCCGTACTTGTTGTCGAACTTCGACTTGGTGACCGAGTCGTTGACGTTGATCGCCGGGAACAGGAGCTCGCCCTTCTTGGCCATGTCGGCCAGCCGGTGGACGCCGGTGGTGGTCTCCTCCGTCACGCCCTTGATGCCGTTGGCGATGGAGGTCCAGCGGCCGGCGTCGTCGGCCAGGCTCCGACCGAGCAGCGCGAGCACGACGGCGAACTCCTCGGACTCGGCGGTCGACGGGTCGGGGACGTTGCCAGCCTTCTCGAACTCGACACCCTTGTGCACCAGGAGTGTCGCGTCGCCGCCGTCGTCGAGGATCATATTGGGCCCACCCTCGCCCGGCCACAGCAGCGCCTGCTCGGTGCACCACCAGTACTCCTCGAGCGTCTCGCCCTTCCAAGCGAACACGGGGACTCCCGTCGGTGCGTCGACGGTGCCGTCCGGGCCGACCGCCACCGCGGCGGCGGCGTGGTCCTGGGTGGAGAAGATGTTGCAGCTGGCCCAGCGGATCTTGGCGCCGAGAGCGGTGAGGGTCTCGATGAGCACGGCTGTCTGTACGGTCATGTGGAGCGAGCCGGTGATGCGGGCGCCGGCCAGGGGCTGGCTGGCGGCGTACTCGGCCCGCATGGCCATGAGGCCGGGCATCTCGTGTTCGGCGAGCTCGATCTCCTTGCGGCCGAAACCGGCCAGGGAAAGATCGGCCACCTTGTAGGGCAGGGCAGTGGCGGGGGTCGTCATGACGGCTCCTTGTGAATTGGGTTCGGATGTGCGCTCAGCGCGCGGCAAATATGCGGGGGCCTGACGGCGGAAGCGCAACGCACGTGCTCCGACCTCTGTCGGAGGCCGTGTACCCGCCACAAAGGATACGCCGCCGGGGGACTCTGGGCATACACCCCTGAACAGGGGCTCACAGAATCCTCACACCGCATCCGTACCCTCGATGGTGGAGGAAGGAGGTCCCGTGAGGGACATGGTGATGCAGATGACCGGCTCGAACGGGGTGCTGTCGGTCCCCGACGAACACCTGCCGGGATTGGTCGTCCTGATCCTGATCGGGCCCGTGGTCTGGCTCGCGCTGGCCGGCCTCCGCGGTCTCGAAACGCGCCGGGTCGACTGGGCGCAGCGCGCGCAGGGGCGCCTCAACTCGTTGCCATTCGCGGGCAAGGTCGTGCTCTTCGGGACCTTGGTCGGCGCACTGGTGCACGCCGTGATCGTGCCGACCCACTGGGGCGACGCGTGGGTCACCGCAATCCTGTTCATCGCCGACACCATCGGCTTCGCCGTCGCGTTCTGGTGGACGCTCGCGGGTCGGCGCCACTGGCAGCTCGTGTCCGCCGCCATGCTGGGTGGCACTGTGTGTGGGTATGTGCTCTACATCCTCATGGGATGGGAGACCATGGATTTGGTCGGCCTCATCACGACCACGATCGAGGCGGCCGCGGCCCTCGTCGTCCTTTCGCCCGCGGTCGCCGGTTCGGCGTCGCCCGCCCGCCAGCACGGCGCCGCAATCGCGGCAGTCCCGGTCGCGCTGGCGGCACTGCTGGGCACCAACGTCCTCGCCGGCGCTACGACTGCCACCGCCTCGCCGGCCACTGCCGCACCGGGCACCGCATCGTCCCAGGCGGTCTCCGCGCAGCACACGTCGATGGCGGGAATGTCGGCTTCGAGCGCACACGACGCCGCGCTCTCACTGCCCACCACGTCGCAGGCAGGCAGCATCGAGTGGCCCGACGACATGTCGACCATGGCGGCCGGGATGAAGATGGCTGAGCCGAATTGCACCGCACAACCGACGTCCGCCCAACAGCAGGCCGCCGTCAACCTGGTCAATCAAACGGTCGCCGCTGCCCAGAAGTACACCAGCCTGACGACAGCGAAGGCAGCCGGTTACGTACCGGTGACCCGGAGCGGGGCGCGCATCGTGCACTACATCAACCCCGCGTACTACCGATCGGGCGCCGTCCTGAATCCGAACGAGATCCCGTCCCTCGTCTATGTGAACACAGCGCGCGGTGCAGTGCTCTCCGCCGCCATGTACCTGGACCCACACGGAGTGACGCCTCCGCAACCAGGCGGTTGCCTGACTCAGTGGCACATCCACACCGACCTGTGCTTCAGCTCCGGACGGGTGGTCGGGACCAATAACAACGGCTCGTGTGCCACGGGGAGCATCAATCAGGTGACACAGCCGATGATGCACGTGTGGATGACACCGGTATCGGGCGGTCCGCTGGCGCCCGACCCGCCGGCTATCTCCGAGGTGGAGGCGGCGGCGCAGATGCCACCGCTGAATCCGCCCAACGGTACTGCTTAGACGTCCGGAATCGTCAGCCGCTCCTCACGGCAGGTCTAATCTGATCGAGCCCGGCGCCGACGCCGCGTTGGGTACGATCATGGCCCCCGTAGCTCAGGGGATAGAGCAACGGTTTCCTAAACCGTGTGTCGCACGTTCGAATCGTGCCGGGGGCGCGTTGACAGCAATTCCAAGCTAGCGCGGCTCATCGGAATCTGGCGGCGTCGCACCCTTGTCACACGCACCACGATCGAGCCCAATCGCTTTCGAGTTCCGCGGCCTTCGGGCGGAGGTCGTCGGAAGGCCTTGACCAAAACCTGCTCGAATTGCACGAACTCAACACACCCCTGTGCTCACTTTTGAGAACCGAACAGGACGCCCTGCGCAAACGGCGAGATTCGAGCAGGTTTCCGCCTATGTTTTTCGAAGGATCCAGGGCCACACCCACGCTCGTCGCCGACCTGGCCGAGTGCCTCATTGGTCGTCGCCCCACCAAGGTCGGGACCGTCACCAGGTTGGGGCGACCGTGCTCAGCCTCAGGGCGCGGCCCCGCTGCGATCCGATGAGGCCGCTAACGCTCCCGCGTCCCGTAAAGCTCCACGCGCACGGCGATCTCCGGATAGACGCGAATCATCAGCATGCTGGGCGGCTTCATGCCGAACTCCCGGATGTCGAACACGTAGTCGCCGGTGAGCGACACCTCTTCATCCCCGAGCTCGATATCCATGCAGTGTTCGAAGGACCGGGTCTTGCCGTGGAACACGATGTCCCCCTCGACGCTGTAGCGGGGGTGGGCCCCGTCGGCCGAGATCTTCGTGACGAGCCCCTCGATCGTGGGGTACCGGCGCGCATCGATTCGCCGCCGGAGCTCGTGGTCGTAGAGCTGATTGCCCGAGGTGAGCTTCTCGACGGCCAGCTGCAGCTCGCCCGCAATCGGCAGATCCAGGTTGAGCGAGCCATCCTCACGTCTGCTCGCCTCGAACCAGCCGGTGATGCCGCGTGTCTCCGTGTTGATGGGGTGCAAGCTCGAGCGGCCGCTGACCCAGACGCACGAGCGCACCGAATCGAATATGTAGCGAGTCGCCTGCGTCATCACTGTTTGGTTTCCGGCATGAACACCTCTCGGACCACGGTACGCGAGGCCGGCGACTCGCATAAAGTCGGGTCATGGCTCGCCTCGAGATCCCGCCGGGGGAGGGCGGCGACCCCGTCCAGATCTGGACGTTGCAGCCGGCGCTTGGGACGGCGGCCATGCGGCTGGTGGACGCCGCGTACAACAAGTCGATACTCCCCGTGCGGGTCCGTGAGGCGGCGCGCATGCGCATCGCCCAACTGAACGAGTGCACCGTGTGCCTCGCCTTCAGGGCCGACAAGGTCAAGGAGCAGGGCCTCGGAGAGAATTTCTACTGCGCGGTCGGCGAACCCGGCGGCAGTGAGCTCAGCGAGCAGGAGCGGCTCGCGGTCGACTACGCGGAGCGCTTCGCCCTCGACCACACCAGCATCGACGACGAGGTCATCGATGCGCTGCGCGGCGCCTTCACCGACCCCGAGATCCTCGACCTGACGATCTGCTGTTCCGCCTTCCTGGGGCTCGGCCGCACCCTGCACGCGCTTGGCATCACCGAGACCTCGGTCACCGACGTCTAATTCGGGCGCCGGTCGAAGACGGCGTCCCGCTCCTTGACCGCTTCGCGGAGGCCCACCTGGCCGATCCGCTCGTTGAAGGCGATGGCCTCGGGGGCGCGGTGACCGATCGCATCGTTCATGGCGGCGAAGCGCTGGAGTTGTGACCGGCCCATCAATTCGACGCCCGTGTTGACCACCCGCTTGTTCGCCACCAGGAGGTCACGCCCGATGAGCGCGATGCGTTGGGCCAGGTCGAGGACCACCTGATCAAGCGAGTCCGCCGCTGCCGTCGCTACGACCAGGCCGATCCCCTTCGCCTCCGTGCCGCTGAGCGTGTCGCCGGTGAAGAGTAACCGCTTCGTCCATTGCGGCCCGAGGTGGTAGAGCCACATGTTGGTGGGCGGCACTCCCATCGAGCGCACGGGTGGGAATCCGAGCCGGGCGTCTTCTGCGGCAACGACAAGGTCGCAGTGCAGCGCCAGGTCCGTTCCTCCTGCGAGACAATGCCCCTGTACTTGCGCGATGACCGGGATGGGGCAGTCCCAGATCTTCGACCAGTTCGTCGCCAATGCGAGCATGGCCGAGACGTCGCCCTCGATCGTTTGGTGCACGGGAAAGTCGCCCGGGTCGGTGTCCTCGGCGATGAACCCGTAGCCCGACGAGAACGAGCGGCCGGTGCTGCGGATGATGAGCACGCTCGCCCCGGCGTCCGAGCCGGCGTCGTCCACCGCAGCGAGGATCTCGCGGATACAGCGAGGGGTCAGCGGGTTGTGATGATCCGGCCGGTTCAGGGTGACGCGTCGGACCCGGTCGATCTCTTCGTACGTGATAGTCGAATAGCTCGGGCTCACGGCGCGCTCCTCGGATCGGCTCCCCGGACGAGTTGGGACTTGACGACCTTGCCGCTCTCGTTCCGCGGAGCGCGTCGAGCACCGTAATGCGGCGCGGCACCTTGTAGTCGGCCAGCCGATCCAACAGGAAGCTCCGGAGTTCCTCGAGGTTCACCGGTTTGCGCAACACCACCCACGCGGCCACGTCCTCTCCGAGCACCGCATGAGGGATCCCGGCCACGGTCGCCTCCGCCACGGCGGGATGTTCGAAGAGTGCGGCCTCCACCTCGCCCGGCACCACGTTGTGCCCGCCCCGGATGATCATCTCTTTCTGCCGCCCGACTATCCAAAGGTGGCCGTCGGCGTCGATTCGGCCGAGGTCGCCGCTCAGGAGCCAGCCGCCGACCCATGTTCGGTCAGTTCCGCTGCGATCGTCCAGGTACGACCGCGGCCGCCGCGAGCCGGTGATGGCAACCTCGCCGACCGCTCCGGGCTCCACATCCGCGCCCTCCGCGTCGACGATCTTTACCTCTACCCCCGGGAGAGGGAGGCCGACCGAGCCGAGGTGTTGTCCGCCGTCGCCCATCGGCATGGCGGTGACCGCACCGAACTCCGTCATGCCATATCCACAAAGGATCTCGGCGCGGCCGAGCCCCGCGCCGAAGCGTTGCAGCGTGCCCGTCGCGATAGGCGCGCTGCCCACGTTGACGACGGCCAGGCTCGAGAGGTCGGCCGAGGTGAAGCCGGGGGACCCGACGATCAGCTCCACCATGGCGGGGACGAGAAAGCACGCCACCGGCCGGTCCCGTTCGACCGCCGCAATCCACCGCTCGGGGTCGAAACGCGGGAGGAACCATCCGCTGAGGCCTCCTCGCAACGGTCCGCAGACCAAAAGGGAGCCGCTGGTCGTCGCGAACGGAGACGCGGTGAGGAAGCCGAGCCCGAGCCAGTGACCGGGGACGCGCTCGGTGGTGGACAGGCTGCCGTGGCTCACGACGACACCCTTGGGGAATCCCGTGGTGCCGGACGTGTACATCACGTCGGCGGTGTCGTTCGCGTTGACGGCAAGGGGAAGGTCGCTGTCGTCCGGGGACAACAACCGTTCCCAGGATTCGTCGGACGTCGAGAACACCTTCGTCGCCGACACCCGCAGGCTCTCTGCTGTGGGGCCGCTGCCGAGGGCGACGGTCACCCCTGCGTGCCGCAGCAGGCGCGCCAGCTCGCCGGCGCCCAGCCGCGACAGCAGCGGCACGGCGATCGCGCCGACCTTGTGGATGGCGACGTAGGCGGCCAGCCATTCGAGCGGTTCGTCCTGCCCGATCTGCAGCGCGATCCGGTCGCCCTTCGTCACGCCCTGGTCCCGGAGCCCCCGCGCCAATCGGTTCGACCGTCGGTGCCATTGCGCCAGCGTCATGGTGCTGCCGTCGGCGACATTGCACCAGGCGATCTCGTTCGGGAAAGCCGCCGCCAACTCGGCGAGGAGCTCGGTCTGGAGGAGGGTCATCGGGTCAGTAGGGGTCGCCGCCCTCCAGGATCCGCCTGGGGTTCTCCACGAGCATGGTCGTGATGTCGCCCTCGCCTATGCCGCGATCTCGCATGGCCGGCAGCACCTCGTCCGAGATGTACGTCCAGTGCCACGTCTGGGTCGCGTCCATCACGGACCGCGGGAACCAGTCGACGAAGCACATGGCGTCGTGCGAGAGCACGATGCGCTCCGAGTACCCACGCGCGCACAGGCGCGCCACTGCGTCGACCCGGTCTTCGAGCGTGATCCCCGGGATACCGAAGTGGTCGAAGCCGAGATACGAACCGTTGTCGATGAGGCTGAGGTGGTAGTCGGTGTTGACGGTGCCGCCGCTGTGGCCGATGACGACCCGCGAGAGGTCCACCCCTTCTTCCTTGAAGACCCGCTGCTGTTCGAGGCCCCACGGCTCGGGCGGCGTCGGGGTGTGCGTGGTGATCGGGACCCCGGTGGCCCGGTGCGCCCGGGCCACCGCCCGCAGTACGCGTTCCACGCCGGACGTGATACCCGGCCGGTCCGAGGCGCACTTCAGGATGCCGGCGCGGACACCGGTCTCGCCGATTCCCTCGCGGACCTCCCGGACGAAGAGGTCCACCATCGGCTCGGGGCCTCCCAAGATCGTGCCCGGCCCGCGGAAGTGGAAGTACATCGGCACGTCGTGGTAGGTGTAGACCCCGGTTGCCGCCACCACGTTGATCCCGGGGACGGCCGCGGCGATCTCCGCGATGCGCGGGATGTAGCGGCCCGAACCGATGACCGTCAGGTCGACCAGCGTGTCGATCCCGTGGGCCTTCAACTCGCGCAGCTTCTCGACTGCGCGCGCCACTTGGGCGGACTCGTCCCATTCCTCGGTCGTCTTCTCGATCTCGGGGCTCAACACGAAGATGTGCTCGTGCATCAGGGTGCGGCCCAGCTGCGACCCGTCGACTGGCCCGCGCACGGTGTTGACCTGGGTCATAGCCCTCCTTCGACGACGCCCCGTCCTTGCCGGGGGCGCGGCGTGATCGTAGCGGTGGATGCGTATTTTTCGGTGGGGCGCGGAGGCTGGATGTCACAGGAGGCCCACAGCGGGCTTTGCAACGGGGCCGATGTCGACGTGATCCCATTGAGTTGCCCCCGAGCAGAGGTCCGCGATCACGTATGTCAGCCAAGAAAGATCAGAACGCCCGCGCGAGCAGAGACCAGGCTCGTGCCCGCCTGCGCACCGTGACCAGCGCCGCGCTCTTCGCCACGACGGGGGCGACGGTGGGGATCGCCATCGTCGTTGCGCACGAGCACCCGGGGAAGAGTGCCGCTACCACGACCTCGGGTGAGTCGACCGGGGGTACCACGGGCACGACAGGCTCGTCCGGCAAAACCGGCAACAACACCGGCGACACCGGCGACACCGGCAGTTCCACCGGGAATACCGGCAATAGCGGGGCCTCGTCGTTCTCGCCCAGCATCACCTCGCGGACGCCCTCCGTGACGTCGGGTGGATCGAGCCGATGAGCCCGACTGAACTGGACGGGGGGTCACAACTGACCACGCGTTCGTTCCGCGCCATCGGGACGACGGCCACGGTCGTCGTCCAGGACGCGGATGTCGCGGACGAGGCCGCTCGCCTCCTGGCTGCCGATCTCGAGGAGATCGACCTGGCCTGCAGTCGTTTCCGTCCCGATTCCGAGCTCCAGACCGTGCACGCGCGACGCGGGTGCGACCGTCCAGGTGGGTGATCTTCTCTTCGAGGCATTGCGCATCGCGGTCGACGCCGCCGAGCGCACCGGCGGCGTGGTCGACCCGACCGTCGGCAACGCCATCGCCGCGCTTGGCTACGACGCCGACCTCGACGTCGTGCTGGCCCGTCCAGCCGGGCCGCCACCCGCCCTCGGCGCTGTCGCCGGCTACGCGCACGTGCAGCTCAACTCGATTGATCGCACCGTTCGCATCCCGCGTGGAGTGCGGCTCGATCTCGGTTCGACCGCCAAGGCAATGGCCGCCGACCGCTCGGCGGCGCGCATCGCGCGAGCGGTCGGGAGCGGCGCGCTCGTGAGCCTCGGCGGTGACGTCGCCGTGTCGGGTGCGGGTCCGGCCGGAGGCTGGGCGGTGGGCATCGCCGGTGAGTCGTCCGCCCCCGCTGGCTCGGTTGACCAGGTCGTGGCGATCACTCGCGGCGGCCTGGCCAGTTCCGCCGCCGCCGTACGCGCGTGGAAGGCGGGCGATCGCGAGGTCCACCACATCCTCGACCCGCGGACCGGCGACAGCGTCGCGCCCTACTGGGTCCTCGTCTCCGCCACCGGAGCCAGTTGCGTCGAAGCAAACGTCGTGACGACGGCAGCGGTCGTCTGGGGTTCCGAGGCGCTCGACAGGTTGGCCGCGTTCGGGCAGTCGGTGCGGCTGGTCCGGGCTGACGGGGAGGTCTTCTCCCTCAACGGATGGCCGCTGGAGCTGGACGCGTGAACTCGACCGCACTCTGGTACGCCACCCGGGCCACGGGCCTGACGGCGCTGGTCCTTCTCACCCTGACGATGGTCCTCGGCATCGCCACGTCGACCCGTGCGAAGGCGCGCAACTGGCCCGGTTTCGCCCAGCAGGAGATGCACCGCCGCATCTCGATCCTTTCGGTGGTGTTCCTCGGCCTCCACGTCCTCACCAGCGTGATGGACACCTTCGTCAACATCAGCTGGGCCGCGGTCGTGATCCCGTTCACTTCGAGGTATCAGGGCCTCTGGATCGGCGTCGGCGCCATTGCGCTCGACCTGATGATCGCCGTGCTCGTCACCAGCCTCCTCCGCGAGCGCATGCGGCCGTCGACGTGGCGGGCGGTGCACTGGCTGGCCTACCTGACATGGCCGCTCGCCATGGCGCACACCTTCGGCATGGGTACCGACGCCGGGGAGGGGTGGGTGATCGTCCTCGGGGTCGTCTGCGGGCTCACCGTTGCCGTCGCGCTCGGATGGCGTCTCCGCGCCGCCAACCGTCAGGCGAACGCCCGGACCGCCCACGCATCGGTCCCCGGTGTCCCGCCCAAGCACCTCCAACTCAACGGGCGCACGAAGGTCTGGTCACGCCATGGGTAGCGCCAGCGACACCCTGCCGGAGACGAAGCGCTACCGGATCCTCGGCCACCCGACCGACCTGGCCGGCCACGTCGCAGCCCTCGGCCCGGTGCCGCTTCCTTCGTCGTCGCCGCGCGTCTGGCGCGAAGGCTTCGTCTCTGCGCTCCAGGCGTCCGGGCTCTCCGGCCGCGGCGGCGCCGGGTTCCCCGCCGCCATCAAGCTCGCGCTCGCACACGACTCCGGCGGGCGGGGCGTGGTCGTCGTCAACGGGATGGAATCGGAGCCGGCCAGTGACAAGGACAAGCTGCTGCTCCTCCGATCGCCCCACCTCGTGCTCGACGGGGCGCAGCTCCTGGCGGCGGCGGGCGGTGCCCGCAACGTCACGGTGTGCGTGCCGCACGGCCGCGACCACGTGGCCGCCGCCGTCGCCACCGCGATCGCTGAGCGTGCCCACACCCAGCACGCGCCCGCACCGGAAACGCTCGTCCGCCCGCCCGACCGTTTCATCGCGGGCGAGGAGTCTGCGCTGGTGTGGTGGATCGAGTCGGGGGCTGCGCTGCCGTCGTTCCGCCCCGACAAGGGAATGCCCCTTCGCATCGGCCGCCAATCCGCGCTCGTGCACAATGCCGAGACGCTTGCGCACGTCGCCATGATTGCTCGGATCGGCCCCGACGCCTTCCGGGCCCACGGCCTCGTGGAGGACCCGGGCACGTGCCTCGTCACGGTCTCTGGGACGGTCGCGAACCCCGGGGTGGTGGAGGTCGACCGGGGCATCCCCGTGATCGACATCGCCAGGCGGGCCGGGCTGCACCAGGTACCCCAGGCGCTCCTCGTCGGCGGGTACGGAGGCGCCTGGATCGGGCCGGAGCACTTCGGGACGCCGTACGCGTCGCTGTCGCTGCGCGCCGTGGGGTCGAGCGCCGGTGTCGGCGTCGTGATCGTCCTCGGCCCCGACGTGTGCGGCCTCACGGAGTCGGCGCGCATTGCGCACTATCTCGCGGGGCAGAGCGCCGGGCAGTGCGGTCCGTGCGTCTACGGCCTCCCTGCCATCGCCGACGACATGGCCCGGCTCGCCCGGGGTCGCGCCGACGTCGCCCTCATGCCGCGGCTGGACCACCGTCTCCAGGAAGTCGACGGCCGGGGGGCGTGCCGCCATCCCGACGGCGCGGTGCAGCTGGTGCGCAGCGCGCTCAGGGTCTTCGGCGCCGACGTGCGGGTGCATGCGGATGGCGCGCCGTGCGCCCACGCTGACCGCCCGACCCAGTTGCGGTTCCCATCACTGCTCGGGACCGGTCGCGCGTGATGCGCGTCGTCATCGACCCCGTGGCTTGCGATGCATACGGCTTCTGCGCCGAATTGCTGCCCGAGGCCATCACGCTCGACGAGTGGGGCTATCCCGTCGTCGACGGCGCGCCACTGCCGGCCGAGCTCGTCGAGGTCGCGCGGCGCGCCGCCCGGGACTGCCCCCGCCGGGCCATCACCCTGCGCGAGCGCAAAGCCCGCAGCTGAGCCCGCCTGGCCGGGCCCGAAGTCCCGGTCGCTGGCTGACGGCCCGCCTTGTCCTCTCGTTCTCCCCATTTTCTCCGGCCCCGGATGGGCGCTCCCGACCCTTGCCACGAAGTACGTAATTGTGTAATCTCGTAACTATGGACGAAAGCGAAATGCATGGAGGGCGCCGCGGTCCCTCCCGCGGCCGCCGCCGCTCCACCACCGCGCCCCCCTCCGGCCCCGAGCAGGAACGCCTGATCAGCGCCTGGTTCGCCGGCCGGGTCCCGGAAGGCTGGTACGAGGGGAGCCCCACCATCGAGATCGACGGCGACGAGATCCTGGTCGTCGGTGCCCTGGCGCCGCCGTCGCTGCCGGCCGGTACCCCCGAGGACGAGGTCAAAGTGGCCGAGCATGCCCGCATCGCCGGCTTCCGCGAGGACACCCGGGGCGCCCGCATGCGCATCGCCGACGAGGCGCAGCCCGCCTTCCGCCGCGCCGTGTCCTGGGGCGCCGAATGCGGCGCCACCAGGATCCTCTTCACTACGACCGGGGTGCCGGTGATGACCCGGCTGCGGATGGGCGACCGCCGCGTCCTCGACACGCTGATCGACGCCGGGGTGGCGCGCAGCCGCAGCGAAGCGCTGGCGTGGTGCGTCCGTCTGGTCGAGCAGCACGAGCGGGAATGGATCGAGGAGCTGCGTACCGCCATGACGGCGGTTGAGGAGGTCCGCAACCGAGGGCCGAAGTCAGCCGGCGGCGTCTGAGCGACCCGGCGTGCCAGCATGCCCACATGGAGCATGCGCCGTACCACCAGATCCAAGACGACCTCCGCGGCCCCCACCGCGCGCTGCGCGAGGCCATCCCGGACGTCATGGCCGCCTACCACGCGCTCGGCACCGCGGTCATGGCCGACGGCGCCTTGCCGGCCACCACGAAGGAGCTCATCGCGCTCGGCCTGCTCCATCACCCGCGAGTGTGACGGCTGCATCGTCGCCCACGCCCGCGGCGCCGCCCGGCGGGGCGCGTCCCGTCAGCACGTCGCCGAGGCGATCGGCGTCGCCATCCACATGAACGGCGGACCGGCCACCGTCTGGGGCCCGCGCGCGCTTGCCGCCTACGACGAGTTCGCCCAGGAGCCGCCCGAGAACCCCACCCCCGGGACCTGACGCCCGGCCGCGGCCTTCAGCCGGCCTTCGCCGGCGTGAACTTGCAGTCGAGGTGCTTGATGCCGTTGATGAACGGTGACAGCAGCCGGTCCGGCTCTCCCACCGCTTCGATGTCGGGCAGCCGCTCGAACAGCTGACGGAACATCACCGAGATCTCCTGGCGGGCCAGGTGCGCGCCGAGGCAGAAGTGGGGCCCCGCCGCGCCGAAGCCGATGTGCGGGTTGGGGTCGCGGCGCACGTCGAAGGTGAAGGGGTCCTCGAACACATCCTCGTCGCGGTTGGCCGAGTTGTAGAACATGATCACCTTGGCGCCCTCCGCCAGCTCCGTGTCACCGAGCACGGTGGGGGAGGCGACGGTGCGGCGCATCCAGATCACGGGCGAACCCCAGCGCACGACCTCGTCCACACCCGTGGCGGCGATCCCCGCCGGGTCGGCCTGCCACAGCGCGCGCTGGTCGGGGTACTGCGTCATGGCCAGCAGCCCGTGGCTGATCGCGTTGCGGGTCGTCTCGTTGCCGGCGACGACGAGCAAGATGAAGAACGCGGCCACCTCGGTGTCGGTGAGCTCCTCGCCGTCGACGTTCGTGTTGACCAGCGCGGACGTCACGTCCTCGGTCGGGCGTTCCTTGCGGAACTTGGCCAGGTCCAGCATCAGCAGGTTGAGCTGCTGGGCCGCCGTCATGAAGGCAACCATCGGGTCGGAGCCCTCGGCCACGTACTCGGGGTCGCCGTTGGAGAGGATCACGTTCGACGCGTTGAACACCGTGTCGTAGTCCGCTGCCGCAATGCCCATCATGTCGCAGATGATCTCGAGCGGCAGCCGGGACGAGACCTCGACGACGAAGTCGCAGCCGCCTCTGTCGGCCACCCGGTCGATGACGTGGTTGGCCACGAGCTCGATCCGGTCCTCGATCGACTTGATCATGCGCGGGTTGAACGCCGCCGACACGATGCGGCGCAGCCGGGCGTGGCGTGGGTTGTCCATGTTGATCATCGAGCCGAAGAAGTCGAGCATCTCCTCTGGCATGTCGATCATCGACGTCGCTCCCGCACCCGACTGGAAGATCTCGGGGTGCCGGCTCGCCTCCGAGATGTCGGCGTGCCGCGTCAACGCGTAGTACCCGGGGCCCTTCGGCACCACGTAGGACAGCGCCTCGGGGATCTCGGGCTCCTCGAAGAACGGCATCGGCCGCTCATGCCGCAGGGTCTGGAAGGCGCCCTCGCGCTCCTCCCAGGGGCGCGCCCAGAACTCCATGTCCGAGAGGTTGATCTCGTCGACTGACAGGACGGAACGAGGCTGCATGAGGCCCACGATACCCACCTCCCTACACTGCATCCCGATGTGCGACACCCTCTGCGCGCGCGGGCCCTCGGGCATGGTGTTCGCCAAGAACTCGGACCGCCCGCCGGGTGAGCCCCAGATCGCCTGGCCCTTCGGGCGCCGGTCGTCGGGTGGATGCTCGCTGCGCACCCAGTACCTCACCATCGGCGACACGGGCACGCACGCGGCCCTCATGTCCTGCCCGACCTGGTTGTGGGGCGCGGAGCACGGCGTCAACGAGCACGGCGTCGCCATCGGCAACGAACGTGTGGCGACGACCCATGACTCGTCGTCGGCGGCGCCCGCGCTGATCGGCATGGACCTGGTGCGGCTCGGGCTCGAGCGCGGCCGCACGGCGGCGGAGGCCGTCGATGTGATGACCGGGCTCCTTGACGACTGCGGCCAGGGCGGCATTGCGGACGCCACGCACGACGAGGCCTACGACTCGTCGTTCCTCGTGGCGGACCCGACGTCAGCCTTCGTCCTCGACACCGCCGGACGTGACTGGGTGGCGGCGCCGTTCCCCGGTGGGACCGCCGTCTCGAATCGCATCACCCTCGGCACCGAGTGGACACTCGCCTCGCGCCGCATCACCCCCGGTGACGACTTCGGGCGCTTCCGCGACACCATCGAACCGACCGGCTACGCCGATGTACGCCTGGCGGCCAGCCGCGCCTTCTCTCTTCGACCCGTCCCGGCGGCCTCACGCCGGCTGCCACCGCGGCCCACCTGCGCGATCACGGCACCGGACCTTGGGGTGTGCCCGGCCACCGCGGCACCGTGACGCCCCCGCCGCGCCGGATCGGGCCGGACTTCAGCGGCGTCAGTGTGTGCATGCACGTGCGCGGCCGCTACGTGACGGCCGCGTCGATGATCGCAGAGCTTCCCGCGTCCATCGCCGACGGTGCGCCCCTGCGCGTTTGGGTCGCGCCGGCGAGCCCCTGCGCCAGTGTGTTCGTCCCGGCGTTCCCGCGCAGTGTTGCCGGGCCGCCACCGTTCGTGCCGTTCGAGCTCTCGGGCGAGGAGTTGTGGCAAGCCGCCGACGCCGTGCGCCGGCACATCGAGAACGATCCGGAGGCGTTGTCGCAAGTGCGGAGCACGCTCGATCCGGTGGAGGACGAGTTGTGGGCCGAGGCGGACGACGTTCTCGAGCATCCGGGCCGATGGGTCGAGGTCGGCGCCGCATGGGGGGCCCGTGTGCTGCACGCACTGCGCGCCTGCATCCACTAATTCGACGAAACCCGGGGTTACCCTGGAAAAAGGGGCGAAATGCACTCCTACTCGCCAAGGAGGGACGGCATGACGTACGTACTCACCGAAGACGACATCGCGGTTGGAGACGCAGTCAGCACCCAACTCCAGAAGATGTGGGGCTGGTACCTGGTCGGCGGCATCCTCTCGATGCTCTTCGGCTTCCTCGTGATCAGCTGGCGCCATGCCACCGTGTACGCGGTCATCTACTTCGCCAGCGCCTTCTTCATCGTCGGCGGCGTGTTCGAGATCATCGGGTCGATCAGGATGGCGCTTCAGCGCTGGCTGCACCTCCTCTTCGGAGTGGTCTGGGTCGGTGCCGGCATCGTGGGCTTCGTCTGGCCGCACATCACGATCTTCATCATCGCCGTGCTCATCGGCTGGAGCTTCCTGGTGCTCGGCATCTTCGACATCATCTCGTCGCTCCGCTTCCACCAGCAGCCCTATTGGTGGGTCTACCTGATCCGCGGGGCGATTGCCGTTGCACTGGGCTTCTTGTGCATCCGGCATCCCGGCGCACCGATCACGGCCCTGGTCGTCTTCATCGGCATCATGGCCATCGTGTTCGGGGCGGTCGAGATCGTCGGGGCCGTCGTGGCCCGCCACGCCACGAAGAACTGGGCGAAGTACAAGACCGAATTGCGCTAAGCCTGGAGGCCATGCGCCTCGTCAGTTTTTCGACAGCCGGCGCTACGGCCCGTCCCGGACTCGTGCTGGGCGACGAGATCGTCGACCTGAGCGACCCCTCGACCGGCCTGCCCGCCACCATGCGGGAGCTGCTCGCCCTCGGCCCTGTCGCCGCAGACCAAGTCGGTGCCGCCGAGAAAGGCCGGGCGGCCCGCCACGCCCGGTCGGAAGTGGCATTGCACGCACCGGTCCCGGACCCGCCCGCGATCCTGGCCATCGGCATGAACTACCGGGCCCACGTCGCCGAGATGGGACGCGAGCCGCCCGATTGGCAGTACTGGTTCAACAAGCAGCGGACCGCGATCGCCGGGCCCGGGGACCCGATCGTGCTGCCCACGGTGTCCGACGCGGTCGACTATGAAGGCGAGCTCGCGCTGGTGATCGGCCCCCGCTGCCAGCACGTGCCCGCCGACCGCGCCTTGGAGGTCGTCGCGGGTTACACCGTGATCAACGACGTCAGCGCGCGGGACTGGCAGTGGCGCACACCGACCTTCACGATGGGCAAGTCGTTCGACAGCCATGCGCCGTGCGGGCCCGAGTTGGTGACGGGCGACGAGGCCGGTGACCCGGGCAATCTCGGGATGCGCACCTGGGTCAACGGCGAGTTGCGGCAGGACTCGTCGACCGCCGACATGATCTTCGGCTGCGCCGAGATGATCGAGTACCTCACGACGGCGTTCCCGCTCGAGCCCGGCACGATCATCGCCACTGGCACTCCGGCCGGTGTGGGCGCAGGGTTCTCTCCGCCCCGCTTCCTGGCTGACGGCGACACGGTGCGCATCGCCATCGAGAGCGTGGGCGAGCTTCAGAACCCGGTCGTGCAGGGCGTAGCCCCCCAGCCGGTCGGTCTGGGCTGACGCTCGGCGCCGCCCCCGCCGACGGCTGTTTGGCCTGGTGAAGGAGGCAACGGGCGGCCCGGCGGCCGGACCCAGGCCGGCGCACGGCAGAATAGAGGAGTGACCGACGCAGCACCCCAGCTCAGCGACGCCGAGAGGGCGGACCGCCTGGCCAAACTCCAGGGGATCATGGACCTCATGCGGCCGGCGGTGCAGGCTGACGGGGGCGACCTCGTGCTCGTGCGCGCCGACGTCGAGACCGGCGTCGTCGAGGTGGAGCTCCAGGGTGCGTGCAGCTCGTGCGCCATCAGCGAGGCCACCCTTTCGGGCGGGGTCGAGCGGATCTTGCGTGAGCGGCTGCCCTGGGTGACCGAGGTCGTCGGCGGCCTCGACGACTCCTTGGACTACGAGGAGAGCTCGGCCCTGGGCGCCGGCGGGTACGTCCCGAGCCTCTAGCGCACTTTCGGGCCGGCGCCTACGCCGGTTTCGGCTCTTTCGGCAACCCGAGCGCCCGCTCACCCACGATGTTGCGCTGGATCTCGGCCGCCCCGCCCCAGATCGTCTCCGAACGCGAGAAGAAGAAGAGCGACTGGATGTTGTCGACCGGATAGCTCGCCTTCGCATGCCGCGCGCCGGGTAGGGGCGTGTCGTCACCCGCGTTGCCGCGGAGGACCTGGCCCTCCATCCCAAGGATGTCGATGGCCAGCTCCATGGTGGCCTGGTGCGACTCGGACCAGAACATCTTGTTGCACGCGCCGAGCTTGGCGCTGTTGTGCGTGCCGTTGAGCGCGTCGGTGAGGGTCCGCCAACCGTTGATCTGCATGATCTTGATGTTCGACCACGACCGAGCGAGGCGCTGGCGCACCAGCGGGTCGCGGTCCTTGCCCCGGTCGCGCGCCGCCTTGAGGATCTCGTCGAGCTCCTTCTGGAAGCGGCGGTGCCCCGTCGTGGCCGACGTGCCGCGCTCGAACCCGAGCGTCGTCATGGCCACCTTCCACCCGTTGTTGACGCCGCCGATGACGTTTCCCTTGGGGCAGCGTACGTTGGTGAAGAAGACCTCGTTGAACTCGGCCGAGCTGTCGATCTGCTCGATGGGCCGCACCTCGACGCCGTCCTGCTTCATCGGGACGAGCAGGTATGAGATGCCGGCGTGCTTCGGCGCGTCAGGGTCGGTGCGCGCCAGCAGGAAGATGTAGTCGGCGTACTGGGCCTGGGTGGTCCAGACCTTCTGTCCGTTGATGACCCACTCGTCGCCGTCGAGCTCTGCCCTCGTCTTGAGGCTGGCCAGGTCGGACCCGGCGTCGGGCTCGCTGAACCCCTGGCACCAGGAGATCTCGCCCTTGAGGATGCCCGGGATGAACTGCTGCTTCTGCTCCTCGGTGCCCCATTGGAGGATCGTCGGGCCGACGAGGGTGTCACCGAAAAAATCGCCGCGGAGCGGGGCGCCGGCGCGGGCGAACTCCTCGTTCAGGACGACCTGCTGCAGGAGCGTGAGGCCCTTGCCGCCGTACTCGGCGGGCCAGCTCGCGCAGATCCATCCGCCCTCGAACAATTTCGTCGTCCACTCGTCGTTGAACGCCTTGCGCTCCTCCGCAGTCATGGCGTACCCCGGCTGCCCCCAGCCCTCGGGAAGGTTGTCCTTGAGCCATCCGGCGATCTCGGCCCTGAACTCCTCGGCCTCGGGCGGGTACGTGAGGTCCATGACGATCACGGTACCCGTCCTGGCCTGGGACCTCCGGCCCACCACCTCCAGCGGAGGGCCGGTCGCCGGGTAGGATCGTTGCGGCCAAATGGTCCAATGCCCTGTCAGGGGCGACTGCGAGGGAGGTGTGACCGTGAACAGGGGCGAACCCCCCAGTAGTACCTCCGGCGCACCTTCCGCCCTCCGCCGGGACTGATCCTCTCCGTTCGCCGCCCGCGAGCGTTCGGGGCGTCTTCGTGGTGGAAGCCGCACGGGAGACAGGCGCTGGTTGCTGAACCGCTGGCGCGTCGCACGCGCCCGGCTGCCCGATCCGACCGATCCTCCCGAAGACCGCAGAGGAGGCACCCCATGACAACGTCAACGCCGGCGAACGCCGCCAACCGGCCCCGGTTGCTGCCGGGGCGGAATCGCAATCCCGACCGCCTGCCGCATCAGCGGCGGCGCCGCACGCGCCGCATCCTTGCGCAAGCAGGTGTCTTCGACGCCATCGTGTCGCTTGCCGGACTGCTGGGGCGCCCGGTACGCAACCAGCAGGGTCAAGACATCGGCCGTCTCGAAGACGTCGTGGCGCGCTGGGCGGACGGGCAGGTGTACCCACCGGTGAGCGGCCTCGTCATCCGAATCGGCCGTCGCCTCGCGTTCGTGCCCGCGTCGGCCATCGACCGGGTCGGCCACGCCGAGGTGTCCTTGCGTTCCTCCCGACTCGACCTGCGCGACGTCGTGCGCCGCCCCGGCGAGGTCCACCTCGCCCGCGACGTGCTCGACCATCAGCTAGTGGACCTCGAGGGCGTCCAGGTCATCCGCGCCGCCGACCTCTATCTGGCCGAGGTTCTCGGCCGCATCCGCCTGGTCGGCGCGGATGTCTCGACCGCCACCCTGCTGCGCCGCCTCGGCCCCCGCCGGTGGCGCCCCCGCCCGACGCCTGACCGCGTCATCGACTGGGCCGCCATCCAACCCTTTAACGAGCCGGCGGACCCGGAGAACCCGGCGACCCCGGTACGCCTCAACACGACCAACGAGGGCCTGCACCGGCTTCGCCCGGGCGAGCTGGCCGACCTGCTCGAGGACCTGCGCCGTGACGAACGCCGCGAACTGCTTGCCGCACTCAGCCCGGACGAGGCGGCCGACGCCCTCGAGGAGATGCAGGCCGAGGACCTCGAACAGCTTCTGCGCGAGTCGGACCCTGTGGAAGCGGCGCGCCTGCTGGCTGCCATGGAGCCCGACGAGGCGGTCGACGCGTTGCGTGACCTGCCCCTGGCCGTCCGCGCCGAGGTCCTCCGTCACATCCCGCCCCGGACCGCGCTCGAGCTGCGTGAGCTCCTCGGCTATGAGGAGGACGAGGCCGGCGGCATCATGACCACCGCCGTGGTCACGGCGAAGTCGGGCGAAAAGGTGAAGAAGGTAGCCGATCGACTCAGCGAGGCGCGGAGCCACGACGTCGACCTCGATGCCGTGGCGGTCGTCGACTCGGAGGGCCGCCTCGTCGGCGACGTGACCATGCTCGACGTCCTGCTCGCGTTGCGCGCCGACGCCGATACCCGAATGTCCGCACTTCTCGAAGAGGAGGACGTGGTCACGGTGTCGCCGCACGAGTCGGCGAACGAGGTCGCGACGCGCCTGATCGAGACGCGGCGCCTCTCGATGGTGGTTGTCGGCGACGACGGCCGCCCGCTCGGGCGAATCCTGGCCGACGACGTTCTCGACGCGCTGGTACCGACCAAGGGTCGCTTCCACTTCCCACGCCTTTTGTCATGAGGCCCTTTGCCTCGAGGCGGTGGCTGATCTACGTCGCCGCGGCCGGACCCGGACTGATCGCGGCGGCGGCCGGCAACGACGCGGGCGGTGTCGTCACCTACTCCTCGGCTGGGGCGCAGTTCGTCTACCGGACGCTGTTCCTCATGGTGCTGATCACGATCGCCTACGTGATCGTCCAGGAGATGGTAGCCCGCCTGTCCGTCCACACCGGCAAGGGTCTGGCCGCGCTCATTCGGGAGGAGTTCGACTTACGCCTCACCGTGTTCGCCATCATCGCCTTCGCCATCGCCAACGTCGGGCTGATGGTCACCGAGTTCGGCGGGATCGCCACGGCCTTCGAGCTCTTTCACGTCTCGCGCTACATCTCGGTGCCGATCGCGGCCGTTGCGATCTGGTCGCTTGTGCTCTTCGGTTCGTACCGCTACGCCGAGCGCGTCTTCCTACTCCTCACGGTCGTGTTCATCGCCTACCCCATCGCGGCCGTGCTATCCCACCCCGACTGGAAGGCCGTGGCGGCCAATACGGTGTGGCCCCATTTCGTCGCGTCGAGGTCGTTCCTGTTGCTTTCGGTTGCGCTCATCGGGACGACGATCACCCCGTACATCCAGCTCTACGAAGCCGGCGCCGTCGTCGACAAGGGCGTCAAACCGTCTCACTACCACTTTCAGCGCGTCGACGCGATCACCGGCGCGGTGCTCGCGGCGTTCGTCGCGATGTCGATCATCGTCGCGACGGGTGCCACGATCGGAGGCACCGGACCGCTGACCTCGGCGACGACGGCGGCCAAAGGCCTCGAGCCCGTGGCGGGTGCCGCAGCCGCGACCCTGTTCGGCCTGGGACTCCTCGGGGCATCAGCCCTGGCCGCGGCCGTCGTGCCGTTGTCGACGTCGTACGCCGTGGCCGAGGCGATCGGCGTCGAGCGCTCGGTGTCGTCGAGTTTCCGCCAGGCCCCGGTCTTCCTGGGCATCTTCACCTTTCAGATCGTGATCGGGGCGGCCGTAGTCCTCGTGCCCGGCAACCTCATCACGCTCATCTTGAACACCCAGGTCCTCGAGGGGGTCATCACACCGATCACCCTGATCCTGATCCTGATCCTGGCCAACCGGCGTTCCCTTCTCGGTTCGGCGGCCAACGGCCCCTTCGCCCGGACCATCGGCGGCCTGGCCATCGTCGCGGTCGCCGCAGTAGCCGCCGTCTACGTCGTGCTCACGGCACTCAACTGGTTGGGCGTCGGTTGACCAGGCACCCGTGTTCCAGCGTTATTGGTTGCGTCGTTACGCCGCGGCGCCGTTTGCGCAGGACCTGGGCGTTCGGGGAGGCTATGGCCTCCATGTCGGGCCGAGTCGGGACATCCATTGCCTAAGACTCCCCGGCAGAAGTGGATCGAGACCAAGGAATCCTGGGAGCGGTCGCGTCACATCGAGGTGCCGGCCCCGCTGCCTGCCGCCCTGCCCCGTCCCGGGGGCCTGCGCGTCGCCTACTTGACCTATCGGGGCAACCCTCGCTGTGGTGGCCAGGGCGTCTACAGCCGCCACCTCACCCGTGAGCTCGTCGCCCTCGGCCATTCGGTCGAGGTCTTCTCGGGACCGCCGTGGCCCGAGCTCGATGAGGGGGTCGGCTTCACGCCCGTCCCGGGGCTCGACCTGTATCGAGACCCCGACCCCTTCCGCTTCCCGCATCCGCGCGAGTTCTCCTCCCGGGAGGACTGGATCGAGTTCGGCGTCATGTGCACAGCCGGCTTCGGCGAGCCGCTGGCCTACTCACGACGTGCCCGCCAGCTGCTGGCGCAGCGGCGCGGCGACTTCGACGTCGTGCACGACAACCAGTGCCTCGGCAACGGCATGCTCGGCATGGTCGATGACGGCTGGCCACTGCTGACCACCTTGCACCACCCGATCACGGTGGACCGCCAGCTCGCCCTGGCACACACGTCGAACCCGTGGCAGACCGTCACTCAGCGCCGTTGGTTCGGCTTCCTCCGCATGCAGGTGCGCGTCGCCCGGGCCTTGCCCGCGGTGGTGACGGTGTCGGAGAACTCGCGCAAGGACATCGCGGCCCAGTTGGGCGTCCGGCCGGAGCGGATGACGGTCGTGCCGGTCGGCGTGGATCACAGGGTGTTCCGCCCTCGCGAGGACGTGACGCCGCAGGTCGGGCGCATCATGGTCACATCGAGCAGCGACGTGCCGATGAAGGGGCTCGTTCCCCTGCTCGAGGCGGTCGCCAAGCTGCGCACCGAGCGCGACGTGGAGCTCACCGTGATCGGGCGCCCCTCCGAGGGCGGCCGGGTCGACCGGGCCATCGCCCGGTTGGGTCTGGCCGACGCGGTGAAGTGCGTGAGCGGCATCAGCGACGACGAGCTGGCGCGGTTGTACGGCGAGGCCGAGGTCGCGGTCGTGCCGTCCTTGTACGAGGGGTTCTCGCTCCCGGCCATCGAGGCCATGTCCTGCGGTGTGGCGGTCGTGGCGACGACCGGCGGCGCGTTGCCCGAGGTCGTGGGCCGCGACGGCGAAACCGGGTTGCTGGTGGCGCCGGACGACCCCGGTGCGCTGGCAGGTGCGATCGCGCGGCTGCTCGACGACCCGGGCCTGCGGGCTCGGCTCGGCGCCGCTGGCCGCGAGCGCGTGGTACGGCGCTTCACGTGGCAGGTGACGGCGGCGGGCACCGCCGAGTGCTACCAGGCGATGCTCGAGGGGCGGCCGCTCCCGGGCGCGCCGGCTTCGGTTGCGGCGTCGGAGGCGTCGAGCCCGTGCTGACCGTCGATTACGACCGGCTCGGCGTCGGGCCCGGCGACCTGGTGCTGGACCTCGGCTGCGGCTTCGGGCGCCACGCGTTCGAGGCGGCCCGCCGCGGCGCCTTCGTCGTCGCTCTCGACGCCGGCCCCGACGAGGTGGCCCAAGTGCGCGCCACCCTCGGTGCGATGGTCGAGGGGGGGAACTGGCTCCGGACCAGCCGGCCACCGCCGTGCAGGGCGACGCGCTCGGCGCTGCCGTTTGCCGACGGGACGTTCGACCGGGTCATCGCGTCAGAAGTGCTCGAGCACATCCCCAACGACGTCGGTGCGATGCGCGAGCTGGCCCGGGTTTTGAAGCCGGGCGGCGCGATGGCCGTGACCGTGCCGCGTTGTGCGCCCGAGACGGTCAACTGGGTGCTTTCGGACGAGTACCACGACACGCCGGGAGGCCACGTCCGCATCTACCGACGCTCCACATTGGAGCGCCGCCTCGCTTCGGTAGGCCTCGAGCCGACGGGTCACGGCCACGCGCACGGGCTGCACTCGCCCTACTGGTGGCTGCGCTGCCTCGTCGGCGTGTCCAACGACTCGAACCCAGTGGTGGCGGCGTACCACAAGGTGCTGGTGTGGGACATCGTGAAGGCCCCGTTCGTGACGCGGGCGGCGGACCGGGTGTTGAGCCCGCTTATCGGCAAGAGCCTGGTGGTGTACCTGTCCAAGCCAGCGGTGACGGTCGCGGGTCTGCCCGACGCGCGCCCGGACCTGCCCCGCGGCGTACCGGGCCGACGGGGGCCGACGTCACCGAAACAAGGGGCGGCGGCATGACGACAGAGGAGATCCGCTCGATGCACTCGATCCGTTCGGCCCACTCGGCCGAGGTCACCATCCCCGAGGTGCCCGGCATCCTCGCAGCCTCGGACGTCCTCGCCACCGCCTACGCCATCGCCGAGGTGCAGCGCCACGACGGGATGATCCCGTGGTTCGAGGACGGCCACTGCGACCCATGGAACCACGTCGAGGCTGCAATGGCCCTCACCGTGTGCGGCCTGGTCGACGAGGCGGTCGCCGCGTACCGCTGGCTCGTCGAGCGCCAGCTGCCTGACGGGAGCTGGTTCAACTACTACCGCCGCGATGCGGTGAAGGACCCGCGTCTCGACACAAACGTGTGCGCATATCTGGCGGCGGGGGCGTGGCACCACCACCTGATCACTGGCGACGTCGAGTTCCTGGGCGAGCTGTGGCCGACGATCGAGGGTGGGATCGACTGGATCCTGCGCCTGCAGCAACCCGATGGCTCGGTGCTGTGGTCGCTCGACTCGTCGGGCCGGGCCGAGAAGTATGCGTTGCTGACGGGATCGTCGTCGATCTACCACTCGCTGCGCTGCGCGGTGGCGATCGCCGAGTGCTTGGCCAAGGACCGCCCGGACTGGGAGCTGGCGGCGGGCCGGCTCGGACACGCAGTCGCGCACCACCCGGGAGCCTTCGCACCGAAAGTGGAGTTCGCCATGGACTGGTACTACCCGATGCTGTCGGGTGCGCTCGAGGGCGAGGCGGGTCGGCTCCGCATAGCGGAGGGCTGGTCCACCTTTGTCATGGAGGGCCTCGGTGTGCGCTGCGTGTCGACCGGGGACTGGGTGACGGCAGCGGAGACGGCCGAGTGCGTGTTGACTTTGGACGCGCTGGGCCTGGATCAGGCTGCGCGCGAGCTCTTCGTCGCCGGACAGAACTTGCGGCTGCCGGATGGCTCGTACTGGACGGGCATGGTGTACCCGGAGCGCGAGACATTCCCCAAGAACGAGCGCACGACCTACACCTTCGCCGCGCAGGTGTTGGCCGCCGATGCGTTGTCGGACACGACGCCCGCAGCGGGACTGTTCCGCGGCGAGTGCCTGCCGGCGCCGCTCGACCTGGCCGAGCCCCACTGCGGGGACGCCGCCGAGGGCTGCACGGTTTTGGAGTACTCGGAGCGCGGCCGGCGCGACTGAGCATCGCCGGCGGGTGGTCGGGAGGATTGCCCGGACCTTTTGCGCCGATCCCTCCAGGGTGTCCGGGGTGCGCGCTGCCCACTACGGTGAGGACTCTCCATGAGTCACGAAGGATGCGCGACCAGCCGATGAGCGGCGACGAGTTCTCCGTCCGCCTCACGAGCCTCCATGGCAACGACGTCGCCTACCGGCGCGCGGGACGGGGACCGGTGCTGTTGTTGCTGCACGGCATCGCCGGCAGCTCCGAGACCTGGGTACCCGCTATGCGGCTTCTCCAGCGCGACTACACCGTGGTCGCGCCGGACTTCCTCGGACACGGCGCCTCGGCCAAACCGCCTGGTGACTATTCGCTCGGCAACTACGCGGCCGGACTGCGTGATTTTCTCGACGTGCTCGGAATCGACCGCGCCACGGTGGTCGGTCAGTCCTATGGCGGTGGCGTCGCTCTGCAGTTCGCCTATCAGTTCCCCGAGCGATGCGAGCGACTCGCCCTGGTCGACGCCGGAGGCCTCGGACGCGAAGTCAGCTGGCTGCTCCGTCTGGTGTCGCTGCCCGGTGCCGAATACGTGCTGCCCGCCCTCTTCCTGGCGCCGGTGCGTGATTGGGGGACCTGGGTCCTCTCGTTCCTCAAGGCCCGGGGCATCCGGAGTGACCGGGCGACCGAGATGTGGCGCTCGTTCGGGTCACTCACCGATCCGGCCAAACGGGCCGCGTTCGTCCGAACCATGCGCGCGGTGATCGAACCCGGTGGGCAAGCGGTCAGCGCGATGGATCGTCTCTACCTTGCTCAGGAGATGCCCACGCTCATCGTCTGGGGCGACCAGGACAAGATCATTCCGGTGAACCACGCCCATCGGACGCACGGGGCGATTCCGAACAGCCGCCTCGAGATCATCCCGGGCGTGGGCCATTTCCCGCACGTCGAAGAGCCGTACCGATTCGTGGAGATCCTGGTGGACTTCCTCCGCACGACGGAACCGAGCAGCTATCGGCCGGAGATGCGCCGCAGCATGTTGCTCAGAGGTGCCAACAGCTCGTAGCTCGAGCCGAGAAGCCCTCGGCGTGATGGGCTTTGCGGTGGTCGCCCGAATCACTCTTGGGTGATGCCACCCGGGCAATCAGTGAAGGGCGGCATTCCTGTGTCAAGCCCAGGCATGATCCGACGCGTGTCGGCACTCATGGCGCTGGCCCTCCTGGCCACGGTCGCTACGGGATGTGGCGTAGGAACAAGGTCAGCCGCGATCCATCACTCGGCATCGGCAACCGCACGGCACTATGTCGAGGTAGAAACCTGTGGTCTAACGTTGCGCCCTCGGCAGGCTCCAAGAAACACAACAGGTGACCGCTTCGGTGAAGGGCTTCCCGCGGGATGCGACGTACTTTCTCTGATGCCTCTCACCGGCAGATGTCAATGCCGCTGGCTGCGGTAACCAGTTAGCCCGTTTCAACCCTTCGGCATGACGGGCGACCTGGGAACCGGGTAGACCACCTTCGCCGTTCAGTCCTCCGCGAGCACGGAGCACAACATTCGGACGTCCCAGCCATGCACGGTGAGTGCGTGATCGTGGCAACCGTTGGCACCAATGGAGCCTTCGCTTCGCCCCCATCATCTTCCCTCCTCCGGCGGCGGTCCCGCCTGGTACCCACCCGTGCAATGGGAAATCACTGTATTGGACAACGGGTTTGGGTCACGAGGATCAGGTGCTCGTTTCACGAATGACAGTCGGTCTGAATGTACGTTGACCGGCTATCCCGGCGTGGCGGGCATGGACGCCTGGGAACGCAGGCGGAGCAGGCCCGTGGGACATTGAATGGGTACTTGGGCGAACTCTTGGCCGGCGTGACTTCACTCCCGGTGGTGTCCCTGGAATCCCCTCAGACCCGCGTCCGCGATCGCCGAGGGGACTGAGACCCCACTCGGTCCACAGCCCTGCCCTCACTACCCCTCCCGGCTCGTGGCACCTCCGGCCTGACCGAGCAAGTCCAGGTAAGTCACTGATCTGCGCGCCCACGGTTTCCCAGACTGTTCTGGCGTCGAGGTTCACCCGGTTGTGCCCGGTAGTAGCGGTTCCAGCCTCGGGTTCTGAGTAACGCAGTCCAGCGATCAGCGCGTCCTCAGGACCGGTCCGGGCGCGGACGCCGCAGGACGTCGAACTCCATCTGGTCCCACCGCACAATTAGCCGTTTGGCTTCAGCTGGCACGCCGGCACAAGTCGGAATGCCCCGCCTCTCGCTGCCACCACCGTCCGAGCCGCCAGCGGTCGATCGGACGCCGGTCGATCGGATGATATGACCGCGCTCGAAGCACTGCACGCTGTCAGTACGTCCGAGACCTGCTGCTAGCGCGGTGTCGGAGCAATGCGCCGCAGGACGCGGAGGCTTCCGCACGCCGCATCCTCGGTGAATTCGCCTGATTCGAGAGCGGCGCAGAACAGCGCGTAGGGAGGGCGTCCGCCATCGGCCGGGTCGGGGAACACGTCGTGAATGGCAAGCCAGCCGCCCACGGCGACGTGTGGCGCCCACCCGCGGTAGTCCGCCCAGGCGGGTTCCTCGCCGTGCCCCCCGTCGATGAAACAGAAGGCCAGAGGCCGGTCCCAACGCGAGGCGACGGTGGGGGAGTCGCCAACGATGCCCACCACGGACGACTCGAGGCCCGTTGAGGCAATGGTGCGACGCCAGTGCAGCAACGTGTCGATGCGGCCCGCCTCGGCGTCAACGAGGTCGGCCTCGTGGTACTCCCACCCGGGCTGGTTCTCCTCCGAACCACGATGATGGTCCACCGACAGGAGCACTGCGCCCGTGGCTTCGGCTGCCGCGCCGATGTAGACGGTCGACTTGCCGCACCACGCGCCGATCTCGACGAAGGTCGCAGGTTTCGCGGCCGGGAGTTCGGCGCGCCCTGCGCGCAGTGTCGCTTCGAACAGGGTCTGGCCCTCGTCGTCGGGCATGAACCCCCGAGTGCGTCGTGCCGATTTGACGAGGAAATTGATTCGTGCCGAGTCGTAATGGTCGCCTGTCGCCGGGGCGGGTGCGGTCACGATCAGCGGGTCGCGGTCGCGAGGACCTGCGCCAGTTCGGCTCGCTCTCTCGCGGCAAAGGCGACGTTAACCTCGAGCCGCTCGATCGACTGCGCAACCCGGCGGGGTCCTGAGCTCAGCGGATGGTCATTCAGGAAGGTGATCGCGGACTGGGCGAATTCGGCATCGGCGCAGAGCGCCGAAATTGATTCGAGGATGCGGACAGGGGCGTTCTTGGGGAACCGCTCGAGGATGGCGTCCCACTGCTCGGCGATCCGGTTCCATACCGCCTGACAGCCGATCGGGTTGGCCAAAAGGGCGCTGAGGACAGCGAACCCGTTCTGGCTGCGCACCTCGGTCATGGCCAGGTCGAAGGTCCGGAGGCAGAGCTCCACGTCGGGGAAGGATGCCAAGGCGCCGAGCGAACGCATCTCCTCTTGTGGCGTCGTGGCAGCTCGGTACCGCGCGAGGACGGTGTCGTAATCACCTGCCCGGAGAAGTTGCGCCGCCACCGCAAGGATGGCGACCTCGATGTCGGCGGGAATCGGAGTAGAACCCCCCGCAATCGGTGAGTCATCGAAGCGGCGGGCGGCCTCGGCTCGCATCGATTCGTCGCCCCCGACGGTCCCGAGGAGGTTGATTGTCAGCGCCCGCAGCGTCGGCGTGCGCTCGCCTTCACCCGGCATCGCTTCAAAGCCGAGACGGCGATGCAGCGGGCCGATGAGGGATGCCACCGCCGCGCGCAGAGCGGCGCGGTCGTCGGGACCGGCGATCCGATTGCACAGGACCAGGGCGGCTCCCACGGGTGCCCACGCACCCGGGTCTGGCTCGACGCCGAGCTTCGTGGCGAGGCGGAGGAATCCTTCGAGCCGCGTGTGGCCGGCCAGGGTGGTTGCCCAGGTGTCGCCCATCAGGTTGGCGCGCTCGAGCGGCGTCAGCTCGGTCAAATGCTCCGCAAGGGCCAGGCGGTGTTCGGCCTCGTAACCCACGCGGAACACACCCCAGCCGCCGGCGTTGACGACGACGGTCCCTTCCGATACCTCCGGCACAGGGGCTGGCTCGGTTCCGAGCACCAGTCGGCGCACGGAAGCGCCCGGTCTATCTCCGTCCGCCAAGGCGCGGACTGCGACCGGCACATTCCACCTAGAGCCGATGGCCGACTCGGTGCCCGCGGGCACCGGCCCATAGGCGAAAGGTTGTTGGCCCAATTGGGCGTGGTCGAGGGTGACGAGAGGATGGCCACCCTGGAGGATGAACGTGTTCATGATGTCGCGTACGGGCGCGCCGCTGGCGTCCTCCAACGCGTCCCACAAATCGGTCGTGACTGTGTTCCCATACGCGTGTGCCTTGAGGTAGGCACGTACCCCGTCGCGGAAGACGTCGGCTCCGATGTGCTGTTCGAGCATACGTAGGACGCCGCAGCCCTTCTCGTAGGTGAGCAGGTCGAACATGCCCTCCGCCTCCTTGGGTGGACCGACCGGGTATTCGATCGGGCGCGTCGAGTGCACACCGTCGACGGCGAGCGCCGCCTCGCGCGAGGAGGCGAAGCCGGCCCAGCGGTCCCACGAGGGTCGAAAGGCGTCGACACACAGCATCTCCATGAAGGTGGCGAACGCCTCGTTGAGCCAGATGCCCTCCCACCAGCCCATCGTCACGAGGTCCCCGAACCACATATGGGCGAGCTCGTGCGACACCACGTCAGCGACGCGCTCGAGCTCGGTGCGGGCTGCCCGCGCCGGGTCGACCAGGAGTGCCGTGTCGCGGAAGGTGATGCAGCCGAGGTTCTCCATGGCGCCCGCGGCGAAGTCCGGAATAGCGACAAGGTCAACCTTGTCGCCCGGGTAGGGGATGTTGAAGTACTCGGTGAAGTAGCGCAGTGCGAACGCACCCACCTCGAGGGCGTACTCGCCCAACGCCCGCTTGCCGGGTGTGCTCACGACACGGAGCGGCACCCCGTCCACGTCGATCGTCTCGGTGGTCTCGAACTTCCCGATCACGAAGGCGACCAGGTAGGTGGACATCTTCATTGTGGGCGAAAACGTGACACGTCGCCTCTTGCCGACAAGCTCGTCGCCAATGATGGGGGAGTTCGAGATGGCGTCGAGATCGCGGTCGACGATCAGCGTGACCTCGAAGACGGCCTTGCGATCAGGCTCGTCGAAGCAGGGGAAGCACCGCCGGGCGTCGACCGACTCGAACTGCGTGGTGGCGATGGTCTGGGTCTCACCGTCCGGAGTGGTGTAGGTGGAGCGATAGAAGCCACGCAGTTTGTCGTTCAGGGTTCCGGTGAACCGGCAGCTCAGCGTGCATCGGCCTGGGGGCAGATCGGAGGGGGGCCGGAACCTGACCCACTCGAGGTCGTCGTCGAAGGTCACCGCGCAGGCAACGGCCGTGCCGTCGGACAACCTGACCTCGACGTCGCTCACCGCGAGTTCGACGGCGTTGAGAACGATCTCTCGGACGGGCTCGTGGATCACGGCGTCGATCGCCACGGTGCCCGAGAAGCTGGCGGCACCGAGGTCGGGCTCGATCTCGATGCGATACGTCTCCGGCTCGACGGTGCCGGGCAAGCGAAACGCTGTGTTAGCGGGTACGTCAGAGGACGTCGTGGTGGGGCGGTGCATCCGGGGAAGGCTACCTGCCACGCTCCGAGTAGGTTCTCGCTCCGTGCCCGAACCCGTGAGCCCGGTCGACGCCGAACCTGCTTCCTCCCCGGCGCAAGCCAATGCGATCCCCCACGACCTTGACATCGTGGCGATCGGGTCGCCGCTGCTGGACGTGATCGAGTTGGCGAGCGGCGAGCAGCTGACCCTATCGGGACTGGCCAAGGGATCGATGACCCTGATCTCCTTGGCCAAGGCCAAGGAGATACAGGCCCTCATGGTGACGGCGCGTCACGTGTCCGGTGGGTCTGTGGCCAACACGGCCGTCGGCATCGCAGAATTGGGCGGTACTGCGGGTTTCGTTGGTGCCGTGGCCGACGACGAGGTCGGGCACACGTACGCCGAGAACCTGCGCGCCGCCGGAGTCGAGTTCGAGCCGCATTACAGTGAGGAGGCGGCGGACGCCCTCGGCACGGGACGCTGTGTCGTCCTCATCACCGAGGACGCCGACCGAACGATGGGGACCTATCTCGGCGCCGCTTCGACCCTGACGCCGGCCGGTGTGCCCGAAGCTTTCGTCGCGCGGGCCTCTATTGTGCTGCTCGAGGGTTATCTCTGGGACGTGCCCGCGGCCAAGGAGGCCATGCGCCACGCCGCCGCGAGCGCCCATGCCGGCGACGGCTCGGTGGCCCTGTCCCTGTCGGATCCCTTTTGTGTGAGCCGGCACCAGCGTGAGTTCCTGGACCTGCTACTCGACGACGTCGACATCCTTCTCGGCAACGAGGAGGAGCTCACAATGCTCTTCGGCGCCGACTCCGCCGACGCCGCAATCGAAGCGGCCGAGGAGACCGGATTGCTGGTCGTGATGACACGTGGCCCCCAGGGTGCGGTCGTGCTGACCGCGCGGGGCCCCGTCGTCGTACCCGCGGTAGAGGTCGAGCGCGTCATCGACACCACCGGCGCGGGCGACCTCTTTGCGGCGGGGGTGTTGTTCGGCCTCACACATGGCATGGGGCCGGAAGACAGTACGCGCCTCGGAGGTCTGTGCGCCGCCGAGGTGATCTCCCACACCGGTGCGCGTCCGGAGGCCGACCTGAAGGAACTGGCCAAGGCCGCCGGGCTGTTCAGCGTGTAGCGACCCATGAGCCTTTCGATCGGCATCGTCGGGCTGCCCAACGTCGGCAAGTCCACACTCTTCAACGCCTTGACCCAGAACGACGTGCTCGCGGCGAACTATCCGTTCGCGACGATCGAGCCCAACGTCGGTGTGGTAGCGGTACCAGATCCGCGGCTGGCCCAACTGGCGGCGCTGTACGACGGCGCGCCGATCGTGCCGGCGACCGTGACGTTCGTGGACATAGCGGGACTCGTACGCGGCGCGTCACAGGGCGAAGGGCTCGGCAACCAATTCCTCGCGGCCATCCGGGAAACGGATGCCATCTGTCAGGTGGTGCGGACCTTCCACGACGACGACGTTGTCCATGTCGACGCCCTCGTCGATCCGGCGCGGCGACATCGAGACGGTCAACACCGAGCTCATCCTGGCCGATTTGCAAACCGTCGAGAACCGTCTGCCTCGCCTGGCGAAGGAGGCGCGCGCCGCGCCGTCGCTCAAGCCGGTCGCCGAGGCGGTCGCAACGGCGGAGCGCGTCCTCGGCGAGGGACGGACGATCTCGAGCGCCGCGGCAGAGGGTGAGATTGATGTGACGCTGCTGCGCGAGCTGCACCTCCTGACGGCGAAGCCTTTCATCTACGTGTTCAACGTCGACGAGAGCGCCCTCGGCGACACCGCGCTGGCCGAGGAGCTGGCGTCACGGGTGCGCCCGGCCCGGTCGGTCGTGCTCTGCGCCCAGATCGAGGCGGAGGTGGCTCCCCTCGAGCTCGAGGACGCCAAGGAGCTGTTGCGCAGCTACGGCCAGGAGGAGTCCGGGCTGGAGCAGCTCGTCCACGTGGGATTCGACACACTCGGGCTGCAGACCTTCCTGACGGCTGGGCCCAAGGAGGCCCGGGCGTGGACCATCCACGCGGGGGACACTGCGCCCAAGGCGGCCGGTGTCATCCACACCGACTTCGAGCGGGGTTTCATCAAGGCCGAGGTCATCAGCTTCGACGACCTCATGGCGGCCGGCTCGGTGGCGGCCGCCCGCACGGCGGGCAGGGCGCGCATGGAAGGGAAGGACTACGCGATGCGCGATGGCGATGTCGTGGAGTTCAGGTTCAACACGTGAGTCGGTTCATCCGTTTTGGTTCGGGCTCTGGACGGAGAACGACGTCGTGATCTGATTCCCTCTGCGCCCTAGGACATACCAGAGCCCGCCGTTCTGGTCGATCGCCTGACCCGTGACCATGCCAGGCGTGACGTCGAGGTTATACGTGTAGAGCGGGTGCCCGCCATAGGAGAGCTGCCTCGATCCGTCGGGCCGCTCGAGCGTCCCGACCAGCGAGGAGTCGAGGCCCTTCTGGACGCGCACCGGGCCGTGCACGACGAGCGGGGGCCACTGGAACACACAGCCGTCGTCGACGCAGGCGCTGTGCGTCGGCGTGTCGGGAACGAAGTCGTAGAGCGTGTCGCCGTTTCCCGTCGCCAGGATGGGGCCGGCGGGTGACTTCTGCAGCGTGAGCGTGAGCGAGGGGTCGGTCGTCGGCGGGGCGGACAGCGTCGTAACGTTGCCGCCGTTGCCGCAGGCGGAGACCGTCAGGGCGGAAAGGGCGAGAGCTGCCGGGACGACGAAGGTGGGACGAGGCAGTCGCCAGCCCATCAAGACCCCGAAGCCGCGACGTTGGTGCCGAGCACCCAGCTGAGTGCGGTGAGGACGTCGGCGGTCGTCCAGCTGGTGGGCTGGGGATGGGTGAGGTCGTGCACGCCACCGACGTCGAGGAGCGCCTTGAGTTTGGGCGAGAGGTTCGGGATGTTCGGGGCGCCGGCGTCGACGAAGCGCTCGCGCCCGGCGGCATCGATGAGGATGTAGCCGTCAGTGTGGTCGACGTCGTAGGTGAGGGGCTTGCCCGTCCACCAGTCGGTCTTGGCCGGCTGCTCCTCGGGAACGAACTGGTAGCTCACGCCGAACGGCTTCCAGAACGCCGCGATCTGCGCCGGCGTGCCCGTCCAGAGGTCCCAGTCCGCGGCGAACTCCTTCTGATAGGCGGCGAGGCGCGCAATAGAGTCGCGGACGGGGTCGACCGTCGCTTCGACGAAGGCCACGCGCTGCGAGAGGCCCGCGGCCTGCACGTCGCGCCGGAGCGAGATGTAGGCCGCGGTGATGAGCGGGCACTCGTCCTGGCACAACGAGAGGAAGGGCGCGAGGACGACCACCTTGCCGTGCAGCGAGGCGAGCGAGACCGGGCGGCCGTGTTGGTCGACGAGCTGGAGGTGTTGGGGCGTGGCCCGGTCGAGGACCAGGCCCTGGTCGGCCGGTGGCGCCGCAGGCGCGGACGAGCCGCAGGCGGCCAGGAACACGCCGAGGGTGACGAGGGCGGGTACGAGAACGCGGCGGGGCCACGGACGGCCCGATCGACGGCTCAGTCGTCGTCCTCCCCGGGCGGCAGGAAGGTGAACGGGAGGTCGGCCAGCGTGATCAGCGTCGAAGCGATCCAGCGGGTGAGACCGTCGAACACGGGAGCGATGGAGGCGGGCTCGTCCAGCTGCTGCTCGCTGAAGCGGACCGAGCCTTCGTAGGTCGCCTCGGCCGCCCAGCGCGTGCCGCCGGGCTTGCCGTCGCCGGCGTCGGGGTCAGCGTCAGTGCGTACCTGCTCGATGGTGGTGGCGGTACGGATCAGGTCCATCGGGTCGCCCAGGGGCCCGCCGAGGGGCAGCGCGGTCATGACCTTCTCGGTATCGGGCATCTCCGCCATGCGCTGGACGCGCAGGGCGACCTCGATGACGACCTCGGGCATCTCGTCGGGGGGCTCGCCGATGGACCAGCTCCGGTACGAGGTCTGGCTCCAGGTCGGCCAGTCCACGGACACGTCAGCGTGGACGCGGGGCGGCTGCTCTTCGCCGGGGAGGCTGTAGGAGGTCTCCCAGGACACGTCCCCCAGGAAGACGTCGACCTGGAAGCGCTCCTCGACGGCCTGGCGCTGCAGCAGCGCGCGGTCGAAGGAGTCACGGATCGTGCCGATGACATCGACGAGCAGATGGTCGAACACGCGGTCGAGGATAGGCGGCGGGGCGAGGAGGCCGACTTCGGCCCCCTGCGTGCCGTGCACCGGGCGAAGCACGGCGGCTGTTACCGTCAGGCCTGGTGAGCATGGGGAACGAGGGGTCGGTGTGGCTGGAACGCCGCGTCATCGCCTACGCGCACCAGGGGGAGCGTGGGAGTCCCCGTCGTCGACGCTGCACGCCATTGCGCACGCGCTGGAGGCGGGGGCGACGGCGATCGAGCTGGACGTGCACGCCACCGCCGACGGCGAGCTCGTCGTGTGCCACGACGACACGGTGGACCGGACCACGGCAGCGAGCGGCACCATCGCGTCGTACACGCTGGCGGAGCTGCGGTCGATGGACTTCTCGTACTGGTGGATCCCGGGCGCCGACGTGATGCCGGGCCGTCGGGCGCAGGAGTACCCGTTCCGCGGGCGGGCGCCCGAGGACAAGACCTTCGGCATCGCCACGCTGCGCGAGGTCCTGGAGCGATTCCCCGGTGTCGTGCTGAACCTCGACATCAAGCAGACGGCGCCGGTGGTGGCGCCCTACGAGGAGTCGCTGGCGCGGCTGCTGGCCGAGTACGACCGGGTCGACGACGTGATCGTGGCCTCGTTCCTGGACGCGGCGACGGACGCGTTCCGCGGGTTCGCACCGAGCGTGCCGACCTCGGCCGGCACGATGGCCACGGCCGAGGCGTGGCGGGCGACGCAGGCGGGCGAGGCGATGCCGGAGATGGCGGGGGTGGCCTTCCAGGTGCCCGAGCGCTTCGGCGACCAGGTCGTCGTCGACGAGCGCTTCGTGGCGGCGGCGCACGCAGCCGGCAAGGCGGTCCATGTGTGGACGATCAACGACCCGGCGTCGATGGAACGGTTGCTCGACTTCGGGGTCGACGGGGTCATCTCGGACCTGCCGACCACGTTGTGCGGGGTCCTGGCCGCGCGGGGCGTGGCGTGGGGCGGTCTGTAGGCGTTAGCCGGGGCGACGGGCCTACGAGCGGGCGCCGCCGGCCGGCTCGTAGGCGCTCGGCACAGCTAGCCGCGGCCGCAGTTCGGCTTCTTGCCGTGGTTGGCCTTCCGCTTCGTGCGGAGCTTGCGCTTGACCGTTCGTTTCGACATGGGGACGAGATCGTAGCCGACCATCAGGGATGATCCGGTAGCCTCCCCGTGCGTGCGGTCCGGCTGGCTGTTGCGTGACGGCGACGTCGTCTGCGCGTTGGAGATGGCCGAGTCGTCCGCGGAGCGCCGGAACGGCCTCCGCGGGCGCGAGGGGTTAGACGTCGGGTTGCATCTCCAAGGGGTCCGGACCGTGCACACGGTCGGCGTCGGCTTCCCGATCGACGTGGCGTTCCTGTCGTCCGACCTCACCGTGCTGCGGGTCGCCAGCCTCAAGCCGTGGCGCATGAGCCTCGGGGGGCCCGGCGCCCGCAGCGTAGTGGCGGCGCAGGCGGGTTCATTCGAGCGCTGGGGCGTGCGCGAGGGGGACCAACTCGAGGTGCGCGAGGCGCAATGAGGCGGGGCGCGGTCTGCACCGGCATCCGGCCGTGAGCCCGGGCCAGGACGGGCAGCCGGGGGAGCTCGTGCTCGTGGCGACGCCCATCGGGAACCTGGGGGACCTTTCGCCGCGGGCACAGTGCGTGCTGGCGGAGGCCGACTTGATCTGCTGCGAGGACACCCGCCGCACGCGGGCGCTGTTGTCGGCGTTCGACATCCGTGCCGGCAACCGGCTGCTGTCGCTGCACGGCCACAACGAGACCTCGCGGTTGGAGCGGGTGGCGGAGTGCATGGCGGGTGGCGGCACGGTGGCGGTGGTGAGCGACGCGGGCACACCCGGCATCTCGGACCCGGGCGCCTGGCTGGCGGGCCAGCTCGCGGCCCGGGGCGAGACCGTCACCGTCGTCCCGGGGGCCTCCTCGGTGCTCGCGGCGCTCGTGGTGAGCGGACTCCCGACCGACCGCTTCAGCGTCGAGGGCTTCCTGCCTCGCAAGGGGACCGAACGCCGGCGCCGCGTCGCGGCGCTGTTGGGGGACGAGCGCACCTGCGTCGTCCTCGAGGCGCCCGGGCGTGTGGCGGCCACGCTGGCCGAGCTGGCCGCGTCGGACCCGACGCGACCGGTGGCTGTGGTGCGCGAGCTGACGAAGGTGCACGAAGAGGTCTGGCGGGGCACCCTCGGCGACGCAGCGTCGTCCTTCGAGGCGGACCCGGTGCGGGGCGAGGTGGTGCTCGTCGTCGGCGGGGCGCCGGCGGTGGCGGCCGCGGACGAGCGCGACGTCGAGGCGGCGGTGCGCAGAGCGATGGGGGAGGATCCTGACGCCGGGCCGCGGCAGGTGGCCGAGCGCATGGCAGCGAGCCTCGGCGTACCGAAACGGCGCGTCTACGAGGCGGCACTGCGGGTGCGCGCCGCCGGCGGCGCGGCAGCGCTGACGTCAGGGGCCGGAGCGGCGCACCGGTACGCTTCCTGCGGTGCCGCCCTATTACCTCACCACGCCGATCTACTACGTCAACGACGCGCCGCACGTCGGCACGGCCTACACGACGGTCAACGCGGACGCACTGGCGCGCTGGCACCGACTGCTGGGGGATGACGTGTGGTTCATGACCGGCACCGACGAACACGGGGCGAAGATCGTCGAGGCGGCGGAGGCCAACAGCGCCACACCCCAGGAGTGGACGGACCGCACGTCCGAGCGCTTCGCCGAGGCCTGGCGGCTGCTCGGCATCGAGTACGACGACTTCATCCGGACGACCGAGCCGCGGCACTACAAGGTGGTGCAGGAGTTCCTGCAGCGGATCTACGACAACGGGTACATCGAGCTGGGCCTGTACTCGGGCCTCTACTGCGTGTCCTGCGAGGACTACTACACCGAGGACCAGCTGGTCGACGGCAAGTGCCCTGTGCACGGACGCCCCGTGATCGAAATGCAAGAGGACAACTACTTCTTCAAACTGAGCATGTTCGAGCAGCACCTGCTCGACTACTACGACACCCACTCGGACTTCGTCCGGCCGGTCTCCAAGCGCAACGAGGCGCTCGGCTTCATCCGGGGCGGCCTGCGCGACGTCTCGATCACGCGCACGTCGTTCACGTGGGGCGTGCCGGTCCCCTGGGACAGCGGGCACGTGTTCTACGTCTGGTACGACGCGCTCATCAACTACCTGACGGTGGCGGGCTACGGCTCGGACCAGGCGACGTTCGCAGCGCGATGGGGTGCTGCCCACCACCTGATCGGCAAGGACATCCTGAAGTTCCACTGCGTGTGGTGGCCGGCCATGTGCATGGCGGCGGGCATCGAGCCGCCGGCCGAGATCTTCGTGCACGGCTACCTGCTCATGGGCGGCCAAAAACTGGGCAAGACCATGATCGCCTCGGGTATCGCGGGCACGGGCGACGCAAAGACCCTCAACATCACCGACATCTCGCCGTTGGCGCTGGCCGAGGACTTCGGCGTCGACCCGCTGCGCTACCACCTCATCCGCGACGTCGCGCTCGGCGGGGACGGCGACTTCTCCTACGAGGGGATCGTGGCGCGGTACAACGCCGACCTCGCGAACAACCTGGGCAACCTGGTTTCGCGCGTCACGACGGTCGTGTACTCGAAGTGCGGCGGCACCGGGCCTGCATGTAACCCGTCGAGCGAGCTGGCCGGCGTGGCGGCCGCGGTGCTCGAGGCGGCGACCGCGGCATGGGCGCGCTGGGCCCCGCACGAGGCGCTCGAGGAGACATGGCGGCTCATCGGCGCGGCCAATGCAGAGCTCGAGGCCGCGGAGCCGTGGAAGATGGAGCCGGGACCCGCCGTCGAAGCCGTGCTCGGCGACGCGCTCGAGGTGCTGCGCATCGTCGCCGTCCTCGCCGCGCCGGCCATGCCGTCGACGGCGGCCGAGGTGTGGCGCCGGATCGGCGTCGAGGGCGACCCTGGGTCCGCCCGCCTGCCCGAGGCGGCGGCCTGGGGCGGGTACGTGGGCGGCGCCGCCGTCGTGAAGGGCGAGCCGCTCTTCCCGCGACGCAAGGCCTGACGTGGGGGGCTGGTTCGACTCCCACTGCCATGTGCAGGAGGAATACGTCAGCGGGCGGGATTCGGGCGACCCGGACGAGGCGGGCCGCGCGGCCGAGGCGGACAAGGTCGAGGCGGTGCTGGCCCGAGCGGCCGACGCCGGGGTGGACCGCCTGATCTGCATCGGGACTGGCGCGGCGACCTCCGGGCAGGCGCTCGGCGTGGCGCGGGAGACGGCCGGGCGCGGTGCGCCGCCGCGGGCGTGGGCGACCGTCGGGCTCCACCCGCACGAGGCAAGCGAGGGCGTCGATGAGGTGGCTGCGTTGCTCGCGCGCGCCCTGGCCGAGGAGGACGGAGTCGTCGTGGCAGTAGGGGAGTGCGGACTCGACTACTACTACGAACACTCCCCGAAGGACGCGCAACGCGCCGCCTTCGCCGCGCAGATCGCACTGGCGCACGCGCACGGGCTCGCGTTGGTCATTCACGCGTGGGACGCGTGGGACGACCTGTTCGACGTCCTGGAGGCGGAAGGCGTTCCCGAACGCACGGTGTTGCATTGCTTCACCGGCGGGACGGACGAGGTAGAGCGCTGTCTGCGCGCCGACATGTACGTGTCGTTCAGCGGGATCATCACGTTCAAGAACGCGGCCGACGTGCGCGCCGCCGCCGCGCGGTGCCCACTCGACCGCCTCCTCGTCGAGACCGACAGCCCGTTCCTCGCACCGGTGCCGCACCGCGGCCGCACCAACGAGCCGTCGCACCTGCCGCTGGTCGGTGAGGCCGTCGCGGCGGTCAAAGGGTGCAGCGTCGACGAGATACGGGAGCGCACGGCTCTGTCCACAGCAATGGTGTTTTCCACAGCACGGTAATTCTCCTGTTTCTGTGCAAAATACGAGAACCTCCTGACCAGGAACTTTTAGCTTGAAATCGGCTAAAAATAGGCTCTGAACTGGGCGTTAACGGAAATATCACACGCTGTACGGGCTGTGACCTGCGGAAATAAGGCCGCGAATCTTTCTTCGACTTCTCCGGTTTGCACGGCCTGCGAATGGTTATCTAACTTCTTCGAAATCCCTCGCCACCCGTGTGTCGGCGCGGGTGCACTGTGTCCCCGGAGAAGGGTGGAGCCCTGCGGAACCAGAGCACTGGGGGGAGGCGCCTCGGCGTTGCCGCAGTCATTTGCGGTGCGTTGTTCGGCGCGCCTCTCCTGTTGTTGCACAGCAATGCGGCCCATGCGTCGCGGCCCGAGGCCGCGGCGCATGTCGGGCACGGCGCGCACAAGAACGCGGTGTTCACGGTGTCGCCTCGCGACACCGTGAACCTGCCGTCGCACCTCGTCTCGTACCACGCGCCCGGGTCGACGACGACCACGACTGCGCCGACGACGACCACGACATCGCCGCCGACGACGACCACGACGTCGCCACCGACGACGACCTCGACGTCGCCACCCACGACGACGACCACTACGCGACCGATGCCGACCAATAGCGAGGTCGGTGACGCGACGTGGTATGCAGCCGCGCCGGCCGGGTACTGCGCGAGCCCGACGCTGCCGTTCGGGACCGAGCTGACCGTGGTCAACGACGCGACCGGTGCCACGACGGTGTGCACGGTCGACGACCGCGAGGCGGCGGGGTATCCCCGGGTCGTCGACCTTTCGCCGGAGGGCTTCGACCAGATCGCCGACACGAGCCAGGGAGTGGTGCAGGTCACAATCTCCTGGTGACCCATTCCGGCGCCGACATCGCCAAGTTGCTATCGGCGCACGGGCTACGGCCGAGCCGGGCCCTGGGTCAGAACTTCGTCGCCGATCCGAACACGGTGCGCCGGATCGCCCGCCTGGCGAGCCTACGGGCAGGCGACCGGGTGCTCGAGATCGGCGCCGGACTGGGCTCCCTCACCCTCGCCCTGGCCGAGACCGGCGCCCTGGTGGTGGCGGTTGAGACCGACCGCCACGTCGTCCCGGTGCTGCGCTCGGTGGTCGAGCCCGCCGGGGTGGAGGTGGTGGAGGGCGACGCCCTGACCCTCGACCTCCCGACGCTGCTGGCGGCGCATGGGGGCGGTGCGTGGAGCCTGGTGGCGAACCTGCCCTACAACGTGGCGACGCCTCTGGTGATGCGCACGCTGACCGAGGTGCCCACGGTCACCCGCCTCCTCGTGATGGTGCAGCGCGAGGTGGGAGAGCGCATGGCGGCCGGCGTGGGTGACGACGGCTACGGCGCCGTGTCCGTGCGGGTCGCGTACTTCGCGCGAGCCGAGGTGGTCGGTCGGATACCGGCGTCGGTGTTCATCCCGCGGCCAGCGCGTCGAGTCGGTGCTCGTGCGGTTCGTGCGACGCGAGGAACCCGCGGTCGATCCAGATGTCGTCTCGTACCAGCGCCTCGACGCGGTGGTACGGGCCGGCTTCGCGCAGCGCCGGAAGATGTTGCGCCGCGCGCTGGCGGGCGTCGTGGAGCCCGACGCCTTCGCGCGCGCCGGCGTACGACCCGAGGCCAGGGCCGAGGAGCTCGACGTCGCCGCGTGGGGGAGACTGGCGGCGTCGTGAAGGTGCACGCGCCCGCCAAGCTCACGGTGTCGCTGCGGATCACCGGGGTCCGCGCGGACGGTTACCACGAGCTCGACGCCGAGATGGTGACGCTGAGCCTGGCCGACGAGCTCGTGCTCGACGAGGGCGGAACGGGATTGACGATCGAGGGCGACGGGTGGACGCGCGCCGACGCGCTCAAGCGGATGGATGACAACCTGGTCGTCAAGGCGCTCGTCGCGTGCGGGCGCAGGGCGGCGGTCCGGCTGCGCAAGCGCATCCCGCTCGGAGCCGGCCTCGGTGGGGGCTCGGCGGACGCGGCCGCCATCCTGCGCTGGGCGGGAGTCACCGATGCGGCGCTGGCGGCCCGCCTGGGCGCCGACGTCCCGTTCTGCGTGGCCGGCGGGCGGGCCCGGGTCGGCGGGGTGGGCGAGCGGGTCAGCGCGCTCGAGTTCGAGCGCCGCGACTACCTGCTCCTGCTGCCGCCTTTCGGTGTCGACACCGCGGCCGTCTACCGGGCCTGGGACCAGAATCCCGACCACGACGCTCCCAACGACCTGGCAGGGGCCGCAATGGCGGCGGAGCCGCGGCTGGCCCTGTGGCGCGACGGTCTGGGTGACCTGGTGGGTAGCGAGCCGCGCCTGGCGGGGAGCGGCTCGACCTGGTTCGCCGAGGGGGGTCCGCCCGAAGCCGGCACCACGGACGCTCCCGAGCTGCGTGTGGGCACGGAATCGGGCCGCCTGGTGCGCGTGCACACCGTCCCAGCGGGGTGGGAAGGGGACTGACGGATCGGCGAGAGGGTTCCGGGCGCTACTTGCCGGCCCGGCGCTGCCAGCGGGTCGCCTTGAGCATCTTCTTGTGCTTTTTCTTGCGCATCCGCTTGCGGCGCTTCTTGATCAGTGATCCCATTTCGTGCGGCAGGCTAGCGGTCCCGGTGCTCGACTGCCAGGTCGCGCGGCAACCGAGGACGCAGGAGGAGGCCGTCGTTGGGATTCGAGATCGTACGGCTCGACCACGTGCAGCTGGCCATGCCCCCGGGCGTCGAGGCGCAGGCCGAGGCGTTCTACGCGGGCGTGTTGGGGCTCGAGCGGGTACCCAAGCCGCCGCCGCTGGCGGCGCGCGGCGGCTGCTGGTTCCGGCACGGCGACGTGGCGGTGCACCTGGGGGTGGAGGAGGACTTCCGGCCGGCCCGTAAGGCGCATCCCGCCTTCGTCGTCGAGGACCTGGCGGCGTTGCAGGCGGCGTGTGAGGAGGCCGGCGTCGAGGTGCGGCCGAACCCTGACAGCGAGCCGGGTCGGGGCGCCTACCTGGACGACCCCTTCGGGAACCGGATCGAGCTCATCGCGGCAGACTGACCAGGGCTTCGAGGAGGCGCCGGCGGACCGTGCTGACCCCCCCACCGGCATTGCCGATCGCCGAGTGGGGAAAAACTCAGCGATGGGTTGGTCTTCGCGTTGTGCGCCCGCCAACTGGGTCGGGTTGGGAACCAATAAGTAAGAAGGAGCGAAGATCCGCCGGTGGCCGTTCAGGAGTGCCCGTTGTCCTCGGGCCTACCTTCCTCGGGCGCGGGCACGGTGGGCAGGAACAACGACATGCGGGCCCCACCGGCCGGGTCGTTCTCGGCCAGCACGGTTCCGCCCTCCGCCTTGGCCACCTGGGCCACGATCGCCAGTCCCAGTCCTGACCCCGGAAGGCCCCTCGCCGCGGACGAGCGGTAGAAGCGGTCGAAGATGTGGGGCAGGTCGGCCTCGGTGATGCCCGGGCCCCGGTCGCGCACGACGACGGTGCCCCCCCGGCAGTCGACCGACACTGTCTGTCCCGGCGGGCTCCACTTGCGCGCGTTGTCGAGCAGGTTCCACACGGCGCGCCCGAGGCGGTCGGCGTGGCCCTCGACCCAACACGGCTCGGCGGTGAGGTCGAAGGTGATCTCCTCGGCGCGCCCGTGCGTGCTCTGGACGTGCACGGCCTCGTGCACCAGCAAGTCGAGGCGCAACAGCTCGCGAGGCGCCGGCTGCTGGTCGCCGCGGGCGAGCTCGGCCAGGTCGCCGACGAGGTCGGTGAGCTCCTGCAACTGTACGAGGACGTCGTCGACGAGGACAGACCGGTCCTCGGGGCTGAGTTCGTCGACGCGGCGGATCACCTCGAGGTTCGTCCGGAGGCTGGTCAGCGGTGTCCGCAGCTCATGCGACGCGTCGAGCACCAGCTGGCTCTGGGCGCGGCGCGACGACTCGAGCGCCTCGAGCAAGCGGTTGAAGGTGCGACGGAGGCGGCCGAGCTCGTCGGGCCGTCCGGGGGAAAGACGGCGCGAGACGTCCGTCGTCTCCGCCACGTCCTCCACACTGTCGGTGAGCGAGTTCAGGGGAACGAGGGCGGTGCGCGCCACGATCCAGCCGAGCACGACGGCCAGCAGGACCCCGATGAGGGCGACCGCACCGAGCAGCAGCGCCAGCGTCTTGAGCTCGGAGTTTGCGTTGAAAAGGGTGGCAACCTGCAGCGCGCCGCCGTTCAACAGGACACCGCCGTTCACGATCGTGTTGTCGGGAAGGTGTTCGACCAGCTCGCGCATCTGGTTGCCGTCGACGTTGACCGTGGTGAAGAACGTGGGCGCGAAGTCCTTCGCGACGAGGCGCACCTGAGGGGAGACGGGGAGTCCGCCGCCTGAGATCACCACGCCGCTCGAGTTGATCACCTGGCCGGGGTTGGCCGTGGTCGACCCGAACTCTTCTCCGGCGACGATCTTCTGCGCCGCGGAGGCGAGCGAGTTGTCGGCCGCCTGCAACAGCGTGTTACGGGAGACGAGGAAGGCCGCGCTCGAGGCTGCGAGCACGGCGACGACCACGGCGGCCGTGGTGGCCAGCACCAGCCGGGTGCGGAAGGTCATGCGTCCCGCAACACGTATCCCACCCCGCGGACGGTCTGGATGCAGCGGGGCTCGCCCCCCTCCTCGAGCTTGCGGCGAAGGTAACCGACATAGACGGCGAGGGAATTGGTACCCGAGTCGAAGTCGAAGCCCCAGACGCGGTTGAGCAGCACCTCGCGCGTGAGCACCTGACGGGGGTGGCGAAGGAACATCTCGAGGAGGTCGAACTCGATACGGGTGAGCGTGAAGACCCGTTCGCCCCGCTGGCCCTCGCGTGTCGAAAGGTCCAGGGTCAGGTCGCCGACGCGGAGGAGGCCCCCCTCGCCCTCGAAGCGGCGTCGCAACAGTGCGCGCAGGCGTGCGAGGAGCTCGGCCAGGGCGAATGGTTTGACGAGATAGTCGTCGGCGCCTGCGTCGAGACCCTGGACACGGTCGTCGACCGCGTCGCGGGCGGTGAGCATCAACACCGGGGTGTCGTCGCCGGCGGCGCGCATCCGCCGGCAGACCGTGAGGCCGTCGAGGTCTGGCAGCCCCAGATCGAGGACGAGCGCGTCGGGGGGCGTCTGTGCCAGCTCCTCGAGCGCCTCGCCTCCGGACGGGACCGTCCCCACGTCATAGCCCTCGAGGCGCAGGGCTCGGTCGATCGACCGGCGGACGGCGAGGTCGTCGTCCACCACCAGGATGCGCACGAATCGAGGTTACGCCGCCGACTCCGCGGTTCAGGGCCGCGCGAGTGCACCCCCGAACGCGGCGCCGTGCCTAACCTCTAGCGGGCGCTTTCCCACTCCGGGGTAGTTCAATCGGCAGAACGTCGGCCTTTGGAGCCGGATGTTGGAGGTTCGAGCCCTCCCCCCGGAACTGTTCCAGCTACCTGCATTTACGTGCACCGCGGCGTGCTATCTCTGCCGCGCGTGTTCAACCTACGTTGAATAGCGAGATTCAACGAACGTCGGTGTCGCCCGTGATCGGCGTCAATGTGGGGACCGCCTCGGACGAAGATTCGGACGCCCGCATGAGCGCACCGAGTCGCTCGGAGATGGCCCTGTCTCTCTCCTCGGTGGCGTGCTGGTAGCGCATCGCCATGTTTGGCGACGCGTGGCCCAGACGGTTCATCAGCTCGGCCAGGGTGGCGCCCGCGTGCGCCGCCCACGTTGCCCCAGAGCCCCGGAGGTCATGGAAGTGCAGCCCCGAGATCCCGACCGTCTCACACGCCGCTACCCACCGGAGACGAAACTTCGTCCGGCGTAGCGGGTGGCCCTCTGGCGACGTGAATACGAGGTCGTCAGGATCGGCCCCGACATGGTCGGCAAGGTGCGCCTCGAGTGCAGGCACCAGTTCGGGCGGAATGGCGACCGTCCGCCTACCGGCCTCCGTTTTGGGCGGCCCGAAGACGGTGTGGCCGCTAGAGAGCTCGACCGCGTTCTCCTCGACGCGGATGGTGCGGTGCAAGAGGTTGATGCGCCGCCTACGCAGCCCAGCCAGCTCGCCGAAGCGAAGGGAGCACCACGCGGCCAGCAGCACCATCGGCTGATAGCGCGGATCTATCGCCGCGGCGACCTTCAACACGTCGTCCGGCATTGCCACGGGACGCTCTGGCGTCTGTTCTCGACCGGCACCCTTGACCCGGGCCGGATTGGCTCGCATAACGCCGTCGTCGACCGCGGTGTTCAGGATGGCCCGGGCGAGTCGGTAGGCGCTTCCCGGTTGTGTCGAGCCAGGATGGGCGGCGCGGCTCGACGTGAACCACGTCCGCCAGTCCTCGGCCGTCATCTTTCCGAGAGGCACATTGCCGAACGTGGCTCGAGCCAGATGCGCCAGAGCCGTTCGTACCGCTCGACTGTCGAGGGCCGGAGGTCGGGCCGGCTCGCAAGCCACCGCTTGCCGTACGAGCCGAACGTTTCCCGAGCGGGCTCCGGTGGGCGCCAGTCACCGCGCAGCAGCTCTGTCTCGATGGTCGCGAGCCAGGCGCTCGCATCCGCAACCGTGGCGAATGTGGTCTCGCCGGCCCGGCGCTGTGCCGTCTGGGGCGAGATAGGACGCACGGTAACGCCCGGACTTGAGTTGGTAGACGTTGCCGAAGGTGCGACGTCCCTTGCGTCTGCGATTGGTCATTTTCAACCTTTCCTCTTGTCGTCGGTCAAGAGCCCGCGCTCCTTGGCGAGGGCGATGTAGCGGCTGGCGGTGCGAAGGGAGACGTGTTCCTGGGTCGCAACCTGCTTGCGGTAGTCGTCGTCGCGGTGGTCCTTCACGATCTGGGCGACACGTCCCAACGTCTCATCAGAGACTGGCCGGCCCCGTCGAGCCATAGCGACAGCCCGGTTTCCGGCAGCCTGGTCTCCGAGGTCCGCAGGGTCATCGCTTGGAGCTGGTGTCGACGCGAGCGCGTGGACGGCAGCCTCGAAGAGGTCGCCGACGTTGGTGTCGTGGATCTCCGTTGCGGTCAATGGCGGTCCTGCCGGTCCGCGGGACCGGAACGAGAACTGCGTCATCACCGGGCGACCTTCTCGCACCTCAATCGTCATGTCGATGAGTGGAACAACGCCCTCTCGGATGACCGTGAGCGAGACGGTTGTCGGGAAGGGGGTGCCGTCGTCTAGCTCAGTGAGGGCAGGTGGATCGCGGTAGGTGATGTGGTCCATATGGGAAGTGTGCCATACCTGCGGGAGAATGGCAAGGACATGGGGGGACACGGCCTGGCCAAACCGATAAACTGGCGTCATGAGCGGACACACTGAAACCCGAAGCCCGGACGGCCTGCTCGACTACGAGGGGGCCGCTGACCTGCTGAACTGCACGCCCCGCATGGTTCGGAAGTTGGTCGAGACCCGCCAGATCGAATCTGTGAAGGTTGGCCGATTGCCCCGGATCGAACCCGGCGCGGTTTCTCGCTACATCGAGCAGCATCGGCGCCCAGCCGCGGTCTGACGTGACCAGCCCACCACCGGGCGAGGACGGGATCTCGTGAGTCCCCTGACCCTGCTCGACGCCGCCGTTGACTACGCGCGCCGAGGCTGGCCCGTCTTCCCCCTCGAGCCGGGCGGGAAACGCCCCCTCGGCCGGCTGGCACCCCACGGGTTGAAGGATGCGACGACTGACCTCGAGCAGATCGAGCGGTGGTGGACCGCGGAGCCGGACGCGAACATCGGGCTTCCCACCGGCATCAACTTCGACGTGCTCGACGTCGACGGCCCCGAAGCTCTCGACGCGCTCGAGCGCTCTGGCCCGATTGGTGCGCCCGATGTTGAAGGCCCGACAGTGGCGACGCCGCGGGGCTGGCATGGCTACGTCGCCCGCACCGGGCGGGGCAACACGGTGAACCTTGGAGGCCTCGCCGGCGTCGACTGGCGCGGAGAAGGCGGGTACGTAGTTGCACCGCCCTCTCGCAAAGCCGACGGCGGGACGTGGGACTGGATCATCACGGGCTCGGTCCTCGACCTCGGCGCCGATACGCCGATCGAGGCAGCGCCGGCCTGGGTGTTGGCGCTGTTCGAACGGCGAAGCGAGCCTGTCGTGACCGGCGAGCCGGCTCGCCATGCGGGACGCACCGGCTATGGCGCCGCCGCCCTCGAAGGCGAGGCCGGCAAAGTGCTCATGGCCCCGGAAGGCTCGAGGAATCATGCGCTAAACGTTGCAGCTTTCAGCCTAGGCCAGCTCGTCGCTGGGCGCGTGCTCGGCGTCGATGAGGTAATCAACGCGCTGCTGCTTGCGGCCGCGCGCGTCGGACTCGGCACCACCGAAGCCCGTGCCACTATCGCTTCAGGCCTCGAAGCTGGCTCAGCGCGACCCAGGAGTGTGGCGTCGTGATAGCCAACGATGAACTAGAGCGCATCCGGGCGATGCTCGTGGCAAACGCAGAGGGCGATGGCCTTCCCGTACCGGGTATTGAGCCGGTCCGCCTGAAGTCCGGCGCCACCTTCGTCCTCGACGACCGCGCCGAGCTCGACCCGGTTTGGGGTGCGGGCGATGAGGTCCTGTGGGCCAGCCAGGAGCCGCTCCTGATTGTCGGGCCGACCGGGGTTGGCAAGACGACTCTGGCGCTGCAAGTGCTCGCCGCACGGCTCGGCATCCTCGATGAGGTCCTCGGCTGGCCCGTGAAGCCGACGGACCGTCCGATCCTCTACTTGGCAATGGACCGACCCATGCAGATTCGCCGGGCCATGCGCCGGCTCTTCGGCGAAGAACACCGAGACCTGCTCGAGGAGCGTCTGGTCGTCCACGAGGGGCCACTACCGCTCGATCTCGGTCGCGTCCCAGAACAGCTGATCGAGATCGTGCAGACTGCCGGAGCCGGCAGCGTGCTCATCGACAGTGCGAAGGACGCCGCCGTCAAGATCACCGACGACGAGGTCGGTGGGAACTTCAACCGGGCAGTGCAGTATGTCGTGAGCGACGGCCGCGAAGTGCTGGGGCTACACCACCAGCGCAAAGGACAGGGCGGCGCGAAGCCGACCACGCTCGAGGATGTCTACGGATCAACGTGGATCACTGCCGGTATGGGGTCGGTCCTCCTGCTCTGGGGGGCTGCGGGTGATCCCATCACTGAGCTGCGCCACCTCAAGCAACCAGCGTCGGAGGTGGGACCGCTCAAGATTGAGACCGACCACTTCACCGGTCGGAGCACGATATTCCGCGGTCAGGTCGACGCCCTGCTCATCATGCGCAACGCACCGAGTGGGATCACCACCACCGATCTGGCCCGTCTGATGTTCGAGTGCGAGAAGCCGAGTGACAATCAGCGCAAGAAAGCACAGCGGACGTTAGACCGCCTCGTGCACACCGGGTTGGCCCACAAAACCGACTATGTAGCCGCCGGAGATGGTGGCGCGATCGGGGCTCGGTACCACGCAGTTTTGAACCTGATCGAGGCGCCCGAATGACCACCCGAGCCATCGGACACGCCATCGGACACGGTGTTTTTTCGCGGTCGCCGGTAACCCATGGACGCCATCGGACACCTGGCATAAAACCGCAGGTCCAGCCATCGGACACCTACCCGGACCCATCGGACACCCCAGCCATCGGACACGACTGGGGGGGTTATATACCCCCCAGTCCGTGGCCGGCCGGACAAAACGTGGTGAGGCGCTGTGAGTAACGGCCGCCGATTCCGTCGCCAACAGAAGCCGCCGCCTTACATCGCCGCGGCCATTCAGTCGCAGCGGTGCCCCGATTGCAACTCCAAGACGCCAGCCGCCAAATGGCGCGGCGGCCGCTGGCAGGCCGATCTCGCCCACGACGATGGTTGTGTGCAGCTGGCTTGGCGAGAGCGCCATGGAGCAAGGCAGAGCACCATGCTCATAGCCAAGCCCGGCGAGTCGGTGCCGGCGGACCTCGTCGCCGAGGTTGCCGGGCTCATGGCCGGGCAGCCTGGTGTGGCCGGAGTCCGCATCGCAGACAGTACGGCCACGTCTCGTACAGAGCGCGAGCAGATCGACAGGCGGATCCCGTCGTGACGACCTGGACCTGTCCTCGCTGCAACCTCGAGGTCGAAGCACTGGCCACCGAGGTCGGCCACGCCTGCCCGAACCACCGCCAGCGCTGGGTGCGCTGGGTCAAGGCCGAGGCAGTCGCGTGATCGGCGACGACGAGACGAGCCGAGAAATGCACCGCACTTCCGAGATGTCGATCCGCTGGGCCGAAGTGCGCTGGGCTCAGTCCGATGATCACGCTCCGTCAGTCGGATCGGTCACTGGTCGGATCGTTACGGCCAATGGCACCTGCACGCTCGAGCTCTCCCCGGAAGACGGCTGGGAGTGTGATTGCGGCGATGCCCTCTGCCGGCACGGGTTTTTACTCAGCGTGTTGGCGGAGATCTGCCGTCTCCCTGGAGGCGACGACTTATGAGCGAATCACCCCGGCCAGCGCTTGGCCGCCCGACCGCGGCCGAGATCGCCGAGATCAAGCGACTGAGCCACCGGCTGCAATGGGGTGGCCGCGTCATGCGCCCGGAGCCCACCGACGCAGGCGAAGAGGCCACCGACACCGAGGCGGTGGCCTAATGCCGCCCCGGCGCGGCAGCGGCGCCAAGGGCAGCCACTCGTCGAAGCGCAAGCTCGGCCCGATGCACCGTTCACCCGGCCGTCGCCGTCGTGCGGTGATGGCCCGCAAGTCCCGCGCCGTGTCGCAGGAGATGAAGCAACACCAGGAGTTCATGCAGCGCCTAGTTGATCGGTGGGCGCCGTGAGTGAGCCGCTGACCAGGACGTATGGGGGGTGGGTCGACCCTATGACGGTCAGTCGTTTGACGCCGCCGGTCAACTTTTTTTTGTGCGGGGCAGGGGGGTCGATTTCGCAGTGATTTGGTGTGATTTGGAGGTATCCGATGAAGGTTGCTGAAACTCGCCGGCACCCCGGCCGTTCCGGGACCGAGTGGAACCGCGTGCGGGCTCAGGTGCTCGCCACCTCGAGCATCTGCTGGCTCTGCGGCAAGGCGGTCGATTTCGACGCGCCGCCGCGGTCACGCTGGTCGCCCTCGGTGGACCACGTGCTGCCCATCTCCAAGATGCGCCACCTGCCGATGGACGAGCAGAAGCGGCTCGCTCTGGACCCCACCTTGCTCCGTACCGCCCACTACGGGCACAACAGCGGCCGCGGGAACCGTAAGCCCACCCGCCCACGTCGGAGGTCGCGGTCATGGTGACACCCCGCCCCTCCGTGACCGCCGCCGTCGACGTCTTCCTCGACCAGCTCGTCGGGCTCGACCCCGCGGGCCAGGCCAAGGCCGCCATCGCGCACGCCCTGGCGTGCAAGCTCGAGCAGGCTCAGGACTCGGTGTCCGGTGCAGTGGCGCAGGCCGCCCCTGCGACCGCCCGAGAGCTGACGGTCGTGCTCGACGCCCTCGTCGCCGGCCAACGGGTCGACGATGAACTGCTCGATGCCATCTTGAAAGGCAACCGATGACCTGCGACCCAAGATGGGCCACGCCGCGCACCCCGTCCCGGCGCACGATGGGGGACCAGGCCGCCAAGCTTGCGGTCGCCCTCGGCAAGCCGTTCCTGCCGTGGCAGCGTCAAGTAGCCGACGTTGCTCTGGAGCTCGACGACGAGGGCAGATTCGTCTACCGCGACGTCGTGCTCACCGTCGGCCGCCAGGCCGGCAAGACCTTGCTCATGTTGGTGGTCATGTTCTTGCGTGCCCTCAACTGGGAGGGCTCGGTTATCCGCTACAGCGCCCAGACCGGCATGGCCGCTCGGGCCAAACTTATCGACGACTGGCTGCCGATGCTCAAGCCATCGCCGTTGGCGCGCTACTACGAGCCGCGTCTGGCCTCGGGCCATGAGTCGCTCTTGTTCCACAACGGTTCGCACATCGGCCTGCTGGCTGGGACGCAGAAGTCCGGCCACGGGTCCACGGTCGACCTCGGCATCATCGACGAGGCGTTCGCGGCTCCCGACGCCAGACTCGAGCAGGCCATCCGACCCGCCGCCATGACGCGGGACAACGCGCAACTGTGGATCACCAGCGCGGCCGGTACGCCCGCCCTTTCGCCCTACTTGCTGGGCAAAGTCGAGGCCGGCCGCCAGTTGGTCGACGCCGGCGTCACGAAGGGCACGGCGTACTTCGACTGGAGTGCCGAGGACGACGCCGACCCGGCCGACCCCGCCACCTGGCGCAGTTGCATGCCGGCGCTCGGGCTGACCACCTCTGAAGAGGTGGTCGCCACCGACTTCGCTTCGATGCAGGAGGCCGAGTTCACCCGTGCGTACCTAAATCGCTGGACCGCCCAACGGGCGAACCCCGGCCTTCCAGTCGACGCCTGGCTCGCGCTCACAGACGAGACGAGCAGGGCGTCGGACCCCGTGTTCCTCGCCTTCGACGTCAGTCCCGACCGCGCCCATGCCGCCATTGCCGCGGCAGGACAACGCGAAGGCGGGGACGGTTGGCACGTCGAGATCGTCGAGCACCGCGCCGGCACCGGATGGGTGGTCGACCGCCTCGAGGAACTGAAGCGCAAACACCGGCCCGCCGGTATCTTCTGCGACCCCTCGGGGCCGGCCGGCGGTCTCCTGGCCGACATCGAACGCCGCGGTCTCAAGGTGACGAACGTGACGACCAAGGAGCACGGCCAGGCCTGCGGAGTCCTGTACGACGCGGTCATCCAAGGCACCGTCGCGCACCTGGGAACGCCCGAGTTGACCGACGCCATCGACGGCGCGGTCAAGCGGCATTTAAGCGACGGAGCCTGGCTCTGGAACCGCTGCACTTCGGCCGTCGACATCTGTCCGCTCGTCGCCAGCACGATCGCCTTGTGGGCGGCACAGAAGGGCCAGCGCCAGGTTCACGTCTGGGACACCGCCACCATCTTCGACGACAAGTGGGACCGGATGCTCGGCATGAAAACCCCGCTACCCCCTGAACTGCAAGGAGGCACCTAATGCCCGTCGCCGACCCCAATGAAATGCTCGCTCGCATGAACCGCGTCGATCCCAGCGAAGGCGTGCGCACCACCTGTATGACGTGCGGCGCCGACATACCCGAAGGTGACGGACCTCGCCACGTGTGTAACGAAGCCCTCAAGCCGCGTCGACGCCGGCGCAGAGTCGCCGCGGCGAAGCGATATGCCCGCATGAAGGAGAAGCAAGGCAAGCCGGTCGATGTGCCGATTCGCTGCGAGCTCTGCGGCGACATGCGCGATCCGGAACAGCCGCACGCATGTCGACCGGGACCGATGCCCCCGGTCATCAACTACGGCCCACCGCCGGGCGACCCGTTCGGCGTGGAGGGCTTCATGAACCGCTACACCAACCCCGAACAACCATAAGGAGAAACATGACATTTGTCAGCAAGAGCTCACCCGGTGCCGCCAAGGTGTCCGTCTCGACGGTCGGTCTGCCGCGACCGGCCTACGAGCCGAAAACAATCAGTAGTCCCGAGGAAGCGGCCGCGTACGTCGCGCCGGTCTTCGACGTCTGCGGCTGGTGCTTCAAGCCGCGACCCCAGAACAGCGGTCCGTGTGATTGCGGAATCGCAGAAGCGGTGGCGGCCGACAAGAAGCGTTACGCCGACCGCTTGGCGCGCTACCGACTTCCGCAGACCGGGGACCCCGAGCGGTGCGACGACTGTAAACAAGCGACCCGGCGTGGATACGCCCACGACTGCACTCCGCTAGCACGCGTGGTTCTGCCGCACGACCGCGTGGTCGCCGACCACGGTGTCGCCGATGTCGTCGCTGGCCTGAAGGCCGCGGGCTACAAGATTGAGAAGGAAGAGGACCACGCATGACCACCGCACTGCAACGGAAGCGAGAACAACTTAAGGACCGCCTCGAGGGCGCCAAACAGATTCTCGTCCACACGGAGGACGGCGACCCGCGCCGCCCGCGGCGTGGCGCCAATGGCGTGCCGCGACGGCCGAGCTCGACGCAATGGATGGCCTCGACAAGACGCTGAACAAAGGCCAGGGCGCCGACTTGAAGACGGCGATGACCAAGCTGCAAAAGGTCATCGCACACCACAAGGCCGCGAACCCTCACCTGTTCGACAACGGGCCGCACGCGCTGACGCCAGCGCAGATCAAGCCCACCCCATTCGGCACACCGGCCCGGTCTGGTCGCGGTCGTCTTGCCCGGCGCTCGGAGTATCGGGGCCGCGCCGAGCGCCGCCTGCAGCTCCCGATTGGGCGGGACCTCGAGAACCGAAAAAGGAAAGGCGGTCTGGATTTTCGTTCCTCCGGCCCCGGCCTCGCGCCCACGAGGTCGAGATTTCCGGTCAGGCGTCCACATACGAGTCGTTCTACGACGTGACCGACCAGTTCGGCATGTTCCGGGAGTGCGTGAAGCGCGGGGCGGCCAAAGGCGTGCTCGCCCGTGACCCGGATACACGCTTACTCGTCGACCATGCTGGAATGGCGCTCTCGAGGACCACCACCGGGACGCTAAAGATTTATGAGAACAAGAGCGGACTCAACTTCACCGCGCGTCTCGACAGGCGCAGCCGCACAGCTAACGATTTGGCGATTGCCGTCGAGAGAGGGGACATGCGAGAGTGCAGCGTCGGATTCGTTGTCGAACACGACGTGTGGACCGACGACTACTCGCAACGCTCCATCTACAGCTTTGCGGAGCTGCTCGATGTCAGCGTGGTCGGCTTTCCCGCCAACAAGTCGACCTCCGTAGCGATCACCGCTGGGAGGATGTGATGGTGACGGTCTCCTACGCCGGCCCGCCAGCCTTGCCCACCTACTCGACCAAGCGGTGGCCCCCGGCGCTCTTCAAGCGCGGCCGAATCAAGCGTTGGCAGACGCGGGCGCAACCGTACCTCGACGCGTTCTACGCCGCTCTCGCTGCGGGTGACGCCGCCACCGCGGACAACCTCGTCGCAGTGGGGGATCAGGTCTCTGCCGCCACGCGGGACCTCGCCGCCTACTTGGCCGCCGATCCGCCACCGACGCAGGAACTCGCGGCCGCCTGGAACACCATCGCCGCCACCGCCAACCGCCTGGCGGGGATTCTCCAACGTTGGAACGTGATGCTTGGCTTTGAGCGCAAAGCGGCCATCGTCGATCTGGACATCTGCAATGTCCTCGTCGAGGACGCGCGTCAGGTTATAGACCGCTGACGTCACCAAGCTCGCCGCGGTGCCCGCGCTCGGGTGTTCGTTCTCCTTCGCCTGTTGAGCGCCGGCCCTGCGGCCTTCGGCCGTGCCCGGGGGGGTGACGCATCCCTCCGCGTTCCCCCCCGGGTCTCGGCCCCGGGCCATATCCGAACCGGTGTGCGGGGCTACTCGCGAGCTGTCGGTAGCAAGATAGGGAGGGTGGATCTGAGAATCGACGAGGAGCCGATCGGTCGGCTGGACAAGTATGCGGAGATCCCGGCCTCCTTCAGCGTCGACCGGGTCTTGGAGCTGTCGAGTCCGGACTCTGAGTTGGTAGGGATCATCCTGACTGAGGCGGAGGTCGCTTTCCCCTGGTTCAAGGACTACGACGCTGAGGAGGGTGAGGGGCCGACCCGCTGGCTCAGGCAATTCGATACGTCCAACTGGGGGCTGCTTGCTGCCTACGACGGCGTAGACAAGATCGGTGGCGCCGTGATCGCCTTCCGAGCACCCGAGGTCGACATGCTCGAAGGAAGAGATGACCTGGCGGTGCTATGGGACATCAGAGTCCGGCCCGAGAATCGTTCGGCCGGCGTGGGCTCCGCGCTTTTCGCGCCACTGAGAATTGGACCCGTGCCAAGGGTGGTCGGATGCTCAAGATCGAGACTCAGAACGTGAACGTCAGAGCCTGTCGCTTCTATGCCGCGATGGGTTGCACGTTGGTCGCCTTCGACGAAAGGGCGTACAGGAACCATCCGCAGGAAGCCCAGTTGATCTGGTTCAAGAACCTGCTTTGACTGCGACAAGTCCGGCGCACGGGGGCAGTCTCCATGGGACCCCCTGAGCAATGATGTACGGGTGCCTGATGACCCGCTTCTCTATAACGAAGCACACCGCAGGGCTACCCACGCTCGGTGGATGAAGCGACGGTATCGGTCCCAGGAGCAGCCGGACTATCAGGACGAGTGGTATGCAGAACAGTGCGGTAGCTGCGTTTTCTTTCTGCCCTTGTCGGGACCCTTTGGCACTGATTGGGGAGCTTGCTCTAATCCCGAGGCACCCTTTGATGGCAGAGTGATGTTTGAGCACGACGGCTGCGAACACCACACAGCCGCTGAACATTGGGTCGTACCAGAGAGCTGAGCGGCGCCCCCAGGGTGCCGGACTGTGGCACACCGATCTGGTGTTCGGGGCTACCTAACCCTGCCGGCGGCCGAACTCCCGCAATCCTGTTAGCCCCTCGAGGTGCTCCGGGCAGGCCCACACTCGCCACCACCGATCACCGTGAGGCGAGAACCATCGCCCCGTCCATGTCGGCGTCTCGCAGCAGTGCGTGGCTTGCAGCTGGTGGCTGTAGACCATCCGCCAGCATCGGTCGGCCCGGGCGACGAACCCGGGGCACGGGTCGCCGGGACGGGGAGGCATCGCCCGATTGTCGCGCCGGGCTGATGGTCGAGGCTTGGCGCGGGCGACCACCACTGGGCAAGCGACGGCCGCCGCACGTTTCGCATCGTGCGCTTGAAGACGGCGCCCGGTGTAGGGCCAGACGAACCTGTCGTCACAATGGCGCTAACTCTGACCATCCGTCCGATTCGCGGATCCAAGGTCGGTGCGACGCCTGCTACTGCTACGTGCGCCGGATTGGTTATGACCGTGCGCCCGATCTGTTCCTACGTTCGAGACGGGCCAGCCGGCAAGCAGCACCCGTGGCGGAGCCGGACATCATGGGGTGCTGGGGCGGGACGAACGAGGCGAGCGGCGGGAGCTACGGCGGGCGGTAGCGTAGGAAGAGCCTGTTCAGGAGGGATTTTATCCCGCAGAGGGTTACGAAGCCATAGTTTGGTCCGATACAATGAAAGCCATGAGGCAACAGGTTCAGACACCGCCAGTGCCAACGGGGCGGACGGCAGTAGTAGCCGCGCCTGAGACCGTGGCAGCCGAGAAGCCTGTTCCCACCTGGTCTGAGCGCCTTCACCACATCTTCCGACTGGTGAGCACCGCTGGGACTTCAACCCTCACGCGCTAGCCCCTCGGACAATAGCGCCACCCTATTTTCGCCGTCGGTCGGTGCCCGCCCCTCAAGCATTTGGCTGGGCTTGCCTCGGCGGTGCGGTTGCCGCGGTTGTGGTCTATGTACTGCCAGAGGTCAGCCGAAGCTCTCTGCAGGGCCGATTCACGTTCACCATTAGTGGATTCTTGGTCTCACTCCTGGCGGTCGTATTGCTGGCGCTCCTCGCTGGGGTGTTCGCGCTGGATTCCCCACATAGCAACGCGTGGGGCGGCTATCGGGTATGGCTTGGGTGTGAATGGGATCATCAAGGGGCTGGCCAGCGCCGGCGTTGAGGCGTTCCCGTCAAGACGCGGCGGTGGTGGCACTGAGGACATCACGACTGGGTGAAGGCGGGTCGTTGAATCCGCGTTGAATAGCGACATGGGAAACGGTGTCGGAGTGTGTCACGGGGTGACGCTCTCAACAGGTCTTACGTGAACCGCATACCCTCCAACAGGGAGCAAATC
>CAWHFH010000028.1:0-187854 GCA_963828455.1 uncultured Acidimicrobiaceae bacterium | reverse complement strand
AGGTGGCTGCTTGCGGGGCGGGAATCCGGCGAGCAGCTCGGTCGTGGCCTTGGTGACCTGGCGCACGGCGCGTTCGAACGCCTTCTCGGTCTGGGGCGACGTCGACTGCACGCCGCTGACCTTGCGGACGAACTGCCGCGCCGCGGCCTCGATCTCCTCGGGTGTCGCCGCGGGCTGCAGCCCGCGCAGGGTGGTGATGTTCCGGCACATGCACGACCACCCTACGAGGCCGGAGGCGAGCGACGACGTCAGGTAGTGCAGGTGCCGGGCTCGACCGTCACCGTCACGAGATGACCGGTCCGCGGCATTGGTCACCTCGAGCAGATCGCTCCCCGGCGCCGAGGTGACCCGTCCGCCTTTGACCTTGGCGCAGTAGCCCCTCGGGTAGTGGATCTCCGTCGGCACGAAGACGACGGTCGGCGCATTAATCCGTGGTTCGGCGCGTACGCAAGATGGAACACGTCGGTGTCGGGTGAGTAGTCGAACGAGATCGGCCGGCCTGCGACCGCCTCGGGATAGGTCCGACTCAGCACACGCGCCGTCGCCTTCAACCGGCCGTCCGACATGACCAGCGACTCGGCTGCGCTCCCGGTGGGATCGCCGTAGTACTTCCACGACCAGTAGATCCACCCGACCTTCTCGGCGTCCATGAGGGAGGTGACGCTCGCGCAGGTACGGCGCGCTGGACGTCGCACCGAACTCGGTGACGAGCCAGGCCGGGCCGCCGGGCTGCGTCTGCGACGCCATCTCCGGCCGGTCCGAGTACCGCTTGCCGAGCGAGTGTGCGGCCTGCCTGGCACACAGGGAGACGTTGGTCGGGTTCCCCGTGACCGGGCTCCTCGCCCCGCAGTAGATGTGCACGTTGTAGACGAGGTTGCGCAGCCGCATCGGGCCGAGGTTCGTGACGTATCCCAGCGTGCCGTAGATGTCGTTCTCGTCGAAGACGAGGTGCGACGGGTCGTTGGCCAGAATGGTCGGCACGACGCCGCTGGCCGGATCGTTGCGGGGGCAGTGCAATGCCGGCGCATCCGGCAGCCGGATCTTTATGTACTTCGTCCCGGTGTAGAAGCACTGGATCTGGGCGTTGAAATGCTCGCCCCGATAGTGCACGAGCGAAGTCGAGAACGGCTCGTTGAACGGGTCGTAGCCGATGACCCACGGATTGCCCCGGAACGCCTGGGCCACGTACCCCCACACGTGGTCGTATTGGCCCTGCAGGTCGCCGCGGACGTCGTTGTTCCAGAAGTGGTCGTAGGCGATCTGCGTCGCTGTCGTCGAATACTCGTGCGACCACCGTCCCGGCGGGTCCGTCCTCGGCCACGTGGTTGGTGCACACCGCCCACGACGGTGCGCCCTCCCCGTCGAACGCCTGGTTGTAGACGTCCTGGTGCATGTCGAGAATCGTGAAGATGTGGAAGCGCCCGAGGAGCTCGACGGTCTGCTTGAGGTGGGCCACGTAGCGGTCGAGCACCGCCAGGTTGAGCTGGTGCGGATTGGTCGGCTTCCCGCGGCCGCAGATCGCGGGGGAGTTGGCCTTTGCCTTTCCGGGCTCCAGGCCGCTCCACGTCATACCCAGGCGGACGACGTCGAAGCCCAGCCGTGCCATGAGTGACGCGTCGGCCGCGGAGAAGTTCCACGGTTTCCCCGGGTCCGCGTAGAGCTCGAAGGGCTCGACGCTTGTAGACGGCGTCCACGCCGTGAAGGAAGACGACGCGACCCTGCCGGTCGTAGAGATAGGGCCCGCCGGGCGACCTGATGGGGCCCGCGATCGCCGGGGCCCCGCTCACACTGGCGCCGGCGAACGCGGGCGACCGCAAGGTCGGCAATCCGGCTTCGACCGCCGAGGCCGGTCCCGCCGTGCCCAGCGCGACGACCGGGACGGTCACGAGCGACCGCGGCGACCCTGCAACGCACCTGGCAACGATCCGCCGCAACATCGCCGGTCAGTCTGACCGCGCAACATGACGACTTGGTCGCGGGCCGGTGGCTATTCGGAGGGCGTCTCGCCGGGCAGGTTGGGACGCAACGGGTAGTCGGCGATGATGGCCCGGGCCGCGGCCAAGGGCCGGACCGAATGCGGCGTTCTCGGGCGGGACCACGGCGACGCAACCCGCCGTCAAGACCTGCTCCTCGCCCTCGATGGTGAGGGCGATCTCCCCGTCGACGACGTGCCAGACCTCCTCCTGCTCGTGGTGGTGCTCGTGCAGCGGCGCGGCGTCCGCGGCGATGTCGTAGTGGGCGAAGGTCATGTTGGCCGAATGGAGGAACCGCCCGCTCCAGCCCGGGAGCGGCGTCCCGCTGAGCATGTCGGAGGGCCGGACGAAGGGCACGTCAGTAGTCCAGGCCGGCGTACCAGTCGCCCCGGCCCGCCGGCGTGATGTCGAGGATGTGCCAGGCCGGCGCGAGCAGGTCGATGCCCCGTTCCGCGATGTCGTCGTCGACTGCGGGTGGCTCGTGTAGAAGTGCCGGGGCGAGCCGTCGGTGTCGAGCGTGAAGACCGACACGGTCGAGTTCTGCCGGCCTTCGTCGTCCTCGGCCCCGAAGTCGTGCTGGAACGTGCTGTCGCCGCAGCTCAGGAGGCGCAAGTTCTCCCAGCCGCGGACGAGCGTGCGCCCGCAGCGCCGGAGGGTCGGCGGCCGCAGCGACGACGAAGTCGACGTTCTGTGCCACGTGGCGCGCCACCCCGTTGACGCCGTCGATCCACATGGTGCACATGGGGCACGGAGTCGTGCTGCCACTTGCCGTACATCAGGTGGTAGACGACCAGCGGGCGGTCAGGTGCCGTGAAGAGCTCGGAGAGCCGTACTGTGCTGAGAGGTTCGTCACCCCCGGCCAGGAGCCGCGGTCCTTCGATGAACTCGTAGTCCTGGACCCCGGCGCCCGGTGGGAGCGCACCGCCGCAGCGCCGCCACCTCCTCGCGCTGGCGCATGAGCGCGATCTCCGCCTCGAGAGCTTCTTTCTGCTCGACGGCGTAGTCAGCCGGCCATCGAGGCGGGTCTGATCCACGGTCCGCACCTCCTTCCGCGTCGTCCGTCGAATGTAGCGGCCGGACCCGGTCCTTGGCCCCGGGCGCACGGGAGGCCTGGCTCAGGCCACCTGCTCGAGTGCCCGTTCGATCTCGACGTTGCCCGAGACGCTGCGCACGCTCAGCTCGACCAACGCGTCCTTGCGCGCCGATCCCGGCTTGTCGTCCAGCGGGATGTCCGAGCGCACCTCGCCCGACATCGTCTCGACGTCGACGTGCAGGTCCACCCCGCGTCACCACGCCGACCAAGACGTTGCCCGACACCGAGCGCACGTGGAGCGTGCCCTCGTCGATCGCGAGCACCCGGACGTCCCCCGAGACATTGGTGACGCGCGCCCCGTGCGCCAGCTCGCCGAGCCGCACGGCGCCCGAAGTCGCCTTGACCTCGACCTGACCGGAAGCGGCCCCCACCTCGATGTCACCCGACGCCGTGGTGAAGACGGCCCGACCGGCGACGCTCGAGCAGCGCAGGTCGCCCGAGGCGGTCTGGACCTTGAGGTCCCCGCCCACCGCGCCCACGGTGAGGCCGCCGCTCGCAGAGCGGGCGGTGAGGTTCGCCGCGACGTCGTCGGCCGCCACGTCCCCGCTCGAGGTGGTGAAGTCGCCGGCGCCGATCGGCCCGGTGACCTCGACGTCGGCCGACCCCGTGACGACGGTCACGTCGCTGCCTTCGGGCAGGTCGACCCGCACCGTCACCGGGTTGCGCCGGATGAAGCGGCTCCCCATCCCCTGCTTCGGGACCTTCACCACCACCATGTGGCGGCGGCCCGCCGGCCGGCACTCGACGGTGGCGCGCTCGACGAGCTCCTCGCCTGCCGGCGTGTGCGCTTCGAGCCACACCACCGTCTCCTCCGTGGGGGTGGCGGTGACGGCAACGAGGCCGACCTCGTTCTGCACGTGCAGGCGCACGCCCCCAGGCGTCTCGAAGATCTTCTCCATCGCAATTGCTCCTTTCAGCTCTTCAGGTAGTCCCGTAACCGCGCAGGCGGTTGCCCGCGTAGCTCTTCCGCTTGTGCTCGCCCGAGGCGCCGTGCTCGAGCGTGCGCACGATGAACGCGTTCACCGAGATCCCCTCGCGCGCCGCGCCCTCCTCCACCCGCGTCTTGAGGCTCTCGCTCAGGCGCAGGGTGATGCGCGCCGACATGTCGCGGTCACGATCCCCGTCCCCGTCGCCACTGCCGTCGCCCTCGGGGCCGGCGGCCCGGGCGGGCCCGTCCTCCACGTAGGCGAGGTCGACGTCGTCGCCCGCGACCCGGATCTCGACGCGGCCCTCGGGCAGCTCGGCCGACACCTCGGCCGCCACCTCCGACAACAGGTCGAGGATCCGCGAGGGGATGGAGCGGCCGAGCAGCTCGGCGATGCGGTCGGCCACCTCGGCCACCGTGTCGTCGCCGAGCTCGCCGACGCTGATCACGTCGGAGCGCAGCCCGTCCACCACCAAGTGACATCTTCATGATGTCATTATGACATCACTTTGATGTCAGGTCAACCCCTCCGCCGAAGGAAGCGCGGAACTCCCTGGTCAGCCGCCGGACGCGTCCTGCACCCGGGTCTTGCCGGCCGAGATGAAGGGCATCATCGCCCGCAGCTCGGCGCCCACCGTCTCGATCTGGTGGGCCTTGCCCGCCTCGCGCAGCGCCTGGAACTTCGGCCGCCCGGCCTTGTTCTCGGCGATCCACTCCTCGGCGAAGGCGCCGCTGCGGATGTCGTCGAGGATGCCCTGCATCGTCGCCCGCACGGCGTCGTCGATGACCCGGGGCCCCCGGGTCAGGTCGCCGTACTCGGCGGTGTCGGAGATCGAGTAGCGCATGCCGGCGATCCCCTGCTCGTACATGAGGTCGACGATCAGCTTCAGCTCGTGCAGGCACTCGAAGTAGGCCGACTCGGGCTGGTAGCCCGCGTTGACCAGCGTCTCGAAGCCGGCGGTCACCAGAGCGGTCAGCCCGCCGCACAGCACCACCTGCTCGCCGAAGAGGTCGGTCTCGGTCTCCTCGTCGAACGTCGTGTCGAGCACGCCGGCCCGCGTCGCGCCGATGGCGTGCGCGTAGGACAGCGCGAGGTCGCGTGCCTTCCCGGTGGCGTCCTGATGCACGGCGACGAGCGACGGGACCCCTCCGCCCTCGGTGTAGGTGCGCCGGACGAGGTGGCCCGGCCCCTTGGGCGCCACCATGCGTGACGTCGACACCCGCCGGCGGGACGATCTGGCCGAAGCGGATGTTGAACCCGTGGGCGAACATCAGCATGTCGCCGTCGTTGAGGTTCGGGGCCACGAACTCGTCGTAGGCCGCCTTCTGCTCCGTGTCGGGCAGCAAGATCATGATCACGTCCGCCTCGGCGGCGGCGTCCCCGAGCGACATGACGCGCAGCCCGGCCTCCTTCGGCCTTGGCCCGGCTCGAGCTCCCCTCGCGCAGGGCGACGCGCACGTCCACCCCCGACTCCATCAGGTTCTGCGCGTGGGCGTGGCCCTGCGACCCGTAGCCGAGGATGGCGACCTTGCGCCCCGCGATCAGCGTCGGGTCGGCGTCGGATTCGTAGTACAGCGTGGCCATGTTGTGTGCTCTTTCTCTTTCTTTGTCCCTGGTGGTCCCTGGTCCTGGTCCCGCCGGCGGGTCAGTGGCGTTCCAGCTTAGGCAGGGCCACCCGGCCCGTCCGTTGGAGCTCGACGACGTGATACTGCTCGAGCAGTCCCTCGAAGTCGTCGATCTTCTCGGGCCGCCCCGCCAGCATCACGGTCAGGCGGTCCGTCCCGACGTTGATCACCTCGCCGCCGAAGACGCCCACCAGCTGGATCACCTGCGAGCGCTCCGTGGGCCCGGCGGCCACCGTGACGAGCACCAGCTCGCGCTCGACCGCCTCGGCCGGCGAGAGCTCGCCGATGGAGACGACGTTGACCAGCTTGTCGAGCTGCATGATCACCTGCTCCAACGGCGCGGACTCCACGTCGACCACGATCGTGATGCGGCTGAAGTGCTCGTCCTCGTCGGTCGGGGCGACGGCGAGGGAGTAGATGTTGAAGCCGCGCCGGCTGAACAGCCCCGCCACCCGGGCCAGCACGCCGGCCTTGTTCTCGACCAGCACCGAGAGGATGTGGTGGCGTGGCGCCGGCGGCTTGCCGCCCTTCGAGCGCGGTGACGTTCGCCAGCGCCGGCGGCGGCACCCGAGGTCGCGCTCATCGGGCCGCCCCGGTCACCTGGTCCGGGTGCACCACGATGTCGTCGTTCGACGCGCCCGCCGGCACCATCGGGAACACCTTCTCGAAGGCGTCGGTGCGGAAGTCGACCACGACCGGGCGGTCGTCGATGGAGTTCGCCTTCTCGATCGCCGGGCCCACGTCCTCGGGCGACTCGGCCCGGATGCCGACGCAGCCCATCGCCTCGGCCCACTTCACGTAGTCGGGCAGGTCGGGCGAGAGGTAGACCTCCGAGTAGCGCTCCCCGTAGAACATCTCCTGCCACTGGCGCACCATGCCCAGATAGGCGTTGTTCAGGATCGCCACCTTCACCGGGATCTGCTCCGCGCTCGCCGTCACCAGTTCCTGCGCCGTCATCTGGAAGCAGCCGTCGCCGTCGATGGCCCACACGGTACGGTCGGGCCGGCCGACCTTCGCCCCGATGCACGCCGGCACGGCGAAGCCCATCGTCCCGGCTCCGCCCGAGTTCGACCCACGTGTAGGGGTGCTCGAACTTCCAGTACTGCGAGGCCCACATCTGGTGCTGGCCCACGCCGGCGACGACGATGGTGTCCTCGTCGGCCGCGTCCCGCAGCTGCTCGACGACGTTCTGCGGCTTGATCGCCCCGCCCTCCGTCTCGGTGTAGTGGAGCGGGAAGCGCTCCTGCCACTCGCGGATCTGGCGCCACCACGGCTCGAGGTCGCCGACGACCGGCCCCTCGCCCACGGTGTCGCGGGCGTCCATCGCCAGCAGCAGCTCGCCGATCACCTGGCGGCAGTCGCCGGCGATGCCGACGTCGGGCACGCGCACCTTCCCGAGCTCGGCCGGGTCGATGTCGACGTGGATCACCTTGGCCTCGGGCGCGAACGACGAGATCTTCCCGGTCACCCGGTCGTCGAACCTGGCGCCGAGGTTGATCAGCAGGTCGCTCTTCTGCATGGCGGTCACCGCGGTGTAGTGGCCGTGCATCCCGGGCATCCCGAGCGCCTGGGGGTGCGAGTCCGGGAAGGCGCCCCGCGCCATGAGCGTCGTCACCACCGGGATCCCGGTCCGCTCGGCCAGCGCCCGCAGCGCCTCGGCCGCCCGGGCCTTGAGCACCCCACCGCCGACGTAGAGCACGGGCCGCTTCGCCGCCGCGATCAGCTCGGCCGCCTGCGCGACCAGGACCGGGTCGCCGAACGTCACCGGGTGGTAGCCAGGGAGGTCGAGCTCCTCGACGGACTTCGGCCAGTACCACTCCATCGTCTGGTTCGAGATGTCCTTGGGCAAGTCGATCAGCACCGGCCCCGGCCGCCCCGTCGTCGCGACGTGGAACGCGGCGGCCACCACCCGCGGGATGTCGTCGACGTCCTTGATGAGCCAGTTGTGCTTCGTGATGCCCATCGTCACGCCGGTGATGTCGCACTCCTGGAACGCGTCCGTCCCGATCGCCGGCGTGGCCACCTGCCCCGACACCACGATGAGCGGCGTCGAGTCCATGTACGCGTTCGCCAGCGGCGTCACGATGTTCGTCGCGCCCGGCCCGCTCGTCACCATCGCGACGCCCGGCTTCCCCGTCACCATGGCGTAGCCCTCGGCCGCATGGCCCGCGCCCTGCTCGTGCCGGACCAGGATGTGGCGGATCGACGAGTCGATGATCGGGTCGTACACCGGCAGGATGGCGCCGCCGGGCAGGCCGAACATGACGTCGACCCCCTGCATCTCGAGGCTCTTGATGAGGGCCTGGGCCCCTGTCAGCTTCATTGTCGGTCCCCTGTTCCTGTCTTCCTGTCGGTGTGTGCGTCTGCGGCGAAAATTGTCCGGGAATTGAAACGACCCCCCGGATCGGGAGGTCGAGAGGCGCGCACTGCGATGTGAGGGCGCGCCTCTACGTTACGACTACCAGAATCGTCTCGGGCCGGGTCGGGCGCGCGTGCATAGCCCGGTCATTCTGCCACGCCTCTCGAGGGTGGACAACCCCGCCCTTCTGCCCTCACCGTCCCCGGGGCGTCCCCCCGCTGCACCGCTCGAGATCTGCCGTCCCGACGGACCGACGCCTCAGGGCACGACGCCGACCTGTTCGGCTGGCCGGTCCACGCCGACAGCCCTGTAGACGTCGGCATCGTGACGCCGCCATTCTCCGCATAGACGGCTCGTCGGCGGCGGATCTGACGCCGATCGTCCGCGGATCGGCTCCGCGCCGACATGCCCGGCGGGCCCTCCGTCGCCTTTTCGCCGACCCACCGGGCTCAACAGGGCGTCGCCTGCCTGCCCGCCCAGGGCGAACATCCGTTTGGCTCCCGAAGAGTTGCGAAAGATTCGTGCAGCCCTGTGGAAGAATATGAGCCGGAGAGACTCGTGGCGGAATGGCTACGACGGTCTTTGGGGGAATCCATGAAGCTGGCGCCACCCGCTGATGACGGCGGCGAGTGACTTGGCCCACGGCGACGGGCGGTTCGTAGCCCCTTCCGTGCTGCAATGGACGCCTTCATGAGACACCGCTGGCGCCCCTCCCCCGTCGCCCTCCTCATCGGGGCGATCATCGTCCTCCTGAGCATCGGCGGCTACTTCTTCCTCCAGCACAGCGTCGACCAGCAGGAGACCGCGCTGCTCTCCAACGAGACCACCGACGCCGGAGAAACTGCCTCGTCGGTCTTCGGGGGCATCATCACCGGAGTCTCGAACGACGCCGCGGTGGTGAAGCTGACCAAGGCCGATCCGACCGCCTTCGTCAACTTCGTGAACCCGAGCGGCAAGAGTCTCGCCGGGTATCGCCGACGTCCTCGTCCGCAAAGTCGAAGGTGATCGCTATGTCGTCGTCGCCGCCTCCGGCACCACGTACCAGCGCCGGCGATGACCCTGACCGGCGGGGCGCTTGCCACCGTCCAGCGCGGCGCCGGGCACCGACGTCGTCAGCGGACCCGGTGACGTCGAACGGCAAGGTCGAGCATGCCCGCTTCGCCGCGCCTGCCTCCGGCGGGCTCTACGTCTACGAGGAATTCATGATCCCCGCGCACATCAACATCGCCACGGCGATCGGTCCGGCCTTCAACAACCTCAACGTCGCCCTGTACGGCCCGGGCCCGCCCATGCCCTCCAACTTGCTCATCGCCTCCACCGACGCGCTGCCGCTGGCCAAGCCGTCGGCACACGCACCGGTGCACGATCGGCGCCTCGACGCTGGACCCTCGTTGCGAACGCACGCACCCCCTTCGTCTCGGGCCTTGCATCCTCGGGGCCGTGGATCCTGCTCGTCATGGGCCTGTTCATCGCCCTCGTCGTCACGATCACGATCGAGACGGTCCAACGACGCCATCGCTACGCCCAGGCCGTCGTCGAGGAGCGCACCGCCGACCTGAACGCGTCGCTCCATGAGCTCAAGGACCACGCAGGACGCGCTCGTCCAGCAGGAGAGGCTCTCGGCCGTGGGTGAGATGGCGTCGGTCATCGGCCATGAGCTCCGGAACCCGCTGGCCGCCGTGACGAACGCTCTGTTCATCGTCCGGGGCGATCTCGGTCAAGATCTTTCAGCCGACGACCGAGAAGTACCTGTCGATGGCAGAGCGTGAGACCTCGAAGGCCGCCGTGCTGGCCGACGACCTGACCGCCTTCGTCCGACCACGCGAGCTGGTCGAGAGCGAGATCGACGTGCCCGACCTCGTCGACGAGGTCCTTTCCGCGACGCCGCACCCCGATCGACGTCCACGTCGACGTGGAGGTCGCGCCGTGTTCGCTCGTCGGCGACCGCGGCCAGCTGGCCGAAGTGCTCACGAATCTGGTCACCAACGCGTACCAGGCCATGCCCGAAGGTGGGACGGTCCGTCTCGGCGCGTCCTGCTCCGACGGCCACGCGACGTTCATCGTCGAGGACAGCGGGAACGGCATCAAGGACGCCGACCATGCAGCGGGTCTTCGAGCCCTTCTTCACGACCAAGGACAGCGGGACCGGGCTGGGACTGGCCATCGTGCAGCGGCTCGTCGCAAGCCCACGGGGGGGAGATCTCGCTCGAGAACGCGACTACCGGTGGCGTGCGTGCGACCGTTGTCCTGCCGGTGAGGGAGCGGGTGGCGAAGTGAACAGCGTCCTGCTCGCCGACGTGCTCGTCGTGGACGACGAGGAGCCCGTCCGCACCTCGGTCGCCGAGATCCTGCGATCAGCCGGCTACTCCGTCGCAGAGGCCGTCGACGGTCAGGACGCGCTCGACATGCTGGAGTCCGGGAGCGTGCTCGGTCCTGCTCCTCGACATCCGCATGCCCCGACGGACCGGCATCGAGGTCCTCCAGGCCCTCGACTCACCACCGAACGTGATTCTGATGTCCGCGTACCGCTTCGAGGGAGAAGACAAGCGGAGCGTCGGCCACAAAGTCTTCTCCCACCTGATGAAGCCCGTTGCGCCTCGGCAGTTGCTCGACGAGGTCAGAGCTGCGATCGATCGCGAGGACCGCATGACAGATCTCTATGGTGCACCGGACCACACTGAAACCGTCCTGGTCGTCGACGACGACGAGCAGATGCGCGACACGCTCGTCGAGGTCCTCCGCATGGACGGGATCGAGACGATCACCGCAGGGACGGTCGACGAGGGGCGGAAACTGGTCGCCATCCACACGCCGGCCGTCGTCGTCGTCGACTACCAGTTGCCCGATGGCACCGGGATAGACCTCGCCCAGGACGTCAAGGCCCACGATCCGGAGATCCCCGTTCTCCTGCTGACGGGCTATGCGACGCTCGACACCGCGATCGCAGCGGTGGGACAGCTCGACGCATATCTGATCAAGCCGGTCGCGCCGCCTCAATTTCAAAAGAGCGTCGCCGCCGCCCTGACGAGAAGGCGCCTGTTCAAGCAGAACCGGGACCTTGTCGACCGGTTGAAGCAGATCAACGCGTACCAGGCGATGTACGACCCGTTGACGGGTCTGCTCAACCGGGCCCTGCTCGACGACCGCCTGGAACAGAGCTTGGCGCTCAGTCACCGCAGCGGACGATCCGTGGCGCTTTACTTCCTCGATCTCGACCGGTTCAAGGTGGTCAACGACCTCTTCGGCCATCAGGTCGGCGACAGAGTGCTCCAGGAGGTCGCGCATCGCCTGAGCGCATCGTGCCGGAAGACGGACAGTGTGGCGCGGTTCGGGGGCGACGAGTTCGTCGTCATCTGCCCGGACGTGCGGGGGTCCAACGAGGCCTGCGCCATCGCCCAGCACCTCCTCGACACGTTCCAGAAGCCGATCGAGATCGACGGGTCCGACTACGGGATCAGCGCGAGCGTGGGCATCGCCATGACCGTGCCGGGACTCCGGCGGCACTCGGCCGAGACATTGCTGCGCAACGCGGACACCGCGATGTACCGGGCCAAAGAAGGCGGGCGCGGCCGTTGGGAGCTCTTCGACGACGAGATGCGCGCCCAGGTCAGGGAACGCTTCGAGATCGAGCGCGAGCTCCCCGTCGCGATGGCGAGCGGCGCCTTGTTGCTGCTGTACCAGGCGGTCGTGGACCCCCTGACCGAGGACGTCGTCGCGGCCGAGGCGCTCCTGCGATGGGACCGTCCGGGTCACGGGCGGGTCCTTCCCGAGAAGTTCCTGCCCGTCGCCGAAGACAGCGGCCTCATCACCCCGATCGGCACGTGGGTGTTGGAGCAGGCGACGGCGGATCTGGCGCGGTGGCGGGCGGAGGACAAGCTTTCCGGCCCCTTCCGTCTGTGGGTGAACGTGTCCCCGCAGCAGCTCGCCGACCCGGGCTTCCCGGCATTGGTCGTGGACGTGCTCACGCGCAACGGATTGCCCCCGGAGCTGCTCGGTTTCGAGATCCTCGAGGAGGCCCTGCTCGACGTGGGGGTCGCCGAGGTGGTCATGCGATCGCTTCGGGAACTGGGTGTGTGCCTCGCCCTGGACGACTTCGGGGCGGGCTACTCCAACTTCTCATGGCTCCAGGACCTGCCCATCACCGGGATCAAGATCGACCGCCGCTTCGTCTCGACGCTCGATTCCGACGACTGTCGCAGCGCGGCCATCGTGCAGGGGTTGGTCAACCTCGGGCATTCGCTCAACCTGTCCGTGGTCGCCGAGGGAGTGGAGACGGCGGAGCAGGCCGGTGCGCTCCAGGCCATCGGGTGCGAGTCGGTGCAGGGCTTCTTCTACGGACACCCGGTGCCGTCCGATGAGCTCTGGGACACGGTCGGGTCGATCCGGCCCGACGCGCTGCACCGCACCGGCCAGAAGTAGCGCCGGCGGCGCCCCCTGCTCAGGCGGGCGGCGGGGTGGCCATACCTCCGCCCAAGAGCGCGGGCAGCGCCGTGGCTCGCATCCGGGACAACACCCGGTCCGTGACCGGGGTGGCGTCCGGGTGCACGCCACCGTTGCGATCGACCTCGGCCCGCCAGGCCGCGGCACGCTGCTCGAGCACACCCGCTTCGTCGAACTGCGCGCAGTCGATGCGATCGTTGTTGACGTCGATCACGATGGTGTCGCCCTGTTCGACGAGTGCGATGGGTCCTCCGAGGAAGGCCTCGGGTGCGACGTGGCCGATCACCAACCCGACCGATCCGCCCGAGAACCGCGCATCGGTCATCAGAGCGATGGTGATGTCCCGCTCCCGGCACAGGGCGGTGATCCGCGACGTGGGGTCGAGCAGCTCGGGCATGCCCGGCGCCCCACGGGGCCCTTCGTAGCGGATGACCACCATGTCGTTGTCCTCGAAGGAGTCCGGCTGCTGGTCGAGGGCCTCGACGAGAGCGCGCTCACTGTTGAACACGCGGGCTCGACCCGTGAACACGCCGTCCTGCACGCCACGTTCGACGCCGGCCACCTTGAGGATCGCGCCACCCTCCGGTGCGAGGTTTCCCCGGAGCAAACGGAGCCCGCCCGTGTCCTTGAAGGGCTTGTCGACCGGGTAGATGACGTCCTGATCGGGCGGCGGCGGGTCGAGCCGTCGAACCTGCTCGGCGAGGGTCTCGCCGGTGCAGGTGAGCGCATCACCGTCGAGGAACCCTGCGTCGAGGAGCTCCTTGACGATGACCTGCAGCCCGCCCTTGGCGTCGACGTCGACCATGGAGTAATCGCCGAAGGGCCGCATGTTGACGAGTACGGGCAGCCGCCGAGCCAGGTCGTTGAAGTCGGCTTGGCTGAGCACCTCGGCCCAGAGGTCGATCCCGGCGGCACGTGCGATCTCGACGCTGTGCAGCGCGACGTTGGTGGAACCACCCATGGCGATGGCCACCGTCAACGCGTTCCGGAGCGCCGAAGGCGTCACGATGTCCCGTGGGCTGATCCCCCGGCTCGCCATGGCCAGCAGGCAGTCGATGAGTTGATCCGGAAACTCGTTCAGACGGCGCGGGTCGTCGGACGGAGGAGCGACCATGTGCAGCGGCTCGAGCCCGAGCACCGCGATGAACGTCTGCATCGTGTTGTACGTGAACATCCCCCCGCAGCTGCCTTGGCCCGGACAGGCGTGCAGCGCGTAGCGGGCGCGAACCGCCGCGTCCTGGTCGGCAATCTGGAAGGCCGCCACGATGTCGATCGGCGCACCCGTCTCCGGATCGATCCCGGGCCGGATCGGCCCGTCCGAGAGGATGACCGCGGGAGTGTCGTTCTCGAGGATGGCGGCGAGCGTGCCGACCGGCGGCTTGTCGCACGCCACGACGGCGACCAGCCCGGCAACCTTGTTCGCGACGAGGTGCACGTCGGCGACGTCGTGCACCAGCTCCCTTCCGACGAGGGAGAACCGCATCTCCGGTGTGCCGTTGAGCTGGCCGTCCGAGACGCCGAGGGTGAATGCCGGCGGGATCAATCGGACCGCAAGGTCGTCCTTCGCGATGCGCCGCGACAGCGCTGACTGGATGATCTGCACCTTCTCCGGGACGCCGAGGTAGCACTGGCTGTCGCCGAGGTTCCCGATGACGGCCCACACGGGGTCGTGGATCTTCTGAACGTCCTCGCCGAGGAACTCGGCGGTGCCGACCCGCTGTACGTCGCGCCCCGGGTTCAACGAAACGAACGTGGACGCCGGTTGCTCGCTGCTCATGAGGGGCAAGCATACGGCTGCCCCTGCGCAGGTCAGGCGGGCGTGGGCAACGGCGTCGATGCCGGAGCGGGAGTGGGAGTCGGGGTCGGGGTGACCTCGATCCCGAGCCTCGGCATCGACCGGTCCATCCAGCGGGGCAGCCACCAGTTGACCGGCCCGAGCACCTCCATGATCGAAGGCACGAGCACCATGCGGACGAGTGTGGCGTCGATGAGCACCGCCGTCGCCAGGCCCAGACCGAACACCTTGAGGATGTGCAGCGGGTCCTTGATGATGAACGAGCCGAAGACGCAGAACATGATCGCCGCCGCCGCGGTGATGATGCGGCCGGTGACGGCCAGGCCGTCCGCGACGGCGGTCGAGTTCTCACCTGTGCGGAGCCACTCTTCGCGGATGCGCGAGAGAAGGAAGACCTCGTAGTCCATGGAGAGGCCGAAGAGGACGACGAACATTGCGACCGGGATCCAGGGGTCGATCGGCCCCTTCTCCCCTATGCCGATGATGCTCCCCGCCCAGCCCCACTGGAACACGGCCACCATCACTCCGTAGGCCGCACCGACGCTCAGGAGGTTCATGATCACTGCCTTCAGCGGCAGGACCAGCGAGCGGAAGACGACCATGAGGAGCAGGAAGGAAAGGATCAACACCGCGCCGATCACGATGAAGAGGCGATGACCAAGGAAGTTGGCGGCGTCGATCGATGCCGCGGTCTCCCCGCCGACCTGCGCGTTGACGCCTGTCCCGTTGACGACCGGCGGGATCATGTCGGCACGCAGCCGGTTCACGAGGTCGACCGTCTGCGACGCTTGTGGCGACGTCGTCGGGATGACCGGGATCAGGGCACCGGTGTCGTTCGCGTTGAACTGCGCCGGTGCCGTGAAGGCCACGCCCGGGATTCCCGACGAGAGTGCGCGGTCGAGATGCTGCACCGTCGGTACGTCCGAGGGTCCGCTCATGGCGACCGCGACGATCAGCGGACCGTTGAACCCAGGTCCGAATCCCTGGGCCAAGAGGTCGTAGGCCTGGCGCGTCGTCAGGTTGGAGGGGTCGTTACCGGCGTCGGTGAACTGGAGACGCATGCTGAACAGCGGGAGTGCGAGCGCCACGAGGACGAGCACCGCCGCGATGCCAGTGAACCAGGCCCGCCTCTGGATGAACCGGCTCCAGCGGTGCCAGAACCCGTTCTCTGGCGGGGGCCCGCCGCTCTGGAGCAGCCCGGGGATGTGCAGCTTGTCGATCACGTTGCCTGCGAACCCGAGCATCGCCGGGAGGAGCGTCAACGCCGCCAGGAGCACCATCAATACGGCTGCGATGCAGGCGGTGGCGAGCCCGATCATGTAGGGCTGCTGAATGAGGTAGAGCCCGAAGAGGGAGATCACAACCGTGCTGCCGGCGAACATGACCGACCGACCGGCGGTCATGTGGGACGTCATCACCGCGTCGCGCGGTGTCCGGCCCTCGAAGATGCCCTGTCGGTAGCGGGTCACGATGAAGAGCGCGTAGTCGATGCCCACTCCAAGACCGATCATGATCGCCATCTCGGGCGAGAAATTCGGCACGGTCAGCAGGTGGGTAAGCAACTCCAGCAAGGCGATACCGATCCCAAGACCCGCCAGGGCGGTGATCACCGGCAGACCCATGGCCACCACCGAGCCGAAAGCCAGCAGCATGATCAGCAGCGCTGCAGTGATGCCGATGCCCTCGCTCGGTCCCGGCGCTGCGGTGGCGGCGGCGGAGATCGGGCTTCCGCCCAGCTCTACCTGGACCCCGTGGGTGGCCGCGCCTTGCGCGGTGGAGATGACCGTCTTCACGGCGCCGGTCGGGATGTCGGCTGTGTCCGTCGTGAACTGGATCTCGGCGTAGGCGATGTCACCTCTTGGCGCGATCTGGTGTGCTCCCTGCGCTGAGAACGGGCTCGTGATGCCCTGGACATAGGGAAGCGGTCGCACCTTGTCGATGACGTTGGTGATCGCCGCCTGGTTGGCGGCGATCGGCGTCGATGTGCGGAACACGATGTCGGCGGTGTCCCCCGACTTAGACGGAAAGCGCTCTTGGAGGATGTTCTGCGCCTGCTGCGATGGGGTGTTGCCGGCGGTGAACTTGTTCTTGAAGGTGGTCCCCACCGCCACCGAAACGACTGTGATGCCGATGATGGCGACGATCCACAGCACGAGCACGGTGCGGCGACGGTCGTAGCACCAGCCGGCCAGCCGGCCCAGAGCCGTGACCTCTGTCTGGGACCTTTGATCCATTCCGCTCACCCGCTCATGATCATATGATTCATCACTGATGAGTTTTAACACAGAATTCCCCGCTGGTGAATACCTGCTGACCCGCAAATTCGCGGTGCGACAGCGGTGAGCGCCGTCGGACGCCGGCCCGGCAACGCGGACACCCGAGGTGAGATCGTCGAGGCGGCCAAGCGCGTCTTCGCTGACAAGGGCTACGACGGCACCAGCCTGCGGGCGGTCGCCCGAGAGGCCGGGGTCGACCCCGCCCTTGTCCACCATTACTTCGACGGCAAGGCCGCCTTGTTCGTGGCCGCCATGGCGCTGCCCTTCGACCCGAGGCAGGTAAAAGAGCACGCCGCCGGGCCGGAGTACTCGGGCTCTCGGACCATCGAGGGCTTCCTCACCATGTGGGACCACGCCGAAGGGTCCGGGTCCTCATTCGCCTCGTGCCTCTCCGCCATGGCTGCATCGAGCAACGTGGCCGATGCCATGCGCGAATTCGTCAACGAGCGAGTCTGGAGCGTCCTCCGGCACGACGAGGGCGAGACCGAAGCGTTAAGGCGGCGGCGCACCGCCATGGTTTCGTCGCAGCTGATGGGGTTGGCGTTCGCCCGTTACATCCTGCGCGTACCGCCGATGTCCACCGCTTCACCCAGGCAGATCGGCCGCTGGGTCGGCCCGACGCTCGACCGCTACGTAAAAGAGCCGCTCGAGCCCTAACCGCGGCGGCGACGGAGCTCGGCCGCGACGTCCTTCCCGTTTGCCTTCTTGGCAGTGGCTTCCATCACCTTGCCGGTGAAGAAGCCCATGAGCTTGTCGTCACCCTCGAGAAAGCGCGTCCACTCGTCGGGGTTCGCCGCGACGATTTCGTCGACCACTGCGATCAAAGAGTCGGCGGCCATGGCCTCGAAGCCCATTTCCTTCGCCACGACCGCCGGGTCTCCTCCGCCGCGCTCGAGGAGCGCCGCCAGCACCGCCTTGGACTGGGTGGCGGACAGCTTCCCGCCCGCCTCCATCGTAAGCAAGGACGCGAACGCACCGGTGTCGAGACGCAAACCGGCCTCACTCTGCGCCGCGACCTCGTTGGCCGCACGCACCAACGCCAGCGACGCGGGAGCACCGGCGTCCGCCGCCGCGTTTACCAGTGCGTCGAGGCCCAGATCGACGACCGCGTCGATCTGATCGACCTCTGCTGCGCTGGGGTCGCCCCCCAGCGCCGTCACGAGCGTGGCGCGCCGCTCGGCCGGCATCGGCCCGAGTGACTCGCGCACCCTGTCGCGCCACGGGGCGTCGGGCGCAAGAGGGACCAGGTCAGGCTCGGGGAAGTAACGGTAGTCGTTGGCCTCCTCCTTCGATCGCAGCGCCTCCGTACGTCCCGCCGACTCGTCCCAGTGGCGCGTCTCCTGGTCCACTATGCCGCCGCCCTCGAGCAGCGCGATCTGGCGGGCCACCTCGTAGTCGATCGCACGGCCGAGTGAGGAGAACGAGTTGAGGTTCTTGATCTCGCAGCGGGTGCCGAACTCCTGACTGCCGGCCGGACGGACCGAGACGTTGGCGTCAACGCGCATCGACCCCTCCTCCATGCGGCCGTCCGACGCGTCGGTCGCGACGAGAATCCCCCGCAACTCCGCCGCGTACGCCCGCGCCTGAGCCGACGTGCGCATATCGGGCTCGCTGACGATCTCGACCAGCGGCACGCCGGAGCGGTTGTAGTCGACCAACGCGTGCTGCGCTGCGTTGATGCGGCCGCTCGCGCCGATGTGGGTGAGCTTGCCGGTGTCTTCTTCCATATGCGCCCGCGTCACGCCCACCCGAAACCCGTCCGGCAAGTCCATCCACCCCTCCGCATTCAAGGGCAGGTCGTATTGGCTGATTTGATAGTCCTTGGCCTGGTCGGGATAGAAGTAGTTCTTGCGGGCGAACACCGAAGGTCGGATGTCGCAGTGGAGGGCCGCACCGATCCGCATGGCTAGCTCGACGGCGAGCTCGTTGAGAACCGGCAGCGAGCCCGGGAGCCCAATGCAGGTCGGGCAGATGTTGACGTTGGGCTCGTCGCCGAATGCGTTGCGGCACCCACAGAACAGCTTTGTCTTCGTGGCGAGCTCGCAGTGCACTTCGAGCCCGATCACGGTCTCCCACTCGCTCATCGCGCCCGCGCCTCCACGGCGCGGGCGACCCGGAACATCAGGGCCTCGCCCAACGCGGGCGCCAGCACCTGGACGCCGACCGGGAGGCCGTCGTCGCCCGTGCCGAATGGCACTGAGATCGCCGGATGCCCCGAGAGATTGGAGGGAATCGTGCAGACGTCGTTCATGTACATCGCCATGGGGTCGTCGACCTTCGCCCCTAGGTCAAACGCCGTCGTCGGCGCTGTGGCGCCGAGCAGCACGTCGTAGGACTCGTAAGCCCGGTCGAATGCCTGCATGACGAGCGTCCGCACACGCTGGGCCTGCGCGTAGTAGGCGTCGTAGTACCCGGCGGACAGCGCGTAGGTCCCGAGCATGACTCGACGCTTCACTTCGGCCCCGAACCCGGCCGTCCTGGTGGCGGTATTCATTGCCTCAACATCGTCGCCGTCCACCCGCAGCCCGTAGCGCACGCCGTCGTAACGAGCGAGGTTGGAAGACGCCTCGGCTGGCGCGATGAGGTAGTAGGCGGAAAGGCCGTACGAGAACTCGGGCATCGAGACCTCCTCTACCTTCGCCCCAGCGGCCGCCAGCGCGTCGGCCGCCTCGAGCACTCGTACCACCACGTCGGACGCGCACCCGTCCACCAGGTCTCGGCACAATCCGATCCGAATCCCCTCGGCACCTTCTCCGATGCCGGGCAACGTCGGCACTGGCGTCGATGGCAATGATGTGCTGTCCATCGGGTCGTGTCCGGCGATGACGTCGTAGAGCAATGCTGCATCTTCGACCGTGGTAGCGAAGGGCCCGATCTGGTCGAGCGAGCTCGCGAAGGCCACCAACCCGTAGCGCGACACCCTGCCGTACGTCGGCTTCATCCCGACGACGCCGCAGAGGGCAGCCGGTTGGCGGATAGATCCACCGGTGTCCGAGCCGAGACCCAGCGGGGCGAAGCCGGCGGCGACCGCGGCCGCCGAGCCGCCGCTGCTCCCGCCGGGGACCTTCTCGCTACAGCGGGGATTCCGCGTGGGGCCGAAGGCAGAGTTCTCCGTCGACGATCCCATGGCGAACTCGTCCATGTTGGTCTTGCCAAGCGCCACCGCCCCGGCGCGCCGGAGCGCCTCGACGACCGTCGCGTCGTACGGAGGCCGCCATCCCTCGAGAATCCGAGACCCACATGTCGTGGCGAAGCCGCGCGTGCACAGGTTGTCCTTCAGGGCAACCGGCACTCCCGCGAGCGGGCCTGGGTCGTGTCCGTCCGCCACAAGCGCGTCGATCGCATCCGCCTGCGCTTTCGCCTCGTCCGACATCACGTCGAGGAAGGTGTGGAAGCGCTCGTCATCCGCGGCAACCGCTGCGAGCGCTTCGTCGGTGACGTCACGGGCCGAGCGCGTGCCCGATCGCACCGCCGCGGCCACGGAAATCGCCGTCGCCGTGGTCACGGGGCCTCCCCGCCGATGCGCGGTACGCGGAAGCGGTTGTCTTCGACGGCGGGTGCGACCGCCAGGACCTCGTCGCGGTCGAGACTCGGACGAGGCTCGTCGGCTCGCAGCACGTTCTCGATGGCGATCGGGCGCGACGAGGGCTCCAGATGCGACAAGTCGAGCGATGCGACGTCCGCCGCGTGGTCAAGGACTGTCCGGAGTTGGGCCGTGAAGAGCGCGACCTCCTCTTCGGTCAGGTCCAGGCGCGCCGAGCGCGCGACGTGGACGACGTCGTCGCGGCTGAGCGAACTCGTGATCCTCTCGTCGCTCACGGACTGGGAGCGGCCATCACGCCGCTGAGGAATTCCACGGTGCGGGCCTCGATCTCGTCCTTGTCGTAGTCGAGCGTCGCGACGTGGTAGCTCCGCTCGAGGACGACCTGCTCGACAGGCCCCTTCACCTGCTCGACGATGACGTCGCTCGACTTAGGGTCGACGACGTGATCCTGCTTACTCGTGAACAGCAACACGGGGCAGATCACCGAGCCGAGCCCCGCCCCGACCTCCTCGACGCCCTCGAAGAGCGACAGTGCGGCCCGCAAAGGCAGCTCGGGGTATGCGCTCTCAACCGCGCCCTCCTTGGCGATGTCCGAGCCGATGCCCGGCGCGACCTCGTCGCCTCCCTCGATCATCGCCTCGATGAAACCCGTCGTCGCCGTGTCGGGCGGGGTCACCAGTGGGTTCACCAGCGACAACGCCGCCACCTCAGGATGATGCTGCGCCAGCCAGACGGCGAGACTCCCTCCCATCGACAGCCCGACCAGCGCTACCGCGTCGCAGCGGGCCGCCAACGCGGTGAACGCGTCATCCGCCGCCTCGCACCACTGGGCCCACCGGGTCGGCACCATGTCGGAGATGTCGGTGCCGTGGCCGGGAAGCAGAGGCATCTCTACCGTGAAGCCGGCGTCCGCCAGTGCCAGGGCGAGCCCGCGCATCGACTGGGGGTTGCCCGTGAACCCATGGAGGACCAACGCGCCGCGAGCGTCGCCAATGGCCGAATAGGGCTCTGCACCGGGGATGACGGGGTGGGTCACGAAACGGCAGCCTAATGGCGAGCCGAGTAGGGTTCCGGCGGCCAGAGGGCTCCGGGCGGGGCTACAGCGGCGTTCCAAACGAGCGAAACCAAAGACGAAGGAGCACACACCAAAATGGCGTCGTACCCGTTTCTCAGCGACGAATGGCTGGATGAGGCGCGCAAGATCCGAGCCGAGTACGAGGGCAAGACGCCGCCCATCCCCCACATCGTTCGCATGAACCTCGTCGTGACGGGGGTCCCCTTCTCCGAGGAGGACATCCTCGCCCACATGGACACCTCGGGCGGCGAGTTGGTCCTCGACACCGGCCACCTCGAAAACCAGGACCTCAAGGTGACGGTCGACTACGACACGGCCAAGGCGATCCTGATCGAGGGGAACCCCCAGGCCGGCATGCAAGCCTTCATGGCCGGCAAGGTGCGCGTCGAGGGCGACATGGCGAAACTGATGGCGCTGCAGGCCGCCCCCGCGGCAACCGACGCGACGGCGGCCGAAATGGCCGGCCGCATCCGCGACATAACCCAGTAGCGGGGTACCCCTCCCGTCAGGCGGGGTCGACCACGAGCCGCGCCGCCCTCGCAGAGCGCGGCAACGGGCGGATGAAGAGTGCGCATACCACGGCTAGCGCCGCTACACCCGTGCCGATCCAGAACGGCACGCTGAAGCTGTGTAGCAGCGCGGTGCTGTGGTGCACGTTGCCCAGGCCTGAGTTCTTCGCGATCGACTCCTGGATGGTCAGCACGAGCTGGATGCCCGCCACCTCGCCCACCTGCGCGGCTAGCAGCGATGCCGCGCTCATGACGCCGTACTCGGACTCCGCGATCTCGTTGGCCATCGTCGACGAGGTCGCCGGCTGGCAGACCCCCATGCCGAGGCCCGACAGCGCCAACGCCACAACAACGACGATGACGGCCAACGAGGCCCCGAGCGTCGCGAAGATCACCATGGAGAGAAGGAGTGACAGTGTCCCGAACAGGGTCGCATTGCGCTCCCCCGTCCGCACGGTCATGTAGCCCGCGATCGGCGCGCTAATTGCGAAGACCAGGGGCCGCGCCACGGACAAGAACCCCACCTGCGAGACGCTGAAGCCGTAGACCTGTTCCATGAGCAATGGGAACAGAAAAAAAGCGCCGAAGTAGGCGAAGCTCGTGCAGAACTTCGTGCCCATCGGAAACATGAAGTTGCGCCGCCCCCAGTAGGTCGTCGGGATGAGCGGTGTCGTGAAGGTCGCCTCTCGCCACACGAACACGACGCCCAGCACCACCGCCACGACGCCCGAGACCATCACCCCGAACGAGGTCCAACCGGCGATGGGCCCGATGCTGAGCACGAGCATTGCGGCGGTCACGCCGCCGGCAAGACTCCAACTTCCGACCCAGTCCATGCCCGCCCAGACGCTGCGCTTCTTCCCATCGACGCCGACCGCCTCCTCCACGGCCACCGGCGTCTTCGTCTGTCGTCGGGTCGGCAGCAAGGTCGCCACGACGAGCGAGGCGATGATCAGCAACACCAACTGGCCCCAGAACAGCGTCCGCCAGCCGAAGTACTGGATCACCGGCGAGCCGAGCGTCACCCCGAGGACGGGGCCGCCCGCGCCCACCAGGGACCACCACCCGAGCGCCTTCACCCGGTCCTGGGGCGCGAACAGCTCCAGGATGATGGCCATCGACGCCGTCCCGGTGGCCGCACCCTGCACGCCGTCAAGGACGCGGGCGAACAAGAGCATCCCCACGTCCGGCGCGGTAGCGGTCAGGATCGCACTGACCATCGCCCCCAGCAGCCCGAATTGATAGAGGCGGCGGTGGCCGAACAGGTCCCCCACCTTGCCGAAGAAGGGCGCAGCCACACCGAACGCAAGCAGGGGCCCCGTCGACGCCCACGCCAGCACCGAGAAGTTGGTGTGGAAGTCCGCCTTGACGGTGGGCAGCGCTACGACAAAGACGGTGAAAGTGATGTTGAGGGACAGCAGCCCGGCTAAGAGGGCCACCAGCGCCCACCACTGGTATCGGGGACTCCGTGTCGCCCGGTCCGTGACGCGCCGGCGCAACAGGATGAACCAGTTGGTGTCGACGGACCCATCCCCCAGGGTCCCCATCGCCGCCCCACCAGGGTCGGCCACCGGATCGAGGAGCGCGTCGGACTCCTCGACGGGTGTTCCCTCCATTTGCGACACCCTACCGGGGGCCAATTTCCCGGTTTCCAGCCCGGTCGCCCGCTCTCAGCGAGCGGTGGTCAGCGCAAGCCTCGCAACCGGAACCACCAGTTCGGGTCCCGTCCGTGCGCGTGGAAGTGGTTCGGGATCTGGCGCATCACCCGGTCCACCGACCACTCACCCGCCCCGAACCGCGCGTCAGCCACCCGGGTCAGCTGCGCCAGCATGTGCTCGACGTCGTCGTCGGGCGGGACGGGCCCGTGGTGCTTCCACACCACCATCGGCACGCCGCAGACCTCGCAGTCGGCCACCCAGCACACGTCGTCCTCGTGGTGCCACTCCGACAGGCGCGCCGCCTCGCAGAGGTCACAGCTCGGGTCGAACAACGGGTCCACGGAACGGAGAGACCAACTGGCTCAGTGTGTGAAGAGCTGAACCGACGAACCGGTCGGCACGGTCGAGCCAACGGAGGGCTGGGTTCCGACGACGTTGTGCGACGGGTCCCCGGAGACACCCGACACGCTCAATCCCTGCTGCTGTAAGCCAGCCGTCGCCTGCTGCACGGTGTCACCCCTCACGTCGGGGACCGTCGTCGTCGGCGGCCCCGTCGACACGTTCACCGTCACCGCCGAGCCGTAAGGCGCTTGCGCCCCGCTCGTCGGCGACGTGTTGATCACATCCCCAGTCGGCACTGTCGTGCTCGAGTTGTTGGCCTGCGTCGCCGTCAGCCCGACGGCCTGTAGTGCGGCCTGCGCCTGGGCGAATGTGTACGTCTGGGGGATCTGCGGAACCGTCGCCGGCTCGTGACCCAGCGACGGCACGAGGGTGATGGTCGCGCCGTACGGCGCCTTCGTCGGGTTCTGTGTCGACCCGATCGTCCAGATGTCGAGCACCCCGGCTGTCACGTTGTTGTTGTAGGCCCCGGGCGCGCACACCGACTTGAAGTGCGCCGCCGTCAGCGCGTTCGACGCCTGCGGGCACGTCATGCCCGAGAGGTTCGGCACGGACACGTCGGGGGGGCCGTCCGACACGACCACGGTCACGGTCGTCCCCTCTTTGGCCGACACGCCCGCCTTCGGGCTTTGCGACACTATGTCACCAGACCCGACCGTGATCGACTTGATCGGCTTCCCTTCATCCAGGTTCATGTGCACCTTCGCCAGTGACGTCCGGGCCTCGCTGACCGTCATGTTCGCGAGGGTCGGCGTCGGGTGCGAAGGGGTGAACACGTTGGTCCCGAACGCCACCGCCAGTCCGGCCGCCAGCAGCACGGCGGCCACTGTGACGCCGGCGATCACCCAGGTGCGGCGTCCTTTCCACCACGGGCGTCTCTTTGGCGCCGGCATCGGCGCCCCCGCACCGGCACCCGCCCCCTTCGAGCGGCCGAAGGCCTCGGCGTCGAAGACCTCCCCGGGACCGGCCTTCGTCCCGACAGGCGCCCCCGCCGCCACCATCGTCCCGCCGCCCACAACGGCTGTGGCGCCCACCCCGGCCGCCACCCCCGAGTCGGTCAGCTCGCCCACCCCGGGCGCCTGGAACCCGGCAATCGGGGCCGACTTCTCCAAGTGAGGAAACACGAGCGGCAGCGGAGCAGGCGAGGGCAAGGCCGCCGCCAGTGCTCCCAACCGGGCCGACAACCCCGCCGCGTCGAGGCGGGCACCAACGTCGGGTGCGGCCGCCCGCGCCAGCACGTCGTCCAACGGCCCCAATGCCGGGTCGTGCGGCAGCGGCTGCCCGATTCGGGCAGCCAAAGTCCCCATCGTCGTGTCCGTGACAAAAGGAACAGTCCCCGTCACCGCCTCGTAGAGCACGAGCGCCAAGGAGTAGACGTCCGCGCGCCCGTCCACCGGCTTGCCCTCCGCAGCCTCCGGCGAGATGTAACGAGCGGTCCCTACCATCGCACCCGCTGGCTCGGTCCACGCCGCCTCCGCCAGCGCACGGGCGACACCAAAGTCCGCGATCCGGACCCGCGCCTCTTCGTCGAACAACAAATTGGCCGGCTTCACATCCCGGTGCACCAAGCCCCGCACGTGCGCGTACGCCAGACCTTGCGCCACCTCGGCGCCCAGGACCGCCGCCTGCGCGTGCGTCAGCCGCACGTCGCGATCCAACAGGTCACGCAACGACCCGCCCCCCAGATACTCCAGAACCAGATACGGCTCGTCGTTGTCCTCGCCCCAGTCGAAGACCCGCAACACATGTGGATGGTTCAGGGACGCGACCGACCGCGCCTCGGCCCGGAAACGCTTCAGGAATGCCTCGTCGGCGGCCAGACCCGGCTGGAGCACCTTCACCGCAACATGGCGCTGCAACGACACGTCCTCGGCCAGATAAACGTGCGCAGAAGCGCCGGTGCCCAGAGCGGAGAGCAGCCGGTACCGCTTCCCAAGGACCCGGCCGATGGAATCAGATATCAGGGGCATCGGGCGGTTTTCAGGCTACCGACATCGCGCCCCGCTGCGGTGGACACCCCCCTACCAGCACGCCCATTGCCGACACCTCGAGCGGACCGGTCACGGCAACGCGCCCGACTCGAGCAGCGCGTCGAACGCCGACGCGTCGATCGTCGGCACACCGAGGTCCTCGGCCTTCTTGGTCTTGCTCGCCCCCGGCGCATCGCCCACGACGAGGACGAAGGTCTTCTTCGACACGCTGCCGGGCGACTTGCCGCCCCGCGCCATGATCGCCTCCTCGGCCCCCTCCCGCGTGTAGCCCGGCACCGCACCGGTGACCACGACCGTCTTGCCCGCCAGGGTCTGCTCCAGGGCGTCGTCCGCCCCGGCTCCGCCGCCCGCGGTCCCTGCAGCCCCGGGCTCCTCTGTGTTGACCCCGGCCGCCCGAAGCCGCTCGAGGACGGGGCGGTTCTGCGCCAGGAACTCAGCGACGCTCGCCGCGATCACCCCACCCACACCGTCCACCGCAGCCAATGCCTCACCTCCGGCCGTCTCGATCGCCTCGAGATTCCCGAAGGCCCGGGCCAGCGCCCGCCCCCCCGTCGGCCCCAGGTGCCGGATACCTAATGCCACCAACAACCGGCTCAGCGGCTGGGTCTTCGACGCCTCGATCGCCGCCACCAAGTTGCTCGCCGAGATTTGCGCAAAGCGCTCCAGCTGCACCAGCCGCTCGACGGTGAGGCCGTAGAGGTCCGGCGGGTCGTTGATCAACCCCGCCCCGACGAGTTGGAACACGCGCTCCTCGCCCAGGCTCTCGATGTCCATCGCCCCCCGCGAGGCGTAGTGCACGATCCGCTGCACCCGTTGCGAGGGGCAGTCGATGTTCGTGCAGAACGTGTCGCTCTCTCCCGGCAGCCGCGTCAGCGGCTCGCCACACGACGGGCACTTCGACGGGAACTTCCACTTCGACTTGGGTCGGGCCGGCACGCCGGCGCCCTCTTTGACCGGACCCACGACCTCGGGGATCACGTCGCCCGCCTTGCGCACGATCACCAAGTCTCCGGGGCGCACGTCCTTCGCCGCGACCTGGTCCTCGTTGTGCAGGGTCGCCACACCGACGGTCGACCCACCGACGAACACCGGCTCGAGCCGGGCGAACGGCGTCGCCCGGCCGGTCCGTCCGATGGAGACCATGATGTCGAGCAGCCTCGTCGTGCGCTCTTCCGGCGGGAACTTGAACGCGATCGCCCACCGGGGTGCCCGTGACGTGAACCCGAGCACCGCCTGCGTGGCGAAGTCGTCCACCTTGGAGACGACGCCGTCGATCTCGTAGGCGAGCGAATGCCGTTCCGCCTCGAGCTCCCGGCACCGTGCCCCCACCGAGGCCATGCCCTCCACCCGCCGGGCATCGGGGCTCACCGGCAACCCGGCCTTGGCCAGTTGTGCCAGCGTCTCGGACTGCGTCTTTGCGGGCCACTTGCTCTTCGCCGACGCCCCCTCGATAAAGCCGACCGAATAGGCCCAGAAGTGAAGCGGCCGCTTGGCGGTGACGGCCGGGTCCTTCTGCCGCAATGCGCCCGCTGCCGAGTTCCGCGGATTGACGAAGAGCCGTTCGCCGGCGTCGGCCTGACGCTTGTTCATCGCCTCGAACTCGGCGAGGGGCATGTAGATCTCGCCGCGCACCTCGAGGACGTCGGGATAGGGGCCACCCGCCTTGGCCAGCTCGTGCGGTACGTCACGGACGGTGGCGACGTTGGCCGTGACGTCCTCGCCCGTGACGCCATCGCCGCGCGTGGCCGCCTGGACGAAGTTCCCCTTCTCGTAGATCAACGACATGGCCACGCCGTCGACCTTCGGCTCCGTCGAGAACGCCAGCGACGCCAGGTCGAGATCGGGCACGGCCCGCCGCAACCGTTCGGACCACGCACGCAGCTCCTCTTCCGAGAATGCATTGTCCAGGCTCATCATGGGCACCCGGTGTCGTACCTCTTGGAACAGCCCCGTCGGCGCGGCCGCACCCACCGTCTGCGTCGGCGAGTCGGGTGTGGCCACGTCCGGGTGGTCCGATTCGAGCTGGCGCAACTCGACGATCAGAAGGTCGTATTCGGCGTCGGGGATCTCGGGCTCACCCAGCGCGTAGTACAGCTCGTTGTGGTGCTGGATCTGGGTCCGCAGCTCCTTCGCCCGTGCCGCCGCCTCCCGCGGCGCCTTCCCGCTCCTCCCGTCCTGACGGCGCCCCGGCATCTCAGGCAGCGATGCCCGCGCCGACCACAGCGTCGGGATCATCGGCGTCGTAGAGGGCCACCGTCTGTCCGGGTGCGACCGGCCGCTGGGCCGAGTCGAAGCGGACCAGAAGCCCACCTCGATCTACGTCTGTGTCCACGGTGCACTGGATCGGCCGCCCGTGTGCGCTCACCTGTGCCACCGCCCGCGCGCCGCTGACAAAGAGGTGCGTCCACCCACGTCACCGAATCTCCCGTCAGGAAGACGGAGGAACAGGCCACCGCCTCCGCGCCGCCCACGGTGACGCGCCGCGCTCGTCACGTCGACGTGCGTGACGTAGCGCCGCTTGCCGTCGCCGCCGTGGCCCATGCCGCGCCGCTGACCGACCGTCACCAGCTCCACCGCTTCGACGGTGCCCGCCGGGTCGCCGGCGGCGTCGACGATCTCGCCTTCGTGCAGATCCAGCCTGTCGGCGAGGAAGCCCTCCCGGCCCTCGGCGCTGCCGATGAAACATACGTCCTGGCTGTCGGGCTTCATCGCTGTGCGCAGACCGAGTCGTCTCGCGAGGGCTCGCACCTTCTCCTTGGTCATGTCGCCGACTGGGAAGACGACACGCGCCAACTCGCCCTGGCCGAGCATGGACAGGACATAGGACTGGTCCTTGGCGTCGTCGACGCCCCGGCGCAGTGACAGCAGAGCCCCGTCGTGCGACCGGGCGACCCGGGCGTGGTGACCCGTGGCCAACCGGTCGAAACCGAGCCGGTCGGAGCGGTGCAGCAACCGATCGAACTTCATCGTTCGGTTGCATTCGATGCAGGGGTTGGGTGTCCGCCCGGCCGCGTGCTCCCTGACATAGGGCGTCACAACATGGCGGTCGAAGTCCTCGGTCAGGTTGAAGACGTGGTGGTCGATGCCCAACTGCTGGGCCACCCGCCGGGCGTCCTCCACGTCGGCGACGGAACAACAGCCCGAGTCCGACTCGCCGCCCCAGAGCTTGAGGGTGGCGCCTATGACCTCATGACCCTGCTCCACCAGGAGCGCGGCCGCGACGGAGGAGTCGACGCCTCCGGACATTGCAACGAGCACCCGCATGCGCACAGTGTGCCAAATCGCTCAGACGGCCCGGCGCAGCGACGCCGCCACCCCGGGCACCACGGCGAGGGCGCGGTCGACGTCCTCGTCCGTCGTGTCGTAACCCAGGGAGAACCGCACCGCCCCGGCGGCCAAACCCCGGTCCATGCCCATGGCGGCGAGGACGTGGCTCGACTCGAGTGCGCCGCTGGCACAGGACGAGCCGCCGGAGACACAGACCCCCTCGCTGCCGAGAGCCACGAGCAGCTCTTCCCGGTCCACGCCAGGCAGGCAGAGATGCAGATGGCTCGGCAGCACCGGGACGCCGCCCGGCACCGTGCGATGGGCCCAGGGCACGGCGGCGAGCAGTCCCTCGGCGAGTCGGTCCCGCAACTCCGGGACGCGGACGTTCGCCGCCGCACGTTCCTTGGTCACGAGCTGGAGCGAAGTGGCCATGCCGACCGCGCCGGCGACGTCGGGCGTCCCGCTGCGCCGCTCGCGCTCCTGTCCGCCGCCGTAGATGCGGGGTGAGAGCGTCACCCGGGCGCTCACCGCCAGCGCGCCCGTGCCGGCCGGCCCGCCGAACTTGTGGGCGCTCAGGCCCACCATGTCGACACCGGCGGTCACGTCGGCGAGATCGAGGTACGGCGCGGCCTGCACCGCATCGGTGAACACGTAGGCAGCGGGTGCGCGTCGCCGTACCGACTCGACGACGTCGGCCAACGGCTGGATGACGCCGGTCTCGTTGTTGGCCGTCATGACCGCGACAACGGTGCAGCGCGAGGAGAGCGTGCGGTCGAGCGCGTCGCGGTCGAGCCGTCCGGAACCGTCCACCGGGAGCTCGCGCACATCGATGCCCATCTGGCCGGCCGCCTTCGCCGACTCGCGCACGGCAGGGTGCTCGACGGCAGACGCGAGCACGTCGGCTTCGCCCCGTTGCCGGAACGCCGCCTCGGCGGTGCCGAGGACGGCGAGGTTGGCGGCTTCGGTCCCGCCGGAGGTGAAGACGATCTCGCCGGGATCGCGGCCGAGGAATGCGGCGACCTCGTCGTGGGCGTCCTCGAGGAGGGCGCGGGCGCTGCTGTGCGGGCGGGTGGCTCCCGGTCGGGTTGCCGAGCTGGCGCTCGTGGACGGACGCCATCGCCGCGGCGACCTCGGGCCGCAGCGCGGTGGTCGCCGCGTGGTCGAGGTAGGTGATGGGGCCGCTCATCGGGACGCCGCCGGGGAGAGTCCGGCGGTACGGGGCGGTGTCAGCCGATCCATACCGTCTTCTGATTGGTGAACTCTTTCAAGCCGAGCTCGGACAGTTCACGGCCGTAGCCCGAGGTCTTCACGCCGCCGAAGGGGAGCTCGGGCGTCGACGCCACCATGGCGTTCACGAACACGGCGCCGGCATCGATCTCCTCGACGCAGCGGGCGATCTCGGCGGTGTCGTTGGTCCACACGCTCGAGCCGAGGCCGAAGGGGGTGGCGTTGGCGGCGGCGATGGCCGTATCGAGGTCGGGCACGGGGAGCACCAGCGCAACGGGCCCGAAGATCTCCTCCTGCGCCACCGGCATGTCGACGGTGACGTTGCTGACGACGGTGGGCGGGAAGTACCAGCCGTCGCCGGACGGGGCGTTCGGAGAGGCGTGGACGTCGGCGCCCTGGGTGCGGGCGGCCTCCACCTGGTTGACGAGCTCGTCGCGCTGGGCCTCGGTGACGATGGGGCCGACGTCGGTGGCGGCGTCGAGCGGGTCGCCGACGACGAGCGCGTCCATGGCCTCGGTGAAGCGGGTGAGGAAGTCGTCGGCGATGGCGTGGTGGACGATGAAGCGCTTGGCGGCGATGCACGACTGCCCGTTGTTCTGCACCCGTGCGGTGACGGCGGTGCGCACGGCCGCATCGAGGTCGGCCGACGGCAGCACGACGAACGGGTCGGACCCGCCGAGCTCGAGGACGCTCTTCTTGAGGGCGTCACCCGCGGCGGCGGCGACCGACTTGCCGGCGCGCTCGCTGCCGGTGATCGTGACCGCCTTGATGCGGGGATCGTGGATGAGGTCGGCGACGTCCTTGGACTCGACGAAGAGGTTGGTGAAGACGCCCGGTGGCAGGCCGGCGCGGCGGAACAGGTCCTCGATGGCCAGGGCCGTCTGGGGGACGTTGGACGCGTGCTTGAGGAGGCCGACATTGCCGACCATGAGCGCCGGGGCGGCGAAGCGGATCACCTGCCACATCGGGAAGTTCCACGGCATGACGGCGAGGACGGGGCCGATAGGCTGGTAATGGACGTAGCTCTTGGTCGCCTTCGTGGGGATCGGCTCGTCGGCGAGCAGCCGTTCGGCGTTGTCGGCAAACCAGCGGAGTGCGACGGCGCACTTGGAGACCTCGGCTTTGGCGGCGGCGAACGTCTTGCCCATCTCGGTGGTGAGGATGCGGGCGACGTCGGGGACCTCACCCTCGAGGAGCTCGGCGGCGGTGATCAGATGCCGGGAGCGCTCTTCGTAGGTGGTGCGGCGGTACGCGTCGAAGGCCTTGAGGGCCTGGTCCAGGAGTGCGTCGACCTCCGCCGGGGTCATGGTCGGGAATTCCTTCTCCGTCTTCCCGGTGGCGGGGTTGGTCGTGGCGAAGGGCATGTCCCAGTCTTACCCGCTGGTGGTGATCGACAAGCCGGCGGGCTGCGGGCTGCGGGCTGCGGGCTGGCGGTCTTGGTCAGGTCTTGCTGAGCCAGCCGCTGAGGGTGTACTTGGCCCAATGCTTTGCGTCGACCCAGCGTGGAGGGTTGAAGCTCATGTTGACGCCGTAGGTGTCATCGAAGATCGCCTGCCCGTTCAAGCCCGAGCTCACCCTTGCTGGTGTCACTCATGTTGATTGGAGCGACCATGGAATCGAACACCTTGTGGCTCACCGGGGCCGTCTCCGTTGTTGCTCACCAGCACCGTGGTGGTGCTCGTCGTATCGGCGCCCACTGCGGAGATGCCTGTGGCCGCCGTGACCGACAGGGTGACGACGCTCAGCGCGACCGCCAGCAGCCCCGCGGTGAGTATTCCCGCCTATGTCGACGCTTCCCTGTTGCCGGTCAAAGACGTGTCACTCGGAGTGCCTGACGCCGCGATCTACCCCACTGTGATGCCGAGCTGGTCGGGCACCGCACGTCGCACAACTTTGCCGGTGGCGGTGTGGGGTAGATCCTTCGTGGCGAAGTAGGCCTTCGGACCGTTTGTACGGCGCGAGACGTGACGATGCGACAGCTCGAAGCGACTCTTCGCCTGATTTACCAACGGACCCCGTGTTGGTCACGTAGGCGACACAGACCCTCTGGCCCCACTGCTCGTCGGGAAGACCGAACACCGCCACTTCGCTGACGCCCGGCACGGCGGAGAGCACGTTCTCGATCTCGGCGGGGTACACGTTGACGCCGCCGCTGATGATGAGGTTCGTGGCGCCGTCCGGTCAGGTACAGGAACCCGTCCGAGTCCAGGCGGCCGAGGTCGCCGACGGTGCAGGCCGACCCGCGCCACGCGTTGGCGGTCGCTTCGGGGTTGCGCCAGTAGGTGAATCGAGCGAAGTCGGGCTGGTCGCACCAGATCGCACCCTCGACCTCGTCTACAGGGTCCGTCGGGACCTCGTCTACGACGTCGCCAGCGCGACGGGCGGGGAGCCGGCGACCGGGACGTGCCCTACGGTGCCCGGGTGCTCGAGCCAGTCGTCGGGTGAGCACACCGTGCACTGCGCCTCGGTCGACCCGTAGAACTCCCAGACGACGCCGGGCCGGGCGCGTGCCATGGTCGCTCGCTTGATGCTCTCGGGGCAGGGCGCGCCGGCGTCGGCGAGCAGCCGCAGCAGCCGCAACAAGTCGAAGGTCTCGTCGGCCCCGAGGTCTGCCTGTCGAAGGATGCGCTGCAGGTGGGTCGCGACGAGGAAGGCGGTCGTCGGACCGTTGCCAGCGCAGTGTTTCCAGCGCGGTGCCCGCGTCGAAACGGCTCAAGATCGCGAGTGAGCCTCCCGCCAGCAACGTGTTGGCCGAGAACCGGATCGACACTATGTGATCCATCGGTGAGCAGACCAGGTGCAGGTCCGATGGTTCGAAGTCCCAGACTTCGGCCTCGTCTTCGTAGACGGCCCGGGCGGTTGCCTCGCTCCACAGACCCGTCGTGACGCCTGTGGGCCGTCCTGTCGTTCCTGACGTGTACTGCATGGGACGAGTCAACGGCGGGTACGGGGCGAGATCGACAGAGTCTTAACTTAATCGTCGGCGGCGGTCACTGCGGCCTGTGCTCTGTCGTCAACGACGCGCACGACCGGCTGCGCGTCGTCGGCCAACACGTCGCGCTCCGCAGGCGTCGATGTCGCGTTCAACAGGACAGGGATGAGGCAGATGCGGGCCGCCCGGAGCACCGAGCAGATCAGATCGGCCGACGAGCCGAGGGCGAAGGCGACGCGTCGCCCTGCAACCCCGGCCAGCAACGCCGCGGCACGCCGTTGGCGCACCTCGGCGTCGGCGGCGTGCAGCAACTCGACCTTGACGGGCCCTGGACTGGGCATCGCGGCAGCGTACGCCGGTCCTCCGTGCCACCATGGCCCTCGTGGACGACATGGCACCGGAGACGTCGGAGGCGGACCTCGCACGTTCTCGTGCCCTGATCGAGCAGGCGCGGCGCGTCGTCGTCCTGACCGGTGCCGGGATTTCGACTGATTCGGGCATTCAGGATTTCCGGGGACCGAACGGATTGTGGACGAAGAATCCCGAGGCCGAGAAGACGATGACGTTACAGACCTATATGGCCGATCCCGAACATCGCCGACGCGCCTGGCAGAACCGGCTCACGTCGACGTTGTGGGAGGCCGAGCCCAACGCCGGGCACCGCGCGCTCGTCGATCTCGAGCGCAGCGGTCGCCTCGACACATTGGTGACGCAGAACATCGACGGGCTGCACCAGAAAGCCGGCACCGAGCCCGCATTGGTCGTCGAGATACACGGCACGACCCGCGACGTCATCTGCCTCAACTGCGGCGACCGCCAGCCGAGTGAACCGGTCCACGAGCGGGTGCGTGGCGGCGAGACCGACCCGACGTGCCTCGTCGAGGTCGGCGGCGGCGTCTGCGGCGGGATCCTCAAGCCTGCCACCATCAGCTTCGGCCAGAGCCTCGTGCCCGAAGACCTGTTCCGGGCCGAATCAGCAGCCGCGGCCTGCGACCTCCTCCTCGCGGTCGGCTCGACGCTCGGCGTCTTCCCTGCCGCCGGCCTCGTCCCCTTGGCCGTCCAGCACGGCGCGGTCGTTGTGATCCTCAACGGCGGGCCTACCGACATGGACTCCCTCGCCGACGTAGTCGTCCATGGGCGCATCGGGGCGTGTCTGCCCAGAATGGTCGAGGGGTTGCCGGTCCTGGCCCGCTGACCCGTCTAAACCTTGCCGTTGCTGGAGCCGCCCCCATTGCCGCTCTTGTGCCTGTCGGCGCGGCTTCAGGGCGAACCACCAGATACTGGCGATCGTCCCCAGTGTCACGGCGGCGGCCGCCACCGGCTTCACGACCTTGCGGGCACCGCTCTTCGGCATGGGGGCAGACACTATCGGGCCAACCCCGACGAGGAAGCGGAGGCGCTGGTAGTCGGCTGGTCAGGGATCCGCAGCGTCACTGAATCGGGACGGTCGGGACCGGGCCCGAACGCCAACCTGAGGATATGGTCGCCCACCCACGCCGGTGAGTTGAACCGCTGCAGCTCGGCTACCCGCCTGAAACGTTCCCGCTCGGGGAACGACGCAGCATCCGCTCCCCGGATCGCCGTCTGCATGTCTGTGTCCACCAGACCCGGCGACACCGCATAGGCAAACAAGTCGTGGCGCGCCTCTTCCAATGCGACTACCCGCGTCATCTGGTCCACGGCCGCCTTTGAGGCGCAATACGCCGCCCATCCCTCGTACGGCTTCGTTGCCGCACCCGACGTCATGTTGACCAAGACACCCCGACCCGATCGACTCCGTACGTGTGCAGCGAACACCGACGAGCCGTTCGCCACACCCACGACGTTCACCGAGATCGTCTGCGCCATCTCGCCACCGTCGGCCAGCGCCAGCGGCGCGATGGGCCCGAGCAAGCCGGCGTTGTTGACCCAGAGGTCGATGCGGCCGAACCGGTCGACGACCGCGTCGGCGAACCAGGCCAACGCCGACCGGTCGGTGACGTCGATGGAGGCCAGCAGCGGCGCCTCGGAGGAGACGATGTGCCCACCTTTTGCCGTCGGCCTCGTGCGGGCGACGAGGCGCGGACGGTGCCGGGCGCACAAACCGAGATGCATGCCAGACGCAGCAAAATGCACCGCCAACCCCGCGCCGAGTCCCCTGCTCGCCCCAGTAACGACGGCGACCCGGCCGGTGACGTTGGGGTTCACGCGCTCCGGCGCACCGAGCGCTCCTCCGCGTAGCGCTGTGCCGCCCTGACGAGCGTGTCGAACGGCCGTCGATCCCCCTGTTCTTCCGGGTGCCACTGCACGCCGAGGACGAAGCGCGCGCCGCGGCGCTCGACGGCCTCCGTTACGCCATCATCGGTCGCGGCGGTCGGGACAAGTCCCCGGCCGATCTCGGCGATCGCCTGATGGTGCGAGCACTTGACCACCGGCTTCGGCCCGAACACCTCGGCCGCCAGCGAGCCCGGTACCGTCTCAACGTCGACGTCGCCGAACACGAACGGTGCGCTGCGATGCGCCGAGTGGCCGAGCACGTCCGGCAGGTGCTGGTGCAACGTGCCGCCGAGTTCCACGTTAAGGACCTGACAGCCGCGGCAGATGGCGAGCACCGGCAGATCGGCCCGCAATGCCGCCGCCACGAGGGCCCGCTCGCTCGCGTCCCGGACGGGGTCCACGCCGCCCGTCTCGGGGTCGGGTTGCTCGGTATAGGCCTGCGGGTCGACGTCGCCGCCTCCGGTCAGCACCAGACCGTCGAGCACGGCAACCACCTCGTCCGCCCCCACCTCCGGCCCGAGCGGCGCGGACCTCGGCGGCGGCACCAACAAGGGCCTGCCGCCGGCGGCAGCCGTCAGCTCGTAGTACGACTCCGGCAGCACGCCGGAGCGCCGTTCCCACGATCCCCAGCGGACGTCGGCCACGTAGGTGGTGAGGCCGATGAGCGGCAACGCAGGCATTGGCCCAGAGTACCCATGGGCTGGACGACCGCCGCCGGCGCAGCCAACATGTCCCATGCCTGGTCGCGAGCTGATCGACGCCGGGATCGCCGACGGGTCGATCGACACCGTCGTCATCGCTTTCCCCGACATGTACGGGCGGCCCGTGGGAAAGAGGGTGACGGCCGACTACTTCGCGTCGCATGCGGCCGAACACGGGATCGAGTGCTGCGAGTATCTGTTGGCGGTCGACGTCGACATGACGCCGCTGCCCGGCTACCGCTTCGCCAACTGGGACACTGGCTACGGCGACATCGTCTGCCATCCGGACTTCTCCACGGCCCGGCGCATCCCGTGGCTCGAGGGAACGGCGTGGGTGATCGCCGACCTCAGTAACGGGTCCGGCGGGCCCGTCGAGGTGTCACCACGGCGGATACTGCGGCGACAGCTGGAGCGGGCGGCCGAGCGGGGGCTCCGTGTGCTGGCGGCGACGGAGCTCGAGTTCTATCTGTTCCGTGACTCGTACGAGGAGGCGGCGGCGAAGGGGTGGCGGGGGCTGGTGCCGCACACGTCGACGATCGAGGATTATCAGTTGCTGCAGACGTCGCGGGAGGAATACATCTTGCGGCGGATCCGCAACGAGATGATCGGCGCCGGCATCCCGGTCGAGTTCTCGAAGGGCGAGGCGGGGCGGGGGCAGCACGAAGTCAATGTGACGTTCGACGAAGCGCTGACGGCGGCGGACCAGCACCTGGTGTTCAAGAACGGGATCAAGGAGATCGCCGCGCAGGAGGGGCGGGCGGCGACGTTCATGGCCAAGTGGACGATGGACGACACCGGCTCGTCGTGCCATGTGCACACGTCGCTGTCGGACGCGGAGAGTGGCGAGCCGTTGATGGCGGACGCCACGCATGCGACCGGGTTGTCGACCGTCGGGCGTCAGTTCTTGGCGGGTCAGTTGGCGGTGGCGCGGGAGCTGACGTGGTGCGCCGCGCCGACCGTGAACTCGTACCGGCGCTATGTGCCTGGGTCTTGGGCGCCGACCGCCGTCGTGTGGGGCGAGGACAACCGGACGTGCGGGTTCCGTGTCGTGGGTATGGGGGCGGGGCGACGGGTCGAGTCTCGGATCCCGGGCGCCGATGTGAACCCTTACTTGGTGTTGGCGGCCTCGGTGGCGGCGGGCCTGTACGGGATCGACCACGAGCTCGAACTGGGGCCGGCCTACCCTCGGAACGCCTACGAGGCCTCCGACGTGCCTCGCATCCCTTCCACGCTGGTCGAGGCGATCGACGAGCTGCGTGGGTCGAAGGTCGCCGTGGAGGCCTTCGGTGCGGACGTGCACCACCACCTGCTGAACACCGCCGTGCAGGAGTGGGAGGCGTCGAACCGCCACGTGACGGACTGGGAGCTCGCCCGCTACTTCGAACGCCTGTAGCGCCCGGATGCCACTGGGGCGTTCGTCGTAGCTGTCCAGCGCCTCTTCGGCGTCGGACTGGCCCGTTACGATGCGCGCCTGTGTCGACGTCGCTCGCCGGGAGCACCTCGGACTCCGGCACGGACCTTCGCGACGAGGAGTCGTCTTCCTCTTCGTCTTCGTCGTCTCCCCGTCCCGCTGCCGGCACTGTCCTCAGCGGTCCGTTGCGGGTCGCCTGGTACGTGGGACTGGGCGTGTTCGCCGTCCAGTTCATCCTCCTGGTGCTCCACAGCGTCTACCTGTGGGACCACTTCGACCTGACGGCCGACTTCGGGCAGTACAGCCAGGCCTGGCAACAGATCGCGACAGGACACCTCAACCCGTACGACACCACGTACGCCTGGAACTACCCGCATTACGGCTACCCCTTCTACCAAGGCGACCTCGAGCTGATCATGTGGCCGTTGTCGTCGTTGTACTGGGTCTGGCACAGCGCATTCGACCTGTTGCTCGTGCAGGACGCGGCGTTGGCCGGGGCGGGCCTCGCCGCCTACCGGTGGGTCCTCGAGCACTTGGAGAACCACGCGCCGGACCGGCGCTTCGCCCTGACCGTCGGCGGATCCGTGCTCGCGGTGTTGGTGCTGCAGCCGTGGACGTACTGGGCCGCGTCGTACGACTACCACTCCGAGCCGCTGGCGACGTTTTTCCTGGTGTTGGCGGGGCGAGACCTGTGGTCGGCCCGCCGACGAGGCTGGATCTGGGTCGGTTGCGTGCTCCTTTGCGGGAACGTAGCGACCTCGTACGTGGCCGCGTTGGGCGTCGCGGCCTTGATCAGCGGCCGTCACCGCTGGCGCATGGGATTGATGCTGGTCGGCGTCGGCGTGGTGTGGCTCGGGCTGGTCGGGCTCGTGCACTCGGGGAAGGGGGCCGCGCTCGCGGCCTACGCATACCTGGACAAGCGGACGACGGTCAACGACTCGGTCGGCGGGATCTTCACGATCGTGACGGGGATGGTGGTGCATCCGAACATCGCCGTCCACGTGGTCCGGACGCGCTTCGGCCAGGTCTACAACTTCATCGGCGGGGCGGGAACGATCGGCATCTTCTCGGCGGTGGGTGGCGCTTTGTCCGTGGCCGTTTTGTTGCCGAGCGTCCTCAACTCGTCGCCCTCGTTCATCTCGGACATCGGCGGATCTCAGAACTTCATGGCGGTCGTCGCGTGCGCGATCGGCATCGCCATGCTCGCGACCTGGCTGGCGCGCCAAGGGTCGGGGCGCTCGGCGCGGTGGCGCAAGGCGCTGGCTGTCTTCGCCATCGTCCTGGCGGTGGGGTCCGTCGTGGAGACGGCCCTGTTCAGCGCGCATTTCACACCGTTGTCGGGGCAGACGTTCGCGAAGGTCGACGACGCGACGGCGGCGCAGCTCTCCGCGGTCAGCGCCAAGATCCCCGATCGGGCCGAGACCATCGCCTCCCAGGGCGTGGTCGGCCGTTTCGCGGAACGGCACGTCTTCTATCCGTATTTCGACGTGTTCGCGGACGGCCAGACGGTGCCCGTCTACGGGAAGACGGTGTACGTGGTGCTGGTGCCGAATCAGGGCATCGAGCAGGCGTCGGTGCCGGGGACCGAGGCCGCCATCGCGATGATGCGGCACCTGCACGCTCGCCCGCTGAGCGCTCGTGACGGCGTCTACGCGTTCGCCTGGCAGGTGCCGAAGGGCCAGCACGCGATCGTGTTCCCGCCGGGATGACCGGCGGCCAGCCTCGCTGGTGGCAGGTTCGGTCAGTCCGCGTGCAACCGGCGGCCGTTCAACCGCTTGTGGATGCCCTTCGTCTCCTTGTAGAGGTTCACGAATTCCTTGAGGAGCTCGGCGTAGACGGCCGCCGTCGGCGGGTCGGGCTCGTACGTCGCCTTGATACGGACGGTGGCCGGGATGTCAGCGACGCTGATGTGTTGCAGCGCGAGGAGTGTCAACAAACCGGCGCCCCGGACGTTGGCGAGAACCGGTTCTGCCGTCTGGCGGATCGTTCGACCGAGCGCGTCGGCGTGGATCTGGCACCACAGGTCGGAGTTCGCTCCCCCGCCGATGAATGCGAGTGAGTCGAACCGCTTCTTGCAGAACTTCTCGACCGGGTCGAGCAGCCAGGCGGAGTTCAGCGCGACGCCCTTCGAAGACGGCGCGGACCATGTCGGCCCGGGTCGAGGACAACGAGAGGTTGTGGAAGCCGCCCCGGATGGTGTGGTCGTCGATCGGCGTGCGCTCGCCGTTGAGCCAGGGCGTGAAGAGCACACCGTGGGCGCCCGGCGGCACCGTGGCCGCGACCTCGTTGACGAGAGGAAAGAAGTTGTCGGGTGCCGCAACGTCGCTGCAGCGCGTCCCGGGGATACGCGATGGCGTCCCGGAACCAGGTCAGGCACGCCCCACCGGTCTCGTGCTCGTCCGCCACCACGTAGCGGCCGCGCAAGCCGGACGGGATGGAGGCGACGTTGGTGAGCGCGTCCGTCTTCTTGAAGGGCACATGGCAGCTGATCCAGCTCGATGTCCCGATGTACAGGTGCGCGTCGAAGTCCCCCACCGCGCCGGATCCCACCGCAGCCGAGTGAAGATCGCCCGTACCCGCAACCACCGGCGTCCCAACCAACAGGCCGAGCTCCTCGGCCGCGTAAGCTGACAGGCCCCCGAGGACGCTGCCGGTGGGCACGAGGTCGGGCAACTTCGCCCGCTCGAGGCCAGCGAGCTCGATCAGGCCCTCGTCGTAGCGGATGTCGTTGATGTCCCGGTTGTCGGTGACCCAGTGTGCAGTGATGGAGTCGTGCGATGCGCGGGCCAACCCGGTGAGGCGAAGATTCAGATAGTCGACCGGCTCGAGGAACACCGCCGACGCCCGGTAGACGTCTGGACGTTGGTCGTGCAAGAAGTGGATGTGGCCGACGGGGTCCTTGCCCGACAGGCTGGGGATGGCTCCGGTCTTGCGCACCCAGCGGGCCAGCTTGGACGGCGCGTATCCCTGAATGTTGACCGCGGCGCCCCGTACCTTCTCGCGGACGGCACGAGCCCCACGCGAATCCATCCAGATGATGGCCGGCTCAATGGCGGAACCGTCCCCGTCGATGGGAACGGTTCCGAGCCATTGCGACGTGCAACCGATGCCGACGACACGCTCGGGCGGAACACCGCTGTCCTGCAGCGCCCGCCGGGCCGACGTCACCACCGCATCCCACCACTCCTGTGGCGATTGTTCGGCCCCACCGTCCTCGGTGAGATCGATCCCCACCGCTTCAAAGGCGTGAGCGGCGACACGTCCCGTCGCCGACAACAGCGCCACCTTCGGACCGCCCGTTCCCAGGTCGACAGCCAAGACGTACATCGAGTCAGCCGCCTCGGGCTCGATCGGTCGCAACTCGGTCGGAACTGTCTCGGACATGGCGGGCAAGCGTACCCAGCGGTCTCCCCTCATCTCAGGGTGGACCGCCGGGCCGCTCGACCCGCCGTCTACCGACGGCCGACCAGCGACCAGCGAGCTGGTCGGGGTGCGTCGGTCAGTCGGCCAGCGAGGCCTCGACCTCGAGCTCGATGACGACCTTGTTCCCGACGACGACGCTGCCGTCGAGCAGCGAGTGGTTGAAGCTGACGCCGAAGTCGCGCCGGTCGATCTCGGCGGTCGCCTCGAACGCCACGACGGTCTTGCCCTCCTGCATGGACGGGCCCTCGCCCAGGTACTCCACGTGGAAGTCCACCGGCTTGGTGACGCCACGGATGGTCAGCTCACCGGTCATGACCCAGTGCGCGTCGTCGACTCGCCGCAGACCGACGCTCGTCAGGGTCAGGGTCGGGTAGTTCGGCACGTCCAGGAAGTCATTGGTGCGCAGGTGGTCGTCCCGCATCGAGTTGCTCGTGTTGATGCTGGCGGCCTCCACCGACGCCTTCAGGGTCGACTCCTCGGGGTTCTCGGCCACCGTGAAGGTGCCGGACACCTCGGTGAAGCGGCCCCGTACCTTGGTCCCGACCAGGTGGCGGGCAATGAATCCGACCTCGGTGTGCGCCGGGTCGATCACGTAGGTCCCAGTCCTGGGAAGGATGGAAACTGTGCTCTGGCTGGTCATTTCTGTGCCTCCATGTTTGATTGAATGACTACTGATGGTATAGTATCTGACTTAGAAGATACTTGTCAATCAACCACACCCGCGCGCAACACATTCCCTAATCGCTCGACGAGCACCGCGCGAGCGGCAGTCCCAGGAAAGTGCAGCACGTTGGGTAGGTTTCGGGAGAGACTGGATACGGAATGGCGACCAGCACGGCGACAAGCCACGGCGGCGAACAAGAGAGCATGGAGACGCCCCCAGCCGCGCCGGGCGCAGGCAACTCCTGTGGTGTCCTCGGCCAGATAGACGACGAGCGCCTCCACCTCATGGGCCTCGTCGTCCGCACCCACCGCTTCCTCACCGACCGCCTCGGCCGGGAACTCGAGCAGGACGTCGGGATCCCGCTCGTCTTCTTCGACGTGCTCATCAACGTCGGCGCCGCGCCCGACGGCCGCGTCACCATGAGCCGCCTCAGCAACGACATCGCACTCACCACGGGCGGCGTCACTCGCCTCGTCGACCGCATGGTCGATGCCGGACTTGTCGAGCGCTCGGCCTGTCCGAGCGACCGCCGCAGCATCCATGTGGTCCTCACGCCCGAGGGCCGCAGCGTCCTCGACCGCGCGATCGCCGCGCATATCGAGGGCATCGACCGCCACCTCATTGCGCACCTCAACGACAAGGACCGCGCCAACCTCGCAACCGTCCTCACCAAGATCCTCGCCGGCGGCGCATAACTTTCGCCGGCGCGTGGGCTCACCGCTCTCCCGCAAACAGTTAACGGGGAGAGACCTTCTTCTTCGGCGCCGTCACTCGGGCCCACAGGGGCGAAGGTCGCGAGGTCATCGTCCGGCCGCTCGGGCCGATGAAGCTCAGTTCACCATTTCCGTCCCCGGACAGCCTCCAGCTCTTGGAGTGCACGAGATGGTGGTGGTGCTCGCAGAGAAGCGCGAGGTTGTCCAGATCCGTGCGGCCGCGGTCGCGTTTCCACCATTTGATGTGGTGCGGATTGACGAAGATCGCGTTGGCACAACCGGGGAAGCGACAGTGACGGTCTCGGCGCCAGAGTTCTCGGCGCTGGGCGTGGGTCGGATCTCGCCGGGCCCGTCCCTCGTACATGGTGTGCCCCACATCGTCGTCGAGTGCCACCACCAAGGTCGCATCGCAAGCCAGCCGCCGAGCGACGTCTGCGTCGATGAGGCCCCGGTGCTCGAGTTCGCCCCGCAGGGAGTTGTCGTCGTCGGTGAGGGTGGAAAGCGGCACGTGAGCCACGACGAGGTAGGGGCTGGGCGTCACCTCGGTTGACGGGGTGTCCTCGTCTTGGGCCTCTCGAGGAGTCGGACGCCGACCCCGGCCACCGCCGGCGCGAACGAGGGAAACGAGCGCGTCGGCCAGGCGCTGATCCCAGCGGGTCTCGCCATCGGAGGAGACGCCTCGGGCGTTCGCTTCGAGGCCTGCACGAACCTCGGCGTAGGAGGCTTCCGGTAGCTGGGCGACCATTGTGCGGGCGGCGTCGTTGAAGCGCACCGAGCGCGTCTCGTGCTCGGTCGCCGCATTGGATCGTTGGGCCGTGGCCGAAACCGAGGCGGCGGCGTCGGCCTTGGCCAGCTCGCCGAGCTGGCGCACCGAGCACTCGGCTGCCTGCGCGACGTAGGCGTGCTCTGACTCCGGGGTGGCCGCGTCGACCACGGCGCGGACCTGGTCGAAGCTCAGCGCACCGGCGCAGAGGCCGTCGGCGAGCTTCGGCAGGTCGAAGAGGCGAGTGCCGACATGCGACCAGGCTCGGGCTGTTGCCGTCGAGACGTTGCAGCGCTGTGAGAGCCAGGCCTCGAGGCTGGTCGCCCCCTCGGCGCGCCAGCCTTCGCGGCGATCGAGCTCCGCGGCCAGCAAGACGATGCGGCCCGCCAGGGAGGCCAGGTGGCGAGACGTCTCGGCCGCCTCCTCCATCAGTTCCGAAGTGGGCAAAGTGGCGATCGAGGAGACGATGGTGGTTGGGGTGGTCGGGGGAACGCTGACGTGTGTCACCGGTGACGAACGGTCGCTACGGTGATCAGCGAGCGGAAATTTTCAGCGCCGGCTGTCGTCCCTCTCCAGCCAGACCCGAGCGGGCAGCGAGCCGTCGAGGTCCTCCAGCTCGAGGACGGTGCCTTCCCCTGATCCGGGCTCGGTCAGGATCTCGGTCGCCAGGACCTCGCGGGCGATGAAATCGAAGTGCTCGGCGACGAGGTCCAGCCCGACCAGGCGCAGCCGGATGCGGTCGGAGACCTCGAGGCCGCTGGTCTTGCGGAGGTCCTGCACCAGCCGCACGACCTCCCTCGCCAGGCCGCGCTTGCGAAGGGGTTCGTTCATCGTGAGGTCGAGCGCAACGACCTCGCCGCTCTCTCGGGACACGGCGAAGCCTTCCTGTCCACGGACGCGGAGCTGCACGTCGTCGGGCGAGAGCTCGACGGGTTCGTCGGCAAGCGTGACGGTGATCGAACGGCCCGCCTCCAGTTCCTCGGCGGCGGCGGCGGCGTCGAGCGAGGCGAGCGCCGGCTTGAGGTGTTTCGCCTTTTCGCCCAGGCGGGGGCCGAGGGTGCGGAAGTTCGGGGCGAGGTCGAACTTGATGACCTCGCTCAACTCGTCGCCGGTGTCGATTTCGTCGACGTTCAGCTCGTCCGCCACGATGTCGCGCAGGAGCTCGGGCGAGTCCGCCGGCAGGAACACCAGCGCCCGAGCCAGTGGCAGGCGCACCTTGACCCCGGCCTCGCTGCGAGCGGCACGCCCGAGCGACGTGAGACGACGGGCCAGCGCCATCTGCGCCTCGAGGTCCGGGTCGATCGAGTCCGTGTTCGCCGCCGGCCAGTCCTGAAGGTGCACCGACTCCGACTCCTCGGCACCGACGAGGTGACGCCACAGCGCGTCCGCCACGAAGGGGCAAAGCGGCGCCAGCAGCAACGAAAGGGTGGAGAGGACGGCGTGCAGAGTGGCCTGGGCGGCGAGCGTGTCACCCGGCGGGGCATCGGGATCCGTGCGCCAGAAGCGGCGCCGACTGCGACGGACGTACCAATTGGAGAGGTCGTCGACCAGCGATCCGAGGGCGGTGGCCGCATCGAACGGCTCGTAGCCGCGCAGCGCGTCGGTCACCTGGGCCGTGGTGCTGGCGAGGCGGGACAGGATCCAGCGGTCGAGCGGACCGCGGTCGGCGGTCGGCGGTACCGCGGCGTAGCCGGGCTCGAAGCCGTTGAGCGAAGCATACGTCGAGAAGAAGCTGAAGGTGTTCCAGAGCGTCAGCAACATGTCGCGCATCGCCGTGTCGATGGCGCCCATGGACGCGCGCGTGGGGGTCCACGGCGACCCCTGGCTGAACATCCACCACCGCATGGCGTCGGCACCCCGGGTGTCGAGGATCTTCCAGGGGTCGATGATGTTGCCCAGCGACTTGGACATCTTGCGACCGTCGGCGTCGATGATGTGCCCGAGGCAGACAACGTGCCGGTACGGGCTCTCGCCGTAGACCAGCACGTTGACGGCGAGCAGGGAGTAGAACCAGCCGCGGGTCTGGTCGATCGCCTCGGAGATGAAGTCGGCGGGGAAGGTGAAGGCTTCGGCCGACCCCGGGGCGTGGGGATAGCCGACCTGGGCCGCCGGCATGGAGCCCGAGTCGAACCAGGCGTCGATCACCGGCTCCACCCGCCGCGCCACTGCCAGCCCGTCCTCGTCGTCGTCGCCCTCGAACGCGCAGGTGGCGCACGCGAAGGTCACCTCGTCGATCGCCGGCCGATGAGGATCGATCCGGTGACGTCCCGCCCCGTCAGGTCCGACAACTCGGCCAGCGAGCCCACGCAGCGGAGGTGGCCACGGCCGCAGCGCCAGATGGGGAGCGGCGTGCCCCAGAAGCGGTCGCGGGAGAGCGCCCAGTCGACGTTGTTCGCCAGCCACTCGCCGAAACGACCGTCTCTGATGTAGCCGGGGTGCCAATCGACGGTGCCGTTGGCGGCGAGGAGATCGTCCTTGCGCGTCGACGTCGCGATGTACCAGCTGGGCTTGCCCCAGTAGATGAGCGGGGTCCGGCACCGCCAACAGTGCGGGTACGAGTGCACGTACGGGAACCGGCGGAGCAGCAGTCCCGACGCCTCCAGGCGGTCGTTGATGTCGTGGTTGGCCTCGCGCACGTCACGGCCGGCGAGCCACCCGATGTCGGCGGTGAAGCGGCCGTCGGGCCCGACCGGGTTCAGTGAAGGGAGCCCGTTCTCGCGCCCGATCTGGCGGTCGACCTCTCCGAAAGCGGGTGCGAGGTGCACGAGCCCGGTGCCTTCCTCGGTGGTCACGTACGCGGCCGGGACAACCCGCCATCCGTCCGCACCGTGCGGCGCGTCGAGGTCGTCGAACGGGCGCACGTAGTGGAGGCCGACGAGCAACGAGCCCGGCAGGCGTTTGGAGACGCGGGCACTCGCCCCTTCACCCATCACGGCGCCGACCAACTCGTCGGCCACCAGGATCTGGTCGACGACCGCGTAGGTGAGGCCGGGGTTGACCGCCACGCCGGTGTTGGACAGGAGGGTCCACGGGGTGGTCGTCCAGACGGCGAGCCACTGGGCATCACCGACGACGCCGGGGTCCGGGTCGACGAGGCGGAGCCGCACGTAGGCGGACTCGTCCTCCTCGTCGCGGTAGACGTCTTCCTGGCCGAGCTCGTGACTGGAGAGCGCGGTGCCGCAGCGCGGGCAGTACGGCACGACCTTGAGGTCTTCGTAGAGCAGCCCCTGGTCGAAGAGCTGCTGGAGGTGCCACCACACCGACTCCACGTAGGAAGGGTTCAAGGTCCAGTAGGCGTCGCCCATGTCGACCCAGTACCCGATGCGCTTGGTCAGGCGCTCGAACTCGTCGACGTACTTGTAGACCGACTCACGGCAGAGACGCGTGAACTCGGCGATACCCACCTGCTCTTCGATCTGCTCCTTGCCGGTTATGCCGAGCTGCTTCTCCACCTCGACCTCGACGGGGAGCCCGTGGGTGTCCCAGCCGGCGCGGCGTGCCACGTAGGAGCCGTCCATCGTCCGGAACCGGCAGAAGAGGTCCTTGTAGACCCGGGCCCAGACGTGGTGGAGGCCCGGGATGCCGTTGGCGGTCGGCGGTCCCTCGTAGAAGACCCAGGGCGGCGCGCCCTTGCGCTGCTCCATCGACCGCTCGAAGACGCGGTGGGTGTCCCAGCGGGCCAATTCGGCCTGTTCGAGGCCTACGAAGTCGATGTCGGGAGGTACGGGTGAGAACACGGAAAAGGGTGGTGATCGGTGCCGGGAAACGAGCGTCCCGGCGTCTCGGAAAGGATAGAGGGTGTGCATCCGTCCGCTTTCGTCGTGTGGTTGCGGCCGGAGCCCTACGGGTCGGCGGGTCCCCGTTGGGTGGTGGCGCAGGGCGAAGCGGAGCTGGTCGACGGCGGGCACCCCGCAGAGCGAAGAGCGAAAAGGCGAGGAATGCGCCGGTTGTCGCGCCTGCGGTCCGCAGGCGAACCATCCAGACCGACACCGGCGATTCACGGGTCCGTGCCCCAGGTGAAGTGCCGACGTGCGATCTCGTCCAGAGAGGCGGCGTCGACCTCTTCCAAGGTATCGACGACGAGGTCGGCGAGCCCGAAGGCGGGATCGGCTCCCTCGCCCGATTCGGGCACGGCGATGCAGGCCATCGACGCCGCCTTCGCCGCCACGACGCCGGCGGGCGCGTCCTCCCACACCAGGCAGCGCTTCGGCGGTGCACCGAGCTTCGACGCTGCCGTCAAGAACACGGCGGGGTGGGGCTTCCCGTACGCCTCGTCCTCGGCGGAATGGACGAGCGCGAAGCGGTCGCGCAGGGCGAAATGCTCGAGCGCGGCGTCGATGAGGCGGTACTCCGACGAGGACGCGACGGCGAGTGACCAGTTGCGCGCTGGCGCACAGGTCGATGGCACCGATGGCGCCGGGCTTGAGGACTCCCTTGGTGAGGATCAGGTCGATCACCCGGTCGACGATCGACACCGCCACGTCGGCGGGTGCCGGGCCGCGCCACGGGTAGAGCCCGTACCAGTGCTCGGTGACCTCGTGGACGAACATCCCCTTGGTCGTCCGGAAGCCGTCCTTCTCGAGCGGGACGCCGAGGTCACCGAGTATCTCGAGCTCGGCCTCGTGCCAGAGCACCTCCGAGTCGATCAGCAGCCCGTCCATGTCGAAGACGGACGCATTGAACTCTGGCGGGATCAAGCGGCGAGCTGCGCCTCGATGTCGTCCACGATGGCGGGGTCCTCCGGCTCCACCTGGGGCCGGTACCGCGCCACGACCTCGCCCTTCGGACTGAGGAGGAACTTCTCGAAGTTCCATGTGATGTCGCCCGCGTTCCCCTCGGCGTCGGTCTTCTCCGTCAGCTCGGCGTAGATGGGGTGCCGGTCCTCACCGTTCACGTCGATCTTCTCCATCAGCGGGAAGGTCACCCCGTAGGTGGTGGAGCAGAACTGCTCGATCTCCTCGGCCGTGCCCGGCTCCTGGCCGAGGAATTGGTTGCAGGGGAAGCCGATGACGCTGAAGCCGCGGTCGGCATAGGTCTTCTGCAGCCGCTCGAGCCCTTCGTACTGCGGGGTGAGGCCGCACTTGGAGGCGACGTTGACGACCAACAGGGTCTTGCCGGCGTAGTCGCCGAGCTTGGCGTCGGCCCCCTGGAGGGTGTGGACGGGGATGTCGTAAAGAGCCATGACGCGACCCTACCGGCGACCGGCTGCCACCCGCTCGGGCCGTCCTAGGGTGGCGGGGTGCTCGCCAACATCATCCGAAACAGCGAACTGCATTGGGAAGAGCACGACGATCCGGTCCCAGGCGACACCGAGCTTCTCGTTGCGGTGCAGGCGGCCGGGATCAACTCCGCAGACCTGGTCCAGCGGGTCGGCCTCTATCCCGCCCCACCCGGTTGGCCGCCCGACATCCCGGGCATGGAGATGGCAGGCGAGGTCGTCGCAGTCGGACGAGAGGTGACGCTGTTCGCTACCGGGGACCGCGTGATGGCGCTGGTCGGTGGCGGCGGCCAGGCCGAGCTGGCGTTGGTCGACGAGATGCACGCGCTGGCGGTCCCCGACGGCGTCGACTGGCCGGAGGCGGGCGGCTTTTGCGAAGCCTTCGCGACGGCTTACGACGCGATGTTCACCCAGGCCGCTCTGCAGATGGGCGAGCGGGTGCTGGTGAGCGGCGCAGCGGGCGGCGTCGGGACGGCCGGCGTGCAGCTGGCTGCGGTGGCGGGCGCCCCTGTGACGGCGACGGTGCGTAACCCCGACCACCACGACGCGGTGCGCCAACTCGGTGCCGACGTGGTGATCGAGCCAGGCAAGGAGGGCGACCACGGCCCGTACGACGTGGTGCTCGAGCTGGTGGGCCAGGCCAGCTTGACCGCGGTCCTCCCGCACATGGCGCCGTGGTCACGCGTCGTCGTCATCGGGACCGGCTCGGGCGGCCGCATGGAGATCGAGCTCATGCAGCTCATGATGCAGCGCATCCGCATCGGAGGCTCCACCCTGCGCTCCCGCAGCCGGCAGGAGAAGGCCGGCGTCACCGCGGCGGTCGCCGCGCACGTGCTACCGCTGCTGGCGGCGGGACGGTTGCGGGTACCGATTGCGGACACGTTCCCGTTGTCGGAGGCCGACGCCGCGTACGAGCGGTTCGCGGCGGGCGGGAAGTTGGGCAAGGTCGTCCTCGTCGCCTGATGGGTTCCGCGCCTTGGTGATCGAGGCCCTCCTCTTCGACGGGGAGTCGTCCACCGGGACGGCGACGGGTTTGAGGTGGGCCTCGTCGACACGGACTTCCTGAGGCCCTCGATGTGATGGACCGATCCCTCAGCGGGTGAGGATGACGACGCCGGCATTGGCACCACGGCCGACCGTGTGGGACAGAGCCGCGGCGGGCGCCCTCGACCTGACGAGGGCCGCACTCGCCGCGGAGCTGGCGCACGAGCTCGACGATCTGTCCGAGGGCGGAGGCGCCGAGTGGCTCGCCCTTGGAGAGCAAGCCGCCGCTCGGGTTGACCGGGAGGCGCCCGCCGAGCGCGGTGGCGCCGGAGTCGAGGAGGGCCGCCGAGCCGCCCGGCTCGCAAAGACCGAGTTCCTCGCACGAGCCGAGCTCACGGGCGGCGTCGGTGTCCTGGCACTCGACGACGTCGAGGTCATCCGGCCCGAGCCCGGCCTCCTCGTAGGCGGCGGCGACGGCAAGCATCGTGGGCGCGGGTACCGAGTCGTCGGTGAGGCCGGAGAGCGGGGTCGATTCGCTGAGCACAGGCCCGGGGATGTGCGAGCGCAGGACGGCGGAGGCGAGCGTGACCGGCGTGGCGCCCGCTGGGGCCAGGTCGGACCGGCGCAGGACGAGGGCGGCGGCGCCCTCGTTGGGCGAGCAGAGCATGAAGAGGTGGAGCGGCTCGCAGACGACGCGGGAGGCGAGGACCTCCTCGACGGACGTCTCCTTCTGGAACATGGCGTCCGGGTTGGCGGCGCCGTGGCGGCGGTTCTTCACGACGACGCGGGCGAGGTGGTCCTTGGTGACGCCGGAGGTCTGGCAGAGGCGCTGGGCACGCAGGGCGAAGAAGGCGGGGGTGGCGGCGAGGCCGGCCTCCTCCTGCCATGGCTCGAAGAAGGAGGACCGGATGACGCCCTTGGGCATCTTCTCGGTGCCGAAGACGAGGACCGTGTCGTACTGACCGGCGCGGATGGCGGCGGCGGCGAGCATGAGGGCGGCACCGCCGCTCGCGCATCCAGCCTCGATGTCGACGATCGGCATGCCGGTCATCCCGAGACGGCTGAGAACCTTGTGGCCGGTGGCGACGCCGCCGTAGGCCGTCCCGCAGAACGCCGCCTGGAAGCCGCCCTTGCCCACGCCGGCCTCTTTGAGGGCGGAGCGGACGGCGACCACGCCCATGTCGGTCGTCGTAGCGTCGAAACGCCCGAAGGGGTGCATGCCGACGCCCGCGACGACGACCGGGGAGTTCGCGCTCACGGGGCGGCGGCCGGCGCGAAGGCGTAGGTCACGACGTCGTTGCCCTCGGCGTCGGCGTGAAGGCGGACGACGCGACATTCCATCGGCTGTCCCGCGTGCAGCGCGGACGGGTCGCTCACGGTGAGGCGGGTGATGACACGGACGCCCTCGGGCAGCTCGACGATGCCGATCCCGAAGGGCACCTCACCCCGGTAGCCCGGCGGCGGCGCGGTGACTGCGGTCCACGACCAGAGCGTGCCCCGACGGGACAGCTCGACGGGCGCGGGGTCCTCGGCGGCGCAGTAGGTGCAGGAGTCGACCCGCGGGAAAGAGCACGTTTCCGCAATTGGTGCACTTGCTGCCGAGCAGCGCGCCGTCCTCGGTGAAAAGGCCGTCGCGCACCATGCTGGGAGCGGTCATACGGGCGGTTCGGTTCAGCCCTCGAGCTCGACGAGCTCGAGGGCATCGAACTCCCAGTAAGCGCGGAGGGCGGCAATCTTGTTGGCGCCATTGGAGCGGTACGTCATCACGAGGTGGACGACGGCCTGATGGGTGCCCCCGGCGATGGTCGTGCGGATGACGCCGACGTCGGCCACCTCGTCGCCCGCAAGGTACGACTGGTTGATTTCGAAGTCGATGGCCTCGCTGGGGGCGATGACGTTGTCATAGAAGGCGGCGATCGCCTCCTTGCCGTGATGGCCCTTGCCCTCGGGGTCGAACGGTGACGGGCCGATCGGGTCTTGAACGAGGGCGTCGTCGGCGAAGAGGTCGAGCCAGCCGTCCCGGTCCCTGGCATGGACGGCGGCCCGGGAGCGGATCCCGAGCTCCCGTGCGGTGAGGGTGTCGTTGGCAGTGTCGGTCATGGTGAGCGGTGTCCTCCCTCTCAGAGCACTTTGGTGATGACGTCGTCGGCGAAGCGGCGCAGGTTGTCGAGCTTCGTCTGCAGGGGCTCGGTGTCCTGTTCGACCCCGTAGGGCCAGCGGAACCCGACGATGACGTCGGTGATACCGAGCTCCTCGAGGCGGTGGATGCCGTCGGGCGTATACGCGTCGGCGGAGATCACGTGGACCTCGAACGGCTTGTCCTCGGTGCCGTGCTCCTTGCGGAGGATGGCGAGGCGATCGAGCAGGCCGGGGAGGTCGGCGGGGTCGCCGCCGCCGTGCAACCAGCCGTCACCGTCGACGGCGGCCCGTTTGAGGGCGGCTTCGTGATGGCCGCCGATGAGGATCGGCACGGGACGACGCGGTGTGGGACAGATCTTTATGGAGGGGACGTCGAAGATCTCGCCGTGGAACTCGAAGAAGCCGCCGGCCATGAGGCCGCGCATGACGGTGATCATCTCGTCCATGCGCTTGCCGCGGCGAGCCCAGGGGACGTCGGTGATCTCGTAGTCCTCGGGCCAGGGGCTGGTGCCGACGCCGAGGACGAGGCGGTCACCGGTGAGGACGGCCGTCGAGGTGATCTGTTTCGTGATGAGGACGGGGTGGCGGATGGGGAGCTTGACGACGAAGGTGACGAACCGGAGGGTGTCGGTGACGGCGCCCATGGCCGGGATGAGGGAGAAGGGCTCGAGGAAGGGCTTGTCCTCGAGGAACTCGCGGCTGCCGTCGGGGTTGAACGGGTAGGTGGTGTCGGAGACCTCGGGGTAGCAGATGGAGTCGGGTACGACGAAGGAGTCGTATCCAGCTTCTTCGGCCGCCCGGGCCAGGGGCAGGTAGTACGAGGGGTCGACCATCGACTCCGCATAGGAGAACCGCACGACACCTCCTCGATGCTTTCCGGGGTTCGTCTACGAGGTCCGCCCGGACGGGTCGGCCGGCCTCGGCGCCGCCTACCATGCGGCACGTGCCCGCTCATCCTGCCAGGACCCATGCGACGGGGCCTAACCCGGGGTCGGGGGCGGAGTCGGGCCTACGGCTGACGGGCTCGGCGCCGATGGTGAACGACCTCTCCCTCGAGGACCTGGAGCGGGAGGCCCGGCACGTGATCGGGGAGATGGCGTACGCCTACTACGCCGGCGGCGCCGACGACGAGCGGCTGCTGACCGGGAACGTCGAGGCCTGGGGGCGCTGGCAGCTGCACCCCCGGGTCCTGGCCGGGATCTCGGAGGTGTCGACCGAGACAACCGTCCTGGGGTCGGCCGTGGCGTCACCCGTGGGGATCGCACCGACGGCGATCCAGGGGCTGGCCCATCCCGAGGGCGAGGTGGCGACGGCCCGGGGGGCGGCGGCGGCCGGGGCGCTGTTGATCCTCTCGTCGTTGGCGACCTGCCCCTTGGAGGACGTGGCAGCGGCGGCGCCGGACGCGGTGCGTTGGATGCAGATCTACGTGTTGCGGGACCGGGCCCGGACGGTCGACCTCGTGGTACGGACGGCGGGGCACGGGTACCGGGCGCTGGTACTGACCGTGGACGCGCCGGTGTCCGGACTGCGGCTGCGCGAGTGGCGGACGGGCGTGCACCTGCCGGACGACCTGGCGCTGCCGAACCTGGCCGGTGACTCGACATCGAGCGCGCGTGAGGGTGGGTTCATGGCGGTGGTGACGAACGAGTTCGAACCGGCGCTGACACCGGACGACATCGGATGGCTGGCGGGGTTGAGCTCGTTGCCGCTCGTCGTGAAGGGGGTGCAGCGGGCGGACGACGCTGTGCGCTGCGTCGATGCCGGCGCAGCCGCACTCGTCGTGTCGAACCACGGGGCGCGGCAACTGGCCGACGCGCCGGCGACGGCCGACATCCTGGCGGAGATCGTGGACGCGGTCGGCGGACGGGCCGAGGTGTACGTGGACGGCGGGCTGCGTCGGGCGCCTGACGTGGCGAAGGCGCTGGCGCTCGGCGCCCAGGCTGCGTTGGTGGGCCGGCCGTCACTGTGGGCACTGGCAACGGGCGGCGCCGACGGCGTTGCGGCGATGCTGGGCTGGTTCGAGTCGGAGCTGCGACGGACGATGGCGTTGTGTGGCGCGGCGACGGTCGACGGGTTGGGGCGGAGCCTCGTGCAGCGCACGCCCGGGGCAGGAGGGCTCGCATGACGACGGTCGCGGCGATGGTCGCGGCACGGGCGGACGACGACTCGACCGGCGTGATGGACATCGGTGGCGGGACGTGGACATGGCGCCAAGCGGTGGCCGAGGGTGCCGCGCGGGGGGCCTTGGCCCAGTCGCTGACGGCGGGCGGATTGCCGCACATCGGGGTGCTCCTGCCCAACGGACCCGAGTACCTGTTCTGGCTCAACGGTGCCGCGCTCGGCGGGGGCGGCGATCGTCGGGATCAACCCGACGCGCCGGGGCGACGCGCTGGCGGCCGATGTCCGCTCGACCGACTGCTCGATGATCGTGACCGACGATGCGGGCGCGGAGCTCCTGAATGGACTGGACCTCGGTGTCGAGGAGGACAAGGTCCTCGTGGTCGGGACGGAGCGCTACACACACTCGGTGGAGCAATTCGGGGACGGTGCGGCGGCAAAGACGCTGATCGACAACGCCGGCGAGGTCGACGAGGAGTCCCTGTACCTGTTGATCTTCACGTCCGGGACGACCGGGGTGCCCAAGGCAGTGCGCTGCACCCAGGGCCGGCTGGCCGACATCGCGCGGGTGGCGGCGCCGGGGTACGGCTACACCTCGGACGACGTCTGCTACTGCCCCATGCCGTTGTTCCACGGCAACGCACTGATGGCACTGTGGGGCCCGTCGGTGATGGTGGGCGCGGCGCTCGCGGTGCGCCCTGGCTTCAGCGCCTCGGCGTTCCTGGATGACGTTCGCACGTTCGGCGCGACCAAGTTCAGCTACGTGGGCAAGGCGATCGCATACATCCTCGCCACGCCCGAGCGCCCTGACGACGCCGACAATACGCTGACCAGCGCATTCGGCACCGAGGCCTCCGTACGGGACCGCAGCCGGTTCCGGCAACGGTTCGGCTGCTACCTCATCGAGGGGTACGGGCAGAGCGAGGGCGGCGCCTCGATGAACCCGGTGCTCGGGATGCCGAAAGGGGCGATCGGCAAGCCAGTCGACGGCGTCGATCTGGCCGTCATAAACCCCGAGACGGGCGAGGAATGTGCGCGAGCGGAGTTCGACGCCGATGGACGGCTGCTGAACGCGGGCCAAGCAACCGGTGAAATCGTCAACCGCAGCGGGCGAGGCAAATTCGAGGGGTACTACCGGCGTGAGGACGCCGAAGCGGAGCGCCTCCGGAACGGGTGGTATTGGACCGGCGACCTCGGCTATGTCGACCAGGACGGGTTCTTCTACTTTGCCGGCCGCAACGGAGACTGGCTGCGCGTCGACTCGGAGAACTTCGCCGCGGGCCCGGTCGAAGCGATCCTCTCCCGCAATCCCGACGTCGCCGTCGTCGCGGTCTATCCGGTACCCGACACGGCGTCGGGTGCCGGCGACCAGGTGATGGTTGCGCTCGAGACGGTGCCCGGCCGGCCGTTCGATGCAGGCGCCTTCGGGGCCTGGCTGCTGGCGCAGCCGGACCTCGGGCCAAAGTGGATCCCCCGCTACGTCAGGATCTCGGAGTCACTGCCGCAGACCGCGACCGGCAAGGTGACCAAGGTCGACCTGCGCGTCGAGGCATGGGTCTGCGACGAGCCCATCTGGTGGAGACCGCTCGACAGCACGGAGGTCCGTTTCGTACTGTTGACCGACGACGATCGCGAAAAGCTCGCAGCGGGGTTGGCCGAGAACGGCCGCCCGCCCGTCGGCTCGCTCAGCTGACCGACAAACCGACGACGCCCGCGATGGGCAGGACGCCGGTCAACTCGGCGACGCGGAGGTCGCCGGGTTCGAGCGGCGGCGGATCCAGTCCGTCGCGATGTTCCGCGCGCCACACGTGCACCGCGGTCATGCCGAACCGGCGCGGGCCCCGCACGTCCGGCTCCCAGGAGTCACCGACGAAGACCACCCGCGTGGGGTCGATCCCCAGCGCCGCGGTCGAACACGCATAGATACCCGGGTGCGGCTTTCGCGACCCCGCCCGCGCCGAGGTGATGGTCGAGTCGACCAGACCCAGCAACCCGACCTCGTGCAGATAGGCGTCGAGCTCCCAGCCCCAATTCGAGCAGACGCCGACGGCGATGCCCGACTCCCGCAGCGATCGGAGAGTCGACGCCGCCTCGGGGTATGCCACCATCGGGCTCCGGTCGAGATCGCGCAGACCGTCGACGACCGCCTCCATGTCCTCGTCGCTCACCCCGCAAGCCCGCGAGAGCTCCCCGAGTCGCCAACGGACCCAGGCCTCGTAGGCGTCCTCGCTGACCGAATGCTCGGCGTGGTCGATGCCGTCGTATTGGGAGAAATAGCCGTCGAGGACGGGGGGAGCCGGCGCGTAGCCGAAGGACGCGAAAACCGTGGAGTAGCTGGCGGCGGTATCGGCCCAGTGCGCCAGGGTTCCGTAGAAGTCGAAGATGACCGCCTCAGTCACGGTCCGATTGTGGCCCATGGGCGTGACATGCCTGTTCGGAGGGCTCAGTCACTCGGCAGCGTCCCATTGGCGAGTAATACTGCTCAGCGCGATGGAGCGCGACGAAGACCAGGGCGGCGGCGCCGTGTCTCCGGTGGAAAACCCGACGGCGGAAGCGGCGGCCAAAGGGAAATCCAACCGCTGGATCATCGAGCTGGTCGGGGTCGTCGTGGTCGCCCTGGTCCTGGCGTTCCTTCTCCGCACCTTCGTCATCGCCACCTACTCCATCCCGTCGGGCTCCATGGAACCGACCCTGCAGGTGGGCGACCGAATCGTCGTCAACAAGTTGAGCTACGACCTGCACGGCGTCGACCGGGGCAACATCGTCGTGTTCTCCACGCCGCCGAAGGAGGACTGCGCCGGACCCCCCGTCGCCGATCTCGTCAAGCGCGTGATCGGCCTGCCCGGTGAGACCATCTCGCTGTCCGGCGGCGACGTGTTCATCAACGGTCACCCCCTCGCCCAGCCGTGGTTACCGGCAGCACAACAGGGCAGGACGTATCCGGGTCCCTCGCCCGAGCCGTACTCGCTCCACCACCCGTTCCACATCCCCGAGGGAGACATCTACGTGATGGGCGACAACCGGACCCTGTCGTGCGACAGCCGGTACTGGGGTCCGATCAGGGAGTCGACCATCGTGGGCAAGGTGGACGTGCGGATCTGGCCGCTCTCCCGCTTGGGCCTCTTCTGATCCCCCGCAACCCGACGACTCGACCGGCCGGTCAGCCCCGTCGTTCGCGTCGCCAGACCACGCGCATACCAGTCCAGGTCTCGTCGATGGCGCAGACCTTGTTGTCAACCAGGCCGAGCGGCAGCGCAGCCACACGGAGCACGCCCTCGTGCATGTCCGACTCCACGCCGGAGGCGCGTTTGGGCCACGCCACCCAGAGGCCCCCGGCCGGGAAGATCATCTTGGACAAGGGGCCGATGCGGCGTTCGAAATCCTTCCGACGGGTGAAGAAGGCGACGACCACGTCCGCCGCCCCCCGCGCCTGCCGTTTGACCGAGACGCCAGGGGGCAACCCTTCAACGATTCCCGACGGCGCGTGGATGAGCGCCACCGAGGATCCCTCGACGATGCCGAGCTTCTTGGCAAGAGGCGTTCCGCTGTAGCCGGCCACTGTGACCGTCTCCGCCAGCGCCCTAGGCGTTGAGGGCCTCGTAGACCATGAAGGCCAACGGATATTCGTAGACGTCTTCGCCTACTTCGCCGTCGAGAGCGAAGCGAGCGAGATGCTGGTCGAGCATCGCGATCGCATCGTCCGTGTCTTCGCGGGCGACACCCATGAAGGAGAGAAGGTCGTGATCGACGACCGCGCTCGCAGGAGCGAGCACCTTCGTCTCGTAGGCGGTGCCCTCGACGCCGGCGTAGCCCGCCGCCTCGAGGAGCTCACGGACGTACTCGTCGTCGCCGAGCGCAAACGGTCCCACCGGGCTCTTCCCCGGCTCCGGCGTCCGGGGTGGCGGGAGCAACTTTCGCAACGCGGCGCCCGCATGCCAAGGATTGCGCTCGACCCCCTGCCAGCACGCGAACACGAAGCGACCGTCTGGGACGAGCAACGAGCGAACGGCGGCGAACGCCGCCGTGGGCTCGTCGAAGAACATGACGCCGAACTGGCTCACCGCGAGGTCGAACGGTGACCCGTCCAGGCCGCTGACCTGGACATCTGCCTCGACAAAGCGGACATTGGCAACGCCGGCGTCGGCGGCGCGGTCGACGGGCCAGATCGAGCAAAGGGGCCGACAGGTCGAACCCGACCGCCTCGCCGTCGGGCGCGACCAGTCCGGCCAGGGTGATCGTCAACCCGCCGCCTCCGCAGCCGATGTCGCAGAGTCGCTGCCCCGACTGCACGCCGGCGGCGGCGACCACATAGGGGGACACCGCTTCGGTGAGCCGTTCACGCTTCGGCCACACGTCGGCCCACCGTGCGTCGTTCCACCGCCGGGACTCCCCCTCGTTGGCCACGCCAAGAGGGTACCCAAGCCCACCTGCTCGCCCCGATTAGGTTCGGGTCGGTGCGTGTGGGCCTCGTGATCCTCCCCACCGATCCCTGGCAGACGGCGCGCCGCCAGTGGCAGTGGGCAGACGACGCCGGCTTCGCCACGGCGTGGACGTATGACCACATCCGGTGGGGCGGCATGCCCGACGGCCCTTGGTACGGCACGGCCATCTCCGTCCTCGCCGCCGCGGCCGTCGTCACCAGCCACTCCCGCCTCGGCACCCTGGTCGCCACGCCGAACTTCCGCCATCCGGTGACCCTGGCACGGGATGCCCTGACGCTCGACGACCTCAGCAACGGCCGTCTTGACCTCGGCTTGGGGCCGGGCAGCCAGGGCCACGATGCCACCGTGCTCGGCCAACAACCGTGGGCGCCGTCGCAGCGCCTGTCCCGCTTCGAGTCGTTCCTGGAGATCCTGACGCCGATCCTCCGGGGCGGACACGACACCCGCACCACACTCCGCACCGAGCACTACGCGGCCGTGGAGGCACCGAGCACACCGGGGGGCGTCCAGCGGCCGCTGCCGCTCACAGTTGCCGCCGGTGGGCCGCTGGGGCTGCGGCTCGCCGCCCGCTACGGGCGCAACTGGGTCACGGTCGGACCGACGAGTGGGGTTCCCCACACACCCGAATCGGTGCTCGAGGCAGTGCGGCTCCAGGTTCCGCTCCTCGAGGCCGCCTGCGCGACCGTCGGCCGCGACCCGGCGACCCTCGGCAGGGTCCTGCTCTGGATGCCCTACGAGCCGCGGATCACCTCAGCCGACGAGTTCGAGGATCTGGCGGCCCCGTACCTCGAGCTCGGCTTCGACCATTTCGTCCTGCACCACCCGGACCAGACGGGACCCTTCGGTGGCGACGTCAAGGCGTACGAGGCGATCGCAGCCCGCCACGCGACACCCTGAGGTCTGGGACGCGACCGGGCCGCTCTCACCCACCGCCCGTGGCGGGCGGGGTCGCGGTGCACCCGTCGCACGGACCCATGCCCGTGAAGGACGCGGGGATGGAGGGCGAGTCCGTCGACGGATTCGTCGGCAGCAGCACCGGCGGTCGGGGCGCCTGGTCGAAATCGAAGTCGTTGGCCATGTCGCCCAGGATCTTCACGTCCTCACGCACGGTGGGCCGCGGGTCCGGCCGGCGGTCGGTCTTCGGGTTGAGGCGAGCGCCGCCGAGGAAATCGTCCTCGATGAACTTGAGGTACGCGTCGCTGCTCAACGTCTGGTGGTCGACGTAGCCGGATTTGGCGTAGGGCGAGATCACAAGCGCCGGCACCCGTATGCCGTAGCCGTTCTGATCGACCGCGGGCGGCTGCACGTGGTCGTAGAAGCCGCCCCAGTCGTCCCACTGCACGAAGATGGCCGTCGAGTCCCAGTCGGGGCTCTTCATTGCAGCGTTGATGACGGCGGTGACGTACGCCTGGCCCTGGTGGACGCTGGCCGGCGGGTGCTCGCTGTCGGCCTGCGAGGGAGTGACCCATGACACCGCGGGCAGGGTGCCGGCCTTGGCCGCCGCGAAATAGTTGTTCAAAGGCTGGATGTTGCGGATCTGGTGGTCCTTCTGCACGTCCTCGAAAATCGGCAACGGGTTCCAGATCCCCGGCGTCAGATAATTCTGCTTCACGGGCGCGCAGGCCACGTCGGCGTCGTTCTCGCAGTCCGGCTGCGTGCCGGTCTGGACGTAATAGGCCCACGGGACGTGATGGTTGTAGAGGAGCCACGTGATGTCCGTCCAGGCGTCGGTGACGTCGGCCGTGCCCGTCTTCAGCGCCTGGTCCACGTACTCCTGCATCTGGGCCGGCGTGTAAGGGCCACGGATCTCGTTCTTGCAACTCGACGGGTCCGGGTTCGAGCAGATGGCCGACCAGCCCGACACGAGGTAGAGGTGGTCGGGCAGCGACCACGAGCGCACCGGCTCGAACATGTGGTCGTCGAGGACGAAGTCCTTGGCGTAGCCCCAATAGTTGGGGATCTCCGCGGACGTGTGGTAGCCCATCACGTCAGGGCTCGCGGAGTTCGCGCACTGCGGGTTGTCGACGGTGTTCGCGTTGGCGCCGCACCCCTTCTTGGCACCGGTGGCAGCCGTGACGAACCCGTTCATCTGGCCCCCGTTGACGTCCTTCCGATCGGCCCCCTCGTTGTGGGGGCCGCCGCCGTTGACGTCGGCCGTGTCGTGGTAGGGCGCCTGGCAACCGCCGCCCGGCACGGGGGAGCAGACCGTGGGCACACCGTTGTGCATGGGGATGCCGTCCGCACCCGGGTACGTGCCGAAGTAGCTGTCGAAGGAGCGGTTCTCCTGCTCGATGACGATCACGTGCTTGATCTTGTGGATCCCTTCGGCGACGAGGTAGTGGCCGGTGGCTCCTCCACTGACGCGCTGGCCTTGCGGTGCGGGCGGCGAGGAACTGCCGCATGCCGCCAACGTCGGCGACAGCACCGCGACAACCAGCACAACGGGGAGGACGGCTCGACGTCGCCATCTTCTGGAGGTCGTCGACCGCGGGCTCGTGTGCATTCAGGCATTCTCCTTTCCGGTACTTCCCAGCTGGATCGCGCCGAGGGTGGATGTGCCGACCCAGGCGGTTCCGTCGGCGGGATTGAAATTGCAGTCGTGGCCGCCGTAGTGGAGCCGACCGTCGCCGAAGGGCGACGGCACGATGGTCCGTATGGAGACAAAGGCCCGCCCGGCGCGGATCGGGCTGCTGACCGGGCCCGGTGGCGTGAAGCCGGGGCTCGAGAGGCAGTGCGTCTCGTACGACTGCGTCGACCCCACCGGCGTTCGGATCGCGAAGCAGGCATGGGCGTCGAAGTGGATTGCCTTGAAGTCGCCGTTGTTGTAGGCCGCGATCACGTAGCCGACCGATCCGGCTCCGCTCGACGGCACGCTCGTCCCGCTCGACGCGAGCATCGAGCGGATCGCAGGGACAGGCGAGAACTCGAGCGTCGGGACCAGACCGTGATGCCCGATCCGGGCCGGGCGGAAGCAGGCACGTCGATCCGCCCAGCGGGCAGGTGGGGGGACGCCTGGTCCGTCGTGTACGCCTCGCGTTGGGCGGCGACGTCCAGCGAGTAGGCGGTCGCACCCGAGCATCCTGCGGCGAACCCCATGGCGAGGAGCGCACACAGCGCCAACGCCCTACCGGTCCTATTGGTCGTCAAGGAACCACGGCCACGGAGGAGCGTCGTCGGACCCCGAGCTTTTCTCATGAGAGTGTCACCGATCCTGAGGTCGACGAGATCGTCATCGGAGGGCATTTGAACAGGCGCGTGTGAGGATTGTGTGTGGACCTGGATCGCATTCTGCACAGCCGGCGAGGAGTTCGGCGGCCGCCACCGAATCCTCGTGCGGCGAACGCCAGAGTGTCCGTTAGTCGAGCAAGGCGGCCGCCACCGAGTCCTCGAGCGTGCGGTCGTTGGCCCACATCAGCTGCTGCTGCTTGGCCCGGCGGAAGTACAGCTGGATGTCGAAGTCGAGCGTGAAGCCGATGCCGCCGAAGATCTGCTGCGCCATCGCGGTGATGTCCCGGAACGTCGAGCAGGCGAAGAGCTTCGCCATGGGGGCCAGCGAAGACAAGGACCGGCCGGTCGCCCCCGCCCACGCCGCCTCGTGCACCAACTGCTCGGCCCCGTCGAGGGCGGTGACGGCGTCGGCGAGATAGTGCGCCAGCGCCTGGAACGCACCGAGGGGCTTGTTGAACTGCTGGCGGTCCTTGGCGTATTGCGTCGTGATCTCCAACGCGTAGCGTGCCCCGCCCACCGCCTGCGCGGCCAGCAGCACCAGCGCCGGCTCCAGGACGCCCTGCCAGGTGTCCCAGCCACTCCACGCAGCACCGATGCGGTCCGCCTCGGTGAGGGCGACCTCGGAGAAGCCAACCTCGTACTGCGTGTCGGAGGCGATGCTGAGCTGCTGGCGCAACGTCACACCAGGCGACGCAGGATCGACGAGGAAAAGGTCTACGGCTTCGTCCGCGTCGCCGGTCCGGGCGAGCACGACAAGCCGGTCCGCCGACGCGGCGAACGCTACGTGGCGTTTGAGGCCGGAAAGCGAGAAGCCGCCCGAGGCAGAATCCGTCGCCCGGACCTCGACGCCACGGGCCGTGAACCCGTTCTCAGGCTCCAGCCAGGCCGGCGTCAGGATGGCCCCGCCGGTCGCGACGGCGCGCAGCCAGCGGTCCTTCTGCTCGCCGGTCCCCGCCGCGGCGAGCACTCCACCGGACATGACGGCGCTCGCGAAATGCGGCACCGGTGCCAGCGCGCTGTCCTAGCTCCTCGTACAACGCGACGCCCTCGATCAACGACATCGCAGAGCCGCCGTACCCCTCCGGCAGCAACAGTCCGATCAGGTCGAGCTGTCCCAGCTGCGTCCACAGCTCGGGCGGATAGCCAACCGGGTCGTCCTCCATGGAGCGGACGACATCGAGGCCGCAGTGCCGCTGGAGCACCTCGCGCACGGTCTGCCGGAGGAGCTCCTGCTCCTGGTCGAATTCAAGGTCGAGCACGCCGCATTCCCTTCATGTTCACGAGCCAATCGAACCCGAAACGCCTCAGGACGCCGCAGGCGCGGGCCGCCATTGCTCACCACGACGAGCCCACGGGTTGTCCGACGTGTCGACCGGTAGTGCCACGCGCGCCGTACACGTCGTCTTCACGTCGTCGTCCACCGATAACGAGACGTCGATCGTCACGAACCCGCACCCGACCGCATCCACCGACACGTCCGAGACGACTCCCGACAACGTCATCGTGTCGCCGGGGAAGACGGAGCCCTTCATCCGGAACCGGACCCACGCCAAACGGCCGTAGGGCCCGCTCCAATCCGTCAAGAAACGCTCGAACCAGGCCGCCTGGTTGGGGGTGTTCAAGAAGATGTCCTGCGTACCGTTGCGATTGACGGCAAAGTCCTTGTCATGATGCATGGGACGCCAGTCCCGGGTGGCCAATGCCCCCAGGACGACCGTGGTCGCGGAGACTATGTAATTGAGGGGATCGAGGGCGTCCCCCACCGACACGTCCCCCAAGACGCGTTGGTGGGTCACGGACACGGTCACGAAGCCACCTTCCCCGACGCAGGGCCACGCCGGTACCCGAAACCCGTATACGATTCCTGCGCCACGAGCTCCCCGTCCTGGTTCGCATAGACGACGTCGATCACCCAGAACCGCCCTGTGCCCAGCTTCGTCGTCTTCTCCCCGCTCACCGAACGCAGCACCTGATGCGTGCGCAGCACGTCGCCGACCCGGACGGGCGCGTGGAACTCGATCGTGTTGTCGGTCATCACGGCCTCGGGCAATCCGAGACGATCCTTGAGGTCGAAGTGCACCTGCAAAGGCAGCGCCTGCTCGCTGCGCCCCGGCGCCCAATGATGGGGGCGGAACCACACCGAAACCATCGTCGGCGGGGCGATCGGGCCCGCGGTGATCGCGTCGGCCACCGAGTCGTCCCAGAACAACGGGTTTCCGTTCTCCACCGAGGCGCACGAGGTCCAGATGTAGCCACGCTCGACCGGGAACTCCCCGACCTCGGGGTACTGCTCGACCCCGACGAGGTCACGCACCTCGGCGGGCAGATCGGCGGCGGACGCTTCGGTCGCCGTCACGCCACCACCCCCTGCGCCACCCAGTGCGCCACCGTCTCGCCGTCCACGCCCGCCTCCTTCAAGAGATGCTCCGTGTCACTCTGTCGCTGATCCGGCAACGCCACGGCCCCCTCCGATCGCGGCATGCCCGCCAGCAAGGGCGCGAGCTGTCGGATCTCTCCGTGCTCCGGATGGGAAGCGGCCCCTACCACCCGCCGGGCCGAGAACTGGGGGTCGGACTCCACCTCGCCCACCGCGAGCACCGGTGCCACGCAGGTGTCGGCGCCAGCGAGCGCCACCACCCACTCGTCGCGCGTCCGCCGACCGAACGCCTCTTCTAGCGCCGCCCGCACCCGAGCCTGCGCATCGTCGACGTACTGCAGCGCGGCTAGCTCGTCGCACCCGAGCGCCTGGCAGAGGTTGGCGAAAAACTTCCGCTCGATCGCACCCACCGCGAGCGCCTTGTCGTCCTTCGTCCGATACACGCCGTAGCAGGCGTAGCGGCCCGACAAGACGTCATGGCCGGGCCGCACGTCGCTGCCCAGAGCCAAGTGCTCGTCGACCGCCAGTGACATCAGCCACAGCACCCCGTCGGCCACCGACACGTCGAGATACGCACCCCGTCCGCTCGCCCCGCGTCCCGCCAGCGCCGCGGTGACGGCCAACGCGGCGTGCATGCCCCCGGCCGCGGCGTCGGCGATCGTCGCACCGGGTATCGGCGGTATCCCGCCCTCCCCCGGGCCGCTCATGGCGAGATACCCGCCGACAGCCAGATAGTCGAGGTCGTGCCCGGCCCACTGGGCGTGCGGTCCGTCCTGGCCGTACCCGCTCGTCGAGCAGTAAACGACGCGAGGATTGTGCGCCGACACCACCTCGTAGCCGAGACCCAGGCGGTCCATCACCCCGGGCCGGAAGCTCTCGACGATGACATCGCATGCCGCGGCCAGGGCAAGGAACGCCTCCTTGCCCTGCGGGTCCTTGAGGTCGAAGGACGCGCGCCGCATGCCCCGGTGACCGCTGTAGGAGAAGAACGGCGGGACAATGGGCTCGGCGCCCGCAGCGGGAACCGGCCCGACCTTCACCACGTTGGCGCCGTAGCCGGCCAACAGGTGCGTGCAGCGCGCCGCGGGGCCGACAGTCGACAGGTCGAGCACCATGACACCGGCAAGGGGTCCGGCGGAAGCAGGGGCGTCAGCCATGGGTCAGAAGTTCTTGGGGAGGCCGAGTTTGCGGCGGGCGATGATGTTCTTCTGGATCTCGGAGGCGCCGCCGCCGATGGTGTCGATCACCGTGTAGCGATACGTCGATTCGGCCCGGCCGGCCATCGGCGCTTCGGGGGTCTTGACACGGAGCTGGCTGCCGGGGCCGGCGATGTCCATTGTCGCGTTGGCCAGGCGCTTGGACAGCTCCGTGGCGAACAGCTTGTACTCCGAGGCCCATGCGGTGGGAGCGGCGCCGCCCTTGGACGACTCGAATACGAAGCGAAGCCCGATCGTCCGCGCCACCTCAAGCTGTGTCGCGAGTCGCGCCAGCTGCTGGCGCACCACGAGGTCGTCCTTGAGGGGCCGCCCATCCCGCACCGTCATCTTCGCGTACTGCACGAGCAGCTCGAAGCGCTGCTGGATCGGCGAGATCGTGAACATGGTGAAACGCTCGAGGTCAAGCGCCTCAGAGATGTACTGGAACCCGTGGTTGACCTCACCCACGACGTACTCGTCGGGCACGAAGACGTCGTTCAGGAACACCTCGTTCGTGCGCTCGTCGCCCATGGTCCAGATGGCGTTGATCGTGATGCCGGGTTGGTCGAGCGGGACGAGGAACAGCGTGATGCCGGCGTGCTTGGGCGCGTCCGGATCGGTGCGCGCCCCTACCCAGTACCACTCGGCGAAGTGGGCAGATGTCGTCCAGGTCTTCTGACCGTTGAGCACCCAACCGCCGTCGACCTTGCTCGCCTTCAGTTGCATGGAGGCGGCGTCGCTGCCGGCGTTCGGCTCCGAGTAACCGACGGCGAACTCCACCTCGTTGCGCAAGATCTTTGGAAGGAACTCCTCCTTCAGCGTCTCGTTGCCGTGGCGGATGATCGTCTTGCCGACGATGCCGACGCCTTTACCGATCTGGGGGCCGCCCCGCGCGGCGAGCTGCTCGTTAAGGAGGTACTCGTAGACGCCCTCGCCCTCGGAGCCGCCGTAGTCCTTGGGCCAGGTCATGCCCAGCCACCCGTTCTTGCCGAGGGAAGCCATGAATGCCCGGCGCTCAGGGGTGTCGACGATCTGGGCCATGTTCTCCCGGGTCGGATCGAACACCTCGGGGTCGTTGTTGGCGTCGAGGAAGGACTCGACCTCCTTGACGAACGCGAGCTGTTCTTCGGAGAACTCGAAGTCCATGCTGCAATGACCTCCGGGCCGACGCCGCGAGCCGGGACCCCGGCATCGCTTCGAAATCTGACGACCCGTCAGATTATCCGATTGCGAAATGACCCCGAGCTGAGGCCCCGTCCGGGGACCGTGCCGCACGCAGAAGAGGTGCAAAACGAAGGCGTGCCAGCCTCGGCCGACGGTGGGCGTTTCGGGAGACGCAGGCGAAGACGGTGGACGCCAACCAGCTGCGGGGACGCGACCATCCCGAGATCAATGTGCGAGTGGAGGACTGCGGGACGGCCGAGCCGGGTGAATCGGAATCAGATGGAGCCGTCCTCCATCGCGCGCTCGATCCAGGGAATCACCTCTTTCAGGATCTCGTCCAGCCCAGTTTGCGCTGTGAAGCCGAGGAGTCGCTCCGCCTTCTCCACCGAAGGGACCCTCCGCTGCACATCGTGAGCGAAAGGTGGATCGTTGACGATCCTGAGTGGTACGTCTGGTCCCTTGACGTGCCGCCAGATCGCCTCGGCCAACTCCAGCACGGTCGTCGCCTCGGGGGTGGACAGGTTGAAGTCCTCGTTGAGCGCTGCGGGATGCTCCATCGCCGTGACAATCCCTCGGGCAAGGTCCCCCCCGTAGGTGTAGTGACGGATCTGGCTGCCGTCACCGAGAACATGGAGGGGATCCTGGTCCTTGAGGACCTTCTGCACAAGGTCTGGAACCACGTGGCTCATGGCCAACTTGACGTTCCCACTGAGGATCTCGACGTCGCCGAGTGCGCGACGCTCCCCGATCCCGACGCAATTGAACGGACGGACGATCGTGAACGGCACGCCATATTGATCGAAAGCCGCACGCGCGAAATATTCGACAGCGAGCTTCTGAAACCCATATGAAGAAGCAGGGGGTGGGACGCTGCGCTCTTGACCCTCGACGGACGGCCAGCTGTCCGTCGACTCGAAGACCATGGAGGAGCTCATGTACGTGACCTTTTCGAGCGGCCCTTTGTCGTGCGCGTCGATCGCTGCGTCACATGAAGCGGCGGTGATCCGCTCGTTTGTCGCAAGGAGGTCATATGCGTAGGTGTGGAAGTACGAGATGCCTCCGATCATCGCGGCCCCAGCGATGAAGTGTTCGCACTCCTCCAAGAGCTCCTTGAGAAGGTCGACGTCCCGCACATCTCCCTCGACGAATCGGTATGCCGGATTCTCGTCGTAGGAGCGGCTGAGACGGCCGTACTTGGAGTAATTGTCGACGCCGATCACCTGATAGCCGCGATCGAGCAGTTCCTTCACCACGTATCCACCGATGAAACCGGCGGACCCCGTGACAAGGACCGTGGTCATTGATCGCCCTCCTCCGCGGTTGCCCGCTTGATGGCTTCGACCGACAGGCGTGGGCCAAACGCGTAAGCCCACCAGTAGAGATAGTGCGGTAACCATGCCGCCAGCTTGAAGTTGGACATGCCTTGGTGCCGCTCCAACCAGATCGTTGGCAGCTCGGCCACAGGAAGCCGGGCACGCCGCGCCTTGGCCACCAATTCGATTCCGATCTCGAATCCAGCGCTCGAGGTGATGCCGACGTCCTTGACGAAGGCGCTGTCATAAGCCTTGAACGAGTTCGTGGCGTCGTGCGTGCCGACCCTCGCCAGTGCCCACAGGGAGAGGCCAGCCATCCTGGAGAGCGCGCTTTTCAGAAAGGGGCCGCCGACCTGCTGACCGCCACGCGAATAACGAGATGCCGCCGCGACCACGACCCCACGCTCGACCAGCCGTACCAGATCGTCGATTTGCTGAGGATCGTCGCATCCGTCGGCCATCGTCACCACGACTACGGGAGCCGATGCCTCGGCAATCCCGCATCGGATTGCGTGGCCGGGTCCGGGTGCGACGTCGTTGACCAATATGCGGATCCTGTCGTCAACGCTGGCGTACTTCTCGACGTAGGGAACGGTACTGTCGTCGGGGGAGTCGACGACGATCACGATCTCACACGGGAGCGTGACCGCCTCCAGCAGCCTGTTGATGACATCTTCGATGCCGGCTCCCTCTTGATAGGCCGGAACGACCACCGACACACGGGAATTCACACCAGCACTCCCCCACCTCTGAGGTTCCACACGTCCACAATCGGCTGTTCGATCTCACTTTTCGCATAGACGTCATGGGGCGCTCCGATCACGACGAGATCCGCACGGATGAGAACCTCCTCCAGCGAGTCGAGAGACGGGTCGTCGGCGACATAGGGATCCGTCGTCAGGACCTCCGCGGCGCGAACCTTGAGAACTCGCTTCAGCTTGTACGAGAGGCTGCTCCGAGTGTCGTCGGATTCGCCTTTGAATGCCATTCCCAGGATGCCGACGATCATCGTGTCGAGTGGGTACTTTGCCGCCATCCGGGAGACCAGATAGAGAGGGAGCCCTTCGTTGATCTGCATGCTCGCCATGCCCAGTGCAAAGTTGTTGTTGTTGAAGGCGGCGAGCTGCATCGTGTCCTTGAGAAGGCAGGGGCCCGCCGCGAAGCCGGAACCGGGGAGGTCGGCGGCCCGGGGATAATCCTGGACGACGGCGGCTCGAACACGCTCGTAGTCGACGCCAAAGTCGTTTGCCATCATGTACAGCTGGTTTGCGGCTGCGAATTTGATGTACCGATACGAGTTGGTGAACAGCTTGGCCAGCTCAGCTTCCTCTGGCTGAACTTGAACGATCGTCTTCGCGATGTTGCCAAAGAGTTCGGCTGCTCGCTCGGATCCCCGGACTGTGCGCGCAGAAACGATCTGTGGCAGAGAGTGCAGCTCTTCCATGGCCCTGCCTTCGGCGATGCGTTCCGGGCAGAACGCGACGTCGATGGACTTGCCCATGCGTCCGATGAGTCGCTCGACCATGCGTGTGACCCCGGGGAAAATGGTGCTGCGCAGTACGAGGAGTTGCCCATCTTGAAGGTACGGCTCCACGGACTCGACCGCGTTGACCACCGCCTGCGGTTCCGGATTGAGGTGTTCGTCCACTGGCGTTCCGATGACGACGATCAGGCACTCTGCGGACGCGACAAGGCTCGGGTCGCTACTTGCGGTGATACACCCAGACGCCAGCGTTCGCTCCAGAACCTCCTGAGCGCCCGCCTCGCGGTGCGGCATATGTCCCGAACGGACGGTCTGAACCGCAGCGGCATTGGTGTCGAAAAGGGTGACCCGCATCCCTGTGTCAGCCAAAGCCAGACCGAGGGGAAGCCCGACGTGGCCACATCCCCCCAGAACGACGACGTCCCTCGACCAGTTCCCCCGCACCTCGAATAGGCTACCGACCCACCGTCTGACGATCAATCCTGCCTGTCTTGAGGTTCATCGAGCCGACTCTGGAAGTCGAGCGCTGGTCCGACCCGGCGACCCGCCCACCGACGCCAGATCGTCCCCGGAGAGAAACGCCTCACGAGCCCACGCCCCCTCGAGGCTATGACTCACGCGCCAGAAGGCCCGTAGCAAAAGACTGGCTGAATTTGAATGTGCCCACGCCTGGGCTTGGTCAGCGACTCCATTTTGCCGGTTGTGACAACAAACAGGGACCCGTCATCACTTAGATCATCACAGAAGAACAGACGGGTCCCATTTGAGGTGTGAGGATGGCCAGTGGCTCTGGGTCGTCGGGCCTTCGTGCAGCCACGCCGCTACCAGGGGCCGACGACCGGAGGTCCCCCTGTCACGTGGATCGTCTCACCGGTGATGAAACTCGCTGCGGGGGAAGCGAGGAAAACTACGGGTTCTGCCACTTCTCTTATTGTGCCCGCCCTGCGAAGCGCATTCGAGCCTCCCGCGACTTCGTCCGCGTCCCGTCCGATCGCATCCATGGCCCGACGCAGACCGTCGGACTTAACGAAGCCGACGCAGATGCAGTTCACCCGAATCCCGTCAGGACCGTAACGAGCAGCCATCGCTCGGGTCAGGCTGATGACGCCCGCCTTTGCCATGCCATAGGGTCCCAGTCCGGGCATAGCAACCTGACTCGCGATCGACGAGATGTTCACGATATTCCCGCTTTTACGGGCGGCCATTGCCACGGCGGCCTCTTGCGAAAGCACAAACACACTTCGCATGTTCAGAGCGATGGAGTTATCGATCTCGTCGTCTGTCCATGCCTCGAACGCGAACGACTTGGTGCCACCAGCGTTGTTCACCAGGATGTCAATTCTGCCGTAGCGATCGACGATGTCGCGGATGAGTTGCCGACACTGTTGGGATTCGCGGATGTCTGCAGTGCGGGCCCAGGCGGATTGGCCGGCTGCTTCGATCTCTTTGACAGTCTCCATCAAGTGGTTCGTCCTGCGGCTCGCTACGACGACGGTGGCACCGCACTCGGCCAGCGCGGCGTGCCGTGGCCTGGCCGATCCCGGTTCCTCCCCCCGTGACGAGCGCAACGTTCTCGGAAAGGTCAGGTGGTGAGGCGATCATCACAACCTTGGCCATGGTCCCTCATGGTCGACCAGAAATGAGCACATGTGCGCTGGCCATGGCTGTGTCGCCGCTGATGATCCCTCCGGTGTTCACGCTCATGCCGACCCGTGCGCCAGCCCGCTGCCGGTGCCCTGATCGCCCTCGCAGTTGGGATGCCACCTCATACAGTTGGCAGATCCCCGTCGCCCCGAGAGGGTGGCCCCGTGACACGAGGCCGCCGCTCGGGTTGACACACACCGAGTTGCCATCCGGCATCGTCGCGCCGGCTTTTGTTGCTCGACCCGCTTCTCCGGGTTCGAAAAACCCCAGCGCCTCAAGGGCATACAGTTCCTCGCCGCTCGTGGCATCGTGGACCTCTACCACGTCGACATCGCTGAGCGCGATGCCAGCGACGGTCTGTGCTTCGGATGCGACCCTCGCGATACGGTCGTGATACTCAAGTTCACCCGCTCCCGACCGAGCGATGCTGGCGACGATTTGGGGGCGCCGGGTCCCGGACTCACTTGACAACACGAGCGCCGCCGCTCCGTCGGTGAACGACGAGCACATCAGCCGGCTCAGGAAACCCGCGACTTGGCCAGAATCGAGCACCTCCTCGACGGTGACCTCCTTGCGCAGCTGAGCCAGGGGGTTAAGCGCCCCGAGACGACGGCTCTTGACTGCGGTCACAGCAATTTCCTCGACAGTCGTCCCGCGTTCTCTTACCTGATGGTCCACCCAGGCCGCGTTCTGATCCATGAAGATGCTCTTATTGCCGAGTTTCTCCTCCATCGGCACACGCTCGTCATAGGGAAGCGCGTCCGCGATCCCAGCGAGCGTCGCGAGCCTATCCCCGATCCACATCTTCTCCACGCCGACGACAAGCACGGGAGACTCACCAGCATTGACGGCGAGGTAACCGGCGTGCACGGCACTGGACCCGCTAGCACAGGAATTGTCGATGTTGATCACTCCGGCGTTGTCAATGCCTAGGCCACGCATCCATGTCTGCCCTCGGATACAGCCCTGGTTGTTGAGGCGTCCGCCCATGGCGTTGCCGAAGGCGACAAACTCAACTTCGCCCGGCCGGATATCAGCGTCGGCCAAGGCTTCGGTGACAGCCGTCCGAACCAGGCTGTCTGGCTGCTGGTCCCGCGTGGCCATTGTTGTCATTCCGATACCGCTGACGAAGACATCCATGTCAATCCGCCTTTCTACCTCTGGCGCCGGCGCAGAAGGTGCAGCGAGTCACTTGGTCCGGGACCACGAGAAGATCGAAGAGAGAGACATCCTCTCCACGTAGGAATGGCCCTCGAGACGATCCTTCCATTCGAGGGCTGGTTTTTCAATGAAAAACCACGAGAGAGCAGTGAAGAGCAGAGTCGCCATCACCGCCACCGACACGCGGACGGGGGCGGGCCAGCCGCCACCGTGATACCGAATACCAAAGAAGATCGGGAGGTGCCAAAGGTAGAAGGCATACGAGACTGTGCCCAGAAGAATGAAGGGTTTGAAGTTGAAGAAAGCACTCCCCTTCCACTTCCCGTCGAGTAACGCCAGGATAATGAGCGCACACGCTACATCAATGGCATCGATGCCTCCGAAGAACAAGAACGGGCCGGCAGTGTTAACGGTTGGGAGACAGATCAAGAGGAAGATCGCCGCGATGGATGCGCAGATCTTGATGCCGCGCCTCGGCTCCTTGTATCGCATCCAAAGATGCGCTACAAGGCATCCCAGGAGGATTCCATCGGCCCTCGTGTCCGTTCGGATGAAATCCGCGTACCAAGTGTTGACGCCGTGGTACATCAGCGCGCGGTGGACTCCTATCGCGACGATAAGTGTGGTCAGGACGATGACGACCGTGCGCAGCTTGGCGCGAAATGTGAGCAAGAAGATCGTGACCCAGGGCCAGATCAGGTAGAACTGCTCCTCCAGGGCCAATGACCAAAGGTGTTGCAGTCCCGGAGCAATGTTCCCTCCCAACACATTAGAATGGAACGCCAGCTTCCAGTTCGAATAGTAGAACATCACCGAGCTGAGCGAGGTCCATTCCTCATGCCACGACACGCCTGAGGCCGTGGCCATGAGGCTTTGAAAGGCCAGGACGGCCATCAGCGGAGGAAGCAGTCTGATGGCGCGCCGCCGATAAAAACCTGGGATGTTGACGTTGTCGGTGCGTTGCTGCTCTCGCAACATCAGCGCAGTGATCAGGAACCCGCTCAAGACGAAGAAGGAGTCGAGTGAGACCGTGCCACCTGGCACAACGGCCAGCCGAGGGATCGGCACAATGACCTCGAGATGCGAGACAAAGACGATGATCACGGTTGCCCCACGGAGGCCGTCGAGCGCGGACACGCGGCCCACGCTGCGTGGATTCGCGGTCGATGCATCAGCCACCGACGGCAACTTCAAGACCCTGACTCCTCCATGAGCATGCGACCACGTACCGAGGTCGACCCCATTCGGGCGGGAGTATACCGCTAGGGGTCCGACGGGAGATCGGGAAAACCCCAGGTGAGCATGACGTCGTTTCGCCTCGGAACGGCCCGCTATATCTCTCCGGCCGCGCAGGCAGACTGAGCTTAAGACTGCGGCTCACCGCTTCGATCGTTGGGGCAATGGCTCGACCGTCACGCCCGTACGGATCCATCCCGGCCTTATGGTTCGCATGATGTACCGGCGCACGATCTTTCGGTTCGTCCCGAGGCTCCTCCCGTCCGGCCTGCCAGTGGAACGATGTCTTCGTCGGAGGACGACCGATTGGACTTGTCGTCAGCTGCATCCATGCCGACGACCGAAGGTCCATTCCGAGTTGAATGATTGTCGCGCGCCCCTACTAGCCGCCGTGCGCTGGCGCTCTTCCGACATCGGACAGCGTGCATCCAGGGAAGTAGGGCGGCCCTTCGGCACGGTACGCGTCCCGAGTCTCCGGAATGAACATGCTGAGTTTGTCCTCTTGAGCTTCTCGGATAATGGGGACATCCAGCTTCTTAGTCGCATTTCCGTTGAGGATCCCACCCGCCAGTAGATTACTGAAGTAACAGGCCTGCTGATCCTCCGGAATCCGCGAGTAGTTCACCACCAATCTCCCCTGCGAAACAGCGTTAGCCTGAAAGATGCGACCTTGAGTGATACCAAAATTTGTCGTTCCGATAACCTCGATCGCCAGGGGAACGATGGCAAGGAGACACAGCGCCCGTAAGGCGCGAGGGCGTGTGCTTGTCGACGGGGCACGAAAGACTTCCAGGATCTTCGGGAGAAGATAGATCGCGATCGCCGTGAGCAACATGAGCTGAGGCAACGCGTACTGATACGTGGTATCCGGCTGTCCATATCCGAATCGGCCGTCAACGATCAAAACGTCAAAGAGAAAAGCGAACACAATGAGCGCCGCGGGAACCGGAGGGCGCGACGTGCCGCCTCTTTCCCTGATGGACTGAACGAGGACGAAGATGGCTGTCGCCACCACAACTAGTCCGATCACTTCGTGCGGAACGCTTTGAGGAGACGCAGTCGGGAACACGTTTCCGACCAACTGGAGGGCGAAGGCAAAAACCTGAGAGGGGTGGCTGACGAGATACGCCGTTTTACATCGAGTCGCATCCGGACACAACGCAACGGGAAGTACCCAGTTGTATCCAATCAGGAATATCGCCGCCGATACACCACCAGTGAGCACCGTGATCCCCGATTCCAGGTAGGTGCGACGATTCCACGGCGTGTACCACAAGATCAGGAAGAGTCCCACCGGGAAAAGCAGAAATCCCTGCGCGTCTGAGTACGATGCGATCACCGCAGCGGCCAGCGCCAGCCCGAGCGCCAACCCTCGATTAAGGGTCGACACCGTCAACAAGTAGATGACTAGAACGCAGCAACCGATGATTATGAACCAGCCGACTTGAAAGCCCCAAAGGGCATTTCTCATGTCAGCCACGCTGAACCAAATCACCCCGAGCACCGCAGTAGGCACTGCTGTCAGGGGACGGTCGGCGTAGACCCGATAGAGCTTGAGGAGAACGAAGTAGGCGACGACGTAGATCAGCGCACTCACGAGCAATATGGAACGGACGTCATATCGATCGAGGAAGCCGGAAGCCACGAACAGCACGTTTGGGAAGAAGATGCGACTCTCCAGGTGTTGGGTCCACAGCAAGCTCAGTGTCAGATGGCCATGAAGGGCAGCGTGCAATGTCTGCAACACAAGCCACTCGTCACCCAGTGGTTCGTTAGTCCAGAAGTGGACTACATAACTGAGGTAGAGAACCACGAGGACGCCCGCCACGAGCACGACCGATACTCGCCGCACGTTTACGCGCCGGTTTGAGGCAGCTGATTCCCCTCCGACGCGAGTTTCTCTCGTGACGTCCAGAACGGCCTTGCCGCCGTTATCCACGCCGCCCGCAGTCTCAGCAGAGGTCACAGATATTCCCCCAGGGGCCGCGAGAGTACCCGATCCCCGAACCAGTGCACCCTCACCGTCACCATCGCTCACGTGCGGTCGGCAACGACCAAGAACTGCTTACCCAAGATGGCATGGGCGGGAGTGGCCCTCAAGTACATAGCCACCAACCAAGGAGATGACGGTAGAAGGCCGCTGAACGAGAATGGGAGATATCGCTTCCGCACTTCCAGCGGATTGAAACCCGCAGCGTAGAGGTGTTCTTCGACCGATGCATGCGTCAAAGCCAGGGTATGATCGGCGCAGTCGAAATACCGCTTCGAGCAGTAGCGAAAGTTTGGTCCCATCACTGCTATCACACCGCCCGGTCTTATGAACCCGCGCAGTCTCCCGAGCAGCATCGCCACCGCTTCTTGGGTCGGCAGGTGCTCCAGCACGTTGGAGATGAACACCCCGTCGAAGTACTCGTGGGGCATGTCGACTTCAAGGATGTCCTCGAGGATGACCTTGACCCCCGCGTTGATGTTGCCGTAGCTGAGTCGATCAACCATCCACCGCTCCTCAGCCGGAACCGCGTTGATGAACTGACCGCCTCCGCCGCCGGCGTCGAGGACGACGCGGGGCTTCCGCATCCGGCGATGGACATCCACGGCAATGACGTCCCAAACGCGCTGTCTGCGCGTGTCGTTGACATGCCGAAATCGGAACTTGTACAGACGTTCGTAGTCAATCAAGCGAGACGAGCTTCTCTCAGGTGAGTGTCCGATACAACGTGATGCAAGCACTCTTCCAAAGCTGGTCAGCAGAAGAGTTGGGCCCCATCGACCACTCGGCGTGGCGCCGTCGCAACGAAACTGCGCAAATCAAACTGATGAACTCTGTGCTGAGAAGAGTCATAGAAGCAGAACTTTACTCAATTCCTCGACATCACGAGATCTCCTTTACCTCAGCGCTAATCGAACCAGGCTGAGTGTCTTGCGACAGGATCAAGTTCAGGGTGCGCCCAGTTACAGAGGGGTTTGGCAGTCGCCAGTCCTCGACGTAATGCTGCTCATCGTCTGCAGCCCATTGTGATTTCGAGGTCGGGTTGCATGTTGCGGACGACCGGTTTCCTCGCCGTTGTCATCCTGGGCATGCAGTGTTAAGGCGGGGGCGAGGAACCAGAAACCGCAGGATGCAACTCAACCGTCAGCGGTGCAGAACCATCCAACGTGCTGCGGTTCGCGCGGTTCGCGAAGAGGCTCAGGTGGTGCTGCTCTAAGAACTGTGCTTCCACTCGGATCCAACCCGGCGACTGGGTGAAATAAAGATGATTGACAAGAGCCGGTCCGGATTCTCGGTCGAAATTACGGGTGAATGACGCGGAGGTGACCTGAGATAGATACGACGCTCGGGCGCCAACAAGAGCGTAGTGAAAGCTGACACCCACCTGGATCACAAGCGCGGCGAGCGCGAACCAAATAACCACTCTGGCGTTGATGCGATCGAGCTGGTCCTTCATCCAAACCCCAGCGTTCTTGATCGATGCAATCGCCAGGCGCGATTGCCATCCGGTGCCCGTACGCGCGGCATTCACCTTCACGCGCGCTTGCGAGCGAACCCCATCAAGGGCGGCCAAGTAGATCCCCGTCAGGACGAGGATGTCGTAGGTGGTGTAACGGGACTGCGACGCAAAGAAGTAACCCCTGAAGAAACGGCCTTGAGTGATGAGCAAGTCAAAGAGAAGACCGAAGACGATCAGTGCGACGCCTATGGGTGCTCCACTTCGTTCGTCTCTCGCAATACCCCACTTGAGCAGTGCAACGACTGCCACAGCAAGAAGAACGACTCCAAAGGTCATCACTGCCGCGTTCGGAGGTGCTGGAAAGCCTTCGGGTACGCCCACGACATCGCCTAGGGCGAAGACGAAGAACTTGACAAACCATAACGGATAGTCCAGAAAGTAGTGAAGATTGAAGACCTTCGAAGTGGTGAAGTTGTAGAAATACAAGGCGACCGTGACGACCATGGCGGCGACCCAAGCGATGATGACGGACGGTTGACGGCGGCGGTGGTATAGCAACACGAGTCCTACGGGCCAGATGAGAAGTCCCTGCAACGATGAGTAGCTACCCACCACGGCAACCGCGATGCCCGCGAGAAAGATTGGCCAAGACAACTTAGGTCGGTCGAGAAGCGCGATAGTCACTGCGAGTGACAGAAGAATGAGATACCACGCCATCTGAAATCCCCACAGCGTGTTCTGCCATTGAGCCAACGTGAGTGTCAGGAATGCGACGGGGCAGTAATAGAGAAGCGGAGTCCTTGGCGAGCGACGCCGGTGTGCCCAAATGAACAGCGCGGTAGCTGCAAAGAGCATGAAAGCGCTCAGATCCTCTTCCACATTGATATTGAAAGCAACGGTATGAGCTAATGCGATGACAATCAGATTCGGAAACAAGATCCGGTTGTCGGTGTGCTGTCCCCAGAGGGACGACCAATCGGGAAAGTGAAGGTAGGACTGGCGGATGATGTGCACGTCATCCCATTGGTCCTGCCAGATCGTGTTCACCTGATAGCGCTGTAGGAGCACCAGATATGCCAGGGCGGGGATGGCGAAGCCGAGTACGGTCAAGATCTTCACGGTCCATGGATTCAACCGCCCAACTCTCCACGCGTGGTCCGCTGGGTCCTTCTCGTGTGTGGCCGGTGGGGTGGACGCGTCCGATGAGCCGGTGGTGAGGGACCCGCCTACGTCAGGGCGATCGACGATCCCAGAGGTCGGCGTGCCTGAGATGCTCATCAAGACTCCCTCAACAACGAGATACCAACCGATGCCGGCAATCAACGGCCCCAAGCACTATGAACAGCGTTCTTTCGTGAACCGACCCTCAAGGCTCAATTAAGATAGCGCCAGAGAAGTTGGTGCGTCGCCCTTGGGACCGCCCAAGAACACGCCTTAGGCAACGGATTTGGCGTAAGCGCACTCGCTGCGGTGGCTAATCACCAAAAGGAACGGCTAGGAAACCCGTCCTTTGCGTTGTACTGCATCGTCGGGCCGCAGACCAAGTACAGCGACAAAACCGGTGGCGAGCACCCGCATGCTTTGGGGTCATCTCGAGGAATGACCCTTGAGTCCCCGACATACTCCCTCCGGCGCCGAGACGGCCTCTTGCTCGAGCATTCGGCGTGACTCCGCTCAGGCATCATCGACGCGCTGTCTGCATCAGGGCCGTGTAACCAGATGGACCATGGACCCCAAGTACCTTCACGCCCCCTACGCGCACCAAGCTGCGTCCGCTGCGACATCCACATCCACATCCACATCCACATCCACATCCACATCCACATCCACATCCACATCCAGATCCAGATCCACATCCACAATGGGCTGCCTAGGGCAGTCGGCTCCTATGCCCACCTAAGCCGCGCTTGGCCTTCATCGTCAGATGCCAATTCGACGGCTACGCGTGCGCCCTGCGGTCTGCCTGCCCCTCGAAGGGCAAAGGCATCGCCGCTCTCGACACATGTGCCGACAGATCGTTGTTAATCCGTCGCCGACAGCCTCCCCGTGATGCCACTGAGCAGCGGCAACAGAGCGAGAGGTGATCTTCCCTCGACGGGGACTGGTCCCAGTAGGTTGACGGTCGGCCGGGTCCGGTTGCCCAGGCCCGATGCTGGATCTTTGTGCGGTTTCTGTATTGTCTCCGTGTGCATTCCGAGGCGGTGATCGTCACCGGGCGAAGCCCTGCGATCGTACTGGCTAACGTCAATCTGGGCGGTAGCAGGTCTTGACGATTGGTCGATACCTGGCGGGGATCGTTCTCCTGGCTGTTGCCTTGGTTCCCATCCAGGCGGCGTCCTACTGCTGGCGCAGACGGTTCCTAGTCGGATGGAGGGGCGCTCAAGCTCGCCTCGCAGAGATCATCGCTGACCTGGCGGTGGTGGTGTTGGTGTCGGAGGTCCTTGGCAGCGTGCACCTCTTCCGTGTGGCACCCGTCGTAATCACGCTGGCTGTCCTCGGCTTCGTCGGCATTTGGAGTGCCCGACGGTTTGCACAAAGGCCAACGACCGATGAAGGCCCCGACGTCAGGAGATCAAGGCCGGCGCCTCGTATCGCCAACGTCGCCTCATTGGTCGCATTGTCAGCCGTCATCGCCGAGTGGAGCACAAAGACTGTCTACGCGTACAACCACGGAATGGTGAGCACGGACACACTTTGGTATCACATGCCTTTCGCAGCCCGATTCGTTCAAGAGGGCTCGATCACCGCGCTGCACTACGTGGATTCTGAGCCAGTCACAGTCTTCTTCCCTTCCTCCTCGGAGCTCTTCCATTCCGTGGGAATCATGATGATGGGGAACGACGTATTGTCACCTCTTCTCAACACTCTCTGGTTGGGTCTTGCCCTCTTGGCGTCCTGGTGCATTGGAAGCCCCTATGGCGTTGCCCCTATTACCCTTACGGGGAGCGCAATTCTGTTCGCAACGCCTGGATTGGTGGGAACGCAGCCCGGCGGTGCTTACGACGACGTTGTCGGACTCGCGCTCTTCCTATCGTCAGCTGCCCTACTCATCAGTGCCCGGAACTTGGGGGACAAATCAGGTCGCGTGACGTGGGTGTTGGCTGCGGCCGCAGTCGGTCTCGCGCTCGGCACGAAGTACACGTCAATTGTGCCCACCGTTGCTATTACAGCAGTTGTCTGGGTCCTGGTAGCCCGCGGAAAGCGGATTCGCTCTCTTGGCCTTTGGATACTCGCCGTCCTGGTCACAGGTAGTTTCTGGTATGGACGAAATTTCTTTGCCGTAGGCAACCCGCTCCCCTCATTTCATCTAAAGTTCGGTCCGCTCTCACTTCCTAGTCCCCCGCAGGCGACTCCCACGCAGACGGTGGCGCAGTTCCTCTTCAACTCAACCGCCTGGCATCGGCAATTCCTCCCTGGACTTCGCATCTCCTTCGGACCCGCCTGGTGGTTGCTCCTTGTTCTGTCTGCGCTCGGCCTTGTGTTGGCGGTCATCAAAGGAGATCGCCTCCAGCGAGTCCTGGGCTTCGTCGGCCTGGCCTCGGGAGTCGGCTTCGTGTTCACCCCGCAGTTCCTGGCGATCTTGGGGAACCCCGTCTTCTTCGTGGACAACGTCCGATACGCCGACGTGGCGGTCATTTTGGGCCTGGTGCTCCTGCCGATCAATCCTCTATTGCGAACGTGGCGGCGAGCACGGTGGGTTCTTGTCGGTTACATGGGAGTTCTCGCTGCAACGCAGTTCGATTCGGGCATATGGCCTACAACGTTCTTCACCGAACGATTTGAGAGCCCGGTGCGAGGGACCGACGCACTGCTGGGATTTCTTCTCGGCGTCGCCGTGCTTGTAGCGGGAGCGGTAGTCCTCTATTACAGGGATCGGACTTCCGGTCGACGGATTCCCGTGCCGGCATGGATCGCCCTCGGCGCGCTCATTCTGGTTGCAGCGTTTCCGATTCAGGGAACGTATCTCCGTGACAGATACGCCGGGTCAGGTGCCTTGGACTGGTTTCGAAATCTGAACAATACGCGAATCGGCGTGCTTGGGCCGCTCTCGTACTTGCAGTATCCGCTATACGGCAAGACGCTTTCGAATTACGTGCAATATCTGGGAGTCCCAGGACCTGACGGCTCATACTCCTCGTTCGAGTCTTGCCGAGCCTGGCGCAACGCCATTTCCGACGGGCACTACTCCTACATAAGCATCACTACGGGATTGCTGACGTCACCGGCCGCAGTGCTCACCAAGGGGCCACCGGAATTGAGATGGATGGGCAAGGGATTGGACTCAAAGCTTCTTGTGCGGGTATTGACCCGACAGAGGTTGCCGAACCCGGGCTACTACGGCTTCTTTGTCTACAAGGTTGGTCCACGATTCACCGCCAGCGGGTGTGGAGCGACGGCTTAATGAGCGGGCTCTCTCCTCCTCTCAGTAGGAACAACATTGGCGATTATTCGGACTTAGGCAGGAGAGCAGGTTCCTTAGTGAAGGATTCTGATTCTTGACTAAGTGCACCGGGGAGGCCGGCCAGCCTGGTTCCCCGGGGGCGGAAACGCAGAGGGCCTTGTACGAGCGCAACCTCCGAGCCGCACTGCAAGCCACTCAGCAGGACGGGCCAACGGCTTTCAACGGAGCCACTGTGGTGCGCTGGTCTCACGCTGACGACGTGGAAGGGCTGACAGGGGTCCGCTATGTCCGGGTTTGACTGCAGCCCGAACAGTGGGCACCAGCCCAAAAGGGCTAGGTTCCCGGAATGATTTTAGCGGTGAATTGGATCGTGCCCTCGGATAATGAGGCTGGAACCGAAGGTGAGGTGTGAACCGCTCAGGCGATCGACCCGGTGCAGACGAATAACGCCTCAACCAGATCGGCCAACCCGTCAACCACGTTCGTCGACCGCAATCAATTTGCGTACAGAACTCCCCGTAAATGGACTCTGGCGTTAGTCCCCATCGCGTACCTGTTGATCGGGATAGCAGCCTACTGGCCATTACTAGGAGGAATCTCCCGACATCCATTCATCAAGGGTTGGGACTACGAACAATCCATTTGGTTCCTCGCGTGGATCCCACATGCGCTTGCGCACGGACTGAATCCATTCTTCAGCAATGCCATACTCGTGCCATTGGGGGCGAATTTGGCGCAGAACACCGCGAGTCCGTTTCTCGGACTTGCCACGGTTCCTTTGAGTCCCTTCATGGAGCCAATGGAGAGAGCAAATCTCCTGGTGCTCCTCTCCATGCCACTTTCGGCGACCTCTGCCTTCTATGTACTGAGGAGATGGGAGATCGTTGGCCCGGCCGCGGCGCTCGGAGGTTTAATTTTTGGGTTCTCGCCGTACATGCTCGTTCAGAACGTCGAGTTGATGTTCCTTCCCCTCGTGCCTCTGATTGTGCTGCTCGTCGTCTCCATCGTGCAAGGCCGATCGCCATGGGTGCGTCTCGGCATAGCGCTTGGCTTGCTCACCACTGTTCAGTTCTTCATCTCACCGGAAGTCCTGACCATCGTGATGCTCTTCGCCGCAGCGGGCACAGTGCTTGCCGCCGTGCGACTCCGGTCTATCCATCTGAAGGTCGTGTGGCGGCCCTTGTTCCTTGCATTCGCGATTGCGGGAACGCTACTCGTTTATCCGATATGGATGATGATTGCAGGGCCACAACACTTCACCGGCCGCGCCTGGCCGACCATGAACTATTTCCACAACGACCTGCTCAGTTTTGTGGTTCCTGGTTCTGAACAGAGGGTATCGCTTGGTCTGCGATCGGTCGGGGACCACCTCGGCGGAGCGAGCGGGGCATCGGGTGCAGGCGGTTACATCGGAATGGTACTCATTGCAATTGCTGGATATCTAGCCTGGCGATCATGGCGACGACTACGAATGCAGCTTGCAGTCGTCCTGATGTTTGGCGCCATGGTCCTGTCATTGGGGCCGTATCTTGCAATAGACGGACGTCAAACACACTTCCCTCTCCCCTTCCTCATATTCGACCAGGCCCCGTTTCTAGACAACATCCTGCCCTATCGAGTCTGTTTCGTAATCAGTGCATGTCTGGGCGCCGTGATTGCCTTCGGGTTGGACGACCTCCTTCGGAGTCGCGCAGCGCGGCGCTCTTCGCCTTCGTATCGTCGCATATGGGCACACGACATTGGTCTCTTCGCGGTAACAGTATTCGGTGTGCTGATCGCCGTCCCTCCGCCCGCACGCTTTTCACCCAACTTGGTCTCGGCCCCAACTGCCGTCACCCTTCCGGCAGCGATCCGCCAAGCAGTGCCGACCGGCGATCCAGTAGCGATCACCTTTCCATACGCATGGAACTTGGCGATGCAACCGATGCAGTGGCAGTTCAACGACGGGTTCCAATTCCGTCTCCTGGGAGGCTATGCCTACCACCCGAGTCCCAGCGGTGGTCCTAGTCTCACCCCAGCCGTCATGCGGCCGCGTCGTCTTCAGGACTACTTGCTAGAGCAAGAATTCCAAAGCGCGAACAGCTCCTCGTCCCTGAATCTCAAACCGCCAGCGCTCGATCGGGCGTTGGTCTCTGCGACGCGGGCGACCTTGGCCTCCTATGACGTGAGGCTTGTCTTAGTGGACAACGCAATCCCAGGAAGCAGTGCCGTCGTGGCTTTGTTCAGGGCTGCCCTGGGGCCGCCTTCAATGGTCAAGGGCTCGTTCACAGTATGGATCGGCACCCACGAGCCGCTGTGAACCTGTCGTCGCGGCCAATCGCCGGTTGGGTGGTGTGCATCCCATTGCCCAAGCGGTTCACCCTGTTCCAGGCCTCGAGCAGTGGCTCGACTACGCAGCCACCGCTCACATCGCCAGCTGCTAAGCAGCCAGGAGTTCATCATGCTCGACAAATTATGGCTGGTTGTCGGCCGCGTGATCCGAAAAGGTTGCCGCTTCGCTAGCTTGACCGATCCCTTTCAGAGGGCGAATGATCAGTTCGACTGCGTTCGATGCTGGCCGCCACAAAGAGCGAGGTGCCCGTCTTCCAATGGCGCCTGAACGACAAGGACATCGTTCCGAGACCGTAGAGCAGATCGTTGGGTACGCGCGGCAGATCTGGAAATTCGGCATCTGTCATCCCTTCTCCTTGCTTCGCCTTACCCCCCCTCCTCTTTCGCAAAAGAGCTAGAGGCACGAGCTCGGGGAACAGGAAGCTCACTTCATGCAACTTGACGGGAAGGCCCTCAAAACACTTGAACAGATCGGCTCTCTCATAGCGCCGGTAGTGTCCCAGCAGTTCGTCCCATTGAGACCAAAGACGCTGTTTTGCCGGAACGGTGAGAAGCAGCGTCGAATCCGCACGCATCTTGCCAACAAGGTCATGCAAGAAGGCACGATCATCCTCTTGATGCTCAAGGACGTCGAGCAACGCTACGAAGCGGGCGCCGATGACGCCATCCGGTTCAGTAGCGTCGGCCGACTCACCGTAACGCTCTCGAAGGGCTCGACGGAGAGAACCGATAGGTTCAATGAACCTGTACGCGGCGTGAGGTCGATCTCGCTTCAGGAACGTCGCCAGCATTCCCGCTCCAGCACCGATATCGAGGAGCTCGAACGGCGTCTCCGTGGGCAGATAGCCACGAACAGCGTTCCATCGCAGACGGTGCCAGAAGAACTGCTGGGAACGATCAAGCTGATGCTGAAGGTGTGCTTCAAGCGCCCCGTTCAAGGGAGTTCTCCAAATCGGCTAGCGCAATGCCGCGTGAATGAGAGAAGACGACAAACAGTACCACGAAGTTGCTTAGCGCCAGAAAGGAAAGTGTGAGTATCCCGAGGAGAGATGCGGTCGCCCATCCCGGGACCGCAGCCGAGGTAAACAGCCTAATCGCTACCACTCCAAGAGAGAGGAGGATGCCAATGCCAAAGACCGCGCTGAAAGCGGTCAAAGCACGAATTGCGATGCGATCGGTAAAGGGCATGAGCATCCGAATGCCATGCATGAACAGCCGGAGGAGGTTCATGCGGGAGTGACCTGCGTACCGTTCACCGCGCGGACAGGGAACGGGCACGACGGGCATGTCGAGGCTCACTAGCGTCGAGGAGTAGCAGAGATCAAAGTAGGGATGTAGCAGCATCCGCTTGGCGAGCCATCCCCGGTAGGCGGCGTAATTCCCATTCCGTATTGTCACGCCAGTCAGAGCCCGAAAGAGGATCCTGAAGAAGAAATACATGATTCGGAATCGGAGCGACTCGCGACGTTTGGTCCGCCGAGCCACACATAGCGTCTTCCGATCGTTCGGAGACCTGAGAAGCGGAGCGATGAGTCGCGGAAGGTCTTCCGGACGATCTTCGCCGTCTGCGTCCATAGTCACAATGAAATCGGACTCTTCCAATCTGGGTGCGATGATACGTAGGCCGTAAACAATTGCTCGCTGATGACCGAGATTGAATGGGGGTGTGACGATCAACACGTCATCGAGGTGTCGCAGGTCGTCGATATCACTGTCGTATCCGCCAGTGTCGTCCACGATGACGAACTGCACGGATTGATTGGAGATCACTTGATCGTGCCGTACGACCTCGAGGAGCCGCGTGCGGAGCATCGTGAAAGCGATGACATCCGTGTAACTAGGGCAAACAATCCACAATCGCTCGCGACTCATCCAGTTACTTCCCGTTATGCCGGAGACGAGGAGGGAGAAGTGCTAATCGGGGCCAAAGGGATTGGGGTGTGCGACTCGGTGTCGGTGCCGGGTGGCTGGCTGTACAGAATCACGCCGATGGCGTCTCCGCAGGATGACATACCGTTAGGGTCTGTCCGACGATACTCCGCCGCATCCGAACGGTCATACCTTGGTAGAGGAGGTATGTGTGCTGCCGCAAGGGGCTGCCGAAGGGAACAGCCGCGGATCTGGGCCCGCGGTTGGGAATGTACGTGATTCCGACCGTGGCGTCGGTCGTGATTGTGCTGCCGGGAACTAAGTGGACGGTCACTGGCAGTCTCAACGACGCGCAGGAACCGTTTGCATGTTGGCGAGCAGGCTGTAGTGCTATAAGTAATGTCCAAGATGCGGTATCGGTTGCCGGCACAGGACCAGGTGACGGAATCCGGCCGGACGACACGCCGGCACGGAGCCAGCCGATCGTCAGCCAGGGATCATAAAGGCTGTCCGGATGCGTAGACGGTGGTAACCGCCGAGCAACCGGGAGGCGCGGCAGGGTCAAGATGAACTTCCGATATGCCTCTGCCTGTGAATTCGTTTGATCTGTGTGGTTGACCAGGACGATGAAGTTCCCTGGCACGCCCACGACAAGCGCCGCAAGTATCACTGGTGTCAGCAGTCTCCAGCGTTGGATGATGGCATCGGCGGCAAGGGCAAAGGCTGGAAGCATTAGCGCCGCTTCAACGTGGAGGTATCGGCTCGGAAAGCCAGCCATTCCCACTATGCCAGACGCAGGTGATCCACGACCGATGCCAGTGATGACCAGGAACACGAGACTGCCTGCTAAGAGGGCGACCGGTGCCGCCAGTTGTTGCCGCTGATCGGCAACCTGAAGCCGAGGCCAAATAAGCAACCCACCGCTGAGCAGCACGATTACGAGCACCAGGCCGATGCCCGGCAGGTGTCCGATCGCCGCGAATGTGGCATAGGAATTCCCCACGACAAAGTTCACGATTTCTCGAAGTCCCGCGTGGCGAGTAAGGCCTTGGTGTCCAATCGCAATGAGCCACACCAAATAGATGATTGCGAGCGGCGTGACCGTTGCAACTGCAACGCGCACTCCACGCCGTAGTTGCACTGCCATGACCACAACAATGACCATTGTGACGCCAATGCCTGAGCTCATCAGGCTTGCGAGGCCGAAAACCATGCCGATCACGTCTCTGCGCTGAAAGGGACCATCGTGGTCGGTCATCAGCAAATAGGCCAAGCCAAATACCAATGATCCGCAGTATCCAATTTGAATCGGCCACTCAATATTGTCGTATCCCGCCCCGAACAGGGTGAAGACGAGGGCGACCACAGTCGCGATCCACGGTGAGACGCCACTGCGGCGCATGACAGCTCTCAGCAAGGCCGCAGTTGTTAAGTGAAGGAGGACAATAAGGGTTAGGTAGGGCAAATAGCTGCGTATTCCGACGAGCTGCCAAAGCAGGCGGAACGCAAGAATTGGCAGCGTCGACCAGTGCTCGTTGGCTGGACGGAAGAGGTCGCCAGGGTTCCCGGCCGTGCGCTGCGCCAGATAGTTCCACTCGTCCGTGAAGAACCAACCATTCCGACCGATCCAGACGTACAGAGCAAGGCATAGAAGCTCTATTCCTATGAACGTCCAGAAGGCAGCGCGCAGAGAGAACCCTGGATGGCTGGGACGAGTTGAACCGCTCTCGATCCGTTGGACCGGTTTCCGTATGACCTGGTTAGGAATCATACGGCCCCCTCTGCTGCACAATGGGCAGCTCGGCAGCTCCGCGACCCGAGTGCCCAGGCGTTCGATCGAGTAGTTGTTGCTCCTCCTGGGCGCTCGCCAAACCGCAACGTGGCGTCGCGTTCGAAGCGGAAGATCAGGCCATCGGAAAAGGTCGAGCCCGCCACCGTCGGGATCTCGCTCTCCACACTGATTTCACCCACCTCGTCCGTAGCTCCTGTCGATGACTTCATTCCCCCGTGGTTCGTTCATCTCATCCGCACCCGACTCCGGTATCGGTTCTACTCGATCTGGCGGGACCCCAGAGTTGGTGGATGACTCGCTGTACTGGCTCGACCGGCTGAGCGAGCGGTGTGCCGTCCTTGTGCGCCTCATGTTGTAGTCGATCCGCCAGCGGCTGGCGAGAACTTGGTTTCGAGCACGAAGAAGGACTGCTGGTGACTATCGATACAGCCCGGATTCAGAGCTGTGCGAGATCAAGAACGTCCAACACGCGGATCTCTACCGTCTTGTGGTGACGTTTACGGCGGACATCAGAACAACATCCGCTTGTGGCCTTCTCGTCGTGCGCTCGGACCCTGAGAACCAAGATTTACAATGGATCTGCGCTTGCACACAACGCCCGAGAGTCTCTGCTGATGCTCCTTACTTCCTTGTCTACTGGGTCTCGGATGGGAGAATGATGACGCTTCGATCGGGGCGCCTCGCATGGACAGTCACCCACGCGGCGTACTGTCCCCCGAGCGGCAAACGCTGAAGACCACGATCAAGCCCACGGCCAACGGCGCCACCGATAGGCGAGAAGAGGTAGTGGCAAAGCCGCGGTTCCGATTCTGCCGCTTCCTTCAATAACTCCAACGTCTCGCGGGGTCGGAGGAGCACGGCGTCGTAATCAAGCTCACACGAGTTCACGGCATGACGTGTCAGAGGATTGAGTGGATTGTGCTCGAAGATGGCAACAACACCATGTGGTTGAGTCACTCGAACCATCTCGCTGACGAGCTTGAAGCGCTTCGATATCGGGACATGATGGAGTACGCAAATCGCCATTACCGCGTCGAATGTCTCATCGGAAAAGGGAAGTTTCTCACCGTCGTACCACGTGAACTCCGCGTTCGGCACGTTAATCCGTGCGTTCGCGAGCATTTCCTCTGATACATCCACGCCATGAAGGCTTCCAACCCGCGACATCAGAAATCGGTCCGTCGTTCCCGTCCCACATCCAACGTCGAGAACAGAGAGGTCACGCAAGGGGCCGACCTCGGGATGCAGAATCGTTTCCAAAACCTCCACCTTCCGGCTCGCATAGAAGGCGGAATTTCGCCCGGTAAAGGACACGGATTGATCGACTGCTTCCTCGTAACAAACCGCGTGGGCGTCGAAATCGACACCCCGATCCTCCTCAGCAGTATGGAAGGTGATGGATTCGTGACCGTCTAGGCGGTGCGTACTTCCGATGCTGGCGCGAGTACTAGGTCTCCCCTGGAATAGCCTCCAGATGCCTCGAAGATCATCGAGTGCGGTTTTCACGATCCGCACTCGAGAATCACGGTCTTCCACCCAATGCACGGGCAGCTCGTTGATTCGCAATCCACTACGCCAAGCGAGAACTAGAAGTTCGGTATCGAAGAACCATCCGTCATCCTCAATCCGTGGGATGAGGTCTCGGGCGATACTTGACCGAATTGCCTTGAACCCACACTGTGCATCGCGAACGTTGTATCGAAGGCAGCTCCGAGCAATCAGGTTGTAAACGCGTGAGATGATCTCGCGTTGCAGGCTACGTTCGATTCGCGATCCCACGGCTAACCGTGAACCGATCGAGATGTCTGTTTCGCCGCGCACTATTGGTTCGAGTAGAGGTTGAAGCGAATCAAGGCCAGTCGAGAGATCGACGTCCATATAGGCGACGACGTCTGCGGTGCTCGTCGACCACGCCGCTTTCAACGCACCCCCACGGCCCCGTCGATCGAGGCGAATCGTTCGAATGCGGGTATTCGTCGCAGCGAAGGCGTTCGCGAGAACCCACGTCCGATCGGTGCTTCCGTTGTCGACAACGGTAATGCACCAATCATAGGGGCAGTCCGATGACAGGTGCGACGCGAGCATGGTGAGACTGCTCTCGATCGTGCGTTCCTCGTTGAGAACTGGGATTGTTATGTCGACGCTTGAGTTGGTCATCGGATCCGCCCTCCCCGGATCTTAAGACGATGCGCCGCAGAAGCCCTTGAGCAGTCACGCCAGGGGTCTCGTTCCATCCTCCAACGCATCTTCGCGGTGCTGGGAATATAGCAAAGGTTCTCCCGAATGAACCCAAAGGCCTCAGATGGCCACGCTGTGACGGACGGATTCGGGCGCTTCGAGGGAGCGCACCTATGTCCGCTCGGCATCTCGGAGTAGAGCTGAAAGCCCGCCTGCCCGATAAGCGCGTTGAACCGCGGTCCCGAAGGGCGAGCACCGCGTTCGATCGACCGCTTTCCTGTAGCAATTTGTCGCCTGGGCGCCTTGAGGAGACGCGTTTTAGGCGGGCGATCAGACCAGCCATCCGTGCCGAAAGCGCGGTGAGAAGGGCGGCTACACGACTGTCTCACCACTGTCCTCAGTTCTCCACACGCACGCCGACTGAGGGCGTCATGATGGATCGACCGCCCGAATCACTGACCCTCGCCTCGATTGTGTAACTGCCGTTGGACACGGTCGAGGTGTTCCAACCGCCGATCCACCCGTAGTTGGTCCGATAGCCGGTTGCGAACGAAACGGCTTTGAGGTCCGAACCACTAAGGACGTATTCAACCCTCCGGACGTCGAATTGGTCTGATACCCCTACGTCGAGGTACACCCTGCCGTGGAGCGTCGATCCGTTGCGGGGAAGGGTCACGGTCGCGCGTAAGGGCGAACTGTATAGATCGAGTGGCTTTTCGCTCAGGTATCTCGTTGCATCACCTGTGCCGAAGAGGCTGAGGCCATGGTCCTCGGCAATCGCGATCCGACGGCGGATCGACTGAGCCGTTTCCAGCCAATCAAGGTTACCGACGACCGTGTCCGGGTACTGGTTGGCTCTGACGGTCACCCGTCCCAAGTAGAGCCGATTCTGGTGGATCTCCCGCGCCGTGGAAATGCCGTTGGACGATCCGATGAGCACAGTGAGGACAACCCCCACCCCGACACAGATTCGAGCGAACGTGAACAGAGAATCGGAGAAGACGCGCCGCGGTTGAAGCGCGCTTCCCGCCATTGATCGATCACTTTGTTTCGACTCGGTGGCGACGGGTGGATCCAAGAGGGCGAGGTACAGACCGACGAGGACGAAGATAGCGAAAACCGTATAGCGGTCTTCCACGGCGTATCCAAAGAAATTGAGACCAGACCTACCGTACGCGGTCAACGCCGAGAAGAGCAGCCCGACGAGGATCAGCGAGAGGGCAAGAGGCCGCCCTCCTGTGGTCGTCCTCTCCCGGATGGTGAACCGCACCAGCACCAATATCGAGGTCACGACCAGCAACGATCCGAACAGAGTGACCAAGACACCCGGCTGACTCTCACCGACGACGTCACCCACCACCCGGACGAAGAAGGTCAGCATGTTCGCCGGATTCTGGGAGGCCGATTGGGAGACATTGAAGTTGAAGCCGACGAAGTAGATCACGCCGGTCACGACCGCAACACCTATCCAGGCGGTGGCGAGGCGCCGGGACCGGCGCCTGAGGTAGATGAGCAGGAGACCGGCCGGCCAGATGAGCAAGCCCTGAAGTGACGAAAAACTTGCGATGACGGCGGCCGCCGTGGCGCCCCCGAAGGTGGTCCATCGCTGGAGATCCTGGTCCAACAGGAACAAGCCCAGCGTGATCATGAGAAGCACCAGGTACCACGCCATTTGGAAGCCCCACAGTGCGTTAACGGCTTGGGCGAACGAGAGCATCAGGAACGCCACCGGGCAGTACCAGATCCACCGCCTACCCGGCGAGCGACGTTTGTGAGCGCAGATAACGAGTGCCGTAGCGCCGAACAGCATCAGAGCGCTCAGATATTCCTCAGTCAGGACGTTGAAGTGTGTGGTGTACGCAAGGGCCAGGACGACCAGATTGGGGAAGAAGATGCGATTCTCGTAGTGCTGTGACCACAGCGACGAGAAATGCAGGCTTCCCGAGTACGCATGACCGATCAAAGCCACATCGTCCCATTGGTCAGCGAATATGACGTTGACCCCGTAGGCGTGGATCATCCACAGATACGACACCGCTGGGATGGCGAAGCCGAGAAGGGTGGCGCAGGGGATCAGCCACGACCGCCAGTCCGAACCAGGTGGCGAGACGGCCGTGTGATCAGGTAATTCGACCTCGGTAGCTGCTCCTGACGGCACCGAGGTGTCGATTATGTCTCGACTTGCCCGATTAGACATCTAGCCGGTCGCCATGAGAAAGCCTATCCGCGCAGGAGATGCCGGCATAGGTCCATGTTGGGTGACGATCCGGTCAGGTCCGCCACGGACACCGGCGATTGAGACCCCGAGGGGGTGACGGCGACGCGAGCGGGGCCCTTCCCGGCCAGATAGTGCACGAACATGATGGATCCGTACCACGTGACCTTGATTTGCTTGAGCGTCGGGTCAGTCATCACCTCGACTTGGTACTGCAGGTGCTCATGGGCGGGAAAACTCCATCCGATGGGGTCGGGCCAGGCGAGCCGCGGCCCTCCGGGATTCTCGATGCGGATGTGGAAGAGGCCGCCGCCCGCCGGTTCGGCAACGAGCGTCGACGAGCCGTAACGCAGCAGGGGGACAGCGGTCCGGATGCCTTGCGGCGGCACGTTGAACGTGAGTCCGATGCTCTTGTTGATGGCTCTCGATTGTTCGACCGGAATCCATGTCCAGTGCATGATCTGTTGTCCGGGCGAGTCCCAGAACGCATAGCCGGTGGAGAGATAGAGACCGGTGCAACCCGGCGCCGCATAGAGCGTATTGGCCGGAGCCCAGTACGGAAGCGGGCCACTGTGGATCACGGAGGCCGACTGAGAGCCGGGTGTAATCGACCGTTGAACTGAGAGGTAGTTCTTGGCCTGTGCGGACGTCCACTGCGGTACCGGTGACGCCGCGATCCCGAGATTTGCGGCCACGCTGAAGAGGGCGAGCACGACCAGGACGGAGGCTGCCGCGTTCACGACGAGGCGCCGCTGCTCGCCGATGCGATGACAGATGTCGACGAGGCCGACCCCGCTGGCCAGGATCAGGAAGGGGAGCAGGTCGGCCGAGTAGCGGTCAAAGATGAAGCCGAAGAGGAAAATGCCGGCCCCACCCAGGGCCCCGGCGATCAGCGGTATACGGGTCAGGCTGATGTCGCCGGCACCACGTCGCCTGAATGCCGCCACCACGCCCCAGCAGCTGAGTAGGAAGAGAAGCGGCATCGACGCCACGATGCTCGCCGTCGGTTGCGTCTGTTCGAGCACGACCCTGCCCACCGCCAGTGGGTAGTGGGCAGGGAGCGTCATGAAGGGGAATGTGCCCGTCAGGTGCAGTCCGGCCGGTTGGAGGTAGGCGACAAGGTTGCTCGGCACGAAGTGGGGACTGAATGGCGTGCCACCGTTGACGGCGAGAAAGTAACGGCGGTGAGCATTGACCTGGGTCCACACCTGGTCCTGCAGCGGGTAGCCGCCGACCGGAGCGCGGTATTTCGCCCAACCGATGACTCCCGCTACGACGAGCGGCACCAGCCCCGCCAGCGCGGCTGGGATCGCATATCGCCGATCGGACGGTCGCCTGCGGGCCAGAGCGAGCCACCCCGCGGCGAGCAGGGAACCGAAAGCGCACGCATAGCCAGTCGAGGGGCGGTCGAGGTTGGTTGCGAGCACGAGGCAGCCGAGCAGCACCACCCGTCCACGCGAGGGTCCTTCGAGGACGCCTAAAAGGGCAAACAGCGCGCCGGTCGTCAAGGCCACGCTCCATGCCATGTCCTCGTTGTAGACAGAAGGAGAGCTTCCCAAGGCCAGCAGAACGGACCCGCCCATTACGCATGCAGCGAGCACCCCGTAGCAGGCCGCCTCTCCCCAACCGAGTGGCACCGACCCGCGCACGACGTGACGGGTTCTCCAGAGGAGAAGGGACGTGAACAGGCCGGTGACGAGCCAGGCCAGGAGGATTGAGGGAGCCGCGAGCCGGCCATCGAGACTGCTCGTGACCAGAAGAATCGGCATGCGCAACAGAGCCGGGAAGACCCCGAAGTAGGTGTACGAGTGGCCCTGGTAGACGAAGGCCTCGATGCCGATCGACCCGTTTGGGATGTACAGGTGACCGTGGAACAATGCGCGCGCCTGAATGTCGTAGAAGTTGGAGGGAGCCACGCTCCTGAGGGGGTCAACTCCTCCCGACCAAAGGTCCCACAGGACCCAGAGGTACGGCACGGCGACCACCGCGATCCCTATGACAACGGCCCACGTGAAGCGCCTGCGGTCAGCTCCGTGATCTGGGGTCCCCGGGACTTCCTCGACTGTCTGGCGATGCCCGAAATCGGTGAGGGTCGCGCTCATTTCCCCGAGAGTGGCTCAGTCAGTTCGCGCCACCCGTGGATCCCGGCGATCCGCTTGTCAGTCACCGACCATCCCGTCCATGGTCCGTCTCCGTAAGACACCGACATCGCTCAGCGGTTGCCCACCAGGCTGTGGCACAGCGCCATCGGATGGGACGGCGTCGCCACCGGGAGGTCCGTGACCGTGACTAGGGGTGTCGTACCTCGGGAAGGCAGAGGAGTCGTCCGAACGACGAGGGGGCCCTGTCCGGCGATGTAGTGGTCGAGGTATTGCCACGCGTACCAAATTGAGGACCAGAGAATGAAGATTCGGATCGATGGTGACGGTGAAACGGCTCTGCGCATGGAGGTACGTAATCGGGAGGATCCAACCGTGCGACGGGGGCCAGGCGATCGAGGTTCCAGAGTTCTCGAGCACGATCCGGACGGAATTTGGCCGCACCGGGACGAGGACGAGTGACGCTCTGCCATAAGTAAGGAGCGTCACCGGATGGGTCAGGAGGCTGGCTGGACGGTTGAAAGTGAACCCGATTTCGCGGGTAAAGGAAGGACTCTGCTCGACCGGCATCCAGGTGTAGTGCTCGATCTGTTGACCCGGCACCGACGAACTGTCGTCACCGCTCGACAGGTAGAGGCCCGAACAGTGGTGAACCGCGAACAGCTCACCCGAGGGAGCCCAGTAGGGCAGCGGCCCTTCCGTCCGGACGCTGGCACCGAGCGAGCCGAGGCTCAACGACTGCTGGGCAGACACGAACCCTGCCGTCTGGGTCTGTGTCCACTGCGGGACGGGCCAGGCCGCCACGGCCACGTTGGCAGCGACCCCATAGGCGGCGAGTGCGCAGAGCCCCCCGAGCGCCCATCCCCACGCGGTACGGCTGCGCCATTCGAGAAGCCGCCAGACCTCGATCATGCCGATCGCCGACGCGATGATGAAGAGCGGTATGAAGTCCGCGATGTACCGCTGCGAGATATACCCCCAGACGAGGACCCCGACCGTCCCCACTGCGGCGGTGACCAGGATCAGCTGTGCCAACCGCACACGACCCGGACCTCTGCGCCGGAAGGTCGTTACGGCTCCCCAGATGCCGAGCACGATGAGCAACGGCGCCGTTGTTGTCATGCTCGCCGTCGGATAGGTCAACTCCAGGACCGCCCCATTGAGCGCAGAGGCGGGAGCCCCGGGTGGGGTGATGAACGGGAACAGCGTGGAGAAGCGGGCTCCGAAGGGCTGGAAGTAGGCCCAGAACTGACTCGGGATGTGGTTGAGGTTCCACGGCTTTCCGCCGTTGGCGGCGAGGAAGTGCCGGCGGTATGCGTTAAGCATGGTCCACGACTGGTCCGCCATCGGCAGCCCGATCGGGATGCCGAATTTCGCATAGGTAACGGCAGCGTTGGAGAGGAAGCCGACCACGCCGACCGCTGCGACAGGAATCGCCCAGCGGCGGGCCTCGGTTCCCCCCTTTCGCAGGGCGAACCAGCCGGCCACGAGGAGGCAACCGATCGTCAGCGCGTAGCCGCCCGGTGTCCGATTGAGATTGGCGCACACCACCAGCACGGCGGCTGCAGCGATCCGGCGCCAGGACGGCCGCTCCTGGATGCCCAGTAGCATGAAGAGGCTGCCGAGGACGAGCGGGATGTTCCAGGCGAAGTCTTCGTTGTAGACGATGGGCGTCGCCGCCAGGTAGATGACGACCGAGCCGCCCATCACACCCGCCATAAGTACGCCGTACGAGGCCGCCTCTGCCCGTCCGACGAACGCGGTGCCACGGATGAGGATCCGCAGTCTCCAGAGGAGCAAGGCGGTGAAGATGGCCGTAGCCGACCAGGCGAGGATGAGCGAAGGAGCCGTGAGGTCGCCGTCGAGGCGACTGGTGAGCAACAAGACCGGCATCCGGATCAGCGAAGGGAAGATCCCGAAGTAGGTGTACTCGTGGCCCGCGTGAAGGAACGCCTCGATGCTCAATTGGCCTGAGGGGATCCACAGGTGGCCATGGAACATGGCTCGGGCCTGCCGGTCGTAGAAGTAGTCGAAGGAGACGCCGCGAATTACGTTGACTTTGCCGTACCACAGGTCCCACAGCAGCCACAGCATCATGGGCATTGTCAGCAGGGTTCCGATCACTACTGCGATGGTGAAGCGGCGGCGGCTCGCCTCCTCCGGCGACCGCGTCGTGAAGGAATCCTCTTCTTCGAGCCGCCCCGGGTCGACCCGTTCTGGACCCGTGATGGTGGCGGTTGCCATCACCGGTCCCCTCGACGACGCTGGAAGTACCGGTGCTTGTCGGAGTACGGATCCGAAAGGGTGTCTGGAGCGTTCCTATCAAGGCACGGAACGACGTCTGCGTTCCACGATTCGAGATCGCCACGATGCGCCGGGTTCCAATCCTCGCTGGAATATTCGGGAATGTTGGGCCGTCGTTGATACGAGAACCAAGACCATTGGACGGCGACGTGAGAGTGGGCGCTTCGGAACCTGCCGATCGTGGTCTGACGGGGACCGTCACGGTCGGCCGACGGATTACCCATGAAGGTGCCCACCCGTATGAGGTCGGTCACGAAGCTGACGAACGTCGACGTAGGGGTTCGGCCAGAACGTGCCCCAGCATGGAGCGCCGTATCGTCCGTCCCTGTTGGAGAACCTGCACTCTTTGGCCTGCAGGGGTTGTTCCACTGTTGAAGGCGGAGTTGCCGGCATTCATTGACGGGACTGTCAGAGTCTCGCCAGAGACGGACAGAGTCGATGGTTGGCGCGCCGGACCGCCGAGCTTCGAGGCTCGTGATGCGGTAACTCTGCAGCGATTGCCCCTGCGGCGCCCGCTCTGAGGCATTGGATGTCGCCCCGTCCTCCCCCCTACCGTTCGGGCAACTGCCCGAGCCGTGATCGAAAAATCTCTCGGACATCGATTCTTCCCTCCACGCACCCTCGGCCACAACCTGCTTTGCGTCCGCCCTCCGGACCTCAGCCTTCGGAGTCCGACCTCGCATCTGCCTCCGGTTCGGTATTTGCGATCTGCGCGAATAGCCCGCTCAGGATGATGAACTTGAGCGGACAGAATATCCCAAAGACGCAAATGTTCGCCCTCGCGAGGGGAGCGATGAGACCAGGGTCATGCGAGTTGTACAGGGGACGAATCAGTGCGCGCATGAAGCCGTGACCAGGATAAATCCGTTGCTGGTGGTGCCAAGGACTCGGAACGGTGCAAATCTGGGAGCCCGACGTGCCGCGACGGCGTCCGAGAGTGACTCACGCTGCGTGAGCGGATTCTCATGACGTGAATGGCGCCAGCTCCGCCTCGGCTACGACTTAGTCGGAATCGATCGCGTGCGCGAGTCGAAACCACCACCGAGTACCGTGCGGCCTCAATCTGGTTGCCGGCTTCTCGGACGCGTGTCGCACCAGATCCAATTGCGGACTCCTGGCGCGCACGTGCAGACGATGCGTTTGCAGGTGGGTCGGGGTCCTTAGGCTAGGACAGTCTCGCTGGGAGGGACTGCCAAATCAACGTCAGGGTCGTCGGGAGTGCCCGACGATGTGATCAAGTCGAAAACGCCTGAAGACGCGCCATTACCAACATAGTGATGGCGACTGGTGTGCTGACGTCAGCTCCGTGAACGATGATGTAATCATTCAATGGTCTTCCGGGATGGCGCAGGGTTGATTGCTCCGGGTCGTGCAGTGAGACGCGCTGACCGTTCTCTTGATTTCGTCCGCAACCGAGCGTGCTCTCGCAGTCCCGTAGAGCACAGGTGGCTGATCACCCGATGATCCGGGAACCGTGGAGCGCTATTCGCTCCACGGTTCCGACATTTACGGCGCGGCCTTGAATGACAAGCCTCTCGTCATGGATCCGCCCGCCAAACCACAGACCGGAGCGACGGCCTCGGACGTCGATCCGTCGGTCTCCCGAGTCGCGGAACCGGACGCTGCAAACGGCTATCTCGATAAAAGCACTACGCTTCTCTTGCCAGAGCGATTTCAAGGAAGGTCAGATGAATCCTAAACGTTCCCCGTTCGCACGTCGATCAGTGTGGTATTTCGTTATGGTTCTCTCGATAATCGTTGTGGTCGGCTTTGCGGCAGGTGGATACGAAATAAATCATCAGCGGAATGAAATAAAGGCACAAGCCGCTGAGATCACTGCACTTAATGTCAAAATGATCTACGTTGGTGCAGCACTCCAGAAATTGGAATCACAGGGCAAATAGGCTCGCGCTACTTCATCCGCACTCTGAATCTGCGCCCCCTAGCAATCGGCCCATCGGATAGACGCGGCCCACTCGACTTAGAGAGACAAGACATCCGACAAGGACTCGTGGTGGGCAGGGTTCATTGCGCTGTCGCTCTGTACGGCGTTGAGTTCGCCGACAATTGACACAGAAGTCAGTTGGCGCACGTATTTGATGATGCGGTTCGTACCGCAAGACCGGTCCAAGAGCGATCGAGAGCTTCTAGGTCGGCGTCCCGGTCCAATGGACCCCTCGTCTCGGGAAGCTGGTTAGCCTCCATGACGGGCGGGGCTCGAAGGACTCGACAACTCCCCTCGCGCATCAAAACTCCGGCGAACAACGCTTCGGGGCAAGGACTAACCCCCGGTAGATGCGTGGCCTCGGGTTCGCGGCCAGGGCCTCAGACTGGTAGACGCACCACCGGATTGGTACGCCAGTGACAGCGCGAGCTTTCCTTATACGTTCAGCCCTCGGCGCGCCGCAGTACGCCGTCCGCCAACCTCAGATCTCGGCGAACGCTGCTGACCCCTATGGCCGGTTCGCGCAGGTCGCACAGGCACCATGGCCGCTCTTGCCTGTAAACGATGGCGCGCTACCATTGCGTTCGGGTGCGCCGTGGCGTTTCGGTGGGGTCGCTGACTGACGACGAGATAGCGACTACCAAACGCGTCAAAGCATCGGGCGACCAGGCTGGAACGTCGCCCTTGGATCGAAAGTTCCGACCGGATGTCCAAGGTCTTCGAGCCGTCGCGGTCACACTTGTTCTGTTGTTCCACGCACGAGTACCGGGCATCGGCGGGGGCTACGTCGGGGTGGACGTTTTCTTCGTGATCTCGGGCTTCGTGATCACCGGTGTCCTGCTCCGTGAACACCGATCGACGGGGTCTACGTCGATACCCAGCTTCTATGCCCGCCGGGTTCGTCGCATTATCCCGGCTGCGACGCTGGTCATAGTCGTCGCGGTCGTTGCCTCCTATGCAGCGCTCGGTCCCGTGACCGCTGCTCAGACCGCTGGTGATGCTCGCTGGGCATCTGTCTTCCTCATCAATGTGCATTTCGCAAGTACGAGCACGAATTACCTTGCGTCTCAACTCCCCCCGTCGGTATTACAAAACTTTTGGTCACTGGCCGTTGAAGAACAATTCTATTTGGTCTACCCCACCATCTTCTTAGTCATTGCGGGCCTGTCATCGTGGGTCTCGCTGCATCGTCGTCTCGCGATCGTGTTCGGAGGCGTAATCGTCCTTTCGCTCGTGACCTCGATCCTCCAGACCTCGAGCAATCCGACAGCCGCGTACTTCTCGCCTGTTCCACGAATGTGGGAACTTGCACTTGGAGGCGTAGTTGCGATCTCGACCAACGGTCTTCGCCGTTTGCCGGCTTCGATCGCAGCGGTGCTGTCCTGGAGCGGGATCGGTTTCATTCTTTTGGCGGCCGTCTCGTTCTCTTCGTCGACGCCCTATCCCGGAATTGCAGTCGCACTTCCGGTGACGGGAGCCGCAATGGTTATAGCGGGTGGCGTCGCCGAGCCGCGCTACGGAGCCGAGATCGCGCTACGGCTCAGTCCGTGCCAATGGCTCGGCTTGATTTCGTATTCCCTCTACCTTTGGCACTGGCCCGTCCTTATCATCGCCGCCGAGCACAGCGGGGGCGGGACTCTGTCCGTTTGGCATGCGCTGGGTTGGGAGTCTCTCTCCTTGCTTCTCGCCGTGATCACCTATCGGCTGCTCGAGAGCCCTATGCGCCATAGCAATTATCTCGTTGCCAGGCGGTGGACCAGTATGGCGCTCGGCGGTTGCCTAATCATTGTGAGCTTCTCGGTTGCGACCGTCGAACTCCACATCCACGCGTCAGATCCAATCGCAACGCCTGGCTTTGCCGGTCTCGGCACGGGCGATTCCTGTCCGTCTCCAACGGAGCAGGAGCTACGTTCGTTGGAAGGTACTGGTCCCAGCACGAGTCAGCGAGTCGTAGATCGGATCTTGGTCGTAGGCGACTCGACCGCCTGCACACTGTTGCCCGGAATTGAAGCCGAGGGTGGACCAGTCGGCGTCCGAGTCGAGAATGCTTCGGTCATCGGTTGTGGCGTAGTGAGCGGTGAGATCGCCCCCTCTTTCATCGATGGAAGAAACATGAACGCAGCCACACGAGTCTGTCAGCAGCGCGCCGTGGTCTCAGAGAATCGAGCGCTCCGTTCCGGACGTCCCAATGTTGTTATATGGGCGAGTTCCTGGGAACGAGACGCGCTCGTTGTGGGGTCCGGGGCACATCGCGCGATCGCCGTCCAGGGATCCCGGCGTTGGTACTCAGTGCTGCTGAACCGGATTGCAGTCCGCGTGCGAATGTTCACCAGAACCGGTGCCACCGTGTTCATGTTGACCCAACCCCCGTTCGCCTACTCCGGAAACCCATCGAGTGCGCCTGCCCTCGATAAGGACTTCGAACGTCTCAACTCTTTGTTGACTCAATTTGCATCCCACACGCCGAAGGTCCGGCTAGTCGACCTCTCGACGCGCGCTGTGCCCCTCCGGACCGCCCTGCCCTCTCGGCGTGGGCAACGTTTGGGTCCGGGGGGATGGGGAGCACTACACATCCGAGGGGTCGTTGTGGGTGGCGCGATGGCTCCTACCACAGCTTGGCATAAAGGCTCTCAACAAGCCTCTCACGCCGTTGCCCCCGATTACGGTCGTGAGCGTCAAGAATGGTGAAACCGTCACTGGCACTAGTCCGCTCCTTGCAATTACGTCTTTCAACGTGGGCGTCGCCAAGGTGGAGTTCCGAGCTACGGGACCCGCGGGCACTGTTGTCATTGGACCTGCGATATATAAGGACGGCTTTTGGGGCCAGTATTGGGAAACTGCAAACCTCCCCCAGGGCGCTTATGTGGTGCGCGCGATCGCGTACGACGCGAGCGGCGCGCGCGAGTGTGAGCAAAGGCATTGCTGTACGGGTCAAGAAGCAACCCGGTAGCGCCAGGTGATCCGCTGAACCCGTCAATACTGTTCCCCTGATTCGCTGAGGCAACCTCGGAACGGATCGGACTAGCCCTACTAGGCGTCGACCCCCACTTCGGCATCGGCGATCTCAGTAAACAGCCGATTGAGGATGAGGAATTTGACGAACCACAAAATGCCGAAGGCAGCGATGTTGGCACCCACAACGAGCACGGTTCTCGCAAGATGCTGAAGATGGTGTGCATCGGCGAACTTGTGGGCTACCGATGCCGCGTACAAGGCGAAGAGGATGCCAGAAATGGACGTCACCCAAAACGGGACCAGTTCTCGCCAGATATGGGATCGCCCCCCCTTTCCCCACACCCACCGGCGATTGAGGTAATACGACGGAATGCCGGCCATGACGTTGGCGAAGAGGGTGCTGACGACCTCGCCCCACAAACGAAGCACTCCAAAGACAATTGTGAGGATGACGAGCGAGGTGCAGGCGGAGATCACTGACACCATGGAGTACTTGATGACCTTCAGTCCCTTGGGGCTCTGAGCGAGGCGCCACAGCCGCACCATCCGGCTCTTCACGGGCCAAACGTTACCCCGTCGATCCAGTCGCCGTCTGAGGCGGGGGACAGCCACGCCGGTCAACGTGGTGTTGCGCCGGGGTGGCGACTCTTCGTGTGAAAACCGTTTCGCTACACTCCAGCGCAATGGGGAAGGGTCCGGCCAGCTCCCTTCGGACGGCTCCGCCAGGGGAGGGCCGGGACGATCCGCGGAAGGACGAAATCAGTGCCGCTGGTGTCGCCGCGGACGACGAGCTCACGGTGAGGTCTGACCTCGACACCGGTCGTAGGCGATTCATCTGGGCTTCGTTGATCGCCATCGCGGTCACTGCGGTGCCGTTCGTCTGGATTGTCTCGTCGGACTGGGGTCCGCCAACCCTCTTTCGACAAACGTTCTTCGAGAACAACTATTTCGATCTGCAGGCGCCGCGCCATTCTTCACGGTCATCTGTCGGTGGCGAATGGGAGCCTTGGCATCGAAGGATTCGTGAACCAGGGGCGGACGTACACGTACTTCGGCCTGTTTCCGACCGTCCTTCGCATGCCGATCTTGCTGGTCACCAGCAGCTTGGACGGCAAGATGACACCCTCATCCATCCTGCTGGCGTGGCTGTTCACAGGGCTCATTGCATCGCTCTTGCTGTGGCGAGTTCGGTTCCTCCTTCGTGGCGACAGCGCCATGGGGAGAAGCGAGGCCACCGCGTACGGACTCTTGATGGCCACGATCATGGGCGGAACAATCTGGATGCTGCTGGCGTCAGTTCCCTATGTCTTCGATGAGGACATCGCGTGGAGCATCTGCCTCACTCTGGCATCCATCTTCGCTCTCCTCGGAGTAGTGGAGCGACCTTCGTATGGCCGCGTCCTCGCTTCTGGGCTGTTCATCTTGTGCGCAAATTTCGATCGAGCCACAACGGGCTGGGCCTGTGTCGTCGGCGCCGGACTGATCGCGGTCTGGTTCCTCCTCGGTTTGGGTGGTCATGAAAACAGACGATGGTTCCTCCCCGTCCTCGCGACCGGGGTAATTCCGCTCGTCTTGGCCTCCGCGCTCAACGTCGCCAAGTTCGGTGTCCCGTTTGGTGTCCCGATCACTGACCAGGTCTGGTCCCACGTCAATGCTTATCGGCAAAGGTTCCTGGTCGCCAACCACAATTCGGAGGTAGGGACCGAATACGTGCCGACCAATGTCGTCACGTACCTCCGCCCCGACAACCTGAGTTTCAGCCGTGTGTTCCCGTTCATCACACTCCCCACGAGCCCACCCAAGGCGCTCGGAGGCGTCCTCTTCGACAAGCTGTATCGGACGGCGAGCGTCCCGGCATCGACACCTCTCCTCTTTCTCCTGAGTATCTGGGGCGTAGTGACGGCGTTTCGACCTCGGGCGATCGGACGGGTGGCACGTACCCGCCTCCTTCTTCTGGCCGCCGCCAGTGCCTGTGCTGCACTGATGTTGTGGGGCTATATCGGTCCAAGGTATCTGGGTGACTTCGTTCCATTCCTCGTCCTAGCCAGTGCCGTGGGTCTGGCCGACATCTTTCGACGCCTGGAGGGACGGCGTCGACGGATGCGCATTGGGTCGGTAGCGGCCTTGGCAGTGCTGGCCCTGTTCAGCATGACGGCCAACATCGGCATGGCGATCGTCCCCAACGAGGAATGGACCAGCACACAAGCCGTCAACTATGTGGGCGCCCAGAAGGCCATCAGCGACTTGACGGGTCACCCGTTGCAAGGTCGCGTCGGAAGGGGCGACGCACTGCCTCCGTGGGCTCCGGCGGGCGAGTTGTACGTCATTGGAAACTGCAGTGGCCTCTACGTATCTAATGGAGAGAACTATTCGACCGTGCCAAGCCAGCAGTACACACGAACGACCTGGCTCCCGGTCGAACTCGGCCGACCCTTTCAACACGCGTTCCGCCTGAGGGTGAAGGTTCCCGGAACCCTGACGAGGGAATCGGTGCCGCTGCTCCGGACGGGCCGGTATATGGCCACAGCCATTGCGGAGCCGGTCAGTCCGAAGGTCACCTATATGACGTTCTCCATCAGTGGCGGACCCAAGACGGTGTACGCGGGATCGTTCTTGGTCAACACCGACACGACGCACACCGTCTTCGTCACCACCGATCCCGTCAAGCACCTCATGTCGGTGCAAATGGATGGAGTCGTTCGCATCTCGGCGACGTTCCGAGATGACCATGTCGACGTCGCCTCCATCCGCACGCAATCGCAGGCTGGACCACACACTTTGGTCATCGACCGGGTGCCGACGCCCCGACCCACCCTCTGTCAGGGCCTGATTCATTGACGCGGTGTCGCCAGGCGGTCGATGCGACCTCAGAGAAACCGGGATTGTGGGCGCGAAGCTTCGCTGTCAATCCTGCGGTGCGGCGGGGCGGGAGCCGTCGTTGTCCGCCTCTCTGGTGCGGCCTGATCTCGGGCGGTTACTCTCAAATCCTCCACAATTCTTGACTCACACTCTGGAGGCCCCGGATTGCTGACACGCGCCACCGTGGGATGGAACTGGTCGTGGACCAGGGATCCAAGGACGCACAAGGCGATAACCTGGGATTCGAGGCCGAGGTCTCGCAGAACGGCTGGAAGTGAGACCATCTCGAGCGAAACACCGGACGGGCTCGGCCGCCGCCTGCGTGCTACACCAATGGGACCACGATCTCGAAGGGTGGCAATTCGGATTCACCGGCGATACCAGGGAGGCTGGATGCCAGGGGGCAGACGAGTAGGGGCGCCGGAAGGATGACTTTGCAGAGCGAGACCGAGATGCCTTTGCCCGTCCTCGACATCGATCGCCTGGAACAGGAGGCCGAGCACCTCCGGGTCAAATATCAGTCCGCCGAGCCGTACCCACACATCGTGATCGACCATTTCCTGGAGCCCGCGGCGGCCAAGGCAGCCGTCGCCGAGTTCCCACCCCTCGACCCGGAACGGTGGAACAACTACCTCCACATCAACGAGCGCAAGTTCAGCAATACCGATCCGACGACGTGGGGACCGACGCTGCAGCGCGTTCTCGAGGAGCTCAACTCGCCCCGCTTCGTGCAGTTCATCGGGACGCTGCTCGGGGCCGATGAGCTGATCGCCGATCCCTCCCTCGAGGGGGGCGGACTCCACCAGTCGGCGAGAGGCGGGTTCCTGAACATCCACGCCGACTTCACCGTCCATCCCCACAATCGCAACTGGCAACGTCGAGCCAACCTGATCCTCTATCTCAACGACGATTGGCAACCCCAATACGGGGGCGACATCGAGCTCTGGAGCACCGACATGAAGCGATGCGTGGAAAAGATCAGCCCAATTGCCAATCGAGTCCTGATCTTCACGACTGATGCCACGTCGTTCCACGGTCATCCGGAGCCGATGCGCTGTCCCGAAGGGACGGCCAGACGCTCATTGGCCCTCTACTACTTCAGCGTCGAAGTGGACCCGTACGTCCGATCGACCGAGTACCGGCCCCGACCCGGCGACGGCGCGCACGCCATCCCCATCTTCCTGGACCGTCAGATGCTCAGGGCGTACGACTGGGCCAAGCGGCATCTCGGGATCTCCGACGAGCTCGCCAGCAAACTTCTCGGGTACCGTGATCGCCTCCGACGGAAGAACCACCAGGGCTAGGGGACCGGGTCACGCAGGGGTCCAGCAGAACCGGGGAACTCGACGACCTGTCCGCGCACCGCAGTCCGAAGACCTCGAGGACGCCGCCGAACGTGCGATCTGACCTGGGTCCGGGACGGTTCAGCTGTGTGGTCGACGACAACCCGCGCTTTCACCTCGAGGTCTTGCGATGGTACGCGGCGCTGTCGGAAGTCGCGGGAGTCGCCTCCGAGGACCTCGTGGTCCATGCCGTCGGCGGATCAACCTCCGACGTTCTCGATTTCCTTCGCTCGGAAGGGGTCACCGTGCGCGGCGTCGATCCATTCGACGCCCGGTCCCCCCACTGCAACAAGATCTCCGGCGCTCTCCGTTTGGCTGAAGACGACCCCGACGGACTGGTCGTCCTCTGCGACACCGACATCGTCGTGCTCGAAGACCCCCGTCGGATCGACGTACCTGTGGGGGCCATTGCAGCAAAGCCGGTGGATGCCCCGCTACCCCCGCTCAAGGTCATTCTCAGTGTGTTCGACGCCGCGGGTCTGTCCGCTCCACCCGAGATCCCGCTTCCCTGGGACCCCGAACAATTGACCGTCTCGGGAAACAACAACGGCGGTCTGTATCTCGTTCAGGGTCCGCTCCTGCGGAGGATTGCGACAGCGTGGGCCTACTGGGCCACGTGGATCCTCGACAGGCTCGAAATTCTCGAAAATTGGGCAGTCCATGTGGACCAGGTGGCGATGGCGATGGCCTTGTCCGTCGAGACCCTCGCCTCGGTACCTCTCGACGTGCGATGGAACACCCCCATCCACGACCCGACAAGGATCCCGGAAGAGCCGCCCGAACCGGCGGTCATCCACTATCACCAACACCTGGACCGTCTCGGCCGGATCCGAGCTACCGGGGCACCTCCGATCGACCGACAGATCGACTTGGCCAATGCCGCCATCCGAAAAGTCTGGACGAGGGCCGCTCCTGTGTCCTCCTACAGGGAGTGGCTGTCCGAATCAGCTCCCGAACAGGACCCTGAACTGACAAGGATTGTCGATGCCTTCGTGCTTGTACTCGAACCTTCCTCCGTCCTCGACGTCGGCTCGAACGGCGGGTTCAATCGCAACCCGACAGTCCGGCGGTACACAGCTCACGCGCCGTCAGACGACCTACAGCAGACGCTCACCGGAGGGCTCGCTCAGGCTGACCTCGTTGTTTGTCTCGACGAGCTGACCCAACCCATGGATTCCTCGCGATTTGTCGATGTCTTGGAGCTCTTGTGGCGTTCGACGGGTCGAGCGCTCGTCATCCGCTGCGCCGAAGACGCAGCAGGCAATTCCTCCGGTTCGGGCAGCGACCTCGCGGGTGCGCTGCTTAGTGCGCTCCGACGCCTCGCTCCTGATGCAGAGATCTATCGGGTCCTGGCCGACGCCAACCTGTCGACCTTCGTCCTCCTCCGGCCGGGCGAGGGCAAGCATCCACGTGACTACGTGGCCTCCACACTGGATCCGTTGATCCTGCGACACCCAGACCCGCTCTCCTTGCTCATACTGCGCCTGCACGCTCTTCGCACGACCCGCTTCTATCCAGACCACGCTCCTCGGTTGTGGGAGTACCCCGTCGCGGCTGCACTGATCACCGACAACCTCCAGGTGGGTAGCCGCCTGATCGACGTCGGTGCTGGCGTTACCCCTCTCGCGCCATTCTTGACCTCCCAGGGCTACGTCGTCGACACCGTCGATCCGTCCCCGAATGTCCGGCATTGGCCGCCACAACCGGACTGGAACGAGTGGGACTTCTTGGACTACGGCGCAGTGGGCCTCGGTAACCGTTCGTGGAACTGCCCGCTTGAAAAACTTCCTCGGCGACCGCCGTGGGACGGTATCTATTCGATCAGTGTGATCGAACACGTTCCCGCTGCGGCGCGCCGATCACTCCTCCGCGACATCGCCATTCGCACAAGGCCGGGGGGCCTCGTCGTGCTCACAATCGACCTCGTGCCGGACACCGACGAGCTTTGGAACATGAATCTGGGAGTAGAGGTCGAGAACGCCGTCAATCACGGCTCTCTTCATGACGTCGTTCTCGAATGCGCTGCCGTTGGACTCGAGCCGTTCCGACAGGAGGTCGTGCGGGATTGGGGCTCCTCAAGAGTCGACATCGCGCTCATTGCCCTTCGGAGGTCTGCGAGCACGGCTTCGAGGCGCATGGGCGCAGGAGGTTGGAGCGGTGTCGGGCGGCTGATCCCGCGAATCGGACGAGGTCGCCGTTCCGAATGAGCCATTTTCGCTTCTTCTTGAGGCTGGATATGCTCGGTGGGAGCGGCTGACGTTGGGAGGGCGTATGACGGTGCACGATGGGAAAGTGGCCGCCGACACTTCTGTCGCGAAGAAGAGGGTCGGGGTGCTGGTCGTGGCGTACAACGCAGCCACGACGCTCGCAAAGGTGCTCGACCGGATCCCGGCCGAACTGAAAGCCGACATCGAAGAGGTGATCGTCAGTGACGATCACAGCCAGGACTCGACGTATCTGGTGGGCCTCGGTTACCAGCAGACTTCCGACCTGCCGATCACCTTGATCAGACAGCCCACGAATCTCGGTTACGGCGGCAACCAGAAGGCCGGGTACAGGCTCGCCATCGAGCACGGGCTCGACATTGTGGTCATGCTGCACGGTGATGGTCAGTACGCGCCGGAGTCGCTTCCGGAGATCCTCGGGCCATTGTTGCACAACGAGGCCGATGCGGTGTTCGGCTCCCGCACCATGATCAAGGGCGCGGCCCGAAGAGGCGGCATGCCCCTCTATAAGTTCGTCGGGAACCGCATTCTTTCCCGCTTCGAAAACGCCGTCCTGGGCACCGACCTGTCCGAGTTCCATTCGGGATATCGCGCATACTCGGTCAGCGCGCTCAAGCAGCTCCCCTTCGAGCAGAACAGTGACGGCTTCAATTTCGACACGCAGATCATCGTCCAGCTGCACGACGCCGGCATGCGCATTGCCGAAGTGCCCATCCCCACCTACTACGGCGACGAGATCTGTTACGTCGACGGTTTGAAGTACGCCGCCGATGTGACGAAGGACGTGGTCACCTATCGGCTGCAAAAGGCGGGCTTCGGAGACGGAAGCCGGATCGCACTCGTCGAGGAATACCAGATCAAGCCGAGCGAGGACAGCTCGCACGGTCGGATCACCAAACTCCTGCAGCACCGCCCGCCGAGCAAAATCCTCGACCTCGGGTGCTCGAGTGGGTTGCTCGCCGAGCGCTTGCGCGGCCTGGGACACCACGTGGTCGGCGTCGACGTGAACGACATCGACGGCGTCAGGGAGCGAACGGACCACTTCGTCCGGGCGGACCTCAACGAGGGCATCCCGTCAGAAGCGGGCTCCGGCTTCGACCTGGTGCTGCTGGCCGACGTGCTCGAACACGTCCTGAATCCGGGATCCCTGATCAGTCAGGCCAGGGACGTCCTGTCGCCGAGCGGGACCGCCCTCATCTGCGTGCCGAACATGGCCCACTGGTACCCGCGATTCCGGGCGACCATTGGGATGTTCGACTACGACCAGCGGGGCATCCTGGACGCAACCCATGTGAGGTTCTTCACACGTCGGAGTCTTGTCAAGCTGATCGAGCGTCGCGGGTTCGCTATCCAGCGGGTCGAGCCAGTGGGCCTGCCCCTGGACGCCCTCGGCATCGAGAGCAACAGGGCCAAGACACTCCGGCTGGTGGACCGGCTCCTGTCGAACGTGTGGCCCACGATGTTCGGCTATCAGTTCATCGTCGAGGCGACGCCCGTGAGGGCTTGAGGTTTCCTGTCGCGCGAGGCGGGCGGTTCCTGGGCATCACGATTGGTCGTCGGGACGACCACCTAGGGTCGTCCGGCCAAGCGCTCCCGTCAGGATGCGCCAGCGCCCCCATCGGGCCTCGCCGCTTCGCCTACGTTGCCGCTCTCGTTGGGCGGGCTCGCTGGACCGGGAGACGAACCGGTTCCCGCGGCCGCCGAGCGCCGGGCTCCCAACCCGACGAAGATGGCGATGGCCAACAGCACGATGCCGATAACACCCGCCAGGGCGGCCCGCTTGTGGTAGTGCCCGTTTACGGGATGCTTGCCAGGGACGAACCCGGGGAGCGAGTGGATCGGCACGGATAGATAGATCACTGCATAAATCAGGCCAATGACGCCCAAAATGGCGCATACGGTGCAGATGATCCACCGAGCGGTACTCGACACGTTACCCACCTCCAAGGTTCGGACAGCATTCCCCCGCGGGGTCATCGTCCCCGACAGGCAGTGGATGGTAGCGCCCGCCGACTCTGGCTTGCCAGCGGGGCCTGCCAGCACAGAGCTGCGGACAATACGCACGGTCCGAAGTAGCATGTGATCGTCGCTGTCGCATCGGCGTGTGTGACGAGATGGTTGGCCTTCAGAAGCGACAGCGAGGGCGATGGCTTCGAGCACGTGGAACGGCATGGTGCTTCGCATCGGGCATGAGGATGACGCTGGCGCAGCGGCCGGTCTCCACGCCCGACAGATCAGCGAAGGCTTCTTGACCTTTTTGGGCCCGCGGTTCCTGCGCAGGTTGTATCGGAGGGTCCCCCGGACGCCGGGCTGCTTCCTCCTCGTCGTCGAGGAGAAGGGGACAACGATCGGTTTCCTTGCCGGTTCCACCAATGTGGCCGCTCTCTATCGCTCCTTCCTCTGGCATGACGGTGTGGCCGCCGCACTGGCGTCGGGCGGCCGGCTCCTCCGGTCATGGCGACGCGTGATGGAGACCCTTCGTCACGGCACCGATGGTTCTGGCGAGGGTGCGGAGCTGCTTGCGGTCGCGGTCGATCCGATGGCCCAGGGACGAGGGGTGGGGACTCTGTTAGTAGAAGGCTTCCTCACCGAGGTCGCGCGGAGGGAGTGCGCTGCCCACGTCGTCGTGGCGGCGGACAACGAGAAGGCGATCGAGCTGTACCGCCGAACCGGATTCCACACGGTGAAACGGTTCGAACTGCATTCGGGGACCGAGTCACTCGTCATGCAGTGGCCAAGCGAACCCGATACGGAATCGTGACCGTGGAGGTCCTCTTCGTCGCAATCGCCGCTCTCGCGATAACGGCGGCATTGGTCCCGGTGTGCATCACGATCGCGCAGCGTTGGGGCATCGTGGACCGCCCCGGGACTCTGAAGACCCAAGAGGCTCCGGTGCCGTACCTAGGTGGCGTCGCCGTCTTTGCCGGCGCGGCCGTGGGCGTCTGCGTCGGCCGGCCTGTTGCGCTCGTCCCGCTGTTTGCCGCTCTCGCGGTGGGGGTCAGTGACGACCGGTTCGACCTCCCTGCTCCGCTGCGACTCGGCGCACAACTGGGCGTCGGAGCGCTCATCGCCGCCACCCAGCCAGTCCACCTGCCGGGTTGGATCGGTGTACCCCTCGTCATGGCGGCCAGTGTCGTGCTGATCAACGGGTGCAATTTGCTCGACGGCCTCGACGTGCTGGCCGCGGGTGTGGGTGCGGCCGCTGCCGTCGGGTTCGCCGTTCTCCTGCTTGGCCCGGCTCGCCTCATGGCAGCGTCCCTGACCGGCGCCCTCGTCGCCTTCGTCTGGTACAACCGGTCGCCTGCTCGCATCTATCTGGGTGATGGCGGCTCGTACCTGATCGGGGCATCCATGACGATACTTCTCGCCTACTCGTGGGGTGTCGGCGTCGCCGGCGCGACCGGAGTGATCGCCCTGGCCCTGCTCGCCGTCCCCGTGGCCGAGATCGCGTGCGCCATCGTGCGGCGGCACCGCGGCGGGCGCTCGCTGATGACCGGCGACCGTGCCCATCCCTACGATCTCCTCGTAGCGTCAGGCTGGTCCCGCGCAGCAGCCAGTGGGGTGTACATCGCGGTCGAGGTGGTGGTCGTCACGACGGTGGCCGTGATAGGCACACCCTCCATGGCCGTAGCGGTGGCGATCGATGTGGCAGTGGCAGGCGTTGTTCTCGGCGGCGCCGCCTTCGTCGGCGGATTCAGTGGTCCCGCGGGGACCCGGCCGTGACCCGCGTCTTCCTTTCCCCGCCGGAAGTGGGAGCAGAGGAGCGGACAATGCTTCTCGAGGCATTCGAATCCAACTGGATTGCGCCTACGGGGCCAGATATCGATGCCTTCGAGCGTGAGATGGCCGAGAGGACCGGCGTCGCCCAAGCCGTCGCCCTATCGAGCGGAACCGCTGCTCTGCACCTCGCTCTGCTGCTGGCTGGCGTTGAGCGTGGCGACGAGGTGCTGGTTCCGTCGTTCACGTTCATCGCTAGCGCCGCTGCCATCACCTACCTGGGAGCGCATCCCGTTTTCGTCGACTGCTCGGCCGAAAGCTGGAATCTGGACCCAGTGCTCGTCGAAGAAGCATTGAGCGGGCGGGCCGCGTTGGGTCGGCTTCCGACGGCCGTAATCACGGTCGACCTCTATGGCGAGACCGCCGACTATCTCGCTCTGGAGTCGTTGTGCCGCCGGTTCGGGATCCCGCTCATCGAGGACTCGGCCGAGGCTCTCGGGTCGACCCATCGGGGCCGAGCGGCGGGCGCGTTCGGTGCGGCTGGGATCTTCTCGTTCAACGGCAACAAGATCATCACCACGAGCGGCGGCGGGATGCTGATGACTGCTTCAGAGGAGTTGGCCGAACGAGCCCGCCATTTGGCCACCCAGGCCAGGGAGCCGTTCTCGCACTACGAGCACAGCGTCGTCGGCTACAACTATCGGCTCTCCAACCTGCTCGCCGCCCTTGGGAGGGGCCAGCTGCGCGGACTCGACGGCCGAATCGAGCGTCGAAAGCAGATCGATGCGAACTACGCCACCGGGCTGGCACGCCTGCCCGGCGTCTCGCCAATGCCGCGCACCGCTTCAGGCACCTCCAATTACTGGCTCACCTGTGTTCTCATCGATCCCGATGAATTCGGAGCTGACCGCGAGCAGGTGCGGATAGCGCTGGAGGCAGCGGACATCGAGTCCCGACCAACGTGGAAGCCGCTTCACCTTCAACCGGCCTTTGTCGGGGCCCCTTTCATAGGGCCCGGACATTGTGCCCGGGTCTTCGAACGTGGCCTGTGCCTCCCGACCGGGTCCGCGCTTGCGCCCGAAGACCAGGCTCGGGTCATCGAAATCGTCGCTTCCCAGGCCACGGTGTGACCTGGGCGAGGTGGGCCGTAGCGCGGGCTGTAACGTATTCTGATCGTCATGGACACCAGGGGGAGTTCGCGAACCGCCACGGGCACACCGAAGGCGCTCGCCTTCTATCTTCCCCAATTCCACCCCATCCCTGAGAACGACAAATGGTGGGGCAAGGGCTTCACGGAGTGGCACAACGTGGCGAAGGCGCGCCCGCTGTTTCCTGGCCACTATCAGCCCCACCTCCCCGGCGAGCTCGGCTACTACGACTTGCGGGTGCCCGAGGTGCGGATCGCACAGGCCGAATTGGCGCGTGAGCACGGTATCCACGGCTTCGTCTACTACCACTATTGGTTCCATGGGCGCCGCCTATTGGAGCGGCCATTCGAGGAAGTGCTGGCTTCCGGCGCGCCCGACTTCCCTTTTGCCCTCTGTTGGGCCAACGAAGAGTGGACACGGGGCTGGGACTCACAGACCGGACACGTGCTCGTACGACAGGAATTCAGTGAGAAGGATGATCGCGCGCACATTCGCGACCTCCTGCGGGCGTTCAAGGATCCTCGTTACATCACCATCGACGGTCGACCGCTCATGCTCATATACCGGCCCACCTTGATTCCAGACCTGGTCCGCACCAGCGAGATCTGGCGGTCCGAGGTGCAGAGGGCGGGGTTTCCCGATCTGTACCTGTGCTGGGTCGAGTCCTGGGGAGTTCCACCAGGCCGAGAGGGACCCAAGCCTTTCGGTCTCGATGCCTCCGTCGGTTTCATGCCCGTCATGGGCGGTGAGCTGCACCCGACTCTCGACACGCTCAGAGGGCACCGGATGCTCGACTACGAGTCCGCCGTCGAGTCGGCCCTGGAGCTCCTGGAATGCCCGTGGAAACGGTTTCCTTCCGTGATGGTCGGGTGGGACAACACTGCTCGCCGGGCGCGCGGCGCGACCATCTACCACGGCGCAACCCCGGCGCGCTATGAACACTGGCTGCAGGTGACGGCCGATTCGCTCGCCCAAATCCGCCCTGAGGAAAATTATCTCTTCATCTTGGCCTGGAACGAATGGGCTGAGGGCAACCACTTGGAACCCGACCAGCGTTACGGGCGGGCCTTCTTGGAGGCGACCCGCTCCGTGCTGATCGGCCACTCTGCGGCATCCCGTGACCACTTTGCCATTACCCCGACGCAGCCAGGAGGCATCGAGGCACAACCTACTGGGACCGGTGCCGAGAGCCCCGACCAGTCCATCCGGGCCGAGCTGGGGGCCAATGTCGCAGGGTTGCTCGCCGGGTTGCAGCTGCCCCCGCATCGACGGGTCGTCGACCTCTCTGAACTGCGCGTTGCATCAGCACAGGAATCGCGGCTCCATATCCCCGGCGCGGATGTGGTGCGTGGCACATTCACTGACGTGGCCTCGTTGAAGGCCACCCTTGACAGCATCGACGATATCGGGGCGCTTCTGCTGGTTGACGTGCTCCAGCACATGGCTGAACCCCAGGAACTGTTGACCGCCCTTGCCGCCTGGTCGCTGGATCACGGCTCGCCGTCCTTGGTCGTGACGGTCCCCCATGTCGCCCACGTGGACATGGCACTCCATGTCTTGTGCGGTCGTTTCGACATGCAAGACACCGGCGTCCTGGATTCGGCGAACGTGCGGTTCTTCACCGAAGACACATTGCAACGCCTGGTCGACCGGTCCGGATGGCGAATGCTGCGCCGAGACGACCACCACTCCTTGTACTCCGAGCAATACGACGTTGACCTACGCGACGGTCTTCCGGAGGAGATGGTCGGCGCAGTCCAGGCCACCGCTCAAGCGGTCAACCAAAATTGGTCCGTGACGCATTTCGTGTGGGCGTTGGCGCCGCGCCGTCTCGGCATGGCGCCGAGCTCGTACGGAGAAGCAGTCGCACATGTCGCGCCACAAACACGACCGCGTATCGCACCCAAGGCCACAGCGGCAGTGGCCGATTACTTCGCGTCCGTGGGCCTCATGGCCAGTGAAACCAGCCGGCGTGCCGTCGCCGAGCAAAAACGGGCGGCTGCCCGGTCCTCGCTGTCTCTACCGAAAAAGGCCATTCTGAAAGTCGTCTACAGCTCACCCAGCCTGGCCGCAAGCTTCAGGCGCGTGTACACACGCCTAGGGCGCGGCCTTTCGAGCAGATGAAACCCAATACCCAGGAGTCGGTGGGGCTTCTCGTGAGCGAAGTGAACAGCAGCGGTTCACCTTCTGGATGGGCGGCTTACGGCCCGGCGCTTCCACTGTCAACGCAGATGGTGCTCAAGCTCGTTTACTACGAATCGCCACGCAGAGCAGCCGCCTTCGAACGCATCAATGGCCGCCTCCTCTGAACGGGATCACGCGATGCGACAAGAGGAGCCCGGACACGTTGGCGATACCAATGCGAGTGGCGGGCGAATGCCTCTCGGACCATGGCTGCTCGTCATTGGCATGCACCGGAGCGGCACCTCTGCAGTCGCAGGAGCGCTCGGAAGGCTGGGTTTCGCCGTCCCTGTGGAGGAGGATCGTTGGGAGCCGTCGTCGGACAACCCTGACCATTGGGAGAGTCGGGCGCTGGCCGCATACAGCGACCTTCTACTCGAACGGATCGGGGGGACATGGGATCGGCCCCCCGAGCTCCCTTTGGGCGTCGAGATCTTCGAGGACCTCGACGGCGAGCTCGGAGACCCCTCTTTGCCGGCCTCACGTGCCTTCCCGGAGCCTGGTGCGGTGCTCTGGAAGGATCCTCGTACCTGTCTCCTCCTTCCGTACTGGCGTACGCATCTTCCCGACCCCGTGGCTGCGGTGTTCATCTGGCGACAACCGCTTGCTGTGGCCCGGTCGCTTCGGGCGCGCGATCGGATGCACCTGGCCGATGGCGTGGCCCTTTGGGAGCGCTATAACCGTTGCGCCATAGAGGGACTGTTAGGCGTCGATACCTTCGTCATCAGATACGAGGAGATCGTCGACGATCCGACCGAACAACTTGGCGCAATCGCCAATTGGCTGGCAGGGTTGCCGCAGTTCGCCGAGCTGGCGCCGACCTGGGATCTGTCCAACGCGGTCGGGAGTATTTCCATGAATCTGCAGCGCCAGCAGTCCGCCGAAGGAGTGGACGATCTTCTCTTACCAGAGCAGGAAAAACTCGTCACACTCCTTGAGTCGCTGGCGGGCCCCCACCGACCATTCGCCGCGTCATCAGACGGCTTGGAGTCGACATGGACGGAAGCCATCTTGAGAGACCGCCAACAACTGACGGTATTGTTCCGCCAACGCGAAGAGCTCCGAGAGACGGCCCGACGACTTTGGTTCGAAGGAAATGCGGCCAAGGAACAGATCGATCGTTTACGCACCCGCATTGACGTGGTTCAAGACGAAATAATCGACATGGTCGAGCAATACGAGCAGATGCAGGCGTCAACGAGCTGGCGCTTGACTCGTCCGTTACGCCGCCTCGCCGCGCTGCGACAAGGTAGTCGGTCCTGACTGCATTCAAAGCCGTCATATCGCTCCAACTCAAGTGCTGGCTATCGTCAATGGCAACTACCGCCGACCAGGTGTTGACGGCGACCCGTCGAAACAGCAAGAGCCCGCGTGATGCTGGTCTCCCGTAAGTGGCGCCGTGCGCCGGCCCAGCGGCCACCGAGACCAAGTCGAGTTGGTCCTGCGGTGTCGCTAATTGCGGACCTCAATAGAGATAGGGGCACTGCAGCTGCTTCTGCCTAGCACGTCCGTAACGACACTCTGGAGCAAATACGTGCCGTTCGGAACGCGGGTACTGTCCCACGTCAAAAGGGACCCATAAAAGCTCCGACTACCTTTCCCAATCACCCTCTTTGACATTGACCGACCGCTGAGCTCGAACTGGATTGTGGCGATGTTCACCCCGTTGGACGTCGCTGCTGCATCGAGCAGCGCGTGAGTCCCGCTGAACCTAGCGTTCGAAGAGACGAGCACCTCCGTTTCCAGAGGGGCGACAAAGGTGAGCAGCGACGAGCCGACAAATTGCTTGTAGGCATGAAGTTGGTATCCCTCGGCTTTCAGCGCTCGTTCAAAGCGATTGACACCCCGCACGGTGCCATCGTCAACCAGAAACACTCGGCCGGGAGAGCAAAGTGACGGGCGCAGCGAGAGATCAAACCCCTCGACGTATCTCTGCGTGACTCCAAGCTGTTTCCACAGGCGTAGATGCTGATTTTCACCATGCAGGTAGTACTCGACTGCTGAGGTGATCGCATGGTCAGGCAGAGCAATGGCATCACCGCTCTGGGCGTGTTGGGCGGCGTATAGAGCCGGACCTTTCAGGTCCTCTTGTTCGGTCGCGGCCGAGCCCTCGTAAGCAACGAGAAGGAGGAGGGCCGTCGCGGCCGCAATAACTGCCGCCCATATCTTGTGAGGAGCCTTCTCGGCCGACCGATTCTGCGGAAGATCTTTATCCGGGACATGGGACCTGCCGATGTACGTAGGGAACATCCGCACACAAATCAAGGCGATCAGAAGGGATGCTCCCGGCGCAGATGCAGTCACGTACCGAACCGAATAAATCGGATGAACCAGGGAGATTACCGCCAGAGTAACTGTAGGGACCACGGCCCAGCCCACTGCGAGAGCAAAGGTGTCCCGATCGCGAGAGATCTGCGCGACGATCGTATCCCTAACGTCGCGTGTCCAGATTGAGGCGAGCTTGAAGAGGACGAGCGCCCCGATTAGAAAGATCGCGAGGTCATAGAATTGACCGATCGCGGGACCTCGAAGTTCATCGAGCAGGCGGTTTCCAGCGGCCTCGGTTCCAATCCAGTTCACCTGAGCTACTTCCCTCGCACATGCGATGGTCCACGCCCCGGCAACGAAGACGAGAACGGAAATGGGCACTAGGACAACCCGCAGGCGTTGAGAAATAAGCCTCCGTCGCACGATTAGGACCAAGACAAGCATCGAAATCGGAGCCAGAAGTGAGAACAACTGCATGGCGGTGGCGAGCAACGCTGAGATAGTGAAGGCCCATAACCACCGTGAGCGTGGGTCCTTCAGCCACTTGAACAGAAAGAAGGCACAGACCGCTACCAGAAAAGTGCTGACCTCATAAGGTCGGGCGTTCAGAGACTTTTGAACGAGGAGCGTGCTGCACGCAGTGAGTACGGCCGTGATGACACCACACCACCTCCCGGCAATGCGCAGACCAAGCCACCCAACTAAGACGATCGTTCCGAAGTAGGCGAGAAGTGAAAGGACTCGTATCCACACCAAGCTTTCCGAAATCAGCAACCAGCCGTGGACAACGCTGTAATACGGCAACAGAACAAGGTCCACGTGTTCTGACTGAGCCCAAAGATTCGACCATGAAAGATGAGCGGAGTAAAGGGTCGCGCCTTCGTCGGCGAACATCGACGCGCCGAGCCAGGGAACAAGGCCCAAAGTTGCAGCGAGTGCGATCCCAACCACAACGATTACTCCGACGTAATCAGGAGAACCTCTCCGCGTTGAATTGGTTCCGGTTGCGACTCCGGACTGGTTTCTCACATCTATAACTTTCGCAACCGTCAACTCACTCCAAACGCGATCTGTATCACCAGATTGTCAACGTGTACCACAGAGGGGACATCCCATAGTGACGCCCTCCGGAGCGCCTTTTCCATTTCGCCACCCTGGTCCCAGACCTCTGACCTCGCCGGTCAACTCTCTGATCCACTCTCCCCTCCTGCCGTCCAGCAAGGCGCAAACCTGAGACACCAATGCTTTGTGGTCGACTCGTAGTGAGCGACGCTGACTCCAACTAACGTGGCCGGCGCAATCTGCCCAAACAACGCCTTTTAGCCCGCGAGTACTTCATTGGGATTCTCTGTGCCACAATGGCTCGGACAACACATCCCGGGTCCTCCTTGGCCGGCCAGACTCGAGCCTCGCGAGCGTCGTGAACATGGTCCGCGCCGCCCTACCGCGTCCACAGGCCCTGGCGAGTCCGCCTTCCCGGTGCTCTGCTATACCCTCGAGTCATGGAAGCGGTCCCGGCGTACGAACCGTCATTGATTGCATCGACGAGCATCCACCTCCGATTTCTTGGTCTCAAATTGCGTCCCCGTTTCCCGCCGGGCGGTCTGTTCGATCATCGGTACCACGGGGTATCGGATCCCGAGGCGGCCGACAATACCGTCGTAGATGGCGGCCGCAATGGCAAGCGACCGTTTCAAACGGCGCCACCTTTCTCCCGTAGGAAGGCACGAGCCATCAGTCGAGCGAGTTGCGAGGAAACCGGCCAAGTCGGCGCATTACCTGGCGGTGCCGATAGATGAGATTTCGGGTCTCGTAGTAGTACTTCCAGGTCGGGACGCCACGTCCTTGCCGGATCGCGTCATGGTGCACCGATGCATCCGGAACCAGGACGCCAGGGAAGCCGGCGCTGGGGATGCGCCACTTGCAGTACTCCGTGTCTTCGGCCCACCAGAGCAGCTCCGCCCTCGGAACCCGACCTTTTCGACGATCTCTTTGGCGATGACGAAGCCGCACCAAGCACTCCAATCCCCCACCGTTCCATCCGGTTGCTTCGAGTAGGGAACACAAAGGCTGGGCCCCTCTCGGCGTACGCCTGGTCCTGCAAACGTTCGAGGCAATCGGGCTCAGGAATGATGTCGTCGTCCATCACCCACGCCCAGTCGTAGAAGGACTCGCCCAAGAAGTTCTCCAGCGCCATCGCCCAACCCGCCTGCAGGTCCAAGATTCGTCTGTGAGCGGAGTACACGGATCGCAATCCCGATGTCGGTGCGCGCGAGATCGACCGGGGGATCACTCGCGTTGTCGGGGACCAGGATGGCGGTCGGAGGTCTGGTTTGCGAACCGACGGCGGAGAGGCAGCGTTGAAGCGAGGCCGGCGCGTTGTGGGTCAGGATCAGAGCTTCCGCCCGGACCCCTAGTGCCGTCAACGTCGAGATTGGGTTCGATCGTCATGGAGTATTTCGTTGTGGCCGGGCGGCAAAGCCCGGCAACATCGGCTCAACCTAACCACGCGCCCTCACCGTTCCGAACGGCCAACGCCCTAGGGAAAGAAGACGAAATCCCGACACGACTGGATGAGACGTCCGATTCGCCAGCCGGCAACTCTCGCCCAAGTCCGCCGGAACCGAGGATCGACCAATCTGGGAAGGCTCACGATCAGATATGCCCACGCACGCAGCGCCCCAGAAGGATCGGCGCGCATTCCCGCGCTTCGGTAGCGCCGGTAGAGAACTGGACCGCAGCGTCCGTATTGAATGGACCGATTGAGCAGCCCGAGCGTGCCACTCTTCTCGCGCCTCGAAATAACCCCCGTGCCGATCGCAAATTTGTAGCCTGAAAGTTGAAGGCGCCAGCACAAGTCTGTGTCCTCACCCACGTGGAGTTCTATATCGAAGCCGCCGACAGCTTCGAACGGCTCACGCCGGACCGCCATGTTTCCGCTGCCGGCCGCCTCCAGAAACCCGAACTGTTGGGCTTGTGGCGGCGGCCTGGGCACAGCGGTCTGTGGGGCTGGCGTCCCGTTCAGCGACCACGTGTCGTTGCGTCCGGCGGCGACGTCGGCGTCGGCGTCGGACAGTGCACGCAGCCAGCTCTCAACCCAACCCGGATGCACCACATCGTCGGCATCACAGAAGGCAAGAATGTCGCCGAACGCAGCACCCACTCCGATGTTTCGCGCTGCCGCTGGCCCTTTGACGTGAGACGCGTCCACGATGCGCATACGTGGATCCTCTGACGAGTACCTCTGAACGACCTCGGTCGTTCCGTCAGTCGATCCGTTGTCCGCAACGATGATCTCCCATGGACACGAACATTCCTGGGATAGAAGTGCTTGAAGCTGCTCGTGCAACCAGGGCAGGCCGTTTCTCACGGCAACGATTACGCTGATTACGATCCCGCCCGTCCCATCGCCGGTCACAAATACGTCTTTCGCCGCCGAACAGCGCGCACGCCAGCTGGCACGACAACTTCAATGGTCCGTCTAGGCCGTGCGGCCCGAGGGAGGCGCTTACAACTTTTCTTGTTCTGCGTTATGATGGCTTTCATTATCGGTTGAGGCGTCTGCTCATGTCCCCTCACTGGCTATCGGCCGCAAACTCGCTCGGACGTCGCGCAGCGCGACAAAGCGATAGCCTCGGTCCCGCGCTCCCTCGATGATTCGAGGTAACGCGTGCAGAGTCTTGGTACGGTCTCCTCCGCCGTCATGCAAGAGGACGATGCCCCCAGGCGACAGGGAGCCAAGGGTATTCCGGACGATCCGATCAGCACTAGCCGCTGGCTCATAGTCGCGAGCTTCGGCCGTCCAAAGCCACGTCACGAGGTTCTGCCTGGCCAGCCAATTCACCACTTTCCCGTCGTACCGACCGTAAGGCGGCCGGACGTCTTTGCAGTCGATCCCAGTGAGCTCGCGGATCGTGTCGCAGGTGCGGCGGATCTCAGAAGACAAAGCATCCGTATCGAGCTCAGTAAAGGCGGTGTGGCTCCAGCCGTGACTGGCTACGTCGTGACCGCCTTCCGTGATGGCACGCACGAGCTCCGGCATGGCCATCGCCTTCTCACCGAGTACGAAGAAGGTCGCGGGCACGTGATGCTGGGCGAGCACTTGCAACAATCTGGGCGTGTACTCCGACGGACCGTCGTCAAAGGTGAGTACAAGGGTTTTCGTTCCGCTCGTCGTCGTGACTCGCCGCAGAGGTGCCCGCGTCGGGCCAGCTCCTGCACCTTCCGTGAAGGCGCCGGTGTGGGCGTAAGCCTGCTGCTCCCGAATCCAGCCGCATGCATTCGCGGCAAGCCCAAGGATGATCCACGGCGACGCGGCGAGGACCTTCCCGCGGTTGGGGGCACGGCGAGCGAGCTGGGTTGCCGTTCGGACGCCGTAAGCAAGTCCGCGTCGAGTAGCTCGAAGGCCAACGACAAGCCGCGGCGCATATGACTCGAGTTCGCTACGGAGCAATCCGGAGGCGGTCAACACCACGTCGGTCCGCGCCTGGCGACGGCCTATCGCGGCTTCCTCCCGCACAAACTCCCGCATCCCTGAGGGGCTCGCGAGCTCAATACGGGCCGACGGCTCAAACCAGGGCTCGACCCGCACCGCGGAGAGGCGTCTTACTATGAACGTGTCCTCGCCGACCCACACCGCCTCGTCAAAGGGTCCGACGCGATCCAGCAGGTCTCTCGTAAAGGAAAGTCCGTCCGAACATGGGGTACCCAGCGGTCCCCGGGGCGCCCCCTCCAACTGGTTGGGGTAACGGATATACGCATTCACACGGGCCGCTGTTGTCCTCGGGCTGGCGGCGACGACAGCGCTTGCGACGGCTTCGTGCCCGGCGCGATGCGCCTCGACAAGGTGATTGATCCAGCCCGCACGTGCGATGCAGCCGACCTCGAGGAAAGCAACAAATTCGCCGTAAGAGGCTTCGATTCCGATGTTTCGCATCGCGCCGGGCATCAGGCCGAAGCGCACCTCGATCAGCCGAACCCTGGGGTTGTGTCGTCCAACGAACCCGGCTGTCCGCTCCCCAGCGGAAGTCACCACGATGACCTCGAATCGACCACCGAAACCCTGGTCGACCACGGAGGCGACGGATCGCGCGACGCTGTCCTCGCTCCCGTATCCGAAGACCACGACGCTCAGGACTAGCGGTCCCGCGTGGCAGGTATCCCGTTGCGGCATGGCCGATCTGGCGGAGCGCATGGATTAGATCACGCCCCACCCACGGCCATTCAGCGAGGATTCCAGAAGCGCCGAGTACGTGGTCCGGGCTCGGCGATCACCCGCTCCATGCATTTCTTGACAAAGCTTTCTCAATTTTCCGACAATTAATCCGACAATTAATCCGACAATCAATAAGGAACAGCTGGTAGCCGGCGCTGGACGATGCGCCACGCCCAACCATCGCTTGATAGGTAGCTCGGCTGTCCGAGAGACGCCCGACACCCAGAGGTTCATCCTGCGACCGCCGGCATCCTAAGTCGGAAGCTCCACAAGAGCGCCGATTCTTGCACTGGGACCGGGATGCCGGCGGAGACGAAGCGCACGGTCGGAAGAGAGCAAGTCACGTGCTTTTCGGACGATCCGTGATGCTCCGCGTCGCATTGCGGGTGTAGGCGGGTACGGGGCGTCCTCCACCATTCCGAATCCGGGCGATCCGGCCAGCAAGCCATCGGCGGAACCCGACCCCCCAGAGCGTCCTCAGGTACGCCTCGAGCGACAGGATGCGCTGATCCGTGACAACAACTCGCTTCTCTAAGTAGTGCAAGTACTCAACCCGCAATTCTTCGGCCGCTCTCCGTGGGTCGAATGAAGTTGCATCCGATCGCTTTGAGGTCGCGGCATGCGACCCACTCGATAACGATGGTGCATTCCGACCGCGTTCAACTGCGCGGCCGACGGCAGCCTCGAATTCCGAGCCTGAGTCCTGAGCAGGCGGCGGATCAAATCGTTCTTCGAGAACATGGCCCCACTTCTCGACGAAACGAATGTGGTTCCGGGTTAACAGGAAGTCCCTGTAGACCGTCGATGTGCTCTGGCTTCCGCTGTGGACGAGCACGGCCGCGGGCTCGTACCTCGTTCCGTATCCGCGGGTAGCGAGTGAAAGGCTGAAGTCGACATCTTCGAAATAGGCGGGAAAATATCGTTCATCGAACCCCCCGACCTCGTCCCATACCGAGCGGGGTACGAGGAGCCCGTTTGCCGACGCGTAGTCGACCCATCGAGAGTGGAGGTACTGATCAGAGTCGCTTGGTGTTCCTTCGCCGACGTGCGTCGCCGAGCCGTCCCGCCATATGAGCGACCCCGCTTCCTGAAGTGTGCCATCCGGCGAGATGATGCGCGATCCGACGGCACCGATGGCCGGATCGCTCTTACACGCTCGCATCAGGGCTTCGATACAACCTTCCTGGACGATGCTGTCATCGTTGAGGAAAAGAAGCAGCGGTCCCCTCGCCACAGATGCCGCCTGGTTGCAACCCGAAGCAAAACCGAGGTTCATTTCGTTGACCACCAAGACGATGTCGTCGCTTGATCTCAGATATTCCAGCTGCGCCTCTGGAGTGCCGTTGGCGATTACGACGATCTCCATCGATTCGACCCGGCGCCCGGGCTGGCGGAGCGCGTTCAAGCACTCCCGCAAGCGCTCCGTGCTCGCCGTGACGAGAACGATGACGGAAACGCTGGGAGCACGCGGCACGGATTCACCGCGAACGATGCAACCTTCAGTGGCGGAAGATGTCATCGCACAGAGTGAATCTTGTGCTTACTAGCCGTCCTCGCTGACCAGAATCGCAGCACCGAATTGCGAACAATCCGTCTTTCCAATGAGCGTCGAGCGTGGTCCATCGATAAACGCAAACTTAGAGGTGGCCGGGCAGTGGCCGGCCCGTCGTTCGTCCGTTCGGGACTCACTCGATCGATCAGCTGGGCGAGCGCTTCCCCAGGCGGGTATCCGCCCAGGCATCGTTTTGCGCCGCCACGTTGTGAGAATGTGCTGGCGTCACCTGGGACAGTGCGCAAGTCACCGGTGATGGGTCTGGGGACGAAGATGGGCGCGCACGTCGGCTGCCCGCTCTCTTCTGCCATCAACCACCCCCGAACGTCTCCTGGGCTGGACCTACCGAACCGTCCGCTCAGAGGAGAACGGCGTTCCCGCCTCCGCACCGCGCGGAGAACTCCTCGAGATTAGCGTTCCTCATACATCGGCTCGATAGCGGTGCCTTGCCTGTACACGCATTGGGTTCAGCCAAGGGATGGGTGCCATCTGTCGATCCAGCCTTGCAGCACCAGGACGTCCCAGAGCTCGTAACCCAAGTCCTGACTGCCAGAGCAGTGGGCGGCCCAGGCTCGGCGGATCGGGGCTGGGTCCAGCAGGCCCTGAGCGCGAAGTCGGCGGTCGGCGAGGAGGTGGTCGGCCCATTCCCTGAGAGGACCTCGGAGCAACCGTCCTATCGGAAATCCAAAACCCATCTTCGGCCGGTCGACGAGGTCAGCCGGAATGTGGCGTTGCAGGACTTGGCGCAGCGGCCACTTGGTCTGTCCGTCGCGAAGCTTGACTTGTAGGGGCAGACTCCATGCGAGATCGAGCACTTGACGGTCCAAAAACGGGACCCGGGTCTCCAAGGAGACGGCCATGGCACCGCGGTCCAGTTTGACCAGGATGTCGTTCGGAAGGTATCCGACGAGATCGAGCCAAAGCATCTCCTCCGTGATGCGGGACTGACCGAACGGGACACTGTCGACGGGGACTTGGTCATCATGTTCGCTGACTCCGAGCACAATTGATCCGGCATCGACCCAGTGCGTCGTCAGCGACCGATAGGCGTCGTCAGCGGTGGGCGCGGCGAGTACGCGGCCCATTTTGGCCGCCTTGGTGGACGGATTCCTGAGCTGCAATTTCTGAGGAAGGATCCTCGTGGCGCCTGCCGCTCGCTCTACGAATCCGGGTGGAATTCTGGTGATGGCTGCGCCAGCCGCGCGCCGAAATCTCGGCGGCAAGACCGCGGCGCGCGTCCAGATGCGCTCCAACCAGGCGTGTCGGTTGTATCCCGCGAAAAGTTCGTCTCCGCCGTCTCCCGACAAGGACACGGTCACGCCCTGACGAGCCACACCGCTCACCAAGTAGGTCGGTATCTGCGACACGTCTGAAAAAGGCTCATCCCAGATATCAGGGAGCATCTCGATCGCGCGCCGGGCCTCGCTGTAACCGACATGCACGGACGTATGATCTGTTCCGAGATGCTGAGCAACACGCCGCGCGTCGGCGGACTCATCGAATGCTGCATCTCCAAACCCAACGGTGAACGTCTTGACTGCGCCAGAAGCGTGTCGCCGCATGAGTGCGACAATCGTCGACGAGTCGATCCCGCCGGACAAAAAGGCTCCAACCGGAACATCCGCAACCATACGGGCTGCTACCGCCTCGGAGAGGATGTGTTCGAGCCGATCAGTCATTTCCTGAACCGGTAGAGCGAGCGGTCGAAGACGCGCGGCACTGACGGCTTCGGCCATCGACCAGTAGGGGCGCTGCTCAGGTATCTCACGGTTCAACGTTCGTCCCTGACAAGTCATGAGATGTCCTGGCCTCAATTTCCACACATTGCGCCAAATCGTGCGTGGTGCGGCGATACAGTTGCTCCTGAGCTGCTCTGCCACGGCAGCCCGATCGATGTCAGGTGTGAACTTCGGGAGCGCCCGAAAGGCCTTGAGTTCGGATGCAAACACGAAGAGCCCAGACACCCGTGCGAAGTAGAGGGGCTTTTCCCCGAAACGATCTCGCACGAGATGCAGCGCGCCGGAACGTCTGTCCCAAAGCGCGGCCGCGAACATGCCTTCGCAGGCGTCGAGAGCTCGCTCAATTCCCCACAGTGCCACCGCCTCGAGCAGGACTTCTGTGTCGGAGTCGCTGCGAAGATCAATGCCCTTCTGTTGCAGCCTGCGCCTGAGGGATTGGTGGTTGTAGATCTCGCCGTTGTACGTGATCACCCACCTGCCGTCGAGCGAGGCCATGGGTTGTGCGCCCCCGGGCCCTGGGTCGATGACAGCCAGTCGGCGATGTCCGAAGGCCACTCCCGCTTCGGCATCCACCCAAATTCCGCCGTCGTCCGGACCACGATGGACGAGGGTGGCAGTCATCTCCGAGGTTAGAGCAGCGAGCCGCTCAGCTGACGTCCCGGCCCGGGTATCCAAGATCCCCGCGATCCCACACATGCCGATTCAGTCCGCGGCCGACGTGAGGTCAATGCCGACGATGCGAGTACCAACTCCCGGTCGAAAGAGAGGATTCGAACACAAGCCAGAGAACATCAAAGGCCGTTGTCACCGGTCCATTCGCCGACGGATCTTCCGTAGTGCGGATGCTCTCCGAGGCGACCACGGAGCCCGTCCCAATAACCCCGGACGATAGCCAGCCGTTCCTCCCATCCGCGCGCCCCCAAGAGATGGCGGACTGCATACGCAGACTGCCACACGTGCCATGACGGTCGTCCGTGTCGCCGGACCATCTCGATCGAATTGCGGAAGTGGTAATACTGGCGCCATACCTCGTGTTCGTTCGTTGGGCGACGTAATTCCTGGATTTCCGCCCGGCCGCATGACGTCTGCTCTGACGCCACTGCCCGGGCCGAGATGGCATCTACCAATACCTCGAAGCCCTTTTCCCGCATCCGGCAGTAGAAATCGAAATCCTCCAGGCCGAAGAACCATTCTGGGTCCGGCAATACGCCCGCGTCGAACACTTGTCTTGATAACAGCGTCGCTCCCCAACTGCCGACGTCGACGCGCTCCAACTCAAAGAGAATCCCTTCCGGAGGAACGCAATTTTGCGTATGGACTCCCCGACCAACGAATCGGCGTCCGAAGGCTACAACGGCGCCCACAGGCAGCCCTTCGACCGCTCCCAGACGCTCCGTTCGATACACGAGATCCGCGAGACGTGGACAGGGTAACGAGTACAGCCCGACGTCGTCTTCACAGAGGTAGGCCCATTGCGTCGGAGGCTGCTCGAAGGCTTTTTCGATCCCCACAGCAAATCCGCCGGCTGGACCCAGGTTTTCGCTGAGCCGGATCATTCGGACTCGGTCTTCGAGTTCGCGGTCCTCGAGTCCGCCCGAGCCGTTGACAACCACGATCACGCGGTCGGGGGGGAGCCCCTCTCGATCGAGAAGCGAGCGCACGAGTTCGGTGGCCAGCCGTGGCCTTCGGTGGGTCAACACCACTGCCGCGACCGTGTGCGGAACAGAAACCGACTGCCGGTGGGATACGGCAGCCAGGGTCGGTTGTTCGTTCACGCAACTTGTCCCATCTCGGTAGGCTGAGGTCGACCGTGGATGACCTCAACGACGTCGATGCGCTGAGCCGGTCTCGGCTCCCAATGGTCAGCGTGGTCATTCCAGTCCGTAACGGCATGCCTTGGCTCGAGGAGCAATTGCGCGCCGTCGCCGGCCAGAAGCTTACGGCCGAGTGGGAACTTGTGGTTGCCGACAACGGCTCTGAGGACGGAACGCGCGCCTGTGTCCAACGTTGGTCGGAAAGGGCTCCGCAGATACGACTTGTCGAGGCGGCGCATCCCGTCGGTCCGGGCGCGGCGCGGAACGCCGGCGTCAGTGCTTCGAGTGGCTCGCTGCTGGTCTTTTGCGACGCCGACGACGTCGTCCAGCCTGACTGGCTCGACCACATCGTGGCCGCATTGGCCGATAACGACGTGGTGTCGGGCGTATACGACTTCGGCGCGACCGCCCGAGGAATCGAGCATGCGCCCATCCCTGCCGCCACGAACCAGTTGGGATTCCTCCCTTTCGGGCTGGGTGCCAACTTGGCCGTTCACCGGGAGGCGTTTCAAGCAGTCTCGGGTTTTCGAGAGAACTTCTTGGTGGGCGAAGACATCGACCTCTGCTGGCGACTGCAACTCGCTGGCTACCGATTTGCCGTGGAACAGGCCGCCGTCGTCCGCAAGCGGGAGCCCGTGGATGAGTGGTCGCGTCTGCACAAGGCCTGGTCGTACGGCAAGTGCGGGGCGGTACTGTACCGGCAGTACCGGGTGGTCGGTATGCGACCAAATCTGCGAGCTGCAACGAAGTCGTGGTTGTGGTTGCTGCTCAATGTCCCACGACTGTTCATGCGCGACATTCGCAGACAATGGCTGAGGACATTCGCCGTCCGCACTGGGAGACTCGCGGGTTCCGTGACACAGCATGGATTCTTTCCCTGAGCGAGGAGAGGCGGTTCTTAGAATCGCCCGTTCCTCCACTCAGTCGACTGTCCAGCTCGTACCCACGTAGAGCGGAGCGGCGACAATAACGCCCTCGGGTGGGACGAGGATATCCGGCCCGAAGACATCGAAAGACACTGCTGGCTTCCAGGGAAGGAGAGGGGTTTCCGCCCATTTGCCAAAGCTCGTCATTGCTGTCCATACGGAGTAGCGGCCCTTCGGGAGCGGAATGTTGTGGAGTTGGCACGTTACTTCGAAGTCACCAGCTGGGAACAGTCCGTGATGTTTCGTGATGAACATCGGGAATGCCTCCCCAAGGGATACTCCGACGAAGAGGTCGGCTTCGACGGACTCGGGAGCGCGAAACGCCAAGCGCACCTCGGCATCCTGAAGGGAGAGCACCGGACCTCCGTCTGGACCGGCGATCGTGGTCTTCATGAGTTGGACCACGCTGTCCGTGGAGGTGGCGACGGATGCGTCCTCTTGAATCGAGGCGCGATAGAGCTTGGCGACTTCCCGCGTGGGCCCTGCAGCGCGCACGACTGCGTCGGCCAACCAGACGGCATTTTGGCAGGTCGCCTCGACCGATGTCAGGTCGTGCGAAACGTAGACGAGCGTCGTGCCCTGGCGGACGACCTCCTCGATCCTCTGGATGCACTTTTGCTGGAAGTTCGCATCACCGACGGAGAGCACTTCATCGACCAGCAGGATGTCGGGCTCGAGGAATGCTGCGACCGTGAATCCAAGCCTCATTTGCATCCCGAGTGAAAAGAACTTCACTTGACGATCGATCGCATCGGCAAGACCAGCGAATTCGACGATCTCGTCGAAACGCTCGTGTGTGATCTTGCGTCGCATCCCCAGGACCGCTCCATACAGGTACACGTTCTCGCGGCCGGTTAGGTCGGGATGAATTCCACTGGTGACGCTGAGCAACGCCCCCATTCGGCCCTCGACCTGGCAAAATCCAGCCGACTGGTAGGTGACCTTGCTGATGATCTTGAGCAGAGTCGTCTTGCCCGAGCCGTTGACACCGATGAGCCCCATGGTTCCGCCCGGCTCCACCTCGAGATTCACATCCTTGAGGACCCAGCGGTAGTCCCTCCGTCTGCCACCCGTCAGCGAGCGCCTCATCCGGAGCAACTGGTCGTAGAAGAGTGGCGCGGTGCGGTCGGCCCGGAATTTCTTCCATACGTGATCTACCCGGATCGATCCTTTAGGCAATGTCGGCAAAGTTCACCTCTAATTGCTTGAAGGTCCGGTATCCGAAGAGCAGGTAGAAGATGGCCCCGGCTATCGCCGCACACAACGGTCCCCAGGCCGGATTGAGACCTAGCAACATCGTGCGGCGGACGTCATCGATCACCGGTCCAAGAGGACTGATAAAACCGTACACAAGCTGCCATTTGGCAGGAACCCGTTTGAATTGCCAGATGACCGGAGTTGCGAATAGCCCGAGCATGATGACGATCGGCAGTACTTGTGCGAGGTCGCGCATCTGGATGATCAGTGCGGAGACGCCGACGGTGATGCCGATGACGAAGGCCAATTCGACGAGGATGAGAAGCGGTACCCAGACGGAGGTTGCATGCGGAACGAAGCCGTAGAACACGAACAGGAGGAGGAGCGGGATCCACGCGAGCACGGAGTTGACAGCCGTGACCATGACGCTCTCGAGTGGGAAACACTCACGTGGAAACTGCGTCTTGCTCATCAACGCGTTGTTGGTGAGCAGCGAGGTACCGCCGGTACCGAGGCTTCCGGAAAAGAACGTCCAGCATAAGATCCCCAGGTATGCAAAGATCGGATACGGGATCCCAGGTATCCCCTGACTTGCTGTTCTCGAGAAGATGATCGTGAAGATGCCGAGCATCGCGAGCGGAAACAGCAACGCCCAGAGAACACCCAATGTTGCCTGTTTGTACTGGGCGCGAATATCGCGTTCAGCGAGGGTGAAGATGATGTCCCGGCTCGCCCATAGATCACTGAGCGACGCGCGGAGCCGCGCCTGATGACGATAAACAAGTTCGGTCGGTGGTTCCGATGGCGGCGTTCTCTCCACCCCGTGGAGTACGTCGTCCATGTCCCGCTCAGCGCCCCCTTCCCAAGGGGTCGACACACTCATGAACCGCACCTCTCCGCCCGCGTACGCGGGCCCCAGTTTTGTCCCACACCGAAGACCACCTATTATCGCGCACGCTGACGGGACGTCCCGTCGGTACGATCTCACGGTGCGCGTGGAGGAGGGACCCCGGCCGCGACCAGCCGGACCGTTGAAGGTCCTCCAGGTCATCAAGTGCCTCGGGTATGGGGGTGCCGAGCGGCTCCTGGTGGACACGGTGGCTGCGGCCGATTCAGAACGCGTCGAGTACGAGGTGGCGTACGTGAACCGGGAGCAGGACGCACTGGTACCCGCGATCGCCGCGCTCGGAACGCCGGTTCACTCACTCGGAGCTAGCAACAATGCGGACCTCAGGTGGATGCTGGCTTTGCGCAAATTGGTCACTACTCGACGTTATGACGTGGCGCACTTCCATCTTCCGTACGCAGCAGCCCTCGGGCAGGTTGTCCTGACCTCGCTTCCACGGTCCAAACGGCCTGGCGTCGTCTATACAGAACACAGCTTGTGGGACCAGGCCCGACTCGTGAACCGGATCGTCCTTCGTGCATCATTGCTCAGCAACGAGCGCTTGATTGCTGTCTCCCAGGCATCGTACGACGCGCTGCCCGCTTCGTTGCGGCGACGGGCGACCACCGTAATGCACGGCGTGGAGCTGTCTCGGGCGGACAGCCTGGTTGCCCGCCGAGAGGAATTGAGGGCGAGGGCGCGGTCCGAGGTCGGGATGGCAGAGGACGAATTGCTGTTCATGACGGTAGCGAACCTCAGGCCGGAGAAAGGCTACGACATATTGCTGGAAGCGGCTCGCGCCATCGTGGATCGTGGGCTCCCGATCCGCTTTGCGGCGGTCGGTCGGGGTCCGCTTGGCTCTGCGCTCCACGCGAGACACGTCGAGCTAGCTCTCGGTGATCGCTTCCTCTTCCTTGGTCAGCGCGACGATGTGCTGGAGCTGCTGGCGGGATCAGATGCCTTCGTGCTCGCGTCTCGCCATGAGGGTCTGCCTGTGGTTCTCATGGAGGCCACCAGCGTGGGCCTGCCGATCGTCGCTACCTCCGTCGGAGGCGTGCCTCAAGTACTCGATGATGGAGTCGACGCCCTCCTGGTACCACCCGGCGACGCAGCGGGACTCGCGGGCGCGATCGAACGCCTGGCCTCTGATCCCCAGTTGCGGGCGCGGCTGGCCCGCAACGCGTGGCGAAAAAGTCCGCAGTTCGACATTGCAGCGGCAAGCCGCAGAATCGGCGACATCTACTTGCAGGTGGCCTGCAGGCAGTGAGCGCCTTGCGTGGGAAGAGGCTGGTCCACGTCACTACGGTGGACATGAGCCTGGTGCTGCTTCTCGGTAGGCAGCTAAGGGCGTTTGCCCAGGCCGGGATGGACGTCATCGGCGTCTCGGCCGTTGGTCCCTACGTACCGGAACTCGAGTCATGGGGTATCCGTCATATTCCACTACGGCACGCCACCCGTTCGGCGGCCGCTGGGCAAGACATCTTGGCCTTCTTCGAGCTGAGGCGGCTGTTACGGCGGATCAAGCCTGACATCGTGCACACCCACAATCCGAAGCCGGGTCTCTACGGAAGGCTCGCCGCACGGACGGTCGGGGTGCCAGGCGTCGTCAATACAGTGCACGGGCTCTATGCGACTCCCGACGACCGCCCACTCACCCGCGGGGTGGTGTACTCCCTCGAGCGGTTGGCATCACTGTGCTCCGCGGCCGAGCTGGTACAGAACGTCGAAGACTTCTCGCTGCTGGGGCGACTGGGTGTACCTCAGAAAAAACTCGTACTCCTGGGGAACGGCGTCGACCTGGAACGTTTTCGCCCGGGAGCGACACCATCGCAACGCCGCGAGGCGTGCTCCGAACTCGGGGTCAGCGGAGAAGGTGTCGTGGTGGGCATCGTGGCACGCCTGGTCTGGCAGAAGGGCTTTCGGGAATTGTTCGCCGCCTCTGAGCTTCTTCGCGACCGGTGTCCGAACATCAATTTCGTCGTCGTCGGGGACACTGACCGGGACAAGTCGGACGCCGTTGGATCGCACGAACGAGAACTGGCGCAGCGCCGAGGTCGGATTTTGTTCGCGGGAACCCGGGACAGGATGGAGGAGGTCTACCGGGCCTTCGACCTCTTTGTGTTGCCGTCACACCGCGAGGGTTTTCCCCGCTCGGCGATGGAGGCGGCTGCCAGTGGTCTTCCTGTGATCGCAACGGACATCCGCGGATGCCGAGAGGTGGTCACACACGGCATGTCCGGTATGCTCGTGCCACTCCGCGATCCGCCTCGCCTGGCAGCCGCTGTCGAGGAACTGGCTTCCGATGCAGGCCTGCGGCGCCGGATGGGAGAAGCCGGGAGGCGAAAGGCAGAAGCAGAATTCGACGATCGCACAGTAATCGCCAAGACCTTGCAGGTCTACGAGCGAGTGCTCGATCCCGATAAGGACTCGAAGAGCCGTCGCACTCCCCGGTCGGCAGCCGGGCCGTCGTAACTTCGCAGATAGAGGTCCTCGCCTTCGTCGGCGATCCTGGTGCGCAAATCGGCGTCTCCGAGAAGTCGCACGGTCGCTGCAGCGAACTCGTCTGGATCGTCGGCGACAAGGAGGTGCACGCCAGCGCGGACGTCGATCCCTTCAGCGCCGAGAGTTGTCGATACGACCGGGACACGGTGAGCGAATGACTCAAGGATCTTGACCCGGGTTCCGCCTCCATACCGGATCGGCACCACAGCAACACTCGCTTGGGCCAACTCCGCGTGCATGGACGCGACTTCCCCCACCACGGTCACGACCCCCGGCACGTGGAGCTGGCGCACGTTCGTGGCGGGGCGGCCCACCAGTCGGAGCTCCATCTCTGGAATCTGATTACGGATTTTGGGCGCAATGGTCTTCGCAAACCATTGCGCGGCGTCGATATTGGGCGGATATCCGAGGCTGCCCTGGAAGAGCACAACTGGCGGACGCTCGGCGGACGGATCGCCTGCCGGTCGCGCCGGACGCGGATAGGTGTTTGGCACGATCGCCACGTTGTCGATCCCTGAGCGGACCGCGTCGAGCTCGCTTGGGACCACGATCCGCTCGACCTCAGAGGCCAATGACAGCTGGAACGCACGCCAATCTCGGCGATTCACCCGAGCCTGGGACCAGGCCAAGCGGGTGCGCAGCGACGTCAATCCACGTTCCGAGCGGGCGCGATCGACAAGCAGCTGCGAGCGCACATCGGCTTTGACATCTTCGAGATCCATGAAATCGACAACCGTCGGGCCGAGACGTGGGCGCCTGGTCCATTCGAAGCTTGCCGGAGTAGAGAACCACACCACGTCGTAGGGCGGTTGCGCCCATTGCTTCAGGGCACGTCGGGGCCCGGGATCGGCTCGGGCCATTACTGCCTCGATCGGAATTCCACGCCGAAGCGCCCATTCCAGTCGCCATCGGAACGACGATGACGTCCGAGGGAACTGGACGCCGGTCGACCTGGCGACAGTCACCTCTTCGGGCACGGAAACGGTGGTTCGGCTCGTCTCGTGGAGGATGAAGAGGTCGACCTCGCTTATCCGGGCGATCGCCTCGACCACTGTCGCAAGCCGGATGAGGCCGCCACCAATAGGTGGCCAAGGGACGTTATGGCCGACGACGAGTGACCTCATGGATCCGCCCGAAGACGAAGCGGCGGAAGCGGACCAATTGCTTCGGGCATCCAAGTCAACACCAACGTAGTCATACTCGGTCGGGTCGGGTGCTCCGGTCTGAGAAGCGTTCCCCATGGCTAACCGTTGCCGAGCCCCGGACCGGTCATGGTAGCGGGGTCCATCGTGCCAACGTGGAAAGCTCGGTGTCGCTGCTACGGTGCGGCAGCTTCCAGTTGTCGATGACAAAAACAACGAATTCATGAGGTCGAGGTTCGCCGGGGAAGGTGAAGTGCTACATATCATCCCGTCGCGAAGCGGACGCGGCGCTCAACGAGCTGCTCGCATCCTGGTCGATCGGCTGAATGAGCTGGGACCTCCCCACCACCGATTGCTCGCGCTCTTCGACGGTTCAGCTGAAGTCGATGCCGATTTCTCGCTCTCCCACAAGCCCAAGCGAGGGCGGCAAGCCGCCGAAATGTTCGATCCGACCCTCGCGCTGCGTCTCAGAACGCTCCTTCACCGGTTGCACGCGGTCGGTGTCGTCGCTCACGGCGGCGATGCCATGAAGTATGCGGTCCCAGCGCTCATGGGTTCCCGAATACCGTTGGTGTACTGCGTCATCGGCACCTATGCGGGGCCGCCGGCCGGGCTTCGCGCCTGGTTGTGGAAGCGGATCATGGCCTCGGCGAGCATGGTGGTTGCTGTAGGCAATGAGGTCGCTCAGGAGTGCACGGGACGTTTCGAGGCGTCCTCGGAACGCGTCGTGGAGATTCCAAATGGGCGCGATCCGACGTTGTACCGTCCCCGCCTGGAGCCGACTGAAGGCCCACCCACGGTCATCTTCATTGGCGCTCTCACGTCGCAGAAGCGCCCGGATGTTTTTGTGGAAGTCGTGCGCCGTCTGCGGGCGACGAGCCGCCCATTTCGGGCGGTGATGGTCGGTGACGGACCCCTCGGCGCGACTTTGAAAAGCGAGGCCGTAACCACAGGAGTTGAGGTGGTGGGTGCCCGCCACGATGTTCCGGAGATCCTTCGGGCGGCCGACTTGCTTCTCTTCCCGAGCCTCCCCGCCGGTGAAGGCATGCCGGGCGTCCTGATCGAGGCCGGCCTCTGCGGCGTTGCCTGCGTCTCTACCCGGGTCCCCGGAGCGGCTGAGGTCATCGAGGACGGTGTGACGGGACTCTTGGTCGGGGACAGCCCGGACGCCATGGTCGAGGCTGTCGGCCGATTGCTGGACGATGATGTCCGACGGTCGGCGATGGGCGCTGCCGCCCACAACCGCTGCGAGTCGAAATTCAGTCTGGATCTGATGGCCCGGCGCTGGCAAACCGTCTTGCAACGGCTTCTGCGTCGGGAACCGGCTGCACGCCCCGCGGGGACGCCCTAGCGATTCTGAGCCGCCCTCCGGCGAACAATAGGCTTATGTCGTCGCAACACGCACGTAGGTGGGGCTGCCCACGAGGAGCCCGCGAGATGCATAGAAGGACGGGTCTGTCAGGTTTCTTGTCCGAGGGGCTGACATCTGCCTGTGACTGTTGTCCGCTCGCCGTCGTTGCGGTCGACGCACTCCGATTTGGCCAAACCCTATTCCTCCCGTACCAACGTCAGGCGGAGCGGTTGGGACCAAGCGTCCGCGATCGCCAGAAACGGAACGACCGATCAATCTGGACATTTAGCGAGCGCCAGAACCCCCACAGCCGTTACTAGACGGCGCGACGTACTGCCACTGCACTCCTGCGTGCCGCTCGTTGTCTGCGGCGGAGCTCCCAGATGTAGCGAGGTGGGCGATGACGTGGGCCGCGGGGGATGCACAGCAATACGAGGTATAGGGGCACCATTACCGACGCCTCCCGCGCAATCAGTCCCAGGTTGCCAAGTGAGGCGAAGAAATAGCAGAAACTGACCACGAAAATGAAACACATGATCAGATAGGGCCGTGCAAACGCTGCCCTGGGCAAGATGCGCAAATTTCGGAGCGAGGCGAGCAGCATCACGACCAGCACTGTGTTCTGCAACGCCTGGAACCTCTCGCCGCCGCTGTGGGCGTTGAACGGCAACGGATCGAAGAGCACCACGTAGACGTCCCTCGGATAGGCCAGAGGGCTCCCCGAGTAGCTGACGCCGCTACTGCCGAACCCGCTGCCTGGACCCTGGTTGTTCTTGTTGATCTGGGCGAGGTTTACCGACCCGTGAAGACCAGGAAGGAAGTGCAGTGTCACGAACATGACGACGCCGACCATCGTCGCAAGGAGGACGAGGGAAACGGTGCGGCGGGCCGGTTCGAACTTCGCGGATGGACTGGCCTGCCTGAAGATGATGGCTATGGTGAAGCCGCCCAGGAGGAGCAGCATTTCGTTCGGACGGACGAATACGGCGCCGGCACACGCCGCAACGATCATCAACCACGCGTTGAGGCCACCCTGACGGGCAAGGACCTGTGCGCACCCATAGGTGAGGACCCCGAGCAGAAAGAGCATGATTCCTTCTTTGCTCACGTCCGCGGTCCAGAAAAGCAAGCTCGGCAGGAAGAAGATCAGGTATCCGTAACGGCGGTGTCCCGCCCCGCTGAAGGTAAGCGTAAAGGCGCGGTAGAAGCATACGACCCCGATGAAGGAGAGGAAACTCATGATCAAGAACGCGGCCGCCTGATTGATCCCCAAAATGGCGAAGAGAACACCGGCCACGATGCTGATGGAGCCGTTGTCAACGATCCCGCCGACACCGTTCAGATTGAAATCGAAATGGCGGAAAGGACCCGCCAGAGCCGCTCCCCTGTACATGTACCGGGTGTAATCGGCGATACCACCGTAGAGATGGTTCACGACCCAGATCTCCAGTGGGGCCGCCAAAAGATGACAGACCAGGCAGGCGGTCAGGACCTTGGACAACCATGGATCGCCGCCCTCGGCTTTCACGATCCGAGGGATTATGACGCGCCGCCCCAGGAAAAAGAGGGCGATCGCGAGAACAACCACGACGATCGGGTTGGAGCCGATCGTGCCGCTGTAAGTGGCGTAACTGTTACCCATAGAAGAAACCCGCTCGCCTTCGCCTGTTGCGGAATTGAGGAACGTTCATTCCCCTCAGGTCATCAACCCGTCCTGAGCGCGGAGAGGATGATCGCGACGCTATGAGCTTTCCGTCGGCCATCCGGATGCAAATCAGCCAGGCCTAGTCAGCCCTCCGGTGAATCCCGCCTGGCCAAGCCGGCCTCGACCGGATCGTTCGCCTTAGCTCCATTCCCCGTGACTCCGTTCTCAGGGGGGTGGTCTTCGAGGGATGCGCGTGAAGTGGGTGTGAACGCTGATTCCTCTCCCTCCTCCCCCAGGAACCGGTGCTGACGAATGTGAGTGTCGTCGTGTGCTCTGGGTGCTGCGTTCTCCTCGGACTCGGCGCCCCACTCCTCTTCGTCTTCATGCTCCCCGGTCAAGACGACGCCCACGACGGGAGCCGCCAGGCGCATAAGGGCCGCTCTCGTCCTGCGCAGATCGTCCATCGTCGTGCTGTTCCGCTCGCCAACGACCAAAACCACGTCGGCCGAGGGTGTCAGGCCTTCACCGTGGTGCACCGTGAGGTAGGACGGCACCGCAAGGATGACAACATCGACGATTTGCTGGAGCGCAGCAAGGATTTCGGGCACCCGCGTGATGACCTGGGCCGTGTGTTTGATGAAATATCGCAGGTCGAGGCGCCTGACGCCGGGCACCCCGGTCTCCCCTAGTAGTGTTTCGATCTCGGCGGATCTCACCTCGTCCGTTTGAAGACGGAGCCGCTCCTCTTCCGGGGATTTGGTGGCGCTCTGGGGCGCAGGCCAATTCAACCACCACAACGGCGGCATGGGTGACTCCGCATCGTCTTCGGCGAGATTGCCGAAAATCGCCGTGTTCAGCAGGACGACCTTCTGGCCTACCTCGGCACAGACCGCAGCGAGGTTGGAGGCAACGTCTCCGAGGGTCGATTCCTCACCCGGTGACGTGACCATCACGACCCTCCGACCACCTGAATGGTTCGAGACCATGCCCGAAGGCGTTGGTACGGGTCCGCTCATGTTGGCGGTCCAGTGGTCGCCAGACCGTACCCAGGCTCCAACATGGCACTTTCACCCTCATAGAGCCGTTCACTCTGCTCAGCGGGCGGGAGAGGGAGCGGCTGCCGGAATACCGATAACCAGAGCATGCGGTATGGCTCGACGGCATCCGTCGTGACATCGGGGATCTCGGCGACCACGGGGTATCCGAAGGCGGTCTGCGCCCGCTTTGCCGTCTTGAGGCGTCGGTCCATCAGCCAAGCTCCGATCGCCGCGAGGGCCCCGAGAAGCAAACCGAGGCCTAAGCCAGCCCCGATACGCAGTTTGGTGTTGTTCACGGTCTTACCGGTGGTGATCGCGAAGACGCCCGTTGCCGTTGGTTGCTGGAGTACCTCGAAGCCGGTATTGGGCTGTTCCGTCACCAAGGTGGCGAGAGAATCCTGCAACTTCGAGACCTGAACTTGAAGAGCCTGTGCCGTGACGCCCGGCGGGAAGGAATTCGTCGCCTCCTGGTATGCCACACGAGCCAGTGTCTGCTCCGTCTGCTTCTCTGCGCCGTTTAGTGACTCTTGCGCTACGTCCGCGACGTATATCCCCATGGCCAAGTCGAACCCTTTGTTCAACGCGAGGGCCTGCGCTGGCGTCGAGGCCGAAACCTTCGCATCGACGACTCCATCTTGACCACTCGTGCCGGCGTCCGACTGACTGTTGGGGCTAGGCGGTCCCAGCAGCGAGATCTGACTTCGTATGGCCGATGGGGGCTCGTTGACGCCGGAGAGCTTGCTGGTCAGATCCATGACGTAGTCGGTACTTGCGTAGTAGGTGATCTGATTGGGTGCGATCCCACCTCCGAAGAGATTGCTCGCTCCCTGGGGTGGGGACGGTGCGGATCCGAAAGCGGACGTGGATTGGTAGTACGTCGTTTGCGTGCCTTTGGGCAGCAAGAGCGCCACTCCCAGGCCGACGAGCCCAAAGATGGCGATGAGCCACCAGCCCCGAACCAGGGCGTCCCAATAGTCACGTCGCTCCATCAGAATCGGTCCTCCATCGAACTATCCCCAAATGTCGTGCGTAAGGACTCCCCCGTTCCTTGTACCCACCAGAGAGATAGAGAGAAACGCAGGGGCATCAAACGTACCAGGCCGCTCCTTTTCGGCGGCATCGCCGCCACGGGCCCATTTCGGGAGCTACGACCCCGCCGCGGTCGTGATTTCGCGATGATGCTACTTGAGTTCAGACTGGAATAGAGCCGATAGGGCTTAATTCACGCAACGTATCGTCAACTGATGGAAAGCCTCCACAATGGATCGCGGCGGCCGGCAAGTGGTCGGTGATCGTCCGGACCCTCATCAGCCTCCCGGGTCAGCGAGAGGCCGGTCAACTTACAGCCCGTGCAGCATTGGCCGCTCCCGACTACATTCTTCGGTTGGGAGTGGCCGTACCCGCGTGCGATCCGGTTGGGCGCCGGCACCGTCAGGGGGGAATGCCACAATCTCCGGAATAGGCACAATCCAGGGAACCGGAGGAGAGGGAACGTCGGAATTGATCGGGGAACGCGGGACCGTCTCTAGGCGACGTCGCGAGTTGGCCACGTTTTGGGCGTTGATGGAGGAACAATGAGCGGTACAAAGGCGGGGAGTGATCGCGAGCCATACATGACGCCCGGTCGAGCCGCCTCGAATCGACCCACCCCCTTTTCCCAGCTGCTTGCAATCAAGGCTAGCCATGTGCGAGCTCGCCTTCTTTTCGCCCTGCTCGATACGGTGTGCGTCATCGCGGCATACAGTGCCGCCGAAGTCTTCTACTGGCGGAATGTGGCTCCGCGGGAGTACGGATGGCATTTCGCGATCTTCCTCCTCATCGTCGTCATCGTAACGCTCGCAAGCAACGAGTTGTACGGCCTCTACGGTCGCGTGTGGCGACACGCAGGACTCGAGGAAGCACGACAGATCGTTTTCTCAACAGCGACGATCGCTGTCGTGTTGGCCATCATCTATCCGATCGTGCACCTGGCGGGGTTCGATGTGATCCACCCGGGAGTCGTCGCCTTCGGGGTTATCGCGGCCGCGGCTGGTATGAGCTTGATCCGGTTCCACTCGCGCATCTTTGCCATGCAACGCGGCTCGAGAGGAAATGGTTTGCGCCTTGCAATCGTGGGGAGCCGTGATGCAGCGGCGCAGGCAGTACGAGAGATGCTCCGCCATCCCGATGCGGGATTGATCCCGGTTGCCGTGTTCGACGACGACACTTCAGTGCACGGCAAGACTCTCGTTGGTGTACCCGTAGTTGGCAGCATCAGTGACATCCCCAGCGCCACGCCTCGTTACATGCTCCAGGAAGTGCTCCTCGCGATACCGAGGCCGTCGCCAGAGATGATCACTGATGTCCTGCGGTGCGCCGACCAGGCGGGCATTCCGATGAAGGTATTGCCCTCTATGCACGACGTCGTGAACGGACCGAGCGGTATGTTCGCGATTCGGCGGGCCCGCGACCCGAACATCGAAGATCTTCTAGGTCGGACGCCGGTGGCTACCGACCTTGACGGAGTTCGCCGGTCGCTCGAGGGTCGCCGCGTGCTTGTCACGGGCGCAGGCGGTTCGATCGGATCCGAAATCTGCCGACAGGTGGCTGGATTCGATCCGGCGTTGCTCGTGCTCCTCGACCACGACGAGACCCATTTGTACGAAACGGCCTCCCGGGTCGACGGACCTTGTCAGCAGGCGCTGATCGATATCAACGACCGCGACGCGTTGCTGAGCGTCTTCGAGCGCTATCGACCCGAGTTTGTCTTCCACGCGGCCGCACACAAGCATGTGCCGGTCCTGGAAGACCATCCCGTCGAAGCCGCCCGAACCAATGTGTTCGGTACTCTCAATGTGCTCGACGCGTCGAGCGCCATCGGAGTAAATCGTTTCCTCCTGATTTCGTCCGACAAGGCCGTGTTGCCGTCCAGCGTAATGGGAGCATCGAAGCGCGTCGCAGAACGGCTTCTGATCAGTCGTTCCCCGGAGGGTGGAGCGTATAGCGCGGTCAGATTCGGCAACGTGTTGGGAAGCCGCGGCAGCGTTATCCCCACGTTCGCTCGCCAAATCGAAGCCGGTGGTCCCGTCACAGTGACGGATCCTCGCATGACGAGATTCTTCATGAGCGTCGAGGAAGCAGTTCAACTGGTGCTCCAGGCATCGTTGCTATCGAAGGGTCGCGACATCTTCATGCTCGAGATGGGCGAACCCGTGGCGATCATGGACCTCGCTCACCGCATGATCCAACTGTCCGGTGGCCGGGTAGGAATCGATATCGACGTCAAAGTGACCGGCATGCGGCCCGGCGAGAAGTTGGAGGAGGACTTGCGCGAACCAGACGAAGATGTGCTGGTGACCGAGCACCCTTCTATTGCGCGACTCCTCCCGGTGATGCCTCCGCGAGACTGGTTCGCGTCCTGCCTCGTTCAGCTGTCGGAAGCGACTCGTCGAGGCGACGATGAGAGAGTGCGCGAACTTCTCTTCTTGTCCGCGAGCTGGATTGACGAAAACGACGGGACAATTCGTGCCAGCGTCGACTCCAACGGAACGCAAGAAAGCGCCGCGTCCGTCCACAACGCGCAACACTTGCAAAAAAAGCCGCTGGAACATCACCGCCCCGAACCTGCAGGTACTTGATGCCTTCAACGAGGGCGGATCGGCTGGTCGTCCTAGGCCAGGGCTACGCCGGGCTTCCCGTAGCGATCCGAGCGGTCGCCGTGGGCTTTGACGTCATCGGCTACGACATCGATGGGGCCAAGATCAAGGCACTTAGCTCCGGAGAATCCCCCGTCGAAGACGTCCCCGGTTTCGCCGTATTGGAGGCTCTCCGCTCAGGGCGTTATGAGGCAACGGACGATCCGACCCGCGTCCGAGACTATGACTTCGCGGTCATCGACGTCCCGACGCCCTTGCGAGACGGCGTGCCGGATCTCCGCCATGTGGTGGATGCCGCAACGACGCTGGCCCGTGCGCTCAGTCCGGGAGCAACCGTGGTCCTCGAGTCAACGACGTATCCAGGCACCACCGAAGGTCTCGTTGCGGGCCTCCTGGAGGATGGCTCGGGTCTCACTGCCGGCAAGGACTTCCACCTCGGCTACAGCCCAGAGAGGATCGATCCCGGTAATCCGGAGTGGACGTTTTCAAACACACCAAAGATCGTCTCTGGCATCGACGAAAAGTCACTTCTCGCGGTAAAGGCATTCTTCGACCGTCTAGTCGGCCAAACGGTTCCCGTTTCGGGCACCAGAGAGGCAGAGATGGCGAAATTGCTCGAGAACACGTTCCGCCATGTGAATATCGCATTGGTGAACGAACTCGCGATGTTCGCGGACGCGATGGAGATAGATATCTGGGAGGCCATCAAGGCTGCGTCGTCGAAGCCATTCGGCTTCCTGCGGTTCACTCCGGGGCCTGGAGTAGGGGGTCACTGCCTCCCCATCGATCCGAGCTATCTCTCTTGGGAGGTCCGACGAAGCCTCGGCAAGCCCTTCCGCTTCGTCGAGCTGGCAAACGACATCAATGCGAGCATGCCCGACTACGTGGTATCTCGACTGACGAGGGCTCTCAACCGCGAGAGCCGTCCGGTTAACGGTGCACGAGTCCTCCTCCTCGGATTGGCCTACAAGCGGAACACGGGTGACGTCCGTGAGTCGCCCGGAATGGCGATCGCCCGACGGTTGAAGTCTCTTGGTGCAGAGGTCGTGGCCGCCGATCCGCACGTGGCGTCGTCCGACACAACCTTGTCGATGGTCGACCCCACGCCGGACGAGTTGAAGGTAGCGGACGCGGTGGTCTTGGTGACAGACCATGACGTATTCGACTACGACACCGTCAATTCCTACGCGCGGTACATCCTCGACACCCGAAACCGGATGCAAGGCCGGAAGGTCGAGACCTTGTGACGCGCGGGTCGATGTGAAGGTAGTTGTCACAGGTGGAGCAGGATTCATCGGGGCGAATCTGTGTAAGAAGCTCTGTCAGCAGTCATTCGTCGAACGGGTCGCGGTGCTCGACGATTTGTCCACCGGTACTCTGGAGAACTTGCAGGACATGCCAGTCTCTCTCCACGAGGGGTCAATACTGATCGAAAACGACATTGACGCCGTGTTGGCCGATACCGATGCAGTGGTGCATCTGGCCGCACGGCCATCAGTGTCCCGCTCACTCGTCGATCCGATTGCCACGCATGTGGCGAATGCCACGGGGACGCTGATGGTGCTCGAAGGCGCGCGGCGCCACGGCGTGGAACACGTCGTCGTAGCGTCGTCGTCGTCGGTCTACGGTGCGAGCCGGGAACTTCCCAAACGCGAGAACGCGGCACCGTTGCCGGTAAGCCCGTACGCGGCGAGCAAGCTTGCTACAGAGGCCTACGCCCTGTCGTACAGTCACTCTTTCGGACTCCCGGTGCTGGTTTTCCGGTTCTTCAATGTCTTCGGGCCACTTCAATCAGCTGGTCACGCGTATGCCGCCGTCGTTCCGACCTTTATCAGCTGTGCACTGGCCGACAGACCGCTTCCGGTGCACGGGGACGGTACCCAGACGCGTGACTTCACTTTTGTCGGTACGGTCGTGACCGTGTTGACGGAAGCATTGCGTCGTAGAGTTACATCGCCAACGGCCGTAAACCTGGCCTCGGGCTCACGCATTTCCCTGTTGGAACTGATCTCCTCGCTTGAGAAGGTTCTTGGTCACGACCTTCCCGTGGAACACCTTGAACCACGCTCCGGTGACGTCCGCGACTCCTTGGCCGACCTCACGCACCTCCAGCAGCTGTTTCCTCGATACCGACCAACTGCGCTCGACGAAGGATTGAGGACGACCGTGAGTTGGTTCGAGGACATGCGTATTCACGCAGCCTGATTCGACGCCAGAAAGTTCACGAAGGTTCGTGACGCTCCGTAAACGTGTCGTTCTCTTGGCCGGCCCGGACGAAAGTACGAATGTCGTCGCCAACTACCTCGAGGGCCGCGTGCAAGAACTGATCGTGATTGTCGAGGCTTCGCCATCTCGCGTTCGAATGATCCGCCGGCGCGCGCAGAAAGTCGGTTGGGTGGACGCCGCGGGCCAAGCCCTCTTTGTCACTTTGGCGCAGCCGGTCCTTCGACTTGCGAGCAAGGGGCGTCGTACCGAAATCCGAAGAACGGCGTCCTTTGACCCGCGCCCGAGGCCCTCGGATTTCTCAGTGCGCTCCGTGAATGATGATCGGACCATCTCCCTGCTCGCTGACCTCAACCCGTCGGCCGTCGTCGTCCACGGCACCCGAGTCATCGCCACACCGGTGCTCAAGTCGCTCCGATGCCCCATTCTCAACATTCATGCAGGAATCACACCACGCTACCGTGGAGTGCACGGGGGATATTGGGCTCTCAGCGAGCACCATCCCGAATGGGTGGGGACGACGGTTCATCTGGTCGATCCGGGAATCGACACCGGAGGAATCCTCGCCCAGAAGACCTTCACGATCACCGAAGAAGACTCGATCGCCACGTATCCCGATCTACATCTCGTCCACGGCCTGCCGCTGCTTGCTGTGCAGGTCGAGAAGGCGTTGGCAGGTGCGACACTCGATTCATTACCCCAGGCCCTTGCCCCAGGCTCATTCCTCCGGTACCACCCGACTCTGTGGGGGTACGTTCGACGACGCTGGACCAAGGGTGTTCGATGACGGTAACCGGAGGACGCTGACTGCTGTACCGGACTCCTTCGGGCTGAGGCCGGCGTCATGCTCATCTTTCTAAGCCGTAAGCGGAGAGGGTCGTCGCCAAGGTCCGACTACCATCGAAGTTCGTCTTTATCTCACCCCCAAGTAGACGGAGCCTGAGGGTGCGATGGTGATCGTGCGCAAAAAGAGAGCGAAGGGCGTAGAGGCTGTGAGCAAGTTGGAGGGGCCGGGAGCGCTCGTCATATCGCTCGACTTCGAGCTCCACTGGGGCAAGCGAGACCACACGTCCCGCCACCATCCAGATTCCGGCTTCGTCGCTGCCGAGCGGAGCGCTGTGAACGACTTGATCTCGGTGTTCGTGGCGAGAAATATTCGGGCCACGTGGGCCACCGTGGGTTTCCTCTTTGCCTCGACATCCGATCAGCTCTTACCCCACCTGCCGGCCATACGACCGGCGTATCGACGTTCTGAGCTGGATCCTTACAACGAACCCGTTGGACCGGACGAGGATCACGACCCGCAGCACCTCGCCGGATCGCTCGTGGACCTCATTGCCGCAAGCCCGGGGCAGGAGCTGGGCTCGCACACTTTCTCTCATTACTATTGCCTTGAGCCAGGTCAGAACGAGGAGATGTTCCGGGCCGACCTGGCCGCCGCTCAGGCGTTGGCAGGCGAGCGCGGCTTGAAGCTCAACAGCCTTGTGCTACCGCGCAATCAGTGGAATCCTGCGTATACCAACACAGTGCTCGATCTCGGTTTCCACTGCATCAGGGGGAACCAACCGGGTTGGTCGCACCGGGCGACGCCTGGACGCGGGGGTCCGCTTCGACGCGTCGTGAGGTTGGCTGATACGTATGTTGGGCTGTCATCGCTACCGATCACGCCGTGGCACGAGGTGGCGCTGCCATCCGGACTCTGCGACGTGCCTGCCAGTGCGTTCCTGAGGCCATACCACTCTGGTCGCCGACGACTCGAGCCGCTCCGAAGGGCACGTTTGCCGCGCCGGGATGCAACGAGCGGCCCGGTCGGGGTGCATTTTCCATCTCTGGTGGCATCCGCACAACTTTGCTCAAAACCGCCCCGAGAACCTGGCCATGCTCGGCCATCTTCTCGACGACTTCGATGAGCTCTCGCGGACCGAGGGCATGAAAAGTTTGACAATGTCCGATGTAGCCGATCGAGTGAGGCCGAGCGAGACAACGCGTCGGCCAGACAGTCAATGAATCTTCTGGCGGCTGGTCTGACATTCTGGCCCCGGAGAGTTCGAAAACACCGGCTGTCAACAAACGCCATCCTGCGTCCGATTCAATGAGTCTTTCGTCTGACAGAGCCGATTCTGGTATACGCAGCCGGTTGCGCCGTAGCATGATCGCGGGGTTCAGGACATTGCCCCCACCGGCTAGGAAATCCGTGCTCCACGCGCTCGGAAAGTTCGCACCGTGGGAAGAAGGTTTCGATCAGAAACCGCCGCGCCTCAATCCCGGAGAGGTGTTGGGTGCTCCCGACTTCGTCGGTATCGGTGCACAGAAAGCGGGAACGAGCTGGTGGTACCAGCTCATCTGTTTGCATCCCGACGTCTATGCACGTCCCGACATCCACAAAGAACGACACTATTTCGACAGATACGCGGTTCGGCCCTACGGGCCCGAACAGTCCGAGCGCTATCGTGCTTGGTTCCCCCGTCCTGTCGGCAGATTGAGCGGAGAGTGGACCCCCGACTATCTGAGCATGCCTTGGGTGCCCGACCTGATGTCCCGGGCCGCACCCGAAGCGAAGTTCCTCGTGATATTGCGTGACCCAGTCGAGCGGATAGCGTCTGGGCTCGCGCACGTTCGTCGCGACGCCGGAAGCGTGGCTCTCTCCGACGCGAAGGACCACGTTGATCCGCGGCTTCTACCACCAGGCACTGTGCTGGTGGCTCCGTCGTTTCCCTCGCGAGCAAATCCTCGTCCTGCAATTCGAGCAATGTCTGCTTGAGCCTGCAGCTCAGATCGGGCACACCTACCAGTTTTTAGGATTGAAGCCTTTCGTGCCCCAGAGGCTCTCTGAACGGATTAATCCATCGTCGGAAGTGCCGAATCTCGACGAAGAGACCAGGAGAAGACTCGTCGCAATCTACCGACCTGACGTCGAAGATCTGTGCAACAGGTTCCCCGAAATCGATCTCCGCCTGTGGCCGAATTTTCACTGACAGTTCGATTGGATCGGCGATTCGTATTTTTTCGCCGGTCGCCCTCTGTATAGTCGCCACGACATCGCACTGAACACGGCCATAGCGGTAACCCACATGCCGAGGCAGACGCGACCTCCCGCCCGCAAGTCGGCGATCAACCTTCGAACGCCAGTTGATCGATCGTCTCGCTGAATTGCGGCCAGCTCAGATGCAAGGGTCGACCGGTTCCAAAGGGTTACACCGCTCGAGTCGGCAAGTGTGATAGCGCTGTGCGAGTAGCTCGAGGTAGTAACAACCAAGGCTCGTGTCGCACGGAATCGGTTCATCGCGGCCGCTGCATGCTGAACAGCCTCGTGACTGACCGTCGCAACCCGTCTTTGGACTTGCACGACCGTGGGGCCCCCCGAGTGGGCAAGTAGGAAATTTGCATTTCCGTTGCCACGGCTTCCTAGTCGGGCGACCCGGTAACCCATTCTTACGAAAAGATTTCCTAGAAAGCGCTCGAACTCGCGGCTCGACATTGTGTCGATTGCGGCCATTCCAGATCGTTGATACGCCTGGAGTTTGCGCGTGCCGAGACGCCCGACTCCCGCCAATACCCCTAGGGCAATGCCAAACCATCCCAAACCAACGAGAGCCCATCCGGCGTTGCCCAATGCGGCGCCGAAAACCGCCAAGACGGCGCCCGTTAGCGCAACAGCTCCCGAAGGATTCTGCGATGGGAAGGAACGAAATTCTGGCCCTCGTCGTTGTGAGGGAAACCCGACCGATCGCGTGGACGCGTGTGTACTCCCATTCCGCGCAGAGGAAGGACGTGGACCTCCCGAGCGCGAAGGAGGGTCCGAAGCAGCAGCTCTGTGACTCGTTCCCCCCATCGCGAGACGACGGTCGTATTCCGCTCGACGGGCGGGATCCGACAGGACCTCGTACGCCTCTTGCACCTGACGAAACAATGCAACCGGTCCGTCCAAATCAGGGTGGATCCTTCGGATCAAACTGCGGTACTTGGACCTGATCTCTTGAAGCGACGCATCACGGCGGACACCCAAGATTTCGTAGTAGCCGTCCTTTCCCACCGCTCAACTATGACACCCTGACGTCGAGCCGACCGGCCTTGGGAATGTCCGCTGGACTCTCGGACAAACACGCATGCGAGGGCGCCCATTCCAACGAACCCGAACCTCATGACGACGACTTCACTCCGACGACAACGGGCAACGAATTCAGCTCCTCGGGGCCGTACTCCTCAAATTGGCCCAGGGCCCTCGTGACCGCTGCGGCCCGGGATGGGCCCGACTCCTGCTCACTTACGCTCAGCCTGAATCCCTGCTGTCGGGTCTCGGTGCGCCGATCACCCGTTGGGCGCCATTCTCCTGCAACTGGCATGATGGATGACATGGGCTACGAGGTGTGTGGCGCACCGGAGCAGACGTCGAGGCTGTTGTGGGAATCCTGCCGCCGCGACCCCGACGCGAGCGCCGTGAGCCGCGCCCTCGACGAGGGGGCAGACACCGACCTGGCGGTTGCTGCCGCCGCTGAGCACGGGATCGAGCCGTTGCTCTTGCGTGCGCTCGAGCGCGGCCGGCGCATGTGATGCGTTAGGCCCGCACGGCGAGGTGCTTCGTGCCGTAGCGGACGCGCGTCGAATGGAAGCGCTGCTCCTTATACCCGCCGCCGTCGCCCAGGCAGTGCAACCTCTGAACGAGGCGGGGTTGATGCCACTTGTGTTCAAGGGACCGGCCGTGGCGGGTCGGTATCCTGAGCCCGGGCTACGTCCGATGGGAGACATCGATCTTCTGCTGCCGGTAGCGGATCACCGGCGCGCGCTCGAGGTCTTGCTGGAGGTGGGTTGGCGCGTCGTCCGGGAGCGGGGCTCGGTGCATTACGACACCGTCCTGGTACACGACCGGGTACCGTCACTGTTCCTTGAACTGCATTTTGGACTGGAGCCGCATGCAGAACGGCTTACCTCGCTCGACGCAGCGACGCTGTGGGAGCGACGTGTGCCGGTGTCATGTGCCGGCACCTCTGCGTTCGCACTCTCGCAGGCCGACGAGCTTGTCGTCCTGGCTGCGCACGCGGGAAAGCCATTCCATGGCTTCACGCGACTTGTTTGGATCGCCGACTTCGCGATGATCATCGGAGATGCAGCAGAGCGCGGCTCACCGATCGAATGGGAAGATGTTCGGGCCGCTGCAGAGCGGGCCCGATGCGCCACAGTAGTCGGTGCGGCGCTGCGGATGGCACGACATGCCGGCGTGGATGCACCCCTTGACTTGTTTCCGCTACCAACACATGGCTGGCGGGGCCACACCTTGCAACAGCTACTCTCGATTACATGGCCACTAACAAACCATGATTTGCACAGGTATCAGCTGACGTACGCGTTGACCGACGCGCCCGCCAAACGCTTGCGAAGCCTGCTGTTGCCCATACGGAACTGGCATGGACTGGAGGTGCGATTGCGATCCACCGGCAAGGGGTGGCGAGATGCTTTCAGGTTGCCGGAGCAGTGTGCCGCACGGACGCCTTGCTTGGGATACGAATCAGAGAATTCCGGGTATCCAGAGGCCGTCGAAATTGGCCGTTGAGGTGAGGATCATCTTGTCTCAGCATGCGGCCACGATCCGCCGTAGCGCATGGACGACTCAGAGTAACGCGTCGTCCCACCGGCCGGAAGCGGTCTATCGTGCCTCCGATCGACCAGTCGGTCGCGGTCTGGGACGACCTTCACCTTACGGCTTGTAGGCGTTGTCCGATCGCCGGACCGCCCGAGCACCCGTTCGGAAAAGCCGGTTTTTCACCACTCGCCGAGGATGGTCCCATTTTGATCCGGGACGAGCCACGACAGACATGCAGTCGAGGAGGAGCAGCCCACCTTCCCAGTTCACGAGCTCTTGTGCGATGCAGCTGAGGCCAACGTCGTGACACTGTTCGGCGAACCCCGCGGCGGTCACCGTCGTCGCCCGCATGTGACGTCCCCGATAAGTCCCAGTCCGAATGAGACCCGCTCGGATCAATGTTGGCGTGCGATCAAAGACCCCTTGCAGCGGATCGAACAAGCGAGCTGAACGCATGTATGCGCCATAGTTGGAGTGATGCAGAAAGGCTAATCCGTCGGGTTTGAGGATCCGGGTCAACTCGGACAGGTAGCTCGCCAACGTTTCGCTCTCGACGTGCACGAGTGAGTCGTAGCTGAAGACGAAGTCGATACTCGAGTCACCCGCCATCGGAAGTGACTGTCCATCATTCACTTCAAAGGTGGCGTTCTGCCCTGCAAACCGTTCTTGGCACGCCTTTACGCACTTCGGAGCAAGGTCGACACCGATAAGACCGTCGCAATAGTTGAGCAGGAATTGGGTCCACCGGCCGAAGCCTGGAGCGATTTCGAGAATGCTCTGGACGGGAAGGAAGTGTCGAATCCGCGGAAGGATGCTTCCATACCACTGCGACGAGGCATCCCCCCAAGGGCCTGACCAAGCGTCGCCGCGTTGATTCCAGTCGTACGCCGCTTCCCAATAGTCCAGGTTGTCTGCAACGCTCGGCACGACCTACCTCCGTATGCTTGCGCTTGTCATCTGGACAGGCTTACAGATCTGGGTCTGTGACACCTCACCCGTCTCGTTGTCTCGGCCACTAGGTGGGTGGGAGTCGGCAGATCGGCGGACATCCTCCGCGCTGTGGCGACGCTGATAGTTGTAGCGCATCAGCCCGGGGCTGAGGGCCGCGGCGCTCCGCGTTGGTCACAAAGGGCCGTCGATAGGCCCGCTTCACCTGGAGGGTCAGGTTGAACCTCTCGACCTTGCCGTTCTGCCAGGGGCCAGTGAGATGTTCTTTCACGTCAAACCGTCACCAGCGTCTTGGCTGGGTACATCCAGCTGGTTTCGATCCGCTACACCGTTTTTCCCAAGAGCCGACGCGCACCCATTTCAGAGCGCGCTCGATCGATTCACTCGCCAAGGCGACAAGAACGAGCGTATGCATTCAGGTCTGATCATTTGAGTAGACCTCTCAATCGGGCGGCATCGCTGAGTCGGACACTGTGGCTCACCTCCATGGCCAGATTCTCGGGCATGGTCCTTGCTCGGATCGTCGATCGACGCCCCTTCGTTCACCGAGTGACGACCTCTCTCGGATCGGGGGTAATTGACTGTGCGTTGGATCAAGGTTGCACAAGGACAAGCCGATACGTCACGGAAACAGCGAATTATCCGCAACGGATCAGTGGGGGACTGAGATGTTTCGACGAATTCTTGTGGTTCTGGACGGCTCCGATGCGGCTCGATCTGCCTTTGTGTTCGTCACCGACTGGGTACGCCAATTGGAGGCAGAGGTCTGGTTCATCGTGCTCACCGACGAGTCCTCCCGCCGCAAATGCGAGGTGGTCAGTGACGTTCGACACTGCGGTCGACTGCCTTCCAACTCCTTCGTGGTCCGTGGCGCAACACGACGCGCCCGGAATTTCCAGCTCGCCTCGGGCATCGCCGATGCCGCCCGGGCATATCGGGCAGACCTGATCGTCCTTGGATTGGATCCCCGGCGAATGACGCGACAGCGCTTCACCAAGGGCGTTCGGGAGCTGTTGGCAGGTGCAACCGACCTTCCAGTGCTCTTGGCGCCGCAGAAAGTCCGGCCAACACATGTTCCGGACAGCCGAAAGGCTCAGGCACAATCCCTGGCTCCTATCGCGCTTGGACCTGTGCGGGAGCCTGCGGTGGCCGAACGAGCCCTGGTGACCGCATAAGTGTTCGAGAACGTGGTCGTCAGTATCACGAGCTCCAGGGTCGCAACTCGGGCCGTACGTCTTGCGACGGAGGTCGCAGGTGCATCGGGAGGCACCGTCCACATCGTCGCCGTCGTGGACGCACATCAGGCACCCGAAGCGAGGGGCGTGGACCGACCGGGATCACGGGGTGGCTTCCGGATGGATGCCGGTCTGGAGAACGGGCTGCTGGTTCACCTGCAGGAAATGGCAATCGCTGCCCGGGTGCCAGTCTCGATTCACTCGGTCTCGGCGGAACCCGATGCACTCTTGCGCGTCGCTTCGCAGACCGATGCCGATCTCATCGTGGTGGGGACGCAAACCCAAGGGGGCGATCGTCAGCTCTCGGCAGTGCCCAGTGCGTTACTCGACCAGTCCCCCTGCGCCGTGCTCGTTGTTTAGCGGGATCTCTTGGGGAACCCTGCGAAGATCGGGAACTGTCGCATGATGTCGGTCCGATGAGGCCGGAGATCCACTACCGAGTTCGGCGGGTTGGCGAGGATTCCGCGTTCGAACCGCGCAGCTCGATTCGATACACGACTACCGGTTGTTGAATGCCGTGCAGGCGAGCCGGCTTCAGAGGCCGCACCGACCATTTGTCCTCACTGAGATGAGCGGTTGCCGCCTCGGTCACCACCAGCTCGCCGGGTGCGCCGAGTTTCACGAGGCGCGAGAGGAGATTGACGAGGGGTCCGTAGTAGTCACCCTCTCGGGATGTGACCAGCCCGAACCCGACCGCCCCGCGGGCAGCCGGCAGCACGTCGTCCTCGGCTGCGGCGCGGCAAACTCCTAGTCCGATTCGGCAAGCCGCGTCGACAGACGGCGCATAGAAGAAGGCGGCGTCGCCAATCATCTTGACGACGCGCCCACCCGCGAGCACAGCGCACGACCAGGCTGCGGATTCGAAGCGAGCGAGCGCGAGACTCTGTTCTCGGAGACTCAATCTCTCGGCCCACGCAGTCGAGCCAACGAGGTCCACAAAACCGAGGGCGACGAGCTCGGCGTTGGAATTTGGCAGTGTCATGTGGAGCGCATCGAGGCTGTCTGTTTGATCCTCACCTCCCCAATTGCGAACAGTGACGGCACGGCGCAGCGCGCGCTCGAACTGGTCGAGCACCATGTGCGCCAGTACTTCGGGCACCGACGTAAAGGCCATCGTCGCGGCCTCCGCCAGCTGAGCGCGTGTCAGCTCGTCTTGTCCCTCGCGCTCGGTCCCCGGTCCGAGCTCCGAATAGAACAGGGCGACTGCAGCCTCGGCAATCTGAATGGCAGCGGCTCCGAGGAGCCGGGTAAACGCCAAGATGGCCTCGTCGCCCATCAGCTCCGCCCCCTGCTCGAACGCCGCCATGAGGTCGATGGCCCTCGCAGGGACCTCGGTGTCGGGCTCTGCCGGGATCCCTGCGGCTAGCAGCACCCGCAGCACTCGGTCGAGTGAGAGACCGCTCTGGACGGCCACTTCGGACGCCGGGACAAGCTCGCCCTTTCGGACCACGAGGTCGCTGGCGACGGCCGGGAGGTTTCCTTGCGAGTGAGCATCGACCATCTGCTCGATTGAGGCTCCGCGGTCGCTCAGATAGCGGAGGAGCGCGAGCCGTTCGTCCGCGTTGGGATCATCGGGGTCGAAAAGGTCCGACCGACGCCACTGCTCGCGCTCACTCACCCTTTCAATCGGCCCAGTTCAGGGTCGCCGAAAGCTGTGATCGTGCCATCCCCTTCAACCGGGTTTCGCGGTGGCCGCCGAAGCTGAACTCGCCCGAACCCTGAACCAGTTGTTCGGAAAGTGAAGAAACCAGGATTTCGCCCGGCGACGCGGCATCGGCCAGCCGGCTGGCGACGATGACCGTGTGCCCGAGGTAGTCGTCGTCCTCAACGACAGCGTCGCCCGTGTGGATCCCGATGTGAACGGCGATCTTCTCTCCTTCCGCGGTGACGTGGTCGCGGAATGCGCGTTGGGTGTCGATGGCACATCGCATCGCCGGTGCAACGCCGCCAAAGGCAACCATGAATCCATCACCTTGGACCTTGATCTCTCGGCCGCCGTTTTGCGCCACCGCCTCCCGCACGATCCGGTGATGCTCGTGGAGGATGCGGCTCGACGCATGGTCACCCAAGCGTTCGGTCATCCCGGCGTAGTCGACCATGTCGCAGAACAGGATCGTCACGGTCCCAACCGTCGGCAGTTGCTCTGGCGCACCCGGCGTCTCGAACGTCGTCGGATCCGACGAGGAAGCCCGTGTGGACCAGGGGGTCGAGGTTGAGGTCGGAGGAGTCGGAGTCGGGCTCGGAGTCGGAGTCGGAGTCGAAAACGGTGGAGCAGGAGACGTTGGGCGCAGGGGGGTTCCCGGGGCGCCGGCGGAGTCACCCCGACGCTGCCGACGATCGGCCTGCTTGTACGCGTGGCGCTGCGCGTGCAACTCGCGGCGGATCTGGCGCCCGAGCGCGGCCAGGTCGACGGGACCCTCGGGAGTCGCGTCAGCCGCAGCATTGAGTGCTTGCTGCGTGTACGCGGCGGCCGCGTCGAGGGCGTCTTGGACCATGCTCGATCTCCGCCGTCCTATCTGCTTCGCCGAGCGATTGGGGCGGCTCTTCACTTCGATGCCACCCATGACTGCGAAACCCCGGATGGTGATCCTTGGCGAGCCGGGCACGATGGGTACGTCTCTGAGTCGGAGGCTCCGGCCACCCATGAAGGAGAACCCGCGAAGCTCGACATCGAAGCCCTCGGGGACGATGATTTCGACCCCTCCCCAAAATGCAAACGCGGTGATCTCGACCTCGGCGCCTTCGATCTCCGCCCGGCGCAGGTCCATGTCGCAGCCACCCATGATCGCGACGGCCTTGGTCTTCCCGCCGATGCGCCATCGGCCGCGCGTCGAGTGACCGCTCATGATTGCGATGTGCCAGCGGCTGGTCTTGCGAGGTGTCGCCGTCGTGGGTGAGGCGGTAGGGGTGCCGCTGGTCATCGGCAAATCGGCCATGACGGCGTCGAGCTCGCCGCGTGTCTTGGCCTCGAGAGCCGTGCCCATACGCTCAGAGAACTCGTCGAGGGTCAAGCGCCCCTCGACGACGTGCTCTCGCAACAGGGTGACCGTGCGATCACGGTCGGCATCCGCCACGCGTTCCGTCAGGTCACGATCCGGTGTGGCCGGGCGCTGGTCCTCGGGAGCCATCGTCGACAGTCTGCCCGTTCGCGGCGGCCGGGGTCGGATCCCACGGCTGCTCGTTTCCCGAGGCCGTCGGATCACGCCGGTCCGCCCGAGCTTGGCCCACCACGGCCGAAATGCGGGCATTCACCTCGCCTGAGCCGTCGCTCAGTCGACGAGCGACTCCAGCGGCGCGTACTCCAGCCCGTGCGCCTCCGCGACGGGCTTGTAGACGATCCGGCCGTTGGCGACGTTGACCCCTTCGGCGAGCGCGTGGTCCGACCGGACGGCCCGCTGCCAGCCCTGGTCGGCGATCGCCATCGTGTACGGCAGGGTGGCGTTGGCCAGCGCGTGCGTGGATGTGTGCGGGACGGCCCCGGGCATATTGGAGACGCAATAGAAGATGGAGCCGTGGGCCTCGTAGACGGGGTTCGAATGGGTCGTGGGGTGCGTCGACTCGAAGCAGCCGCCTTGGTCGACGGCGATGTCGACGAGCACCGAGCCGGGCCGCATCTGGGCGACGAGCTTGTCGGAAACGAGTCGGGGAGCCCGGGCGCCGACGACGAGGACGGCCCCGATGACGATGTCTGCGTCGAGGCAGACCTCCTCGATGGCGTGCTGGGACGAGGCGATGGTCTCGAGCTCGCCGCGGAAGTGATGGTCCACCTCGCGCAACTTGTCGAGGTTCTTGTCGATGATGAATACCTCTGAGTGCATCCCGACCGCGATGGTCGCGGCGGCGAACCCGGCGACCCCGGCGCCGAGGATGACGACCCGTGCGCAGCGAACGCCCGGCACACCAGTGACGAGCACGCCTCTCCCCCCTCCCGGGCGCATCAGGTGGTGGGCACCCATCAGCGGGGCCATGCGGCCCGCAACCTCGCTCATCGGCGCCAGCAAAGGGAGCGTGTTGTCGGGCTGACGCACCGTCTCGTAGGCGATGGCGACGTTGCCCGCAGCGAGCAGGGCCTCGGTGCACTCCTGCGATGCAGCCAGGTGCAGATACGTGAACAACGTCTGGTCTGGACGGAGACCGAGGCGGTGGTACTCCTCGGGGCGCGGTTCCTTGACCTTGCAGACGAGGTCGGCGGCGCGCCACAGCTCGTCGGCATCTTCCACAATCGTGGCCCCCGTCCGGACGAACTCGCTGTCCAGCATGGATGAGCCGTCACCGGCGCCCTTCTGGACGAGGACGGTGTGGCCGGCCGACGTCAGCTCACGTACCCCGGCGGGCGTGACGGCTATCCGGTGCTCGTCTTCCTTCACTTCCGAAGGGACGCCGATGATCATGGCTACTCCTCGATGTTGCTCATCACGTGCTTTACCGCGTGTAGTCCTCGAACCCATAGGTGGATAGGTCCTTGCCGTAGCCCGAACGCTTGAAGCCACCATGCGGCATCTCGGCGACGAGGGGGATATGGGTGTTGATCCAGACACAGCCGAAGTCGAGGTCGCGTGCCATGCGCATGGCACGTCCGTGGTCACGCGTCCACACTGACGAGGCGAGGCCGTACTCGACCCCGTTGGCCCATAGCAGCGCCTCGGACTCGTCGCTGAACTCCTGCACCGTGATCACGGGACCGAAGACCTCCGACTGGACCATCTCGTCGTCCTGGTGGATGCCCGACACGACCGTCGGAGCGAAGCAATAACCGCGATCACCGACCGATGAGCCGCCGGTGTCGACCGAGGCGTGTGCCGGGACGCGCTCGAGGAAGCCCCGCACCCGCTCGAGCTGGTTGGCGTTGTTCAACGGTCCGTAGTCCGCCTGTGCATTCTCCGTCCCGCCCACCGTCGTGCCCTCGGCCTGCTCGACCAGGGCCGCCAGCAGGTCGCCATGGACACCGGGGCCGGCGAGCACCCGGGTCGCCGCGGTGCAGTCCTGACCGGCGTTGAAGTAGCCGGCGCCAGCGATCCCTTCGGCTGCGGCGCCAGGATCGGCGTCGTCGAACACGATCACCGGCGCCTTGCCGCCGAGCTCCAGGTGCACACGCTTGAGCGTCGGGGCGGCCGCCGCCGCCACCTCCATGCCTGCGCGTACCGAACCGGTCACCGACACCATTGCGGGCGTCTCGTGCGCCACCAGGGCGCGCCCAGTGCCACGATCACCGCAAACGACGTTGAACACGCCTGGTGGAAGGTGCTCGGCCACGATCTCGGCCATCAACAAGGCCGACACGGGCGTCGTGTCCGACGGCTTCAGCACCATGGTGTTGCCCGCCGCCAGCGCTGGGGCGAACTTCCAGACCGCCATCATCATCGGGTAGTTCCACGGGATCACCGCACCACACACGCCGATCGGCTCGCGCCGGATGTACGAGGTGTGGCCGGCCATGTACTCGGCGGCCGCGAGGCCCTCGAGATGCCGGGCGGCGCCCGCGAAGAAGCGGATCTGGTCGACCATCGGAGGGATTTCTTCGTCCATCGTCAGCTGGAAGGGCTTCCCGGTGTTCTGCGACTCGGCCCGGACCAAGTCCTCGGCGCGGGCCTCGAGCGCGTCGGCGATCCGGATCAAGGTGAGGCTGCGCTCGGACGGCGTCGTGCGGCGCCAGGACGTGAAGGCTTCGGCCGCCGTGGCCAGGGCACGCTCGACGTCCGCCGGCCCCGAAACCGGCGCCTCGGCGAAGGCCTCCCCTGTCGACGGGTCGATCAACGGGGCGACAGGACCGTCCTCGGCATCGCAGTAGGCGCCCCCGACGAAATTCTGCAATCTCCGCATGCGCTTCCCTTTCGCCACATGAGTCCAGACTTGACCTACAGAATCACAGGAGACCCACCTCCAACAAGCGTTTTCGCAATATCGAGCACCCAACATGACGAATTCTGCTTGACTGGCCCCCCGCAGATGACACAATTCTGCACAGCAGAATTGTGGCCCCCGAGGCGAGAGAGGTGCGAGATGCCCGAGACCCCCGGGCACGAGGAAGCCGACGCACAGAACGAGGCTGGAGGCGCGACCGGAACGCTCCTCGACGGGCCGAACCGGGCCATCATCGAGGCGCTCCAACGCGACGGCCGCCAACCCTACGGCGCAATCGCCGAGGAGGTGGGCCTCTCCGAGGCCGCCGTGAGGCGCCGGGTCCAGCGTTTGCGCGAATCGGGGATCATGCAGATCGTCGCCGTGACCGACCCGCTCCAGCTGGGTTTCACGCGGCAAGCCATGATCGGGGTGTCCGTGGAAGGCGACGTGCGCCGGGTCGCCGAGAAGATCACGGCACTGTCCGAGGTCGACTACGTGGTCATGTGCGCCGGGTCGTTCGACCTCCTGGTGGAGATCGTGTGTGAGGACGACGAGCGTCTCCTCCAGGTCCTCAACGACTCGGTGCGCAGCATCCCGGGCGTGCGGGCCACCGAAACCTTCTTGTACCTGAAGCTGGCCAAACAGACCTACACCTGGGGCACACGGTGAGCAGGCGCCCGTTCGGCCCCGCTCTACAAGGAAAAGGACGTTAAGGATGTCGAACGACCCGTCCCCCGCGGCCCGTTCGAGTTGGGGCGTGGCCGGAACTGGCTCCGGTCCGGCCCACCAGGCCGGAGCCAGCGAGGGCACCGTCACCGAGACCCCAAATTTGAGCGCTCGAGCGGCCCGCCACCTCTGGATGCACTTCAGTCGCATGGGCTCGTACAACGACCATGAGGTCCCCGTCATCGTCCGTGGCGAGGGCGCCTGGGTCTGGGACCAGCACGGCAAGAAATACCTCGATGGCCTTGGCGGCCTGTTCACGACGATGATCGGATACGGCCGAAGCGAGCTGGCCGAGGCGGGGGCAAAACAGTCCGAGACGCTCGCCTACTTCCCACTTTGGACATACGCACACCCGCGAGCGGTCGAGTTGGCGGAGCGGCTCGCCGCACTGACACCGGGTGACCTCAACCGGGTCTTTTTCACCACCGGCGGTTCCGAGGCCGTTGAGTCGGCATGGAAGCTGGCTCGCCAGTACTTCCGGCTGACCGGCGAGCCGCAGCGCACGAAGGTCATTAGCCGCTACATCGCGTACCACGGAACCTCGATGGGGGCGCTCTCTATCACCGGGATCCCGGATCTGCGCATTCCGTTCGAGCCTCTGGTCCCAGGGGCGATCAAAGTGCCGAACACGAACTTCTACCGCGCCGAGATCTTTGCCGACGACGAGGTCGCGTTCGGACAATGGTCCGCCGACGAAATAGAACGCGCCATCCTAAGGGAGGGACCGACGACCGTCGCCGCCGTCTACCTCGAACCAGTCCAGAACGCGGGCGGCTGTTTCCCGCCGCCGCCCGGTTACTTCGAGCGGGTGCGCGAGATCTGCGACCGTCACGGTGTCTTGCTCGTGTCCGACGAGGTGATCTGTGCGTTCGGTCGCCTGGGTCACTGGTTCGGCGCCCTGCGTTACGGCTATCAGCCCGACATCATCACGGTCGCCAAGGGGCTTACCTCGGGCTACGCGCCATTGGGGGCGATGATCGCGTCGGACCGCCTGATGGAACCCTTCCTGCGCCCTGGTGCGTCCTTCTTGCACGGGTTCACGTTCGCCGGGCACCCCGTCAGTTGCGCCGTCGCGATGGCCAACCTCGACATCCTGGAAGGCGAGCGCATCCTGCAGCACGTGCAAGCGACCGAGGGAGCCTTCCGTGCCGCGCTCGAGAGCCTCTACGACCTGCCGATTGTCGGCGACGTGCGCGGCGCCGGGTTCTTCTATGGGATCGAGCTCGTCAAGGACAAGGACACCCGCCTCTCGTTCGACGACGACGAGTCGGAGCGGCTGTTGCGCGGCTTCCTCTCGGGCGCGCTCTTCGATGCCGGACTCATCTGCCGGGCCGACGATCGCGGCGACCCCGTCGTCCAGTTGTCGCCCCCGCTCATCTGCGGACAAGAGGAGATCGACTTCATGGCCTCGACGCTGCGCGAGGTGCTCGCCGAGGCGTGGCGCCGGATGTAGCGCCGGGAGCGGCCTCGGAGTACGAACGGCTCTCCCTCTGGTGGGAGGCCGTCCCACTCCCCCTCCCGGTACGTCCCGCTCTCAGCGAAGATCTCCAGGTCGACGTCTGCATCGTCGGCGCCGGCTTCACCGGCCTGTGGACGGTCCATTCGCTCGCGCTGGCGGACCCAAACCTCCGTATCGTCGTGCTCGAACGAGAGGTGGCGGGCTTCGGGGCCTCCGGTCGCAACGGCGGATGGTGTTCCGGGTTGTTCGCGACGTCCGACGGCGCGCTGGCCCGCCGGCACGGGATCGACGCCATGCGCGCCATGCGTCGCGCAATGCACGAGGCCGTTGATGTCGTGGGCGCCAGCGCCGCCGGCGAGGGCATCGACTGCCATTTCGAGAAGGGCGGCACCGTCGACCTCGTTCGCAGCAAGGCCCAGAAGGAGCGCGCCCTCGTCGCCCTCGAAGAGGCCCGGTCGCTCGGGTTCGGGGAGGAGGACATCCGCTGGCTCGGCGGGGAGGAGGCCCGGACGCTGGTGGGGGCGGCGGGGACGATGGGTGCCACATACACGCCGCACTGTGCGGCGATCCAACCGGCTCTCCTCGCCCGCGGCCTGGCCGACGCGGTCGAACGACATGGTGTGCACCTCTGCGAGCACACCGAGGTGCTCGATATCCGTGCCACCGGAGGCGGCGGGCCCTGCGCCGTGACCCGCGGCGGCACCGTCCGCGCCGACGTGGTCGTGCGGGCAACGGAGGCCTGGACCCCCACCCTGCCGGGCAGCGAGCGCGAGATCGTGCCCGTGTACTCGCTCATGGTGGCGACCGAGCCCCTCGGCCGGGACTTCTGGGAGGCGGCCGGACTCGGTGGCCGGCCGACCTTCGCCGACCACCGGCACCTGATCATCTACGGGCAGCGGACCGCCGACGACCGGCTCGCGTTGGGCGGACGGGGAGCCCCGTATCACTACGGTTCCTCCGTCCGTCCCGCCTTCGACTCGGATCGGTCCGTGCACGGACTATTGCGAGAGACCCTCGTCGAGCTGTTCCCGGACCTCGCTGGCGTCCGGTTCTCCCACGCATGGGGCGGGCCACTCGGCATCCCCCGGGACTGGCACTCCTCCGTCGGATACGACCGCACCAGCGGCTTTGCGTGGGCGGGCGGCTATGTCGGCGACGGCGTGGCGACGTCCAATCTGGCGGGACGCACGCTGGCCGACCTGATCATCGGAAGGGGCTCCGATCTGACCGTGCTGCCGTGGGTGAACCATCGCTCGCCCCGCTGGGAGCCCGAGCCGCTGCGCTGGCTGGGGGTGAACGCCGGACTCTGGACGATGAAGCTGGCCGATCGGAGCGAAGCCCGAAACGGGCACCCGAGCAAGGTCGCAGGGGTGCTAGGGCGACTCCTGGGCCAGTGATCGGTGCCACAATCTCGGCCGTGCCCGAAGCGCAAGGGACCGCTGCAGTCGATGCCGCGTTGGCCGTTCATGCCGTCACCAACCTCATCTACTCCTACGCCGAGCGGATCGACGAAGGTGACTTCGCCGGCGTCGCCGAGGTCTTCGAGCACGCGACACTGACCTTCGAGGGATTCGGAGATGCCATCTCTGGTCGCGACGCCGTCGAGAAGCTCTACACGAACACGACCCGGCGCTACGACGACGGAACGCCCCGCACCAAGCACGTCATGACCAACGTCATTGTCGACATCGCCGACGACGGCGTCCACGCCTCGAGCCGCTCGTACTTCACCGTGCTGCAGGCGGTGCCCGGCGAGCTCGAACTCCAGCCCGTGATCGCCGGGCGGTACCGCCACACGTACGAGAAGGTGGCCGGCCGCTGGCGCGTGGCCACCATGCACATAATCATCGACCTCGCGGGAGAATTGGGGCACCACATGCTGATCGACCTGCGACCATGAGGCTCTCGCTCACCTACGGCTGGGACTGCACCCCAGAGGAGTTCTGGGCGCTCTACTTCGACCCCGACTTCACGGTGCGCATGCACCTCGAGGCGCTCGGCTCGACATCCGCCGAGGTCGTGTCCGAGGAAGGCGACCTCTCCAGCGGGCTGGTGCGTACCCTCCGTTACGGGCAGAAGCCGAGCATGCCCGGGCCGGTGCGCAAGATCTTCGGCGAAGACGTCGTCACCACCGAGGTCAGCACCTTCGATCCCGCCGCATCAACCTCGACGTTCACCATGACGCCCGGGACCATGGCCGACAAGACGCAGATCGATGGCGCGATTGCACTGACGGTCGATGATGGTGCCACCGTCGAGACATTCTCCCTCGATGCCCGGGTGAAGATCTTCGGCGCCGGCCCCATCGTGGAACGCTTCATCGAGCACCAGGCCCGCGAGATGCAGGGCAAAGCGGTAGAGTTCATGCGGGCGCAGCTCGGAGACTGAGAGATCCCGTCTCGACGAGTCGCCGCGGTTTCGAGGCACACCACTTGACGTGAACCCGACCAGCACCAAAGGTATGGCCCGTCAACCTTCGGTCGCTCGCTCAGGGACGCGGACCGAAACCTGGCGTGATGGAACGGGTGAGCGAGTGGATGTGAGACCAGGTGTGCTGACCGGTCTTGTAGACCGTCCATGATGCTCCGTTGACGCGAGCACGAGGGAGGTAGCGACGGTGACGGTCACCGAGGACTTCGCAGAAGAACTGGCGACGATCCACGATCCGGAGTCCAAAGCGGCGTTTCACGTCGAGCAGCACGGGATCGACTTCATCCCCGAGAGCGAGCGGTGGGCGAGACCGATCGACGTGGGTGGAATGTGGGCCGGCGCGAGCATTCAGATCGAGTACTTCATCTACGGCGCCATCCTCATGACGTTCGGGCTCACATTCGCCCAGGTCGTGATCGTCATCGTGTTGGGCAACCTATCCTTCTTTTTGCTGGGGCTGTGCTCGCTACAAGGACCAAACGCGGGGACGACGGCGATGGCCATCAACCGGGCTCCTTTCGGTCCCAACGGCTCGCGGCCCATCTCGTTCTTCAACTGGATCACGCAGATCGGCTTCGAGGTGGAGGGTCTGATCTTGATCGTCGGTGCCGGTCTCGTCCTCATGATCAAGGCCGGGTTCTTGCCGGGCGATCCGGCGAAGGTGGTCCTCGTCATCGTGGCGGTGCTTATCCAGGGGATCCTGCCCTTCTTCGGGCACGCGGCCATCGTGAAGACGCTCCGCCTCCTCGTCGTGCCATTCGTGATCCTCTTCGCTGTCCTGCTCGGCTTTTCCGTGACCCACGCGAACGTGCACGTCGTCAAAGCCAGTGGAGACTGGCAGGCATTCATGGAAGCGCTCGCCTTCACGATCGCGTTGAGCGGACTGGGCTGGACCGAGAATGGCAACGACTACACACGGTATTGCGCGACAAACGCCTCGAAGAAGGCCATCGTCGGCTGGGTGTTCTTGGGCACCGCCGTACCGGAGATCCTCATCATGGTCCTCGGCGCGATCGTCGGGACCTTTGTCCTGAAGATCGGGACGGGCGCTGGTGGATTGCTGCCCTTCGCCCACACCAGCGCCATACCCTCATGGTTTGTCGTTGTGTTCCTCGTTTTCGCAATCGTCCAGATCTTCGGCATCAATAGCCTCGACATGTACTCGTCGGGCGTGACGCTGCAGGCGATCGGCGCACCCGTAAAGCGTTATCATGCGGTGCTGATCGACTGCGTTATCGCCTTAGGCGTGACGATGTACGCAATCTTCAGTGCGTCCTTCACCCAGTACCTGTCGGACTTTGTCGACCTCGTCATCATTTGGATCGCGCCGTGGAGCGCCATCTTCATCGTCGACTGGGTGCTGCGCCGATACCGTTACGTGCCGAGCGCGCTGCAGGACACTGGGCGACGGTCGCTGTACTGGCGGAGGGGCGGCATCCACTGGCCTGCGTGGGTGGCGCAGATCGTCGGGATGTTCGCGGCCATCTCCGGGCTCTACGTGAACCCCCAGTTCTATTTCAAGGTCCCACAATGGCTGAACGAGGTGACAGTGCACACGCGCGATTCCTTTGGCTATGGCGGCGACTTCAGCATCTTCCTCGGGATGGGTGTGGGTGGCCTCGTCTATGCGGTCCTCGCCTGGCGGGGCGTCCGGGGTCGAGAAGCCGAAGCGCAGGATGAAGTCCTGCACACGGAGGGGCTGCTGGCCGCCTGAGCCGAGTGGCTTAGTCCCAGTCCTCGACCAGGCCGCCGTGGCCGTCAGGGTGGAACAGCGGCATCGCACCGAGGGTCCGCACCAGGGCAGCGTCCTCGCCGAGCGCGCCCTTCCACTGCCCACCCTCGGTCGTCAGGCAGCCGATGACCACCGGCTGGGCGTCCATGCGACGGACCAGCCGCAGCGCCGATGACAACGACGCGCCGGTGGAGATGACGTCGTCGACGATGGCGACCCGACGGCCGCGTACAGCTTCGACCCGGGCGGGGTCCATCCGCAGGCGCTGCGGTTTGTCGGTCGTGATGGAGTAGACGGGCTCGGCCCACGTCTCGCCCAGGTGGATTTTCGGCGTCTTGTGCAGGATCACGTAGTCGTCGAGGCCGAGCGCTCGGCTGGCCTCGATCGCGATCGGGATCCCCATCGTTGCAACAGAGACGACGATTTCGGGACCGGCGGGTCGCATCATCTCGGCCAGCTCACGGCCGGCCGTCTCTGCGAAGGCGACCCCGAGGTCCACGCAGATGAGCAGCGCGATCGTGAGCTCGTCGGAGAGGGCGACGAGCGGCAGCTCCACGGTTTGGCTCCCGACCTGTGTCGTGTAGGTACGAGCGGTGGTCGTCGACATTGCCTGGGGAAGCTTAGGTCCGATCAGCTCTGCAACAGCAGCCGGGATGGGCCTAACCTCGGGGAAGAGGGGACGCGCGCGATTGGAGGGCGAACGGGAGGTGCCGAGGCGGTCTCCTTCTTCGATAGGGCCTGCCTCGACCGGACCCTTGCGTGGTCCATTCGATAACCGGCTCGTGCACTACGCCCGAGCAACGCGCACCTACCTGATCCTCTCGATCGCCGTCGGGGGGGTGGCCGCGTTCCTGGTAATCGCACAGGCGTGGCTGATCGCAATGGTGGTGGCCGACGCATTCCTCGACCATCGCGGCGCCGCCTCGTTGCGCACTCCACTGCTCGGACTGCTCGCGGTTGTGGCCGCTCGCTCTCTGATCGCCTGGGCGGGCGAGCGCGCAGCCTTCCGGGCCTCGGCGTCCGCCAAGTCGGACCTGCGCCGGGCCGCCGCCACCTGCATCGGCGCGCTCGGGCCGACCGGACTCGACGGCCGCGACGCGGGCCAGATCACGGTCCAGCTTACGACGGGCGTCGACGCGCTCGACGGCTACTTCTCCCGCTATTTACCCCAGCTATTCCTCGCCGTCATCCTCCCGGTTGCGATCATTGGCGTCGTTGCGGGTTCCGATTGGTTCAGCGCTCTGCTGATCGCGGTGAGCGTGCCGTTGATCCCGATCTTCATGGCGCTCGTCGGCGCGACGACGCGGGTGCGCACAGCGAAGCGGATGCGGGCGCTGCACAAACTGGCGGGGCACTTCCTCGACATCATGGCCGGGCTCCCGACGCTGAAGGTATTCGGCCGGGCCAAGGCGCAGGCCCGTTCCATCGCCGAAGTGACGGAACGGTATCGCTCGGCCACCATGGCAACTCTCCGGCTCACCTTCTTGTCCTCGCTCGTGCTCGAGTTGCTCGCCACGGTGTCGGTCGCCCTCGTCGCGGTCGCCGTCGGACTACGCCTGCTCGGCGGCAACATGGGCTTCCGCGACGCGCTGTTCGTGCTCGTGCTCGCACCCGAGGCGTACCTGCCGCTACGGGCCCTCGGCACCCATTTCCACGCCAGCGCCGACGGCGTCAAGGCGGCGGAGGAGATCCTCGAGCTGATCGAGGCGAAAGACAGCGACACTGCGTCCGGCGGCAGCAGGCGTGCCGACGGGACCGGCATCATGATTCGTGGACTGGACATCACCTATCCCGGGCGGCGGCTGCCGGCAGTCCATGACTTCGAGCTCGTCGTCGAACCCGGCGAGACGGTCGCGCTGACCGGGCCGAACGGCTGCGGCAAGACCACGGTGCTCTCCGTCGTGCTCGGCCTTCGCCGTCCCGATGCAGGCACGGTGCTCCTGGGCGGGGTAGACCTGTCCGATCTCGACCTGGACGATTGGCGACGCCATGTGGCGTGGGTGCCACAGCGGCCGCACCTCTTCGCCCGCACCGTGGCAGAGAACGTCCGCCTGGGACGGCCCGACGCGAGCGACGCGCACGTGGCGGCCGCGCTCGACGCGGCCGGGCTGAGCGAAGTCGTGCGCCGCCTACCCTACGGCATGGACACTCAGTTGCGCGAGGGCGGCGCGGGACTGTCGACCGGCGAACGGCAACGCCTCGCCGTGGCCCGAGCATTCGTGCGGAACGCGCCGCTCCTGGTGCTCGACGAACCGACGGCGGGGCTCGACAACGAAACCGAGGCGGATGTCCTCGGCGCCGTCCGCGAATTGGCCTTCGGCCGTACGGCGGTCATCGTCGCCCACCGGCAGGCCCTGGCCGCGCTGGCGGACCGGGTGGTGGAACTTCCGCCGCCGCCCGTGCCGGCCGTGTCCGCTGCAGGCGAGGGGGCCGGGGAAGCATGAACGATCGGCCCGCGGGAACGCTGCACACTCTTGCGATCGCCCGGCCGGCGCGCCGCCGGCTCACCGAGGCCTCGCTCCTGGGCGCCGGGGCCATCGGCGCCTCGATCGCCCTCATGGGCACATCGGCCTGGCTGATCTCGCGGGCCGCCCAACACCCGGCCGAAGCTTCGTTGACGCTCGCCATCGTCGGCGTCCAATTCTTCGGGCTCTCGCGCGGCTTCCTGCGCTACGCCGAGCGGCTGGTCGGCCACGACGCTGCGCTCCGGGTGCTGGGAACTCTGCGCGTCCAGTTCTACGAGAGCCTCCAGGCCGTCGCGCCCGCGGGCCTTCCCCTCTTCCGGCGCGGCGACCTCGTGGCGCGGGTGGTCAACGACGTGGACTCGCTCCAGGATGTCGTGCTCCGGGTGATCGAACCCTTTGCCGTCGCCGCACTGGTGGGGATCGCCACGGTCGCGGGCATGTGGTGGGTCCTCCCCGACGCCGGTCTTGTGCTGCTCGTCGCGCTCGCGCTCTCGGCCACCGTCGTCCCGTGGCTCACCGGCCGCCTGGCGCGGCGCGAGGAGGCCAAACAGGCGTCGGTGCGCGGCGAGCTTGCCTCCGAAGTGGTCGATCTGGTCGAGGGGGCACCCGAGCTGGTGGTGATGGGAGGGACGGCGGCGCAGCTCGATCGGATCGAGCAGGCCGACGCGCGCCTGCGCTCGTTGTCCCGGCGCGGGGCCGGGACGGCCGGGATCGGACTCGCCCTCACGACCGCGCTGGCCGGCCTGGCTAGCTGGGGCGGCCTCATCCTGGGTGTGCGCGCCACGCATGGGGGGTCACTGAACGGTGCGTTCCTGGCGGTACTGGCCCTCGTCCCTCTTGCCGCCGTCGAACTCGTCTCTCCCCTGCCGGCCGCCACCCAAGCCTTGCAGCGCTCACGCGTCGCGGCGGGGCGGGTTTTCGCCGCCATGGACGCGCCGGCCGTCGTCACTGATCCGCTCCACCCCCTGCCGGTCGGGTCGGGGGCACACGTGGTGGAGCTGCGCTCGGTGTGGGCCTCGTACCCCGGCGCCGGGCGATCGGCGCTGCGCGGCGTCGACCTCACGCTGCGGCCGGGACGCCGCGTCGCCCTCGTCGGGCCGAGCGGGTCGGGCAAATCGACACTGGCCGACGTGCTCGTCCGCTTCCTCCCGGCCGACGCCGGCGAGGCCATGCTCGACGGCGTGTCGCTCGAACGGTACGCGGCTGACGACGTCCGGCGGATCATTGGGCTCGTCGAACAGCGGCCCCACCTCTTCGACGCGACGCTCGGCGAGAACCTCCGGATCGGGCGCCGCTCCGCCGACGATGCTGACCTCGCACAGGTGCTCGAGCGCGTCGGGCTGGGGCCGTGGCTGGAAAGTCTGCCCGCAGGGCTGTTGACGGAGGTGGGCCCCATGGGGGCGCGCCTCTGGGCGGCCAGGGTCAGCGGGTCGCAGTGGCCCGCGCGCTGCTCGCCGACTTCCCGATCCTCGTGCTCGACGAGCCGGCGGAGCACCTCGAGCCGGCGGCCGCGGACGCGCTGACGGCCGACCTGCTCGCGGTGACCCACGGCCGGTCCGCCCTGCTGATCACCCATCGGCTCTCAGGACTCGAACGCGTTGACGAAATCGTTGTTCTGGACGCGGGCGGGATCGTCGAGCGCGGCACGCATGGCGCGCTGCTGGCGACCGGGGGCCGCTACGCCGCGCTCTGGTGGGAGGAGCGGTTGGGCGACCAGGCGGCAGCGTCCCGGCAGGTCGACTCCGATGTGACCGACAGCATCAGCGAAGGGAGCGACCAATCGTGAACCTCGACCTCGCCCGGTGGCAGTTCGCGATGACGAGCATTTACCACTTCCTCTTCGTCCCCGTGACCATGGGGCTTGCGTTCCTCGTCGCGCTGCTCGAGACGGCGTGGTATCGCAACGGCGATGAGCCCTACCGCCGACTGGCCCGCTTCTTTGGTGCCCTTCTCCTGATCAATGTCGCCATCGGTGTCGTCACGGGTCTGATCCAGGAGTTCGAGTTCGGCATGAATTGGTCGGCCTACTCACGCCTGGTGGGCAATGTGTTCGGTGGCCCCCTCGCCATGGAGGGCCTGGTCGCGTTCTTCTTGGAGTCCACGTTCCTCGGCATCTGGATCTTCGGCTGGAACCGACTGTCCAAGAAGGCCCACCTCGTCACCATTTGGCTTGTCGCCGCGGGAACCATGCTGTCCGCCGCGTTCATCATGGCGGCGAACTCGTGGATGCAGCACCCCGTCGGCTACACCATGAAGAACGGGGAGCCCCAGCTGAACAACATCTGGGCGCTGTTCACCAACCCGACCTTCGTCTGGGCCTATCCCCACGTCCTTCTTGCCGCCCTCGTGACGGGGAGCATCCTCATGCTGAGTGTCTCGGCATGGCAGATGCACCGGCAGCAGGGGCTCGAGACCTTCCGGCGGGCCGCCGTGATCTCGCTGGCCGTACTGCTGCCCTCCATCGTCCTGGCCATGTTCGTCGGCAGCGAGCTGGGCGTCGTCGAGGCGAAGTATCAGCCCATGAAGATCGCCGCCGCCGAGGCGCTGTGGAACACCTGCCCGTCGCACTGCTCGTTCTCCGCGTTCCAGATCGGTGGGGGCAAGAACGATGAGACGCCGACGAAGATCATCAACATCCCCTGGCTTCTCTCCATTCTCGCAACCAACCACGTCAATGGAGAAGTCCAGGGGCTCAACCAGCTCAACGCGCAGTACCAGAAGGAGTACGGGCCCGGGGACTACGTGCCCAACGTGTTCATCCAGTACTGGTCGATGCGGGTCATGGCCTACCTTGCGACCCTGATCCTGCTCTTTGGGCTGTGGGGCGGCTGGCTGCTCTACCGCAAGAAACTCGGGCATGCGAAGTGGTTCCTCCGAATAGCCCCCTGGGTGGTGATACTGCCCTTCCTCATGAACACCGCCGGCTGGCTGCTCACCGAGAACGGCCGCCAGCCCTGGATCGTCCAGGGGTTGATGAAGACCGCCAACGGCGTGTCGCCGTCGGTGAGTGCGACCGAGATCTGGATCTCGATCCTCGTCTTCCTGACTGTCTTCTTGGCGCTCGGCGTGGCCGACGCCTGGTTGATGCTCCGCTATGGCCGCCGTCCCCTGGGACAGGACCCGCTGGCCAAGATCACGTCACCCGAGGGCGCAGGTGCTCCAGCGTCCGATAGCGACTGGGCCGAGGAGGACGAGTCGGCCCTCATCTACTAGGAGGGCAGATGACACTCGGAGAATTCTGGTTCATCGTCGTCGCCGTGTTGTGGGTCGGGTTCTTCATTTTGGAGGGCTTCGACTTCGGGGTCGGCATGCTGCACACGTTTCTGGGTCGGACAGACACCGAGCGGCGCGTGCTCATCAACACGATCGGTCCGGTCTGGGACGGCAACGAGGTGTGGCTGATCGTGGCGGGGGCCGCGATCTTCGCCGCCTTCCCCGGTTGGTACGCGACCATGTTTTCGGCACTGTACCTGGCGGTCGTGCTGCTGTTGATCGCGCTCATGGTCCGCGGCCTGACCTTCGAGTACCAGCGCAAGTTCGACGACCCCCGCTGGAGGACGTTCTGGCGCTGGGGCATGGTGGTCGGCAGCGCGCTCATCCCGTTTCTGATCGGGGTGGCGCTGGGCGACCTGCTGCACGGGCTCCCGATCAATTCACAGCGCGAGTACACGGGCAGCTTCTGGAACCTCCTCACGCCGTTCGGCCTGTGGATGGGTCTGACGATGGTCGTGTTGTCGCTCCTGATGGGGGCCACCTACCTCACGCTGAAGACCACGGGTGAGCTCCATGCCCGGGCGCAACGCGCGGCCACAGGGATCGCGCTGGTTGCAGTGGTCTGCTCCTTCGGATTCTTCACGTGGGTCCACGTGGGACTGAGCACCGGTTTCGTCCCCGAGCCGCTCGAGGCGCTGGCGCTGATGGCCATCATCGCCGCGGCATGGCTGACGTCGGCCAAAGCGGACGGCTGGGCCTTCGTGGCCGCGGCCGTGGGCATCGCCGGCACGGTCGGGTCGATCTTCACCGAGCTCTTCCACGCGTGATGATCTCCACGACCAACACGGCCTACAACCTGACCGTGGACAACACGGCGAGTCCGCCCTACACCCTCAAGGTGATGACCGTCGTCGCGGTCATCTTGTTGCCGGTGGTCGTCGTCTACCAGGCCTGGGCGTACCACGTCTTCAAGGCGCGGCTGACGGCCCCCAAGGTCGACGGTGGAGACACTGCCTCCCCGGCCGAAGTCGTCACCGGCGGCGACGTGGCTCCTGGCTCGCCGGCCGAGGCCACGTGACCGGCCGACGCCGGAGTGCTCAGAGCCCGGGGCTGCTCTGCATGATGCCGCCGTCGGCGAAGATCGTCGTGGCGGTGACGTAGCTCGCGCCGTCGGAGGCCAAGAACGCGACGACCGCGGCGATCTCCTCGGGCTCGGCCATCCGGCCCAGCGGGATGGCTGCATTCAGCTTGGCCAAGGCCGCAGCGTCGTTCTTGGTTTGGGTGTTGATCGGTGTGTCCACGGCACCGGGACCGACGCCCACCACGGTGATGCCGTGGGGAGCAAGCTCGACGCCGGCCGTCCTGGTCAACATGCGCATGCCGCCCTTGGAGAGGCAGTACGGCGTGTTGCCTGGCATCGGCCAATCCTCGTGGACCGAGGTCATGTTGATGATGCGTCCGCCGCCACCCTGGGCGATCATCTGCTTGGCCGCCAGCTGCGTCCCGAAGAAGGCGCTCTTCAAGTTGATCTCGAGGACCTTCTCGTACTGCGCCTCGGTCGTTTCGAGGATGTTGGATCGGGTCTCGATCCCGGCGTTATTGACCATGATGTCGAGACGCCCGAAGGAGGAGACGGCTGTGTCGATCATCTTCTGCAACTCATCGACCTTGGAGACGTCGGCCTCCACGCCCACCGACTTCTCTCCGAGGCCGGCCATCTTGCGCTCGAGGTCCTCGGTCGCCTGCTCGTTCGCCACGTAGTCGATGACGACACTCGCGCCCCTCTCGGCCAGCGCGAGCACCACGGCGCTGCCGATACCGGTGTTCCCCCCCGTCACGATGGCAACCTTGCCTTCCAGTTCCTCAGCCATTTGACCTCCTCATTGGCCCGGACGACCCCGGCCTGCCCCTCTGCTCACGCTAGCGACCAGTCCGACGACGCAACAGTGCCCGAAGGGCCATCAGTCACCTCCGTCATGGTTCCGCCACGAACCGGCGGCCCACCGTGGCCAATGGCTCTTGCAGCAACGGCTGGTGGTCCATACCATCGGTCGACGTGTCGCATTCACCGCTGTCTGCTTCCGTCCCCGAAGTCGGTGCGGCCACAAGGCGAGCCGACAGCTTCCCCCCGATCGCCGACTACGCCTTCCTCTCCGACTGTGAGACGTCCTGTCTGGTCGCCCCTGATGGCTCCGTCGAGTGGTTCTGCCTCCCCCGGCCGGATTCGCCGAGCATCTTCGGCGCGCTCTTGGACCGGGCAGCCGGTAACTTCCGCTTCGGACCGACCGGTACGCAAGTCCCGCACCATCGCCGCTACATCCCGGGGACCATGGTCCTCGAGACCACCTGGCACACACCTTCGGGATGGCTGGTCGTCCAGGATCTCCTCGTCGTCCAGTCGATGGAGGACGGCCAACGCCGCACCGACTATCGCCGCGCGCCGGGCGACACCGCGCCGAGCGGCGTGCTCTTGCGGATCGCCACCTGCATCGACGGCCACGTCGAGGTGATCGCGAACCTCGTCCCGGTGTTCGAATACGGCAGACAGACGGGCATGTGGTCCTACGAAGGGGATGGCTACGAGACGATGACCGTGTGCCCGCCCGCGGGAGACCCGTCGTTGACGCTTCGCGCCTCCTTCGGTCTTGGATCGGCCGGCGCGCGGTGCTACGGGCGCTCCACCCTCGCGAAGGGTGAGTCCGCCTTCGTCGCGCTCTCGTGGTCGGGCCGCCACCCCCACGATCTCGAGGTAGCGGAGGCACAGCTCGACGCCACCGTGACGTATTGGCGGGACTGGCTCTCCAACGGCACCTTCCCCGACCATCCGTGGCGCATCTACATGGAGCGCAGCGCCCTCACCCTCAAGGGACTCAGCTACGCCCCGACCGGGGCCATCATGGCGGCCGCCACGACCTCGCTCCCCGAGACGCCCGGCGGCGCCCGCAACTGGGACTACCGCTATACGTGGATCCGCGACTCGTCGTTCATGTTGCGCTCGCTCTACCGCCTGGGGTTCGAGTGGGAGGCCATGGAGTACTTCGCCTTCGTCATGGAGGCCGTGGCGTCCGATGGCGGCAACCAGAACTGGGAGCTCCAGATCATGTACGGCATCGACGGCCGCAAGGACCTCACCGAGGAGACCCTCGACTACCTGTCCGGTTGGCGGAACTCACGACCCGTCCGGGTGGGCAACGGCGCGTGGGACCAGCACCAGAACGACGTGTGGGGCATGCTGCTCGACGCGGTGGACATCCACCTGCGCCAGGGAGCCTCCCAGATCGTGCACCCTGTCTGGGAGGGCCTGGCCCACCTCGTCGACGCAGCGATCGCGCACGCCGGCGATCCCGACCAGGGGATCTGGGAGATCCGGGGTGACCCCCAGCACTTCACCGCGTCCAAGGTGCTGTGCTGGGTCGCCATGGACCGGGGCGCGGAACTGGCCCAGTACCGCCAGGATACCGACCGGGCGGAGCAATGGCGTAAGGCGGCGGACGAGCTCAAGACCGAGATCCTCGACAAGGGAGTCGACGAAAAGGGGCGCTTCCGCCAGCAGTACGCGAACGACGAGCTCGACGCGTCGCTTCTGCTGATCCCGATCCTCGGCTTCTTGCCGCCCGACGACGACCGCGTGCGGGCCACCGTCCTCGCCATTGCGGACGAGCTCACCGAGGACGGCCTGGTCCTCCGCTACAAGGTGGACACGACCGACACCGGCTTCGCCGGCCGGGAGGGCACGTTCACCATCTGTTCGTTCTGGCTCGTCACTGCGCTGGCCATGATCGGCGAGCAGGAACGAGCACGCGCCCTGTGCCAGAAGCTCCTGAACTTCGCCGGCCCTCTCCAGCTCTACGCCGAGGAGATCGACGCCACGACCGGGGAACACCTCGGCAACTTCCCCCAAGCGTTCACCCATCTCGCGTTGATCGACGCCGTCGGTCGCCTCATCGAGGTTGAGGAAGCAGCAGAGGCGGGCGCCCGGTAACTCCGAGAACGAAGATGGCGATCCCGGCCGATCGGAGCGGCCGGCCCGCGTCCTTGTGGTCGAAGACAGCAAAGGAGGGCACCCGTGAGCACGACTACACCTCCGGCGCATCGTGTCGTCGTCGTGGGCGGAGGTTTCGGAGGCCTGCCCGCGACCAGACTGCTCGCCCGCTCCCGCGACATCGAGATCACGCTGATCGACCGGCGCAACCACCACCTCTTTCAGCCGCTGCTCTTCCAGGTGGCAACCGGCATCCTCTCGCCGGGCCAGATCTCCCCCGTGCTGCGCCACATGCTGCGCAAGCACGCCAACGTGCGGGTCGTCCTCTCCTCGGTCACGGGATTCGACCTCGAGCGCCGGGTGGTGCACACGCAATCGGTCCCAGGTCGCAACGACGAATACCCCTACGACAGCCTCATCGTGGCGGCCGGTGCGGGGCAGTCGTATTTCGGACACGACGAGTTCGCCCTGATCGCGCCCGGCATGAAGACCATCGACGACGCCATGGAGCTACGCCGGCGTGTGTACGGCGCCCTCGAGCTCGCAGAGACCATGCCCAACTCCGTCCTCGAGCGGTTCTGGACCACGTTCGTCGTCGTCGGGGCGGGCCCGACCGGTGTCGAGCTCTCGGGCCAGATCCGGGAGTTGGCCGCGCGCAGCCTCCGCGGGGAGTTCCGGACGATCGACCCCACCTCGGTCCGGGTGGTGCTGATCGACGGCGGCTCCCAACCCCTGGCCAACTTCGGCAACCGTCTTTCCGATCGCGCCTGCTCGGAGCTCGAGAAGACGGGTGTGGAGCTTCGCATGGGTCTACGTGTGATCGGCGTCGATCCGTTCGGCGTCGACGCCCAGAGCGCGGACGGGAAGAAGGCACGCTTCGAGAGCGGGACGGTGATCTGGGCGGCCGGCGTGCAGGCGTCGCCCTTGGCCGGCCTCCTCGCCGAGGCGACCGGCGCAGAGATCGACCGCGCCGGGAGGATCTCGGTCCTGCCGGATCTCAGCCTTCCGGGGCACCCCGACGTGTTCGCTGTCGGCGACATGGCCTCGATCAATCAGCTCCCCGGCGTCTGCGAGGTGGCCATGCAAGGTGGCCTCCACGCGGCTAACACGATCAAGCGGCGCCTCGCGGGCAAAGGCTCCGTGCCGTTCACCTATCGCGACCTCGGGAGCGCCGCCAGCATCGGCCGCTTCAAGGCGATCGTCAGCGTCCGCAGGATCCGTCTCAGCGGTTTCCCCGGCTGGGTCGTCTGGTTCTTCGTCCATATCGGGTTCTTGAACGGGTTCGGGCACCGCATCAGCACGATGCTGCGCTGGTTCCAGGCGATGATCGGACGCTCCCGGCCCGAACGTGTTTTCAGCGTCGGCCACACCGGCGGCGACCTGAGCCTGCCCGACCAGGTGAAGGCCAAGGTCATGCCGAAGGCTTTCCCGGTCGCCGACGACCTCGGGGATTGGGCGGAGCGCGTCGTCAAGGCGGAGTCGGCGGCGCAGCCGGACGTAGCGGTCCGATCGAAGGAGGCCTGATGGCAGAGCTCGACCATTACGACGCCGTCCTCATCGGCAGTGGCGCCGGCGGCGGCACCCTGGCCTGGTAGCTGGCGCCGACGGGCAAACGCATCCTGTTGCTCGGGCGGGGGCCGTACCTCCCGCGCCCCGGTCCGTCACGAGTGTGGTCCAGAAGCTCCACGACGACCTCGTACGGCTGGGAAGGCGGACGCGCAGGTTGTGTGCGTCGACCCGGCCCTGGAACATCCGAACGTGCCCCTCGAGACCGAGGTGCGGGTGACCAGGCTCGAGACCGACGCTTCGGAGAGGCAGGTGACCGCCGTCGTGGCCGAGCGCGCCGACGGCTCGCCGGTTCGGTACTCGGGTGACGTCGTTGCGGTCTCCTGCGGCGCCCTCAACAGTGCCCCCTTGTTTGCTCGGGTCTTCGAACGACCCCCACCCGCATGGCCTGGCCAACGGCTCGGACCAAGTCGGTCGCAACTACATACGCCACAACAACACGGCCGTCATCGCGCTCTCCCGCACACCCAACCCGACCCGCCTGCAGAAGACGTTGGTGTTCAACGACGGGTACTGAAGGGCGAGGACTGGGACTACCCGTGGGGGAGTATCCAGATGCTCGGCAAATCGGACGGTGAGCAGTTGCAGGCCATGGCACCCCACGTCTTGGCCTGGGGCGCCAAGCTGACCCCGGGCTCGCTCCTCGAGGACGTCGCGCGCCACGGCGTCGACTTCTGGATGTCGTCGGAGGACCTCCCACGGGCGGACAGCCGCGTCACCCTCGACAAGGACGGTGGCTCGCCCTGCCCAAGGACAACAACACCGAGGGGCTGATCCGGATGCGCAGGAAATTCGACTCCATGCTGGCCAAGCTCGGCTTCCACGAGAAGTCACACCAGCGCGGCGTCTACCTCCACGGGGGCATGAACATCGCCGCCACGGCCCACCAGGCGGCCACCGCGCGGTTCGGCAGCGATCCGGAGACGTCCGTCCTTGACGTGAATTGCAAGGCGCACGAGCTCGACAACCTCTACGTTGCCGACTCGAGCTTTTTCGCATCGATCGGAGCCGTCAACCCGACGCTGACCATCATCGCCAACGCGCTCAGGGTCGGGCAGCACCTCGCCGAACGCTTGACCTGGCCCCGCCCTCGCCGCGGCCCGTCGGGTCGACAAGCCATGTGACCAGGGGCGCCGCGTCCACCGTGACTTTTGGCTCTATTGGCGGAATCCGCAGTTCCTTAGCATCTGAATGCAGAGGGCCGAGGACGCCGGCAGTGAGGTCCCTGGAGCGCGTGTTTCCCCACGGCTGAGTATGGGTTCGCCTCGGGCGGCGGGAGCCGTCGCCCCTGGCGGCTCGGTCTAGTGGTTTGCGCCTTCCCGGTTGATCTCCGCCGGCGTCTTCGGCCCCATCCCTGGGACGCGTCCGCCGGCTGCCTACGACCACCCCAGCCGTCACCGTAGCGGCCAACTACATTTCGCCGGATGATCCTCGACAAATTCCTCGTCACGGACCAGGTCGCCATCGTGACCGCGAGCGGGCGTGGCATCGGCGCAGGAGCGGCGGTGGCGTTGGCCGAGGCCGGGGCGGACGTGGTCCTCGCCGCCCGCACGGAGGACCAGCTTCGGGAGGTCGCGAAGAAGGTGGAGGCGGCGGGACGCAGCGCCGTCGTCGTCCCCGGGGACCTGACCGACTTCGACCTCATGGCCTCGCTCGCCGAGACGGCGCACAACGAGTTCGGCCGGCTCGACATCGTGGTCAACAACATGGGCGGGACGATGCCTCGCCCATTCCTCGATACCTCCCCCCGCTTCCTCGAAGAGGCCTTCCGGTTCAACGTGTCCGCCGGCCATGCGTTGCTCCGGGCAGCGGTGCCCCGGATGCTCGAGGGCGACCACCCCGGTGGGGCCATCGTCGGCATCTCGTCGGTCATGGGACACGTCGCCGGCCGGGGCTACGTCGGCTACGGGACGGTGAAGGGCGCCGTCGAGCAGTACACCCGCCTCGCCTCTCGTGACCTGGCGCCGCGGATCCGGGTGAACGCCATCGGCGTCGGGTCGACGGCGACCTCCGCCCTCGACATCGTCATGTCGACCGAAGAGCTGCGCACTGCGATGGAAGACGTCACGCCGCTCAAGCGGATCGGCCACGTCGAGGACATCGCCGCCGCCATCCTCTACCTGGTCTCGCCGGCGGGCGCCTACGTGACGGGCAAGGTGATCGAGGTGGACGGTGGCCTGCAGTCGCCCAACCTCGAATTCCCGATCCCCGACCTCTAACGGGGCCCTCAAGAGGAGAACCGAGATGCCCTACCGGGTCGTCCAATGGAGCACCGGCAACGTGGGGCGGCACGCGCTCGCCGGCATCAATGCCCAACCCGAGCTCGATCTGGTCGGCCTCTTCGTCTCGAATCCCGACAAGGTCGGCAAGGACGCCGGCGAGCTCGCCGGCCTCGGCCACACCCTCGGTGTGGCGGCGTCGAGCGACATCGATGCGCTGCTCTCGCTCCGTCCCGACTGCATCGTCCATACGGCGATGGCCGACGACCGCCTCTTCGAGGCGCTCGCCGACCTGGAGCGGTTCCTCGCCGCCGGCATCAACGTGGTCTCGTCCAGCCCGGTCATGCTGCAGTACCCGGCACCCGACGACCCGATCGCCGCCCCCGTCATCGCTGCCGCCGAACGCGCCGGCGTCTCGCTCTTCGTCAACGGCGTCGACCCGGGATTCGCCAACGACGCGCTGCCCCTTGTGCTCTCGGGCATCTCCGAGCGCATCGAGGAGGTCCGGTGCTCGGAGGTCCTCAACTACGACACCTACAACCAGCCGATGGTGCTCTTCGACATCATGGGCTTCGGCCGGGACCTCCACGACGTCCCCTTCCTGCTCTCACCGGGCGTGCTGACGATGGCCTGGGGCAGCGTCGTGCGCCAGATCGCCGCCGGCCTCGGTGTGACGCTCACCGATGTCACCGAGTGGTACGAGCGCGAGGCCGCACCCGAGGACTTCGAGGTGGACGCCGGCACCATCAAGGCGGGCACGGCGGCCGCACTTCACTTCGAGGTCCGGGGGATGGTGGGCGACCGCGCCGTCGTCGTCCTCGAACACGTGACGCGGTTACGCGACGACCTCGGCGCCCGATGGCCCAGGCCCGCAGGCCACGGTTGCTACCGGGTGCAGATCACGGGCGAGCCCAACTACACGCTCGACCTGCAGCTGATGGGTACCGACGGTGACCACAACACCGCCGGGTTGAAGGCGACCGCCATGCGACTGGTCAACGCCGTTCCGGCGGTCATCGCCGCACCGCCAGGCCTGGTCACCGCGCTCGATCTGCCGCTTGTGACCGGACGGGGACTCGTCGTCACCTGAAGTCTCGGGGCCGGCACGCGTGCACCGATTCATGGCTACGGCCCGGGACTTGCACGCTGGCAATCGCCGCCCTCTGATCCGGGCGCTTCGGCGTCAACCGAGCGGGATGATCTCGCTCGTCTGGAGGACCGGCGTGATGTTGGTGTAGTTGGCCACGTCGGCCATGACCTCGCCGGTGGCCTCGGCCGCCAATGCCGTCTTCATGTCCTCGACCGAGTCGAACTCGAAGTGCACAGCGGCGACATACGGGCCATCGACGCCCTTGTCGATGTCCGCCCTGGCTAGCCCCCACGCCCGCAAGCACAGCGGCACGTGCTTCTCCCGGTAGTAGTCGTGGTCGAACGTGGAGCCCTCTGAAGAGGGATACAACACGGACAGTCGGATCACCTGATCGCTCCTTGTGTTCGAGGTCGGGACCAGTCTGTCAGCAACGCGACCGGTTGGAGACTTCTGAAGAAGTTCCTTCGCGCATGTCGAGAATCCGACCCCGGCTCCGACACCTTCCCGAACGGCGCCACCGGGGCGCCCCGACAGGGAAGGATGGAGCCATGCGATTCATGTTGATGCAGAACTACGGAGGAGTCGAGGGCGACTGCGCGCCGATGTACGAATGGACCCCTGAGGAGGTCGCCGCCCACGTGCAATTCCAGGTGACCCTCAACCGTCAGCTCGAAGAGCTGGGCGAGCTGATCGACGCCCAGGGCCTGGCCGGTCCCGACGAAGCCCGCTTCGTTGTGTCCGACGGAACCACGCCGCTCGTGACCGACGGGCCGTTCCCCGAGGCGAAGGAGCTGCTGGCCGGCTACCGCCTCGTCGAAGTCGACTCACCGGAGCGGGCCGTCGAGATCGCGGCACAGATCTCGGCTGCCCCGGGCGAGGGCGGCGCTCCGATCCGGCAACGGATCGAAGTGCGCCAGGTGATGGCCGCCCCCAACCCCGAGGTGTGACCACCGCCGAGGGCCCCGACCGCGTCGAGGACCTGCTGCGCCACCTGGCGCCGCGAGCCCTCGGCATGGTCGTCCGCCGCTACGGGCACTTCGACGATGCCGAGGAAGCAGTCCAGGAGGCACTGCTCGCGGCGTCGTCGACGTGGGCGACCGAGGGCACCCCGGACAACCCGCTCGCGTGGCTGGTCAGAGTCGCGGGCCGACGCATGACCGACCTCTACCGCAGCGATGAAGCGAGGAGGCGGCGCGAGGACCTCGCAGCCTCCTGGTCGAAGGAGCCGGTCGCGCCTGCATCGGCGCGTGACGACACCCTTGTCCTCTTCTTCATGTGCTGCCACCCGTCCCTGCCGCCGGCCGCGGCGATCGCCCTGACCCTGCGAGCCCTTGGCGGCTTGACCACCAAGGAGATCTCCGCCGCCTTTTTCGTCCCCGAGGCGACCATGTCGCAGCGGATCAGCCGGGCCAAACGCACGGTCGCCGGGTCACGGGAGCCGTTCGTCCTTCCGGACGCCGAGCGCGAGGGGACCGCGCCTCGCTCTCGTCCTCCGCGTTGTCTACCTCGTGTTCAACGAGGGATACGCGACGAGCCATGGCAGCGAGCTCGAGCGCGAGGATCTTGCCGCCGAGGCGATCCGGCTCGGGCGCCTCCTCCACGAGCTGGCGCCCGACGAGCCCGAGGTGACCGGGCTCCTCGCCCTGATGCTGCTGACCGAGGCGCGCCGGCCGGCACGCACGACGGCGGCGGGAGCCCTCGTTCCGCTACGGGAACAGGACCGAACGCTCTGGGATCGCGCACTGATTGCAGAGGGCACAGCATTGGCGGCGGGTGCCCTCGAACACGGGCCGATCGGCGACTACGCCGCGCAGGCGGCCATTGCCGCGCTCCACGATGCTGCACCGAGCCACGAGGAGACCGACTGGCACAAGATCCTGGCGCTCTACACGCTCCTCGAGCACCGGACCTCGAGCCCGGTCATCCGCCTCAACCGCGCCGTTGCCGTGGCGATGGTCCAGGGGCCCGATGCCGCCCTCGTGATCGTCGACGAGCTCTCGGCCTCCGACGCCCTCCGCCAATCCCACCGTCTGAAGGCCGTACGGGCGCACCTGTTGGAGATGAAGGGTGACAAGAAGGGGGCGAAGGCAGAGTACGTTGCGGCCGCCGGCGGCTCGGCCAATACGCGCGAGCGCGACTACCTCATCATGAAGGCAGCCGCGCTCGGCGTCTGACTCAGTCCCCCGTCGAGGGATCGATGACCGCAGAGACCAGCGACACGCTGTCGCAGCGGAAGCTGCCGCAACGCGCGTGCTCGAAGATGACGTCGGGGTCTGGTGCGACGTAGACGCAGTGGACCTTGTCGTCGGTCACGTAGCTCTGGAGCCACTTGATCTCGGGGCCTAGGCTCGCGAAGACCTTGTTGGACTTCTCGCTGATGTCGTGGAGTTCCTGGGCCGTCAACTTGCCTGCTCCGGGTAGCTCTCGCTCGATCCCGTACTTCGGCATGTGTACAACCTCCATGTGGCAATGCCCGTTGTGCGCCGTGCTCCTCCGGCCGATGCGGAACGTATCGGTGAAGCACGCGTGGAGGCTTGGCGAATCGGCTACCGCGGGTTGTTCGCAGCGACGAACTCGGTACCGCAGCGGAGGTCCGCCGTCCGCCGCCGCATGTGATCTGACTTGTCGGGGACCAAGCGCTCGGTGGAACGCTGCTGGTATCGGAGGACGGCGAAATGGTCAGCGGGTTTGTTCACTTCGATCCGCGCTGAGCACCACCGGCACGGCGAGGTCTACGGGTTCTCCGTGCCCTCGGCATGGTGGGGTACGGGCAGTCCGCAGGCACTCAAGGACAAGCGGTTGACGAGATTCGAGATGCTCCAACTCGACCCGGATCGGAGCTCGTGTTCAATGCGGTTCGTCGAGGCTGATATATCGGGTCCGCATGTCGCATGGAAGAGATCACGCTTCCGGCGATCGTGGGCGTTGCCGGGATCGTCTGGCGCTACAGTTCCCCCGTGCCCAAACTCCACCACGTGAACCTCTCCATCCCCGTCGGAGGTGAGGACGACGAGGCCACGTTCCTCGTGGACATCATGGGGTACGCGCGGGTCCCGGCACCGGAAGGTCTGCCGATGGCCAAGTGGTTCGAGTTTTCCGACGGGACCCAGATCCACTTGAGCGAGGATCCGGACCATCATCCCTCGGCCCGCGCCCACGTCGCGATCGAGCTCGGTCCCGATCTCCGAGCGACAGTGGATCGTCTCGACGAAGCGGGCTACGAAGTCTTCCGCTTCGACGGGCCGGACCTGCGGGTGGTCTTCTGTCAGGACCCGGCGGGGAACCGCTGGGAGCTTCGCGACCCGATCGGCTGAGGCCACCTCACGCAAACGGCTCCGAGGGCGGTCGTTCAGTCCTGGCGACGAAACGCGGCCATCGGAGAGCTGCTCGAACCGCCGATGGCAGCCCGCTCGTTGCGCAGCTGCCCTTGCGCGTCTTGTTCGTGGGAGTCCCCGGGACGCGGCGGGAGCGCGAATCCGGTGTACGCAACGCGGCGCTCCCGGCTTCTGGGGTGGGTCGAGCGGTGCAAGGTACACGACATGTGCACCGTGACGTCGCCACGCTCGGCGCGCAGGGTCACCGCGGGGAGGCCGAGCGAGTCGTCGATCTGCGCCCGGGCGATGTTCGCCCGATGCGAGCCCGCCATGACGTCGAGGCCGCCATGGGCCTCGTCCACGGGAGTGAGGCAGATGCCGATTGTGAGTCCCGAGCAGAACATCGAGTGTCCGCCGCGGTCGCAGTCCTTGTGCCACGGGAGGCACACCAGTCCGTCGACGGAATCGACCCGCTTGAGCAGGCCTTCTCCGGTCACGTCGGCGAAGTGCTCGCCGAAGGGATCGCCCGGCCGGTGGCCGTCGCCGAGTAACGCGCCCATAGCAAGGTACCGCTCGTCCGCGATCAGCGCTCGGAGTGCGGGTGACGTCGACGCGAAGTCGAGGATCCGGCAGGGGTAGCGCTCGCCGGTGCGAGTCGTCGCCCACCAGGAGCTGCCGTCCTCGATCCGGGCCGCACCGATGGCGCGGGCGAGGTCGGCGTCGACCGCGTCCATCTCGGATTCGGTGAAGACGTCCTCCAAGAGCAAGAAGCCGGTCTCGGCCAGGAAATGTGCCGCCTCCGGGGTTTGCTCGCCCAGCCGGAACCGCTGCTCGAGCTCGAGCGGCGACCCGTCGGACGATCGGAGCGTCACCTCACCGGGCTCATACACCGGCCGTCCGTCGAGAAGGGAGCGGAATACCGGATCCCACGCGCAGAAGGCGTCGCACGCATCGGGGTCGCCGTCGACTCGGGCCCCGACGACCAATCCGAGCGCAGTGCGTCGCTCGCAGAACAAGTCGGCGAATGCAGGACGATCGAGAGTGACGCACGGAGCGGTGGTCTCGGCGTTTCCGGGAGCGACCTCGATCGTCTCGCCCCGGGGCTCGATCGTCCAGACGTCGCCATCCACCGCGATGGCGAGCGGTCCCAGGCCGAGCCGTACTGCGTCCGCCGCGGCGCGCCGGCCGTTCCGGGCGACGGCGGCCCGCCAATCCACCTCGAAGAACGACTCGGGATCGGCCGGTCCCTCTGCGTTGATCGGCCGCGTGCGCCTGTCCACGCCTCCTCTGATCCTCCCTTCGTTGCCGACCCGCCCCCGACAGCCAGCGATTCGTTGCGATCAGCAACGCCGCGACACTACGCCACGCTCGTCATCGCCTGTGGGCCCGGGACGCTTCCCGGCGCGAGGCGGTTTCAGGAATAGCGTGCCGCCCTCGTCCCCGGCGGGTGGAACTCGCCCGGGACGGCGTCGGGATTCTCCACACAGCATTCGCACTCCAAGCCGTCGGGGTCCCGGAAGAACAGACTCAGCATCGGCCCGAAATCGGTGACGAAATCGTCCGCCGCACCTCGCTCCATCAATCGCTCGCGGATCGTCTCGAATGCCTCGAGTGATTCCGCTTGCAGCGCCAAATGGTCGAGCCGGCCGCGGCCGAACATCGGCGTCTGGCGGTCGGCCTCGGTGTTCCCCTCGATCTGGAAGACGTTGAGCTCGGCCCAATCCCCGATCTTGATGATGGAGAGACGGGGGCCCTCGCCGTCGGGCATCTCGGACCCGTCCCGGAGGATCTCGGCGTCGAAGACGTCCTGGTAGAACCGGTTCAACCGGGACGCGTCGTTCGTGATCATGCCCACATGGTTCAGTCCTTTGAGCAGCATGGTGTTCCCTCCCCGGACGATCAGGCTGGCGTGATTCAGGTTCAGGCTATGTGGTTTGCGGTGGAGCGGGACCCTGGCCCCGGCTCCTGGCATCGGTCGAGTAACCCATCAGCGGAAGTCCCGGCTCGCCGGCACCGCTGTCCCCACACGCAATGCCTCGACCCGCTCGGCGTCGAAGCTCACCGCGCCCTGGCCCTTGCGCACGCGGCCGCGGATCAACAGGACCGGCGTGTGCCGGGCCACGTGCTTCCAGCGCGCCCACGCGCCCCGCGAGAACACCACGTTCACGTGCCCGGTCTCGTCCTCCAGGTTGAGGAACACCGCGCCGCGCGCCGTCTCGGGATGCTGGCGGTGCGTCACCACGCCGGCCACCACCGCCCGTGACCCGTCGTCGAACGACGACGACTCCAGCGCCACCGCCGTCACCACGCCCATCGCCTCGAGCCGCTCGCGCGCCAGGTGCATCGCTGTGCGCTCCGGTGCCAGCCCCAGCGCCCACAGGTCGTCGGCCACCGAGTCGTACAGGCTCGGCTCGGGTAGCGGAGGCGCCTCGGCCCCCACCACCACACCGGGCAGCCGGTCCGGCGTTCCCATGGCCGCCGCCCCCGCCCCCCACAGCAAACGCCGCCGCATGGACGTCACCGACCCGGGCACGTCCTCGCCCACGGGGTCCAACGCCCCCGCCGCCGCCAGGGTCTCGAGCTGGGCCTGCGTGACGCCGGCCCGGCGCACCAGGTCCTCGCTCCCCGACCAGGGCCGCTCCCGCCGCCCCGCCACGATCCGTTCCGCCGTCGCCTCCCCCACCCCGCGCACCGACCCGAGCCCCAGCAACAGCACCGGGTCCGACCGCACCCCCTCCAACGACGCCCCCACCTCCGAACGGTTCACGTGCGGTCGGCGTACCCGCACCCCGTGACGCCGTGCGTCGGCCACCAGCGACTGCGGCGACCAGAAGCCCATCGGCTGCGAGTTCAACAGTCCCGCGGTGAACGCCGCCGGGTAGTGCAGCTTCAACCAGGCCGAGGAGTAGACCAAATGAGCGAACGACACCGAGTGCGACTCGGGAAACCCGAAGTTGGCGAACGCCGCCAACGCGTCGAAGACCTGGTCGGCCACGGCACCCGTCACCCCCCGCTCCGCCATCCCGACATACAAACGTTCGCGCATCTTCTCCATGCGCGCCGCCGAGCGCTTCGCTGCCATGGCCTGGCGCAGCTCGTCCGCGTCGGCGGCCGAGAACCCGGCGATGGCGACGGCCATCTCCATCAGCTGCTCCTGGAACAGCGGCACCCCGAGCGTCCGCTCGAGGATCGGCTCGAGCAACGGGTGCAGGTACGTCACCTCTTCCTCGCCCCGCCGGCGCCGGATGTACGGATTGACCGCGTGCCCCTGAATCGGGCCCGGCCGGATCAACGCCACCTCGATCGCGATGTCGTAGAACGTGCGCGGCCGCACCCGCGGCAGCGTCCCCATCTGGGCCCGGCTCTCGACCTGGAAGACCCCGACCGTGTCGGCCGCGCACAGCAGGTCGTAGACCGCGTCCTCCTGCGGCAGCTGGGCCAGGTCGACCTCCACACCGTAGAAGTCGTGCACCAGGTCGACCATGCGGTGCAGTGCCTCGAGCATGCCGAGCCCCAGCAGGTCGAACTTCACCAGCCCGATGGCGGCGCAGTCGTCCTTGTCCCACTGCAACACGGAGCGGCCCTCCATGCGCCCCCACTCGACCGGGCACACCTCGACCACCGGCCGGTCGCACAGCACCATGCCGCAGGAGTGGATGCCGAGATGACGCGGCCGGTCCAGCACCTCGGCCGCCAGCTCGCCCACCAACGGCGGGACCCCGCCGGGCCCACCGGCCCCGGTCCCACCCGCCGGGTCGACCGTCTCGTGCACCGCCGCGGCCGACGATGGCCCCCGCCCGTGTCCCGCGTCGATCCCGGCCGACCACGCGTCCACTTGTTCTTGCGAGAACCCGAACGCCTTTCCGACGTCACGCACCGCAGACCGGGGCCGGTAGGTGATGACGTTGGCCACCTGCGCGGCGTGGCGGCGCCCGTAGCGCTCGTAGACGTACTGGATCACCTCTTCCCGGCGCTCCGACTCGATGTCCACGTCGATGTCCGGCGGCCCATCCCGCGCCGGTGACAAGAACCGCTCGAACAGCAGCCCGAGGTCGACCGAGTCGACGTTGGTGACGCCGAGCGCGTAACAAACGGCGGAGTTGGCCGCCGACCCACGACCCTGGCAGTAGATGTTCAACTCCCGGCACACCCGTGCGATGTCCCACACGATGAGGAAATAGCCGGCGAAGCCGAGCGTGCCGATCACGTCGAGCTCGTGCTCGATCTGCTTCCACGCCCCCGGCACGCGCTCACACTCCGGCGGCCCGTACCGGACCAGAGCCCCCTCGCGCACCAGGTGGCGCAGGTAGCCCTGCTCGGTCATGCCGTCGGGGACCGGGAAGTCGGGCAGCCGCGGCGCCACGAGGCGGAGGTCGAACGCGCAGGCACGTCCGAGCTCGGCGGCCCGCTCGACGACACCGGGCCAGCGGGCGAAGCGCCGGCTCTGCTCGCCGGCGGAGCGCAGGCAGGCCACCGGGGCGGGGGGCAACCAGCCCTCGAGCTCAGCCAGCGGACGACGTGCCCGCACGGCGGCGAGCGTGGTGGCGAGGCGGAACCCCGCCGGCGTCGCGTAGTGCACGTTGTTGGTCGCGACCGCGTCAACGCCCCACTCGACGGCCAGGCGCGCCAGCGCGTCGTTGCGCGCGGCGTCGATCGGATCCCCGTGGTCCCACAGCTCGAGGGCGACGTTGGCGCGCCCGAAGGCGTCGACGAGGCGTCCGACTTCCCTGGCGGCCGCGCTGGGTCCCGCTTCCATCAGCGCGGCGGGCACCGCCCCTTTCCGACAGCCACTGAGCACCAGCCAGTGCCCGCCCGCGGCGCGGGCCAGCGCGTCGAGGGTGAAGATCGGCTTCCCCTTCTCGCCACCCTCGAGGTGCGCGTCGGCCAGCACGGTGGACAGCCGGGCGTAGCCGTCGGGATCGCGGGCGAGCACGACGAGATGCGTGCCGGTCGGATCGGGATCGCCCGTGCGCAGGCCGGCGGGCGCGAGCGTGAGCTCGCTCCCGAAGACCGTCGGCAGCCCGCACACCCGCGCCGCCTCGGCGAAGCGCACCACGCCGTAGAAACCGTGGTGGTCGGTCAGCGCGAGCGCGGCCAGCCCGAGCCGGTGCGCCTCGGCCACCAGCTCTTCGGGGTCGCTGCTGCCGTCGAGGAAGCTGAAGCCCGAGTGCGCGTGGAGCTCGGCGTACTCGGCCGGCTCAGTCATAGAGCGCCTCGACCCACCAGCGCCCGCGCTCGGAACAGAGCAGTCGCGCCACGCCTTCGTCGGTCACGACCTGCAAACGGGCCCGGCGGCGGCGGACGGACCACCAGCGCTCGGTGACCGGCCAGGGGCCCGCCCACGCGGCGACCTTTTCCCAGGGCCCGCCGTCGACCGACAACCGGTCGATCGGCGCGGTCAGCAGGCCACGGCCGCTCACCACCATCGCGTTGTCCTCGGCGTCCACCAGCTCGGCACGCCGGGGCGCCCGCAGCACGTCGGTCGGCGCGGGCGGCGGCAGCCGGCCCGGCCACGGCGCGCCGGCCGCGCCGCTCGGGCTGGGGGTGCTGTCGGGGTCGGGACTGCCCCAGGGGACCAGTACCGACTGGCCGGCGGGATCGCGCCCGCCCCGGAGGCGGCCGATCAGCACGGCCTCGATCCCCAGGCGCTCCTGCACCTGCACGATGGAGCGGGCGGCGCGCGCGTCGGCCTCCGACGCGCCGCCGAAGAAGCCGGGCTGCGAGGGCGGGGGTGGCACGCTGGGCGGGCGGTCGGGGTCCTCGCCGCGTGCGACGCGCAGCCGGCGCTCGATGGCGCGGTCGTGCAGCCCCGCCAGCTCCCCGCTCTCGCCGCGCGCCACCGCGTGGCAGGCCGCTGCGTCCGCGCCGAAGCGGTCCGAGACGTTCGCCGCCGGCAACGCGGCGAACTGGCCCAGCGTCGTGACCCCGAGGCGCTGCAGGGTGACGGCAAGGTCGGGGCGCGCCAGCGTGGCCACCGACCACGGAGCGAGGAAGTCGGCCGACCCCCCCGGCGGGACGATCAACTCCGAGCGGGCCGCCAGTATCGCGGCGAAGAGGCCGTCGGCAATGCCGATCTTGGCCTCCTCGCCGACCTTGTCGACGTCCTCGAGGTCGTCGAGGTTGTCGACTTCGTCGAGCGCGCCGATGACGGCGGCCAGACGCGCGACGACCGCCTCCTCGCCACCGAAGAACCGGGCCGGGCCACGGGCCGGCAGCGCGCCGACACCGAGCCGGATCGGGTGCACCCACGGGCAGAGCTCGCCGGCCCGCGCCAGGACGCGGGCGAAGCGCCGGGCTTCCTCACCCCGTGGCCCCTCCTCGAGGAGCCCGGGGCACCAGATGACGACCAACCGTTCCACTGCCTTCCACCGCTTTCTGTTTCTGCTTCTGCTTCATCACCGCCTGGTTCATGCCGCGCCATCCGACGCGGGCGCCGCTGTCGCCGCTGTCGCCGCTGTCGCCGCCGCCACCGCGCCGGAGTCGGCGGGCAGCCACAGCGAGCACTGGTTCGTCCGACCGCCGGCGCGGCGCCCGCTCACGCGCACCTCGGCCCGGCGGCCGCGCAGGTAGCCCGTGGCCGCGACCGACGCCCTCCCACTCGACCGCTCCCACGGCGAGGGCGAGGTCACCACCCTCGGGCCAGCTCCCCGCGCCCTCGAGCAACACGACCAGCGCGGCCTGACGGTCGCGGGACCGGGCGGTGAGATGGCGGGCCGCGGTGAGGCGCGCCCGGCCGGGTGGGCGCACCAGGACGGCGTCGACACCGGAGAGAAGATCACCGGCCGCCTCGGCCCAGCCCGTGCCGGGATGGGGCACGAAGACGACCCGGCGCAGATCGAGCCCGAGGCCGGCCGCCGCGACCACGCCGGGGTCGGGCAGGCCCACTGCGGCACACCAGCTTCCCGCGGCCGACGCCGCGCCGAGAAGAGCGAGCGCCAGGGTCGTCGCGCCGTGGCCGGGCTGCCCCGAGACGATGGTCGTCGTGCCGCGGCGGAGGGAACCGCCGGGGAAGAGCGGGGCGAGCGACGCGGGCACCGGCAGGGTCCGGCCGGCGACCGGCGTCGTGGGCCGGACCCGGTCGGCCAGCCCGGCGGGGAGCTCCCTGGGAGCCCCGGGGCCCCGACGAGGGGTGACGGGATCGGGAGCTGGCGCTGCCCGGGTGGTGGAGAAAGCGAACATATGTTCGTAC
>CAWHFH010000027.1:0-101953 GCA_963828455.1 uncultured Acidimicrobiaceae bacterium | reverse complement strand
CCTCCGTTCCCGCCTCCTACCTACGTAGGAGTCGCAATCGTCAGATGGTAGGAGCGCCAACACAGCCTCCCGACGATGCCGATCTCGCCGTCTCACCTTAGCTTCGACATATGGCACAACGAGGGTCGACGAAAGGAAGAACCATGATCGAGGAAATCAATCCGACCAAGCGCGACGGCAAGACCGTGGCAATCGACCAACCAAGACCACCGCCGCAAAGACCACGGGCATTCACCTGGGCCCGGATTGTTGCCCTGGCGGTCATCGGGGTACTGCTGTTCGGCCTGGCGTACATCGGGTTCGCGCCCGGCGACGCCGCCGTCTCGGTCCCGCTGGGTGCGCACGCCGGCCAGCTGACCATGCACCCGTGCACCTATGCCACCGAGAAAGGCGGCTACCGCGCCGACTGCGGAACGCTCGTCGTGCCCGAGAACCGGGCAGACCCTCGGTCGCGCCTGATCGCGCTGCCGGTAACCCGCGTCCTGGCCCGCTCATCGCACCCGTTGGCGCCAATCTTCTATCTCAACGGCGGCCCGGGCATTACCAACATGACGTTCCCCCAAGCGAGCCGCCTGGTCGCCCAGCACGATGTCGTCATGGTCGGCTACCGCGGCGTCGACGGTTCTTCGGTGCTGAACTGTCCCGAGGTGACGACGGCGCTCCAGAATTCCGCTGACTACCTCGCCAAGCGTCGCTGAGGGCGTACTCCCAGGCCTTCGCCTCGTGCGCGCAGCGGCTTGAGCGAAGCGGCGTCGACCTCGCCGGCTACACGCTGGCGGAGCAGGCCGACGACATCGAGGCCGCTCGCGTCGCGCTCGGCTACCAGCGCATCGACCTGCTCAGCGAGAGCGCCGGGACCCGTCTCGGGATGATCTACCAGTGGCGGTACCCGAACAGTGTCGACCGCTCGGTGATGGTCGGGGTCAACCCGCCCGGGAACTTCATTTACAGCGGAGCCGAGATCGATCAGGGGATCGAGCGTTACTCGGCGCTGTGCGCGCAGCAGCCTGCCTGCCGCGCCCGCACCAAAAACCTCGCCGCGAGCATGCAGCACACGGCGACAGACATGCCGAGTAGTTGGTTCTCCCTGCCGATCAAGCCGGGCAACGTCTGGTCGGGACGTTCCTCGGGCTCACCGAGGCGACCTCGGTGGATTCGCCACTGTCCGGGCCGATGACCCTCAACTCGTGGATCTCCGCCGCGCAGGGTGACCCGAGCGGCCTGTGGTTGCTCTCGGCGATGGCCAACCTCGTCCTTCCCCAGTCGTTCGTCTGGGGCGAGTTTGCCAGCATCGGGATGGCCGACGCGCAGCCCGTCGAGCGCTACTTCAGCTCCGGCGCGGACCGGGGCTCGATCATCGGCAACCCCCTCGGGGAGTTCCTGTGGGGGGCAGGAGGCATGGTCCACGCCTGGCCGGCCAACCCGGGTGAGAACCAGTACACCAGCGTGCAGAACTCGAGCGTCCCGACGCTGCTCGTCGGCGGGACACTCGACTTCGAGACACCGGCCCAGAACGCCACGAAGGAGCTGTTGCCGCACCTTTCCAACGGGCATCAGGTCATCTTGTCCGGGCTCGGGCACGTGGACGACTTCTTTTCCTACGAGCCGAGCGCCAGCACGCAGTTGCTGACCACGTTCTACGCCACCGGCCAGGTCGACACGTCCCGCTACACCCCGAACGTCGTCAGCTTCACCACACCGGACACGCAGACAGCGATTGCCAAGGACATCCTTGCGACTATGGTCGGCGTCGCCTTGGTGGCAGTGATCTGGCTCGTGGTGTTGGCGATCCGGATCCGCCGCCGAGGCGGTACCGGCCGCAAGACGGGCGCATGGATCCGTTCGGCCGGTCCGATCGTGTTCGGACTCGGAGGATGGTTCCTCGGCGCACTGTTGGTACTGCGGTTCTGGCTCGGCCGAGCCAGCCGCTCGACGACCAGCTGCTGGCAGTGGTCGCGATCGCGGTGCCGATCTGGCTCGGGGTCTACGCCGGCTGGGTCCGCACCGACACGCCGAAGGCCATGCGGGCCAAGGGCATCGGTGCCGCGGGTGTCGGTGCGCTGGTCGGAGCCGTATTCGGGTACCACGTGACCAGCGGGCTCATGGCGTTGATCACGACGATCATCGGTGCGGCGGTCGTGTCCAACCTGAGCCTGCTCGTGCTCGACATCCGGACCGAGCGAGCGGTCGCCCGGGGAACGGCCGCTCCGGCGGTGGATCTGTCCGAGACAGAGCACCTGGAGACGGAGCACCTGGACCCGGCCCTGACCATCGGCGTGAGACCATGAAGACAGCGAAACTGGACCGATCGATGCATCAGATAGCCACCACGTGTTGGCCGACCAGGGGCGCCCCGACGCCGACCGCGACATCCGTCAGCAAGACCTCAGTCCTCGTCGGACTGTGCTTCCTCACTGCCACCTTCACCTTCGCGATCGGTAATGCGCTCATCCGCTCGTACTTCTCGAGCGCCGCCGCCCACAGTGCCCTCATCGTCGGCGTGTTCCTTCTGGCGTGCTGCGGCCTCGCCGTCGCAGCCAACGGCGCTTCCATGCGGCAGATACTCACGCCGTCGGCACCACTTCGAGCGCGGGCCTACCTGGCGCTGAGGGTGACGGAGTGCCTCACACTTGTGGCAGTGGGCATGTACTTCCTGACAAACCACGCGGAGTGGAATGCCTATGTGCTTGCCGTCTACGCGGTATCTGGTGTTGCAGGCCTCGTGCTCTCGTCTGCCCTGTTGACTTCGAGGATCGTGCCGAGAAACCTCTCCATGCTGGGCGTCATCGGCTATCCGGTCTTCTTGCTGGGAAGCGTTTTGGCCATGTTCAACCTCATCAACGTGACGCACGGCGCAGGGATGCTGGCGCTGGTCATCGGAGGTCTCTTCGAGTTGATCCTGCCCATCTGGCTCTTCACCAAGGGGTTCACTTCCTGGTCAGCGCCCACCGCTACGCACTCCGCGTAGAGGCCTACGTCGGCTTCCTCACTGATCGGTACCCGCCGTTCAGCTTCGCTACTTGAGCGGAAATTGCTCCCCTGAGAACGAAGGAACCCGATCATGTCAACCGGGACGGATGTCTGGTCCGACGTTCACCACGAACGCCAATCCCTCTTGGAGCTGCTCGAAACGCTCACCCCCGCGCAATGGGACACCCCCTCGCTCTGCGCTGAATGGCGAGTTCGGGATGTCGTAGGACACATGGTGAGCGAGACTCGCATGACCGTTGTTCAGGCTGCCTGGGGGTTGATGACCTCGGGGTTCCGAATCAACCGGTATATCGCGAAGGATGCGCGACAGCGAGGCGGGGCTCCCGTCGCCATGCTTCTCGAGGACTTCCGAGGCGTCGTTCTCGCTCGCACGCATCTGCCTGGCCTGTCGTCGTTGTCCATGCTCGAGGACATAGTCATCCACCAAATGGACATCCGCCGACCACTTGAGCGACCCCGCCACATTCCCGATCGGCGAATGATCCCCGTCGCCCGGGATCTCTGGACCAACCGCTTCTTTCCCGGCGCGAAACTGTTCCAGGGCATTCACGCCACCGCGACGGATGCGGATTGGTCGGCTGGTGACGGTCTCGGGGTCACAGGACCCATCGAGGCGCTGGTTCTCACCTTGGCCGGCCGATTCGCTGCGCTCGATCAATTGCACGGTCCCGGTACGGCACGCCTGCGTATGGGCACAGATGCTCGTCGACGACAGTGAGAGGCCGGCCGCCCAGGGCCACCCGGCACCGCTGCTCAGCAGCGATGGAAATCACCGCCAGGGCTGGTGGCAACCGAGAAGACGGCTCGCGACGTCCTCAGACACCTTCCCGTATGCGGTGGACCGTCCAAGACGGATGACGATGCTCAGAGCGAGTGGGTCGCAGCCAATGCTGGCGAGGTGTTCTCGGAGCAAGTCGGCGGCTCGAGTGTGGTTGCCGGCGGCCGCAGTGGAGACCACTTCGATGTGATGGCGTTCCCAGTTCATTTGGCGTCTGCTGATACGACGGGTCGGACCTGTAGGTCCTTCCGTGATGGCGTCGAGATCGGCGGCGGCAAGACCGAAGGCCGGATCCGCTTCGAGGGCAAGTCGCAGTGCTGCGCTCGCGAGGCGATAATCGGCGGCCCGCTGTGCCAGGCGGTACCACGTGGCCGCCTGCGGGTTCGTCGTGACCGCACGGCCATGGTCCTCTACGGCCAGCTCCGAAGGTGCAGCGTGGACTGGGCGAACGGGTTCCGGACGACTGAATTGCTCCACAGCCAACAAATTGAACTGGTGCCCTGACGAGGCGCTGAGGTGGTGCTGAGAGCTCAGCCGGTGCGAATTCCGTGCGCAATCGCCAATGCTTCGATATCGGGGTCATCGAGCGCGGCTTCGAAAAAGGCGGTAGACCGGCCGCCGGCTGCCCGACGCTGGAGGACGGCACGAAAGGCCTCCCTGTTCACCGCGGTATCGGAGGAGGCGAGGGCGACCGCGGCGACCACCGTCTCAGCCAGGATTCGGACCAAGGGATCCGCCGCCTCCGCCGCTCCGTCACAAGCCAGCGCTGCGTATTCGTGAGCCCCTGCGAGGTCGCCGGCAGCCAGGCACCACCAGACGAGGCCGATGAGCGCCGGCGTCGAGCCGCTCGGCAAGCCGACGGACTCGTAATTGCTTCTGGCCTCGTCGAGCCAGCGCCGGGACGAGGCGAGATCACCAAGCCGGCGCGCAGCTCCTGCCCGACCGGTGAGTGCGGCGGTATGGGCCAATTGCGAATTGGTGGCGATGGCCGTCGGCGAAGAGCTCCTCGGCAGCAACATCGTCACCGAGCCGGGCCTGCAGGGTGGCCAGGCGGATCAACCACATCGATTCGAAGTGGATCGTTCCGGCTGTCTGGCAGGCAGCGATGAGCTCTTCGTAGGCAGCAATTGCAGCCGAGAAATCCCCGTGGGATTCCTCGATTCCGGCCAACATGCCGAGGCCATAGAGGATCATCCAGTGGTCGCCGCAGTTCCGCAGCTGCTCCACACTGGCTCGCGTCAGAATTTCCGCCTCATCGGCTCGACCCTGTGCCGCCGTGTTCCGAGCAGCGAACATGTCGTGGGTAGCGATGTCCCATGGGTCGCCCTTCTCGATCACCAAGGGGAGCGCTTCGGCCAGAGCCTCTTGGGACGCGCCGAAGTCGCCAAGCCGGGCGAGGACGTCGGACATCACAAGAAGTGCACCGCCCAGGTCAGGTGAGTGCGCCTGGCGTAGTTCGGCAAGGGCCTCTTTGAACGCATCAAGTGCCGCACCTGGGCCGACGACGATGCTGGAGAAGAACGCCTTGTAGGCAGCCGCGAAGCCGCGCAGCCCTAAGCAGTCATCTGCGGGGTCGACGGCGAGGGCATCGCTCGACCACCGATAGCCCTCGTGAAAATCAGCACGAAGGAACCACAGGTAGGCGATGTTGCCCACAAGGGCAAGGGCCGAGGGGGCATCACCGCGCCCGATGAACCAGTCGAGAGCGACACGAAAGTTGTCCAGGTCAGCTTCGAGTCGGGCTCTCCATTCGACTCCCGAGTGGCCGCGCAGACCGGGTCTCCCCTCTTCCCCCATTGCGAGGTACCAGCGGGCGTGCCGTTCTTGCACTTCGGCCGCCTCGACAGAATCGACGAGATGCTCGCGGGCGTACTCCCAGAGAGTCTGCAGCTGTGAATACCTCGCCGGCGTCGAGCCAATGTCGACGGTTACGAGGGACTTGTCAACGAGCCGACTGAGGGTGTCGAGGATCTCGTCGCGTGGGACTTGGTCGTCCGAGCAGACCGCCTCTGCAGCGGCCAATTCGCAGCCACCAGAGAAGACGGAAAGACGAGCGAAGAGTTTGCGCTCGTCGTCGAACAAGAGGTCGTAGCTCCAGTCCACCACCGCCCGCAGGGTCTGCTGGCGAGGCAACTGCGTACGGGCACCTCCCGTCAAGAGACGGAAGCGGTCATCGAGCCGTTGCGCCAGGGTCGCCAGGGGAAGCGCTCGGAGCCGGGCCGCAGCGAGCTCGATGGCCAGCGGAAGGCCGTCCAAACGGAGGCAAATATCTGCAACGACCTGGCCAGCCTGCCCTTCTGTGCTGAAGCCGGGCTGTACCGCCCGCGCCCGATCGACGAACAGTTCGACGGCGGCCGGCTCGGATAGCCCTGTGAGCGGCATGAGGACTTCACCGGGGACACCGAGCGGTTGACGGCTCGTGGCGATCAGTCGCAGATCGGGCACCGCGCCGACCATGGTTCCGGCGAGTTCAGCCGCGTGGTCGATCACGTGTTCGCAGTTGTCGAGGACGACGATCAGTGATTGCCCGGCCAAATGGTGAAGGATCAGATCTACCGTCGATCCGGGCGAATGGGGGCTTCCGAGCGAGGACGCGGCGGCCTCGAGGGCACCGGCGACGGCAGGAGCCACTCCTTCGGGTTCAGTAACGCCGGCAAGGTCGATCAGCCAGGCGCCGTCTCGGTGCTCGTTGCGAAGGGAGGCAGCAACCTCCAACGCCAATCTGGTCTTGCCCACACCACCGGGACCGACCAGCGTCACGAGCCGGCAGGTGCGCATTGTTTCGCCCAACTGATCGAGCTCGGAGCGGCGGCCGACGAAACTGCTCAATTGCTCCCGCAAGTTGCCCGCAGCGGTGCGAGCCCGAGTCGCTGAGGGAGTTGCGGTGGGGCTCAAGGCGAGTGTCGAGTCCTGGGCCAGGATGCGAGTCTCGAGATCACGCAGGGACACGCTCGGGTCGATGCCGAGCTCGTCGACCAGACGATCCCTGATTTCGGCGTAGGCCCGCAGTGCCTCGGCCTGCCGTCCGTCCCGGTACAGGGCGAGAATGAGCAGTTCCCAGAGCCGCTCGCGCAACGGGTTTTCCCTACAGAGCGTCTCGAGTTCGCCGACGACCTGTCCCTGGCGGCCTAGCGCCAGCTCTGCCTCCGCCCTGGTCTCCAATGCAGCAAGGGTCAGCTCCCCCAGGTGCGCTCGTTCGGTGTCGGCGAATCCGGCGTAGGCGAACTCGCTAAGTGGGTCCCCGCGCCGCAGCTCGAGCGCCTCGGACAGCGCCTCCGATGCAGCCTCGACGTTGCCCTCGCTCAGTAACTGCCTGCCTGTGGCCACGAGTTGTTCGAATCGGAAAGCGTCGATGTCATCGGGATCGACGGCGAGGGCGTAGCCGGCCTCGCTGGTGAGAATCGCCGGTGCCCCGAGCGTACGGCGCAGCTGACCGACCTGTGCCTGCAGAGCGTTGGACGGGTTGGCCGACTGCCCTTCTTCCCAGAGGGCATCGATGAGGCGGTCGGCGGTGACCGGCCTCCCGCGCTGCAGTGCCAGCAGAGCCAGCAGAGCCCGTTGCTTGGTGCCGCGGACCGGCACCGTTTCTCCCGCCTGCAGCACTTCGAACTCTCCGAAGAACCTGACCTCCACGATCGCAACGGTACGACCATCGAGCTCCAGGCGGGAGGTGTGCCCGAGCGCCTTGCGATGTCCCGTCTCAGTGAGCCGTCAGCCCCACCTCAGGCCCCGAGCGCAGGCTGCCAACCAACAAGAACCTCCTGGAAGGGAAGCACAATGATCCAAGCAACGCAGCTGACCAAGCGCTACGGCAAGACGGTTGCCGTCAATGAGGTCTCCTTCACGGCCAACGCCGGCCAGGTGACCGGTTTCCTCGGTCCCAACGGCGCAGGCAAGTCGACCACCATGCGCATGGTCCTGGGCCTCGACGCTCCGACTTCGGGTGAAGTCCGGGTGGACGGCAAGCCGTACCACCAGCTGGCCGACCCTCTCCGTTCGGTGGGGGCGCTCCTCGATGCCGGCAAAATCGTCGGCGGCCGGAGCGCTGCCAACCACCTGATGTGGCTGGCCGACAGCAACGGCATCGCCCGTCGCCGGGTGAGCGAAGTGCTCGACATCGTCGGACTCAGCGATGTGGCGGGAAAGCGGGTGGGGACGTTCTCACTCGGCATGAACCAGCGGCTTGGCATCGCCGCCGCCCTTCTCGGTGACCCCGAGACGGTGATGTTCGACGAGCCGATCAACGGCCTCGACCCCGAGGGCATCCTGTGGATCCGCAACCTGATGAAGTCGCTCGCATCAGAAGGCCGCACGGTGTTCCTCTCAAGCCATTTGATGAGCGAGATGGCCCAGACCGCCGATCATCTGATCGTGATCGGCCGCGGCCGCATCATCGCCGACGCCGGCACCGATGAGTTCATCAACCGACACACCGCCCCGAGCGTCCGGGTCCGAGCAGTGGAGCAGACAGACCTGGCCAACGCTCTGACGCGGCGCGGCGCTCTGATCGAGCACGGTTGCGACGGCGCCATGGTCGTCACCGGCATGGACTCCGCTTGCATCGGCGCCGTCGCTTCCACCAACGACATCAGCCTTGTCGAGCTGGCGCCCATCGAGTCGTCGCTCGAGGAGGCGTATTTCGACCTGACCAAGGATGAAACCGACTACCACGCCGGCCAGTTGACCGGCTCGACCAAAGGAAACTGACATGAGCACTGCGACCTACACCATCGATGCGAATCACGTGGCGTCTTCGTCTACGCCTATCCGAACGGCGTCGATCAGCAGGATCTTCAGATCGGAGTGGACCAAGCTTCGTACCCTGCCCTCCACCTGGCGGACGGCCGTCATTGCGGTGACCATATCCATCGGCTTGGGGGCCATCTTGTGCGCATCTCAGGCGAACCAGTGGGCGACCATGACCGCGTCGCAGCGCGCCACGTTCGACCCAACGGCCTGCTCGTTGGGAGGATTCTTCTTGGTCGGCGCCGTGCTCCTCGGAGCGCTCGCCGTGCGAACGGTGACGGCCGAGTACTCGACGGGGATGATCCGCTCCACTTTTACGGCCACACCCACCCGACGCCTGGTACTGACGACCAAGGCCGCCGTCACCGCGGCATTCGCCTTCCCAGTGGGTTTGGTGGCTGCCGTGGTCAGCTTCGAAGTCGGTCAGCGGATCTTCGCCGGCAAGCACCTCCAGGTCTCCTTCGGGCATCCCGGTGTGCTGCAAGCGGTGATCTTCGCTGCCATGGCCGTCAGTCTCGTCGCAATCATCGGGGTCGGCCTCGGCGGCGTCATCCGACACACGGCCGGGGCGACGACAACTTTGGTGCTGGTCATCGTCGGGGGAGCCGTGCTTGGCCAGTTTCTTCCGGCTGGCCTTCGCCAGTACCTGCCTGGAACCGCACTCGAGGCGGCCGTGACGGTCAAGCATTCGGCGGGACTCCTCAGTCCAGGTACTGCCATCGCCGTCCTCGCCATTTATGCCGCCATCGCCTTGACGGCGGCGACCATCCGGGTGGCGCACCGCGATGCCTGACGTCGGGCGGAAAGTCCAGGGTCCCTGGAGTGCATCGCACTCCAGGGATTTTGGCGTCAGTTCCACGAGCGTGACCTCCTCACGCCGGGAGGACGTGGCTACGAGTCATTCCCCAACCTGGTTTAGCTTAGTACTTGACTATACATAGTACCTGGCTTAGTGTGAACGCATGCCCCCGACTCACGATCCTCAGCTCCTCAAGGGCGTCCTGTCGCTGTTGTTGTTGCGTCTGCTCGCCGACCGCGAGTCCTACGGGTACGAGGTCGTTCAGAGCCTGCATCAACTCGGGTTATCCGATATCTCCGACGGCACGGTCTATCCCGCCCTCGCAAGGCTCGAACGCGAGTCCCGCGTCAGCGCCCGTCTGGTTTCGTCGAGTTCGGGTCCGGCCCGGAAGTACTACCGACCCACCAAGGCCGGTTATGCGGCACTCACCGATGGCGTGTCCGCCTGGCTCTCGCTTGCCGACGTGGTCACCCCGGTGTTGTCACGCCCTTACCCGCCCCAACCAGTTCAACCTACAAAGGAAGTGTGAAATGAGTGGAACCCTGATCTGGACAGACCGGCTCCGTATCGAGCGGGCTGTGTGGACTTTCAACAGCTACTTGCAGAATCTGCCAATGCGTTCCCAGGCCGCGAAGCGCCGCGAGCTGCGAGCCAACCTGCTTGCGGCCTCCGCCGACGTCGGCACCAAGGAAGCCCTGCGGCGGTTGGGTAACGTCCGCACGATCGCCGCTGATTACATCGTTGGTGAGTACGGTGGACCAACACCTTCCTGGTGGGCAGCAACTTTCGTCCTCTTACCGGCGTTCTGGTTCATGTTCTGGGTGTCGAATGCCCGAATCGACGCCTTCAGGGGGGGCGTAATCGCGGCCAATCCGCACGCCACTGGACTGTACCAATGGCACGGTGTCGCCTATGTCTTCACCGATGCGACGTTCACGTTCGTCAACGGGAAGGCCACCGAGGTGGGCGGCACGTTGCTGCCGCTCGTCTACGTCTGCATCTTTGGGCTGGCAATCCTTGCCGGACGGCTCTGGCGTGCGCTCCCGGCATCGCGCCGCCAGTTCGCGATTGACTCGGACGGCAAGTAGCACCCCGGACAACCGGACAGTGGGCGATTCAGCTGCGATCAAGATCGGGGTCAACCCACCTGACATCGCCAGACTTGTCCACACGCCAAAAGGGCCGTACGTGGGCACCCTCCTGGCCGGTTGGCGCAGGCGTCTCACACTCCGAAGAGAAGTGCTCCGGCAGTCGCTAACTAGTCCTCAGATTTCATGACTGAGAGCGGCGAGCCCTCCCCGTGCCACAGCGTGCCACTGATCGAATTCGCTCCATTTCGTGCCACACGCAACGACAAAATGGGGACAACAGCGAATACCAGCGGATAGATGCGAATAGCGATTAGCTGGACTTTTTCATCTCAGCGCAGGTAAAGACGGGACCACTGGTGGGCTTCCCAAGCTGAGAACGCGGGTTCGATTCCCGTCGCCCGCTCTCGGCAAACATCGCAGGTCAGGGTCGGTGTCGACGAGAGCGTTGGCTCACCGACGGCCCGCCGAATGGGTCGTCGTGCAATAAACGTGCAACAGCGTGCAACACGAGGGGTCGCGTTCTCAGCTACCCAGGCTGAGAACGGTGGCCTTCTGAAGGGCGCGTTCTCAGCTACCGACGCTGAGAACAGTTTGCGTGCAACAAGAGCGACGTGCCAACGGCGTCTAACAAGAAGCGAGATGGATGACGCCCGCTTCCGGCCTTCGAACCGACCCCGGCAACATTTGCGCGTCGCGAGAGACAGAAACGGCTGTCCTATGCCGCGGGCGCGAGAAACTGCAGCGGATAACGGTCGTCGTGGACCGCGAGAGCTGCGGTCATGACGCGGTTGCCGTAGGGGGTCACTCGGTAAAGACGGGCACCGGGAACCTTGGCGACGAGGCCGTGGCCGCGGAGTTTGACGATGAGTCGTGAGACGCGTTCGCAGCGCCGATGGGTTTCGTCACGGTTGAGGGGTCGACGTCGGTAGAGGCGGGCACGCAGGTCCGCGTTGCGGAACCCCGAGATCGTGTGTTCGCCGGCCATGGCGGCTCGGAACAGGGCCAGGTCGGCGGGGTTCAAGGGGCTGAAGCGGGCGACCCGGCGTCCCCGGGTCGTCTTGGACCGGCACAGGGCGTCCAATGCTGCGACGCCTTTGCCTTTCATGGGTGCCGCTGCGAGGGCACCGAGATAGCGCTGGTTCGAGGCGATGCCGACCTGGTAGCAGCGCCACAGGTCGCTCACCCCCTTGCGCATGGGGCACCACCGCCGCTCGCGCCGGCCCGCCTCGTCGGTGACGACGCGCAGAATCCGGAACTCGCGCGGATTGTTGATGACCGTCTCGACTCTGAGCGCGGAGACCTTGTCGTAGACCTTCACCCAGTTGGGCCCCATGCGGTGGCGGACCCGCCAGCCCTCGGGGCGGCGCTTGGCGTCGGTGACGACCTCCTTGGCCAGGGCGGGATGGAGCTTTCGTCCGAGGAAACCCAGCACGTCGTCAGATCCCATGTGCAAGGCGGCGTGGTGGACGAGGTCGGGCCAGATCTCGATGAGCTTGGGGCGCGAGCTGAACATGACATCGGTGGCGATCTCGGCCTGGTCGAGCACCCAGTAGTAGCCGCCGTACTCGGCCGCCCTGATGGCACCGAGGTGGGGGTTGACCATCTTGGCGAAGGCGTTCAGCACCCTGGCCCAGGCCCGATGCGCGAACTCGTCGCCGAGCTGCGCAGCGCGCTCGAGATCGCCGACGCGCAACAACGCGTTTTCGTGACGCAGGTAGGCGATCCCTTCCTCGTCGAGGCGCCGGGCCAGCCACTCTCGCCCGTTGATGTAGATCTGGCAGTCATAAGGCATCCAGCCCTGGATGCGCACGTGCATGAAGCCGAACTCTCTGTCGGCCAGGTAGAGGTAGTGATGGAGGCACTTGCGCTCGCGGCGGTAGATGTCGATGGTCTTGGTCTTGTGGTGCTTTCGGACCTCGAAGCTCATGCAGGACTCGACGGCGGAGATGACGCAGATGATCCCCTCTGTAATTCCGTCACGCTCGGCGATCGACTTGGCCAGGTCGTCCTTGCGCTGGGCGTGGTTGCGGGTCTTGACGTGGTCGAAGGAGATGACCGGACGACCGGCGGCCTCGGCGAGGCCCCGGACCCGGTCGCCGATCTGAGCGGTCGTCCACTTCGCGTAGGGGGTGAAGTCCTTGAGGGCGACACCTTAGGACCACAAGTAGCAGCGCGCCCCGTTCTGTTTGTAGAGAGTGGTGAGACGTCCCTTGAAGATCATGCGGTCGAACATGGCGAGACTGCCGACGACGCGGTCCTGGTGGAGCTCTTCGAATGCGCCCATGGCTCACCTCCGACACTGACGTGCAAAGGCCAAGCGTCGCGCCGTGTGCGCGAGGGCGCCCAGGGCCGGCTTTGCCGGCCCGTCACCCGGCCCGGCAGCACGCGGTCGCGCCCAACCGCGGACTGCGGCCGCAACCGGAGACCGCCCGGCCGTGACCACCCCGAGGCCCTTTGGTTGCGGCCGCAGGCCGCTTTAGGTGGCACCCTTGGAAGTCCTCCGGGATCGGCGGTACTGGCTACTGCCGCCAGTCGAGCTGCGCTTCGGGCACCCCAACGGTTCGACCGTAGGCCTCTGCCTCCTCCCGGCCCGTCGCATCTCCGCGGGCATACCGGAACACGCGACCAGCGAAGACGACGAAAGTCTCCTCGACTGTGCGGAAGTCGCAGTACCAACCACCCTCGGGATCAAGCGAACCGCTCAGCGCTCCAACAAGCTCGGTGAGGAGTTGATCCTGGACCTCAAACTCGATGAAGGTCCACGTGAGGGGCTGCCCGGCATCAATGTCGCCAACATCTCCTCTGCTGATCTTTCGAACCTGGAGGGTCACGCCCTCCAGTGGGCTGCTCTTTAGGAGGCTCTCTGCGATCAAGATGCCAGAAACACTCATGTCGGCATTGTCGTCACCGGGTGCGACGAACCGAAGAGAGTTCCCACCGTCCGACATCGAAGGGGGTCACTGACCCGGCTTCTCGTCAAGTGGGCAAGAATGCCCCCAATGGCATTTGGCCAACATTCAGGTCCACCGGCCTCAGCAAAGCAGGTTCGAGAGCTCATGGACCTCCTCAAAGAGGCAGGACATTCCGACTTCCGCGATGCCCGTGGGCCCATGGGATTCTCCCAGCGCCAGGCTGCTGGAAAGTTCACACGGGATGAAGCGACGGAGTTCATAGACCAGCTACTGGATGCGCAGTCTGTCGGGAGCATTGCTACCGCTACGCCAACGTGGCGGCAATCCGACCAGGAGCAAGTGCTGAGTTCTCTGCCGTCGGAACAGCTTGCGGGGGAGCTTCGCCGTCGTGGATGGACTGCCATCGCGCCTTAGCCGGTGTACTGGGACAGGCTCGGACCTCTCGGACTCTGCTACATACGGGGCGTCCGGCCGTGCCTATCGATCTGGGCTTCTACCGGCGACGACCGACGGCGATAAACGTCGCGGGAAAGAGCCAAGGACGCCGCTCCTCCGCGTCGAGGCGAATAAACGCCGCCTCCCATCGAGTGACATCGGCATCGGTGGCAAACCCTTCCGCCACCATGACCTCTCGCGCTGCCCATGACGGAGGCCGCATGCCTGGCGGCACTTGGAGGACCGGGGCACGGCAGGCATAACGCTCAACGGTAAGGCCGGCATCGATCAGCAGATCTCCGAGACGGAGGCCCACGCAGAGGTCGTTGCCCCGTGCACGCTGAAATTCGTGGTAACGCTCCGACAGCTCGTCAAGATCCGGATCGTTGGCAGTATTTCGCAGGGCCGTTATGTCGACATCGGCGAGATAGACACAGCCGCCCGGAACAGCGAGCGCCGCGAGGTGGGCGACGATGTCCGCCTCGTGCCCGCCGTTGTGAGCCAGTACGTGGCGACACATGACCGCGTCGTAACTGTCGGGATTCAGTCCGGTGCGGGTTGCCGGACCGATCCGGGCATCGGCTTGCTCGAGACCCTCGATCTCCTCGATGGCCATCGAAACTGCCGCAGGGTCGGCGTCGATGCCGATCACCGAACCTTTTGGGCCAACTTGTTCAGCCAACACTCGCAACACGGCACCTGGGCCGCAACCAACGTCTGCGATTCGGGCTCCCTCCAGAATGCCCGCTGCCGACCATTCAGCTGCCTCATTCTCTGCGGCGCCCTTCGCCATCATGCGATACCGAGCCCGCTCCTGCTCGCTCGGCCTCAAGCTGTAGATGGATGGCGCTATCGGGTCGTCGGCCTCGGGCATCTGGTCCACGGAACGACGGTAGCCTGGGGAGCGCCGACCTGTCGGGCGACGGCGGGCCCGGGCTGTGTGTGCCGCGGTCCCGGCGATCGGGGGCATGCGGGAACACCTAGGCGGCATGGATCAGAAGAGCCACGATTTCGATGGCAAAGAGAATCAGCACGCCATTATGAGCGCGCCAGTGCGCATCAAGTTGGGTTCGGTTATCGCCGTAACCCTTAACGCCCTCGGCCAGCAAATAGCGCAGCATGGCTTCATCTCCAGCATTGTCTCCAAATTGGGAGACCAGATCATCCTGAACAAAGTCATAGGTGAACGCGGTCACCGATTTGTAGAGGTACGCCGTAATGAGACAGATGAGCACAAACGCGGTAAAGGCGACCCACAGGGCAGCGGTCGAACCGGACTTACCAGCAAGGAACGCCGCCGCCACACCGCCAGCGCCTAGAGCGACGTTGACGTGGCTTCGGATTGACTCTAGATCCGTCGCTTGTCCGTTCAACCCGCGGATCAGGTCGTCGTATGCAATCTCAAGGGGTGTAGGCATCCGGCCTTCCTAACAGCTAAAAACCCGGGATGACCCAGAACATGGATCGACCACCGATCCGACGATCGGGGGCACTCTTGCAGACCGCTCAGTTACGACACGCATCGGTCGCCTGGCCGGGACTTAGCTGTGGCTAACGAGGCCCCCAGCGCCGTGTGCACCAGCGATACAGCAAGAACAAAAGCAAAGTCGTTCCGTCCAGCAGCACGACGCAACCGGCAAGCAATGGAAGCACACCGTTGCGAGTGAGCAGCCAGACGGCAGCACTAACCACGGCGATGTAGCCGCCAAGGATGACGTAGTAGATCCATCCGTCCTCTATATGGAACCAGAGGATGCCCGCCATCATCCGCCCCAAGCCGTGACGGAATCGCTTCCAACTCTCCATCAAGTTTTACTTACCCTCGTGAGCGCCCGCCATACTGCCGTTCTCGGGAACCAGCATTTCAGCCGCGCCGGTCCCGTAACGGCTCACGGCAACTCCTGATCCGAGAGATCCGCCAGCTCGTCGAGCAGCGTTGGTCCTTGCCGAGGACCGGCCCCAGCTGACCACGCGAAGGTGCCGGCCCAGTCAACTTCGCCGTAGAAGCCGCTGGGCCCAATCGTCGAGTAGAGCGGTCCGGCTACCCGTGTCGCGGGAGCACCGTCAGTGTTGGCCAACCACAAATCGTCATCAGCCACCACGACCATGGCGTTCCCTCGCGCACTCGGCACAGCCAGCAGCGACCCAGCGGGCGCGGAGGTCATCGGGCTCGGAGCTCCTCCGGGGACCATCGCCCACAATGCGTTCGCTGCATCCCATTGGGCCATCCAACCCGATGAGAAGCCGGCGGTACCGGTCGTGCCGAAGGGTCCGGCGGCGGAGGCCACCGAGAAGATCAACGAACCAGATGAGGACCAACTAGGAGCAAGACCCACAGTGGACGCCGGGATGGGTTCTGCTTGGCAGGTGGCGGCAGGGAAACGGCAGACGTCAACGTCTCGCCCTGCCGACCAGATAAACCGGCCTCCGCCTGACACGACGGCGACAGCGTCCGCATCCGGTTGGGGCGCCAACCAGGTGGATCCAACCAACGAGGTCGTCAGTGCCACAGGTTGCGCACCGCCAAATTTCGAGGCTGTACAGCGTGAGGCCGTCCTCCTCGAGTGAGGCCGAGAACCCTGTGCCTTCCAGAACAAGAGCCCGCCCCCCGTGGGCCACCAGCCAGCCAGGTCGATCCCCGAATCGCTCAACTGATAAAGAGTCACGGGTGAGCCACCGCTCGCCAAGACAGTGCCGAGCCTTGCCTGCGGTTGGGTCGCAGGAGAGGTTTGCGTCGCGGGTTGCGCGGAGGCGAGGTCGTCGAAAGCCAGTTCGCTCCCGTCGGGCGACCATGCGATAGCGCCCACGGCGTCTCCCACACCGACAGGCACGCTTTTGGGGGAGATCTCGGATCTTCGATCCAGACGTCTTCCGGCCCGAAGACCGGATCGTTACCAGGTGCCACCGTATAGGCCAACACGGAGGCGACGGGAGACCACGCAAACATCCCGACCGCGGTATTTGCGACTTCTTCGGCTTGAGAAGATCCGGCCTTGACCAGCCACAGGGAGGGAGCCGGAACATCGAATCCGTTGGCTGGACCGGTGTACAAGAACGCGAGCCACTGCGAGTCAGTTGACCACGCCGGGTTGCTATCAAATCCGCCGTCGGTCGGTCCGGTGATAGTGGTCAGGCTTCCTGTGTTCGAGAGCACTTCAAGCTGGCCCCTCGAGACGAAGGCAAGATCGCCATGGCCTGCCCACGCTGAGCCATTGACGCTAAGAGGTCCCGGCGATGGAGGATCTGGGGGACCTGGTGGCGTTACCGAAGCAGGAGTGGCAACCGAGACGGGGTTGGGGGGCGGATGTGAAGGAGGCGGTTGTCTCGAACTGGTGTAAGGCGTCCCGGAAGGCGCTTCCACGATGCCGAACACGGCACCGCCTGCGGCCATTGCGGTTACAAGGGTCAGTGCCGCCCACGGCATCGCTCTTCTCGGAAGCCGTTTCAACCGTCACCTCCTCATGAGGTTGTTGGGCCGCGCTCTTGGTACATCATCGACCCAGCCAATGTCCCCCGCCAGCGCGCTCTTCTTTTGGCTTCGCTGGGTTGGCCCGAGAAAAGCCAGGGAGCTGTTGCAAGCACTGTGAACTGGGGCAGGGCCCGCACCAGCTCCTGAAGTGCAATCGGTTGGGAACGTTGAAGTGCCGCCACGCCGGCGATGATGTGGAACGGCGTGTCAACCCCCCGCGCGAAGATCCTTATCACTGACTTTTGACCGCGACGCACCAGAGGTGCGGCGCTCGATCGCTTTGAGCAGTCGGTGGGGCCCCGACGTCAACACGGAGCGCCCGGAGCCCGAAGGGTGAGGACGAACGGTGTTGACGCCGGGGAGGAGGCTGCTACTCGTCTCCCCGTGCAGCTGGCGGTGGTGGTCGAGCGAGCCATCGACGACGCGCCGGAGCGCAGTGGATCGGAGAACCGCCACGATGATGTACGCGTATCGAAATCGCAGTAAAGCCATTCGCAGGTAGTTGCCTCGGAATAGGGGCGCCCGTGACGCCCTCGGAAAGAAGGACGCTGGGCTGTAACGCCGGCGAGGATCGGATCTGCTGCGGCGGTGCTCCGGCGCGTCGTGGAGGGTTCGCTCAGACGCGGCGCCGATCGCGCGCTGAACGAGAGGACGATCACGGTGTCAGACCTCGGCCACCATCTCGGCCCACAAGAACCCGGAGAGCTCGCGGGCGATGGCGGCGGCCACGACCGAGCGCACGTTCTTGTGGGCGGCGAGCTGTCGGAAGCGCCGCGACAGGCGGACCTGCGCGGCCCACGAACGGGCCACGGTCTCGGGCGGCACACCCGCTTGGCGCTCTCTGATGCCGACGCCGACATTCGGGCTGTGCTGATAGGCCCAGGCCGCTTCAGTGAGCTGGCCCCGCAGGTGGGCGTTGCCGGCCCGGGTGATCGAGCCGCGACGCTGGGTGCAGACCCGTCGAGTTCTCCCCGGGCACGAGGCCGGTGAAGCTCATGAAGCCTCTTGCCTTCGGGAAGCGACGCCAGTCGAACACCTCGGCCGCCAGACAGAGGGCCCCCACTCTGGTCACGCCCCGGTAGGCGGCCAACCGCTGCACTTGCTCACCGAAAGGGTCCTTCGTGCACCACGGCAGGAGATCGGCCTCGACCGACTCGAGCGCGGTATCGCGTAGTTTCACGGTGGCCAGGTAATGGGCGTAGGTCGTGGCGAGAGCGGGGTCGTCGAAGGACAGCGTGGCGAGCCAGCGCCGATGGCGTTCGGTCCAGGGCGACCCTCCGCGCCACACGACACTGTGGCGGAGCAGGAACCCGCTGAGGCGGTTGCGGGCCCGGGTGAGATCTTGGACCATGTCGCCGCGCGTGCGACACAGGTCGCGCACTCCCTCTTGGGCCGGTGACGGGATGGCGATCGGGGTGAGCTCACCGGCCCGGTGCAACCCCGCCAGTCGTCTGGCGTCGCGGCGGTCGGTCTTGACCCGATCCCCTGAGCCCTTCGGGATCAAGGAGGGGGCCACCACGTCGCAGCGCACCCCCATCGAAGTGAGCAGGCGTTGGAGGTCATAGCCGGTCGGGCCTGCTTCGTAGCAGGCCCAGATCTCCTTGGGGTTGCCCAGTCGTTTGACGAGGCGTCGGACCGAAGCACTGTCATGGAAGATCTTGTCGACCTCCGCGCTGTCGCGATCGGGCGAGAGCACCGCCACCGCGATCGAGTCCTTCGCGACGTCCATCCCTAGGTGGACGAATCCTCGGTGGGCAATACTGGACACGGCTCGGCTCCTTCCATCCGTATGTCGGCTCCGTTCACCGACAGGTGAATGATCCACGTAAATGCGGATGCCGGAGGAGCCGGCCGTTCCATACTGAATAGGGGGCGGTTCGGTGTTCGATCATGCAGCACACCCGGCCACACTGCTGCGGATCTTCTCGGCCTGGAGCGTCACGACCGAAGTGGCTTCTTGCCATGTCCACCCTTTCTCGTGCCAAGAGCATTGACAGATAATGGCAATGCGGCCTACGTGGCCGGTGACCACCGTCGCAAGGCCTTGTCCCTGCTGGTCAGTCGTCGCCGCTTCCCACGCCCGTGGATGCGAGAGGCCCGTTACGTTGAAGCCCTCAATCGCCTGCTGGTCGAAGGTTTTCGAGCGCGGGGGTCGGGAACGAACTGGTCCAGCCCTGTCGAAACGTAGGACGCCGCGTCTACCTCGGAGACAAGTGGCACGGCCTCAACCCACAGCCACCTCTCGGCCGTGGAGTCTTCAAACGCTCGCCAAGCAACGACGCATCGCGCTCGCCGGGCACGATTGCCTTCGTCGGTGTGGGGACGAGCTCCTGCAAAACTAACGCCGGCGCGCCAACTGCGTTCGCTGCGAATCGACCAACCGCCCCCAGGTAACTCGCTTGGATTCAGCAGCAGCGATCTCGACCACCTCCGCTCCGAGCGGCGCATTCCGACTTGCGCGACGAGCCAATCGAATGTGGTCATCCGGGCGGTCATGGTTGTCGGCCCAGTTGCACGGCCCAATCTTGAGGCAACACGCTTGCGGAAGCTACCCCTGAGCGTGCGGGTATCCCCGACCGAACCGGCAGTGTCCCGCCGACCGGCGAACGGGGGCAGGTGAGACTGGTGTCCGAAGGGCGTTTGGCTCACTCAGTACGCCGGAACTCCTGAGGGGCTGATTACAGCTCAGAGCCGCGGCCTAGTTCAGAACGGTGGGTCGCCGAGACCTTGAAGGTAGGCGAGGTCCCTACCGTTGGGCAGCACAACTCGACCCTTACGATCGCCGGGCAGGCTCAGCTCAAATTCTCCGACCGCCTGTAGGCTCCGCAAGTCCTCTTGGGCCAGCCCGTGGAACCGACCATCCCATGTCGTCGACAACACCACGGATTCGGTGCCGACCAACGTTTGGGTCTCCTCCACGCTTTCGCGTTTGGTCAGATGGAGATCCGCTTCGAACTTTTGGGCGCCATCGACCCAAACCTCCACAGGTCCCTTGTAATTGTGCTCCCTCGTCGTTCTCACTCCGGGTGCCGCCCGGGGTCGCCTAAGTGGTCCGGGACACCGGGATGCATCCGACCTCGGAGCCCAACTATTCGCTGGACCTGTGCTGCTGAGATTGTCACGCCCTACTCAGGCTATCCGTGGAAATAGCCTTCCTCCTCATGTACGGCGTAAGGGGACGGTCCCGATCTCCCGATCGCAAGTTCGCTGAATAGGCTCGGCGTGTGACAAACCAGGTCCACGCTGGAATACGCCGCGGGATCCTCTTGGGTGCTATTTCGGGGTCAGCGATGGGGGCGCTCGCTGCCCCTCTCTCCGCTGCGGGGGCACAGGCGCCGGGATCAGAGCCACTGCCAACCGCGGAGTGTTCCCAGATGATCTACAGCGGGTCCAGGCCATCGGCGGTAATCCATGCCGCCCATGACGTCGTCGTGGGGCCAGTCAGGTTTGGCGATCTAAGCCCGAGATTAGTTGCGAAGATCGCCGGGTCTCCTCTGCTGGGGATCAAATCTCCACTGACCGTAGGCCCGAGCCGGTTTGCGACGCTACTTGTCGTAGCCAAGGGAGCGAAAGGACCCGTTTCCATATCCTACGGTCAGGCCCCATCGACCACCACAACCACGGTCCAGTTGAGGACAGAGCCCGAACGAGTCGTGGTGCAAGCTCCTCTGTCGTGCGGACTCGCGGCGACGGGGTTCGTTCAATACGGTGGTGGCTTTACTTTGGCGCAAAAGCAATGTGTGACGCTCACGGTGTCCGTCCCTGGAGGGCGCGTTCTAGCCCGAAGAACCGTTCCTTTTGGCTCCTCCGTAGTCTGCGGCTCGCACCCCTAGCAAGACAGACCTCGATCCGGCGATCGGGGTGCCCTCGCCAGACCAACGGTCACCTCTTTACCTCGATGGAAAGAAACTCTGGATCGGGGTAAAGAAAGGGGTGATTTCAGCAAGAAAGGGGACCGATGACGAGGTGGGTCCGCAGAACGGCGGCAGCAATTCTTTTTCTGGGGGTCATGACCCTGACGGTACTCTTCGACGGTAGCGTGACAGCTCCCGAAGCGACGGCGACCGTCCGTCTCTCTACGGTGGCCGCAACCGGTTACTGGGAAGCCGCGGCAGACGGTGGCATCTTCAGCTTCGGTACTGCGCCGTTTCTCGGTTCCATGGCGGCTCAGTCTCTCAACGCCCCCGTTGTCGGAATGGCGTCTATTCCCGGTGGGAGTGCCGGCTACTACGAGGTGGCAGCTGACGGCGGAGTCTTTGGCTTCGGCGTTGCCCGTTTTTTCGGGTCCATGGGCGGCGAGCATCTCAACGCCCCGATCGTAGGGATGGCGCTCGGTCCTGATATCACCGGCGGCTACTACGAGGTGGCCTCCGATGGCGGTGTCTTCGCGTTCGGTGATGCGCCGTTCCTCGGTTCCATGGCCGCCAAGCACCTCGATGGCCGATCGTAGGGATGGCCCTGGCCCGAGACGGGGGCACACCCCGGCTACTACCTGGTTGGCGCGGACGGTGGGGTCTTTGCCTTCGGCACCGCTCCCTGCTTCGGCTCCGAGGCCACATCGCAGGGGACGACCGCACTGACGGGAACCGTCTCGGGACGTGGTTATGCGTTGTTGAACGAGAGCGGAAATGTCGGCTACTTCGGCGACGCGTCGGTCGGTGCTCCGTCGCCCTTGGCCATATCGGGCAATGTCGTCCTAAACGCCCTAGCCATGGCCCTGAAGCTGACCAATGCAAACGATGGGCGCTGGGTCATCTGCACAGACGGCGGCATCTTTGCTTACGGAGGCGCTAATTAGCTGTGCTCGATGGGGGGAGGACGTCTCAACGCTCCCGTGGTCGGCTTTGGTATCTCTCCTTAGCAAGGACCGATATCTACGCGACTGCGCCAGCTGACGCCGATGCGCCATGAAGCGACCCGGCCGGCTCAGATAGCGCTAGGGGCAGCCGTAACGCCGGAGCGACCTAGCGTGGACAGGATGGACAAGGCATCATTTGATGTCGACGCCTTTCTCGGCGAGACCGGTAGGAGTGCGCAGGTTGCTGCTGTGTCCCCAGCGTTGGCCCCGCTTCTGGTCAGCCTTTGGTATCTCTTCTGTGGGCACAAGTTCTGGTTTAGGAGCCCGATATCGTCATCGCGGTCCGAGCGGCAGATCGTGGTGTTGAACTTGCCATGATCGTGGACGACTTCAATGCTCAGGCCTCAATCCGCGAGCTACGGGTGCGGGGGCATGGTCGCACAGAGTCCCACGATTCAGATCTCGTTCGTCGACTCTACGAGCGATATCTCGGTCTCGTCATCCATGATTGGCCGCCTCTCTTTCGAAAACGTTGGGGGTCGCCGAAGGATGGACGCTGTTGTCGGGGACGGCATCCCGTACCAGTCTGGCGCCGAGTTGTTCTTCGTCGTGGAGGGTGGGCGCCTCGGTGCCGGTTAGCCGCTGACATGAGCGGTGTTGTCGATCCAATGCTGGGCGAGGTCGGTGTCGCCGTCGATGCTGACGTTGGTGGCTTCGAGGTCGGTGAGAGGGAGTCGTCGGGCCAAGATCAGCAACAGTGATCCTGCCGGGCCGGACACCGTCACGTCGGCCCGCTGGGTTCCGGGCTGCCACGTGGTCCCATCAGGCCGGCGTTCGACGAACCAAGCGCCCGCGTCGTCCGCGGTGTCGGTGGCCAGCCACTGCAGGGTCTGCCCGGTGCCCCGGATGGCGTGGGCGGACTCGGACCGCCGCATCTCCCACGTGGGAGAGGTGATCATCGCGAGGTGGTTGCTGATGAGCGCGGCCGCGATGTCAGCGTCAATGTCGTACGGTTGGTCGGCCGCGCTGGATGCGTCAAAGCCGTGGAGGACCGCCTCGTTGAGGAGGCTGGACATCCAGAATCGCGTCCCGGATCGCTCGTCCCCTGCGGCGTTGAACACGGGCGCGTCGAGAGCATCATCTGAGCACGCGTGCACTACCCGCTGCGCGGACTCGGAAAGCCACGCCTGCCACTCGCGGGGGTCGGTGGGGAGTACGGCCATCTCCGTCGGCAACTGTAGGGGGTCGGTGATGCGCCGCTCGATGATCTCCGCGACCCAGTTCTGGCTCTGGCCCATGTGCTCGACCAGGTCAGTGATGGTCCACCCCGGGGTTGTCGGCACGGCGGCGTCAGGTCCGGCCGCGGCGGCTGATTCCGCCAAACGTCGGGTGTGTCCGACGATTGCTCGCCGGACATCTTCCGGGTCCAGCTCGGTCATTGGATTGCCCTTTCCATAGGTTCGTTGCTGTGACTGACTCGGCCTGCCGGTCGAACTCATACTCATTGGTGTCAGTGAGAGCAGCGCCAATCCCTCTGGCAAAGCCTGTGGTCGTACTACCGCGGCGTCCGTCGTCCAAGAATATTGAGGTCATCCCAACGTCGGTCGCCGGACAGCCCCACTATCCCAAAAGTGCCCAACCGTCCCAACGATCCGGCGTACTGAGGCACCCCAGCCGCCTGGTTGGGCGATAATGACTGGGCCGTGAGCAAGCGAATGTTGCGATGGCTCGTTGACCTCGACTGTGGCGACACCGCTGTCGTCCTGACCACTGGAAGCGATCCCACTGTCGGGCGAGCCGATGGTTGGCGGTGTCAGGAGTGTGGACGCCGCAGCGCGATCAAGGCCGTCCATCAGGTTGGCTGGGAGACGGCGCCAGAACTCCGGTTCCGGGATCCGACGTAGGCGGGTCACCGACCCGGCGACCCCGGCAATGCATGGGGGCACCTGCTGTCGTCTCTCCACCCTCGGCGGAAAGAACGGCAAGTCTCGTCGCATCAGACGTCAAAGAAGGGTACGACCATGGCAAGGATCCGTTCGGGGCTGCGGGTCATGTCCATGTGCGTCGTGCCGGGAAGCACGGCGAGCTGGCCGCGTGGAAGCAGGTCGGCCGCCTCAAGGGCGTCGGTCACGGGGATGAAGTCGTTGTCGCCGACGAGCACCAGTGTCGGGCTCTGCACTGCCCGTAGGTCGTCGGCCGTCCAGCCTACGTACCTGGTGGTGACCATCGTTCCGACCTTCTCTTGGAGGGTGTCGAAATGCGAGGGATCAGGCGCCACCTCGGCGTATGCCTCGCGCATGGCCTGGAAGTCGGCATCGGTGGGCATCGGCCTGGGAATATCTTCGGCGGCGGCCTGCCGACTTCGGTAGTCAGCCGACGCCACAACGAAGCGGCGCACGAGCTTCGGATGGCGCAAGACGAGCGACCACCCGACCAACCCGCCGAGGCTGAAGCCGAAGACGTCGGCCTCGCTGATGTCGAGGTGCGCGAGGAGGGCTGCGACATCGTCGGCCAGCTGGTCGATCGACATCGCTCGATCACTGTCGGCCGTGCGTCCGTGTCCCTGCAGTTCGGGGACGATCACCTGGCGGCGCGCCGCCAGAGTGGGGAGCATCGGGCCGAACATGAAGTCGATTGTCAATACGCCGCCGTGGAGCAGCAAGACCGGTCGCCCACTTCCGTGGATCTCGTGGTAGAGCCGCAGCCCGTTGATGTCGGCAAAGGCGCGCGTCGGGTCATCCATAGCGGGGGAGACGTTCCGAGCCGACCCAACACATCGACGGGTAAACCGTCGTGGCGCCACGGGCGGTGATCTCTGTGAGATGTGGCTTTCTCGTCATCGCCGAGAGCTCCAGCTCTAGTAGCGCGAGAGCGTCCGGTAGGTGAGGATAACAATGCCGCCGTCGAGGCTGATTGAGTTGGCGAGTTCGAAGGCGCTGGACGACCCGGCACGGTAGAGCAGGTCGGTGGCCGTGCCGGTGCCGACGAAGAAAGGGTGCACCCAAAGGCGGAGCTCGTCGAGGAGCCCCGCGCCCATGAGCGCGTGGGAGAGCGGACCAAAGCCGTATTGCACGATGTCGGCGCCGGGCTGTTGCTTGAGGTCGCGGATGGCCTCGATTGGGTCGTGGTCAATGACCGTCGTGTTGTGCCACCGAGGGTCGCGAAGGGTCGTCGTCACGACGTACTTGGGGAGTGCGTTCATGCGCTCGCTGAGCGGGTCGCCAGAGCGGGCAGACCACACCGGGGCGAATATCTCATAGGTGTGCCGGCCCATCAACACGGCGTCGCAGTGCTCCAGCAGATCGGTCTGGACCTGATTTCCTTTCTGGCTGAAGCCACCGACCGACGGCCAGTCCTGTGGATTCTGTACGACACCGTCGAGGGTCACGTAGGTTGAGTTCACAATCTTTCGCATGGCGGGGATGCTACGGAGAGACTTCGGTCGCTGTATTGAAGAAAAACGACAACTACCCTTTACAAGCGGTGTCCGGCGGTACTCGAGAAGAGGGCGACCAGTGGCCACCGTGGTTGACCACGTAGGCGGGTGTCTGCCCTATGAATCGCTTCAGCGACCGGATGAGATGGGCTTGGTCGGCGTAGCCGAATTGCACGGCGGTGTCGGGAGGCGAGAGGCCATGCCCGAGTGCTTCGACGGCCCGCTCGGCGCGTGCGATCTGCATGATCGTGCTGCGCGTGAGTCCCGTTGCCCGGGCCACGCGGCGCTGGAGGGTCCGCGTGGAGACTCCGTCGACGTCGGCCTGAAAGGACTCGGCGACGACCGAGTCGCGGACGACAAGTTCCTGGCGAACCAGACGACTCACGAACACGTCCGCGTTCTCGGGAGTGGGGATCTCCCAGCGCGAGCCGTCGAGCCAGACCGAATTCGGCGCCGCGGTTGGCAGCGTGACCGCCCGGTCGACGAGACGTGCAGGCGGAATGGCCGGCATGAGCGTCCCGAGGCTGAACACGATTCCGAAGAACTCGGCATCCGCGGGAATGGGAGTGATCGTCGCCCTGGTCTCGGGGCCCCGGACGGTGATCTGTGTGAGGTCACGCTGAGTGGTGACCACCATCTGCCAGTGACTCGCAGCGATCGATATGAAGGCCGGCTCCGTCTCGCTTTGGGTGCGCCATGCCTTCTCGACGAAGTCGGAGTCAGAGCCCCACTCGTTGATGACGAACAATTCCGCAGCTCGCTTCACGTATCCAGAGCCCGCCCGTCTCATACCACTGTCCAGACGAGGAGCCCGCCATGACCTTGACCTACGCCATGACTCGGGGGATGGCATAGCGAGCGATCACCTTTCGTGAGACCTGCGGCTCGTGCGGATGAATAGAGTCAGGCCGAAGCAGTATCTAGCACATCATCATCGCTCTGGAGTTGGTCGATGTCCGGGCTCACCCGGATTCCGCCGTCTATGCATGTGGAAGTCTCCGGTCCGCGCATCGAAACCCAGAAGTCCGTTGACCAGTGTCACCTTCCTGATGCGATGAAGGGGCGGGGCCTCCGCCCCTTGTGAGATCCGAGCATGCTCGGTCTTGCAAAAGAAAACCTCGATAGAGGAGGAGGCCCCTATGGGACAGTACGTCGGAATCGACCTGCATCGACGCAGCACCACCATTGTCCGAATGGCAGAGAACGGCGAGGTGCTCGGCACCGAGCGCTTCGTCAGCCAGCCATTTGAACTCGCCCAGGCCATGGCCGCTGCCGGGCCCGAGCCCGAAGTGGTGCTCGAATCCACCTATGGCTGGTACTGGGCGGCCGATCTGCTCCAAGAGCGCGGCGCCCACGTGCACCTCGCCCATGCCCTCGGCAACAACTGGGGGAATCGCCGCGTCAAGAACGACGTGCGCGACGCCCAGGACCTGGCCGCCATGTTGGCGCTCGGGCGTCTGGCCGAAGGTTGGATCGCGCCGTCGGAGGTCCGAGAGCTGCGCGAGCTCGTGCGTTATCGCTATTCGCTCATCCGGCATCGCACCAGCGCCAAGGCCCAGATCCACGGGGTCATGGCCAAGAACGGGATCCTCCCCGTCGTGGGCCAGCTGTGGGGACCAACTGGCCAGGCGCAGCTCGACGGGGGCTCGAACTGCCCGAGGCCTATGCCATGCGTCTCGACTCATTGCGCAACCTGCTCGAGGTCTACGAGCGATCGATCGCCGAGCTCGACTCGCACATCCACGCCGAGCTCAAAGCCAATCCTGGCTATCGGGCCCTGCTCACCTTGCCCGGAGTCGGCAAGGTCATCGCCGCCATCTTCGTGGCCGAGATCGGCGACATCAGCCGCTTCGCCTCGGCCAAGAAGCTCTGCAACTGGGCCGGACTCACCCCCAAACACCGTGAGTCCGACGAGGTCGTCCACCGCGGCGTCATCACCAAGCAGGGTTCGCCGCTGGTGCGTTGGGCGGCCATCGAGGCTGTCGGCAACTACCGGGCCCAGGGCAACGAGAAGCTGCGCGCCGATTACAAACGCATCGCCGAGCACGCCGGCAAGTACAAGGCCCGCGTAGCGGTCGCCCGCAAGCTGCTCACCCTCGCCTTCTATGCCATGCGCGACGGGGAGGTCAGATGCCTCGAGGCCACCGCTTGAGTCTCGGCCACGGACCGACGCGAGCTCGACTAACGCCGTGGCCCACCGACTCCGGTGTGGCCGTCGTTTCTGATTGAGCCCGTCGGGACGTGGCCGAACCCCATCCTGTGCGGAGATCGACGAATGAATGGCTGGCTGCCCACGGGAGCGTGACAGAACCCAAGCAGTGATGGGAACTCGTAGCACCACATAGCGGCGTCCTCGAACAGGATGCGCCGCTCGCCGCCGGCGTCAACGCCAAGCCTTCGCGGGCATCGCCCGGCGTTGACCCCGGCGCCTCGCTGGCGCGCGCCTTCGCGAAGGAGGCCGACGGCTCTATCAGGAACGAAGAAGCAGACGAAAGTCTTGAACCGGCCCCGCCCCTTCATGTACGGCGTTAGCAGGCAGAGGTCGAGAATATTGGTCATAGCGCAGAACCCACGAGCGTACATGCGCTGTCCCGGCAGTTTGCGTAGATTCACGCCTATGACCCGCCATCTTCAGTCCCGACCCCGACGCGCCATTGTTGCTCTCGGCGCCGCGCTCGTACTGAGCCTCCCGGCCAATGCCCTCGCCCGCCTGACCGCGGTTCCTTCGGCGGCCGGCGCCTCCCAGCCGGCCGTGGTCACGCTGTACAACGAGCAGGCCGAGTTCACCAATCCCCCTGCTGACTCCGGCGCGATCCAGAACCCGGTTTCCGGCCACACCCTCGAACTGGCGGCCAACGGCTACACTCAGCAGGAGTTCTTCGCTTCGGGCACTGCGCACGCCTTCAAGGCCACGGCCACCCCGAGCAACGGCAAGTGGACCATCGAACCAACGACCTCCGCTCCGTACAAGACGCGGATCCTCGTGCGCAGTCCCATCGACCCAAGCCACTTCAGTGGCACGGTCGTCGTGGAGTGGCTCAACGTTTCAGCGGGCGAGTCGAGTCCCGACTGGGACTACCTCAACCCGAGCCTCATGGCCGCCGGGGACGCCTGGGTCGGAGTCTCGGCGCAGTATCAGGGAGTAGAGGGCGGCACCCCGATCCTGGGAGCGGTCCAGGCGCAGGGCCAAAACACCGGGAACGGCCTCGTGCAGGAGAACCCCGCCCGCTACAGCAGCCTTCACCACCCAGGTGACCAGTACGCGCTCGACATGTTCGACCAGATTGGCCTGGGCATACGCCGCGGGCACACCGAAGTCCTCGGTCCGTTGCACCTGAAGCACATCGTGGCCGTGGGTGAATCTCAGTCGGCCTTCTACATGACCACCTTCGCCAATGCCTTCCAGCCCGTCAGTCACACTTTTCAGGGCATCTTCATCCACAGTCGCGGTGGCAGCGGCGCTCCGCTAAGCGGCTCCTCCGTCGCCAAGACTTCCCTTTCAGGAGCGCAGCGCATCCGCACTGACCTAAAGGTGCCAGTGTTCATGTTCGAGACCCAGACCGACATGGTGGCCCTCGGTTACGCGCCAGCGCAGCAACCCAACACGCGCTACATCCATACATGGGAGGTGGCTGGCACCTCGCACGCCGACAACTATGTTCTGGGATCGGCGCCCGAATCACTGCTCGGGTGCACCACCCAGATCAACTCCGGGCCCCAGCACACGGTGGTGCAGGCCGCATTCGCCGACTTCGTCCGTTGGGTGGTCCGCGGCACGCAGCCGCCGACGCCCAGGCGTTTCAAGCTTACTTCGCTGCATCCGACCGTGCTGGCCGTCGACAGCAACGGCAACGTCATCGGTGGCGTGCGCACGCCGGCCGTCGATGTGCCCGTCTCAACTCTGACGGGTTCCGTGCCCAAGGGAACCAGCACCATTTGCTCGCTCTTCGGGCAGACCCTGCCGTTCACAACAACGAAGCTGGCCCACCTGTACGGCACCAAGACTCACTACTTGACGCTCTACACGGCCAACCTCAACAAGGCCATCGCCGACCGGTACATCCTGTCGGCCGACAAGTCAGAGCTTCTCGCACAGGCGCAAACGGTCCAGTTCTAGGGCCCTGTGAAACGTCCCCCCTAGGTCGATGTGATTGATTAGCTACGCCTATGTATCCCGGGACCGGCGTTCGAACCGACCCCGGCAACATTTGCGAACCGACCCCGGCAACATTTGCGCGTCGCGAGAGACAGAAACGGCTGTCCTATGCCGCGGGCGCGAGAAACTGCAGCGGATAACGGTCGTCGTGGACCGCGAGAGCTGCGGTCATGACGCGGTTGCCGTAGGGGGTCACTCGGTAAAGACGGGCACCGGGAACCTTGGCGACGAGGCCGTGGCCGCGGAGTTTGACGATGAGTCGTGAGACGCGTTCGCAGCGCCGATGGGTTTCGTCACGGTCGAGGGGTCGACGTCGGTAGAGGCGGGCACGCAGGTCCGCGTTGCGGAACCCCGAGATCGTGTGTTCGCCGGCCATGGCGGCTCGGAACAGGGCCAGGTCGGCGGGGTTCAAGGGGCTGAAGCGGGCGACCCGGCGTCCCCGGGTCGTCTTGGACCGGCACAGGGCGTCCAATGCTGCGACGCCTTTGCCTTTCATGGGTGCCGCTGCGAGGGCACCGAGATAGCGCTGGTTCGAGGCGATGCCGACCTGGGAGCAGCGCCACAGGTCGCTCACCCCCTTGCGCATGGGGCACCACCGCCGCTCGCGCCGGCCCGCCTCGTCGGTGACGACGCGCAGAATCCGGAACTCGCGCGGATTGTTGATGACCGTCTCGACTCTGAGCACGGAGACCTTGTCGTAGACCTTCACCCAGTTGGGCCCCATGCGGTGGCGGACCCGCCAGCCCTCGGGGCGGGGCTTGGCGTCGGTGACGACCTCCTTGGCCAGGGCGGGATGGAGCTTTCGTCCGAGGAAACCCAGCACGTCGTCAGATCCCATGTGCAAGGCGGCGTGGTGGACGAGGTCGGGCCAGATCTCGATGAGCTTGGGGCGCGAGCTGAACATGACATCGGTGGCGATCTCGGCCTGGTCGAGCACCCAGTAGTAGCCGCCGTACTCGGCCGCCCTGATGGCACCGAGGTGGGGGTTGACCATCTTGGCGAAGGCGTTCAGCACCCTGGCCCAGGCCCGATGCGCGAACTCGTCGCCGAGCTGCGCAGCGCGCTCGAGATCGCCGACGCGCAACAACGCGTTTTCGTGACGCAGGTAGGCGATCCCTTCCTCGTCGAGGCGCCGGGCCAGCCACTCTCGCCCGTTGATGTAGATCTGGCAGTCATAAGGCATCCAGCCCTGGATGCGCACGTGCATGAAGCCGAACTCTCTGTCGGCCAGGTAGAGGTAGTGATGGAGGCACTTGCGCTCGCGGCGGTAGATGTCGATGGTCTTGGTCTTGTGGTGCTTTCGGACCTCGAAGCTCATGCAGGACTCGACGGCGGAGATGACGCAGATGATCCCCTCTGTAATTCCGTCACGCTCGGCGATCGACTTGGCCAGGTCGTCCTTGCGCTGGGCGTAGTTGCGGGTCTTGACGTGGTCGAAGGAGATGACCGGACGACCGGCGGCCTCGGCGAGGCCCCGGACCCGGTCGCCGATCTGAGCGGTCGTCCACTTCGCGTAGGGGGTGAAGTCCTTGAGGGCGACACCTTAGGACCACAAGTAGCAGCGCGCCCCGTTCTGTTTGTAGAGAGTGGTGAGACGTCCCTTGAAGATCATGCGGTCGAACATGGCGAGACTGCCGACGACGCGGTCCTGGTGGAGCTCTTCGAATGCGCCCATGGCTCACCTCCGACACTGACGTGCAAAGGCCAAGCGTCGCGCCGTGTGCGCGAGGGCGCCCAGGGCCGGCTTTGCCGGCCCGTCACCCGGCCCGGCAGCACGCGGTCGCGCCCAACCGCGGACTGCGGCCGCAACCGGAGACCGCCCGGCCGTGACCACCCCGAGGCCCTTTGGTTGCGGCCGCAGGCCGCTTTAGGGGACAGTCGGTTCATTCTCGACGCGACGCTTCGTTCGATCCTCGCAATCCGTTGCGGCGAAATCGGCCAGCGCTTGGGTCAGTTCCGTTGATGGCGTACGGTCGAGTCGTATGGGTAGCGCTCAGCAGCCGCTGGAGCGACGAGCGGTTCGTTGCGCTGACGGGGCGGTGCTCGCTGCATGGACCGTCGGACCCGTTGATGGTCCGCCCGTCGTCTTAGCCTCAGGTGGTGGAGCAGACCACCGAGGCTGGCGGTCTGTCGTTCCCGAACTCTGCGAATCCGACGCTGAACGAGCGCTCTGGGCTCCGCATGGCGCTTCCTTGGCGGAGCGCTGCCGGGTCGTCGTCTTCGATCAGCGAGGCACAGGCGAATCGGTCCAAGTGCCGCCGGCGGTCTCGGCGCGGCTGTTGGGATCTGATCTCGCGACCGTGTTTGGTTCCGTGCTGACAACCCCCTGCTGCGTCGTGGGACATTCGATGGGTGGAATGGCGGCATTACATGCTGCAATTGACTGCCCCCAGTCCGTCAGCGCTCTGGGACTGATTGCCACGACCGCCGGAGGATCGGGACTGACACTGCCCAGTGATGCCTATCTGGCGGCGGCGGCCGCCCGTTATGAGTCTGGACAGGTCGAAGCGACAGATGACCTCGAACTGGCGGTGTCACCTCTATTCCGATCTCAACGCCGCTCCCTGTACGACGAATTTTCAAAAGATGCCTTGACTCAACCGAGGATTGTTGGTCCCGAGGAGCTAGCCCAAGTCCTCTTCAGCCACGACGTCAGCAATCGCTTGAGCGAGATTGTGGTGCCGACCGTTGTCATCTGTGGAACCGATGATCAAGTCCATCCCTTGCCGAACTCGTCGTTCCTGGCTGGTCACATCGCAGCCGCACGTCTCGTCCCGCTCGAGGGAGTAGGACACCTGCTCAACGTGGAGGCGTCGGAGCGGCTGATCGACGAAATCTTTGAGCTGGTTGACTTGGCATAGGTGTCGCCGAGCGGGTGTTCGGAGACGATCAAGGCTGGTTAAACGCGAGCGGTTTGGGGTTCGCTAACTGAAACGACCTCAGTGCGTTGCGACAATGAGCAGGACGCCAGCTGCCGCAAGGCAACCTCCTGGACGATGATTCGAACTTCTGCCACCTGGCCGCTCCAAGCGCTGCTATCTCTGACGCTATGAGCCACACCTCTGCCCGCGATCAGGATCAACAAGAATCCGAACTCCGCCAGCTTGATACCTGTTGCGTGTGTTGATGGCAATGATCACGGTACGCCCTCGTGCAGGGTTAAGGACAAGCTAATCGGGTGTCCCGCCGATCCGGCGTATGGTCACCCTGACTGGACGTCCGTACCCGTGGGATTATCAGTTAGTGACGCTGCGGATCGAGCTTCGGGAGCACGGCACCCTCGTCGATGGCATCGAAGATTGGTGGGACGACGTGGAGGGCGCCCTGGTCACTGCGCAAGCTGACTTTCCGATACTCGACAGCATCGGCCCCTACGGTGACCTCGTCATTGCGTCAGACCGTCTTCAGGACTTAGCCGGTGAATGCCTGCGTCTCGCCGAAACGGCCAACGGAAGGTCCCAGGTATTGCTGCGGAAGATCGCCGACCTCTGTGTGAAGGCCATCATGACGTCGGATGCAGAGCTTCGATTCAATGGCGATTGATGCTGGCGGGTTTGCTCTCGGTGGGTGCCCCCAGGGTGCCGGTCAGGCTGCACGCCGGCCCGACGAACAGAGGCACCCGTAGATGTTCTTCGGCACGGGCGTAAGATGCAGGTTGGGCAGGGCACCGATGGAACCCCGAGCGATCTTGTCGGACTCCCGTTGATCGAAAGCCGAGCCTGCGGGAGGACTATGACCTCATCCGAGTCATTGCACGTTGCAGCTCAACTCGACGAACATCATTGTCCTGAAACTAATGGGCGGATAGCGGTCTGTAGGCGATGTGGAGCACGCACTGACGGCCCAAGCGGCCAGCACCACGTTCTGCAAGAAGGCGGTGTGTCCAGATCGAGCGACTGGCTCACCGATCAATCGCGGCTCCGGGACATCGCCAATGCGAAGCTCTTGCGAGGCCGCTGAGCCCGGACATCGACACATTCCGTCCGGCGAACTGGGACAGATTCCTACCCGAGTTAGTTCAAAATTCGTAAGTGCCATGGTTGCCCGACACAACCGGATGTACCTCGATCGCGGAGCATCCTGGCAACCCCACGTACCCCGCCTGGGTTCCGAGGCCCGAAACCGTCACCTGAACATGTTCTGTCAGGTTCGGAGGGGTGACCAGGAGGGTCGGGTAGTAGGGACAAACTTCCGTTCCCACGGGATTGTCAGTCCCCTCAACGACGGCGGACGCTACTTGCCCTGGTCCCAGTGACACTCGAGGAACCGTGATCACGGAAGGGCCGAGTCCGCCCATATAGCCACCTAGCGTTCGTGTTGCTTGGACTTGTTGTCCATCGGCGGTGATCGCGGCGACACCCGGATAACCCGTCAATGTGCATGTGGTTTGACTGCGGTTCGTGAACAGAAGCACTTGGTCTTCGTGTCCAAGCCCAGCGCCTCCACCGGAGTCCGAGACTGCCACTTGGAGATTCGTACAAAGTGGCGACGAGCTAGCCACGGCGGCGGTAGTACTTGTCGTAGTCGTGGGCGTCGGTGGAAGGACCGACGAGGACGTGGAAGAGGTCGAAGGTGATGAAGCGGCGTTCGGTGCTGCAGGTGTCTTCGATGCCATAGGACGTGACGGGCCGCCGCATCCCGAAAGCACGAGGCCCACACATAGGGCGAGAATGAGGGCCGCTACCGCCCCGAGGTGTCGCATCGGCAGAAAGCGTAGCTGGGCATATTACGTTTGGCGGGGGCACTGTCCCATTAGTGCCGGTCGGCTGCGCCCCGGTGAAGTGGGGCAGCCCTATTCGCTCGCCTCGGCCGCATTCCCAAACGCAGATACCGCCGCTCCGCCCTTGCTCACAGCATGTAGGAGAGGGTCATCGTTCGTGTCGATGCTGTCCACGACCGCAGCAGACACCACATCCGCTGCGTCGGATTGCCCGACCAGGCCTGTGGCCAGCCTTATCAGATCTTCAGCATGCTTTCGGTAGAGCTCGTCGTCTCCCACCACACCCATACGATCCCGCAGCCGGCGGTATTGGGTGACACGACGGCGAAACTGAACGCCCCCACCTCAGTCGGACCGGCATGGCACAGTCCTCAGCTTGTACAGCTGAGGGCACACGACCGGCCTTCGTACCCAGGTCCTTACCGAGCGGATTCGTCCGGGTGCGGCGGACACTGGACGCCGGCCATCCCCATGAACTCGCAGAAGGTCTCGCGCGCAACCTTCCATTCTCCATCGATGAGCATCGCTCGCCCCATGCGCCCACCAAAAGACTGGTTTAACGGTGGACCGATGTGGATTGTAAAGAGCACACGTGCCTCATGGTCGTTCACAAATCGGAGCATGTCGACCGTAACCGTCGCACCGGGCATATCGTCATCGACCCGGACGCGATGGCGATCGCGCGCCTCCTCGAGACAAGCCCCCAAGTTCGATCCTCCGTCGACCGTTCTGACGTTCCCGGCGTCGTCTGCGGTCATCATGTTGGCGTAGGCGTCCTCGACGGAGGTACGGGCAGCGGCCTCGTCATCGGGTGGTGGGCCGAACACTTGGGCCTGCGGAGGGCCCATCCTGGCCAGGAGGGCGTGGGGGACGGGTTCTCGGGGTTGGGCGTCTGGCTCCTCGAGGCGAAGAGCGCGGAGCGCTGCCGCGTGCTCCGCGGTGATGCCATCAGCCCGCTGTTCGAGCGCCTCGGCTGCAGTCAGGCCGGCACCGATCCACTCCGCCACCTCCTCGAAGGGAATGCCCGTGCCCCACCACTCACGCACGACATCGCCTGGAGTGCGGCCCTGGAGGACCAATAGCCCCGCCTCTGGAGGTTTCAATCCGAGGTCGGACCACGTGTAAGCGTCGTGCGCCTCAATGCCCTGTCGGGCCCATTCGACCGCGTCGTCGTCGATCCATCCACATTGGAGGTACCCGTGCATGAGTCGGGGATCCGCGCCGGACTGATGGAAGCGCTGCAGCGGGCCGCCAGGGACCATCCCTCCAAGACGCGCCGGCAGGATTTGCGCCCTACTCATCGGTCCACGTCCCACCCAACCGCCGACCCCTCCCTGGACGACGTTCTGCACGGGCGGGTTGAGAACCCTGAAGGCCTCGGCCGGACCTCGACCATGGTTCTTGTGGACGCGAGCCTGTTCGAGCGAAAATCCGTACTCATGCCACTGCACCGCCTCCCCCGCGTCGATGCCAGCGTCCTGCCAGTCGCCAACACTCTGAGGGGTTGCACCGGCTGTCTTCCACTGGGCGGCTTCGATGCCCTCTTCGATGCCGCTCGCGCGCCACGCCTGTGCCTTGGAGATGCTGAAGCGCCATTGACGCCACCTCTCGGCCGTCTCTCGTTCAAAGCCGGCGTCGAGCCAGCTCCCGATTTCCTCGGGCTCCTCGTCGGGCTCGTCGGTGTCGACGCCGGTGCGGTTCATTACAACGCCCTCGGTCTTCGCGTCACGCCGCCACGGGCGGACCGATGGTGATAGCCCGAGCCCAGTCGGGCACCGCCCCATTGGGGTCCATGAGGCCGACGATCACATTGATCCTCTTTGGTGGCTCGGCCGGCCAAGGAGTGAAGCCGTCCGTCAGGAGGATGATGAGATCAGGCCGTGGGCGGAGTTCCGCCGCCTTTGCGAGCCCGGCGCCCATGTCGGTGCCACCCCCTCCGAGCAGTTGGACGTCTCGAGCTTCGAGCACCTTCTGGGCTTCGAACGCAGTGGCGTCGCAGCACACGATGCGCAAGTGCCGTCGACCGACGCCGAGGCCACGGAGAACGCCTTGTACTTCGCCAAGACATTGGGACAGCATCAGGTCGTTCATGCTTCCCGACGTGTCGAGGACCATGGCCACCTTGGGGAGCGGTTGGCGCAGGCTGGGAAGGACCACGTCGGGCACCGCCGCGCTCCGCCGTGGCGGCTTGCGGTAGCTGAAGTCGACGCGGCCGGCGACATCGGCCACGCCGAGGCGCACGGCCGAGGCGAGGAGTCGCTGCCAGCTGACTGTGGGCTCGAGGACTTCGTCGGCCCAACGCCGCCAACCCGCGGGCACGCTCCCACGCCGGCGTTGGTGCTCCTTGATACGACGAGCCACGTCCCGCTCGACCAGCCTGCGCCCCGTTTGGCCGACTCCGGGCGAGCCACTGTCCCAGGGCCGCTTGGCACCGTCACAGCCGCTGCCGCAATCGCCTCGGTGGTTCACATCGTTGCTGGAGGGATCCTTCGTCTCCGCCCGGCCACCGAGAAGGTCCCAGTACTCCTCCGCCGTCAAGGCGTCCGGAAGGCCGAGAGTGCTCGGTCGGACGGCCTCGCGAGGCGTAGCAGCTTCGCCCGCCACGAGGTCGTCGTTGATCTCGCAATCGGCCGCGACGTTCCAACCGCGCTGAGCATCAGTGCGTCGTGTCAGCGGCCCCTCCGACGCGTCATCGCCTCCCGCCAAGGATCGCTCCGCATGGTGACGGAGGAGATGGCTCACCTGGTGGATGAGCCAGAACCCTGCGGAGTGGATGTCGCTGGCGCTCAGCACCTCAGGGTCGAGGTAGACGTGCCATTCGTCGTCGACGGGCAACGCGCTGAGGTCGAAACGGGCCTGGGGCGGCTCCTCGGACTGGTCCACTACCACGGGGTCGAGGGCCAGTAGCGCGCTCGCCATGTACGGAGCTTGGTGCGCAGCCCACACTCGTGCGGCGGACCAGACGCGGCGCTGATCAACTCCGAGCCGCTCGATCCGACCCAAGATCACGACTCACCATCGGTTCGGATCAGCCCGGCTGCCCGCAACACGGGGGCCATCTTGAGCAGGCCGCTGGGCAACGCGGCTCCCTCCGGGCGGGCGTTGGCCAAGCTCCGCGCGGCCAGCGCGGCCACGTCGGGCGCCTGGTCCGCCACCCGCTCGACCACCCTCCATGCCGCCGTCCACGATTCGCGGTCCCCCCGGCTGATGGCCACCGCGGCGACTGCGCTCAGCACCGCGAAGGCCGCGGTCACTGCGCTCGGGGAGCTCGAAGCCGTCGGGGTCGGCGAGCACGACTTCGGGGTCGGGAAGATCCATGTTGGCGAACCACGAGAGGAACTCGATGCCTGCGCCGTCGCCGACCGCGCCCAACACGAGGAGCGTCCGAGCATCTTCGGAGGCACCCACGGCATCGCACGCCGCCAACAGACGCGCCACGGCCTCCCAGCTCCTGGGGCTCGGCCAGCCACGGCCAGCTTGTTCGGCAACGGCCGGCACGTCGAGCGCCAGGGCTGGCCGCACTTCGAGGAACGCTCCGACCGCCACGCGAGCTCCCACCGTTTGCGTATCGGTTGGCATCTGCCCGTCGAAGGAGATTGGACGAGGAAACCCTCAGCGCGATGCCCGCGTGACACTGACTTGGCATCCACCGGCCAGTCAAGGTGCACAAGGCGGTTGGCCAAAGGCGGGGAAAGCTGCCACCCATCTGCTGCCTCCTCCGGCGGATTGGCGGCCGCCACCACCCGGACACCGTCGGGCAAGGTCAGGTCGCCGACCACACGTTCGAGCACTACACGCAACATGGCGGCCTGTACGGCCGGTGGCGCTGTGGTCAGTTCGTCGAGAAAGAGGAGGCCGTGTTCCGCAGCTGCTAGACGTCGAGCCCATAGTGGCGGGGCCATCTGGACCGCCCCGTCGATGACGACAGGCAGCCCGGCGAAGTCAGCCGGTTCGCGGATCGAGCCGATCACGACCTCGGTGGGCCAGCCCAGGCTCTCGCCGAGGGCGCGCACGACGGATGTCTTTCCGGTCCCGGGGCTCCCCCAGAGCAGCACGGGGACTCCCGCCTGTACCGATACCGACAGGGCTTCGGCGACCGCCGCAGCCTCCATGCTGATCACCTCCACCCCCATTGTCCCAGACCAGAGCCCCCTCGCAGACAGAGGCACGCGAGACAGCCGGACCGGTCACCACATTGGGACGGGCGTCGGAGAGAGCTGAACAGCCCGGTGTTCTCCTACTCGTCGGAGATTCAAGGTGTGGAAGAAACGAGGCCGTTCGAGTTCAACCCCCGGACCACGTCAACTGCGAACAATGCGGTCGCTGGACACCCAGACGGGACTGCCGGCCGGAACCCTGCGGGCGACACCGCTTGGGCCGGGACCGTGAGCGGCAGCGACCATTTCGGGAAGTAGACCTCGAAACTGATTGAGCCGGGTGGCGCACCGCACCAAAGCCAATCCAGCTCGACGATGGCCTGTGGAGATGCTCCTCCGGCCGAGAGCTCCACCGGACTCTTCGGCGGTAGCGGTAATCCCGCTCTGGCATATGGGAGTTCGATTGTATTGAGCGTGCTGTCAGTCCCGTTGGTGCCTGTCACGTTGAGATCCTCCACTTGGGGTCTACCGGAAAGGGAGCAGGCGTGCGCCGATGTATTCGAGATCTTGATTGCACCCAGTTCGAAGTTTGGCCCGATGAACACCGCCGTCGCCGCAAGTTGGCCAACCGAGCACCTTGGTGGACCCGACGTGGCCGAATGCGAGCGAGATGTCGTTGTGGCTGTCCTCCTGGCAGAGCGACCGTGACTAGACGATGGGAGAACGACCCCCAACGCGACCGCAGCGGCCACGACGACGGCGGAAACGCCGGCCATTCCGACACGCCGCCGGCGACGTCGTTGCCTCGCCTCTTTGAAAAGGACGTCCGTCGCGGGAGGCATGGGGTCGGCCACTCGGCGGTTCCGATCGGTCAGCGTCATGGGCCTTCCAATCGCTTCACAGAACTACTATGACTAGGACCATGTTGACTGTCAACATCGACCGGGATGAACCAGTCCCCCTGCACGACCAGGTGGCCGCTGAGATCCGAAGGGCCATCGCCGAGGGCGAAGCGGGCCCGGGCGACCGGCTGCCCTTGGCCAAGGACATCGCCGCCGTCCTCGGGGTCAACAAGAACACCGTCTTCCGCGCTCTGCACAACCTTCGTGACGAGGGGCTGCTCGAGTTCACCCGCGGGCGGGGCATCACGGTGTCGGGCACACCCCAACGGGGCGCGGTGCTCAGTCGTGTCCACGAACTCGTCGACTTCGCCCGCTCACACGGCTACCGGCGCGAAGACGTGATCGACATGATCACAACGCTGCCATGACCAAGGTGCCATTACTCGAACCCGAGGTCCATGAAATGGGCCTCGAAGCTGTGCCACCCAAGGAGGCTGAGGCACTCTTCAGAGAGGCTCGCCGACGAGACGACGTCGACGGGCCACAGCTTCTGCTGGTGTTGTCTTGGTCGTAGCCATCGTCATCGGATCCGTGCTTGTTACCGGTCGGGGCTCGAGCGGACCGAGAAACGCTCCCACACGCCATCAGCAACCCCCACCACCCATAGCCCAACCCAAGCAGGACACGCGGGCGGCTACTTCACTGCCCGTCTACCCACCCGCACAGACGATTGGCGTGGCTGACGGCGGCCTTGACTGGGCCACGACCGGCGACTCATTGGAGGTCACCTCTGACGGGGGTCGGAGCTGGCAAACAGTCACGCCACCCACGCTGCACGGCGTCACGGTTTCCATTGACATCACCGCCGTAGACGCCATCGGAACCAACAATCTGTGGGTCGCGATCTATGACGTGCCAGGACTCGTATCGCAGCCCAACAATGGTTCGAGCAGGGGTGAGGGTATCGAACGTTCCACCGATGGCGGACGGAGTTGGTCCTTCGTCGCTCCACCGGGTTGTTTGCAAAACTGCGGGCCACTCTCGCTGAGCATGGTGGACGCGCAGAATGGCTTCGCCGTCGCCAGTGGGCTCCAAGGCCAAGGCTCTCCCCTCTTTTCGACCCATGACGGCGGAGAGAGCTGGGCCCAGATCGCCACCTTGCCCAGCCTCGGAGGCGTCGCAGTCGGCGGGCCTCTCGAAGGATCGCAGCTGGTCTTCACCAGCAATCTCGACGGATGGGCCGTTCCCGGAACCTATCCCACGTACAACCAGCAGCAGCAGGTTCCCGGTGGAGCCATCTATCGCACCACGGACGGTGGTCGCTCCTGGTCGGCGGTTGCCGCCCTTCCAATCGGCCTCCAGTACACACTGCCGGCATTCTTCGGTACCCAAGATGCCGTGACCTTGGCGACGAAAGGCACCGACTACGACAAGGATCCCGTGATCTACGTCACCAATGACGGCGGGGCGACTTGGACCGGTTATCCCATCCCGGTATTCGAAGGTTCCCAGTTCCAACCAGGGAGTGTGGCAACTCGCTTCGCGGCCATGGGTCCTCTGCAGTGGAGGATCGACGTCGGTTCGAGGCTGTACGAGACGACGGATGCCGGGCAGACCTGGCAATCCTTCAAACCGACCCCCGCTGTCGGTGTAGGCGACGTCGAGGGTGTCACTTTCGCATCGCCGAGCTTCGGCTTGGCGATCGAACAGAATCCTGTCTGTTTCAGCAAGGCGGTCGCGGATCAGCCGGATTACAACTGCTATCCGGTCCTAACGACTACCTCCGACGGGGGGCGTAGTTGGACCCCGGCGAATCTTTGACCCGCTAGCCGCGGTCTCTGCCCTGGTGGCTGAGAACGGTGACGGTCTCCGTGCCACTTCCCACATTGAGGTCATTTCGTGCCACCCGCGAGAGCAAAAAGGGGGCAACAGCGAATATCACCGAATAGGTGCGGATAGTGCTCCAGCTGGGTCTTTATGCGAAACCGCAGATCGCGAGGTCACCACCGATGGGCTTCCCAAGCTGAGAACGCGGGTTCGATCGGTGAAGTCGAAACGATGGAGAACGACATCACGGGGATCGCGGTGCACATCGGCAGCAGGGTTTCCTCCCTTGCTCGGCCCGACGAGGTACTCGTCTCACGCACCGTGACAGATCTTGTCGCCGGATCCGGCATCGAATTCGAGGATCGAGGTGAGCACGAGCTCAAGGGCGTGCCGGGCAGCTGGACACTCTTCGCCGTCAAGGGCTGAGGTCTATCCGGACAGGCGTGCCCCAGTGTGCCCTTGCCGAATTGGCGCTATTTCGTGCCCCAAGCAGCGACAGAAGGGGCGCAACAGGGACAGCAACAGTTAAGTGCGAATGGCCTTTCAGCTGAGCATTCCTTGTCGGCAGGTGGCGCAACCTTCCCCCGTCAGCTTCCCAAGCTGAGAATGCGGGTTCGATTCCCGTCGCCCGCTCTCGGCAGACCTCGCAGGTCACGAGATCTTCTCGTCGGAAGAATTCGCTCTCGACTCGCTGCAGAACCCTTGCAAATGGGCGTTCGTGCACACGCGTCCCACAGCAATGACAGAAATCGGCCGCGACTGAAACGCGGGTTCTCAGCCTCACGCGAACATCGTCGGGTTCGTGGGCGGGAGAGACGGATGGATGCGATCAGGAGGTTGGCACTGTCCCTGGCTTGACCAGTGGAGCACACAGTGTGGTGCCGCCGTGCAGAACCACGAACTTGGCGTCCTTGATGCCCATCTCGAAGAAGCAGCTGTTGTTGGCCGGCTGGCCCTTGACGAAGTGCAGGGGCGGCGAGAGCCCGCCGAGGGTCTCGCCCGAAGGCAACCCATAGATGCCCTTGAGGATGAGAGCCGAGGTGATGGGCGTGCTAGAAGTGGTCTTGGCAGCTTCGATGGCGGCCTGCAGAAGGGCGCCGTCGGACCAGGATTGAAGCACGATCTCACCGAAGTTCGGCCCGCTCGGCACTTGCGGCGCGTACTTGTCGAGCGCCTTGTACATCGTAGCGGTGGCCGAGTTGTGGACGAACCATAGGAAGTCCGACTGGGAGTCGATGTTCCCGTTAAAGGCGGGGATCTTCAGCCAGGCGCTGGCGACCGTCCCGTCGCTCGAGAGCTGGCGCGGTGAGTAATCCTGCGCCGCGCAGTCCTGCACGACGTGCTCGACGATCTGGGAGGCGTCGCCGACGGTCATCGCAGTGGCGCCAGACTGCTTGGCCGCCAGGCACTGGGCCGTGTAGTTGGGGGCCGCGAACCCGATGCCCGCTGTGTAGACGTACTTGATGCCATAATGCGACGCGATCTGCTCGCCTTGCTGGACCGACTGTGCACAGATGTTCACCTCCACGCAATACAGCGCGGCGAACTTCTTCACCCCGGCGTCCTTGGCGATGATGGTGCCCACCGCGTTTGTGTAGTTGAACGTTGCCCCGGCCGGGAAGAAGTCAGAGTTCTGCCAGCCCGATTCGGTCTCCTGCCCGCCAAGCACCGGCACGTTCGCCGTCTTGACCACCGAAGCGAACGACGGGTCCTCGTCGCTGTTGTCGAAAATGGCGACCGCGTGGTCCTGATTGATCGCAGTCTGGGCATTGGCCAGGGCCTTGGCCGCGCTGTAACCGTCGTCGAGGACCACGAGATGCACCTGGTGCCCCGCAAGACCGCCGTGGCTGTTGACCCAGGACGCCCACGACTGCATCGTGGCGGAGGTCTGGCTGATCGACGATGCCTCCGGACCCGTGCAGCTGCACAGATCGGCGATGGTGACCGTGCTCGCTGCGCCGGCGGCGCTTGCCCGAGCGGCCGGCATCACGGCAACGCTCAGGACACCTGCGACGGCAAGGAACCCCGCCGCCAAGACCATGGTCGTCTGCTTCACGCGTCCTGTCACGTGCACTCCCCCTGGGCCTTCCGGCCCCGTTCAGGCGGCGTATCGACGCCGTACCCTTTGTGTCCCCAATCGGCTTTCCGTCAGGAAGCGGTGATACCCCTGTTCGGGACTATACGACCTCGTAACGGATCCGTCCGGCCTCCCTGCTGGTCTGCACGGAATCCGCTGCCCGATCACACCCAAGGAGCCAAACCGGCCAGTCGGCGGACGGACCGCTGCCGGATGACGCAATCCGCCCCTGCGCCAAGCGAGTGGCACGGTCGGACACAATCGGCTACGAGTACGTGCCGTTCGGGAGGTAAACCTGTTCATGGAGGACGTGGCCACGCACGGGGGGCGTCACGATTTCGACGCTCACGTCAGCGACGACGAGCGCCAGTCCGGCGTACCACTGGGTGCGGTACTGACCGGTGCAGGACTTCCTGCCCTTCATCGTCATTGGCCTCGCTACCGGGGCCGTGTACGGCCTCGCGGGCGTCGGCCTGGTGCTCGCTTACAAGACCTCCGGGATCTTCAACCTCGCTTACGGCGCGATCGCGGCCCTGACCGTGTTCGTTTTCTACTGGCTGCACGACGAACACGGCTGGCCGTGGGGCGTGGCCGCCGCGGTATGCGTCCTGGTCATTGGCCCAGCAGAGGGACTGCTCATGGAGCTCCTCGGTCGTGCCCTCGAGCGGGTTGGAGCGACGCTCAAGGTGGTCGCCACGGTGGGACTCCTGCTCATCGTCCTCGGTATCGGCGAACTTTGGTACGGCAACAATGAAGTGAACTTTCCACCGTTCCTCCCCACTTCGACCGTTCCGATCTTCGGTGTGAACGTGGGGTGGGATCAGATCACGGTGACGATCATTTCGGTCATTGCGACTGCGGTCCTGTACTACTTCTTCCGCTTCGTCCGGATGGGATTCGCGATGCGCGGGGTCGTCGACAACCCTGACCTTCTGTCGATGACCGGCGAAAACCCCATTCGGGTGCGGCGGTGGGCCTGGGTCATCAGCATGACGTTTTGCTCCATGGCGGGACTGCTGCTCGCCCCCGGCCTGAGCCTGAACGCCGAAATCATCTCGACGCTCGTCGTCTACGCATTCGGGGCAGCGGCGATCGGCTATTTCTCGAGCCTTCCGTTGACCTTCCTCGGTGGCCTGCTCATTGGCATCGCGGGATCGCTGGCGACCAAGTACGCAGTATCGGTCAGCTGGCTGAGCGGGCTACCCCCGGCGATCCCGTTCATCGTCCTGTTCGTTGCCCTGGTCGTCACACCCAAAGCACGACTGGCAGAGCGTCGGGTCGTGACCACACTGCCCGTTCGAAAAGCGTGGTACGCGCCCTGGAGGGTGCGGCTGGCCGTGTTCGCCGTGGTCATCGTCCGTTCTGTGCCTTGTCCCGAACCTGGTGGGCGACCACCTGGCCATCTGGGCGAGCTTCCTGGCGGATGCCATCCTGCTGCTTTCGCTCGGCCTGCTCGTGCGGATCTCCGGTCAGATCTCGCTCTGCCACTTTGCGTTCGCGGCGGTGGGCGCCGCTGCATTCGGGCACTTCGCGGACAGCTACCACATGCCGTGGCTGCTCGCACTGCTCTTGGCCACGCTGGTCGCCGTGCCTGTCGGAGCCATCGTCTCGATCCCGGCCATCCGGCTGTCTGGCTTGTTCCTGGCGCTCGCCACGCTGGGCTTCGGGATCCTCCTCCAGTATCTCTTCTACCCGACCAACTTGATGTTCGGGCTGACAACGGCGGGGATCCCGGCTCCGCGGCCCCAGGTGAGCGTCTTCGGTCTCTCGCTGGCTTCGGACAAGGGCTTCTACTACGTACTGCTGGCCGCGGCCGTCCTGAGCACACTCGCGATCATCGCGATCCAGCGCAGCAGGATGGGACGCCTCCTCGGTGCGTTAGCTGACTCGCCGTTGGCGCTCGAGACACAAGGTGCAACGACCAACGTCATAAAGGTCTCGATCTTCTGCATCTCGGCCGCGTTCGCGAGCCTCGCTGGCGCGTTGATGGCGATCGAAATTCATTACGCGGTCGGGAGCAACTACGACCCGTTCGAGTCTCTCGTCTACGTGGCGCTCGTCGTCATCGCGATCGGCGGAGAGCCCTGGTACGCGCTCATCGCCGCGCTAGGCGTGTCGATCATCCCGGGCTACTTCACGGGGAGCAATGTCACCACCTACCTTCAGATCATCTTCGGTGTGGCCGCAGCAACCTATGCCGTCTTCGCGAGCAGGACAGCGAGCGTACCGTTGAAGGTCCGCCAGCTCCTTGATCGTCTCGGCGGCCGCCAACCGGAGCACGCGGTGACCGAAGAGCAGATGCGCCGCGCCCTGGTGCAGGCCGCCGCGTCGGAGGAGGATGCTGCTCGCCTGGACAAGCGGGTCACGGCGGGCGCGACCACAGTCGAGCCTGGTGCCAATGGGCTCGAGGTCCGGCGGTTGTCGGTTCGTTACGGCGGCGTCATGGCGACTCGGGACGTGAGCCTCACGGCGCCCATGGCTTGCATCACGGGATTAGTTGGCCCCAACGGCGCAGGAAAGACGACCACGTTCAACGCGTGCTCGGGCCTGGTAAAGCCGAAAGAGGGACGGGTGATGTTGCACGGGCGTGATGTCACGTCCCTCGGGCCGTCCGGTCGGTCCCGCCTGGGCCTGGGCCGCTCGTTCCAGCGGGTCGAGCTGTTCTCGTCCCTCACCGTGCGGGAGAACGTGGCCCTGGGCCGGGAGTCGTCGATGGCCGGAGCCAACCCTGTCCGTCAGTTGATGAGTACCGCGGCCCAACGGGCGATCGTCAGCAGGGCGGTCGAGGAGGCCATCGAGCTCACCGGGATCGGGCCCTTGACCAACCTCCAAGCCGGACTGCTGCCGGTAGGCCAGCGCCGAATGGTCGAGTTGGCGCGGGTGCTCGCCGGTCCATTCGATATGTTGCTGCTGGACGAGCCGTCCTCGGGCCTCGACGGTGCCGAGACGAAGCGGTTCGGCGAGATCCTGACCAGTGCAGTCGCCGACCGTGGCCTGGGCATCTTGCTGGTCGAACACGACATGGCGCTCGTGCGTCAGGTCTGTCGGAACATCTACGTGCTGGACTTCGGCCAACTCGTCTTCGAGGGATCTCCCGCAGAGATGCTGGCCAGCCCGGTCGTGCGGAGCGCGTATCTGGGCTCCGAGGGCGACACTGTCCCGGGTGCCAATCCCGCGCCGCCGAGTGGGGCGAGCGGTGCTTGAGCTCAACCGACTGACGGCCGGTTACGGCGAGACGGTGGTCCTGCGGGACGTCACCATCTCGGTTCCGGACTCGACGGTCGTCGCCCTCCTGGGCCCCAATGGTGCAGGAAAGACGACGACACTGCGCACGGCCTCGGGGCTGATCAAACCGATGGCGGGCCGCGTGCTGCTCGATGGACAGGACGTGACCGGCCTGAAGCCCTATGCGCTGGCGCGGCGCGGGCTCTGCCACCTGCCGGAAGGACACGGGATATTCCCCTCCCTGACGGTCAAGGAGAACATCGTCCTGAGCTCACCCAAAGGAAAGGAGAAGGAAAGCGTCGAGAAGGCTGGGGACCAATTCCCGGCACTGGCGACGCGTCTCGGTCAGCAGGCGGGAAGCCTGAGTGGCGGCGAGCAGCAGATGCTCTCCTTGGTGAGGACCTATGTCACGAACCCCAGGATCGTGGTCGTTGACGAGGCGTCCCTCGGGCTGTCGCCGCTCCTCGTCGACCAGGTCTTCGAGGCGTTGTCGCAGGTCGCGGCCAGCGACATTTCTCTGCTGATCGTCGAGCAGTACGTGACGCGTGCACTTGAGCTCGCCGACACCGTGTACCTCATGAACCGTGGTCAGATCGTGTTCTCGGGGGCCGCCGCCGACCTCCGCGCCGAGGACGTATTCGAGCGTTACCTGGGCATCGAGGTCAACCCATAGACCGAGCAAGGCAGCATGAAAGATCTCGGTCGCCCTGATCGGGCCGAGGGTCTCTGTTCCAACTGCGCGCTCCTAGCGGTGGGGGTTATTGGATGGCAGATAGCGCAGGGCAAACTGTTGTCTTTTGGCAACGCCTCCTTGAGGGAGACATGTCGGGAGCGCACTTCAACGGGGGCCGTCGTCGCTGCCAACGGGGACTGACCTGTTTCTCAGCTTGCAGGCTGGAAAGCCACCTCTGCGGCGTGCAACAGCGGATCCGGGCCGGTTTCGTGCAACACGCAAAAAGAAACAGGGCGCAACAGCGAATAGCGGCGGTTAGGTGCGAAATGCGTTCCGCTGGCCTTTTTCGCTCCACCGCTGGTCGCGCCGCACCCTCTGATGGACTTCCCGAGTTGAGAACGCGGGTTCGATTCCCGTCGCCCGCTCTCGGCAAACAGCACCGGTCGGGGCTCAAGAGCTTTGGAACAGTCGGGACGGCAACGGCTCCAGACCGCGTAGCAAAGAACGCGATCGTGCCCCACGGCGTGCATTTTGTGCCCCTCGAAGCAGCGTGTTCGCCATGCCGCCACAACTGTTCCATAGAACAATGAGGCGCGGGTGCTCGAACGCTTAAAGGTTCAATCTCCCATTCGAATCCTGGCTCGTAGTGCTGCAAGCGCCAGAGCCATGCCCACCAACGCCAGGCCAGACACAGCAGCCAGTCCTTCCAAAAGAGGGCGGATCTCCCACCCTGATGTGAGCAGGGATCGAAGCGCACCGAGCAGATACGTCACCGGGTTGTAGGTGGCGATGGTCGAGAACCATCCCGCGAGAAGCTCCTTGGGGACGACCGCGTCGGTGAGGAAGAAGAGGGGAAAGAAGACCACGTAGCACGCATTCACGGCGGCGGGACTGCCGGTCTTGAGTGCGACCGCGTAGGGAAAGCAGGTAAAGCCCAAACCCCACAGCGCCGAGAAGCCGACGAACACCACGAGACCCGGTAGCCCGGTGGCAAAACGCACGCCGACGATGGCACCTATGGCGATGACCGGGAGGCACAGTGCCGCGATCACCGCAACGTCGGCCACCATGAGGCCGAGAAGCAGGGCAGAACGCCTGATCGGGGTCATACAGAGTCGGTCGAAGTACCCGCCCTGGATATCGGTCACGAGTGCTGGCGCCCTGGACATTCCCGTCACGGCAAAGGCAATCGCCATGGGCAGAAGGAAGGACTTGTAGTCGAGGGCTGTGCCGGCCAGCTTCTCGAGCGCGCCGAGGTTGACCGCGTAGAAGAACGCCGGGACGAATACGGCCGGAAGGACCGCCGCGGGTTCCCGCGGAATTTGGCGGAGAGCCCGGCCGGCGACGGCTCGGATGTCGTGGACGAAACCAGCCTCTCGTCCGAGCGCCTCAACGCTGTGGACGGCGGTCACGGTCACAGGAGCGCTTCGCTTTGTTCGATGCGAGATCCCGTCATCGCCATGAAGACGTCGTCCAAGGTGGGGGTGCGCATGCTGAGGCTTTTGATTTGCAGGCCCACTTGGCCGAGCGTCACCGCTACCGTGCCAAGGGCTGCCGCGCCGTCCGGAGCGCTCACCGTGAGGATGCCGTCTGCATTCCATGCCGGCTCGAGCCCTTCGAGGGAACCGAGAGCATCCAGTGCCTTGGCGCCGTTGCCCTCGACTTCGGCAACGACCACGTCATGGCCCACGGAGTGCTTGAGGGCTTTCGGAGTGCCCTCTGCCACCAAGCGCCCGGACGAGATGATGCCTACCCGGTCGGCCAGGGTGTCCGCTTCGTCGAGATATTGCGTCGTGAGGAGGATCGTCATGCCGAGCTCGCGGTTCAGCCTCGTCACCTCGGACCAGACCGCTGCTCGGCTGTGGGGGTCGAGCCCGGTGGTGGGCTCGTCGAGAAACAGGACCTCAGGGTTGTGGACCAGCGCCGCCGCGAGGTCGAGCCGCCGCTTCATTCCGCCCGAGTAGGTGCCGATGCGCCGATCGATGGCTGAGCCGATGTCGACCAGATCGAGGACGTCGCCGACTCGGGCTCGGATCTGCGCCGCACTCAGCCCGTAGAGCCGGCCCTGAAGCGAGAGCAGCTCGCGGCCGGATTGTCGATCGTCGAGCGCGGCGTCCTGAAGGGCGACACCGATCCGGACGCGAACAGACTGGGGATCCTCTGTGACGTCGTAGCCGGCCACCCACGCCGTCCCGGCGCTGGGTCGCAACAGCGTGCACAAGATGCGCACGACGGTGGATTTTCCCGCCCCGTTTGGACCGAGGAAGCCGTAGATCTCCCCTCGCCGGACCTGCAGATTGAGTCCATCGACCGCGACCGTTGAGCCGAAACGACGGACCAACCCCGTGGCCTGGACCGCCGCAGTGAAGGGCCCAGCTCCCGATTGCCACCCGGCTGGTCCGTCAGATAAATACTTCTGGGAATCCTCCATACCATTCAGTATTTACTATGCTGGGCGGTAGCGCAACCCTATGGACCTGCTGCCCCTGACCCCCGAGCGCCGACGCCAGCAAACCCGTGATCACCTTTTGGCCGCGGCCGCAGAAGCGTTCGCCGAACGCGGTTTCCATGGAACGTCCCTCGACGAGGTCGCCGCGGTCGCTGGCTTCACCAAAGGCGCCGTTTACTCCAACTTCAAGAACAAGGAGGATCTCTTCCTGGCCTTGTTCAAGGCAAACTACGACCGGGAAATGGACGCCCTTCGAGCAGTCCTGAGGGACTCGGAGGAGCCACCCGAATCTCGAATCTCGGACTTCGTTGCTTTGCTTCGCGACCAGAGCGCGGACACTGGTCGCAACTTCAGCCTCCTGTATCAAGAGTTCTCCCTCTACGCTGCGCGCAACCCGGAAGTTCGAGAGGAGCTGACCCGAATCGATGACGAAGGAGCTCAGGCTCTGGCGGACCTTCTTCAAGCCGAGCGAGAGCGAGCGGGGCTCGAACCCCTGGTATCGCCGCTCCAGACTGCAAGGATCATCGAGATCCTGTTTCGCGGCATTGGCCAACTGCGTGTTCTTCAGCCGGACGTGGTCAACGACGAATTCGTGGAGACGGCGATCACATTCGTGGCGCGCGGTTTAGGGGACCCCGTCGATTAGTTCTCTGGGTCTGTAGACCGGAGCGTCTTTTTCTAGTCAGTGGTTGCGCTTCTCGCGACGGAACCTGATTCCTAGGGCGTCCGTGCCCAACGCGCCACTCGCCATTTCACTCGATTTCGTGCCACACCGAAGAGCGAAAAGGACACAACAGGAAGGAACTGGAGATAGATGTGAGCGACCTTGAGGTGGCGTTTTCACTCAGCCGCAGGTCGCGCAGCAGTCTCGTGGGCTTCCCAACCTGAGAACGTCGCCCGCTCCCGACAAACGTCGCCGGCCGCGCGGACGAACGGTATTTCTCCTCAACTACTACGGCTGAGAACACCTTCAGAAGCGCCGGCGTCGACACGCGGCGGCAGTCGTTGGCTGCCGGTGCGCGGTGGAGCGGTCGGGAGCTCCGTTATCACGCAGAGTCCCCCTGCGGCCCGAGGGGTCGTGTGCTTGGGTGATGCTCTTCGCGATTGCGAGGCCAGCACGTCGATGACGTCGCGCGCCATCTCCGGACGATTGGACGGAGGTGTGCTGTCGAACGATGTTCCGAGGATCTCGTCGCCGCGTTTCTCGGGATACGACGTGGGATACACCCAGAGCAGCACGGCGAGGCGATACTCTCGATTCGTCATGAAACACCGCCCGCCAGACGCGGCTTGACGCTCGCAACTCGCAGCCTGCGGAGAGCTTCTTTCGACACGGCGACGCGCTGCTTGGATTCAGCCTCGAGAATGGCACTCCCGCGGTCGGACAAGCGGTAATAGCGCCGGAGGCGCCCGTCGACGATCTCCTCGCCCGCACGCTCGATCAGGCCCTCCGAGCTGAGGCGATCGAGGGTCGGGTACAACGTTCCCGCGCGGAGCACCGTCTTGCCGTTCGAGAGCCGCTCGACTTCTCGAATGATGCCGTATCCATGGAGGCGGTCCCTTGCGAGCGCCACGAGGACCAAGAAGGTCGGCTCCCGGAACTCGGTCACTTGTCCTTTATATATCGACTATCGATATATTGCGAACCGGGCAGCCTCGGACTCGTGGGCTCTTGTCCGAATATCGCAGGTCACGCTCCGTTTCGGTGGGGCCGACGCCGACGGACGTCGCTTCTTGTACAAGTCAGAAAAACGTTTTGAGGGCAACCCGCGTTTCGTTTTCGTCCCGTTGGGAATGCTTCGGGCAACGGGAAGAGATCCAGGAGGGAATCACTTGTACAACCGCGCTCGTTGTCGCGTCGCGATCCTGCTGCCAATCGGCGTCATGATCGTCGGCTTCATCACCGTCGGCCTGGCCGGCGCACCCGCTGGCGGCGATGGGATGTTGCCGCCGACCAACCCAGCGTCCAACATCGCGCCCAGCAGTGGCAGCTGGCTCAGCTCGATCGATTCGGCTCGCGCCCAGGAGGGCGTCGGGACCCTGGACATCTCCGAGTCCGCCCTGAGCTCGTTGCCGATTGCCGAGCAGATGTTCGCTGTGGTGAACGTCGAGCGCATGGACCGCGGCCTGCCGCCGATCGACGACATGACCGGAGAACTCGACTCGTACGCGCAGGCAGGCGCCAATGGGAACACGGATCCCCCCATTCCGTCCTCGGTCACCAACGCGGGGCCGATCACCTTCGGCGGGTCCCTTTGGGCCGGGCAGGCTTCGGTGCTCGCTGCCGACTATTACATGATGTACGACGACGGCTACGCCGGGCCCGCGACGACGAACTCCGCGTGCAGCCCCGCATCGCCCTCGGGGTGCTGGGTCCACCGTGACATCATCCTCAACGAGTTCGGCGGCTGTCCCGGGCCGCCGGTTCTCTCTATGGGTGCCGCCTCGGCTTCGGGCTCCATTGCCGCCGTCTTGGTCTCGTCGTGTGCGCAACCGAGCGACGTAACCGTGACGTGGAGCCAGGTTGCCGCCGTCGTTTCCGAACGCACGATCGGCATCGCACCGCTCCCGAACGGGTCCGGGTACTGGGAGGCCGAGGCCAACGGCACGATCGCCGCCTTCGGCGCTGCTCACAGTCTCGGGTCGCTGACCGGACGACTCAATGCGCCGCTGGTCGGCATCACGGCCACGCCCGACGGCGGCGGGTACTGGCTGGTGGCCTCCGACGGTGGCATCTTCAGCTTCGGTGACGCCAGCTTCTACGGATCAACGGGGTCCCTGCACCTCAACAAGCCGGTCGTGGGCATGGCCCCGACGCCCACCGGCAAGGGATATTGGCTCGTCGCCTCGGACGGAGGCATCTTCAGCTACGGCGATGCCGTCTTCCACGGTTCCATGGGAGGGACGCCGCTCAACCAGCCCGTCGTCGGAATGGCCGAGGACCCGGCCACGGGCGGGTACTGGGAGGTCGCGGCCGACGGCGGGATCTTCAGCTACAAGGCGCCGTTCTTCGGCAGCACCGGGAGCATCCACCTCAACCAGCCGATCGTCGGCATGGAGGCGGCTCCCAGCGGTCAGGGCTACCGGTTCGTGGCCGCCGACGGGGGGATCTTCACCTACGGACAGGCTCCCTTCTACGGCTCGACGGGCAGCATCCGCCTGGCTTCGCCCGTGGTGGGGATGGGCCCGGACAACGCTACGAACGGCTACTGGATGGCGGCCGCCGACGGTGGGATCTTCACGTTCGGCGGCGCCGCTTACATGGGACGCTTGGTCAGCTCAGCCGGCTAGCGGAGTGACGGGCAACGAAGAGGTTCCCCAGTACCCGACCGACTTCGAGCAGAACTGACACCGAGGATTCCCGAGAATCCTGCTCTTCGTAGCCCGCGAGCAGGCTGGGCCCGATGGCGGCCTCTGCGGCGGCGGACACTCCGAAGGCCCACCATCGCCAGAAACTCACGGACCTGCTCGACGGGTGCCGCACACCCGACGGTCTGAGGGCGGCTCCACGTCCGACCGCAGCCGGCCGACGAGCGCGCCATCGGCTACAGCTGCGTCTGTCTTCGTGCCTCCGAACGAGTGCCGGGCTGCGGAGCGGTTCGGAACCACCCGCAGCCCGATCACACGTGACTCGTTCGCTACCTGCCGTCCTCGTCGTTCCCGTGCCCGTTGCCGATTCCGGGCAGGACCTGTGTGCCCTGCTCCTGGACCGACTGCAGCGAGTTCGGAGAGAGACCGAGCAGCTTCAAGATCGTCGGAGCGACCTGCGTTGTCTCCACGTCGTTGTCCGACTGGCCGGCTGCCCGTCCCCGGCGCATAGACGACGAGCGGAACGTCCCGGTCGCCCGGGTTGGCACCTCCGTGTTCGGCGATCTTCGAGCCGCCCGTGTAGATCGTGCCCACCTGTGAGATCCCGAACACGTCCGGGTGGCGCGGGTCGGAGTTCGAGACGCCGAAGTATTGCGCCGACTCCTGGCCGGCGAAGATCTGCGACAGGCCGGAGTGCAGGACGGTGACGGTCTGGCCGGCGTAGTTGACTGCCGGCGCACTGTGGCTCCACAGGTAGTCCTTGACGAACTCCGTCGCCGCCTGCGAGCGGTCCGAAAGCCACCACAACAGCCCGTCGTCATCGGCCTCTTGCATGACCAGCGTCGGGTTGCTCGGGTGCGTGGCCGCCCAGGCGGCGTCGACGCCGGAGATGATCGGGCCGTCGTCGATCCGCTGCAGCTGGCTGTTGTTCAACGGCGACTGACCGTGCTTGGCCGTCAGGACGATCGCCGTCGAGTTCGCCTCGCCGTCGGCCTGGATCGTATTGGCCATCTGCTGCAGGGCGAAGTTGACGTAGTCGAGCGCGCTCTGGAGCAGCGGGCCCGGCACCTGCTGGCCGCCCACGGTCACGTACCCGCCGGCCAGCGACGGGCCCTCGGTGTAGTTGCCTTGCCCGTCTGGCCCGATCAGCACGGCCGGGGAGCTCTTCAGCTTCTCTGCGGTCGAGACCACCTGGAAGTTCATCCCGTAGATCGCCGGCGTGCCGACCTTCGGCCCGTTGCCGGCGTGGTCGTGGCCGTTGATCCAGTTGATGACCGCCTGGACCTTGTAGGAGTCGTACTGCTTGGTGGCGGCGTTGTCGGCCGTCCACGCACCGTCGACCGGGTAGGGCACGCCGTTCGGTTCGACGGCCTGCGAGTCGATCTCCGGCCCGAAGAAGTCGTCGATGCTCATGCCGTTCGAGCCCGGACCGTTGTACGACGTGTAGATCGCGTGCTTGTCGGACCACGCGGTGCGCAGGCCGGCGCTGTGGATGACCTGGAAGATGGTGTTGACCCCCAGATAGTCCCACGGCTGGATCGGCTGGCACGTCTCGGGGTCGACCGGGTAGGTCGCCGGGTTCTCGCCCGACTGCGGGTGCGAGCTCAGGCCCATGATCAGGCCCGGGTTCTTGTCTATCCCGTTCGCGTAGATCGAACCGCCCTCGTCGAACGAGGGGAAAGCGTTGCCGCTGTTGTTGTTCAGCAGGTCCTGCACGGCGGGAAGGCTGTCGTCCGGAGAGTCGTAGATCACGTTGCCGCCCGGGACCGGCCCGGAGCAGTTCGTCGTCCCTGCCGGGAAGACGCCGTGGCTGTACTCGTCGTCGTAGTAGATGCCGAGGGTCTTCGGGTCGGCGCCTGTCATCAGCGCCGTGCCGGCCGGATCGGAGTCCGACGGAACGGGCGTCTGTGCGTTGGTGTATTCGGCACCGCCCGTGGCCAACCGCGCCAGCTCCGAGTTGGGATGGTTGGCGGCGTACCAGTCCAGGTCTGACTGGTGCATCCCGTCGACCGAGATCAGGAGCACGTGCCTGATCTGGTCGTGACCGTTGTCGTGGCCGTGGCCATCGCCGTCAGCGAAGGCACTGGAGGACGACACCGCCAACGGCGTCACGGTCGCGAACGCAAATGCAGCAACACCTGCCGTCGCGAGTCTCGCTCTCAATTTCATGTTGTTTGCTCCTCTGTGTCGGCGTCGACCCCCTCGATGTGCTCGAGCGTACGAACGGCATTCGAACAGTCCTCGACCGTTCGGTGACGCGCACATTTCCGGCAGGTGAACTTCAGCCAACGCTGCGGCGCGTCACCGTGAAACATGGGTGCGGGAGGTCCTCGACAACGTTCGCCGGCGCTCTTAGATTCGCCGCCCGCTCACACGCGTTCCGTACATGAACCTCGATACAAGAGTTGGGCCACCACCTCGGGCTTGCCGTCGACGTGAACCTGCAGGGCACGGTGGTCGGCAGCGCCGACTTCCGCGACGAGCGGCGGGTGCCCGGCCGGGTTGCCGGCCACACCGAGGCGTAGGACCAAAAGAGGAGGACCTCCGAGGGGACCTGGCTGAGCATCTGGCTCGATACGCCGATCGGCACCCGTGAGCCGCACGACCTCCTCCGGCGAGCAGAGAGTGAGGACCAGCTCTGGGTGGACGACGCCATGCGGGTGCGGCCCAAGCCGCCGAGTGAGGTGCCGCAGAGCATCATCGAGCTCGCCCGGTCCGGCAGGCCGGTCCAACGGTCCAGGGGACCATCGCAGCGGCACGCCACCGAGGTCAGTCCGTCGTCAGGAACTCCTCGTCGAGTGTCTCGAGCAGGTCGGACCGGCCCCCGCTCGGGACCTCGTCGCCGCCCACGGACTCGTGCAGCACGATCCGGTCGCGCCCCTGCTGCTTGGCCAGCATCAGCGCACCGTCCGCCCGCCGCAACACGGTGCTGAACTCCTCGCCGGGCTCTGCTTCGGTGAGGCCGAAGCTCACCGTGAACTTGGGCAGGCCGCCGACCGTGATCGCGGCATCGAGATGGGCCCGCACGGAATTGAGCGCCCGCGTAGCGTCCACCGCCGAGCAATCCGGGAACGCGATGGCGAACTCCTCCCCGCCGTGGCGTCCGACGACGTCGCTCGTCCGCAGCGTGTCGCGCAGGACGCGGGCGAAGAGGCGCAGGGCACGGTCCCCCGTCTCGTGCCCGTAGGTGTCGTTGAGCGTCTTGAAGTGGTCGAGGTCGGCCATGGCGACGGCGACGGGATACAGCTGATGGCCGATGCCCGCATACGCCTCAGAGAACGAGCGGCGGTTGAGCAAACCGGTCAACGTGTCCGTCGAGGCCTGGAGCTGGGTCTCGGCCATGACCCGCAGCAGACCGAGGCGGGCGCCCGCCAGCTTGGCCAGCGTCGTCAGGTCGTCGATTCGGGTGTCGTCCACGGTGGCCTCGGGCTCGCCCGTGGCATGGATGACGCCGACGGTCCGCCCCATGATGGAGACCGGGACGCAGAGTGCGGAAAGCCGGCCCTGCGCGCGGTTGCGCAGCTTGGGGCACGCGTCGAGATCGTCGCTGTCGGAGAACGTCTGGATCTGGGCCCGCCGCGCCGCCGGGCAGCGGTCAGGCGAGTCCACCGCGCAACACGGCGGCTCGCCGTCGGGCCCCACGGCGGCCATCCGGTGCAAGTGCGCGTGGCTGTTGTCGGCGAGCAGCAGCTCGACGGGAGCGTCCGGGAGGATCTTGCTGAACGACCGCTCGATGACGTCGATGACCTCTGGCTCGCCCTCGGCCATGTCCAACGCGTTGGCCAGGCGGCTCTCGAAGCGCTGGCGCTGCACCTGCGCATCGCGGATCTCCGTCTGCCGGTCTGCGTTGGCGACGGCTTCGCTCAACTCGGAGGTCAGCACACGCAGCTTCTCGTCCGCCTTGGCCTGCTGGCGCGCCGCAACGAAGATCAGTCCGACCGACATCGGCCCGAGAATCGCAAGCATCAGCCCCGCCGCCAGAAGGTCCGCTGCGAAGCCGGACGTCACCGCCTCGCCAGCCATGATGCACGGGACGAAGATCGCGGCAACGACGACGAGCCCGCCGAACAGGCTGAGCCAGCGCAGCCGTTCGGTCCGGGCGATCTCCCCGGACCACTCCTCCTCGGTGACCATGGCTTCCTCTTTTCCCCTCCGGACCCCGTCCCCGATGACGCGGGGCCCCGCGCGCCCGCAGCGCACCTCTATGGGCGTTTCGTCCATCTGGTGCCCGATCTTGAGTGCTTCGGGGCCAAAGTCCCATGCCCGCTAGGCACAACGTCTAGGGATCGCCGCCGTATTGGCCGGCCGCTGAGCCGGGCTGCGTCTTCTTCGTAGGGAAGCAGCCGCATTCGCACCGCACGAACCCACCGTGCGGGCCTTCCTCCTTTCCTGCCCAACCGGACCGGCGTGAGCCCGCCGCCAGACCGTCGGATCACGCCCGGGGCGGCCGGCGAAGCCAACCTCGGATGGGACTCATGTCCTATCAAGCACGGGACGGAATGAACCGATTCAGTGCGAGATGGATGACCGAGCGAGCGAGGCAGAGCGGCCGATGCCGGCATGCAGCGTGATCCGCAACGAGGCCGGCGTCATCACATCGATCGACGACTCGGTCACCGAGATCCTCGGCTGGCGGCCCGATCAGATCATGGGGTCGCCCTCGACGGTCTTCATCCACCCCGACGACCAGGCCGACGCGATCGGCGCATGGTTCGCCATGATCGGCACGCCGGGCTCGACCCGGATCTTCCGTGGGCGCTACCGCCAGGCAGACGGCGGATGGCGCTGGATCGACTGCGAGAACACCAACCGTCTCGACGATCCCGACAACCCTCACGTCTTCACGGTCATCCGCCCCGCCGAGGCCGGCGAACACAGCCTGGCCGAACAGGTCCGCGCCCGTGAGGAGCTGATCGCCCGGTTGACGGACGCGCTCCCCGTCGGCGTCTTCCAGGTCGACCGGGACCGGCGGGTGCTGTTCACCAACGGACGGCTGCACCACATCCTGGGCGCCGCGCCGGCACCGGAGATGGCGAGCCTGTTCGCCGTCGTCACCGACGACGACCGTCGCCGGCTCGACACCGCCGTCGATGCCGCACTGTCCGGGCGCGAGGTCGACGGGCTCGAACTGCATTTCAACGTCGTCGTCCCGCACCCGGACTTCGCCACCACCCGCGTCTGCCAGGTGAGCCTGCGCCCGCTGACCGACGGCGCCGGCGCGGTGACCGGCGCCATCGGCTGCCTCAGCGACGTCACCGAGAGCGTCGACCTCCGCCACGAACTGGAGCAGCGGGCGTCCACCGACACCCTGACCGGCTGCCTGAATCGAGCGGCCATCTTCGAGTTCCTCGACCTGGCCCTCCGCAGCGCCCGTGAGTCCGGCGTCGGCGTGGCGGCGATCTTCGTCGACCTCAACCGCTTCAAGGAGATCAACGACTGCCACGGCCATGCCGTCGGTGACAAGGCGCTGCTCTGGGCGGCCGCCTGCATCCGCGGCGCCATCCGCACCGGCGACGCGATCGGGCGCCTGGGCGGCGACGAGTTCCTGGTCGTCTGCCCGGAGGTCCCGAACATCGAGTCGGTCCACCCCGTCGCGCAGCTCATCAGCGAGAGCATCCAGCCCGTGGAGATCGCGGATGGCACCCTCGAGCTCGGCGCCAGCATCGGCATGGCGTGGACCGACGGAGTCGACGAGTCACCCGACGTGCTGACCGCCCGGGCCGACCGCGCCATGTACGAGTCCAAGACGGGCGGCGCCGCGGTCGTCGTGGCCGCGCCGGCTTGAGCTAACGCGTCGGCTCGAGCGAGCCCGCTATCGGCACCTCGACGTTGCTCACGGTGCCGTGGTCTTGTTCACGATCGGCTGGTAGGGCCGGCACGGCTCGTTGCGCAGGCTCGGGCACGGAGGCAGCGGCGTCGGCGCGGTGACGCCCGCCACGACCGGGAGCACCAAGCTCGACGGCATGGACGCGGCATGCGCGATGCTCACGGTCGCCGTACCCGCCGGTTGGGTCTGGCCGAAGGACCACACGGGCTGCGTCCCGTTGGGCGCAGAAATCGTGACGCGGATGCGGGACCCGGCCCGGTAGACGTGCCCCTCGTCGTAGAGGGGGATCACCACCTTCACGAATTGGCCGGCCGGCATCGGCGCGGTGTCGGAGGCCTTGAAACTCGGGACCGGGTCCGTGGCCGTGCTCGGGATACGCAAGATGTTGTCGGCACCGTGCGAGAGCGCACGCTCGCTGGCCCGCAGCCAGCCGTTCTGCACGAAGGTCTCGTTCCCGTCCGGCCGGACCTCGCTGATGGTGGCCTGGAGGTCGACGTCCGGCGTCGACGACCGGGCCCAGAGATCAACCGCTCCGGCGCCGATGACCGTGGTGTCGGTCGCCAAGGGGGCCGTAACGTACGAGACGGCGGTGCCGGCAGGATTCTGCTGCCAGTCCCACTGCCACGCCGAGGCGTTGCTCCACATCCCGCCCCCACCGGTGTTGCCGCTGTAGTCGGTGAGTGGAACGGCACTCGCATTCGACGTGTACTGATCGACGCCGGCACTGGCGGAGGGCGCGGAGGCCAGTGTGCCGCCGGCTCCGAAGTACCAGGTCTGTGCCGATGACGGAACGGGATAAGTGGAGAATGACTGCTCGAAACCCGCATAGGGGTCACCCGCGTTGGCAACGACTCCGACGGGCCCCCCCGCGCCGTTGTCGAACAGCACGCGCACCTCTGGCAAATTTTCGAAGGCCGCGAGGGCGGCAGCGTATGTCGGGATCTGCTGAACGGGATCGGGTGGCAACTGGACATGATCGCTCGCAGGCAGCCCCATCGCCGCCTGGTAGATCAGCGGCGCCAGGGCGTGGAGGCTCGACGCGCCGCCCTCCGGTGCCTGATGCGCGACGTACAGCTCGAGGAAGTCGTACCAGCGGTCGAAGGTCGCGGGGTCCAGCGAGTCGATGTGGGCGCCGTTCGTGAAGGTGAACCATTTCTCGTTGGTCCCGGTGAAGTGCCGGACCAGTTCGGGACACTGGCCACCCGTCTGTTCGTCCTGCCACTGACAGGCCAGGAAGACCGGGACGTTGATCTTCTTCACGAAGGACACGGGGTCGAGCGGATCGGCGACCGCAGGGTTGTAGTGCGAGTTGGCGGCGATCTTGGCGCTCAGGTCAGCCGCCTCACCATGGAGGGTCTGGTTGGCCGAGCAGGTGGCGTCGCCCCCTTGGATGCGCTTGTAAGCCCACGACTGGCCGGCCTGCGGCCCGGCGGGTTCCGCATCGTTCTGGCGACCCTGGGCCCACCCGGTGGCGAAGCCCGTGTTCAGGATGCCGCCCGGATACAGCGTCGACGCCGTCGCGTCGATCGTCGAAAGTGGTGCGATGGCCTCGAGGTCCGGAGGATCGGTCTGCGCCGTGAAGAGCTGGCTGATGGCGCCGTAGGAGATGCCGATCATCCCGACCTTGTGTCCGAGCACCCACGGTTGGTGGGCGACGGTCTCAATGACGTCGTAGCCGTCGAGGTTCTGCAACGGTTCGAAATAGTCGAACGCGCCACCGGAACAGCCGGTTCCCCGCATGTTCACGTCGACCACCGCGATCCCCATGAGATTGGCCAACTCGGCGATGCCGCTGTCGGGCCCGGCGGGGTCGGCATACCCGTATCCCGCGTACTCGATCACCGTCGGGTAGGTCGCCGCACGCGTCGAGGGGAGACGCACGTCGATCGCGATCTGCGTGCCATCCCTCGTGGTGAGGTAACCGTACCCGCTGGCCGGGATGGACTGGTTGTAGATGCTGGGGTCCCACGGGGCGGAGGCCTCCGGATGCACGGTGACCGGCGCCGACTGCTGGCCGTCCGCATCGATCCGCACGCGATAGCCGCCGCCGGGATGCACATTGCGAAACAGCACTCCGCCGAGCGAGTCCGCCTGCAGAGTGGAAACGACCTGGCCCCCGGGTCTGAGGAGCGAGACGTTGGCAACAGGTGGCAGCCCGACCGCGTAGACCTGTTCGACGCTGCCCGACGCCATGAAAGGGGTGGCCGAGGACGATGCCGCCGTTGCGGTGCCGACAGGCATCAACGTCGCGAGCAGCCAGCTGCTGACAAACGCGACCAGCACGGGCGGCGCCGCTTGCCGTGCGACAGATGAGAATCTCCACATGCAGACCGCCCCTCCCCGAGCGTCACACCGCCTCCGTGGGGGACCTTAGTGACGTCGTGACCTCCTCGCGAAGTCAGTTCATGCTGACCGGCTCGTTGGCCGGTGGCCACTCGCTCAGGCGGGCATACTTCCCTCGCGAGAACGGCCGGCGGCGCTCCTGTACCACCGTGGTCCTGCAGATCCGGTCCCAGGGGGCATTGCGCGGCTTGCTGAAAAGGTCGTTGGGCGGGGAGGCTCCCATCACGAACGAGAAGGCGATCACGAAACAAGCGAGGATCGTCGGGATCAAGAGGACGGTGCACAGGATTGCGTTGCGGACGACCGACCACACGAGGCCGATGGGCGTGCCGTCGGAATGACGAACGACTCGGAGCCCGGTCAGCCGGAAGCTCGCCGTACTGCCACGTCGCCATTCGAGCACGCTCCAGACGAGCCAGCCCACGCCCAACGTCGCGACCACCAGACAGCACGTGAGCAACAGCGCCTTGATCCGGACCCCGAAGCTGGCGGCGGGGAGACCGGCATACGAGACAGTGGGCCTCGCATGGCGATGCTTGTGGAGCACCAGGCCGGTCCGTGTCATCGCACGCCGCTCCCCAGGCGGGCGGGACCGGCGGTTCCTCGGGTGCCCCGATTCACACCACGTCCCATAGGCGCCACCACTCTGACTCGCTCCGGGGCTGGTGAGCCCCCGCAGCATCCATCGTGCCTGGAGTGAATCTACCCAGAACGGTCCCCAAGGATTCGGGGCGGCCCAATCACACGCCCAAGCTGGACGCCGCTGCCCTTTCGAAGACGCGGTGGGGCAGCAAACGCTTGGCCGGGATCCCGATCCGCTCCCCGACCTTGCCCACCGAGACACGGCGCCGGGGGCGCTTCGCCTCGAGGACCCGCTGGATCGCCGCGGCGGCCGACCCGGGTGGCGCGCCCCTCAGTTCGTCCTTCTCCATGAGGCTGATCGATTTCATCGCGGCGTCGGCGTAGGCCCCGCTGGGGTCCTCGTCGATGGTGCGCCGGCTTGCCGTGAAGTCGGTGCGGATGTTGCCCGGCTCCACGAGCGTCACGTGCACGCCGAAGGGTTCGACCTCGTAGGCCAGTCCTTCGGCGAAGCCCTCCAGCGCGTACTTGCTCGCGCTGTAAAAGGCCTGGAACGGCAGCGCGATGAGGCCCGCGATCGAACTGACCAGCACGAGCCGGCCCGCCCGCTGCTCGCGCATGGCGGGAAGGGCGGATTGCACCACCCGGACGACGCCCCAGAAGTTCGTCTCGACCTGGGCCTTGGCCTGGTCGATCGGCGTGAGCTCCACCGGCCCGGCCAGACCCCAGCCGGCGGACGCAACGACCGCATCGAGTCGTCCGTGCTCGCGGATGACGCCCGCGACGCCCCGGCTCGTGTCTTCGTCGTCGTCGACGTCCATCTGCAGCGGCTGCCAACCGCCCGATGACGTCCCGCGTCTGCTCGCCCCGACGACCGTCCAGGCGGCGGCGTGCAGCCGGTCCGCCGTGGCCCGGCCGATGCCCGCCGACGCACCCGTGATCAGCACGACCTTCGCCATTGGCCACCTCGCCCTCAGTCCTTTGGTCGCGCCGATGGTAGGCGCCGGGATCAGCCCGCGGCCGAGAGATGCCTGCCCAGGAAGGCCAGCGACGGAGGCTCCTGGGCGGTGAAGAACGACCCGGTGTGGCAGCCCTGCGAGAGCTCGACGACGGCCGACCTCGGCAGCGCCCGCGCCAACGCCACGACGCCGGGGTGGAACGGGTCGCCCAGACCCGAGGCGACGCGGACGGGCGTGTCGGCCAACGACGACGCGTTGGTCACCGCGTCGTCCGACGTGAAGTCGGCTGCTGACGCGTACGCGCCGGCATTGGCTCCTTTCGCCTCCGCATAGGTCGTCCAGACCGCCGGGCTGATGGCGGCGACGGCGCTGAACAGGTCCGGGTACTTCTCGGCGAGCAGCAGCGCCCCGTACCCACCCATCGAGACGCCCATGGTGCCGATGCGCTGCGGAGCCCGTCCGAGGTTCAGCCCCTGGCACATCGGGACCAACTCCCCGACCACCATCTGCATGGGGTCGTCGTGCGGATGCGGGTTCCAGTAGCCGCCGCCCCCGTCGACGGTGACCATGGCCATCGGCGGCAACGGGACACCGTCGACCTCGAGCGCGACGGCTTGCGCCGGCGACATGGAGGTGAGCGCGTTCGTGTGGTTGGCGCCGAATCCGTGGAGCATGACGACGAGTGGCAATGCGTCACCCGGACCGTGTCCCGGCGGCCAGGCGATGGTGTAGCCGACCTGGCGGTGCCGGGCCCGCGAAAAGAAGGTCCCGGACCTGGAAGGGCCTGGGTTGCGGAAGCGCAGGGGCGGAGCGGCGACCGAACACGCACCGTCGAGTTGGTCCAATTCCTGCTTCCCGGGCAGGACACCGTGCTCCACCAGCTCGAACCCGACGGCACCTGCAGCGACAAGGCCGGCGAGGCCCCCGAGGCCATGGGTCAGGATGCAGCGCCGGCTCCACCCGCCACTGCGTTGCTCCGCCTCGCGGACGTCGTGTCGGGTAACCGTCACGCGAGCGCCGCCGGCCGCCGTCGTCGCCCGGCGGGTCAGGCGCGCGCCATGGGCGTGTTGTCGGCAGTGATGCGACCAGCGGCGAGTCCCGCGACGAACGCCAGCAGGGCGAGAGCGACCAGCTCCACGACGTCGATCGACCCGATGCGAAAGAGGTTGCGCGGACCCGGTCCGCCGTCGACGACCCAGAGGGCCGCACCGGTGAGGTACAGCGCCGTCGTCACGGCCGCGAGGAGTCCGAGCCGCCGCTCGTACCGGATGACGCGCGGCGAGAGATGGACCTGGCGGACGATCCGGGTGGCGCCGACGATCAAGGCGGCGACGGCGACCGGGCTCCCGAGCATCCAGGCGACCTCGCCGCCGGGGAAGTGAGCCAATGCGGAGGGATGCAGCCAGTACGAGGTCACGAAGAGGGTCGAGGCCCAAGCGTAGGCTGCGACGCCGCCCGGCACGATCCCCTGGTCGGTCCAGGGATGGCCGCGGGTGCCAGGCCATCCGTTGGCGAAGTGATGGGTCCCCACGACGAGGACCACAAGACCCCCGAGCGCCAGGCCGACCGGGCCGAGGAGATGGCGCCACCGGATAGGGATCGACCGCAGCGCCAGCCACGCCACCGGCGCAATCGCGAGGAGGCACAATGCGCCCACGGCGAGGATGCCAAATGACATCACGACCATCGCGAGCGACGTGGCACGCGTCGCGTGGAGGCGCCCACTGCCATCCGATCGCCAGCTGTGCCCACAGCGCCACCGCCAGCACGAAGAAGATCGAGAGTGCAGCGGCCAGCGTGGCCAGGCTGCGGTGGCACGAATCCTCGGCCTCGAGCGGTTGGCCGCCCAGTCCGGCGGCCGCCAGGCGAGCGGTCAGCCCGCTGCGCGCGAGGTCGACGTCGCGACGCAGTGAATGCGGCCGCTCTTCGAGCTCCGCCAGGAGCAACTCCGTGAACTCCTCGCCGTAACGGGCGCGCCATTCCCGCGGATACCAGCGGAGCTGTCGTTCGGCCCGGTGCCGCATGGACGCGCTCATGCCGCGCCCCACGTGCCCGCGAGGCGCTGGAGCCCGAGGTCCGCGATCTTGCGCTGCGCCGCGAGGTGGGTGCGCAGGGCCTCGGCGCCCACGGCGGTGAGCCGGTAGGGCCGGCGGCGGTCGTCGCTCTCGACCGCCTCGATCAGACCTTGGCCCTCCAACCGGCTGAGCGCTTCGTACAACGTCCCGGGCGCCAGCCGGACGTCGGCGAATCGCTCGATGTCCTTGGTCAACGTGTACCCGTGCTTCGGGCCCTCGGCCAGGCTCGAGAGGATCAGCGTCGCCGGTCCCGCGTACCGGCCGAAACCCGAGAACTGCCCCGGCGGTTGGGCCTCCTCGCCTTTACGCCTCGGCACTGCCACGCCCGTGACTCTATATCGGTTACCGATATACCGTCAACCGGACCACTCTGTCGGGTCCGTCTTCGACTTTGACGTGCATCCGCAGGTCGGAGGTGGGCGTCAGGCCGCGGGCGGCATGATTCAACTTCCGTGGCAAGTTTCCGGGCCGCACCCGGTTTCCTCAGTGGCAATCGGGGTCGCTCGGCGTCTGGGAGGGCTGAGGTGTCACAACCACGAGGTAATCGCCGTACAGGCGCCTGGGTCGTGGCGAACGTCGCTGGGGGCGCGGCCCTCATCGTCGTCCTGTTCCTCCTGTTGATCGGAAGCCCGGGCTCGGGGCAAGCGGACGCGAACGGGCCGGGCGCAGACGCCGTCGGATCGTCCGGTCCCGGTACCTGCGCGGGTCGCACCAGATGGTCGACAAGTGCCCCAACGCCACCACGACCACGACGACGTCTTCCTCTCGGTCGGCTGGTCATGCGGTAAGTGGCGGCGGGTCGACGACCTACTCCTCGACCCAGAACGGCGCGCCAGACGGTGCGGCCGGCCTGCACGCTTCCGCGCCGGCCACGCCCGTGGCCTCTCCAGGAACGGCGCCCGCCGCGCCAGCCGGCACCGGCCCTTGCGCGGGCACCACACCTCCGGTCGCGGCGCCGTCGGGGTGGTGGCACTGCACGTTTGACGACGAGTTCAACGGCACCTCTCTGGACGGGTCCAAGTGGTCGCCGATGTTGACGTACGCCAGTGCGTACAGGACCGGACCGCTCTTCCATCAGGTGTGTTACGTCAACAACCCTGACACGATCAACGTGGCTGGAGGAACTTTGAACCTCTCCGTCGTGCGGTCGGCCCAGCCGATCGGGTGCCAGGGGACGTACGCGTCCAAGGCGCAGACCAACATCGAGGGCGGGATGGTCATCTCGTACAACCTGTTCAGCCAGGAGTACGGGTTCTTCGAGGCCAGTGCGGAAATGCCTGCGCCGAACGTCCCCGGGCTCCAGGAGACGCTGTGGCTGTACCCCGAGAACGAAACGCTCTACGGACCGTGGCCCAACAGCGGCGAGATCGACTACGGCGAGTTCTATTCCGAGTACCCCAACAACGACGTCCCGGCCATCCACTATCCGGGCTCGGACAACGACCCCAACTCGTCGGACGACAACTGCGTGCACGCGGGTTCGAGCCCGGCCGGCCAGTTCCACACGTATGCCGCACTCTGGACGCCGACCTCGATCACGACGTACTACGACGGCCAACCCTGCATGACCGACGTGTACGGGCCCTACGTGAACAATCCCGACACGGCCCCCGAGCCGTTCAACCAACCCTTCTTCATGGCGCTCACCGCGGCGCTCGGTGCCGCGAACGGCGACCAGTACCGGCCCGGCGTGACACCACTGCCGGCCACCACGAAGATCGACTGGGTCCGAACCTGGCAGTACGGCTGAGAAGCGTCCGCGGTCAGGACGGCACCCAGTGCGTCGTGGACGACGCGAGCCATTGCAACATCTGACGACGTGACGTCGGACCGTTGGGTGCCCACGCGGACGGGAGCGCGCCGTCGGATCGCAGTTGTGCCGCTTCGGAGATGCTCGCACCGAGTGGATCCGACCTCAACCCGCACCGCGTCGCGGTGGGGTCGATGCGGAAGAGCTCGGCCGCATTGAGCCCGAACAGGCCTGCCTTCACCTGATCGGTGAGCTCCGGATAGCCGTAGAGCTCCTGGAATGCCTGGCTGATCTCGAACGATCGCATGGCCATGATCTGCGCCTCCGGGCTTCCGTACCAGACAGCGTCCGTGCCCCACAGGACTCGGCTCGCCCCGACCCGCTTGAGAAGCTTGCCGATGGCATGCGCTGCCTGGTCGGGCTGTGTCAGGAGTTGGCGCCACAACGTCGCGACATCCACCCAGACGTTGTCGTCCGGCGAGACGCCGTGCTTGTCGAGCGCGGCCAGCAGAGAGTCGATCCCGATGGTGGCGTTCGGGTCGTAGGGGCCTTCGACGTGCGAAGGGTCCCAGGCCGCGTGATAGACGACGAACTGCATGTCGATGAACTGGCGCGAGACAGCCACGATGTCGTCGGGGCCATTGAAGGCGGGATCGAAGTTGACCAGCGGGAGACCTTTGTGCGCGACGAACACCTTGACGCCGAGGTCGTACGCGTGCTGCACCGTGGGCAACCCCACCGCCGGGTCTTCCAGCGAATATCCCCGACCGGACGGGCTCCACGCCGTGTACACCTTGAAGGCGGCCGGCGGGCCCTGCTCCACTGCACTCGACATTTCGTCGAGGGTCGAAGCGATCGGCCCGACGTTGGGAGCGATGATGTTCTCGACGAGCACGCGGCTGGCGCCGCCGCCGGTGAGACCCGCCATTATCTCCTTGGTGCTCAGTGCGTCGGCGAACGGGATCGGCGCATTGGACGGGCCCGAGTTCGGGACATCGGTGAGTACCGCGATGGACGTGTCACTGGCCAGGAAGAGGTCGTGGAGGTAGTTGGCCCGGTCAACGCAGTCCAGCTGCGGCGTGTCGGTGCATCCCGGGGGAAGCATGGAGAGAACCAGTGAGGTGGTCTCGGGCGAGTTCTGTACCCAGGGACCGCCCGGTATGACGTGGTGGGTGTGCACGTCGAAGATGAACTCCGAGCCCGTCAACGCGTTCTCGCACGCCGCAGTGTCTTCCGGTGGCGGCACCTTGAAGTGCCCGCCGTGTGGCGGCCCTGCCTGAGACGTCGCACCCGACGAGCATCCTGCGAGCTCCAGCGCGCCCAGCGACGCCGCGACAGCGCCCGCGCCCTGCAGGAAGCGCCGGCGGTCGACGCCGGTCCGCCGGCTCGCATCGTCGATCGACCCGCGGATCAGCGTGTTGACGGCGCGGTCGTGGGCGGTCGGCGCAGCGGGGACGAACTCGCCGTTCGAGACCGGCCCGGCGGCCAGGGGCAGGTGGTCGTCGTTCCGATCACGCAGCCGGCGAGCGAAACGCCCGACCCCACCCATGCCCGAACACTACGTTCGCGGCTCCCGTCGGCAACTGGCGCCCCGGCCCGTCCGGTGCATATATCCACCCCAGTTGCCGACGCAGGACACGAAGACCCCGCTCGGGGTGTTGACTTCCAGTTAATGATTGATATTCTGAGTGTACACACCTGCCGAGCCGAAGGAAGGGGGTCCCCGTGCCTCAGATCGTCGATCCACTCCGTACCCTGCGTCCCCTCCGTGAAGAGGAGATCGAACAGCTCACGACCGTCCACGAAGCCGTGGCCACGCCATTGGCCTACGACGTCTACCGCACGGGCGACGAGCTGGTCATCGAGTTCGACACACCAGGCGTCGCTCCTGAGGACATCGACGTGTCCGTCGAAGGACGCGCCGTCGTCGTGACCCTGCGACGCCAGCTGGCCAAGGGCCCAGGCGTCGACGTCATCGAGTCCGGCCGCCAGCACGGCACGTTCCGCCAGCGCCTCTGGGTCGGCGACAGCTGGGACCTGCACGAGCTCCGGGCCCGTGCCGAGCACGGGGTCCTCTCGGTGCGCGCCCCCGTGGCAGCCGACTCCGGCGCCCGCCGGATCGAGGTCGCCGGCGGTGGGGACGAGCCGCAGCCCGCCGCCGCGCGTCACGGCTACGGCGCGTCGGAACGCGACCTCGTCATCGGCGACGACGCGTCGGTGCACACCGCGGCGTGACCCCCCGGCAGTCCGGCCGGGGTTCCGCTGCCAAGGCGGCACCCGCGCCGCACGTGCACGACGAGGAAGCGGAGGCCGAGCCGGTACCGGCGCCTCCCCAGCAGGGCGCGACACAGATCGAGTCGGTCATCGGCTGGCGCGTGCGCAGCCGGGCCCGCGAGGTCGGCCTGTCGTCGGCGGAGCTGGCCAAACGGGTCGGGCTGTCACGGGCGATGATCAGCAAGATCGAGAACGCCCAGGTCTCGCCGAGTCTCGCCACGCTCTCGCGCCTCGCCGAGGTCCTCGAGGTGCCCATCACCTCTCTGTTCCAGGGGCTCGACGAGGAACGCGATGCGCTGTACACGAAGTCCGGGGGCGGACCGGAGCTGGGGCGGCCGGGCACGCGCAGCGGCCACCGCTACCAGCTGCTCGGCTCCATGCGGGGCCCCGCCAAGCGCATGGAGCCCATGCTGGTGACCCTGACCAGCGAGAGCGAGGTGTTCCCGCTCTACCAGCACCCCGGCACCGAGTTCCTCTACATGCTCGAGGGTGAGATGGAGTACGGCTATGCGGGGGCGTCCTATTCGATGACGGTCGGCGACTCGCTGCAGTTCGACGGCGAGGTCCCGCACGGGCCCGTCCGGTTGACCAAGCTCCCGGTGCGCTTCATCTCGGTGACTGCGTACGGGCAGCCGCCGACCTGAACCCGATCAGGTCCGAGCCGGTCGCGCCCCCACGATCGACGCCCGCTCCATCGTCCTGCGCTGCGGCCAGTAGTCGCTCGAGGCGTAGTGCTGCACCGCCCGGTTGTCCCAGAAGGCCACCGCGTCCGTGCTCCAGGTGAAGCGGCATTGGTGCTCGGGGGAGTCGGTCTGCCGGCACAACAGGTCAAGGAGGACGCGGCTCTCGTCGGTGTCCATCCCGCCGATGTGGCTCACGAACGGCCGGTTGACGTAGAGATGCAGCCGTCCCGTGCCGGGGTGGGTACAGACCACGGGATGCTGCACCTGCGGATACTGCTCCCGCGCCTTCCGGCGCTCCTCCTTGGTCATGCCGTGCCCGAAGGTCTGGGTGAAGTCGTGCACCGCCACCAGGTCGTCGATCTGTGACTTGGTGTCCTCGTCCAGCGAGTCGTAGGCGGCGTACATGTCGGCGAAGAGCGTGTCGCCCCCGCGCTCGGGCACGCTCACCGCGTGCAGGATGGCACCCATCGACGGGCACTCGCGCCAGGTGACGTCATGGTGCCACGAGTTCTCGTAGCCGCTGACCTCTGCGGTCTTCTCGAAGCGGACCAGCTCGGGCTCACCGGTGTTCGAGGGAAGGAACGGGTGGATCTCGAGCTCGCCGAAGCGCCGAGCGAACGCAACGTGTTGCTGCGGCTTGAGGGGCTGGTCCCGGAAGAAGATGACCTTGTAGTCGTAGAGAGCCTGTCGCAGTTCAGCGACGACCTCGTCGGGCAACGACTCGCGCAGGTCGATCCCGGATAACTCCGCGCCCACCGTCGAGCCGAGGGGCGTCGCGTCGAAGTGGCACCACTTGAGTGCGGAGAGCCGGTCCCGCTCGGCCGCCAGGTGGCTGAACGGCCCGACCGCGATCGAATAGCCGGGCAGCCGGAAGGAGCCGGGCGTGGTCGTGGTTGTCATGGCCCGAAACTGTACGCCCGCAACCCGGGCTCTACTGGGCCGCGATCGCCGCCAGCACGTCGAGTCGGGCGGCGCGCCGGGCGGGCCAGCTCGCCGCAAGAAGGCCCAGCAGGCCCGCCAGCACGAGGAAGACCACCAGGTTGGACCACGGGACGGACGTCACCGTGATGCCCTGCGAGTGCAGCGACGAGACGAGCGAGATACCCAGGAGTGTCCCGACGATGATCCCGATCACCGCGCCGAAGACGGCCAGAATCACCGACTCCGAGCGGATCATGGCGCGGATCTGCCGGCGCTTCATGCCGACGGCGCGCAGCAGGCCGATCTCGTGGGTGCGCTCGAAAACCGAGAGCATCAGCGTGTTGACGATCCCGATCATGGCGATGATCACCGCGAGTGCGAGCAACGCGTAGACCAGCCCGAGCAGCTGGTTCACCTGTGCCGCCTGCGACTGCTCGAACTCCGCCCGCGTCTGAACCTTCACGTTGGGGTAGGGCTGCAGCGCGTGCTGCACGGCTTGTTGGACCCCGGGGCTGCCGTCTGTCTTCAAGAGCACGGCGAAGGGGAGCGGGTTCTGGAAGTGCTGCAGGTAGAAATGGTCGCTCACGAGATAGCTCCCGATGAGCTGGTTGTCCTGGTAGATGCCGCCGATGCGCATGCGCGTGTCCCCGGTCAGGGCGAACTTGACCGGCACGGTGCCGCCCACGACCAGATGGTCGTTGCTCGCCGTCGTCGCGTCGATCAGCAGGTCCCCCGCGGCGAGTGAGTCCGACGTGCCCGAGTTCATGCTGAGGTTCAGCGTGTCGGACAGGTTGGTGGCTCCCACCGCGGCGAGGAACTTGATGTCCCCGCGCACCTCGAACTGCCCGCCGTACACCGACGACGAAGCCGTGACGCCGGGCACGGTGGCCGCGGTCGTCGGCACCGTCCTGCCGAACGTGCCCTGGCCCATGTTGTTTGTGGCCAGGACGATGAGGTCGGCGTTGATGGCCTTGTCGATGCTCTGGGTGGCCGACTGCGACAAGGAGGCGCCGAAGACGGCGATCGCGGACACCAGCGCGAGTCCTACCATGAGCGCCGATGCGGTCTGGGCGGTCCTTCGCGGGCTGCGCATCGAGTTCTCCCGGCCGAGGCGCCCCGACATCCCGAGGAGACGGGCGAGCGGGCGGCCCAGCGCGCTCGACATCGGCCGCGCCACCGCCGGCGCCAGCCGGGCGACGCCGATGAAGATCAGCACGGCACCCAGACCGACCAGCTGGATGGCCGGCGCGACCAAGCCCACGGCCAGGGCGGCGATGCCGGCGAGGGTGATGCCCGAACCCCACGTGAACCGGCGCCGCATGGGGATCTCGTGCTCGACCTGTTGTTCCGACACGGCTTCGACCGGCGCGATCCGCACGGCGCGACGCGCCGGCCCGATGGCCGAGACCATCGTGACCCCGACGCCCACGACCAGGCAGACGATTACGGTGCGCGCCTGGAACACGAGTGGGCCCGAGGGCAGCGTGACACCGAAGACGCCGAGCAACGCCTCCAGGCCGAGGGCCGCCAGGACACCCAGACCCAGCCCGACGAGGGACGCCAGGAGCCCGACGAGCGCCGCTTCGGTCAACACCGACCGGAAGACCTGCGCCCGGCTGGCCCCGACGATGCGGAGCAATGCCAGCTCCTTCGTGCGCTGGCCCACGGTGATCGAGAACGTGTTCACGATCGTGAACGCCCCCACGAACAGCGCGATGAAGGCGAACACCAAGAGCGCCACGTTAAAGAATCCGAGCGCGTTGCTGATGGTGCTCGTCTGCTCGTTGACGACGGTCTGCGCTGTTACCACTTCGACGCCGGCGGGCAGTGCCGCTGCGATGGCGCGCTGCACCGTCCGTTTCTCGGTTCCCGGCGCCGTCACCACGTTGATGTTGTCGAACTGGCCGACGTGACCCAACAGCGCCTGCGCGGTGGGAAGGTCGAAGGCTGCGAGAGAGGCACCCGCCAGATTGTTCGCCGTCCCGAACTTGACCAGACCTGTGATGGTGAAGGTCTTCGTTGGTGCAAAAGGCAGCAGGATCCGCACCCGGTTCCCGACGGAGAAGCCGTGCTTCTGTGCCGTACCGAGATCCATGACCACGTCGTCAGGAGTCGTGGGCGGACTCCCCTGGACGAGCCGCAGGGGGGTGATCCGCTGATCGGGGTTGAACGACAGCCCGATTGTGGGCGCGCCGCCCGACGAGATCGCCTTGCCGTCGTGGCCGATGTACTCCACCTGGCCGTTGACCGCCCCTGCGGCCACCTGTACACCGGGTACCCCCCGCACCGTGGCGAGGACCGACTCGGGCACTGCATTCCGGGTCGCGCCGCCGCCGCTCCCGAGCTGGGCGACCCCGCGCACCTGGAAGTCGATCTTCGAGTAGATCGTCCCGAACAGGTTGTCGAACGTGTTGTGCAGCGTGTCCGTGAGGACGAACGTCCCCGCGATGAACGTGACTCCGAGCACGATCGCCAACGCCGTAAGCGCAAGCCGCAGCTTGTGCGCCAGCAGCCCCTTGATCGTGACCTTCCACATGTCAGCCGCCCAGGTTCCGAACCCGCTCCAGGACGGAGTCGGCGGTCGGGGCGGCGAGCTCGTCGACGATCTGGCCGTCCGCCAGGAACACGACCCGGTCGGCGTAGGCGGCCCCGTGTGGGTCGTGAGTCACCATCACGATCGACTGGCCGAACTCCGTCACCGACCGGCGCATGAACGCCAACATCTCGTTCGACGAGTTGGAATCGAGGTTGCCCGTCGGCTCGTCGGCGAAGATCAAGTCGGGCCGGTTGATCAGCGCGCGGGCACAGGCGCAGCGCTGCTGCTGGCCGCCCGACAACTCGGTCGGCCGGTGGTGCAAGCGGTCAGCGATGCCCAGCTGTTGCACCAGGTAGTCCAGCCACTCGTTGTCCACTTTCTTGCCTGCCAGATCGGCCGGCAGCGTGATGTTCTCCGCCGCTGTGAGGGTCGGCACGAGGTTGAAGGACTGGAAGACGAAGCCGATCCGGTCGCGCCGCATCTGCGTGAGCCCGGTGTCGTCGAGCTGCCCGAGCTCCATGTCGCCCACGAAGACCTGGCCCGACGTCGGCCGGTCCAACCCGGCCATGCAGTGCATCAGCGTCGACTTGCCGGAGCCCGAGGGCCCCATCACCGCGGTGAAGCGGCCGCGCTCGAATGTCACGTTCACGCCAGCCAGCGTGTGCACCGTCGCATCACCACTTCCGTAGGTCTTGCGCAGGTCGACCGAGTGCGCGGCCGGGGTCGCCTCGCGGGGCGGCGGCTGCTTCGTCGGTGAGCGTCACGGTGCCTCGATTCGACGGGGGGTACGGAAGGTCGGGCGGCGGCCGATCGACCCACTCTGACCCGGCACACCGCTGCTGCACAACCCGGGACATCCCTGAGCGTTCCCGGACCGCTACCCTGAGCCGCACCATCGGACCGACCCGGGGGGGCACGTTCGTGATCAAAGGCGTCAGGCGCTGAACATCGGCATGGGCCCGGGCCGCGGCCGAACGGCGGTAGCAGGCGTGGTGTCGGTCGCCGCCGTCCTCGTGCTACAGCTCGCGCTGTTCCCGGTCCCGTTCGGGGTATGGGTGCAGGGCCTCATCCTCGGCCTCCTCGGCTCCCTGATGGCTGTCGGCCTCGGCCTCACCTATCGGCTGAACAAGGTCGTCGAATTTCTCCCAGGGGGACCTGGGTACCGCACCGGCCGTCCTCGCCGTCGGCCTCATCGGCTTCTCGAGCGTCAATTACTTCCTCGGTCTGGCCACCGGCCTCGTTGCCTCCGTCCTGCTCACGGCGACCGTCGAGATCCTGGTCGTGCGCCGCTTCCGGCGCTCCCCCCGTCTCATCCTCACCGTCGCCACCATCGGGCTCTCCCAGCTCCTGGTCGTGATCGCCCTCCTCGTTCCTCGCATCTGGGGCCAGGCGCCGATCTCGACCGCGGTGGTGTCCTTCCCCTGGCATTTCACCTGGCACATCGCGCCGGTCGTGTTCAACAGTGACGACCTCGTCGCGGTCATCGTCTCCGTCGGCTGCCTTCTCGGTGTGTCGCTGTGGTTCACCAAGACCGACATCGGGATCGCCGTGCAGGCCGTCGGCGACCGGCGCGACCGCGCCTCAATGCTCGGCATCCCCGTCGGCCGCCTGCAGTCCGTCACGTGGGTGGTAGCAGGCGTGCTGTCGTTCGTCACCATATTCTTCCAAGCGGCGATACTCGGCCTCCCGCTCGATCCGACCTACGGCCTCACCGCGCTCGTCACCGCGCTCGCGGCGCTGGCGCTCGGCAACTTCACCGAGCTGCCCGTCATCGCCGCCTCCGCCGTCGTCCTCGGCGTGCTCCAGCAGGGCGTCGCGTGGAACGACCCGGCCAACCCGGCTCTCGCGCTCGCGGTGCTCGCCGCGGTCGTCTTCGGTGCGATCATCGTCCGGCAGCTGTTCGCCTCCCGGCGCGACCCGCGAGGTGGAGGCGTCACTGTCGCTGGCCGGCAGCGTGCGCGATCTCCCCGCCGCCGCCCGCGACCTCACCGAGGTCAAGGTCGCGAGGCCGACTGGCGCGGCTATCGCGTTCGCCGCCGCCTGCACCCTCCCGCTCTGGATGGGCCAGGGCGAGCTCATCCGCGCCTCGGCCCTCGTCGCGCTCGCCGTCGTCGGGTGCTCCATCGTCGTCCTGACCGGCTGGTCCGGCCAGGTGAGCCTCGGCCAGATGTCCTTCGCCGCAATCGGCGGCGTCATGGGCGCCGTCGCGCTCATCGACTGGCACTGGGACCTGAGCCTCGCCTTGCTCCTCGCCGGAGCGACGGCCGCGGTCGTCGCGGTCGTCGTCGGCCTCCCCACGCTGCGCCTCGACGGCATGTTCGCCGCGGTCACGACGCTCGCCTTCGCGCTCGCCGCCTCGGGCTACCTGCTCGTCCCCGCCGAATTCTCCTGGATCCCCCAGGGCCAGCTCGGCACCCCCTACCTCTTCGGCGTCTCGATCACGTCGCAGGCCTCGACGTTCGAGCTGAGCCTCGGCGTGCTCGTGCTGGTCCTCGTTGCCGTCCAGGGCCTGCGCCACAGCCGCGTCGGCCGCGTCCTGCGCGCGCTGCCGGCGAACCAACGCGCCGCGTCGGGCTACGGCGTCCGCATCGTGTGGGCCAAGCTGACCGCGTTCGCCGTCTCCGGCTTCATCGCCGGCCTGGCCGGGGTCCTGCTCCTCCTCGCCACCCAGTCGTATCAGCCGACCTCGTTCCTGGCCTCGGCCAGCCTCGTCGTCTTCACGTCCACCGCCGTCGGAGGGCTCTCGTCGTCCCTCGGCGCCGTTCTCGGCGCGGCCATCGTGGAGGGCAGTGTCGTCTACCTTCCGCCGAGCTGGCAGCTCTTCCCGGCGGCCCTCGGCGTGATCATCGTGCTCATCCTCTTTCCCCGCGGTCTAGCCGGTCTCTGCTACGACCTGCGCGACTGGGCGGTGGACGCGCTCGGCCGCCGCCACGGCGCCACACCCCTCACGCCGGCGGTCGCATCATGAGCGGCGGCCGATTCTCGAAGATCAACCAGCTCGGCGGCGGCGAGTCGCTCTTCCCCCTCGGCGTGCTCGTCGCGATCCAGCTGCTGGACCAGGCCACGCAGAGCGCCTTCAACGTGCTGACCCCAAACGTGCGCGACGCGTTCCACCTCACCAACGCCGGGATCCTGCTCATCGTCGCCATTGCCGGCGCGGCCGGGCTCGCGTGCACGCTGCCGGTCGCTGTGCTCGCCGACCGCACGAACCGGGTGCGCATTCTTTTGATCGGCGCCCTCATCGGCGCGGCGTTCTCCATCGGCGTCGGCCTGGCCAACTCGGTCGTGCTGGTGACCATCATGCTGGTCGGCGTCTACATGGGGCAGGCCGTGATCTTCCCCACCCACAACTCGCTGCTCGCCGACTGGTACCCGGTGCCGGCGCGCCCGCGCGTCTATTCGTCCCACCGCGCGGGCTACAGCATCGGCGTCATCTCTGGCGTCCTGATCGGCGCGGGCCTCGCCACCCTCTTCTCCTGGCGGGCGCCTTTCCTCGTCTTCGCCGTGCCGATCATCGTCGTCGTCCTGATCGGCACCCGCTTGCGCGAGCCGCCGCGTGGCCGTCACGAGCAGCTCGAGCTGTCGGAGCAGATGGTGGGGTCCGAGCTCGGTGAGCCGGCTCCCCTCATGGACGCGGCAGTCATGCACGCCCCGGCAGAACCGCCGCCCTCCTTGGGCGAGGCCTGGCGCACGGTCTGGAAGATCAGCGCCCTGCGCCGGATCTTCGTCGCCCTGCCCTTCCTCGCCGCCTCGATCGCCGGGTTCGCCTCGCTGGCCTCCCTGCAGTACCAGCAGACCTTCCACCTCGACGCGCTCGAGCGCGCGTACCTCACCGCACCGGTCGAGGTGTTCAGTCTTCTCGGGCTCGCCGTCGGTGCGACGATTGCGACCCGGCTCGCCCAGCGAGAGGCCGGACTGGTGTTCCGCATGCTCGCTGTCGCCTCGCTCGTCGCCGCCGGCTTCGCGATCCTGTTCGCGCTCGCACCCAACGTCCCCGTCGCGTTCATCGGGAACGCCGGCATCGCCGCGTCCCTCGCGGTGGTCGGCCCCGGGGTCCTCGCATCCCTGTCCCTCGCCATCCCGGCCCGTGTCCGTTCCGTTGGGTTCTCCATCGGCGCCTTGTTCGTGCTGCCGGGGCTCCTGGTGCTGCCGATCGTGGGCGGCATCGGCGATGCGATCGGCTTCCGCTACGGCCTCCTGATGCTCGTGCCCGTCTTCACCATCGGCGGGCTGGTCGTCGCCAGCGCCGGCAGCCTCATCGGACGCGACGTCCGCGACGTCTGGACCTCCACGCGCACGAGGGCGCAGATGTTGCTGGACCGCCGCGACGGCAAGCTGCCCCTCCTCGCCGTCCGCGAGCTCCGGGTGGGCTACGACGGTGTCCCGGTCCTCTCCGAAGTGGCGATCGAGATCGACGAGGGCGAGATTGTGGCCATTGTCGGTACGAACGGGGCCGGCAAGTCGACGCTGCTCCGGGCGATCGGTGGCGTCGTCGAGGCCGACCACGGCGCCATCGTCTTCGACGGGCGCGACATCACGCACCTGCCGCCCGACGAGATCGCCCGGTTGGGTGTGGCCCAGGTGCCCGGGGGGGAGGGAACGTTCCCCAGCCTGCGCGTCGAGGAGAACCTGCGGGCCGCCGCCTGGCAGGGGCGCCGGCGGGGCGAGAGCGACGCCCAGATGATCGAGGACGCCCTCGCCTCCTTTCCGACCCTCGCGGCACGCCGCGACGAGCGGGCCGCGAACCTGTCCGGTGGGCAACAGCAGATGCTCGCGCTCGCCATGGCGACCATCACGCGCCCGAAGCTCTTCCTGATCGACGAGCTCTCGCTCGGGCTCTCTCCGATCGTGGTCGAGCAACTGCTCGGGGCCATCGAGTCGATGCGTCAGGCGGGGACGGCCATCCTGCTCGTGGAGCAGTCGATGAACGTCGCGGTGGCCGTGGCCGACCGCGTCTACGTCATGGACACCGGCGCTGTGCGCTTCACCGGCACGGCCGCCGAGCTGGCCGCCCATCCCGAACTGTTGTGGTCGGTGTACCTGCAGAAGGCATCCGACTCTCTCGCCGCCCAGGCGGCCGGCCCCCGTGCCGGGCGGGACGGTGGCAACGAGCTCGAGGTACGCGGGCTGGCGCTGAGCTTCGGCGGCAACATCGCCCTCGACGACGTATCGCTGCACGCAGCGCACGGTGAGCTGGTCGGGATCATCGGCCCCAACGGCGCCGGGAAGACGACGCTGTTCGACGTCATCTCGGGGTTCTTGCGGGCGGACCAGGGCAGGGTCGAGCTGCGCGGCGTCGACGTCACAGACCGCACCGCGGCCACCCGGGCGAAGCTCGGCCTTGGCCGCTCGTTCCAGGACTCGCGTCTCTTCTCCGCGCTCACGGTCCGCGACGCTCTGGCCGTCTCGCTCGAGCGCTTCACCGACGTCGCCGACCCCTTCAACGCGATGCTCCGCCTGCCCGTGCAGGTGCGCACCGAGGCTGCGGTCCGAAGGCGGGTGGAGGAGCTCCTGGAGATGTTCGGGCTCGAACGCTTCGCCGACAATCTCGTCAGCGAGCTGTCCACGGGCTCTCGCCGGCTCGTGGATCTGGCGGCCGTCGTCGCCCACCAACCCTCCGTTGTGCTGCTCGACGAGCCCTCGTCGGGCGTGGCCCAGCGAGAGGTGGAGGCGATGCTGGGCCTGCTCCGCAACGTCCGCGACCAGTTGGACGCAACCATGCTGATCGTCGAGCACGACATCGCCTTCATCGCGGAACTCGCCGACCGCCTAGTGGCTATGGACCGGGGCGCGGTGATCGGCAACGGGCCGCCTGCCGACGTCCTGCAATTGCCGACGGTGGGCGAGGCCTTCCTCGGATCCGACCCGCTCGCGCTGTCGCGGACGGGTTCCGTTGATACCGGCACTGGGAGCGAGTGACATGAGCGAGACCGAAACGACCGAAGCGCCCCTCTCAGAACCGACGCCGGCAGCCCTCGCCGAACGGCCGTGGCCGCGGGTGAGCCGGGTCCGCATAGCGTTGCCGGTCGTACTCATCGTGGCCGCGCTCGTCGCCGCCGGCATCGTCGCCACCGTGAACGAATCGAACACCTCGAGCCCATCGGCGACCCCGACGAGCACGCGCGGCCCGACGCCGTCGGTGCCCATCACGTACGCCACGGCTGCCAAAGAGGGCAAAACGTCGTCCTACGACTGGGGTCCCCAGTGCGACCACCACACCGGCCGCCTCAAGATGCCGAGCGTGTACGCGCCGCCCTGCATCCCCATGCCGACCGGGTCCAACGGGGGAGCGACCTCGAGCGGCGTGACCGGCACAGCGATCAATCTCGTCTACTACCAGCCCCAGCCCGGGGGCCTCGCGTCCGCGATCACGAGCGCGACCGGGACGCCCGCGCAGGCTCTCGCCACCGTCCAGTCCTACGTCGCGATGCTCAATCAGATCTTCGAGCTGTACGGCCGCCACGTGAATCTCATCCCGTTCGAGGCCAGCGGCGCCGACAGCGACCCGGTTGCCGCGCACGCCGACGCCGTCACGGTCGCCGAGCAGGACCATGCCTTCGCCTCCATCGGGGGCCCGGGCACGACGTCCGCCTACGTTGACGAGCTGGCGCGTCTGCACGTTCTGTGCATGGTCTGCGGGGACTCGTCCACGTACGGCCTGATCGCACAAAACGCGCCCTACCAGTGGGCCAACCTGCCGACGGCCGACACCTCCTTGAACGTCACGGCCGACTACCTCATCGCCAAGTTGAACGGCAAGGACGCGATCTGGGCCGGTGACGCTTCGATGCACACGCGCAAGCGTTCCTTCATCGTCGCGAGCGAGACATCGGTGCCGCCGTCCCCCGGTTTTCAGGAGTTGTCGGCATCCCTCGAGAAGAAGCTTCGTGACGGCCACGTCAACATGGCGCCACCGGGCGATCTGACGTACACCCTCAACCTCACGACCCTGCCGACCCAGGCGGCCACGCTGGCCGAGAAACTGAAGGCGTCCGGGGCGACGAGCGTCGTGTTTGCCGGCGACCCCATCATGCCCATCTACCTCACCAAGGCCTGCGCCAACATCGGCTATTTCCCCGAGTGGATCATCACTGGCATCGTCCTGACCGACACCTCCACCTTGGCGCGCTACTACGACCAGAGCGAGTGGGCGCACGCCTTCGGCGTGTCCAGCTTGGCCGTTCCGGTCCCGGTTGCGGCGAGCGATTCCTACCACCTCTACCGCTGGTGGTACGGCGCCAACACCAGTCCCGCCTCCCTCGCCGCGCCGGCAATCCTCCCGGGGTATCTGCAGTTCTTCACCGGCGTGCAGCTGGCCGGGCCCCACCTCACGCCGGAGACCTTCACCGAGGGACTGTTCCGTGCACCGCCCACGGGCGGCGGCCCGACGTCCCCGCTCGACGCCTACGGCTACCAAGGCGCAGCCCCGCGCCCCAGCTACGCCTCGCCGGCCGACTACACGTTCCTCTGGTACGACGCCACGGCCAGGGGGCCCGACGAGGAGGGCGTCGTGGGCAACGGCCTCATGCAGCACGTGAACGGCGGCGCGCGGTATCGGGCGGGCGTGGTCCCGAACGGGCCGGTCCCGATGTTCTCGACCGCCGGCACCGTGACGACGTACGCCACCGCGCCCGACCGGGCGCCGTCGTACCCGGCGTGGCCGGGCGTCGCCCGCCGCCTCCGGGCACTAGCCACCCGGTCGAAAAGGGGGGCTAGCCCCAGGGCGAGACGCCCGGTAGCGGCATTCTTCCTGCGAGCTGCACCCTTCATCCTGTGAGGGCAGAGCCCGGCAACCGCTGGGGCACCGAAAAGGAGCCCTCATGATCGTCACCCGCGGACTGACGAAGCGCTACGGCAAGACCGTGGCCGTCGACGGTCTCAGCTTCACGGTCCCCTCCGGCGTCGTCACCGGATTCCTCGGCCCGAACGGATCGGGCAAGTCCACCACCATGCGCATGATCATGGGCCTCGACGTACCCGACGCGGGCGCGGCGACGGTGAACGGTCTGCTCTACGAGGAGCTGCGCTGGCCCTTGCGCGAGGTCGGCGCGCTCCTCGACGCCAAGGCGTTCCACCCCGGGCGCACGGCACGCCAACACCTCCGCTGGCTGGCCAAGTCGAACGAGATCCCCGAGGCTCGTATTGACGAGGTGCTCGACACCGTCGGTCTCACCTCGGTCGCGGATCAGCGGGCCGGCAAATTCTCACTCGGCATGGGTCAGCGCCTCGGCATCGCCGGCGCCCTGCTCGGCGACCCGGGCGTGCTCCTCTTCGACGAGCCGGTCAACGGGCTGGACCCCGAGGGGATCCGCTGGGCCCGGTACCTCCTGCGGGACCTCGCCGCCGACGGCCGCACCGTGCTCGTGTCGAGCCACCTGATCTCGGAGATGGCCCTGACCGCCGAGCGCCTCGTCGTCATCGGGCGGGGCACCCTCATCACCGAGACGAGCGTCGCGGAGTTCAGTGCGCAGCACCAGGCCGAGGCCGTGCGGGTCGTCACCCCGACGCCCCAGCTCATGATCTCCGCGCTGACCAAGGAAGGTGCGCGCCCGATGGTCTCGGAGGACGGCGGCATCGTCGTCACCGGCGTGCCCTCTGCACGGATCGGGGAGATCGCCGCCCAGGCGTCCCTCACCCTGCACGAGCTCACACCTATCCGCGCCTCACTCGAGGACGCCTTCATGGAACTCACATCCGACTCGGTCGAGTACCGCTCGCGCGACCGCGAGCTCGTCCCGGCCCGCTGATCGACCCCCGACCCCGAAAGGACTCGTTATGACCATCGCCCTGTCGTTGCCGGCCACCAAGTCCGCCCGAGGAGGACGGGTGGGCTTCCGCCAGGCCGTTGCCGCCGAGGTGAGCAAGCTCGCCTCCTTGCGCTCGACGAAGTTGCTGCTCGGCATCACCGTGCTGGGCACGCTGCTCGTGACCTTCCTCTCGACGAACGGCGCCGCGCATCACCCGCGCCAGTGGTACCAAGGTTTCGGCTGGGACCCGACGAACCAAGCCATGGCCGGGCTCGCCATCGGCTCGCTCGCGCTGGGCGTCCTCGGGGTTCTGGCCATCTCGGGTGAGTACGGGTCGGGCACCATGCGCTCGTCCCTCGCTGCCGTCCCCCGGCGCGAGACGCTGTTCGCCGCCAAAGCCACGGTCGTCGGCCTTGTCACCCTCGTCGTCGGCGAGATCATGAGCTTCGGCGCCTTCTTCTTCGGCCAAGCCATACTCTCGACCGGGGTCGCCCCCACGGCGCACCTCGGGCAACCCGGCGTGCTGCGGGCCGTCGTCCTCACGGGCGCATTCCTGAGCCTCTTCTCGCTCCTCGGGCTCGGGCTCGGGCTGATCATCCGCCACACGGCCGGTGCAATCGCCACGTTCGCCGGCTTGACCCTGCTGGCCCCGATCCTCCTCCAGACCATCGCCGGGCACCCCGACAAGTACACGCCGGCGATCATCTTCGCCCAGTCCGTCGCCGCCGTCGTGCCACAGGGGAACCAGCTATCGGCAACAATCGGGTTCGTGCTGATGGTGCTGTACACCGTCGCTGCGCTCGCCGTGGGAGCGGTGGCGCTTATCAAGCGGGACGCATGACCTTGGTCACCGAGGACGGCGAAGCGCCGGCGCCATCAGAGCACCCCGAACACAAAGGGGTGTCGGTGGGGCTCACCGACGAGCAGACCGAAAAGCTGAAGGACCTCGGACAGCGCGTCCTGCGCGAGCCCTTCACCAGGCGCCCCTGGACGGAGCTGGCGTTCTGGCTTGTGAGCGGTGCACTGGCCGCCGTGAGCTTCGGCGTCGTAGCCGCCACGTTGATCGCCGGCGTGTGGCTGATCATCACGTTCGTCGGTCTGATCATCATCGCGTTCTCCCTACGCATCGCCCGCGGGACCGGCCGCTGGCAGCGCGCCCTGGCCTACAACTTCTTGGGGGAGACGATCGAGGAACCCAACCCGTTCGTGCGGCGTCCCGGTTTCTTCGGCTGGCTGCAGTCGGCCCTGCGCGACCGCGTCGGCTGGCGCTCCGCCGCCTACCTCGCCCTGAAGGTGCCGTGGACGCTGTTGGGCCTCTACGTCGCTTTCAGCCTGTGGTGGGACGCCGTCTTCGGCCTCTTGAGCCCGATCTTCTGGCACGGCAACGGTGGCCCCGGCATGTGGGGCCTCGCCCAGGGCATCTTTCTGTCGAACGGATGGCCCTCGGGACCGGCCAGCTTCCGTCACAACGTCGGCGTGTTCCTCCTCGGCGCCATCTTCCTGTTCGCCGCCCCGTGGGTCATGCGCGGGTTCGTCACCGTCGACAAGCTCCTCATGCGCACGCTGCTCGGCCCCGACCCGGTCGCTGCCCGGGTGCGCTCCCTGGAGCAGGCCCGCACCACGACGGTCGACGCGTCGGCCGCCACCCTGCGGCGGATCGAGCGGGACCTGCACGACGGCACCCAGGCCCAGCTGGTCGCCCTGGCCATGCGGCTCGGCATGGCGAAGGAGAAGCTCGATGACACCGAGCACGTCGACCTCGATCGCGTCCGCGAGCTCGTCGACGAGGCGCACCGTGGCGCCAAGGAAGCCATCACCGAACTGCGCGACATCGCCCGCGGCATCCACCCGCCCGCGCTCGATATCGGTCTCGAAGGCGCGTTGTCCACCCTCGCCTCGCGCAGTGCGATCCCCACCGAGCTGAACTTCGACGTGCGCGCCCGTCCTACCCCCGCCATCGAGGCCATCGCGTACTACTGCGTCGCCGAGCTGCTCGCCAACGTCGCGCAGCACGCGCAGGCCTCCCGCGCCACCGTGTCGTGCGCCCAGCAGGGCACCTGGCTGCGCTTGGTCGTCCGCGACGACGGCCGGGGCGGCGCGCACCTCTCAGCGGTCGGCTCGACGTCGAGCGGCCTTTCGGGTCTGACCGAGCGCGTGCGCACGGTCGACGGCCGGCTCGATCTCGTGAGCCCGACCGGCGGCCCCACCGTCGTCACGGTCGATCTCCCCCTGTCCCCGTGATGATGGCGGGCGCGCTGCGGGTGGCCATCGCCGAGGACTCGGCCATCCTCCGGGACGGGCTCGTCCAGCTCCTCGTCGATCGCGGCTTCGCCATCACCGGCGCCGTGGCCGAGCCCGGCGCGCTCCGCAGCTCCGTCGCGCAGAACCCGCCCGACGTGGCGGTGATCGACATCCGGATGCCCCCGACCTTCACCGACGAGGGGCTGCGCCTCGCCCTGGAGCTCCGGGCCAAGCACGAAGGCCTGGGCATCCTCCTGTTCTCCCAGTACATCGAGACCCGCTACGCGGCGGACCTGCTGGCCGACGACGCCGCCGGCATCGGCTACCTGCTGAAGGACCGCGTGGCCGACGTGAGCGACTTCGTCGAAGCGCTCGAGCGGGTCGCCATAGGAGGTACGGCCTTGGACCCCGAAGTGGTCACCCAGCTCATCGGCGCCACCCGCCGCTCGGACACCCTTTCCGCGTTGACACCCCGCGAAACGCGAAGTGCTCGCGCTCATGGCCGAGGGGCGCTCGAACGGCGCCATCGCCCAGGCACTGGTGGTCAGCGAGGGCGCCGTCGAGAAGCACGTCGCCAACATCTTCACCAAGCTCGACCTCCCGGTCTCCGACCAGGACCACCGACGGGTCCTCGCCGTGCTGCGGTTCCTCGAGTCCTGAGGTCAGTCCGCCAGCGACGCGCCATGCGCGTCGTACGGGCGGTCCTGCGCCACGGCGAGCATGTGGCCTGCGTTCATCTGGAACGGGCTGATGCCGCCGCGCTCCCACGGCCCGACCGAGCCCGCCGCCAGCGCAGCCTGCGACTTGGGCACCAGATGAAAGCGCGCCCGCAACTCCTCGCACGACTGGTGCGCCACCGCGAACCAGTCCATCTGCAGGAAGTCGATGCTGTCCGCGCCGGTCACGTCGTCGTGGCAGCGCGCGCCGCGCACCATTGCGTCCGACAACCGCACGGCCATCCGTTCGTCGGAGGAGAAATGTCCCGGCGAGGACTCGAAGAGGCCGGCTCCCCGCGCCAGGTAGCCGGTCTCGAACAACGAGATCACCATCGCCAGCAGCGAGAAGGCGTGCATGTCGTCGTTCGCCCGCGCAATCAGCCCGAACACCTCCACCTCGGACTCGACCGTCGTGCCGTAGCCGCCCAGCACGTGGACCCAGTCGTGCTGGGCCAACAACGGCGGTGCCGACCCCGGCGCGCCCGGGAACGTGAACCCGCGGGACTGGTACATCTCCCATACGCCGCGTCCGATCGAGTCGGAAGGGAGCTCCTCGAGCGCCGCCCAGTGCGCCGCCAGGTCGGGATCGTTGACGGAGAATTCCCACGCGTCGTGCAGGACCCGCGACGAGTGCACGGCGGCCGACGCCGCCTCTTCGTTCCAGGTGCCCTCGTAACCGTTGCGGACGAAGTCGACCGCCGCCAAGCCGAGCGACCCGTGGGCGAACTCGCCGGCCACCCGGACCATCCCGTCCTCGACACCCAGCTCCCGCGCGTACGACGCCACCTTCTCGGCCACGTCCTCGGGGATCGGGTGCAGCACGAGCGCGCACAGCACCATGTTCTGCACGACGCGGCTGCGGAACGACAACTCACGGCGCGCCAACGCCGCGGCGAACTCGTCGGGCCGCAGGACCGACCGGTCGTCCAGCGTCGCCGTGTACCCGGTCATGCCGCTGGCAAGGGCAGTGATCAGCGAACGCTGCACCGGCAGCAACCCGCCCGTCGAGGCCACCGCCGAGGCGATCCCGTCGACGATGATCTGGCTCTCCGCCCCGTTGGGGCGCTCGAGGTTCACCGTCTCGGCGGTCGGGAGCGGTACGGGCGTCATGCCGACCCGAGCCTGTCCAACCCGGTACGGATGAACGTCCCGCAGTCGTCCGCGTCGCCCACCTGCGAGCGGGGCAGGACCGCCCCGAACGGCGCGTTCCAATAGGACGAAGGACCCGGTCGCGCCGCGCTCCAGGGACCGAGATAGACGTAGGGCTCGTCGGAGAAGCCGTCGCCGGGCGAGAAGCCGAGATTCACGCCGTCGTCGCCCCCGAGGTCCAACGACGTCCCCACGTCGAAGTGCTCGGGCCACAACTGGATCGTCGCCGCCACACACGAACCGCTCTGCTCCGCCATGACCTCGTCCAGCACGCGCCAGCCGAGGTCGAACCACCAGAACAGGTCCCCGAGCTCCTTGGCGTCGAGCTCCAGCGGCTCGTCGACCGACGCGAGCGCCGGCATGTCGCCACCCGCGGAGAACTCGGCGTCCAGGTCCGCGCCCGCGAACGCCGCCAAGGCCGCGAGCGTCGCCCCGGCCAGCGCCAGTCCCCGGGACTCGGAGCCCACCTCGCGCACGAGGCACAGCGGCGTCAACCGCAGGGTCTCGGGCTCGGGCCCGAACGCCGGCGTCGAGATACCCCCCGGGCTCGCCCGCAGGCCGAAGTGCCCGCTCACCGCGTACCGCCGGCGCCCCAGCACGTGCGCCGCGATCCGGTGCAAGTCGACCCGCGTCGTCCAGCCCATGTCCGCCAGGCAGGCTAACGGCGCGCCCGAAAATCCGTGCCGTAGGCGCGCCGCCGGGCCTCGCTGGCCGCCGCCGCCACCTCCTCGGCCACCGTCTCCTCGGCGGAGTGGCCCCAGAACCCCCGCGGCGCCACCAGGAAGTCGATCAGGCGCTCGAGCTGGTCGCCGTAGCTGCCCCGCACCTGCAGGTCCGCCCACGCCGCGGCCTTGTCCCGCAACGGCAGCCCCGCCTCGACCAGGCCGTTCCACGCCAAGTCGAAATTGGCCTCGTTCAGCCACGACACGCCGCCGTCGCCCCGCGTGATGTGCAGACGGGCCGAGATCTCGAGGATCGCACGCCGCCCCCGCCGGTACAGGAAGTAGGGCTCCCGGCTCTGCGCGCCCTCCACGCACGCCGACGCCAGCGTCGCCGCGTCCGTCACCAACCCGAGCGCCGTGACCCACGACTGCCCCACGTGCTGCGAGCGGAACAACGCCAGCATCGGGTAGGACACGTGGCTCTCCAACAGGTCGGCCGTCCACATCTCCCACTCGCCGAACGCCCGGTACAACCTTTCGACGTCGCCGCCCGGCGCGTTGAGCACGACCACCCGCATCGGCGTGATGCGCCCGCCCGTCGGGTCGTCCAGCGTCAACAAGCGGGACTCGCGGCGCGAGTACGCGCCGTACAACGCCGGCAGATACGAAATCATCAACGCGATCGTCACGACGCCTGTCAACGTCTCGAGCAACGTCAGCGTGCGCACCGCGTTGCCGTGCGCCGAGCCGAACAACGGCGTCACGAGCGACGTCCCCGCGTAGTAGACGAGCGTCCCGAAGTCCTGGGTCCCGCCCAGCCGCTGGTCGAGGCCCCAGTAGACGAGCGACCAGCCCACCATGAGCCCCGCCAGCCACAACACGAGCAGTCCCAGCAGCGACAGCGCTGGATAGACGTTGAGCGAGTACTCCCCGGCCCTCTCCGGCAGCCGCGCCGCCACCGCCCTGGTCACCCGCCACGTCATCGCGTAGAAGATCCGGGTCGGCCGCCAGAACGAGCTCGATCCCTGCGTCACGATCAGCGTCGCAACGGCGTCGCTCAGCATCCCCACGATGAGGACGCCGCCGCCGACGACGGCCACCACCCGGACGAGCTCGCTCACGATCCGGTCCACCCTAGGCAGCGACGTTCCCACCCCCGTCCCCGACGTCCGAGCGCACATCGGGGTTGCTTGACGGAAAATGACGCGATTTGATTGAACCCTGTTCAGGCGTTTGGCGAATACACCGCTCGTCGTTCACCATCTGGTGAAATCGAGCTGAACGCGCGGAACGGGTAAGAAGGGGGTGATGAAGGTGATCCGTGGAGGGGTCAAGCAGTCGCCGTCCGTCGGGCTCGTCCTCGGCGCGGGCGGCGTCGTCGGGCAGGCCTACCAGGCCGGCGTGCTCGCCGCCCTCGAGCGGGAGATCGGCTGGGACCCCCGCAACGCCGCAGTCATCGTCGGCACCTCCGCGGGCTCCGTCACGGGAGCCGCGCTCCGTGTCGGTGTTCCCGCCACGGATCTGGCCGCCTCGCTCTATGGCGTCCCTACTTCCCGGAGGGGTGGCGCCATCCTCCGCCGGATCCTCCCCGCCGACACCGGGCCGCTCCCCACGCCGACCGTCTTCTCGATGTTGCGTCCGTGGAACCTCCCCTCGCCTGCACTCCTCGCCCGCACCCTCCGCCGCCCCCTCGCTTTCCGCGCCGACGTCGCCCTCTCCACGCTCATACCCCCGGGGCGACTCGACATCACCGACCGCGCGCAGGGCCTCGACGACCTCACCGGCGACCGCTGGCCCGATGGCCTGCGCATCTGCGCCGTTCGGCGCTCCGACGGCGGCCGCGTCGTCTTCGGCCGCCCCGGCGCCCCGCCCGCCCGCCTGGCCTCCGCCGTCCTCGCCTCGTGCGCGATCCCCGGCTACTTCCGGCCCGTCTCCATCGGCGGCACCGACTACGTCGACGGCGGCGTGCACTCGGTGACCAACGCCGACGTCTTGCGGTCCGAGGGCCTCGACCTGGTCGTCATCATCTCGTCGATGTCGGCGGCGCACGGCAGCGCCAACGGCGCCGACGGCTGGCTGCGCCGCACCGTCCACCGGCGCATGGAACGGGAGGTGGCCCGCATCCAGATGGCCGGCATTCCCGTCATCACCCTCGAGCCCGAGGCCGACGCCCGACGGGTCATGGGGTTGCGGGCGATGGCCGAGGACCGATCGCCCCGGGTCATCGAGGCCGCGTACGAGGAGACCCGCCGGCGGGTGCAGTCGTCAACGTTCCTCGCGACGTTGGGCGAGCCGCCGGTCGCTGCGACCCCGGCTGCGGGCTGACGACCCGACCGGTTTCGATCCGGGCCTCCGGGATCGGAATTCCTGGCGCCCCCCCACCGGGCCGGTAGTAGCTTTCCGAACGACGTCGTACCTCGTAACTGCGAAGGGAGGGCCTCCATGGGTCCTGACCGCCTGAGCCCGCTGGACGCTTCGTTCCTGCACATCGAGGACGGCGTGTCGCACATGCACATCGCGTCCGTCGCGATCTTCGAGGGCCCGCCGCCGCCGTTCGCCGACGTCGTCTCGATGGTCGACGCCAAGCTCGACCTGGTGCCGCGGTATCGCCAGAAGGTGCGCTTCGTCCCCTTCGAGCTCGGGCGGCCGGTGTGGGTGGACGACGTCCACTTCAACATCGAGTACCACCTGCGGCACACGGCTTTGCCGTCGCCCGGAGGCGAGAACGAGCTGCGCAAGCTCGTCGGACGCGTGATGGCGCAGCCGCTCGACCGCTCCAAGCCGCTCTGGGAGATCTGGGTCGTCGAAGGCCTCGAGGACGGGCGCTGGGCCGTGTTGGCCAAGACGCACCACGCGCTCGTCGACGGCGTCTCGGGGACCGACCTGCTCGCGGTGATCATGGACCTCTCGCCCGACGCGGCGCGGCCGGAGCAGCCGTCGCAGTGGACGCCGCATGCCGAGCCGTCGGGTACCGAGCTCGTCATCGAGGCGCTCGAGAACATGGTGCGCTCGCCCTACGAGCAGCTCCGGGCGGCCCGGGCGCAGACACGCTGGCTCCGGCAGGCGGTTGCCTACGCCGGTGAGGTGGCGAACGGCGTGTTCGCTTTGAGCGGCCTCGTACGGCCGACGCCGCTGTCGAGCCTGAACGGTCCGCTGGGCCCGCACCGCCGCTACGCCTGGGCGACGACGACGGTCTCGGACATCCGCACGGTGCGCAAGGAGCACGGCGGCACCTTCAACGACGTGGTCCTGGCTTGTATCACGAACGGTTTCCGGGATCTGCTGTTGGCGCGGGACGAAGACGTCGAACGGGTGGTCCGCACGCTGGTGCCGGTTTCCGTCCGGGCCCGTGACGAATCGGGCCGAGCCGTCGGCGACGGCACGTACGAGAACAAGGTGTCAGCGATGTTCGCCGAACTGCCGATCGAGATCGAGGACCCGGTGTTGCGCCTGGCCGCCATCACGGACCAGATGAAGGACCTGAAGGAGTCGAAGCAGGCACTGGCCGGCGAGGCGCTGACGTCGATGACGGGCTTCGCGCCCCCGATGCTGCTCGCTCTGGGCATGCGCATTGCAACCCGGGCGGGGCAGCGCAACGTGAACACGGTGACGACGAACGTGCCCGGCCCGCAATTCCCGCTGTACGCGGCGGGGCGCCGGATGCTGCGCGCCTTCCCCTACGTGCCGTTGGCCGGGCAGGTCCGGTTGGGTATCGCGATCTTCTCGTACGACGGCGAGGTCAACTTCGGGATCACGGGCGACTACGACACGACGCCGGACATCGACGTGCTGGCGCACGGGATCGAAGACGGGATGGCGCAGCTGCTCAAGACCTGACGTCGGGGATCGTCAGGACCTCGGCCTCGAAGTACTTCCGTAGCCCGGAGACGATCACCCGCTCGACCGACTTGCCGAGCAGGGGCACGTGCACCTTGAGGTCGCCCTCGATCCCTACGACCGAGCTCTCCTCGGCTCCGTCGGGTCCGGCGTCGAACGTGTAGACGCCCGAGGACTTCAGCCGGTCCGGGTAGTGGTCGGGCAGGACCTGCCAGTCGGCCCGGGCCTCGTCGGGCCGGATCTCGTTGCGGGTGATCCACGTCATCTTGTTGTGGTCGATGAAGCGCTGGACCGCCGGCGAGATCGGGCCCCGGAAGGCGAAGCGCACCTCCATGAGGAGCCGCGACCCGGTGTCCTCGTGCCGCACGACCTCGAGCACCTCGATGTGGTCCCGCACCTCCCGCCCTTCGTAGAAGGCGGGCGAGCCGTACGCGGCCATGGCCCGGGACGGCGGGACGCGACCTGCGTCGTCGCGAATTTCACCTCGTCTTACGAGGTGCCGGCGGCGGGCCGCGTCGCCGGCAGACCCAGCTTGCGGTGGTCCCAGCTCACGGTGCGATCGACGTGCATCTTTATGGCGACCCGCTTGTTGAGCATCGTCTCCACGAACGGCTTGAGGTCGTCGGTGAACTCGCCGTAGTAGCGCTCGAAGACGCTGACCCCGAGCGGCCACAACCGCTCGGGGTCGTCGATGATCTCCGCCTTGCCGACGAGCTCCACGCCGCGTAGCTCGTCGTAGTAGTCCCCGTCCTCGAACAACAGCGTCAGGCGAGGGTCGCGGCGCAGGTTCTGCACTTTCTGCGACTTGGTCTTCGTCTCGACGGCGATCGCGCCCTCCATGAAGCCGTACCACATGGCCACGGCGTGGATGGAGCCATCGGGCCCGATGGAGCACATCGTCATCGGCCGTCGCTCGGCCAAGAACGCCTCCACCTCGTCGGGCGTCATCTGGATCGCCTTGCGCTGGTTCACCCCGTGGCCCATGGCCTCGGTCATCGGTGCTACCTCCCACATCCAGGTGGCCGGAACTGTCCCGGGAGCGTACTGCTGTCGCCGGGAACGCAAACAAAAGAGTTCATCGTTAGAACACTTTCCGGTTGCAACGCTTTCACAGGCAGTTCACCTCGGCTTTCTAGCGTGACCCCCGATGGCGACCGTGGAACGGCACATGGGCCACGCCGGCAGGGACTCCCGTTCCGGTCCCGACACCGGACGCCGTCACGGCCGGGACAACCTGGCCGAGGTCATCTCGATCCGGACGGAGCCCGTACGCTCACACCGCCCCGGGGTCCTCGGGTCGTTGGTCACCATGGCGCGGGGCTTCGCCTCCTCGCGCGCCCAGGCGACGTCGGTGCGATCTACCCCCCATCGGCCGCCGTCGCCTGCCCCTCGCTCCACCGCACACCCTCTTCCACCTCGACCGGCGCCGAACGACGCAGCCTGACGACGTGGCGATCGCAAACGTTGCGGCGATCTCGGGGCGGTCACCGACCCAAGCGCCAGCCCGGGACAACCGGCCCCTCGTCCTCGTCGTCGACGACGAGGAGTCGTATAGACAAGCCCTCGCCTCGGGCCTGACCCGTGAGGGTTTCGCCGTCGAGGCGGCCGGCGACGGCCACGAGGCGCTGCGCCTCTTCCACCGGGTCCACCCGGACCTCGTCCTGCTCGACGTCATGCTCCCCGACCAGTCCGGCATCGAGATCTGCCAGCAGATGCGCGCCCTCAAGCCGGTGCCGATCATCATGGTCACGGCCCGGGACTCCGAGGTCGACATCGTCCTCGGCCTCGAGCTCGGCGCGTCCGACTACGTCGCGAAGCCCTTCCGCCTCCGCGAACTCGTGGCGCGCATGCGAGCGGTCCTCAGACGGGGCGTCGACGTGGCCGAACATCACGGGGAGGTCCTCACCGTCGGGCCCGTCCGCCTCGATGCGGGCCGCCGCGAGGTCACCGTCGACGAGCGCTCCGTGGACCTGTCCCGCAAGGAGTTCGACCTCCTCGCGCTCCTCATGTCGCACAGCGGCCAGGTCGTCACCCGGGACTGGTGCATCGACCGGCTCTGGTGGGACCAGGAGCTGACCGACACCCGGACCCTGGATACGCACATCAAGCGCCTCCGCCGCAAGATCGAACCCGACCCCGCCAACCCCCGCCACCTCGTCACGGTCCGGGGCGTCGGCTTCCGCTTCGAGGCCTGACCACCGCCCGCCGGCCCGACGAGCCCCTCGGTCCGCCCGGGCACGCGGCCGCCCCACGCCGTACATTGAGCGCTATGGCATTGCGCACCGGCGAGACCGTCCCCGACTTCGAGCTCCCCGACCAGACGGGCACGCCCCGCAAGCTGAGCGACTTCCTCGCCAACGGGCCCGTCGTGCTGTTCTTCTACCCGGCGGCCATGACGTACGGCTGCACGAAGGAGAGCTGTCACTTCCGCGACCTCAAGGCCGAGTTCGGCGCGCTGGGCGCGCAACCCGTCGGCATCAGCTCGGACAAGGTCGAGAAGCAGAAGCAGTTCGACGAGAAGGAGTCGCTGGGCCTGCCCCTCCTCTCTGACCCCGACCGCACGGTCGCCGCCGAGCTCGGCGCCAAGCGCGGCTTCGGCCCCAACAAACGCACGACGTTCGTGATCGACACCGACAGGACCATCCTCGACGTCATCCACAGCGAAATCTCGATGAACTCGCACGCCGACAAAGCCCTCGCCGTCCTCAAGGCCCGACGCGCTGCCTGACGCCCCTACCAAGAACGCCGTTGTCACGGGCGCGGCTTCGGGCATCGGCCGCGCCACCACCGCCAGACTCGGGGCGGCGGGCTTCCGCGTCATCGGCATCGACCGGCCGGACACCGACGTCGCCGTCACCGCCGACCTGTCCTCCCCCGGCGAACGCCGGCGCGCCGTGGACGAGGCAACGGGTCTGGCGGACGGGGCCCTGGCCGCCGTCGTGACGTGCGCCGGGCTGGCGGGGTCGCCGGACAGGAAGGGCTCGCTGTTGACGTCGGTGAACTACTTCGGCACGGTCGAGCTGCTCGAGGGCCTGCGACCGTTGCTCGCCCCCGGGGGCGCCGCCGTTGCGATCAGCTCGAACTCGACAACGGTGCAGCCCGACATCCCGCTCGCCGTGATCGAGGCTTGCCTCGCCGGCGACGAGGACCGGTCCGGCGCGGTGGCCGACGAGGACACGTCGATCGCCGCTTACGCCGCGTCCAAGATCGCCGTCGCGCACTGGGTCCGGGCGCACGCCACGGGGCCCGAGTGGGCCGGCGCCGGGCTTCGGCTCAACGCCGTCGCCCCGGGGATGATCGACACGCCGATGGTCGCCGCCATGCGGGCCGACGAGCGCACCGGGGCGATGCTCGACATGCTGCCCATACCGCTCGGGCGGCCGGGACGGCCCGAGGAGATCGCCGCGCTGGTCGAGTTCTTGGTCGGACCGGACAGCACGTTCTTCTGCGGCTCGGTCATCTTCTGCGACGGCGGCAGCGATGCGTTGTTGCGGACCCGGGACTGGCCGGCGGCCTGGGACATCAAGCTGCGGGACTTCGGCCGGGCCGCCCGCTGAGGGTTCGTATACGTACCTAGGCTTGGGGGATGCCGGGGCGGATCCTCGTCGATACGACGCCCCTTCGGGAGAGCCGCGACTTTCGACTGCTCTTCATAGGGCAGCTGGTCTCCATGTTGGGGACGCAGCTCACGGTGGTGGCGATCCCCTATCAGGTCTATTCGATGACCCACTCGTCGTTGCAGGTGGGTGCGATCTCCTTGGCGCAGCTGTTCCCGTTCCTCGCCGGCGCGTTGGCGGCCGGTCCCATCGGCGACACAATGGACCGCCGGCCGATGATGATCTGGACCGGCGTCGTGCTGGCGATGACCAGTGGGGCGATGGCAATCAACGCGGCGGTGGCGCACCCGTCCCTCGTCGCGCTGTACGTCATCAGCGCGCTGGCCTCGGGTTTCTACGGCTTCTCCAGCACGGCGCGCATGGCCTCGGTCCCGGGAATGGTGGCGAAGCCGCAGATGTCGGCTGCGCTCGCGATGATGCAGATCGAGTTCCAGTTGGGGACGATCATCGGGCCAGCACTGTCGGGGATCCTGCTGGCGATCGGGCTGCCCCTCGTCTACGCGCTCGACAGCTTGTCCTTCGTTGCCGCCGTGGCGACAGCGGTCATGTTGCACCCCGTCCCGCCGGCCGACAACGCGGGCGGGCTCTCGGTCTGGCAGTCGACCAAGGAGGGGCTGCGCTACCTGCGGACCCGGCAGGCGCTGCAGGGCGTCTACGTGATCGACATCAACGCGATGGTGTTCGGCATGCCGCGTGCGCTGTTCCCCGCCATGGCCGAGACGATCTTCCACGGGGGGACCATTACGTTGGGGTTCCTGTACGCCGCGCCCGGGGTCGGTGCTTTCGTGGGCGCCCTCACGACGGGATGGGTCGCCCACCTGCGCCGGCAGGGCTGGACGGTGATCATCGCGGTGGTGATCTGGGGCGTGGCGATCACCCTGTTCGGGTTCGTCGATACGTTGTGGTTCGCACTCGCGCTGCTGGCAGTCGCCGGGTGGGCGGACGTGATCTCGGCGGTGGTACGCAACACGATCTTGCAGACGTCGATCCCAGAACGCTTCCGGAGCCGGATGTCGTCAATACAGATGGCCGTCGTGCAGGGCGGGCCCCGGCTGGGCGACTTGGAGTCGGGTGCTGTGGCGACGGCGACCTCGGTGGAATTCGCCGTGGTGTCGGGCGGCCTGGCGTGCATCGCGGGCGCGGCGGTGATCGGCGCACTCATGCCGACGTTCCGGCGCCACCTCGCCATCGCTGATGACGTCGACGTCGACGACCTCCCCGTATGATCCGACGCCTATGACCGACGTGGGGACAGAGTACGAAGCTGGAGCTGGAGCCGGGGGGGCGTTCGGGGAGCCGACCTGGGGCGAGGTCGACGCAGGCGTGTTCGCCCGGATCGTCGTGGTGTCGCCGCACTTCGACGACGCGGCGATGGGCGCTGGGCATCTCATCGCCACCTACGACGACACGACCGTGATCACGGTGCTGGGCGGCCGGCCGCCGGCCTATCCAGCCGAGCCGACGGAATGGGACGCGCTCGGCGGCTTCGTGGCCGGCGACGACATCGTGGCGGTGCGACGGGAGGAGGACGTCGCGGCGATGGCCGTCTTGGAGTCTTCCTATCGCTGGCTCGACTTCCCGGACCACCAGTACCTGCCGGTGGGCGAACGTCCGGCGGCTTCCGTCGTGGCGCCGGTGCTCGGCGCCGTCATCGCCGAGATCGATCCCACCGCGGTCTTCTTCCCCATGGGCCTGGCCAACCCGGATCACGACATGACTCACGACGCGTGCCTGTTGGTCCAGGCGCAGCAGCCTGAGCGCACGTGGTTCTGTTACGAGGACCACGGCTACAAGCACCTGCCCGGCCTGCTCGCCTGGCGGGTGGCCAAACTCCTCCGTTCGCCGCTGTGGGCGACGCCGGCGATCGTGCCCCACGTGCCCGACGAGGAGCGCAAGCGGCGGGCCATCTGGTGCTACGCCTCGCAGATCGCGCCGCTCGAACGGGACCACGCCTTGACTGCCGCGCATGGAGGGCCGGGTGCCCGAACAGTTCTGGCGCCTGGCCCCACCGCCCCGGGGCTGGGAGGGGCTGGCCGACTTCATCTGACGAGGTCAGGGCGCGTGACGCGGCGGTGAAATTGCGCCCAAGGAGGGGTCCTTGTGCCTATCGGCGGCCACTACCCGAGGTCACGATCGTTGCATGGTCTCACACGCAGACCACCTTTCACGCGGGCCCTTGGCAAGGACTGCGCCGGCGGGCAGGTCTGGCAGCCTGCCGGCCGGCCGACCTCGTACAGCCCCGGGGCAGGCTTCGGGCGGAAGACACCGCAGCGACACCTGCTGACGAAGCCTGGCTCGGGGGCTGACGTGCGACGGCCCTCCGAAGCAAGGCTCTGCGACACGCTCGATCGACCCTTCTCTGTCGGACCCGTCGCCTCGTCGTCGCTTGCTCGGGGTCGACGACCTAAGCATTCGTACCCGTTGCCACCAGGCGCGATCCGATGCGTGCCCCGGACCAACGGACGTCCCCGTCGCTAGAGTCGACGGTGTGCCGGCGGACGACGAGCGCATCGTGGAGGTCGACGGGCGCGAGGTCCGTGTCAGCCGGCCGGACAAGGTGTACTTCCCTGCCATCGAAGCGACGAAGTCCGACCTGGTGTCGTACTACCTCGATATCGGCCAGCATCTCCTCAACACGGCCGGAGGCCGGCCGGCGCTCCTGCAACGTTTTCCCGACGGGGCCGCCGGCAAGTCCTTCTTCCAGAAGCGGATCCCGGCGGGCGCTCCGGACTGGCTGGAATCGACGATCGTCTCGACGCCCAACGGCACCACGTCCAACGCGCTGGTCGTCGCGGACATCTCCCATGTCGTGTGGGCCGTCAACTTCGGCTGCCTCGGGCTCCACCTGTGGCCGTATCTGGCCGCCGACCCGCACCACGCCGACGAGCTGCGCATCGACCTCGACCCCGTCAAGGGCATCGGCTTCGAGGAGGTCCGGGGCGCCGCGCTGAGGTGCCGGGACCTCCTCGACGAGCTGGGCCTGCGCAGCTACCCGAAGACGACGGGAAACAACGGCCTGCACGTCTACCTCCGGCTCGAGCCTCGCTGGGATTCGATCGCCGTGCGGGCCGCCGCCGTCGCCCTCGCCCGAGAGCTGGAGCGCCGACACCCCGACGAGATCACTGCCAGATGGTGGAAGGAGGAACGCGGCACGCGTGTCTTCGTCGACTTCAACCAGAACGCGCCGCACAAGACCGTCTTCGGGGCTTGGTTCGCCCGGCCGCGTGTGGGGGGGCAGGTGTCCACGCCCCTCGCGTGGGACGAGGTCGAGACGGTGGTGCCCGACGAGCTGACCATCCGGTCCGTGCCGGAGTTGGTGGCCGGGCGCGGCGACCCGTGGGCGGACATCGCAGCCGCGCCCCAGTCGATCGAACCGCTCCTCGCCATGGCGGAGCAAGACAAGAAGGCGGGGTTGCACGACGCACCGTGGCCGCCGCAGTACCCCAAGATGCCCGACGAGCCGCCTCGTGTCGCTCCGAGCCGGGCGAAGAAGGAGCCGAGCGAACCGAAGCAGCCCAAGCAGTCGAAGCAGCCCAAGAGAGAGAAGGCGTAGGACCACGGTGAAACCACTCGACGCGCTGAACCAGATCGCGTTCCGCCTCGAACGCAACGGCGCGGACACCTACAAGGTACGAGCGTTCCGCGGTGCCGCTCGGGCGATCAAGGACATGCCGGACGACGAGGTGGCGGCACTGGCGCAAACAGGTCGCTTGCAGTCAATCGAAGGCGTGGGCAAGTCGACGGCGCAGGTGATCGCCGAGGCGCTCGACGGCAAGGTGCCCGCCTACCTGACCAAGATCGACAAGGAGCTCACGAAGGACGACCTGGTACTCGAAGGCGCCGCGGCCGAGCTGCTCGAGTCCCTCCGGGGCGACTGCCACTCCCACTCCGACTGGTCTGACGGCGGCAGCCCCATCCTCGAGATGGCCGAGGCGGCCCGCGACCTGGGCCGCGAGTACCTCGTCCTGACCGACCACAGCGCCCGGCTCACCGTCGCGCACGGGCTCAACGAGGAGCGACTCGCCGAACAGCTCGACCTCGTCGACGACCTCAACGTACAGCTCGCCCCCTTCCGCATCCTGACCGGCATGGAAGTCGACATCCTCGAGGACGGCTCTCTCGACCTGGACCTCGATCTCCTCGGCCAACTCGACGTCGTCGTAGCCAGCGTCCACTCCAAGCTGCGGATGGATGCGAGGCAGATGACGGAGCGCATGGTGGCGGCGATCGAGAGCCCGCACACGGACATCCTCGGGCACTGCACGGGGCGCATCATCGTGGGGCGCGGCCGGCCGCAGTCAACGTTCGACGCCGAGGCCGTCTTCTCTGCGTGCGCCAGCACCGGTACCGCGGTCGAGATCAACTCCCGCCCCGAACGCCAGGATCCTCCCGAGGACCTGCTGCGGCTCGCCGTCGAGCTCGGATGCTCCTTCGCCGTCGACACCGATGCGCATGCTCCCGGCCAGCTGGAATGGCTCGGACGCGGCTGCCGGAACGCGGTCGCCGCCGACGTTCCCTTCGACCGCGTCGTCAACCGCTCGACGGCCGACGGTCTTGTGTCCTGGGCGTCGTCCCACGGAGAGGCGGCATGAACCTTCCCGTCTCGCCCCCGGTCTCGCCCATGCTGGCCAAGCTCACCCGTGACCTGCCCCGAGAGAAAGGCTTGTACTACGAGCCGAAGTGGGACGGGTTCCGCTGCATCGTGTTCCGTGACGGCGACGACGTGGAGCTCGGCAGCCGCAACGAGAAGCCCCTGACTCGATACTTTCCCGAGCTCGTCGACGCACTCCGCCGTGAGCTCCCACAGCGCATCGTCCTCGACGGTGAGGTGGTCATCGCCGGGACGACGGGGCTCGATTTCGACGCTCTGTCCCAGCGCATCCACCCGGCCGCGAAGCGGATCAACCAGCTCGCGGCGGCGACGCCGGCGTCCTTCGTCGCCTTCGACCTCCTGGCCCACGACGACACCTCGTACATGGAGACGCCGTACGGGCAACGCCGCAAAGTGATCGAGAAGCTGCTGAAGAAGACCAAGCCGCCGGTCCACCTGACGCCGGCCACCCAGGATCCTGACGTGGCATCCGACTGGTTCTCGCGCTTCGAGGGCGCCGGGCTCGATGGCGTGGTTGCCAAGGCCGCGGACCTCCAGTACCTGCCCGACAAGCGGGTCATGCTGAAGGTGAAGCACCAGCGCACAGCCGACTGTGTCGTGGCTGGTTTCCGCACCCACAAGGACGGCGAGGGGGTCGGATCGCTCCTCCTGGGCCTCTTCGACGACGCTGGAACGCTCCACCACGTCGGCGTCGCCTCGGGGTTCAGTGTGGCTCGTCGGCGCGAGCTAGCAGACGAGGTGAAGCCCTACCGCAAGAACGCCCTCAAGGACCACCCCTGGGCAGGCTGGGCCGAGGCGCAGGCGGAGGGCCGTGCGCCCGGGCGCGATGAATCGCTGGAACGCCGGCAAGGACATGACCTGGGAGCCGTTGCGACCGGAGACCGTCTGTGAGGTCTCGTACGACCACCTTCAGGGCGATCGCTTCCGCCACGCAACGTCCCTCTTGCGCTGGCGGCCCGATCGTGAGCCTTCCTCCTGCACCTACGGCCAGCTCGAATCCCCCGTGCCGATGGAGCTGCGAGACGTCTTCGGGACGGCGGGCCGCTGATCGAGAAAGTTCGGGTATACCGCCCTCGCTGCGACCATTCTCCGGCGTGCCCGTAGTCGACACCTCGCCCATCTCCACAGTCGCTTCGTCGCTGGGGCTCAGCGAGCTGGCCAAGATGTCGAACGAGGAGCTCATGGGGCTGGCCGCCGAGTCGGCTCGCAACATGGCCTCCTCGGCGGGCCTCATCGTTCTGCTCAGCGGAGAGCTCGACCGCCGCGAAGGCTGGCGGGACGAAGGGGCAACCTCCCTCGAGTGCTGGATGGTGGAGCGCCTCGGGGTCTCCGTTTCAACGGCCCGGGCGCTCGCCCACGTCGGTGGTCGTCTCTACGACCTGCCACACCTGACGGATGCCTTGTCGGCCGGTGAGTTGAGTTTCGACAAGGTACGGGCCGTCGTTGACGCGGCGACGCCCGAGTCCGACGCCGAGTTCCGGGATCGGGCCAAGGAGCACTCGGTGCGAGAACTGGCCCAGTTGGCTCGGTCCCGAAAAGAGACCTCAGCCGAGACAGCCCGTGCGGACCATGACGCACGGTCCCTGCGGTTCAACGAGTCCGTCAGGACGGTGACCGCCCAGCTGCCGGCGGAGACCTTCGCCGAGGTCCGGGGAACGCTCGAGGCTCAGGCCCGCGAAGTCCCTACCGACGGCGAGACACCGTGGGACCAGCGCCTCTGCGACGCGTTCGTCGGAATCGTTCGTTCCTCGCGGTCGCCAGGCCACGTGACCCCGCCGTTCACGGTCGTAGCCCACGTGCCATTGTCCACACTGATCGACGAGACCTCGGAACTCCCAGGTGAACTCGAACGCGAAGGCCTGATCAGCGCGGACACCGTGCGCCGGGTGGCATGTGATGCCACCGTGATCCTGGCGGTCGATGACAACGTCGGCCACACGATGTACGAAGGGCGCCAGCACCGCTATCCGACTATGACGCAGCGACGGGAACTGATGCGGCGTGACCGCCACTGCCGCTTCCCCGGCTGTGCCCACGCCCTCTTCGTGAACCCTCATCACATCCGATGGTGGAAACCTCACCGAGGTACCACGGACTTGCCAAATCTCGCGTTGCTCTGTGAGCACCACCATCACCTGTTGCACTCAAAGCAGTGGTCGGTATCGGGAGACGCCAATCAAGAGCTCACGTTCGTCGGCCCGACGGGTCGGATCATGACGTCGCGCCCGTCGCCCCTTTGGACGACGGCGTCCCAACCGGCCACCCCGCCGGGATCCGAAGCCGGCTAGCCGTCGAGCAGCTCTGGCTCGGCGGCCAGCTCCGCACGCACGGCCGCTTCCCAAAATCCGATAAAACCCTCGCCATCGCTCCGCGCCACCATGCTGATGAACGCGTCCGGCACTTTTGAGACGTCATGCCCCCCCGCAGCCCTGGAGTACCAAGCGTGTTGACAGCGTTGTTCTAGGGCAACCGCGCGTTGGTGTACGGCACGCGCCGAACCACCCAAGATGAAGACACCGTGCCCGGCCAGGAGCGCCATCGACGCATCGCCCATCTCGCTCACGGCTCGTCGCGCGCTATTCGAGTCGTTCACCGGTCCTTCGTACTCGTCGACGAGTGTCAGCGTGCCGCCACCGAGAGCCGAGCTCTGGTCGAGGATCGGCGGCACCTCCCCCAGGTCGGCCCATACCGTGCCGAAGAGCGGGTGATTGTGCACCGCCCAGCCGACGTCGGTCCGGGCCTTGTGCAGTTCAAGGTGGAGGGGAATACCCAGTGGGACCGGCCAGTCTCCTTCGACGACGCGTCCGTCCAGGTCGATGCGCAGCACCTGTGATGGTCGCAGCTCGGCCCATGTCAGGAGCCATGGGTTGCACAAGAGTGTGCCGTCTCCCAAATTAACGGTGATGTGCCCGGCCAAATGATCGTTGTAGCCCTCTCGCCACAGCGCACGAGCCAGCACGGCCAACTCCTCGCGCGGCGTCATGTCCGGCATCAGTTTCTCGGCGGTCGGTGTGAACATCGATAGATACTCCTCTCAGAGGGGCAGGACGGGGTCGGGCAGGGGATGCCGATAGAGCGCCGCGGCGTTCTCACTGCACATTGCGCGAAGTTCGTCGGTTGGGATGTGTCCCCAACATTCCTCGATCACCCGCTGGGTGTCCGGCCACGTTCCATCACCGTGTGGATAGTCGACCTCAACCATGATGTTCTCGACACCGATGGCATGGCGTGTGTCGATGGTCGAGGGATCATCGAGTGTGCAGAACCAGAAGTTGCGTCGTAGGACTTCGGACGGTCTGACCTTCCAACCCCTGCCATATCCAGAGCGATCGACCATGTTGTCGAGTCGATCGATCAGCATGGCGACCCAACCGATCCCACCTTCACTCATGGCGATCTTCAGGTCGGAATGTCGGACGGGATATTCAGACCACAACCACTCTGTCGCCGCTGTCAGCGACCGCTGGCCAAAGAGCGTGGCGCCGATTTGCAGTGGGGCACCCCCTGGCGGCCCAACCTCGATCCCCGAGCTGCCCACGTGCAACGAAACCACCATGTCCGTCTCGACGACCGCCTCAATAATGGGGTCCCAATG
>CAWHFH010000026.1:0-175921 GCA_963828455.1 uncultured Acidimicrobiaceae bacterium | reverse complement strand
CCGGCACCGTGGGCGGGGCGCTACGACCCCGACTGGGAGGGCGAAGCTGCTGATCTGGCCGCCCTACGACGTGGGCGCCGTGGAGAAGGGGCACTTGAGCGAGCGGGAGGGGCGCCAGATCCGGGCCGAATTACGGGTCGAAGCTCTCGATGATCGATGCCTGGGTCGGGACGGTGTTCGACGCGCTGGGAGAGCGGGCGCTGTGGGACACGACGGCAGTGATCGTGTGCACGGACCACGGCCACTATCTCGGCGAGAAGGACATCTGGGGCAAGCCGGGAGTGATGCAGTACGAGCCGCTCGGCCATATCCCGCTGCTGGTGCACTGGCCGGGGGTCGCCGGTGGGTCGACGTGTGACGCGTCGACGACCAATGTCGACCTGCACGCGACCATCGCCGACGTGTTCGGCGTGGGCGTGGGGGCGGCGTCGTGGGTCGGCCGTGTCGCCGGGTCCGAATCACGGCCGGTCGCTCGTCCCGCTGCTCACGGGAGCCGCCTCGGAGGTGCGCGACTGGGCCCTCGGCGGGGTGTTCGGCAACTGGGTGCAGGTGACCGACGGCCGCCGGAAGTATGCGCGGGGACCCGTGGGCGACAACTTCCCGCTCTCGATGTGGTCGAACCGCTGGTCGACCATGCCGGTGCACGGCTTGGAGGACCTGGCGCGCCTCCCCCCGCCCGACCGCCGGGCGCGGCTCGACTCCATGCCGGGCACCGACGTCCCGGTCATCCGCCAGCCGTTCGCGCCGGGCGACCGGCTGCCGTTCTGGGTGGGGCACGGTGCGGTGGACACCCACTTCCTGTTCGACCTGGCGGACGATCCGGGTGAGGACGAGAACCTGGCGCCCCCCCCGGCGCCGCCGCGCCGCTGCGGGCTGGGGGCGGCGGTGGCGGGGGCGGCCATGGCTCGGCTGCCGAGGCGGACATGGTCGAGCTGCTGCGGGTCGCGCTGAAGGACGTGGAGGCGCCCGACGAGCAGCTGGAACGGTTGGGGATCGTGTGAGCGGTGTGGCGAGCGGCGCGAGCGACGACGGCAGTCTCGGTGACGTCTTCGTGCTGCCTCGGATCCCCGCTTCGGCGGGCGCGCTGATCTTCGACGGGTCGGGGCGTTTGCTGATCGTGAACCCGACGTACAAGAAGCACTGGACGATTCCCGGGGGGATCATGGAGGCGGACGGCGAGACGCCGTGGGAGGGCTGTCGCCGCGAGGTGCGCGAGGAGGTCGGGCTCGACGTGACGCACGGCCAGCTGGTTGCAGTCGATTTCCTCCGCCCGCGGCGGAAGGACGCGGGCGGCATGCGGTTCCTCTTCGACTGCGGGGTCTTCGAGGACGACGAGCTGGCGGCGATCAGCCTGCAGGACGACGAACTGTCCGAGCACCGGCTGGCATCGCCGGAAGAGGCGCTGGAGATCCTGAGCGGACCGCTTCGGCGGCGCGTGGGCGCCGCGCTCGGGACCGGCCCGGGCGAGTGCGTCTACCTGGAGGACGGGCTGACGCTCTAGAGCTCCCACGAAGCCACGCCGAGCCGGTACGGGAGGCTCAGGTGGAGGTAGGCGGCGAGGCCGACCGTGAGGACGGCGGCGAGGCCGAGCGCTGCGCCCGGGTGCACGTGGACGACGAAGGCGGCGCCGACGAGCGCGCCGACGAACATGCAGACGACCGAGATGGCGCGGCGTACCGCGTTGGGGTTCTGGCCGCCGCCGAGCGACGACTCCGCCGCGAGCCCGTGAGCGTCATGGTGATGACCGTCGTCGTCATGTCGGCGACACCCATCCCCGCACGACGGAGTTGCGGATGCCCATGGCGAAGGCGAGGACCGCGATCACGGTGAAGCGCGGCCATCCTGCTGAGCACGGCCACGCTGGCGGCGATCACCGCGGCCACTACGGTGAACCCGGCCTCGAGCGTGACGGCCGTCACCAGGAGCGAGCGCTTCTCGTGCACGCGCAGGCCGATGCGGCCGCCGGTGACGGCACCGGCGACGAAGGCGGCGAGAGAGGTGGCGCTGGCGGCCACGGAGAAGCCCGGCGCACCGGCGACGGCGAAGCCGACCAGGACGATGTTGCCCGTCATGTTCGCCGTGAACACGTGGCCGAGCCCGAGATAGCTCACGGCATCGACGATGCCGCTCACCACCGTGAGCACCGCCAGGGACATCACCAGGGGCTGGGACGGGCTCTGGTTCGCTCATGTGCGTCCACCTTCTGCATCGAGGGACTCCGGCCGTTCGTCAAGGTAACGGAGGCGTGACGAGTGGGCGGGCGACGCTCGGCCGATCCCGGCTTGTCTCCGACAACCTGATGTGAGTCGCAGGTCGCTCATTTTTGTGGGCTAGCCCGGGACTCGCGAAAGCCAACCCGGCCAAGGTGGAGGCGCTATCGACAAGGTCAAAACAGCGACCTTCTCGCCGCGATGAACCCTTTCTCGGTCTGCGTCGTATTCCAGACACCGGAAGTCGAAGCCTGTCTTCTAGGCGCAGTTTTGTTGAACCTCATCCCCACTTCGAAGGACATTTCGTGGCCATACGACCCAGACTTATCGTCGCCCTAGGCGCCGGCATCGCGGCCGTAGGCATAGCGTTGGGCCTCGGCCTTACCGCAAGCTCGACTACCACGACGATCCCGCAGTCGCACGCCACTCAGGTGATGCCACTCGGTTCCAACGGTTCGGCCACGCCCGCAACGCCGACAACGCCGACAGCGCCCGCAACGCCGATGCCGATGTCGACGCCAACGCCGATGTCGACACCGACGCCGTCGACGTCGCCACCATCACTCCCGACCACGACGACCGTTACGCCACCGGTCCAACCACCACCTCCTGCGGTGACTCCACCGCCGGTATCGAACGGCATTCAGCCGGCAAACGGGGGCGATCGGGACGGCGACAACAACGGAGGGGCGGACGACCACGACGGCGACATGCTGAGCGTTCCTGACTACGCCGGAACCAACGGGATGTCGCGATCGGGCTCACCAGACCTGTCCCCTTGGACAAATGCCGGGCTCTTCTAAAGCCGGCTCGCAGCGAGGGCCGAGATCCACCGAAACCGGTCGTGGGCGACCGTTCACCTGGCGTGAGGGAGCGCATGCCGAAGCTGCCGGCGCATCAGGTGACCACCCGCAACCTCGGTGCGGCGTACCCGTTCATCGCCGAGGCGGGCCTGGGCCAGCGAGGCGTGGTCATCGGTGACGACCTGCTCGGGGGCTCCTTCGTCTTCGACCCCTTCGAGCTCTACGCGGCGGGCGTCGTGTCCAACCCGAACATGGTGGTGTTCGGCCAGATCGGGCGGGGCAAGAGCTCGTTCGTCAAGACCTTCCTCTGGCGCCAGGCCGTGTTCGGCCGTCGCGCCTGGGTCGTCGACCCCAAGGGCGAGTACGGCGACCTGGCCGACGCGTGGGGCGTGCGCCCGGTGGCGCTGCGGCCCGGCGGGGCCATCCGGCTCAACCCGCTCGACCGCGGACCGAGAGGCGAGCGCGGGCGGCGTCGCGGCGACGGCACCGACGCCACGGCGCGACGGCGGATGGAGCTCCTGGCCTCGCTCGCCAGCGCGTGTCTCGGGCGGAGCCTGGCCCCGCGTGAGCGCGCCGCGCTCGGAGCCGCCTTGGCCGACACGGTCGCCTTGCACGACGACCCGACCGTGCCACAGGTCGTCGAGGCGCTCCTGGCTCCGACCGCCGAGGCAGCGCGAACGCTCCGGACCGAGCGGCGCGACCTGCTCGAGGACGGGCGCGACGTCGCGCTCGAGCTGCGCCGGCTGGTGCACGGTGACCTGGCCGGGATGTTCGACGGGCCGACGACACCGGGACTCGACCTCTCCGCCCCGCTGGTCGTGCTCGACCTCTCGGCGTTCTACACCTCGGCTGCGCTCGGGGTCCTCATGGCGTGCGCCACGGCGTGGCTGCAGGCGGCGCTGGCGAGGACGGCGGGTGTCGTTGGGGGTCGGGAGCGGGGGCGCCCGAGGATGCGGAGCCGCCGGCGGCCGGTTCTTCCTCGTAGTCGACGAGGCGTGGGCGATCCTGTCCAACCTCGGCGTGGCGCGCTGGCTCCAGTCGTCGTGGAAGCTCTCGCGCGCGTTCGGCGTGTCCAACGTGGCGGTGCTCCACCGGGTGTCGGACCTGCGGTCGGTCGGCGCGTCCGATTCCGAGCAGGTCGCGCTGGCACAGGGTCTGCTCTCCGACTCCGAGACGCGCGTCGTCTACGCGCAGTCGCCCGGCGAGATAGAAGCGGCGTCCGAGTTGCTCTCGCTCTCGGACACGGAGTCCGACCTGTTGCCGCAGCTGCGCCGGGGCATTGCGCTGTGGAAGGTCGGGCAGCGGTCGTTCCTCGTGCAGCACCGGCTCAGCGCGCTCGAGCGGCACATCGTCGACACCGACGCCGCCATGACCGCCCCCACGGCGGGGCGATGACCGGCCTCACCGCCGAGGTCGTGCCGGTGGCGATCGGCGCGGCCCTCTGGGCCGGGATCTCGTACCGCGACGTGCTGCGCTGGGCGCCGGGCCGCCGTCCGGGCGGCGCGACACCAGGCGCGGCGGGGCGCGCGTTGGGCCGGCCGGAAGGACCTGCGTGCCCTGCGGGTCCGTGCCGACGCCGTCCCACGCGGACGGCTGCTCCTGGGTGTCCTCGCCTCCGGCGCCGCTGGCGGCCTCGGCCTCGGCCTCGGCCGGGCCACGGGCATCGCGGCCGAGCCGGGCCAGTCGCTCGTCGTGGTCGGCCCGACCCAGAGCGGCAAGACGACGTCGCTCGCGGTGCCCGCCATCCTCAACTGGCCCGGACCCGTGCTCGCGGCCTCGGTGAAGACGGACCTGCTGCGCGACACGCAGGCGGTGCGGGCCCGCCGCGGCCGGATCTGGCGCATCGATCCGTCCGGGTGCACCGGCGCGGCCGGCGACGTGTGGTCGCCGCTCGGCGACTGCGCCGACTGGCGCCGGGCCTGCGCCACCACGACCGACCTGTGCCAGGCCGCCCGGGCGGACGGGACCACCGCGGACGGGGAGTTCTGGTACGCCACGGCGGCCAAGCTGCTGGCCCCGCTGTTCCACGCGGCCGCGCTCGACCGGCGCCCGATGACCGACGTGGTGCGCTGGGTGGACACCCAGGAGGTCGGCGAGGTGGCGGACGTGCTGGAACGGGTGGGGGCGCCCGAGGCGCTCGACGCTGCACGCGCGACGTGGTGCCGCGACGACCGCACGCGCAGCTCGGTGTACACGACCGCCGAGACCGTGCTCGCGCCGTTCGCCCACACAGCGGCACGGCGCCGTCGACGCCGGCACGCTCCATGACGCCCGCTCGCTTCGAACCCGCCGACCTCCTCGCCGGCGACGGTGACAACACGCTGTACCTGTGCGCGCCGGCGCACGACCAGCGCCGGCTGCGCGGCTATTTCACGGCGTTGACCCAGCAGGTGCTGACCCATGCGTTCGAGTGCTCCACCCGCGCCGCCAAGCCGCTCGACCCACCGCTGCTCGTCGTCCTCGACGAGGCGGCGCACATCGCCCCGCTCGCCGAGCTCGATGCGCTCGCCGCCACCTGCGCGTCGCACGGGATCCAGCTGGTGACGATCTGGCAGGACCTGGCGCAGGTCCGCGGCCGTTACGGCGCCCGGGCGCCGACCGTGCTCAACAACCACCGGGCGAAGCTCTTCCTCCCGGGCATCGCCGACCCGGACACGCTCGAGTACGCCAGCCGTCTCGTGGGCGACGAGGAGGTCACCCAGCCCTCGGTGACCCGTGACCCCACCGGACGGCGCTCGACGACGTCGACGACGGCGCCCCGCCGCCTGCTGCCGCCCGAGGAACTGCGCTGCCTGCCGCGAGGGCAGGCCGTGCTCGTCTACGGGACGCTCCCGCCGGCCCGACTGCGGCTCCGGCCGTGGTGGGCCGGAGCCAGGACCGGCCCTAAACCCGGCCCAGCAACGACGGGCCAGGACGGCGCCAAACCCGGACAGACAACGACAGCGACGGCTACGCCAGCTCGACCGGGGTCACGTCGATGGTGACGAGGCGGTCGTCGCGCAGCACGCGCAGCGACAGGGTGCGGCCGATGGCGTCGGCGGTCATGAGCCGCTGCAGGTCACCCGAGTCCTCGACCGCAGCGCCGTCGACGCCCACGATCGTGTCCGTGGGGCGCAGCCCGGCCCGCTCGGCGGGGCTCCCCGACGGCACCTCGATGATCCCGACGCCGCTCTTCTGCCCGAGCTCCTCGGCGCGCCGCGGCGACAACGGCCGGCCCCCGCCGACGACGCCGAGATAGGCGCGCCGCACCCGCCCCTCCCGCAGCAACGTCGCGACGATCTCGAGCGTCGTCGCGTTGACGGGCACCGCGAGGCCGAGGCCGATCCCGGCCAGCGCCGTGTTGACGCCGACGAGCCGGGCGTGCGAGTCCACCAGCGCGCCGCCCGAGTTGCCGGGGTTCAGCGCGGCGTCCGTCTGGATCACGTTCTCCACGACCCGCCCGCCCGAGGGCAGCGAACGCCCGAGCGCCGAGACCACGCCGGCCGTCACGGAGCCGGCGAACCCGTGCGGGTTCCCGACGGCGACGACCAACTGGCCCACCCGGAGCACGTCGGCGTTGCCGAGCTCCACCTGGGCCAGGCCCGAGGCGGCGACGCGCAGCACCGCCAGGTCGGACAACGGGTCGCGCCCCACGAGCTCGAACGGCGCCTCGTGCCAGTCCGCGAACACGGCGGTGCCGCGTTCGGCGCCGGCCACGACGTGCGCGGACGTCAGCAGGTAGCCGTCGGCGGCGAGCACCACCGCGCTGCCGGCACCCTCGCGGCCCTGTGCGGCGACGCGCAACGAGGCGACGGAGGGGACGATGTGCTCGGCGACCGAGACCACGATCTCGGAGTAGGCGTCGAGAGCCTCCCGCTCGAGCGGTGCCGCGGCAGGTTCGGGCGGCGAGGGAGTGAGCAGGTCGGTCATATCAGGCTCGGTCCACCGACGCGCACCTGCTCGACGCCGGCCAGCGCCTCGCGCAGCTCGGCCAGCCAGTCCGCCTGGTGCCGTTCCACCAACTTCACGCACCACGCCAGCGCCTCACTGCGGCTCCGCGCGATTCCCGCGTCGATCAACGTCGCCAGCACGGCCCGTTCCCGCAGCCGCAGCCGCGTCATCACGGGCGAGGCCTGCGTGGTGAACAGGGTCGTGGCCCCGTCGCGTTCGACGCCCCACGACACGGGCCGCCCGAACCGCTGCTCGGCCGTGCGGGCGATGGCCATGCGCTCCTGGCGGGTCGACTCCCGGAAGGCGTCGACGGTCTGCTCGGTGGGGAGCACGCCCATCACGAGGATCTCCTCCTCGTCCGCCTCCACCGTCGGCGGTCCGGTGAACCACCCTTCCGGGACCTTGGCCTGGACAAATGCCTGCATCTCGTCACTCATAGTTACGAGATTACAGACTTACTTCTGTGCACCGTTCATCCAGCCGCCCGCCCCCGGCTCGCCACCGCCCTGTCCTCCAACAAGCGCCCGCTCGGCCGAGTTCGACGCCAGCCCGGCCGCCCGCTCCCACTCCCCGGCCGCCTCGCCGGAGCGGCCGAGCCGGTCGAGCAGGTCCGCCCGCACGCTGTAGAGCAGGTGGTACCGCTCGAGCGCGCCGCTCGCGACGATCAGGTCCACGTAGGGCAGTGCCGCTTCGGGCCCGGACGCGTAGGACAGCGCCACGGCGCGGTTGAGCTCCACCACCGGTGACGCCGTGCGGCGCGCCAGTTCGCCGTAGAGCGACACCAGCCGCGCCCAGTCGGTGTCCTCGGCGCGGAACGACCGCGCGTGGCACGACGCGATGGCGGCCTGCAACACGTACGGACCCCGGGCGCCCGCAGAATCCGCCGCCGCCACGAGCGCCTCCGCCCGCGCCAAGGCCGCCTCGCCGCGGGTGATGTGCAACGGGTCCCACGACCGCCGGTCCTGGTCGAAGAGCAACACGGGCGCACCCGAGGACCCGACCCGCGCCCGCAACCGTGACGACTGGAACTCCATCAGGGCGACGAGCCCGTGCACCTCCGCCTCGTCGGGCGCCAGCGCCGCCAGCACGCGCCCCAGGCGCAACGCCTCTGCGCACAACTCGGGCCGCACCCACGACGAACCGGCGGTGGCCGAGTAGCCCTCGTTGTAGATGAGGTAGATGACCTCGAGCACCGCGCCCAGCCGGGCGACGCGGTCCTCACCCGAAGGCACCTCGAAGGGAACGCCCGCCGAGGCGATCGACTTCTTGGCCCGGACGATGCGCTGGGCGACGGTCGCCTCCTGATCGAGATACGCACGGGCGATCTCCGGCACCGTCAGCCCGCCGACCAACCGCAAGGTCAACGCCACACGCGCCGGCATCGCCAGCACCGGGTGACACGCCACGAAGATCAGGCGGAGTCGGTCGTCCTCGATCTCGTCGTCGAAGGCGGCCACGAAGTCCGGCTCGACGCCGATCTCACCGCCGACCACCGCCACCGCCACCGCCACACGCCGGCCTCCACGGTCCGCCCCAACTCCGCGTACTTCGACGCCAGCACCCGGTCGCGCCGGAAGCGGTCGATCGCCTTGCGCTTCCCGACCGCGGTCAGCCAGGCGCCGGGATTCCGGGGCGTCCCCTCGACTAGGCCACTGCGCCAACGCGTCGACCAGCGCGTCCTGCGCCAGGTCCTCGGCCAGTCCCAGGTCCCCGCCGCACGCGCGCGCCAGCGCCGCCACGACACGGGGGAACTCGATACGGAATACCGCCTCGACCGCGGCAGTCGAATCGGTGGCCGACACGCCACCGATTCAACCACCACGGCGTCGAACCGGGTCACGAACCGGGGATGAACGAGAAGCGAAGGAACGCTCTATTCGGGCCCCGAGACGGGACGGACCCGCACCTCGCCCTCGCCCAGCACGCCGAGGAAGCGCTTCGACCACTCGGTGGCCTCGGCCAGGTCCCGGCACTCCATGAGCGCCCAGCCCCCGACGATCTCCTTCGCCTCGGCGAACGGGCCGTCGACGACGGTGTACTCGCCGTTCGTGAGGCTGATCTTGACGCCCTCGGACGTGGGCGAGATGCCGCCGGTGGCGACGATGACGCCGGCCGAGATGGCCTCCTGCACGAACTTGCCCATCTCCTCGTACAGCTCGGGGCGGGGCGGCTCGGTCGGGGTCTCGGCCTCGTTGGCCAGGGTGTAACCCAGGAATCGCATGATGGTGCTCCTTGTCTCGGTGGGGCGCCGTTCGCCTCACTCTGACAGAAGCGTCGAACGGGCCGCCGCCGAATCGACACGCTCGACACAGAAATTCGATTATTTTGGCTGGCCGACCGCCCGCCCTCCGCCGGACCGTGTCCCGGCGGCCTCCACCCCACCACCCGGCCCTCCGCCTTGACCGCACGCAAGGCCCGTTCGTACTCTCCTCAGCGACAGCCGTCGATCACCAGGGGGTGGCACATGTCCGGTACAGGTGAGGTCCGCATGCTCATCGGGGGCGACCTCGTCGAGGCCGCCTCGGGCAAGACGTTCGACAACATCAACCCGGCGACCGAAGAGGTGCTCGGTCCGGTCGCCGACGCGTCGGCCGAGGACATGCGGGCGGCCATCGACGCCGCCCGCACCGCCTTCGACGAGACCGACTGGTCGACGAACCGCGCGTTGCGCCAGCGCTGCCTCGAGCAGCTGCAGGACGCGCTCGACTCCGAACGCGAGGAGATCCGCGAGGAGATCATCGCGGAGGTCGGTTCGCCGCGCATGATGACCTTCGCCGCGCAGGTCGACTGGCCGCTCACGGATGCGTTGAGGTGGCCGGCCAAGATGATCGACGAGTTCCCCTGGGAGCGCTCGCTGCCCGACTCGGACATGATGGGCATGGCCAGCCGACGCGCCGTCTACAAGGAGCCGATGGGCGTCATCGGTGCCATCATCCCGTGGAACTACCCGGTCGAGGTCACCCTCAACAAGCTGGGTCCGATCCTGGCGACCGGCAACACGGTGATCATCAAGCCCGCGCCCGACACCCCGTGGAACGCCACGCGCCTCGGCCGGCTCGTGGCCGAGAAGACCGACATCCCGGCCGGCGTCGTCAACGTCGTCACCTCTTCTGACCACCTCGTCGGCGAGGAGCTCACGCTCTCGCCCAAGGTCGACCTGATCTCCTTCACCGGCTCGACCGCGACCGGCAAGCGGATCATGGAGAAGGGCGCGCCGACACTGAAGCGGGTCTTCCTCGAGTTGGGCGGCAAGTCGGCGATGATCGTGTGCGACGACGCCGACTTCGCGTCGATCGTGCCGGGCGGCGCCATGGTCTGCGTCCACGCCGGCCAGGGCTGCGCCATGCAGACCCGCATGCTGCTCCCTCGCTCCCGGTACGACGAGGGCGTCGAGTTGGTCACGGCGGCGATGGCGGGCGTGCCCTACGGGGACCCGGGGAAGGACGACGGCGTGTTGATGGGCCCGGTGATCAGCGCCCGCCAGCGTGACCGGATCTTGGGCTACATCGCCAAGGGGCAGGAAGAGGGAGCGAAGCTCGTCTTCGGCGGCGGCCGGCCGGCACACCTCCCCAAGGGGTACTTCATCGAGCCCACGCTCTTCGTCGACGTCGACAACTCCATGACGATCGCGCAGGAGGAGATCTTCGGGCCCGTGCTCTGCGTGATCCCCTACGAGGACGACGACGACGCCGTGCGCATCGCCAACGAGAGTGCCTACGGGCTCTCGGGCGGGGTGTACTCCGCCTCCGACGAGCGGGCCACGTCGATCGCCCGGCGCATCCGCACCGGCTCGATCGGGGTCAACGGCGGCCTCTGGTACGGCGCGGACTCCCCGTACGGCGGCTACAAGGCGAGCGGCATCGGCCGCCAGTGCGGCATCGAGGGCTTCGAGCAGTACCTCGAGACCAAGGCCATCGCCTGGCCCGGCGGCTGACGCCTCAGGACGACCAGTCCGCCAGCACCTCGTCGACGGTGGCCAGGCGGGCGATGAAGGCAAGGCTGTGCTTCAGCATCGACTCGTGGTGCTCCCGCGGCGTGCCGACGGACGCGTCGGTCGCCACGGTGACCGCGAAGTTCTCGTCGGTCGCGCCGCCCACGGTGAGGGGGATGGCCAGGTTCGTGGAGACCCCCGCCACGACGACCTCGTCGATCCCGAGGTTGCGCAGGATCGTCAGCACCTCGGTGCTGTGCACCGGCGAGAAGCCTTGGTGCCGTGGCAGCACCACGTCCTCGGGGTGGACGCCGATCTCGGGTATCACCTCCATGGCCGGGTGCGCCTCGTCCCACTCGCCGCTCGAGCGGGTTCGCTGCATCAGCGGCGCCCGGCGGTTCGCCGACTGGCCACCGGCCAGCGGCAGGTACGTGAGGTGGAAGACGCGTGCGCCCGCGGCCCGGGCCCCGGTGGCCAGACGCCCCATCGCCGCCCGTGCCGGCTGCGCCTCCTCGGCCAGGGCCGGCAACACCGTGAGGTCGCCGATCACGCCGCGCTGACACTCGATGAAGAGGACAGCGCTCTTGTGGGGGTCGCTCATTTCCCGGGCACCTTTCGGCCTGCGTCGTCGTGCGCGGCGACGCCATGCGTCTGTCTTTCGGGTTGATTCAAGCAGACGGTCTCGACCGGCTCACGTTCGCAGCCCGAGCTCCGCCAGCACCCGCGCGGTGTCGGCACCCAGCTCCGCAGCCGCTCGGACCACCGGCCGGGCCCGCGGTGGCGCCACCGCGAGGTCAGGCGACGTGGGCAGCATCGGGCCGGCGAGCTCGGCGGACACACCGGCCATCGAGACGTCCAGCAGCCAGCGCCCACCGGACGCCAACGCGTTCAGGCAGGCGTTCGCCGCGGCCAGTCCGGTGATCGGGTCCGCGACGGCATCGGCACAGAACATCGGCGCGCCCTCGTGCCAGACCACCAGGCCGCCACCGGCGGCGGCGTCGTCCCCGAACGCAACGCGGCCGCTCGCGTCGGTTCGGCCGTAGCCGGTGATGGAGACCCAGACCTGCGGCCCGCCGTCCCGTACTTCGTCGGCCGCGTGGATGCCGAGTTGCTCCAGTGCGCGAGGCCGACTGGCCTCGATCACGACGTCAGCCCGGCGAATCAGCGCGCGCAGTGTCTCCACACCCTCGGCCTGCCGGAAGTCCAGCGCGACCGAACGCTTGCGTCCGTTCAGGAGGTCGAAGAAGGCCGCCGGCCCGCGCCGCGCCCCGTCGGGCCGATGGGGCGACTCCACCTTGATCACCAGTGCTCCGGTTCCGGCCAGCAGGTCCCCGCACAGCGGCCCCGCCCACAGCGCTGACAGGTCGACGACGATCAAGCCGGCTGGTTCTCGCGCCGGCGCGGGACCGAGCGGGAGTCGCGGACACGGCGGGCTGACCCGTTGCTTCCCCGACGCGAGCCACCGGGAGCCCCAACAGCACGGCCCGCGCGACGAGCTCGTCGAGGTCCCGGGTCGCGACGGCGTTGGCGACGGCAGCCCAGGCAGCGGGGGCGTTCGCCGGTGTGCGGTCGAGTTCGAGCCAGGCGGGGATGGCGTCGAAGTCTTCGTCACGTGCCAGCGACACAGCGAGATAGCCGTCTTCCGAGGCCAGGAGCCGGCAGCTGCCGCCGCAGCTGGTCGTGCCGCGGCGCCACAGACCCATGTGCGCGGCGCGCTCTCCGAGCAAGGCCAGCGCGTCCAGGTTCCCGAAGGGCCGGGCCAATTCTTCGACGCCTTCCACCAGTCCCGCGGGCGGCCCGAGCGGGGTTTCGGGCAGCCCGGTGAGCGCCATCGCACCGCTCGCCGCCCAGCGCCGTACCCGGGGGTCGTCCATCCGCGGCAGGGTAACGTCTCGCGATTCTCGAACACCTGAGCGCCGATGAGCTCCTGGCCGAGCTGCGCAGCGATGTTCCGCCCGAGCGCAGCGCTCCCGTGCGGGTCCTCCTCGACCGGCGGCTCGATCCACCGGCGCGCGAGGCCGTCGATCGCCTGGTCAGCCTGCCGTTCGTCGTCGTCGGAGTGACCCAGGGAGATGTCGACCCGGCGTGGCTCGAGCTGTGCGACGTCGCGCTCGCCGAGGACGATCCGGTCCTCGATCGGGTCGAAGAGAACCTGGTCGCTCGGCCGATCGCCGGGGCGACACTGGCGCTGCTGCTGCGTGCGGCGCCCCACCGTTCGATCGCGGACGGCCTGGTCGCCGAGTCGGCCGCGTACTCGGTGCTCCAGTCGGGTCCAGAATTCGCTGCCTGGCGCGCCGCCAATCCGCCGCGAACGGATCGCGACGACGGGCCACGCGTGCGTGTCGAACGCGCCGGGAACCACCCTCGTCCTCACGCTCACCCGCCCGAAGCGCCTGAACGCCCTCGACGCCCAGATGCGCGACGAGCTGGTCGAGGCGCTCGCGCTGGCCGCAGCGGATGCCGGGATCACGAGCGTCGAGTGGCGAGGCGAGGGCAGATCGTTCTGTGCGGGTGGCGATCTCGACGAGTTCGGCACGCGCCCCGACCCGGCCTCGGCGCACTTGGTGCGGCTGCAACGGAGCGTGGGCCGCGCGCTCGCACAGCTCGGGAAGCCGACCGTCACCCATCTGCACGGGCCCTGTATGGGATCGGGCATCGAGCTCGCCGCCTTCACGCGCACGGTCGTCGCATCTCCGGACACAACGGTCGCGTTGCCCGAGATCGGCCTTGGCCTCGTCCCCGGCGCTGGCGGGACGGTCAGTTTGACCCGCCGCATCGGCCGGCTCCGCACCGCCTGGCTGGCCTTCTCCGCCGCGCCGATCGACGTGACGACGGCGAAGGAATGGGGACTGGTCGATCTGATCGAGTCCTAGCTCTGAGACGTCGCATTGCCAGTCGGTTCGAGCTGGGAGTTGGGATCGCCTCGCCCCCAGGCTCTACGCTCGTCTTCAGTGACTTCTACTTCGGGTTCGGGACACAGCCACGCGCCGGCGCCGGCGCCGCCGCACGCCCAACGCGCCCGCGGGGCGGCCGCCGCCAACGACCCGTTTCCGGGTGTCGAGAAGGTCCGGCCAGGGCTGTGGAGCATTCCGGTTCCGCTTCCGAACAATTCGCTCCGTTACGTGCTGGTGTACGTGTTCGAGACGGACCGCGGGCCCTATCTCATGGACGCCGGGTGGAACACGGACGATGCCTTCTCCGCATTGCAAAGCGGCCTGAGCGAGGTCGGCTGTGACGTCGCTGACGTCCAGGGCGTCATGGTCACGCACATCCACCCCGACCACTACGGACTCGCCGGCCGGATACGCGAGGCATCCGGCGGGTGGATCTCACTGCATCCCGCTGATGCCGAGCTCATCCACGATCGCTACGACGAGCCCGACGACCTGCTCGAGCGGGTGGCGACGGCGCTCCGGCGGATGGGTGCACCATCCGAAGAACTCGAGCCCCTCCAAAACGCCGCAATGCCGGTGCGATCTTTCGTGGATCCCGTCCTCCCCGACGTGCTGCTGGAGGACGGCGCTCAGCCGGAGGTGCCGGGTTGGGACCTGACGGCAATCTGGACCCCGGGCCATTCACCCGGACACCTGTGTTTCTATGAGGCGCGCAACGAGCTGATGCTCTCGGGTGACCACGTGCTGCCGCGCATCACCCCGAACATCCCCTTCCACCCCCAAGCTGGCGCGAACCCGCTCGGCGACTACCTGAATTCCCTCGACAAGCTCGAGCCATACGACGTGAACGAGGTCCTTCCGGCGCACGAGTACCGCTTCGACGACCTCCGTGCGCGGCTGGAAGAACTGCGCCAGCACCACCGAGACCGCTTCACCGAGGTGATCGCAATCCTGTCCGAGGGGCCGCACACCGCGTGGGACATTGCGTCACACATGCGATGGTCCCGTTCGTGGGACGACATCGCCGGCTTCATGCGCCGGGCGGCGGTAGGCGAGACGGTGTCGCACCTCCGGGCGCTCGAGATCGACGGCGTCGTGCAGGTGGACGACGGCGAGCCGGCGCTGTGGTCGCTCTCCGAAGGATCGGCTGCCCAGCGCAACAAGCGCTGAGCCCGAGCAGATCAGAGGGCCGGTCGCCTAACCTCAACCGGAGCACAGCAACGAGGTGGTACGGGATGAAAGTGGCGTTCGCTCTCTCGGGGGGTGGCAACTTGGGCGCCATGCAGGCCGGGGGCATGCGGGCGTTGGTCGAAGCCGGTATCGAGCCCGAGCTGCTCACGGGGTCGTCCATCGGCGCGCTCAACGCGGCGTTCTATGCGACACATCCCGGCATCGACGGCTGCAAGCAACTCGAGACCGCCTGGAGCGATATACGTCGGAAGGACGTCTTCCGGTTCGAGTTGTTTCGGGCCATCACCGGGTTCATCGGCATGCGCGATCACCTGGTTACCACCAAACGGCTGAAAGTCATCATCCACGAGTGGTTGGGGATCGACCGGATCGAGGAGGCGAAGGTGCCCTTTGCGGCCGTCGCCACCGACGCGTTGACCGGTGACATCGTGGTCATGACCGAAGGTGACGTGGCCTCCGCGTTGCTCGCCACAGCCGCGATCCCCGGCATCTTCCCGCCCGTGTTCCGCGAAGGTCGCTGGCTGGTGGACGGCTCTTTGTCGGCTGGTTGCCCTGCCAGCGAGGCGCTCGACCTCGGCGCCGACGAGGTCTACGCCTTCCTGACGACCACAGCACCTCGGCGCAAGCCGCCACGCGGCGCGGTGGCCGCCGCCATGAGCACCGTGTCGCTCATGACGTCGAAGTTGCAGATCGCCAGGCTCGAGAGCGCAGAGGCAACGGCCGCCAAGCGCGGCGGGGCCGTGTACTTCGTGCCATCGCCGTTCCCCGAGGCGCCCTCGCCGTTCGACTTCGACCAAGGGGAGACCCTGGCCGCCTCCGGGTACGCCCGCGCCGCGGAATGGGTGCAGCAGCTGGCGTTCGGATCGGCGCCGGCGGACTAGCAGCGCGAGACGGCGCCAGACCTACGCAGTCGACGTGGCGCCGAGGGCGCGGGCGCAGAACGAGCGCACCTGACGTGCCGTCTCGGACCGTGACGTCGTTCCGTCGCTCGAGAGTGTCAGGCCGGCGGCCGTCCAGACAACCGACCGGATCAGGTCCGCATCGGAGCGGGGATCGGCGAGCGGGAAGGAACCATCGGCCGCTCCGGCAGCCAGCAGTGCCTCGAGGGGAGCCATCAACAGTTTTGAGGCGTGGCGCGTTTCCTCCGCATAACCCTCTGCCCGCATGGCGCCCGGGGAGCCGAGGACACGCACCCGTGCCGCCTTCGCCCGGTTCTGGCCCAGGCTCAAGATCTCGTCGATCCAGGCGTCGAGCGCAGCGCGAGGCGATGGCGCCGCGTTCACCTTGGCGTTGAGCCGAGTGGCGGCGTTCTCTGCTTCCCGGCGGTAGAGCGCGCAGAGAAGCTGATCCTTCGACTCGAAGTGGCGGTAGAACGAGCGCGTGGACAGGTTGGCTTCGCTCAGGATGTGGGCAACGGACGCGTCGACGTAACCGTTGCGCCCCATCACGACCATTGCTGCGTCGAGGAGGAGACGAAGTTCGTCCCCGGACTCGAAGCGCCGGGGGCGGCCGGTCCGGGCGGCGGTCACCGTCGTTTTGGCCTCGGTCATGCGGGCAGCGCGCCCGCCAACACAGGAACCTCCGCCAGCGCGCGCAGCCCGTCGTTGAGGTGGGTGCAGCAGTCGACCGATCGCAGTTGCGACAGGACCTCGGTGCGCAGATCGTGGAGTGAGGTCCCGACAAGACGGGGTGCGTTGGGCGCCGCCAGCGGACACTCGGAGTAGGGCAGGACCCGCGGGATCGCCTGCACGGACCGCAACTCGCCGCTTGCAGCATCGGCGGTGCCGACGACTTCGTACTCGTGCAGGACGACTTCGAGGCCCTCGGGCACCCAGCAACTGTCCCGGAACATGGTGTCGAACTGGAGCTGGTCGCCGTTCTGCCACACGTCGATCCGGCGCGCCCGTCGCATGGCGATCTCGGGTGGATCCTCGAGCTCGTGCCAGCCCAGCGGATCGGCGGGATCACCCAGAGACGGCGCCGCGGGCGTATTGGAACTCACGCCGCGGAGGGCACCGTTCGGATAAAGGGCACTCGAACCGTCACGGAACCCCGAGCAGATGCCGCGCATGTCACTCTGAGGTCCGCTGCCCAAGCGCTCGCGTATACCCGGAACCACGTCGGCCCAGCGGAAGTACGTGAAGCCGGAGATAAGCGTCGCACCGGCGATGTCGTCGATCAGCAGGTGCAGCGGCGTGCCGGCCTCGTACTCGCTGGACAGCTCCTCCGCGATCGCCGAGCGCAAGTTGCCCCCGGCACGACAGCCGACGAGCCGTTGCAGCTCGGCATTGGCGGGGTCGCTCTCGATGCGCACGACGTCGCGGGCACGACCGGTGACGGCGTATAGATCGGAGTGATCGATGACCGAGGGCTCGCCGCTGACGGGGGTGAAGAGGTCGCGCGCCCGCCCCTTGAGGTTGAGCTCGGATCCGAAGCCATCCGGCCAGAACATGATCATGGTCGAGGTCCGGCGCACCGAGTCCGGCCGCCGCGCCGGCTGGACGGGGACCGGCTCGGCCGGAGCCGGGTCCAGGGCCGTCGCCGCTGGTTCGAAAATCATGTTTTCATGCTAAGCGACGGCGAGGAATGGACGACATTCCGTCGTCCAAGTCCAGTGTGCGGTGCGGCGTGGCGTCAAGAAAGTTGCCGGAACCTCAGCCGGATTCACAGCGGATTCTTACGCTGCTCTGCCAGTTCCCTCACATTCGTGAGTCAGAGTGGCGCATGCGCATTCACAAGGGCAGGGCCGCTGCGGTCGGGATCCTCTGCGCCGTTGCCGCCACGGTGGCCGTATGGAGCGGTCCATTGTTCGCAGCATCGAGCGCGCTCCACGCGAGTAGCCAGCCCCCGGCGCACACGGTCAGCCACAGCAATACGGCTCGCTGAGCGGGCACTCCTCGCTTGAAGCGATCCTGATCGTGCCGTTGTCCGGGGTGTCGGGCGTCGCCCCGTCTGAGTTTCTGCCCATGTTCGGGAGGATTTGTCCTCTTGCTCGGGAGCGAGAAAGGTGTGCTCCATGAGCCCTGAAGGTACGACCACGACCGAGCCGGTATTGGTGAAGGAGCGCCGGGCGGCCGTCTCGGTCCTGCGCCTGAACCGTCCCGAGGCGCGCAACGCCCTCAATCCTGAGCTGCTCACCGAGATCGGCCTCGGCATGATCGAGGCGGAGGACGATCCGGACCTGCGGGCGGTCGTGTTGACCGGGACCGGCGACAAAGCGTTCTGCGCCGGCATGGACCTGCGCGCCTTCGCCGAAGGCGGCACTGTCGGAGGCTCGCCGGAAGGCATGAAGGGCTTCGGCCGCTTCACGAGAGGTGAGATCGGCGTGCCGATCGTCGGTGCCGCCAACGCGACAGCGGTTGCCGGGGGCTTCGAGCTCCTCCTCGGGTGTGACGTGGTGGTCGCCTCGGAGGCAGCCAAGTTCGGCGTGCCCGAGGTCAAGCGCGGGCTGTTCGCTGCCGGTGGCGGTGTGTTCGTGAGCACCCGCATCCCGCTCGCGATCGCGTTGGAGCTGACGCTGACGGGTGACCCCATCGACGCAACCCGCGCGCAGTCGTTGGGTCTCATCAATCAAGTCGTGCCACCGGGAGAGGTGCTCGACGCGGCGGTTGCATTGGCGGAGCGCATCGCACGCAACGGTCCGCTCGCGCTGCAGGCGACCAAGGAACTGGTGTGGACGGCGTCGACGGATCTCGAAAAGGCCCGCGCGTTGGCGGCCGAGTGGCAACCCAAGGTGTTCGGCAGCGAGGACGCCAAGGAGGGTGCGTCCGCGTTCATCGAGAAGCGCGATCCGGTGTGGAAGGGACGCTGAACGCCTACACGGCGGTGACCTCGTTCGCGGGTCGGGCGGATTCGGCGGAGCCGGTTTGCGAGGCCCCCGCCTCAGGTCCGGCGTGAAGGCGGGGTCGCCGGCGTCAGCCGCTTTTCTCCGGTTCGGAAACAGAGTCTGCCTCGAGCGGCACGGAGACCCGGGCCACGATCACGTCCTCGCGACTGCGCAGTGCCCGGGTGAGCACGATGTCGATCTGGTTGTGCAGGAGGCGGTAGCGGAACTTGTCGGGGCGGATGACGGGGATGAGCACGACGATCTGGTCCTCCGGGTGCTCCTGGCGTGTGCCGTCGATGAAGCGCACGATGGGCTCGACGACCGAGGCGTAGTCGGTCCGCAACACCCGCAAGGGCACACCCGGGTCCCACTGGCGCCAGTCGTGCTGGAGGGTGTCCACCCAGTGCACCGCGTCGTCGCCCGTGCGCAGCACCACGGTGATCGCGACCACCTCCTGGCCAAGGGATATCGCCTCGGTCAGCGCGTGCTCGGTCAGGCGTGAGATGCGGTTGACCGGGACGATGACGATGGTGCGCTTTTCTGTGGGCTCGGGAGGTATCTCGTCGATGCCGAGCTCACGTCCTGCCCGCACGTAGTAGGCGTGGATCCGCAGGAAGAGGAGGATGAACGCGGGGATGGCGATAACGACCACCCACGCGCCCTCCGTGAACTTCGAGACGAGAAAGACGATGGTGGCGATCGCGGTGATGACGGCGCCGAGGCCGTTGATGCCGGCACGCCGCTGCCAGCCGGGCGGTCGCTCCTTCCACCAGTGCACGACGAGCCCGGTCTGCGAGAGCGTGAAGCCGATGAACACGCCGATGGCGAACAGAGGGATCAGCGTGTTGGTGTTCCCGTCGACGACGACGAGGAGAATGCCCGAGAGCACCGCGAGCACGATGATCCCGGTGGAGAAGACCTGGCGGTCGCCCCGGATGCTGAAGAGGTGCGGGAGGTAGTTGTCCCTCGACACGAGGCTGGCGAGGACGGGGAGGCCGCCGAAGGAGGTGTTGGCGGCGAGGGCGAGCACGATCGTGATCGTGATCGTGACGACGTAGTAGGCCCAGCTCCGGCCGACGGCCATGGCCATGATCTGGCTGAGGACGGTCTGGCCCGAGCGGGGCCCGATGTGCCACCGGCGGGCGAGGACGGCGAGGCCGAGGAGCATGGCGCCGAGGATGAGCCCGAGGAGCATCTCGGTGCGCTTGGCCCGGACGGCTCGTGGTTCTCGGAAGAGGGGCACGCCGTTGGCGATCGCCTCCACACCGGTGAGCGCGCTGCAGCCGGCCGAGAACGCCTTGAGAACGAGGAGGATCGTCACGGCCTTGAATCCAGTCGTGGGGAGCTGACTTTGTCCGAGTTGGATCTCGTTGAGGCCCAGCGGGTGGATGAGGCCCACGGCGATGACGGCGAGGAGCCCGACGATGAAGACCGTCGTCGGAAGGAGGAAGGCGCGGGCGGTCTCGCCCAGTCCCCTGAGGTTGAGCATGGTGATGAGGAGGAGGATCCCGAGACACAGGGGGATGGTCGCTCCGTTGAGGTTGGGGTAGGCGCTCTGGAGCGACGCGACGCCGGCGGCGATGGAGACGGCGACGGTGAGCGTGTAGTCGACGACGAGCGCGGCGGCGGCGACGAGGCTGACGTTCGTGCCGAGGTTGGCTCTTGATACGGCGTAGGCCCCCCCACCGCCGGGGTACGCGTCGATCACCTGGCGGTACGAGAACACGAGGATCGCCAGGAGCCCGACGATGGCGACCGTGATCGGCAGGACGAGGTGGAGGGCGCCGGCGCCGGCGACGGCCAGGACGAGGATGATGGCCTCGGGGCCGTAGGCGACCGAGGTCAGAGCGTCGAGGGAGAGGGCCGAAAGCCCTTCGATCGGGGTGATGCGGTCCTTGCCCGAGCCGCGGGCGGAACGGGGCGGCCCGACGAGGAGGTGCCAGACGGAGTCGACCCGGCCGTGTTGGGGCTCGGGCGGGTCCGCGGGCTCCGGCGACTCCGGTTTGTCCGGCTTCTCCGGTGGCTCCGGCGGCTCCGGCGGCTCCGGCGTCTCCGGCATGGGCACGCACTCTACGAGAGGCGCGGGTTCGCGCCGGTGGATCGTGTTCGTTGTGCTCGTTCCGTTCACCGTCGTCTTGACGATCGTTGTCGTTGTTAGCGTGATCGCCCGATGGAACTCTGGGAACTCGTGGCACGTGAACAATGCCGGGACACGCTGGCGCAGTATTCGCACGCGGGGGACCGCTACCAACTCGACGAGTTCGCCGGCGCGTTCTGCGAGGACGGCGTGCTCGAAATCCGGGGGCAGCCGCCTCTGGTCGGGCGCGCCGCGATCGTGGAACGCTTCGGGGGCGCGACGGCGGCGCAGCAGGCGCAGGGTGTGGCGGCGGAGGCTCGTGCGGCCGGCACGGTGCGGCGCGTCGTGCGGCACACGGTGACCAACCTGCGGTTCGAGGCGGTGTCGGAGATCGAGGCGACGGTCGCGAGCTATTTCACGGTCTTCACGCAGGTCGGGCTCGATCACATGGGCCGCTACCGCGACCGCTTGGTTCCCGCGGGGGATCGTTGGCTCATCGCGCACCGTTTCGTGTCGACCGACTGGCGCGCGCCGGACTCGATCTTCCATGCCGCATCGACGTCGGGCGGGGGCTAGAGCTCCCGGCTAGCCTGCGCCGACCGTTTCAGGGACTGGGGAGGTTCCGGACATGAGGAGTGGCCTGGGCGCTCGAGCGCCCTGGGGACGCGCACGCGCGGCCGTCATGGGGCGTGGACTTGTTCTTGCGGCGGCCGCGATCGCCTTTGTAGCGAGTGCGCTGCCGGAGCAGCGACCGCGTCAAGCGGAGCCTCGGGCACGCACGTGGTCGACGGGGACACCGTCCCCGCGGTCCATCACGTGAGTCCCACCACCTTCACCACTCCCGGTCCGTTCGCCATCGGCGAGACCACGTTGACACTCCCGACCGACGGCGCACCCGTCGAGGTCTGGTACCCGGCCACTCAGGCGAGCGTCGCCGGCCATACCGAGGCGACCTACAACGTCGCCGATTGGTTGCCGCCGGCGCTGCAGAAGCTGATTCCGGCCAACTTCTCCGTCACCTCCCCGAGCGGCGGCTACCGCGGTGTCGCCGTCGCGCCCGGCCGTTTCCCGCTCGTCGTCTTCAGCCACGGCTATGCCGGCTTCCGTGATCAGTCGGCCTTCGTCACCTCGTTCCTCGCCACGTGGGGTTTCGTGGTGGCGGCCCCGGACCACTACAGCCGCGATCTGACCGAGGTCCTGGGTGGCCCCACCGGGGCCACCGCCAAGACCACCGACGTCGGGGACCTCGAGGCGACCATCACGCTCATGGATCACCAGAACGCGAGCCCTGGCAGCCCGTTCCACGGGCACGTCGACACCAAGAAGGTCGGTGCGTTCGGGCACTCCGCCGGTGGGGTGGCGGTCGAGGCGCTGGCGGCAGTCGATCCGAAGGTCGCGACGTTCATCGGCCTCGCCGGCGCCACCGTCGGACTGCCCGGCAACGCCGAGCACGGGTCGGGCAGCACCGTGCCGCATCAGCCCGGGCTACTCATGTCCGGCACCGCTGACACGGTGGTCCCCACCGCCGGCATGGTCACGGCCTACGGCAAGATGCACTCGCCGAAGCGGCTCATCCTCATCAAGGGTGCCGGCCATCTCGTCTTCGCCGACATCTGCGAGATAGGGGCCGGCCAGGGCGGCCTGCTCGCCATCGCCAGTGCGCTCAAGGTGCCGATCCCCGCGTCGCTCAAGCCGCTGGCCACCGACGGCTGCGATGCACCCGACCTGCCCGTGACGCAGGGCTGGCCGGTCGTGCGCCAGGGCGTCACGGCCCAGCTCCGGCACGTCTTCGGCTTCGACCTCTCCGCCGCCGGCCTCAGCGGCCTCGTCGGCGCTTATCCGAACGTGGTCTCCGCGGACGAGTCGAAGAACTGAAGAACTGAAGAACTGACGGACCGCCCGTCACCCGCCGCCGCTCCGCGACGGCTCAGTTGATCAGCGGGTCCCGCGGCAGGCCGAGAATGCGCTCGCCGATCTGGTTGCGCTTGATCTCCGACGTCCCACCGGCGATCGACATGGCTCGATGCATCAGCACCGCCCACGAGGTCAGCATCCCCTCGCCCTCGGAGTAGGCCGACTCCGGTCCACCCAGCGCGACCCGGATGGCGGCACCCTCATGGCCGAGCTCCGACAGCACGAGCTTGGCCACGTTGCCCTCGGGTCCCGGGCCGCCGCCCGCCACGGCCCTGTGCGCGCTCCGCATGTTGAGCACCGCCAAGGCGTCGGTCGTCGACACGTAGCGGCCGATGCGCCCGGCCCCTCCCGATAGCCGCTCGGGGTGGGCGTCGAGCCCGGCGATCAGCGACTCGATCTGCATGCCGCCGCCCCCTCCACCACCGCCCTGGCCGCCGCCGATCGACACACTCTCGTTGCCGAGCGTGGCCCGCGCCACCGTCCAGCCGGAGTTGACGGGGCCGACGACGTCATCGTCGGGCACGAACACGTCGTTGAAGAAGACCTCGTTGAACTCCGACTGTCCCGTCGTCATCTTCAACGGCCGTACCTCGACGCCGTCCGCGCGCATGTCGATGACCATCGTCGTGATGCCCTTGTGCTTGGGGGCGTCGGGGTCGGTCCGGATGGTTGCAAGGCCGAACGAGGCGTGGTGCGCGCCGCTCGTCCATACCTTCTGGCCGTTGACCAACCAGCCGCCGTCGACCCGTGAGCCACGCGTCTTGACCCCCGCAGCGTCGCTCCCGGCGTCGGGCTCGCTGAAGAGCTGGCACCAGATGACCTCCTGCCGCAACGCCGGCAGGACCCAGCGCGATACCTGGTCCTCCGTCGCGTGTTGGATCAGCGTGAGGATGACCCACCCGGTGATCGAGTACTGCGGCTTCGTCACCCCGGCCGCCGCGAACTCCTGCTCGATCACGAGCTGCTCCACCGCGCCGGCGTCGCGCCCCCAGGGCTTGGGCCAGTGCGGCATCACGTACCCCGACTCGATCAACGCCTCACGCCGCGCCTCGTCGTCGAGCCCCTTCACCTTCGCCGCAAACGCGCGCACCTCGGCGCGCATCGGCTCGGCCTCGGGCGGCAGGTCGATGGTGCGCACCCGCCGCACCCCACCGCGCACGAGATCGGTCACCTCGCGTGCCGCGGCCTCCGCATCCACCACGGCCTCGAGCGCGGTGGCCCGGCGCATGTAGAGGTGCGCGTCGTGCTCCCACGTGATGGCGATGCCGCCGTGCACCTGTGTATTGAGATTGGCGCACTCGTCCGCGGCGGCGAGCGCCAGAGCCGCGGCCACCGCGGCGGCGTAGGTCAGTTGTTCGCCGCCCTCGGCCGCCGCCCGCGCCGCGTCCCACACGGCGGCAGTGGCCAGCTCCGCCGCTACGGCCATGTTGGCGCAGTGATGCTTGACGGCCTGGAAGGTGGCGATTGGCCGACCGAATTGCACACGCGCTTTGGCGTACTCCGCGGCCCGCGCCGTGCACTCCGTCGCGACGCCGACGGCCTCGGCGGCCACGAGCACTCGCCCCAAGTCGACGAGCACACGCCGCCCGCCGGTGATCACGTCGACGGTCGCGTCGTTTAGCGTGACCCGCGCAGAACGCCGCGTCGGGTCGAGGTTCTTCGGCACCTCGACCTTCACCCCGCCCGCCGAGGCGTCGACCACGATCGCATCGTGCCCCGCGGGCAGCACGAGCACATTGGCGAGGCCACCGCCCAGAACCGCCGGCGCCGTCCCGGCGGCCTTGACCCTCGATACCGTCATGTCGGAGGTGAGTGCGACGCCACCACAGACGGAACCGTCGGCGAGTCCCGGCAGCCATCTCGCCTTCAGCTCGTCCGACCCGGCGGCCTCAATCACTGCACTGGCGATGACGGTCGGCAAGAACGGCCCCGGCGTCAGCGCCCGACCGAGCTCTTCGACCACGGCGACGAGCTCGGGCAGACCGTACCCGGAACCACCCACCGATTCGGCAAGGTGCAGTCCCAGCCACCCGAGGGCAGCGAGGTCGTCCCAAAACGGTGGGAGCGGCTCCGGTTCGGCCTCGAGCAGGGCACGCGCCGCGCCGCGGGAGTCGTGCTTGGCCAGGAAGTCCGAAGCCGTCTGGGCCAGGGCGCGGTGGTCATCGGTGATTGCGATTGCCATTTTCAAACAGTACGTCTGGCCCTGCTCGGCGGGCCAAATCGCAGCCCTGAGGCGGCTCTGCCCTTTTTTTCGCAGCGGTATACGCGACGAACTATGTGTCCTGGATTCAGACGTATATGCGGCCTTGTACTGGATATGTGCCGATTCGACAACACAAGAGTTCTGAATACAACTCGAAGGTTGTGGAGAGAGGCCGGATCTACAACAGCACCGCATATACGGCTGAACGCATCGGAGGAGGCCCCACGCATATACGGCTCGACGAAACCTCAGGTCTAGGCGAGCCAGCGGCGGGCTTAGCGCCCCGCCGGGTGCTCCCGGTGCGCCCGCTGCAGCTCTTCGAGGTCACGGGGCTCCCGGCCCTCCTGGGCCGCCACTTCGGCCTCGTTGCGCAGGACGCCCTCGACTAGCTCCGAGAGAGCCCCCGGCAACAGCAGGTGCTCCTGATACAGCGTCGCCCCCAGAGAGCCGTCCTGCCCCCGCAAGGAACCCTCGTAACACCCCCGCGCGCTCCGGGCCTTCACGGGCCTCAGGTCGACCAGGACCCAGTCGTCGGCACGGATGTGCTCTTGGAACCACATGGCGTGGTCGATTGACGGGCCGCCCCGCCCGACCAAGGCGGGCGGCTTCTGGCCGAACCCGGTGCCGATGTCCGACATGTAGGTGAGCCCCGCTCGATGCACCAACGGGTCATCGGGCAAACGCGTCAGCGAGCGCGCCCACACACAATCGGTGAAGACGCCCTTCAGGAAGTCCGTCTGCGTGACCTCGCGCACCTCGAGCAGCGGGTTCCAGCCACCACGCCGAAATGAGGCCGGCTCGGGTACCTCACGCCTCGGGGCGTCGTCGAACGCATCGTCGACCTCGCCCGCCTCGCTCTCCGTGTGGAACGACGTGATCATGGAGAAGATGACCTCGCCCTCCTGCACGGCGTTGACGTGGCGCGCCGAGAACGAACGGCCATCGCGGTCGCGGTCCACCTCCAGGATCACGGGTAGGTCGCTGCGCCCTGCCCGCAGGAAATAGCCGTGCAGCGAGTGTGGGAGACGGCCCTCTTCGACCGTCGCCGCGGCGGCGATCAGACACTGCGCCGCGACCTGGCCACCGTACAACGTCCGTCGTGGCCCGAAGTTGGCGTTGCGGCCCCGGAACAGATCGCGGTCGACCCGCTCGAGGTCCAACAGCGACCCCAAGTCGTTCGCCAGTTCGAGCTCGTTCACCGGCTCGCTCACTCGGATCCGCTCACCCGACTCGACCGCCCGCCACCCGTGCGTCCCGCAACGCTCGCACCCAGCCCGCCCACGTCTCGATACGTGCCCAGAACTCTTCCCGCGTCCCCGCAAAGTTGTGCATGTGCGCCATCCTGGGGCACATGTACAAGTCGACGCTCGGCGACGATGCATACGCTCGCACCTCGCCACGCGGATCGACCAGCACGTCCCGCTCGCCCATCGCCACCAACACCGGCGTCGTGATCGCCGCGGCCTCCGTCAGCACCGCGCCCGGGGCAATGCACCAGAGCACCAATGGGCTCGGGATCGTCGCCGACCCCCACGGTGGCATGTCGCCGTACCGCGCCGGGTAGTCTTCCATGTCGCGCGCCACCACTGCAGGGTCGACGTCGTCGAAGTGGAATCCCCACGCCATCGCCTCGGTGCTCACATTCATGCCCGCGGCGGCCGCAGCCAACGCCGGCGCGTTCGTCACCACGGCCTCGGCGGGCGCCGCAGTCCGCGGCATCCACGGCAGCACGAGATCGGGCGTTCCCGGGGCAGTCGGCGGCAGCGTGCCGAGCGTGCCGTACCCGAGCACGCCAACGCCGTCGTAACTGTGGAAGCGACCCTGCTGTACGACGGTCAGGCACCCGCCCATCGACTGGCCGATCCCGATCCTCACCGGACGCTCGACCTTGCCGAGTCCTTCGATCAGGGTGCCGGCCGCCAGTTTCTCCAACACCTCGGCTTCTGCGGCCTCACTTGCTGCCGCTACCGGACCGAACCCCAACGCGTCGGGCCCGTGCAAGGAGCTCTCGCCAACACCGAGGTGGTCGACCGACACGAAGATCCAACCGCGCTCGGCGTGCCAATCGGCCTGCGAGCCCTTCCCTGGTCCCGGCCCCGGCAAGTCGGTGGTGAAGTAGCCCCGCGAGTAGCCGGCTCCGGGTTTGGCGAAGCACACGACAGGGTCCACCGCCTCCGACCCGACCGATCCGTCGACCTCTGGCACAGTGACCGTGAGCGCGACGCGCGCCGCCTGGCCGAGGCCGGCCGCCTCGGTAACGTCGACCTGCAATTCGATCGACCGCACCCCCATCGTCTCGTTCCATCCCTTCCTCGCGTGGCCCCGGACCTTCGGCCTCTTCTCGCGAGGGGGAGGCCGCTTTCGGTCTGCTGCGGCGCTATTTCGGAGCGAAGCGCTGCCCGCCGTCGAGGCGGATGCACAGGCCGTTCAGCATCGGCGTCTCCACGATCGCGACGGCGAGCTTGGCGTACTCCTCGGGACGCCCCATCCGCTTCGGGAAGGCGGCGTCCTTGGTGAGGACGTTGGCGAACTCGTCGGGGATGCCCTCGGTGAGCCCGGTGCTGAAGAGGCTAGGGGCGATCGCGACGGTACGGATGCCCAGGCTCCCCAGATCGCGGGCCATCGTCAGCATCATGCCGGCGATGCCCGCCTTGGCTGCCGTGTAGGCGACCTGACCGATCTGGCCCTCGAACGCCGCGATGGACGCGGTGTCGATGATGACACCCCGCTCCTCGTCTTCGGGATCGTTGCTCGACATGTGCCACGCCTGCAGCCGGTTCAGGTTGAACGTGCCGATCAGGTTGAGCTCGATCGTCTTCCGGAAGTCAGCCAGCGGGTGGGGCCCGTCCTTGGACAGTGTCCGCTTCCCGATGCCACCCCCGGCCGTGTTGACAGCGATGTGCAAGCCGCCCAGCGCGCTGACCGCATCACCGAGGGCGGACTCGACCTGATTCTCGTCGAGCACGTCGACCTCGTGGAAGGTGCCATCGAGCTCCTTCGCCACCTGGGCGCCCGCCGAGTCGGGCAAGTCGAGGATGGCGATGTTGGCGCCCTTCTCGCGCAGCAACTGGGCCGTGGCCTTGGCCATGCCCGAGGCGCCGCCGCAGATGACGGCCTTCTTCCGGCGGATATCCATCGTGTTGTCCTTTTCTCAGTCCTCTATGTCTGTGTGTGATGCTGTCTGCCTTGCGCACCCGGCCGCAAACCGGGGCCTTCGGAGCCAGAGAGAGGAACCATGGAACGGGAGACCATCGAGTTCGACGTCGCCGACCAAGTCGCCACCGTCACGTTGAACCGGCCCGATCACCTGAACTCCTTCAACGAAGCGATGGCCCTCGACCTGAAATGGGCCTGGGAGACCATTCGCGACACCGACGACATCCATTGCACCGTGCTCCAGGGCAACGGGGACCGCGCCTTTTGCACGGGCATGGACGTCACACAGGGTGGCGCGGGGGGTGCGTGGTTCACATTCGACAACCCCTGGAACAGCTTCGATCCCGGGATTGCCATCGCGCCCAAATTCCGCCACCGCGTATGGAAACCGGTGATCACCGCAGTGCACGGTCTCTGCGCCGGCGGGGCACAGTATTTCCTCAACGAGTCCGACATCATCATCTGCTCGGATGACGCCGTGTTCTTCGACCCGCATGCCAACGTCGGGATCGTGAGCGCGCTCGAGCCCATCGGCATGCTCCACCGCGGCGTGCCGCTCGGCGACGTGTTGCGCTGGGCCCTCATGGGCACGGAGGAACGGATCACCGCCCCTACGGCGCTCCGCATCGGGCTGGTCACCGAGGTCCTGCCCCGCGCCGAGCTCCGTGACCGGGCCCGCGAAATTGCGTTGTCGATTGCCGAGCGCGACACCAAGGCGGTCCAGGGGACGGTACGAGCCATCTGGGAGTCGCTCGAGATGCCCCGCAACATCGCGATCAACAACGGCCTCTCCTACACACAGATCGGCAACCCGCCGCCGGACGAGGTGTCGCGGGCGTCCCGTAGCAAGAAGGAAACCCAGTACCGCTAACACCCTCTTGGACTAAGGCTAAGTCCGATCGCAAGAAAAAGGGGAGGATCCAATGGGCAGCAAGGCCAACGCGGCGTTCGACGTAATCGCCGGCGAGCCACTCGACTTCATGCGGGACTTCGATCTGGCCGCACTCGGCTACGAAGAAGCTGAATACCTCGTGACCGGCACCGCGTCCTCCTACGAACTCGTGGGCGAGCGGGGCGAAGATGGCCGCTGGGCCGTGAACCCCGCAGCGGAAGCACCATTTCGGACGCGGATCATTGTGCGCAAGCCGTCTGATCCGAGCCACTTCAGCGGTGTCGTCATCGTGGAGTGGCACAACGTCTCCGCCGGAATCGACGCCGCGCCGGATTGGGGTTTCTTCCACCGCGCCGCCACCGCGGCTGGCCATGTCTTCGTGGGTGTCTCGGCGCAGAAGGCCGGCATCGACGGTGGGGGCATCGCCGAGGGCATCCACCTCAAGCTCTTGGACCCGGGCCGTTATAAAGCGCTCGAGCACCCGGGTGATGCTTGGAGTTTCGACATCTTCACGCAGATCGGCAGGCTGATTCGGCTCCCGGGCGACGAGAGCCCACTGCGGGGTCTAACCGCACAGCGCATCATCGCGGCAGGCGAGTCGCAATCAGCTGCTTGCCTCGTGACCTACATCAATGCAATCGATCCCCAGTCGCAGGTGTTCGACGGGTACTTCGTGCATGGGCGTCCCGCAGCTGGCTTGAGCATGGACGGAGTCTTCATCCGGTCCGCTCGTCCCCCCGATGCCGGGCTTCTGCCGAGCACGGAAACTCTGCTGTCCAAGGGCGAGCGGATCCGCGAAGACGTCCGGGTGCCCGTTCTCGTCTTGCAGAGCGAGACGGACGTCATCCTGCTCGGTGGCCAGTGGGCCCGGCAGCCGGACAGTGATCGGGTCCGACTGTGGGAGATGGCAGGCGCGGCGCACGCCGACACCTACACCGTGAGCGCGGGCCGTCACGACGACGGATCCCTCACCGGCGAGCGGCTCGCCGAGCTCTTGCGGCCGACGACCAATCTCCTGATCGGCCAGACCGAGACGCCGGTCAACTCGGGTCCCCAGCAGCACTACGTGGCCCAAGCCGCGCTCGACCACCTCGTGCGATGGATCCTCGAAGGGGTCGCGCCGCCCACCGCCCCGCACCTCGAAGTCGATGACACCGGCACCGACTTCCACAAGGACGCGCTGGGCAACGTTCTCGGTGGCATCCGCACCCCGTGGGTCGACGCGCCCGTCGCGGTCTTGTCCGGCCTCGGGCAGGCCGGGGACTCCTTCGCATTCCTCTTCGGCCAGACGAGTCCCTTCGACGAGGCGACGTTGTCCGAGCTGTATCCAGGCGGAAAAGACGAGTACCTCGAGCGGTTCGAGGACAGCCTCGACGCAACGATCGAGGCCGGTTTCGTGCGGGACGAGGACCGGACCGAAATCCTCGCCCTCGCTGCCGCCTCGTACCCCCTCTTGCTCGCCTAACTGCCGCCACCGACGCTCTCGTGCTCTGGACTGCGCAAGCGCTACGGCGACCGCCTCGCCGTCGACGGCGTCTCCTTCTCGATAGCCGCGGGGGAGTGCTACGGCCTCCTCGGACCCAACGGCGCCGGCAAGACGACGACGATCTCCATGCTCTGTGGCCTGGTTCCGGCCGACGAGGGCGACATCACCATCGACGGCCACCCCGGGGGGTCCCTCGAGGCCAAGGCCGCGGTCGGCTATGTCCCCCAGGACCTTGCGCTCTATCCCGACCTCACGGCGGCGGAGAACCTCACCTTCTTCGGGGAGCTCTACGGGTTGACCGGCAACGAGCTCCACGGGCGCATCGCGGAGACGCTCGAGCTCGTCGGGCTGGCGGAACGGGGCAAGGACCGTATCGGGACCTATTCGGGCGGCATGAAGCGACGAGCCAACATGGCGGCCGGCCTGTTGCACCGGCCTAAGCTCCTCGTGCTCGACGAGCCGACGGTCGGGGTCGATCCCCAGAGCCGCAACGCCATCCTCGAGACGGTCGGGCGGCTCGGCATCGCCGTCCTCTACACGACCCACTACATGGAGGAGGCGGCCAAGCTCTGCGACCGGGTGGGGATCATCGACGACGGCCACCTCATTGCCGAGGGCGCCAACGAGACCCTCATCGCACAGCACGGCGGGCGCGACCGGGTGCACCTGAGCTGTGAAGCTGACGCCGACCTCTGCCAACTGGCCGGGGCCTGCCGGGAGCTCGACGCGGTCTATGACGTCGCAGAACACGAGGATCGACTCGAGCTCACGACCGATCACGGTCCGGCAGTGCTGCCCGCCGTCGTCGCGACGGCAGCCCGCCACAGTGTCGAGCTCACCGGCGTCGAGGTGCGTTCCCCCAACCTCGAAGACGTCTTCCTCCGCCTGACCGGCAAGGAGCTGCGCGACTGACACCGGCGCCCTTGTCAGGAGCACCTGACGCTGTAAGGTGGAGCCTGACACAGGGAGGGGATCGCTGAGAGGGAACAACGTGCCGACCACGACGCCAGCAACCGAGACCGACGAACCTGTCATCGCCTGCTGCTCCTTCTGTTTCAAGCCCAACACCCAGGTCGACCGGCTCGTGGCCGGACCCGCGGTCTACGTCTGCAACGAGTGCGTGGACCTGTGTTGCCAGGTGATCGCGGCCACTCCCGAAGGGCCGGTGCTGGGGGCTCGCATGATGCCCTGGGAACATGCGCAGTCGGTGGACGCGGCACTCGCGCACCTGCCCAACGTGGCCCGCGTCCAAGCGCAGGTGGAAGAGAGCCTCCTCGGCTGGGTCCTCAGAGCCCGACAGCTCGGCGCAACCTGGGCCCAGGTCGGCGACGCGCTCGGCATCACCGCGCCAGTCGGCCTGGGAGCGCTTCGCGGCCGAGGAGTAGCGCGACCCATTACCCGTCCCAGGCGTTGCAGGCCCGCTCCCGCCTGGAATACTCGGCGACGTGCGCCTCACGAACGACCAGTGTTGGGCCAACCTCGCCACCGTCGACCATGGGGTGTTGTGTACGAACGGCGCACGAGGGGCCATCGATGCGGTGCCCGTCTGCTTTGTGGTTGTCGGCAAGGCCATCGCCTCGCCGATCGACACCGTCAAGGCGAAGGACACGACCGAGCTGGGCCGGCTCAAGAACCTCGAGGCCGACGCGACCGCCACGCTGCTGTGCGAGCAGTGGGTACGCCACGACTGGTCCCGGTTGTGGTGGGTCAAGGCACAGCTGGCCCGTCGTTCGGGCCACGACCTCTCGGCGAGCCTCCGCGACGAGTGTGAAAACGAGCTCCGGCACAAGTACTTCCAGTACCGGGGCACCGAGTTCGCCGACCTCCTCGTCTTCAACGTGAAGTCGGTCAGCGGCTGGGCGGCGTCTGAGGATCCGGACGCGCAGCGCCGCGCCATGAGCGGCGACGGGTCCCGAACCGACTACTGAGCTACTGAGCCACTGAGCTACTGATTCGACGCAGTCAGCTCGTCGCGCAGCACGCGCCGCAGCAGCTTGCCCGTGGGTGAGTACGGCAGTTCCGAGCGGAACTCGATCACCGTCGGCATCTTGGTCGAGCGCAACCGCTCCCGCACCCACTCCTGCAGCGCGGCCTCGGACGCCGACCCGAACCCGAGGCCGAACCGGAGTGCAGCACCACCACCGCGGCCACCGTCTCGCCCCACTCGGTGTCGGGGATTCCGAGCACCGCCACGTCGGCCACGGCGGGGTGGGCGTGCAGGACGGTCTCGATCTCGCCCGGCGAGATGTTCTCGCCTCCCCGCACGATGACATCGTCCAGGCGCCCGTCGACGTACAAGAAACCCTCGGCGTCGAACCAGCCGGCGTCGCGGGTGCGGAACCACCCCTCGGCGTCGAGCAGCGGTGCGGCCGACGTACTCGCCCGACACCTGTTCGCCGCGCACCCAGATCTCGCCCTTTTCGCCCGCCGCCACGACCGACTCGGACTCGTCGCGGATCTCCACCTCGAGCATCGGCAGCGGCCGGCCGACCGAGCCGAGCCGGGCCCGCACGGCCGCGTCCGACGAGGCGAACGCCTCGCGGTGGTCGTCGGGCGTGAGCATGGCGATGGTCGAGGAGGTCTCGGTCAGCCCGTAGGCGTTGACCAGGTCCACCGACGGCAGGTCCCGCAAGCGTGCGCTCGACCAGCTCCAACGGCATGCGGCCGCCGCCGTAGGAAAGGTGCCGCAAGGCCGGCGGAGCCGCACCGACGGCTTCGACGGCGTCCAGGATCCGCCCGAGCATGGTCGGCACGACCATGGCGTGCGTGATCCGCTCGTCGGTGGCGACCCGGACCCACTCGGCGGCGTCGAACGTCGGCAGGTACATGATCCGCCGGCCCGGAGTAGAGCGATGACAGCACCGCTGCGATCCCGGCGATGTGGTACGGCGGCACGCAGACGAGCTGCGCCTCGTCGGCGCCGCACCCGAGGAACTCGACCGACGAGATGATGTAGGACACCAAGTGCCGGTGACGGAGCACCGCCGCCTTGGGCTCCGAGGTCGTGCCGCTGGTGAAGAGGAACACGGCGACGGACTCGGGATCGACGAAGGGGTGCTCAGCGCCGGACTCGTCAGAGCCGGCATCGCCGCCGACCACCGACGAAGCGAACGCCTCGACCGTCACGATGCGCCCGGCGTCGACCCCGGCGGAGCGCAACCGGTCGACCTCGGCAGCGTCGGCAATGATCGGCCCCGGCGGCACCCGCGGCAGGATCGACGCCAACTGCTCGTCCGGCGCTCGATAGTTCAGAGGCGCGAACGCCGCCCCCGCCAGCGCCGCCCCGAACAACGCAACCGGCAACACGTCGGAGTTCAACCCGAAATAGCCGACAGCCTCGGCGCCCTCCTTCTCGAACAACGCCGCCGCGCGCCGAGCGGCCGCCAGGAGCGCAGAAGCAGTGAGGCCCCCCGACGAAGACCCGACGCAGACCCGGTCGGGGTCGCCCTCCGCCACCATCTCCAACAACATGGCGATGTTCACGGCAACGACAGCTCCCCCCGGTCCGACTCTCTGCGCCCTGTGCGCTCGGTGTTCGAAACGAACGCGGCGGCGCTCAGTCCGACGCGGGCAGCGGCTTCGCGCCCTTGACCTCGAGGACGGTCTCGCCCACCGAGATAGAGCCTTCGCCCGCCTTCGTGCAGAGGATCTCGAGCCCGAGCGGCCTCGTCGGCGTAGCGCTTCCCGAGCTGCGTGCCGCCGTCGAAGCCGGCCGCCGGGGCCTGCGTCGTCACGTCCGCGTCGATCGCCACGAAGGGCTGGCCCCCGCAGCGCAGGTCGATCGCCTCGCCGGGCGCCTTGACCACGACCACCTCGCAGGCGTCGGTGGCGCTCCGCAGCCTCGTGCCTGCCTTCAGTTCCATCCCCACCGCTGGTCATCCTCGCTTTCGACTTTCTCGGCGAATCGGCCCCCAACCTTCCGGCCATTCCTTCCGGTGGAGGGGATCCAGGATATTCGCCGCCCCGTACTGCCCTCGTCGGGGCGGCGGCCGTCCCCTTTCTATCGCCCGGCGGCCGGTAGGCCGCATCCTGGGTGTCCAGGGGCGTGAGAGAATGGTGCCCGGGGGCAGCGCGGCTGTGCCAACGGAGGAATTGATGGAAGAGGGCTCGGAGGTTTCCGAAGGCTCTGAGGACGCCGAAGGCGTCGAGGTGTCGGACCCCGACGCCTCTGACGTGGACGTGTCCCCGCCTCGGATGCGCCGGACTCGGACCCGGACCCGGACTCGGACGAATGGGACAGGCTCGGAGGGCGCCGGCTGGTTCGCCGACCCGGACGTCGAGGGGCAGGAGCGGTACTACGACGGGTCCGAGTGGACCTCGGAGACCCGCGCCGCCGACCCCGACACGCCCGCTGCCCCACCTGCCCGACCACGCCGGGCGAGCTCCAGCGCGCGCTGGCGGCGGCGACCGCCGACATCGACGACGTGGAGGACCGGCTGGGGACGCTCTTCGACCGGGCGGAGCAGCACGGCGAGCGGGGCGGGCGGGCCCGCAAGCAGGCCGAGGCGGACGGGCCGGACCGCGGCGAAGGGCCGGCACTCGCCGAGTCGGTGGAGCAGGACCCGGCGGATTGCTCGACGAGGATGGCTGGCGGAGGCGACCGGCGACGGGGTTCGCCGGCGAGGACGATGACGACGACGCCATGCCCGAGCTCGACGAGGACCTGGCCAGCGAGGAGCCCGAGAAGGTGAAGAAGGGCCTCTTCCGCCGGCGTTCCTGATCCGGAATTGGGTTGATCGGCGGGCTGCGATCTGCCGATGTGATGAGACAGGGTGGGTCGGGCGCACGGGGCGGCGTGCCGGCCTGAGCGGGGAGGAGCATGAGTGAGCCAGGCACCGGGCTGGTATCGAGATCCGTTCCATCGCGGGCAAGAGCGCTATTGGGACGGGCATGTGTGGACGCAGGGGACCCGGGACGAAGGGACGGAAGTCGCCGTCGTCGGGTTCGCCGGTCGAGGCCGGAGACCAATCGGACCACGACCCACAGCCGACCCCGGCCCGTTGCCGACATGTTCTCGGTGCCGCCGGCGCATGTTCCCGCCGACCGCACCGGCGTCGTTCGCACCGCTCGGTGCACCGGTGCAACCCGTCGGCCGCCACGGCCGCCGCGCCCGCCGGCCAACCCGGCATGTGGGCACCGCCGACCGTAGGTGGGACGGGTCCGCAGCACGCCAGGCGGGACCGGCGTGGACGCAAGGTCATGTTCGGCGTCGCCGCGGCGGCCCTCGTCTTGATCGCGGGCGGCGTCAGCACCGCTGTCGCTCCTGGGCGGGTCGGGCAACGCGTCGGCCGCAGGAGGCCGTCGCCACCGCCGCGACGCAGACGAATGCGCAGTCGGCGGACATGTCGATGTCGATCGACGTGAGCTTCATGGGCCTGCAGGAGAACGTCAGCGCCAACGGCTCCTTCGACTTCGCGCACAAGCTCGGCACGATGACGATGACGATTCCGGTCAACGGCACGCAGTACACCGAACAGGAGATCATGGACGGCTCGACCGTCTACGTGAACGTCGGCGGCTTGAGCAACGGACTCGCGCCGACGAAGCCGTGGATCTCAGTTCCCACCAGCCAACTCAACAGCTCCAGCAGTGCGCTCAACACAATGGATCCGACGTCCCTGCTGCAGCAGCTCCAATCGTCCGGCGGGACGGTGACCTCGCTGGGCCCGACCACCTACCAGGGGACGTCGGTCACCGAGTACGCGGCCACGCTTCCGGCCTCGGCGATGATGGGCGAGGTCGGAAAGCTGCCTTCGTCGCTGCAGCAAAGCGTGTCCGGGCTCAACCTGCCGGACATGCACATGAACATCTACGTCACGCAGGACAACTTGCTCAAGGCGCTTTCGGTGCCCTCCTACTCGGTCTCGTTCTCCGGTCAGACCATGTCGATCGGCATGACGATGGTCTTGTCGAACTACGGCACCGCCGTGAACGTGACGCCGCCGCCGGCCGACCAGGTCCAGCCCCTCTCGCAACTCGGTGGCGGCCTGGGCAACGGCGGATCGACGGGGGACACCGGGAACTCGGGCTCGGCGGTCTGAACGAGGGAGGGCCGTAGGGCCCCGGTCCCGACGACCCTTACTCGCTGCTCCCGAACCCCGACCCGGCCCGCACCGCCTTGGCCACCGCACCCCAGCGCTCGAACGCTCCCGGGTCGCGCACGACATCGGCACCGGTGAAGTACGAGACCACCCGAGTCGCCATGCCGCCGTACTTGGCGACGATCTCGTCCGCGACCGAATCCCAGGACCCGACCGTCGTGAACTCCTTCAAGATGTCGTCGTCGATCACCTGGGCCATGCCCGGGATGTCGCCGGCCCGCTGCCGCTCGCGGATGCGCTCGGTCGTCCCCTCCCGGTCCAGCTGCTCGAAGATGAACGCGTAATTCGGCGTCGACCCGTAGAAGGCGACCTGGACCCGGGCCATCTCACGCCATTTCGACACCTCCTCGTCGGTGTCGCCCACGCACAGGAACGCGGGCACGATCACCTCGAGGTCGTCCACGCTCCGGCCCGAGCGCGCCGACCCGGCCCCGAGCTCCGGCCACACCGTCTCGCGCAGATAGATCGGCGTGTTCAAGGGGTGCACGTGGATACCGTCCGCAATCTCCCCGGCCATCCTGAGCATCCACGGGTTGACGGCGGCGATGTCGATGGGCGGGTCGGCCACGTCGATCGGCCCCGGCGACCACGTCGGCGGCAGCAGCGAGAGGTTGTAGTACTCGCCGGACACCGCCAGCGGCTCGCCGGTCCGGAACGACCGGAAGATCTGTTTCACCGCCAGGACGTAGTCGCGCAACCGGGGACCCGGGGGCGAAAACTCGACGCCGTACCGCCGCTCGATATGCGCGTGCACCTGCGCCCCGAGCCCGAGCCGGAACCGGCCCTCGCTCGCCTCGGCCAGCTCCCACGCCACCGACGCGGTGACCATCGGGCTGCGGGGGAACGCCACCGCGATGCCGGTCATCAGGTCGAGCTCGCCCGGTGCGGCCGTCGCCAGCTGCCCGATCGTGAGATAGGCCGTACGCCCGGCCTCGGTCACCACCAGGCCCGATAGCCCCACCTCCGCCGCCCGCCGACCGAGTGCGGCGCCCCGCCGCAGCGGCTGCGCCGGCAACATGGCGTCGAACTTCAACGCGCCCGAAAGACCCCGCTCGGTCCTCACGCGGCGTCAGCGCTCGGCGGCACCACGTGGCCGTCCCGCCGCACCGGCACCCAGGCGTTCGACGACGACCAGTACTCCGCGCTGTGGTCGACGCTGCCGGCCGTGGCGTAGTGGTACACCATCGCGGCGCGGATGCCGGTCGACTCGTTGTCGGTCGAGCGGTGCATCAGATGGCTGTCGAACACCAGCAGGTCGCCCGGCGACATCAACACCGGCTCGGACGACGACATGTCGTGGTCGATGATCTCGAAGTAGCCGTAGTTCGCACGGGGCCGCCGGTCCGGCACATGTGCGTGCACGGGCTCGGTCTGTGAGCCGGGCAGCACGTGCAGGCACCCGTTGACCAGCGTCGCCTCGGTGACGGCCAGCCACACCCCTGCGACGGGCGCGCCGGCTCGAACGGGAAGTACAGCGAGTCCTGGTGCCACGGCTGGCCCCAGGCACCCGCCGTCTTGAAGATGAACTGCGACAGGAACACGTCGATGTCCGGCGCGATGAGCGGCGACACCAGGTCGACCACCTCCGGCGAGTGGGCGAACTCGGCGAACACGGAGTCCTTGTGCAGTCGGAAGATCTTCGACACCGCGTCCTCGGGGTTCTCGACCTGCGCCTTGGCCTTGTTGCTCTCGGGCAGGATCCAGGCGCCGACCGCGGCCGCCTGGGCGGGGTCCCGGACGAGCTCGGTCACCCGCTCGAGCATCGCCGAGCAGACGGACGCCGGGGCGAACCCGTCGACCCGAAAGTAGCCCCGCTCGTCCCACGATGCGCGCTGCTCGTCGCTCAACACCGTCCCACGCGCCACGTCGCTCATCGCAGCGGCTCCGCCGGCGTCGGCGGCAGCGGCTCGCCGGCAGGACGAGGCCACGCCAGCGGCGTGACGTCCGACGCGATCACCTCACCCAACCCGATGCCGGCCCGCTCCACCGAGGGATGCGGGAACTTCCCCTCTCCCCGGGTCGATCCGTCGGCGAAGTAGATGACCGTGTGCACACGACGGACCGTACCCGTGCGATTCGCCCCGGCCAAGTGGAAGGTGAGGCCGTGGTGGAACGCCACCGCGCCCGCCGGCACCTCGACGAACACCGGCTCGATCCCGGCCAGCTCATCCCGCCCGAGCACCCCGTTGGCGCCACCGTCCGCCTCCCCGGTGAAGATGTTCACGAACTCGCGCAGCCCGAGCCGGTGGCTCCCGGGCAGGTATCCCATGGCGCCTGTCTCGAGCGTCGAGCCGTCGAAAGGGATCCACGCCGTGATCGTGTTCGTCTCGACGATCGGCCAGTAGGGCTGGTCCTGGTGCGGGTCGGTCTCCCGCCCGCCCGGCTCCTTGTAGAGCGCCTGGTCGTGCCACAGCCGCACGGCGCCGACGCCGAGCAACCGGGCCGCCGTCTCGGCCAGCAGCGGATGGAACGTGAGCGGCCGGACGCCCTCGCTGTCCTCCCACAGGTTCTGGCACTGGATGAAGCTCTGCTCGTACCGCGACTTCTCCGCCAGCGCCCGCGTGTCGCCTCTGCTTCTCCTACCGACCGCCCCGTCCACCGCCGACCCGTACCGGCGGCGTTCATCGGACGACAGCAGGCCGGCGACGACCACGAACCCGTCGCGTCGGAAGTCCTCGACCAGCTGCGGCGTGAGCGCCGCGTCCACCGCAGTCACGTCGCCGGCTCCTCGCGCACCTCCCGGATGTAGCCCACACGCTCGTGCACGCTCGGTGATTCGAGCCACGGCGTCAGGTCGCGGTGGTAGAGCGTCGAAGGCTCGGGACCCTGGTCGAGGAAGTGCGGCTCCGATGCCATGAAGCGGCCGTCGAGGAGGCGCACCTCGGTGATCACGTCGGCGTAGGGAAGCGTCGTCGCGGCCGGCGACCCGAAGCCGAAGACGCGCTCGGAACCCATGACCGCGTTCGCCGCAGCGCGTCCTGCGAGGAACGACCGGTAGTCGTTGCGCTCGAGCTCACCGGTGTATGCGTCGAGCACGTGCAGCGCACGGTCGAGCACCTTCTGGTCGAAGCCGTAGAAGACGTTCGGCGCGGGCAGGTCGCCCCACACCCCCCACATCCACCAGCGCACGTCCGGCGGGAGATCGGCCAGGGCGCGCTGCACGCCGCGGCCGACGCACTCGTGCCCGTGGTGCACGTCGTGGGGCGAGGGCGACACGACGATCTGGGCGTCGTGCTCTTTGACGAGGTCGGGGAGCTCCGTCGCGAGTCGCTCGGTTGCCGCGTCGCGGTCTCGCGTCGAGGTCGAGGTTGAGCGGTGGGTCGAAGAAGACGGGCACGAAGCGCGCCCGGCTCGATGCCTCCTCTGCCTCGGCGCGCCGGCGGTCGCGCTGTCCTTCGAAACCCAGGCTGGCGATGACGCTGACCACCGTCCAGCCGCGGTCGCGCAGGTGGAGCAGCGCGCCGGGGCACCCGACGGCTTCGTCGTCGGGATGCGGCGCCACGTGCAACACGGTCGGAGCCACGAAGGTGGAGGTTAAACCACAGCGTCCTCCCAGGTCATCGGGATCGTCGATGTGTGGTCCGATGGGCACAACGCCGGTGAGAGGGGCAAGATGACTGATATGACCACCGCCAACGCAACGGCAGCCACAGAGACCCCTCCGGGGTCGGCGGCCTGGTTCGCCCTCGATGTCGCGGCGGTGGTCGCTGGGGTGGGGAGCGACACGGATCGAGGTCTCACCTCGGGCGACGCCGCCAACCGGCTCGCCCGCTTCGGGCCCAACGAGATCACCAAGGAGAAGCCGCCGTCGGTGTGGGCGGTCGCCCTCACGCAGCTGCGCGACCCGATGAACATCATGCTCATCGCGGTAATCGTCATCAGCCTGCTGATCAGCCAGTTCTCCACCGCGCTCATCGTTGGGTTCCTCGTGGCGCTGAACGTCGTGCTGGGGACGCGCCAGGAGATGAAGGCGCGGGCGAGCGTCGACGCGCTCGCCCAGATGCAGGTCCCCCAGGCGAAAGTGCAGCGCGACGGCGAGCTCGGGCTCGTGCCGGCGTCGCAGATCGTGCCGGGTGACGTCGTGATGCTCGAGGCGGGTGACATCGTCCCCGCCGACGGACGCATCGTACGCGCCGCCACGCTCGAGACGCAGGAGGCCGCGCTCACCGGCGAGAGTGCCCCGATCCCGAAAGACGCGGCGACGCTGCCGTCGCCGGACGTGGCGCTCGGCGACCGCACAAACATGGCGTTCCAGAACACCTCGGTCACCCGAGGCACGGCGACCGTGGTGGTGACGGCGACGGGCATGCAGACCCAGATGGGTCAGATCGCCACGATGCTGACCTCGGTCACCCGGACGCGCTCGCCGCTGCAGAAGGAGCTCGACTCGCTCACGAAGGTGCTGGCGGTCATCGCGTGGACGGCGGTCGCCTTCATCTTCGTCGTGGGCCTGGCCCGGGGGATCCCGGGCAAGCAGCTGCTCTTGCTCGGGACGGCCATGGCGATTTCGGCCATCCCGACGGGTCTACCCGCCTTCGTCTCCGGGCTCCTCTCCATGGGGGCGAAGCAGCTGGCGGAGTCCAAGGCGATCGTGAAGAACCTGACCGACGTGGAGACGCTGGGCGCGACGAGCGCGATCAACAGCGACAAGACCGGCACGCTCACCATGAACCAGATGATGGTGTCGGACATCTACGCCGGTGGCTCGTGGTTCACCGTCGACGGCGAGGGCTACGCCAAGACCGGCGAGATCCGCGCCGCCGCCGGCACCCCGGTGCCCGACTTCACCCGGCTGGCCCTGGGGCTGTGCCTCGACAGCGACGCCACGGTGGACGACGACGGCAACGTCATCGGCGATCCGACGGAGGCCGCGCTCGTCGTGCTGGCGGCCCGGCTCGGCGTCGACGCCGAGGAGACGCGGCGGGCCTACCCGCGCCTGGCCGAGGTGCCGTTCGACTCCGAGTACAAGTTCATGGCCACCTTCCACGAAGTGACCGTGGACGGATCGACGAGCGTGGTCGAACTGGTGAAGGGGGCGCCGGACGTGGTGCTGGCCCGGTGCAGCCTGTCGGGTGGGCCGTTCAGCAACGCCCAGGTGCCGATCGGGGACGTGCGGGCGGACATCGATGCGGCCAACGAGCGCATGGGGTCGCAGGGGCTGCGCGTGCTCTCGTTCGCGGCGCGGGTGGTCGCCGAGAGCGAACAGGCGACCATGCGGTCGGACCCGATGGCGCTCACCCAGGATCTGGCATTCGTCGGGATGGTCGGCATCATCGACCCATTGCGGGCGGAGGCGAAGGGTGCCGTCCACACGGCGCTCGGCGCGGGGATCGACGTGCGCATGATCACCGGCGATCACGCCGTCACGGCGGCGGCGATCGGCAAGTCGCTCGGCCTCGGCCCCGGCGCGATCAGCGGTGCCGAACTGCAGGCGCTCTCCGACGACGACCTCCTAGCCCGGCTGCCCAACCTGCACGTCTTCGGGCGGGTCACCCCCGAGGACAAGCTTCGGCTCGCCCGGCTGATGCAGCGGTCGGGCCTGATCGTGGCAATGACCGGTGACGCGGTGAACGACGCGGCGGCGCTCAAGCAGGCCGACATCGGCGTCGCCATGGGCAGCGGCAGCGAGGTCACAAAGCAGGCCGGTCGCATGATCTTGACCGACGACAACTTCGGCACCCTGGTGCACGCGGTCGAGATCGGACGCCGGGTCTACGCCAAGATCGTCTCCTACGTCCGCTTCCAGATGACCCAGCTGCTCGGCTTGGTCTTGTTGTTCGTGGTCGCGACGGCCTTCAACATCAACAGCGGGGTCGCGTTAACGCCGTCGATGGTCCTGTACCTGCTGTTCTTCTTCACGGCCTTCGGGGTGATCGTCATCGCGACGGACCCGGGCGACCCCGAGGTCATGACGCGACCGCCGCGGGACCCCACGGTCCCGATCACGAACCGCAACGCGGTGCTGCAGTGGCTGCTGTACGCAACGGCGTTGTTCGTGGCGGCGCTGATCCCGCTCGTGGCCGGCCCCGACACCCCGCATCCCACCAAGCCCTCGGCGTCGCTCACCATGACGTTCGCCGTGATGGGACTCGGCACCGTGTTCAACGCTCTGACCAACCGGCGCGACCCGGCGAGCGGGCTGATACCACCGGTGCTCAAGGCGGTGGGCATCTCGCTCGTGCCGGTCGTGATGCTCGTGCTGGCCACGCAGCTGCCGGCATTGCAGAGCGGGCTGCTGACCCAGCCCCTCACGGGCCGCCAGTGGCTGGCTTGCATCGGGCTGGCGCTGATCGTGCCATTGGTGATCGAGGGGTCCAAGTGGCTGCGGCGCCGCGGGTCGGCGGAGCCGGCGGCGGGCGGGATCGACGTCCAGGCCGCCGTGACGGGGTCCCGCAAAGGGGTGGCGGCGTGAGCAAATCAAACGGGACGAGGAAGACGGCCGAGGGGAACAAGAAGGCGAAGGCGGGGGAGGCGACCGCGCTGCCGCCGATGAAGCGCAAAGAGTACGACCACGAGCTGCGGCGGCTGCAGGGCGAGCTGGTCGCGATGCAGGAGTGGGTGAAGTCGTCGGGGGCGAAGATCGTCATCGTCTTCGAAGGCCGCGACACGGCAGGCAAGGGCGGGACGATCAAGGCCATTACCGAGCGGGTGAGCCCGCGGGTGTTCCGGGTCGTGGCGCTGCCGGCGCCGAACGACCGCGAGAAGTCGCAGATGTTCATCCAGAGGTACATCTCGCACCTGCCGGCCGCGGGGGAGGTCGTGATCTTCGACCGCAGCTGGTACAACCGGGCCGGCATCGAGCGGGTGATGGGCTTCACCCCCGAGAAGGAGGTGAAGCGGTTCCTCGACAGCGTGCCCTTCACCGAGAATGCGATGGTGCAGTCGGGGATCCAGCTGATCAAGTACTGGCTCGAGGTGAGTCAGGAGCAGCAGACGCTCCGCTTGGAAGACCGGATCAACGACCCGCGCAAGATCTGGAAGCTGTCCGACATGGATCTCTTGTCCTACTCAAAGTGGTGGGACTACGAGCGCGCCCGCGACGACATGTTCCGCGCCACCGACACGGACTTTGCGCCGTGGTACGTCGCGCACACGAACGACAAGAAGCGCGGGCGGCTCAACGTGATCTCGCATCTGCTGAGTCTCGTGCCGTACAAGCCGCTCAAGCTCCCCGAGGTCGAGCTGCCAAAACGGCAGACGAAGCCTGCCCACCTCGAGGCCGGCCCGGCGGTGCCGGAGATCCCGACGCCGTTCTCCTGAGCCGGGACCGGCGCCGGGTCAGCCCTCGAGGGGCGGCATCCCCACCATGGCGCGGAAGTCTTCGGTCGTATTGACCTTCGGGAACGGCTCGTCGGGAACGGCGACGCCGAGGCGCTCGCAGATGGGCTCCCAGCCGTCGGCCGCCGTCCACTCGAGCAGCCGCTCCTTGGGGATGCCGGCGCGCACCGCCGCGTTGTGCTTCTCGAAGGCCTCGACCATCGCGCTCTTGTCCTCAAGCTTGTCGCTGAAGCGCTCTCCGAACATCCGCACCAGTGCGGCCATCCATTCGTTGCCCTCTTCGATCATCGGTCGCATGCCGGCGAAGATCGTGTTGGTGCAGCTCGTGTACCACGAGTCGGGATCGCGTGTGGAGAGGATCATCAGCGCGTCGGGATTCGCCGCCGAGAGCTCGGGCCAGAAGCTGGCGCCGGGCCAGTCGACCTGCGCTATGTAGGGCTTCATCAGCTCGTTCCAGTCGATCTGCTTGCCGTCGATGGCTTCGATCCAGGTCGGGATCTGTTCGGGGCTGACCATGATCACCTCGATCATGTGATGGCAGGTCCCGCCGAGCAGCGTCTCGAGCGCATTCTTCAGCGAGTGCGTCCCCGTACGGCCAACTCCGGCACCGACGACCTTAAGCATGTGGTTCTCCCTCGTCCTCGCTCGCAGACCGCTTGAAGCTACCGGCCATCGGGTCTGTTCACCAGAACTCGCCGAGCTGCTGTGTCGGAGGTCAGGCGTTTCGTGAGTGACGCCTGAGGGTCGGGAGCGACGGTCGCAGAGACCGCAACTCCGGAGAAGCCTGGGAGGTGGAGGTCGACTTAGCCTGAAGTGATCGATGCCGAGGTCGCTGTGTACGCCGAGGGCGCTGGAGAGCAGGAGGCAGAAGATTCTGGCTAGAACACTCTTGACCGATTACTCTGAATAGAGTATTCTGACCACTCGTGCCCAGATGGTCCCGATCGAATCCCTTGGCCCTGGCGGTCCTGGTCAGCCTCTACGAGAAGCCGATGCACCCCTACGAGGTGGCCCAGACGCTGCGAGCCAGGGCCAAGCAGGAGAGCGTCCGCCTCAACTACGGGTCGCTCTACGCGGTGGTCGACGCCCTGGAGAAGAAGGGCTTCATCAAGTCGACGGGCACGGTGCGCGAGGGCAAGCGCCCAGAGCGGACCGTCTACGAGATCACCGACGACGGCGCCCGGGAGATGAACGAGTGGATGACCGACCTCATCAGCACGCCGTCGAAGGAGTATCCGGCCTTCCTCGCCGGGCTCTCGTTCCTCCCGTCACTGCCGCCGGACGAGGCCCTCGCTGCGTTGCGGTCGCGGCGCGAGGCACTCAACGTGAAGCTGGCCGCCATGCGCGGCGCCATGAAGGCGGCGCGCGACGCGGGCCTGCCGCGCATCTTCGAGCTCGAGGCCGAGTACGAGGAGCAACAGCTCCGAGCCGAGCTGAAGTTCGTCACCGCCCTCGTCGAGGAGATGGCCGCCGGCACGCTCGAGGGCCTCGAGATGTGGCGGATGTTCCATACCGAAAGCTTCAACCCCGAGGAGGTGGCGTTCACGTTCGACTTCCCCGAGGAATGAGATGACCCGGAACCGCGTGTAACACCACGCGGCTCCGGGCCCACAAACCACGAGCCCGACCCGCAGAGGGATCTTCGCCCGAGGCAGCACTCAGAGCGTAGGCCACCTCCGTCGAGCGGGCTCTGCAGCAAACCCCCGCGCGGTCACCGTCACAGATGACGGCCGCCGGGAGTCCACATGCAGGACGCAGACGACGCACGACGAAAGGAGGCGCGCATGGACGCGCTCATAGAGGCACGCGGCCTCAAGAAGAAGTTCGGGAAGGTCACCGCCCTCTCGGACCTCAGTTTGGAACTGCCGGCCGGACAGCCGGTGGCGATCCTCGGTCCGAACGGGGCGGGCAAGACCACCTTCATCCGGATGGTGGCGACGCTCATCCGGCCGGACGAGGGGACGCTCCGGGTGAGTGGCCGGGACGTGGTGAAAGAGCCGATGGCGGTGCGCCGCACGATCGGGCTCGCCGGCCAGGCCGCCGCGGTCGAGGAGATGATGACCGGGCGGGAGAACCTGGTGATGGTCGCCCGCCTGTACGGCCAGGGGCGGAACGAGGCGGTGGCCTCCGCCAAGCGGATCCTGAGCCAGATGGGGCTCGAGGACGCGGCCGACCGGAGGGTGAAGACGTACTCGGGCGGCATGCGGCGGCGCCTCGATCTCGGGGCGAGCCTCGTGGGCGCGCCGCGGCCTGCTGCTGCTCGACGAGCCGACGACCGGGCTCGACCCGGGGAGCCGCAACGAGGTGTGGGACGCCATCCGAGAGATGGGTGCGGGCGGGACCGACATCCTGCTGACGACGCAGTATCTCGACGAGGCCGACCACCTGGCGGCGCAGATCGTCATCATCGACGGCGGCCGGGTCATCGCCGAAGGCTCGCCCAACGAGCTCAAGTCGCGGGTCGGCGCCGACATGGTCGAGCTGCACACTGCCGACATCGAGACCATGGGGCGGGCGGCGGAGGTGCTCGGCGCGCTGGGCGTCGCCGAGCCGTCGACCGACCCGGCGACGCGGCGCTGCTCCATCGCGGCGCCGTCCGGCTCCACGTTGCTCCCGCTGGTGGTGCGGGCGTTGGACGACGCGGCGGTGGCGGTGGAGGACATCGCGCTCCGGCGGCCCACGTTGGACGAGGTGTTCCTGTCGTTGACCGGGTCCTCCTCGTCTCTCGCTGATCACAATCCGACGAGCCCGAAGGAGGGTGCAGCAGCATGACGATGGACATCACATTGGAGGCGCCGGGTCGTCCGGAGCCGGGGCGCGGTCCGGGGGCGGCCGCGAAGGTGGCGGCGGGTGCGAATCGGGGGGCGTCGTATCTCGTCGCCTCCGGCCAGGTGGCGGTCCGGACACTGAAGCAGTTCGTCCGGACGCCGGCGCTGATCATTGCGGGGACCGCGCAGGGCGCGCTGTTCCTGCTGATCTTCCGCTACGTCTTCGGCGGCGCGGTCGGGCACACGGGGGAGTTGAACTACGTCAACTTCCTGGTGCCGGGCTTCGTCGTCACCGGCGTCCTGTTCCAGGGGATGGGCGCGTCGTCGGGCGTCGCCGCGGACCTCGAGGGCGGGCTGTTCGACCGCTTGCGGTCGCTGCCGATCCGGCTGTTGTCGATCGTGACCGGCCGGGTGGCCGCGGACTCCGCGCTCGTCGCCTGGGGCGCGTTCGTCATGACGGTGATCGGCTTCGCGGTCGGCTTCCGCCTCGGCGGGACGGTGGCGCAGGGGCTGGCGGCCTTCGGGCTGACGGTGCTGTTCGGGTTCGCATTCGTGTGGCTCTTCATCACGATGGGCCTGGTGGCGGGGAGCCCGCAGGCGGCGCAGGGGCTGTCGTTCCTCGTCTTCCCACTGTCGTTCGTTTCCTCGGCCTACGTGCCGGTCTCGACGATGCCGGGTTGGATGCAGGGCTTCGCCAGCCACCAGCCGATGACCTACATGGTCGACTCGGTGCGTTGGTTGACGGGCGGTCCCGCGGCGCATGCGCTGCTCGGGCACTCGCTGTCCTACTACCTGGTGCCGGCGCTGCTGTGGTCGCTGGGGCTCGTGCTGGTGTTCGCACCGCTGGCGGTGTGGAAGCTGAAGAAGTCGTAAGCGGTTCCGTGGCGAGTTGACGGGGCGGGGTGGTGGTTGCGGCTGCTACCCCGCCCTCGTCGTTTGAGCCGGGCGAACGACGGTGTGGTTTTCGTTCAGTCGACACATATGGGCAAACCTGCTCAAGACGGGACGATTGAGCAGACCGTTCTGCGCAGTGAGCAGGACGTCCTGCTCAAACACTTACGAACCGAGCAGCTTTGGCCGTATACCAGACTCAGCTCCACGGACGAGCACGGGCTCACCGCAAAGGGGCAGCTCGCGCTGAACCGATCAGCGCCGCTCGAACTCCTCGTCGTCGCCGTCCTCACGCGGCGGCCGCCCACCCATCACCGAACCGATCGCCCGGCGGAGCTTCTCCTGCGAGGCGATCATCCAGTCGATGTAGAGGTCGTGGTTCTCCACGTCGGTGACTTCGCCCTCGGCGTAGTCCGAGACGCGGTAGGCGACCCGGTCGGGCAGCTTCTCCCAAGAGAGCTCCTTGCCGTACAGCGCCTCGATCCGCTCGCCATTCGACTGGAGACCCTCGAACAACGTGGTACTGGCCTCCTGTGACGCGCTCTCGATGAAGAAGTCCGACCGCAACTTCCCGTTCGGCCGTGAAAAGCAGCCCGAAGTGGGTGCCCTTCACCGGCGACGGCATCGTGATGAAGTTCTGCGCCGGCAGCGTCGTCATCTGGGTCCAGTGGCCATGGTCCAAACGGACACGGTCGAGCCAGCGCGACCAGAACTCCCGGTACAGCGCGCCCTTGCCACCGCTCAATGGACCGGCGAGCTCGACCATCGTCCAACCGGCGGGGTCGCGCCACCACTGGGTGCCGAAGAACTCCCGTGAGACCCCGGTGGCCTGCTCGACGATGTGGCGCACCAACCCGGCCGGCGTATACGCGGCCTTGTCGGCGTCCCACACCAGCGGCGCGGACAGATGGTTCTGCCAGTGGGCCGTGCGGCGGGCGGGATCCTCGTGCAGCCAGTCCTCGAGTTCGGCCCGCATGTCCGAGCCGATGTCGCTACGCGGCGACAAGGTGAAGAGGGTGCCCTCGGCCACCGAGTCGGCGTACACGAGCCGGCGGACGGTCGACGCGTCCTGGACCCGCTTCTTGGACTCCTCGGCCTCCCGGGCCAACGCGCGCTCCGGGCTTATCGTGAAGTCCTCGACGTCGCGCAGGGGGTACACCTGCTTGACCGAGATCATCGGGGCGTCACCCCCGCCGCTCATGCCCGACGTGTAGGAGCGGAACGCCGACACCTGGACGAGGCGCAGATCCAGCCCCACCTCGCTGAGCCAGACGACGCTCGCCATGAGGACAGGTGAGAAGTCCCGGGCCAGCAACACGATGCGCGGTCGCCGCAACGATTCCGCTGACAGACCGTGGGCGTGCGCCTGCAGATCGGCCAACGCCTCTTCGTCCGACAACGCGAACTGATGCCGGCTCTGGAAGGAGGCGTAGAGCTCGGCCAGCGACTCGGGCAGGAGCCGGCTGGCCTGGGCGGCGAGATTTATGGCGCCGATCTGGGTATCGGTGGTCCGGCCCCACTTGAGCTCCGCCACGACCAACCGTCCGTCCTGGTCGAGTCCGAGGACGGAAAGGCGGTCGGGCCCAGGCGCGACGCCGCTCCCGGGGCCCTCGAGGTCGAAGGTGATGATCTTGACGGCCGGGCCCAGGATCTCGGGGTTGGCGGCCAGCCATTCCTGCAGGTCAGCGCGGTTCGCGAGGCCCGCTTCCTCGAGCGACACCATCTGGGCCGGGGTCGCGACGGAGCCGGCCATTGTGAACAACATCTCATCCGCCATGTCCCCTCCTGCCTACCAGGCTATCCAACGGGGGATGAGATCCATGGACGTCCATGCCGCCATATCTCGGCGCCAAGCGGGACTCTCCCGCACAGAGATCCACAGAGTTGGCCGAAAGTAGTGGGGTTTGTTGCGGTCGAGGTGCAAGATATGCACGCTCGACAGTTCGTCGAACCGGCCTAGACGGGTGCACCCGGCGCGACCAGCGGCCACGGCCGCTCGAGCTCGACGACGCCGGGCCAGGTCGAGCAGCAACTGCTCGGAGTGCCGGCGCCCGATGATCTGCATGGAGACGGGGAGGCCGCCGACCGTTCCAGCCGGAATCGCCACGGCGGGGTGGCCCGTCGTGTTCGCCGGGATGGTCAGGGCGCCGTTGTTCCCGAGCGCCGCCTCGAAGCCGAGCTCGCTGATCAGGTCGCGCCCGTCGATCGTCGTCGGCATCGGGCCCTGCGCGCCGAAGGCGACGTCGGGATTGGTGGCGCAGATGATGAAGTCGACCTGCTCGAAGATGTCGGCCATCTTCACGATGACGTCTGCGTCGGAACGCCTCGATGTTCTTCGCGGTGTCGACGTTGAAGTGGTGGGTCGTGATGTTGGCGGCCAGCATGATCTCGGGCGTCAGCTCCGACTCGCAGCGCGGGGTAGAGGTCACCGAGCCCGACGAGCAGGCTGGCCGTGCCGGCCATCGCCCACTCGAGCCCGCCCCGCGGGTAGCGAGATCGGCACGTCGACGCGCTCAAGTCCGGCGTCCTTGATCAGGAGGTCGGCCGCCTCGTCCACCTTCTCGCGCACGCCCGACGCGACGACCGCCGCGCCGAGGTCGATCGAGACGGCGACGCGCCGGCCCCGGATCTCCTGCTGGCCGAGCCCGGCCTCCCAACCGCCGACGCGGGGGAGCGAGAAGGGGTCGTACTCGTCGTAGCCGTTGCAGACGTCGAACCAGCGAGCCGTGTCGCGCACCGACCGCGAGACGCAGCCCAGCACTGCGGTCAGCGGCTCGATCTCGGTGCGCGGTCCCTTGGGGATCCGCCCGAACGTCGACTTCAGGCCGAACAGGCCGGTGAACCCGGCCGGGATGCGGATCGAGCCGCCGCCGTCGCCACCGGTGCAGAGTGGGAACAGCCCGCCCGACACCGACGCGGCCGAGCCGCCCGAGGAACCGCCAGGCGTGCGTTCCAGGTCGTAGGGGTTCGACGTCGCGCCGTGAAGGCGGGTGTAGGTGCAGTTGATGCCCCCGAACTCCGACGCCGTCGTCTGCGCCGCGAGCACGGCGCCCGCCGCCTTGAGCCGCGCCGTCATGGTGCCGTCGTATTCGGCGATGCGGTCCTTGAACACCAGCGACGCCTCGGTCTGCGGCCACCCCTTCACCGGGTCGAGCTCCTTGACGCCGATCGGCACGCCACCGAACGGCAGGTTCACGTCGGCGGACGCCGCGGCGGCCCGGGCCGCCTCCTCGTCGACGAAGCACACCGCGTTCAGCTTCGAGTCTTCGACCGCCGCCAGCGATCCCTCGAGCGCCTCGGTGGGCGAGATCTCACCCGCCCGGAAGGCGTCAACGAGGGAGCAGGCGTCTCCCAACCATGGTTCTCCCGTCACGATCCGCAGGTTACGCGGAAGCGGCCTACTCCGTCGTCCGCTTCTTGAAGAAGTGCGCGGCCAGCGGCGCAGCAACGGCGAGGATCGCCACCGACCAGATCAGCGCCGCCTCGACCGGATGCTGCATCGGCCAGGCCTGAACCGTCCCGGACGGGTTCGGGTTGCCCCACAGCACCCGCGCCCCGGCAACGACCGCCGACACCGGGTTCCACGTCGCGATCGCCTGCAGCCACCCCGGCATGTGCTGGGTCGGCACCAAGGCGTTCGAGACGAACGTCAAGGGGAACAAGACGATGAAGCCGAACGACGCCGCCGACTCAGGGCTCTTGGAGTTCAGTCCGGCACACGCCGTGACCCACGAGATCGAGTAAGCGAAGAAGATCATGAGTAGGAACCCGCCCACGACCGAGATGTCGTTTGCTCCGGGCCGCCATCCGACCGCGAGCCCCGTGAGAGCCACGATCAACGCGCACAGGAACGACGTCAAGAGGTCGGCCATCGACCGGCCGACCAGCACGGCGGAGCGCCACATCGGCAGGGCGCGGAAGCGATCGATCATGCCTTCGTGCAGGTCCGTGGACAACCCGACGGCGGTGCCCATTGTCGACGTCACCATGTTCAACGCCAGGATTCCCGCCAGAAGGAAGTCGACGTAGCTTCCGCCTCCGGGAATCGGGATCGCGCCCCCGAAGATGTAGACGAAGAGGATCGTGAACAACAGCGGCTGCAGCGTGACGTCGGAGAGCTGCATCGGCTCGCGGGAAATGTGCACCAAGTTCCGCCGCGTCATCGCCCAGATGTCCGCCAGCGGGCCCGTCAACCGGCTCGCCGAACCAGTACGGGCGAGTCCAACCGGGGGCCGAGCGTGTCGTCGTCATGCTCGCACCTCCTCCAGCTCGTGCGGCGCACCGAACCGTCGGATCGGCAGATCCGGAGCGACGAACCGTTCGACGATGCCGCACCTCCACCGCCCACGTCTTCCCGACGGACGCCTCACCCTCCTCGATGTGCCCACCCGTCAACGAGAAGAACACGTCGTCCAAAGACGGCTGCCGCACCTCGATGTTGTCCACCAGCACCCCCGCGGCGTCCAGCGCCCGGACCACCGAGGTCGCCAGTCCCGTCGACGCGTCGACACCCGCCGACAACGTGCGGCCGTCATCGCTCACGTGCACCTCGCCGGCCACCAGCCCTGCGATCGCGGGCACCGCGACGTCGGCAGCAGACGTCGGCGCCAGCGTCACCTCGAGACGGGCCGAACGCGACGCCTCCTTCAACTCCTGCGGAGTCCCGTCGGCGATCACGCGACCGTGGTCCACGACGACGATCCGCGATGCCAGCTCGTCGGCCTCCTCCAAGTACTGCGTCGTCAACAAGACGGTCACGCCTTCGCCGACCAGCTCCCGGATGGCCTCCCACACCCGCTGGCGGCTCACCGGGTCGAGCCCAGTCGTCGGCTCGTCGAGGAACAACACCGGCGGCCGCGTCATCATCGAGGCCGCTAGGTCGAGACGGCGCCGCATGCCACCCGAGTAGCCCTTCAGCACCCTGTCGGCTGCGAAGGTCAGCTCGAACCGGTCCAGCAGCTCCGTCGCCCGCTGCCGCGATGCCGTACGACCCATGTCGGAGAGCTCGCCGACCAGCACGAGGTTCTGGCGCCCGGTCAGCAGCGGGTCCAACGTCGCGTCCTGCGCGGCCACGCCGATATGGCGCCGCACCTCGCCGGGGTGGCGCACGACGTCGATCCCGGCCACGGTCGCCGAACCCGGCGTCCGGTTGCGCCAGCGTCGTCAGGACCCTGCACGGCCGTCGTCTTGCCGGCGCCGTTCGGCCCCAGCAAACCGAGGATCGTCCCGGCACGGTACCGAGAACGAGACCCCGTCGAGCGCCCGGGTCTCGCCGTACCTCTTCTTCAGCCCCTCCGCCTGAATCATCAGCTCCGCAGCCATTGACATCCTTACCGGTCGTTAAGTAAAGGTCTTGCCTATCGCAGGGTAAGAGATATACTTACCTGTCGTCAAGTAGATTTCACGATACGGCTATACCTATACACACATGACACAGACGGCCTCACCGACCCCCAACCCCGAAGAACAGAGTCTTGTCGACAGTGTCAGCGATCCCGGACCCGGAGTAGAGGTCCTCCACCAGATCGACCCCCTCGCCGAAGAGCCCTATTCCGACGAACCCGGAGCAGGCGGCGACGGCGACGCCGAGCGACAACAACCCCATCCCCCCGGCCGCGGCCACCAAAGCCGACACCCGCAGATCGCATTCTGGATGTAGCCCTCGACCTCTTCACCGACCAAGGCTTCGACGGCACGAGCCTCCGGGAAATCGCAGAGCGCCTCAACGTCACCAAAGCAGCGCTCTACTACCACTTCGAGTCCAAGGACGACATCCTGCTGGCGCTGCACATGCGGCTCCACGAGTTCGGCCGCGAGGCGCTGCTCAACATGGCGAAGCAGGAACCCGTCACCCTCACGCAGTGGGGCGAGCTGCTCGATGAGGTCGTCGACGCCATGCTCGCCCAGCGCAGGCTGTTCCTCATGCACGAGCGCAACCAGGCCGCACTCGAGAAGCTGCACCGGGCCGAGCACGACGCCGAGCACGAGGACCTGCAGAACCAATTCCGCCGGGTGCTGGCCGACATTCGCATCCCCCTCGAGGACCGGGTCCGCATGGCGGCGTCCTTCGGCGTGCTCTTCTCGGGTCTGTTCCTCTCCGGCGAGGCGTTCGCCACGACGACGGACGAGGAATTGGGCGGCCTGCTCCGCCGGATCCTCCACGACGTCCTCGGCGGATGACGGGCCGGGTCCCGCCGGACCTCTGCGACGCCCCCTTGGCGCAACCGCCTCTTCGCTAACCTCGCCCTTCAGTGGAGGCAACCCCGACGCCCAAGGCCGCCGGCCCCAAGCACGCAGCCACCGTCGCCAAGACCGCCGAGACCCACGAGCACCCCTACACGCTTGCCTTCGACATCGGCGGCACCGGCCTCAAGGCGAACATCCTCGATGCCAACGGCGCGTTCGTCGCCGATCGGGTCCGGGTCCCGACCACCTACCCGATGCCGCCCGAGCTCATGGTGGAGAAGCTCACCGGCTTGGCCAAGAAGCTCCCCGAGGCGGACCGCATCTCGGCCGGCTTTCCCGGCATGGTGCGCCGCGGCATCGTCCTCAGCGCGCCGCACTTCGTCACGACCGAGGGTCCGGGCACGCCGGTCGATGCCAAGCTTGCCAAGGCCTGGTCTCGCTTCGACATCGAAACCGCTCTGGGCAAGGCGCTGCGCAAGCCCACCCGGGTGGCCAATGACGCCGACGTCCAGGGCGCGGCCGTCATCAGTGGCCACGGCTACGAAGTGGTGGTGACCCTGGGGACAGGCTTCGGCACCGCGTTCTTCCTCTCCGGCCGCCTGCTGCCGCACATGGAGTTCGCCCACGTCGACTTCCGAAAGGGCCAGTCCTTCAACGAGCAGATCGGCGAAGCGGCGCGCAAGAAGGTCGGCGACACGAAGTGGAACAAGCGGGTACGCGAGATGATCGCCTACTTCGACATCCTGACCATGTTCGATCGCCTCTACATCGGAGGCGGCAACGCGCCGCGCGTCAACCGACGCGATCTGGGCGACGTCCTCGAGCGCATCACGAGTCGTCGACAATTCGGCCGGTATCCTCGGCGGGATCGCGTTGTGGTCGGACCTGCACATCGGGCTACGGGGGCACCACGGGGATGACAACGACTAGCGCCGAAGCCCAGGCCGAGCCGCTCGCCTGGGATCCACTGAACGAGAAGTACAAGGCCGACCCGCATCCGATCTGGAAGCGCCTGCGCGACGAGGCACCGCTCTACTACAACGAGGAGCTCGACTTCTACGCCGTCAGCCGTTTCGCCGACGTCGATGCCTTCAGTCGCGACCCGAAGACGTTCTGCTCCTCGCACGGTACCGTCCTCGAGATGATCACGGCCGAGAAGGCCGACATCGAGATGATGATCTTCATGGACCCCCCGGAACACACCGCTACCGGCGCCTCGTCTCCAAGACCTTCACGCCCCGGCGCATGGCCGCGCTCGAGGAGGACATCCGGTCCCTGTGCGCCCGGCTTCTCGACGAGCAGGACGGAAAGGGTCAGTTCGACTACGTGCAGGACTTCGGGGCGAAGGTCCCCGCCTACGTGATCGCGGCGCTGCTCGGTGTCCCGCCCGAGGAGCGCGACATGTTCCGCGGTCTCATCGATGCCACGTTCCATCTCGACCCCGAGAAGGGGATGTACAACGAGGTCTCGTTCGAGGCGATCGGCAAGCTGCAGGAGTGGACCACCGCCGCGTTGACCGAACGCCGGTCCAAGCCGCGCGACGACATGTTCACCGACCTCTTGAACGGCGAGATCGTGGACGACGACGGCGAGCTCGCGCCGCCTCACCATGGAGCAGGCGGTGAACTTCGCCCTCCTCATCGGCAACGCCGGCACGGAGACGGTGGCGCGCCTCCTCGGCTGGGCGGCGCTGACGCTCGACCACAACCCGGATCAACGGGCCGAACTGGCCGGCGATGCAAGCCTCATCCCGAACGCGGTCGAGGAGCTGCTGCGTTACGAAGCACCGTCGCCGGTGCAGAGCCGCTGGTGCACCGCGGACCACGAGGTCCACGGCCAGACCATCCCGGCCCGATCGAAGGTCGTGATGATCACCGGCTCGGCCGGACGGGACGAGCGGGCCTTCCCCGACGCCGACCATTTCGACATCCACCGCAAGATCGACCACCACGTGTCCTTCGGCTACGGCATCCACTTCTGCCTCGGTGCGGCACTGGCCCGCACAGAAGGGCGGATCGCGCTCGAGGAGACGTTCAAACGGTTCCCGGAGTGGTCGGTCGACATGGCCGACGCCGTACCTCTTTATACGTCGACGGTCAGGGGCTACACGAAGCTGCCGATCTCGGTCTGACCAGGCCATCCTTCCGCCCGGAGGGTCGGACAGGCGTCCGTTACACTGATCAACTCACCAGCGCTCGTAGCTCAACGGACTAGAGCATCTGACTACGGATCAGAAGGTTGGGGGTTCGAATCCCTCCGAGCGCGCCGAAAAGTGCAGGTCACAGGGTTTTTCTCTGGCATCCAGGCTTACAGGACTTATTTTGACCACCAAAATGACCACCAACTTGGGTCCTGTGGACATTGGCCACGTGTGACTCTCGTCCAAGTGTTCTCATCAAGCGAATTCGGTGGTGGGGTTATCCCCTTGGACCGATCTCGGATCCTCGGAGCTACTAGCGGTGGGCCCCTTAGGAGTAGGAAGACTTAACGATGGGGGGTCCACGAACGGTGACCGGCTACCCCAGCCTCTCGATCTCCAGACTCCTGCTGGAGAAGAGCGAGAGCAGCCGAATCGGACTCGCTGCTAATGAGACTACGGTTACCGCCTTATCAGGGGGACAGGGTCTTTAGCTGGCACTTTCACCACCTGAGACGACACCAGACAACGGGGTCCGGCCGGAGATTTAGCACGATTTAGCACTCCATCCGGACCAGAATCCGTGATTCCCGAAACTCATGCGAATGAGTTCGTCCGCCTTCCAAGCGGGGGATCGAACCGAGCAGTCGGGGTAGATCGTTCCCGTGCCGATGACCACAGCGAAGGAACTGATCCTCAGGTCCTCGTGAGAGTCGAGAGCGAAGAGGGAGGGGCAATCGGGACTGTCACAGACGATGGTCAAGGCGACAACCGACATCGAGTCACGCTAGTGGCCTCGTCAAACCAGCTGACCGCCCCGGAGTTCTCTGCAACGACAGGTGTCGGTAGATTCTGTTGGTAGGACTCCGGTGCAGCAATCTCGTATCCTCGTCAGGACCAAGCCCGACCTTCACGTGGTGAAGGTCGTCGGTCAGGGAGGAGAGGGTCAAGCAGCATGCCTGTTCGCAAGGTGCCCGTCTACATCAGCTTCGACTATGACCACGATGACGACCTCAAAGTCCTCCTCGTCGGCCAGGCTGCGAACAGTGACTCGCCGTTCTCCATTGCCGACTGGTCGATCAAGGAGGCATCAGCAGACTGGAAGGTCAAGGCGAGGACTCGTATCAAGCGAGTAGAGCAGGTCATCGTGATTTGCGGGAACTACACCCACACGGCCACAGGAATCAATGCAGAGATCGAAATAGCCCGTGAGGAAGGCAAGGCTTATTTCCTCCTGTCCGGTCGAGCAACTGGCGTGAACACGAAGCCGACTTCTGCCGTCTCCACGGACAAGATCTACAAATGGACGTGGGACAATCTCAAGTCACTAATCGGTGGCGCCCGCTGAGCCGATCGCTTGAAGCGCCCGATATGGCAGCAAGCAAGGCGGTTCGTGTCTTCATCAGCTTCGACTACGACCACGACGACGAACTAAGAAGAATGTTGCTAGGTCAGGCCAAGTCACACGACACGCCCTTCGCCTTTGAGGACTGGTCGATCAAGCACGACACGACGGGCTGGAAGGAGGATGCACGGAGGCGCATCCGCCGGTCAGACCTCGTCATCGTCCTCTGCGGTCTCCACACCCATCAGGCCGTCGGAGTGACGGAGGAGATCGAGATCGCTCGTGAGGAGGATGTGTCCTACCACCTCCTTCGGGGTCGCAAGATTGGGAACTGTCGAAGGCCAAGAGGGACGCACTTCCGTTGGGACACGATGAACAAGTGGACGTGGGACAACATTGCTGCGATGTGCGGAAGCAAGCCCGTGTCCTGGTGGAAGAAGATTTGGTGAGGTCCCGTCTCAATAGGACAGGGGAGCACTACCTTGGCTGAGGATGCTACGGCCACGCTGCTGGAGCTTTACAAGACGGCGGTCCAGATGGCCGACAACGTCTCAGCACGACGTGCTGGCGCAAACAGCTTCTTCCTGACTCTCAATACTGCTCTTGCCGCTGTGGTGGGCATCGTCAGCGCTGCCCGAAAGCCCCCACCTCATGGGAATCTGCCGACGTTCGATGCCTTCGGGATCGTGCTCACGGCCATCGCGGGAATCGTCCTGGCGCTGACATGGCAGGCGCTGCTCCGGTATTACCGGCGGCTCAACCGTGCAAAGTGGGATGTCATCAACACGCTTGAGAAGCGACTGCCTGCACAGCCATTCACGGACGAATGGGCGATTTTGCACCCAGCGCCGTCGCCGGGCAAGACGCTGCCATCACAATGGACCCGCTGGTGGCGCCGTGAGGTGCAGCATCGGGAAGCAACCGTGGTCGAACAGGTCGTGCCCCTTGTGTTCGTGGCGATCTACCTGGCCCTCGCAGTGCGGGTGATGGTCCAATGACGTACCTCGACGCCGTTGCCGCAGATATACGAAACGCTGTCCCTGCCGACGCACAACCTGACGAGGACACGACCAACCTCTTCCTGTCATACGCAGTCCTCATGCTTGCCAAGGGTGAGGGTGTGACCGGAGAGGACGTTCATAACGCCTGGGTAGCTTGGATGAAAGCAAGAGGTGAGGTGCACGACTCGATGGTGCCGTTCTCGGAGCTGCCTCCCGAAACCCAGTTTGAGGACTCCCCATATGTGAGGGCTATTCGGTCTGTTGCTCAGAGTCGAAGAGGCAAGTAACGCGCCGGGTCTGGCACTCAAAGGCCCAGCGTGCAGGTGGTCGAATCGAGCAGTCGGGACAGAGATCATTCTCGTGCTGACTCTTGGTCCAACCAACAGCAAGTGGCGGAGGACACCATGACAGCGTCCTGTAATGCAGACCCCGTGGACATCGTTCGTGAGGCAGCACTTCTCCTCGTGTCGAAAAATCTACTGGCAGCACAATCGATGATTGATCAGATTGACAGAGCCGCCCTAGAGGAGGAGAAACGAGTCGCACATCAGCGGGTCCGAGAGCGAGTTGCGGCTGAGAACTGGGTAGCTCCGGAGACTCGTCCACAAAAGGGGCGTGGACCGGGCCAACCCGTGAGATTGGCTGTCTTCCAGAGAGATAGCTATACGTGCCGCTATCTGCACTGCGGCAAACGCACGCTTGATGACGCTGTTCTTCGACTGATGTCAAGAGCGTTGCCTGATGTCCTTCCCTACCACCCAAACTGGAAACGAGATTCAGTACACCCCATCTATTGGACACACACAGCGAGCCTTGAGCACGTCATGGCTTGGGCAACCCACGGCAGCAACGATGCTGAGGGGAACCTCGTTACGGCCTGTTCTTGTTGCCAGTACGCCAAGAACTATTACCCGCTTGACCTCTTGGGGTGGGAGATTGCTCCAATGAGCGATCCGTCTGCCACGTGGGATGGCCTGAAAGGCATGGAGGCGGAACTAAGACAACTGATCCAGGAAATACCGTGAGGATCTAGGGAATGACACTCAGCGAAGGACACGAGTCAAACTCATCGTCAGAGTCTGGCGCCTATCCGCCGCCGCCTGCTGTCGTCTACTTCTCCGTCGGCGGACGACGAGTCGGCGTGACTCAACACACACTGAGCTACATCGCCGGGTACGAGGCGGCCCGAAACGAAGAGGGGAGGATGATTCGTCGGATTTCGACCAAGGATTTGACGGACCAGATCGTAAGGGCCACCGGCATTCCAGAGGGAGACCTTTATCGGACAGAATGGTCATACAAGCTTCCGCTTTCGGGCAGAACGGTTACAACCACCTACATCCCTGGCCGGACCAACCAACAAGTTATTAGTTCTGACCGGAAGGTGGCTCCAATGCCGAAGTCGCCGCACTGGTGGGCCTCCGATCCCGAGGAGAAGTACTGGATCGAGATCCGTTGGGCGGAGGGCATCGGCCTTGAGCTCCGTTGTCCAGTCGCAGACGCTGCTGGACATGCTAATGCTTGGTACGACCTTGTTGAAGATGTCGCCATTGGAGACGTCGTGTTCCACTGGAATGCAGTGGAGCATCGATTTGTCGGCAGATCCGAAGTCGCTGGCCCTGTCTCTGTCTCCTCCGGCACCCGGACCGTCAAACTTCACAACTTCACACCGATCAGAGCTGGCATTGATCTATCCGTTGTTCGCTCGCTTGCGACGCAAATCGAATCGATACGGGATGAGCTGAGGGAGCAACACGGCGAACCTCTCTATCTTCCCTTCCAGTTTCGTTCGGATGGGCTGCGGCTCATGTCCAACTACTTTGCGAAGTTACCAAGCACGTGTGCGACTCTTCTTTTCGACGAGACTGGTCTCGGGGAGAGCTCCGCTCCAAGCGATTCTGGCGACGAACAGTTCAACGGGGACTCCGAGACGCCCGTGCCCGATTCTCGCTTCGGATTCCTCTCACCATTTCAGGCCAAGCGAGATTCGTGGTACGTCGCCAATGTGGCGGGAGGGGTTCAGCGGCGCAGCCGAAGCCACGAGACGCTTGTGAATCGTTTTGCAGAATGGCTGAGCGATCATGGGATATCGGGCCTTGGCCGGAACGCAGCCATTGATCTCGGACTTGCGTCGCCGCCAGTGATCATAGAAGCGAAGACGATTCCGCCAAACTCCTCTGGATGGTCTTCTGCGATCCGGGCTGCCGTGGGGCAGCTCTACGAGTATCGCTACTTTCAGGTTGTCGATCCCATGTCGCAACTGATGATCTTGGTTCCAGAGGTGATGCCTGAGAAATGGCTTACATATCTGGAAACCGACCGAGGCATTGGAGCGGCGTGGGCGACAGGCCAGCTATTCGAGCTGTCACCACTCGCCGTCGAGATTCTTGGGATCTGATTCCTTGGGATCTGATTGAGCCGATTCGCAGTGCACTGGAGGTCGCCAGATGGCACAGACCACTAGACAATCGTTGGGAGAACTGGGCGAAGTGCTAGTGGCTAAGCTTCCCTGCCCACGGTGCAAGCGCAGCACGGTACTGAAGCGATTGCCGTCGAACTTCAAATGTGCCGACATCGTGTGTGATTTCTGCGGTTATCTGGCCCAGGTCAAGACCTCGACTCAAGAGAATGTAGACCAGCTTCCAACGACGATCCTCGGTGCTGCATGGGGTCCCCAAGAAGAGCGGATGAATGCAGGAATCTTCTTTCCTCTGTTCGTGGTCCTGGTGTCACGGAATCGGCGCAAGAGGGCGATCTACTTTCTCCCATCCGATCTGCAAACGAAGTCGATGTTCGTTAAGAGGAAGCCGTTGTCGCAAACGGCACGGCGTGCAGGATGGACCGGATACGTGATCAAGCTCAACTTGCCTGGTTCCCACTCAGCCGTGCGGGTCGGATAACTCCGCTGCTTGCTCTCCCCTCTATGGTCGCCGACTGGGCTCGCCACCAAGCACGGAGCTTGTCGTGGAGGTGAGGCAGCAACGATGAGAGTCCTGGTCAGGCGGTGGGCGTCCGTCCTAGTCTGAGGTGTCGTGGCAGATCCGGGCGGTTCCGATGAACACAGCTACTTAGCCCGAGAGGCGCTGGCTCGTGTCGAGATTGACAAGAAGCTTGGCGAGGCGGGTTGGCTGATCCAGAGCCAGGACAAGCTCAACCTTGCTGCCGGGATCGGTGTCGCCGTAAGGGAGTTCACTCTTGAGAAGCCCCACGGGAGGGTCGATTACCTTCTCTTCCTTAATGGCGAACCAGCCGGAGTCATCGAGGCAAAGCCTCAGGGGACGACCTTGGTGGAGGTCGAGCACCAATCTGGCAAGTATGTAGAGGGACTTCCGGAGTGGATGCAAGCACCCGTCTATCCGTTGCCGTTCATATACGAGTCCACAGGTAACGAAACTCGATTCACCAATGGCTACGACCCTGAAGCACGGAGCCGCCGGGTCTTCTCATTTCATCGACCAGACACATTGATCGAGTGGTTACGCCAGATCACCGCCGATCCCGACCCTCCTACCTTCCGAGCAAGGTTGAAAGCGCTTCCACCGCTTGACGAAGAGGGGCTGTGGGGCAAGCAAGCGGAGGCGATCCGAAACGTCGAACAATCTTTGGCCGAGGATCATCCTCGGTCCCTAATCCAGATGGCGACCGGCTCAGGGAAGACCTTTACAGCAGCAAACCTCTGCTACCGACTGATCAAGCACGCCGATGCCAAGCGAGTCCTGTTCCTTGTAGACCGCTCGAACCTCGGGAAGCAGACCAAGCTTGAGTTCGACAAGTTCACAATCCCCGAGACCCAGCGAAAGTTCCCTGCCGAGTACAACGTCCAGCACCTCACGTCCAACACAATCGACACGACATCTCGGGTTTGCATCTCCACAGTGCAGCGCATCTTCTCCATCTTGAAGGGCGAAAGGGAACTAGACGAGGAGATCGACGAGCACTCAATCTACGAGCTACCGACCGCCGAACCCGTCGAGGTGGGTTACAACGCATCTCTTCCGCCCGACGAGTTCGATGTGATCATCACTGATGAATGCCATCGCTCCATCTACGGGTTGTGGCGCCAGGTGTTGGAATACTTCGACGCTCACCTGATTGGCTTGACGGCCACCCCCACTAAACAGACCTTTGGATTCTTCAAGCAGAACCTGGTGATGGAGTACTCCCACGAGATGGCCGTTGCCGATGGCGTCAATGTGGACTTCACGGTGTACAAGATCGAGACGGCCATCACCAAAGGCGGATCGGCCATCGAGGCCGGAGAGTTCGTGGGGTTCCGTGACCGCCAAACCCGGAGTGTCCGGTGGGACGCAGCGGATGAACCCATCGAGTACACAGCGGGTCAACTGGACCGTGCTGTCGTGGCGGAGGATCAGATCCGCACGGTAATCAAGACCTTCAAGGACAAGCTGTTCACCGAACTGTTTCCCGGACGGAGCACTGTCCCAAAGACCCTCATCTTCGCCAAGGACGACTCCCACGCCGATGACATAGTCCAGATCGTCCGTGAGGTGTTCGGTAAAGGCAATCAGTTCGCCACCAAGATCACTTACCGAACCCACGATGGCAAGGCCGATGACCTCTTGCAGCAGTTCCGCAACTCGATGTACCCACGGATCGTGGTCACCGTGGACATGATCGCTACAGGCACCGATGTGAAGCCGTTGGAATGCCTCGTCTTCATGCGAAGCGTCAAGAGTCGCACCTACTTTGAGCAGATGATTGGCCGTGGAGTCCGTGTCATAGACGACACTGACTTCCAAGCGGTAACCGATGATGCGAAGTCAAAGGATCGCTTCATAGTGGTCGATGCAGTAGGCGTCACGGACACATCGCTGGCCGAGAGACTCGACCCCCTCGAACGCAAGCCGAGTCAGAGCTTGAAGGACCTCTTCAAGCTCGTCGCCTTCGGAAACCGGGACCCCGAGGTGGTCTCGTCAATAGCAGGGCGATTGGCGCGACTGGACAAGCGCCTGACCCAGGATGACCGGGAGATGCTCGCCCGTGTCGCAGCCGGAAAAGATCTCGGGTCCATCGCCCACGACCTGGTAGATGCCCTTGATCCGGACCAGCAGATCGCAGCCGCCGAGGCTGCGGGTCACTCGCCGGATGATGAGGTAGCCATCTCGGCCATGGCGGCGACCATTCTCACTACGGCTATGGAACCGCTCACAAACAACCCCGACCTGCGAAATGCCATCCTCGATGTCCGCAAGTCCTACGAACAGACCATCGACGAGGTCTCTAAAGACGAGGTCATATTTGCCGGACATTCCGAGGCGGGTCGGGAGCAGGCAGCAGCGATGATCTCGTCGTTCCGGGAGTACATCGAGGAGCACAAGGACGACATCAGGGCACTTCAGGTTCTCTACAGTCGTCCATACGCTGATCGGCTGACATTCGGCGAGGTAAAGGAGCTTGCGAAAGCAATCGAACGTCCTCCTCGACAGTGGACACCAGAGAAACTGTGGCACGCCTACGAAATGCTCGACAACTCCAAGGTGCGTGGTTCCGGCGGTCAGATGCTGTCTGACATCGTCTCGCTAGTGAGGTTCACTCTTGAGCAGGACGACGAACTTGTGCCATTTCGAGATCAAGTAGATCTGCGGTTTGCAGTGTGGTTGAGCGCTCAGGATGCGAATGGTGTTTCCTTCACACCGGAACAGTTGCAGTGGTTGGCGTGGATGAGAGACGCCATTGCAAGTGACCTCGGCGTATCAAGCGAATCATTTGACTACACGCCATTCGCCGAGCACGGAGGAATCGGTAGAGCGGTGGAAGTCTTTGGTGCTGGTCTTGATCACCTGCTGGATGACCTGAACAAATCACTGGCTGCATGACCGAACAATCGACTTCCCCGCTCCCTCCTGGGTGGGCCATGTGCACGCTCGGTGAGCTTGGAAACTATTACAACGGACGAGGATTCAAGAAGTCTGAGTGGCGAAAGCCAGGCCAAGGTCGGCCGATTATCCGCATTCAGGATCTCACGGGCTCCAATAGCAATCCCAACTATTTTGATGGCGAGGTAGATGATCGCAACGTTGCCCGACCGGGCGATCTTCTTGTCTCTTGGGCTGCGACCCTGGGCGTCTTTGTGTGGGGTGGACCTGAAGGGGTAATCAACCAGCACATCTTCAAGGTTGATTCGTTCGTCAACGCCTCGTGGCACCGATATCTGATTGAGTCTGTGCTGGAAGACCTTAGGCGGGAGTCTCACGGATCCGGAATGGTTCACGTAACTCGTGGGGCCTTCGATGCCATTCGAGTGAAACTGCCACCCCTGGCGGAACAGGAGCGGATTGTCGCCGCCATCGAGGAGCAGTTCTCTCGGCTCGTTGCTGGGGTTACGGCCCTCGGACGTGTGCGACAGAACGTAAAGCGCCTACGAGCTGCTCTGCTAAAGGTCGCTGTAAGCGGCTCGTTGGTCGAACAGCTCGCTTCTGAGGGAACTGGCTTCGATCTGCTCGCCGAGACCCTTCGCAATCGTGGAGGAGGAAAGCCACCGAAAGAGAAGAGTGCCGATCTTGCGGTGCCGAGCACCTGGGCAGTCGCCTCCCTTGATGCCCTAACGGATCCACAAAGAGTGACTTGCTACGGCATCCTGATGCCCAAGGTCAGCGAAGGAGGGGTAATCCCGTACGTTGAAGTAAAGGACTTACGAACGGCGACGCTGGATGTCACGAGATTGCATCGAACGACCAAAGAGTTGCACGCTGAATTCTCTCGGTCGGAGTTGAAAGCAGGTGACGTCGTTTTGGCGATTCGTGGTTCCTATGATCGATGCCTCGTCGTGCCGCCCAACTGTGCCGGTGCGAATGTCAGTCGAGATGTTGCTCGGATTGCCCCGTTGTCGGGTCTCGACTCAAACTTCCTTGCGGCCTACTTGAAGAGTCCTATAGCTCTCCGGTATCTGCGTGAGAGAGCTCGTGGCGTAGCAGTCAAGGGGATCAACATCGCTGATCTGCGGACGATGCCCATTCCCTTACCGCCGCTCGAAGAACAACGGCGCATTTCAGAGGCATTGGAAGAGGCGTTGTCAATATTGGACGCACTCGAGAAAGTTCTTGATGCAGGAGACCAACGCAGTGTGGCACTGAGATCAGCAGTCCTTACATCGGCCTTCTCGGGTGCACTGGTTGCGCAAGACCCGACCGACGAGCCCGCTGACTTTCTTCTAAAGCGGATTGCATCTGAACCTCCTCTGCGAAAATCTAAATCGAGCAAAAGAAACACATCCAAGGAGACAGTCGTCAGCCGATGAGTGATAGCGCCACCATTGTTCAGAAGCTCTGGAACTATTGCAGCGTCCTGCGTGATGACGGACTCTCGTATCAGGACTACATCGAACAGTTGACGTTCCTGATGTTCCTGAAGATGGCCGATGAGCAGACCCGGCCGCCATTCAATCGGGCGTCCATCGTCCCCGATGGCTTGGATTGGCAGTCGCTCGTCCGTCTTGATGGCGATGAACTCGACGTCCATTACCGGCACATCCTCGTAGAACTCGGAAAGCACGTTGGGACACTGGGGGTCATCTTCCGCAAGGCTCAGAACAAGATTCAAGACCCAGCAAAACTGAAGCGACTTGTCTCTGACCTCATCGACAAAGAGCAATGGATGACGCTCGACGCTGATGTGAAGGGGGATGCCTACGAGGGGCTACTGGCCAAGAATGCCGAGGATGTGAAGACAGGAGCTGGCCAGTACTTCACTCCACGTCCACTCATCCAAGCCATTGTGGATGTCATGCGACCGACGGCGATTAATCGTGTTGCTGACCCCGCTGCAGGGACGGGAGGGTTCTTGCTCTCGGCATATGAGCATATGAAGACCACCAATCTCGACCGAGACCAGAAGAAGTTTCTGCGTGATGAAGCGCTGCGTGGTTGGGAAATCGTTGAAGCCACAGCTCGGCTGTGTGCAATGAACATGCTTTTGCACGGTATCGGCACGTCGGAGGGAGACAGTCTCATCTCGGTCGATGATGCACTTCGCTCTGCACCTTCTGATCACTTCGACATGGTGCTGACAAATCCACCATTCGGAAAGAAGAGCTCATACAAGGTTATCGGTGCAGATGGAGAAACTGAGACCGAATCTATGAGTTATTTGCGAGAGGATTTCTGGGCGACAACCTCTAACAAGCAACTTAACTTCCTCCAACATGTTCGCTCCTTACTCACGATCAACGGTAGAGCGGCAATCGTCGTTCCAGACAACGTGCTCTTCGAAGGCGGGGCAGGGGAGACGGTGCGACGGAGACTGTTGGAGCAGTGCGACGTACATACTCTGCTCCGACTGCCGACTGGAATCTTCTACGCAGGTGGCGTGAAGGCGAACGTTCTCTTCTTTGACCGAAAGCCGCCATCCGAGAACCCTTGGACGCAGAAGCTGTGGATCTACGACTTCCGTACCAATCAAAGCTTTACGTTAAAGACACGTGCGCTCATTCGGAAAGACCTTGATGATTTCGTGGCAAGTTACAACCCAGCGAATCGCCACGAGCGAGTTGAGACAGATTGTTTCAAGCCGTTCACATACGAAGAACTAGTAGGGAAAGACAAGGCGTCACTCGACCTTTTCTGGCTCCGTGATGCGTCACTTGAGGATTCGGAAAACCTTCCTGCCCCAGGCATCATCGCAGCGGAGATCGTTGAGGAACTCCAAGCCGCCCTCGCCGAGTTCGCAGAGATTGCAAGCTCGCTCGGGTAATCCAAATGCAACCCACTGTGGCCAGGGATTACCTGCTCATACTCGGAGATCGTGAGCCGTTGGCATGGGTGCTCAGCGAGCAGAGGATGGCATTTCCGGCTGGAAGGATAAGCGCCGCATCTGCCCTGAAGAAGGGAGACCGCCTCTTCATGTACGCAACCAGAAAATGCTTCCACAATCCAACTACAGACCGGGGCATGATCATCGGCGAGGCATTCATTTCTAGCCAAGTGGAAGTATTGGATGTTCCGCTCACGTTGGCGGGTCGGACGTATCCCCTGGGCTGCCAACTCCGGATCACTGGATTGCTACCTCGCCGAGCGGGTGTAGAGCTTGCCCCCTTGGTTTCGAAGCTCAACTTGTTTCCCAAACCACATAGCTGGTCAGCTCAACTTCGCAAAGTGCTAGTTCCCCTAGACGCACACGATTCTGGCTTGCTTGGCAAGATGGTGACCCACCGGCTCCAACCACTGAGCAAGGTGCGGCCCCCATATCTGGATAAAACCTCATTTGCCACTGGCTGAGGAGTCGAATGGTCGCAATCTCCGGCGCTGAACGCCGACGTTGTCACCCACTGACAGCGTCCGTTAAGCTGATTGCCTTCCCGGCGCTCGTAGCTCAACGGACTAGAGCACTTGACTACGGATCAGAAAGTTGAATTGGCGTCTTCATGAGCACGGTTGTGCGACGCTGAAAACAGCTAGAGCCACTTTCTTGCGGTCTTGTCCCTCTCTCGAACGGCGGACCGGACAAGGTTCGAACTACTGACGGCCTTCCCGTTCGAGAAATACCGATGGTGGCACGAACCGCATGGGCACTCGGGTGGAACTGATTTCATGCTGTCTCAATCGTGTTCCCATGACGTTCACAAGATCATCTCCTTCCGACAGGAAGTAACGGATCAATGCTTTCTCAGCGAGAGTGAGGCATTTCTCAGTTTGTTGCCCACCCCGAGTCCAAAGTTGCCCGTCATTAGGACCCGCTGTCCGATTCGAGCGTCTCGTACGTGAGCCATAAGCCGAAGATTGTTCAGTTGGCTCCTTACGCGACGGCGCATATTGCGGGCCTTACCGACGTATAAGGACTCAAAGTTGGACGTACCCCACTTTGGCCCGAAAACGTAGATTCCAGGCAGGTCAGGAACGCGGTCAAGATCCAATCTGTAAATGAGTGACGCTGACTTCTTCATAGTAATTGGCGTGTTCCACTCAATATGGACTTGCACGTTCTAGGTCCCTCTCTTGTCCGAGATGATCTCAATCTAGGACAAGCGATGTCGCCACCTGCGGACTCCCTCCGTCCTCAGTGTCGAATTACGGGAGTCCGCGATATTGAGTGGGACTGCAGAGCTAGAACGTGCAGAGATGAAACGCGTTCAGGTCTTCTTGCTCAGCGAAATATCGTACAGCGCAGACCAATTCGTGCTCACGATCTTGGCCTTGCTCCCGTCCGACAACGGCAGCTTGTCGAAGGCGTCCACCGCGTGCGGGTACTTCGAGTCACCGTGCGGGTAGTCGGTCGAGAAGATCACCTTCTCGTCGCCGAAGGTCTCGACGAAGTGCGGCACCGTCACCTCGTCGGCCTCGACCGAGACCCAGCAGTTGCGCTTGAAGTACTCCGACGGGGGCATCGTGAGTTCAGGTGCCTCGTACCAGCCCGTCCACTCCCAGTGTTCGTCGAGCCGGTACATGAACCAAGGGGCCCACGAGCAGTTGCCCTCCAAGAGTGCGACCTTGAGGTTCGGAAAACGCTCGAGCACCCCGCCGCCGCACAGGCACGCCGTCACGAACTGGATTCCCAGCGGCTGGCTGAACGTGTGCCACAGCATCAGCTTGTCCAGCACCTCGAGTCCGAAGTCGGGCGTCAGGTAGGTCTGGCCGCCCCCGTGGAAGGAGAGCGGCACCCCGAGCCGCTCGATCTCGGCCCACAGCGGGTCGTAGGCCGGGTGGTGCCACGGCCGGCGGTTCACCGTGGCCGGCGGCAGGAAGATCGCCTTGAAGCCGAGTTCCTCCACGCAGCGCCGCGCCTCTTCGACCGCGCCGCTGACGTCGTGCGCCGCCACCATGCCCGAGCCGAACATGCGGTCCGGCGCAAAGTCGCAGAAGTCCTTCAGCCAGTCGTTGTACGCGCGCGCGATCGCCGTCGCGAACTCTGGCTCCAATCCGTCGGCCCCGATCTGCTCGGACGAGTCGAGGCCGAGGACGAACAGCCCACGAGACGGGAACAGCACCGCAAGGTCCAGCCCCTCGGCGTCCATGGCGTCGATCTGTGACTGCGGGTCCCAGCCCCGCGCCTCGGACGCCGCGTAGACGTTGTCGTGGTGCTCCTGCCATCCGGTCTTGCGACCCTCGAGGCGCATCGGACGGGTCGAACCCATCCGCAGCATCACGTGGTTCTTCACCCGCACCCGCATGTCACGCGTGATCTCGGACAGCCCACGCGGCGCGGCGTGCGTGTAGGCGGGGTCGATGTAGCGCTCCCACAGATCGGGTGGCTCCATCACGTGGAGGTCGCTGTCGCAGATGACGTGGTCCCGCAGACCCATGATTTCTCGACCCCCCTGAGGATCCCTGACGCTCGAGTCAGCTTTCACTATACGCTCTCGTTCGCCGCACCCTCAGGGCCGCGGCCAGGGCATTCACGGACTCGGGAGGGTCGATGGCGACAGGTGTGATCGGGCTGGGCAACATCGGAAAGGGCATCGCCACCAACCTCGTGGCCGACGGCAACGACGTGGTCGTGCACGACGTCGATGCGGACGCCATGGCCGCGATCAGCGGGGCGACCGCCGCGCCCGATGTCGCGACGGTCGCCCAGATGGCTGACGTCACGTTGCTCTCGCTACCGACGCCCGACGTCGTCGCGTCCGTCGCCGCGGAGTGGGCGAGTGCCGCCGCGCCAGGCGCCATCCTCGTCGACCTGTCCACCAACAGCCCCGCCGTCGTGCGCGAACTGGGGGAGCGCCTTACCGCTTCGGGCCATCACCTGGTCGAGGCGCCACTGACCGGCGGCGCCATCGGCGCCGAGAAGCGCATGCTCGTCTTCATGGTCGGGGGCGACGACGAGCCCGTCGCGCGCGTCCTGCCCGTGCTCGAGCCGCTCGGCCGCGCCACCTTCCACGTCGGTGCGCTCGGGCTCGGCAACACCATGAAGCTGCTCAACAGCCTCATCGCATTCACCACGACGTGGGTGAGCCTCGAGGGCCTGGCCTTCGCCACCAAGGCCGGCATCGAGGTGCAGAAGGCGGTCGAGATCCTCCGCACCGCCGGAGCGTCGAACTTCTTCATCGACCGTCAGGTCGAGACGATCGACGGGCGTGGGCGGCCGACCCAGTTCGCGCTCGAGCTCGCCGCGAAGGACGCCAACCTCATCGTCGAGTGGGCCAAGGAGCTCGGCGCCGCGACGCCGGTGGCCGCCGCTGTCAAGGGCGTCCTCGACGGCGCGGTGGCAAGCGGGCTCGGCGGGGCCGACTGGAGCGAGCTGGTCACCCACGCCGAGCAGCAGTCAGACGTGGCGCTGCGCTGGAATCCCGCCTGACAAGAGAAATCCAGGCCCGACGGCGGCCGGGTTACGGCGCGTCGTCCACGCCCGACAGTCTCAATCGGTGCCGAGCACGTCGGCCGCCACCCGCAGGGCCGAGCCCGCCGCCGGCACGCCGGCGTAAATGGAGACGTGCATGAGGATCTCGACGATCTCCTCCCGCGAGATCCCTACCGACAGCGCGCCGGCCAAATGCGAGCGCAGCTCTTCGGGCTGACCCAGCGCCGCCAACACGGCGACGGTGATCATCGAGCGGTCGCGGATCGGCAGGCCCGGCCGTGTCCAGATGTCGCCGAACGCGCTCTGCTGGACGTGGTCGAAGAAGTCCGGCGCCAGCTTGGCCGCCGGGAACTGTCCCGTCGGGCCCTTCAAAATGGCCGGCCAGAGCTGTCCTTGGATCTCCCGTCCCGCCGCTCGGCGCTCGTCACTCGTCGTCATGAACCGACTCCTTCCACACCTAACAAGTTGACCGTTGCGATCGAACCGCCACCGACCAGGTGCGCCAGCGCCACCCGCGCCCCCTCGACCTGGCGGCCCTCCGCCTCGCCGCGCAGCTGCAGCACCGCCTCGTGCAGCATGGCCGTCCCGGTCGGTCCGCCCGGGTGCCCCCGGCGATGAGGCCGCCGTCGGTGTTAAACGGGATGCGCCCGCCCGGCCCCGTCTCGCCCTCGGCGACGAGCTTCTCTCCCTCACCCTCGGCGCAGAAACCGAGCAACTCGTAGTACTCGAGCTCCTCGTTCACGAAGGCGTCGTGACAATACGCGACGCTCACGTCCTCCGGGCCCAGCCCGGCCGTCTCGTAACACAAGAGCGCCGTGTCGCGCGTCATCGTCGCGGGCCCGACCACCGGACCGACGAACGTGTGGCCCGGCGAGTACGTCTCCGACGTCAGCGCCGACGCCAGGGCGCGCACCAGTGGCCGCTCCGGCCGGCGGGCTCGCACGATGTCCTCGCGGGCCACGACGATGCACGCCGCCCCATCGTCGGCCGGGCAGCACATCATCGCAGTGAGTGGTTCGGCCACCAGTCGGGACCCGAGCACCTCCTCCGTCGTCACGACGTGGTCGGACTGGCGGTGGGCCCACGGGCACTTCGCGCCGTAGTTCCAGTTCTTCGCCGCGATGGTGGCGAAGGTCTCGGCCGTCGTCCCCCGATCGTGCATGCGGCGCTGCGCCCACAGCGCGAAGTAGGCGGCCGGCAGGATCGGCGCGTCGATCACGTCTCGCCCCGCCCCTCGCCCGCCCGTGCCCGTCATGTCGGTGAACTTGTCGAAGCACAGCGCCATCGCCACGTCGGCCCGGCCCGAGGACACCGCCCACGCCGCCTCCCTGAAGGCGACGAGCCCCGTCGCCGACGCGTTCTCGATGTGGGTTACCGGCAGCCCGGTCAGCCCGAGCTCCTTCATCGCCATGATCCCGAGCATGGGTGCCGGCTGGATGTAGCCCACGAACGCCTCGTCGACGTCGGCCAGCGTCATGCCGGCATCGTGGAGCGCGGCCAGCCCGGCGTCCCGGGCCAGGTGCCGGTACGGGATGTCCCTGTACATGCCGAAGCGGACCATGCCGATCCCGGCGACGGCCACGCCGTCGAACTTCAAGCCGTGCCTCATGTCGTACCGCCGGCCCCGGCGCCGACGCCGGCGCCGTCACGGGCGGGACGGAAGCGGTAGATCACGACGTCGTCACCGTCCTTGTTCTGGCGCAACGTCTCGAGGTCGATATCGACCTCCGTGCCAATGGCGAACTCGTCGGGGCCGCCGAAGAGGATCGACTGCACGCGGGGACCCTCGGGCAGGTCGACCTGGGCCACGCCGTAGCCGGCGACGTCGGCGTCCTTCTTGCCGAACAGCGGGACATGGCAGTAGGTCCAGGTGTGGATCGTGCCCCGGGTCGACAGCTCGATGTCCTCGGTGCCCTCATGCAGGCATCGCGCGCACACCAGCCGACGGGGGAAGAACGCCTCGCCACAGTTGGGGCAACGGCTTCCGATCAAGCGCGGCGGCTCGGCCGGGTCGTCGGGGATCCGGAAGAACCCTTGTTCAATGGGGACTCGGGCCATGCGCTCCTCGCTCTCACCGTCTCTCGTGCCGGGCGCAGCGTCGGGGAGTCTGGCATCACAGGCGGGCCGACGGCCACCTCGCTCGGGAGTTCCGGGTGCAGGTCGACGGGAAGCGATCGGCAGCGATGGGCGGAAAGATCGGGGCCGCCGGGACGGCGGAAGGCAGGACGGGGCGGCGACGTCCGGAGCGGACCGGCGCCGAAAAAGAGGGCTGCTGTGTCGATCAGTTCGTGTCGAGGACGGCGTTGGCCAGGTAGTCGGCGAAGAGCGGCACCGTGAAGTCGACCTGGCCTCGGCGGGGGCTCCAGATGAGACCCTTCTGGATGAGCGAGTCGCGGTGCATCGAGACATAGCGCTGGTCGGGGGCCCCGAAAGCTCGGGCCACGGCGGAGACCGGGTACGGACCGGTGCCGAGAGAGGCCATGGCGGCCAGGTAGCGCTGCTCGGTGTCGCTGGCCATCTCGAAGCGGGTGCCGAAGAAGTTGCGGGCGAGCGCGTCTTGCACGATCGGGCGCGCCTCGCGGAGGTCGTCGGCCGAGATCGGTGACGACTCGGCGAAGTTCCACAGCTCCCGGCCGTACTCCTGGATGAAGTACGGGAACCCCGCGGACTCCGCCACGATGGTGCGGGCGGCGTCCTCTGCGAACTCGACGCCGGCCGCCGCCGCCGGCCCGACCAGCGCCGCCCGGGCCGCCGCGTCGGAGAGGCGCCCCAGCTCGTCGTAGGAGAACAAGCGGTCGGCATATGGCTTGGCCGCCAGCAGGCGCACCCGCAGGTCGGGCAGTCCCGCCCCCACCATCGCGACGGGGAGCCCGGCCCGACTGACGGCCTGAAAGCCCATACAGATGGCGCCGAGCGCGGGGCCGTCGAGGTTCTGCATCTCGTCGACGAGGAAGAGTGCCCCCATGCGGTTGGCCTGGGCCACTTCGCCGATCTCGCGGAGCAACCCGGCCAGGTCCTGCTCGGGATCCCCCGAGTCGGCGACACCGGAGGCGGCCTCGACATCGAGCCGGAGCTCCACCGCCCCGGGCGCTGCGATGCTGAAGGCCTTGACCACCGCGAGGGCCCGTTCGAGGCGCTGCTTGGCGCGGTGGCGGCGGCTCATGTTCATGAGGAGGCGGTGCGCCATGCGGGCGAAGGTGATCCGAAAGTCGGGGCTCGAGCCCACCTCCTGGACGTCGGTGGTGGCCCATCCAGCCTCGGAGGCCAGCACGTCGAACTCCATCAGCAGGACGGTCTTCCCCACGCCCCGCAAGCCGGTGTAGACGAGGCTGCGCTCGTAGGTGCCGGCGTTCAGACGCTCGACAAGGGACTGGAACGCCTCGATGTCCTGGTCGCGGCCGGCGAGGGTCCTCGGCTTGCGGCCGGCGCCCGGGGTGTAAGGGTTTTCGCGCTTGTTCATGGACCGGGCCTGCCTTGCCTACTTTGCTGTCTCCTGAGGCGGCATTCTAAAGGTTGACTTAGAATAACGCAGAGGGGGGGAGGCGCTCTGCCTGGGGCGAGCCCCCGGTGCCCCTGAGGGGCTTTTCAACCCCGGGTTTCTAATTCGAGCCTTAGAAAACCCTAGAATATGGGGATCTGGGCGACTCTATTGGTCGGTTGCTTTTCCCCCCAGAAGGTCAAGGAACCTCGCCCTGTTCAGGAGCTCCACGCGTCGGGCGCCGATCGGTATCTCGTTTCCGGGTTCAGCCGGGGGGTGGCCAGCGGACATCGTCCCTCGGGTCCTGGGTCACGGGCGGGATGTACACACAGTCATGCGCACAAGTCCGGATCCTTGCCGCCCCGGGGGCGCAGCAGCGGTGGGGCCCGTTTCTAATAGCTGGCTTAGAAAAGCCTAGAAAGATTGGTCTGGGCTCAGCGGGGGAGCCCGAGCACGTGCTCGCCGACGATGTTCTTGTTGATCTCGGTCGTGCCGCCGGCGATGGAGGCCTGGCGGACGGCCAGGAAGTTCTCGGCCCAGCGGTCCTCGCCCCCCAGCGCTTCGAGCCCGACCAGGTCGACCGCCAGGTTCCCCAGCTCCTGGTCGCAGTACGCCCACGACAGCTTGGCCAGGCTGCCCAACGCCCCCGCCCCCGCCGAGGAGTCGGCGAGCGAGCGCTCCGTCAGGTGCCGCATGCACCGGATCGACACATAGATACGGACAAGCCGGTCCCGCAGTACCGGGTCCTCCCGGCCCGCCCGCGCCCGCGGGTCGGCCAGCAGGTCGTCGAGCCGCCGCGCCAGCGACAGGTGCAGCCGGGCCACGCCGGCGCGCTCGAAGCTCAGCGTCGTCATGGCCACGGTCCAGCCGCCGTTGCAGCGGGCCGAGCATGGCCGAGCGGGGGATGCGGGCGTCGGTGAAATACAGCTCGGCGAACGTGTGATCACCCGTCATCGTCGTGATCGGCCGTGCCTCGATCCCGGGCGTGCGCATGTCCACCAGGAAGCACGTGATCCCGGCGTGCTTCTTCACCGACGGGTCCGTCCGCACGTACAGCTGGCACCAGTCGGCGTGATGCCCGAGCGAGTTCCACGTCTTCTGGCCGTTGAGCACGAAGTCGTCGCCGTCCTCCACCGCGGCGGTGCGCAGCGACGCCAGGTCGGAGCCGGCGTCGGGCTCGGACATGCCCTGGGACCAGATCTCGTCGCCCCGGAGCATCGGCTGGAGATAGCGGCCCTGCTGCTCGGGGGTGCCGAACTGCATGATGGCCGGCGCGATGTTGGAGACGCCGATCACGTTCACCGGTCCCGGCGCCCGCGCCCGGTTCATCTCCTCGAGGTAGGCGAGCTGCTCGCCGACATCGGCGTCGCGACCGCCATGCTCTTTCGGCCACGCCGGCGCCGCCCACCCGCCGTCGGCCAGCGTCCGGTTCCATTCCCGGAGCAGTTCGAGGGTGTTGCCCTCCATCCCGTGCTCGCCGGCTGCGGCCACCTCGGGGGTCAGGTGCTCAGCCAGCCAGTCGCGCAGCTCGGCGCGGGAACCCGTCGAGTCCCCCTCGCTCTCCGACCTCGCCATCTCACCTCCACCCACTTCCGTCGTGTCCCCGGGATTGTGGTCGAGCGTGTGCGGCGCGGACCAACCCGGGTCGGTAGGCAGGAGATTCGGATGCCGCCGTGCCGGTTCCGGCGGGCCCGAGGCGGCGGCCAGACCCAAATCGCCCGACAACCCGTCCAGCGGATGTCAGTCCGCGCCCGGAACCTGGCCTCAGCGGGAGTTGTGGCGGTCCCGTTATGGTCCGGCGATGGCACGCGAGGTGGTGACGGGGTACTGCTGGCCCCAATCGGTGGCCCGGGCGAGCAGGTCGGCCTGCACCTGTCGTCGTCGGGTGGGCGCCCGGTGCGCGTCGAGGTGGCCCGGGTCGGGCGGCGCGCGCGAGGTCGTGTTCCGAGTCCGACGCCGTGGCGGCCGACGAGCACGCGACGCCGCAGGACGCCTCCTCCAAGGGCTGCGGGTGGCCGGCCGCCCTCACGCTCGGACGTCGATCCGGCCTGGCGGTCCGGCTACTACGAGGTCGTCATGGAGATCGACGTCGGCGAGAAGGTCCGGCGTGACTACGCCTTCTTCGTCGTGCGTCCGGCTCCCGGGACGCGGCATCGTGCTGGCGCTGGCGACCAACACGTGGCACGCCTACAACGACTTCGGCGGACCGAACCTCTACACCGGGGGCACCCAGGTCGCCATGCAGCGGCCGATGGCGGCCGGCTACCTCTACAAGCCGCCGGGCAAGGGCCGCCGGGTCACCGGGACCGGCGCGCCCGACCCGCAGAACGCCGCCCACGTCGGCTACATCCAGCTCAACCATCTGTCGGGCTAGGCCGGCTCGGCCGGCTGGCCCGACTGGGAGCTGCCGTTCATCGAGTGGGCCGAGCGAGAGGGCTTCGAGATCGGCGTGTGCACGAACGCCGACCTCGAAGCAGCATCCCGAGGTGCTGGACGGCGCGCAGCCTGTACCTCTCGGTCGGCCACGACGAGTACTGGTCCAAGGGCATGCGCGACACCGTCGAGGCCTTCGTCGCCCGCGGCGGCAACGCCGCCTTCTTCTCGGGCAACACGTCGCTGTGGCAGGTGCGCATCGAGGGCGACGACCACGACGTGATGGTCGGGTACAAGGGCTTCTTCAAGGACGACCCGCTGATGGGCACCGGCCGGGAGGCGGAGGTGACGACGTTCTGGTCCGACGTGATCGTCGCCCGCCCCGAGAACCACATGACCGGCGTCTCGTTCACCCGGGGCGGCTATCACCGCATCGGGCGCAACGTGACCACCGGCCTCGGCGGCTACACCGTGCACCGCGCCCGGCCACTGGATCTTCGAGGGCACCGGGCTCGGCTACGGCGACGTGCTCGGCGCCGGCGCGACGGTCGTCGGCTACGAGTGCGACGGCTGCGTGTTCACCTACCGCGACGGGCTGCCGTACCCGACGGGCGAGGACGGCACGCCGTCGACCTTCGAGATCCTCGGCACCTGCCCGACGCAGCACTTCACCCGCGAGACCGCGCCCCGCCCGCCGAAGCCCGAGCGAGCCGAGCGAGCTGGAGTACATCGCCGTCCCGCATGTTCGGGACCCGCGAGCCCGAGGCGATGGAGCGGATCCGCCACGGCCACGCCGTGCTCGGCGCGTACACCAACGCCGCCGGGGCCACGGTCGTGACCTCGGGATCGACCGACTGGGCCCACGGGCTGGCGGGACGAGACCCGCAGATCGAGCAGATCACCCGCAACGTGCTGACGCGGTTGGGGTACGCGGCACAGGGGTGCCAGCGGGACTACAGGGTGGCTGGCACCGGCACCGACGTGGGGGCAAACGGGTCAGGCGATTTCAGGGCGCGCACCGCCAGCACGTACGACGCGAGTGGGCGCGCTTCGGCGTAGCCGAGGTGGTTGTCGCGGCAGAAGGTCCGCACCATCGCCTGGGCCCGGGCCAGGTTCGGCCGGGGCATCGTCGGGAACAGGTGGTGCTCGATCTGGTAGTTGAGGCCGCCGAAGATGAAGCCGGTCAACCGGCCCCCCGAGAGGTTGCGCGCCGTGACGACCTGGCGCCGGGCGAAGCACATCTCGGTCCCGTCCTCGAGGAGCGGCATGCCCTTGTGGTTGGGGGCGAAGCTGCAACCGAGATACATCGAGAACGCCGCCTGATGCACCGCGATGAAGGCGATCGCCTTGAGCGGCGAGAGCACCCAGAACACGACCGTCAGCGTACAACGCGACGTGCGCGAAGAGGAGCAGTCCCTCGGTGAGGACGGACCGCTCGCGCCGGCGGCGGATCACGTCCTGGAAGCCCGAGACGTAGAGCCCGGTGCTGCGCAGCAGCATCAGCGGGAAGAAGAGCTGGGCCTGCCGGCGGTCCAGCCACCCGGCGACGCCCGGCTGCTTCCCGGCCGGCCCGTTGTCCTGGTGCGCCTCCGCGCCCGGCAGGCCGACCCCGATGTCGGGGTCGCGGCCCGGTTCGTTGGGGTGGGCGTGGTGGGAATTGTGCTTGGGCACCCACCAGCCGAAGCTCATGCCGATCAAGGCATTCCCGACCCCCAACCCGAGCAGGCGGTTGGCCCGCCGGGACTCGAAGATCTGCCGGTGGCCCGCATCGTGACCGAGGAAGCCGAGTTGAGTGGCGGCCACCCCGAGGAACACCGCGATGGCGAGCGTGGCCCACGAGTCGCCGAGAAGGAAGAACCCCAACCATCCCGCGCCGAACGCGGCGACGGTGACGACGACCTTGACCGAGTAGTAGCCGAGCCGGCGTTCGAAGAGGCCCGCGGCTCGGACGTCGAGGGTCAGGTGGTGGAACTCGCGAGGCCCCGGTTCTGTCGTGATTGCTGTCTGCAAGGTTTCCTCCCGCTCGAATGCGATGAGGAGCGCCGTTTGGAACGGCGGCAGTCCCCGCTGTCGATGCTCGACGGGCGACCAGGGCTTGCGGTCGGCCTGGTCGGATCCGTCGTGCCTCAGATGGCCCGGACGTTCTGCGCTTCCGGCCCCTTGGCACCCTGGGCCACTTCGAACTCGACCTGCTGGCCGTCCTCGAGGCTCCCCGGCCCGACCATATTGGAAGCGTGGACGAACACGTCCTTTTCCCCGCTCGCCGGCGCGATGAACCCGAAGCCCCGGTCGTGTTGAAGAACTTCACAGTTCCAGTTTCCATGTCTCTGTTCTCTTTCTCTTTTTGTTGTCCTTGTTGTTCGTTGGTTCTTGGCGGTGGACCTGGACTCGGTTTGCTTGCGCGATCGGCCCGTACGGTGCGCCACAAGCCGAGGGCTCGCCCTCCTCGCCGTAACTCCGACACTGCGGGTCGTCGCACCATCCGAGGTGGAGGTCGCCCGAGAGGACATGCCGTGTGTGCGCATCGCACAACGGGACATCGGGCAGGATCACGGTGATGGAGTACGAGTTGTCATCCGGATCGGGACCCCGATCGATTGTCCGGCGTTTCGGTCGCCATCAGCGAGGTCGGACTCCGTCCGCACAATGCGCAAGGTGTCGGAGCCAACGTCGTCACTTCGGGATGGCCTCCCGCAGTTTCTGCACGCCCAGCAGCCGGCGTTCGAGCTTCGGTACGTCGTTTGCATCCCTCTGGCGGATCCGTCGTTCGAGCTGGTCCAGCCGTGCTTCCTCGTTCTTGACCAATTGCCGGCGCTCGTCGCCCTCACGTGCACCGAGGGCGCGGACGTAGCTGCGGTGCGCATCGGTCGCACGCTCGAGCCCCAGCGTGCGCGCGATCGCGGAAAAGGACTTGCCGGATTCGCGCAACGTCAGGGCTTGTGCGTCGGTGTCCCCGCTGGCCTGGCGTCGCCGGCCGCCCCCTCGCTCGGGTGCGGGCGCCGACGTCGAGCGGCGCTGCGTCCTGCTGCGGTTGTGCCTAGGCACGGGCCGTTCCCGGCAAGAGAGAGGTGCGGCCCCGACGGCCGTGGCCACGTGCAAGCGGGTCCGAAGCGGACGACGACACGACAACTAAGCCCTCTGAGGGCTTCGTGCAGGCTCTGGGAGATGTGTGGCTCCGTTCAAAATGGGCCAACTCGGGGTTTCTCGACCAGGCCACTCAGCAACGCGCTGATGACTGACCGTCATCTTAGCAGGTGCGCGCTCGATCCGAACTGTCGCGCCGATCGGATCGTCAGAAAGGGTCAGAACGAGATGTCGTGGGCTGACGTCGGATGCCGCAGTTTGGCCATCGCCTTCGCCTCGATCTGGCGGACCCGCTCGCCCGTCAGGCCGATGCGAGCACCGACTTCCCGGAGCGTGTGCGGCCTTCCGCCGTCGATGCCGAATCTGAGTTCGAGGATCTCGCGTTCACGGCCGTCGAGGCAGCCGAGCATCGTCGACACCTCGCCGGAGAGCAGGGCCGATGCGGCGAACTCGAAGGGCGACACCGCGTTGTGGTCCTCGACCATTTCGCCCAGCTCGGCCGCGCCGTCGTGCCCCATTTGCTCGGACAGCGATGCCGGTGCGACCGCGTGCCGGAGGATGTTGGCGACCCGCTCCGCGCTGACGGCGAGGTCGTCGGCGATCTCGTCGACGCCGACGTGCCGCCCGCGTTCGGCTTCGAGATGATTGCGGGACTGCCCGATCTGGTTGAGAAGCTCACGAACCGGCGGCGGGAGACGGATGGTGCGGCTGCCGTCGGCGATCCCGCGGACGATGGCCTGGCGGATCCACCACGTGGCGTAGGTGGAGAATTTGAAGCCCTTCCGCCAATCGAACTTCTCGAGGGCGTGGATCAGGCCGAGGTTGCCCTCCTGCACCAGGTCGAGCAGCGGCAGCCCGGCGCCCTGGTACTTCTTGGCGATCGACACGACCAGGCGGAGGTTGCCGTTGGTGAAGGTCTCGGTCGCCTGCTCTCCGGTCCGTACCGCCCGGCGGAGCTCGCGCGCCGTGCCAGGCCCACCTCCTGGCCTGTGGCAAGCGCTGCGCTGGCGTCGCGCCCGGCCGCCGCCAGCTTGGCCAGACGGATCTCGTCGTCCTTCGACAACAAGGGATAGCGGCGGATATCCCTGAAGTACAGACCGAGGAGGTCCTCCTCAGGCGTCTGCGCGCGCATGCTTGGCGATGGCCCCCGTTCCTCGAGACCGGATTGAAGGGTGCAGCAGACGAGTGCTCGCTCGCGGTGCGCCTGATTCGCCAACATGCCGGGGCGGTGTGCCGACGATGTCGGCGCACTCACGCTAGCCGTCGGGACGAGCTGCTCACCGTCGGCTCGCCCTGCGTCCGCTATGCTGCATCTCGATACCGCGTGCATTCGCACCGCGGTGGTCGGCTCCACCGAGTCGGCCGGGCCCACGAGACATCGCATCGAGTCGGCCATCTTCGCCTTGACCGATTGGAGTCTTGTGACCACCCTTGCCCCTGCTCTCGCGCCTGCCCGGTTCTCGGACCTCGGCGTGCCCAGAGCACTTTCGGCCGCCCTCGAAAAGAGAGGGATCGACCGCCCCTTCCCGATCCAGGCCGCCACCCTGCCCGATGCGCTCTGCGGGACGCGACGTCTGCGGCATGGCGCCCACCGGCTCCGGCAAGACCCTGGCCTTCGGGCTGGCGATCCTGTCGCGCCTGTCGGCTCGTCCCGGCCCCCGTCCCAAGCGTCGCCATCCCTCCGCGCTCGTCCTGGTTCCGACTCGCGAGCTGGCCGGCCAGATCGAGGACGTCATCGCGCCGCTGGCCGCCGCCATCGGTGCTCGGGTGACCTCGATCTACGGCGGCGTCGGTTACGGCCCGCAGCGCGCGGCCCTGCGCAACGGCATCGACGTCGTCATCGCGTGCCCCGGGCGTCTCACCGACCTGCTCGCGCAGGGTGCGGTGCGGCTTTCCCACGTGGACCTCGTGGTCGTCGACGAGGCCGACCGCATGGCGGACATGGGCTTCCTCCCCGCGGTCCGCCGCCTCATAGACATGACGAGTGACTCGCGCCAGACCCTGCTCTTCTCGGCCACCCTCGACGGGCCGGTCGACAAGCTCGTCCGCGACTACCAGCACGACCCGGTCTTCCACGAGGTGGCGTCCTCCGCCGAGGACCGGGGTGAGGTGGATCACCACTTCTGGCGGGTCGAACACGCCGACCGCGTGGAGGTCACCGCCGACGTGGTGCGTGCGCAGGGGCCGGCGCTGGTGTTCTGCCGGACCAAGCGCGGCGCGGATCGACTCTCGCAGCGCCTCGGCCGCTCCGGTCTCAAGTCGGCCGCCATCCACGGCGACCGCAGCCAGGCCCAGCGCGAGCGGGCCCTCGCCGCCTTCCGGGCCGGTCGGCTCGATGTGCTCGTCGCGACCGACGTCGCTGCGCGCGGCATCCACGTCGATGCAGTGCCACTCGTCGTCCACTTCGACCCGCCCACCGACCACACCGACTACGTGCACCGCTCGGGACGGACCGGACGGGCAGGCGCCGACGGCCTCGTGGTTTCCCTGGTCGGCCACGAGCATGTCCGCGGCACGAAGATCCTCACGCGGCGGCTGGGGCTCTCCCCGGAGATCTCTGGTGCCCGACATCCCCTCCCTTTCCCGGCTGGACGGTGCTCGCATCCCGCGATCCATCGCACCGGCCGCCCCGAGCGCCCGGAGCGAGAACGGCTCCGCTGCGCCCGCCGACCGCCCCCGCCGTTCGCATCAAGGCCCGGTCCGGTCGGGACGCCGTCCACGTCGAGGAGGGCGACGCCCGGCGCGGCGCTGAGCGTCGCAGCCACATCGCCCGCGCTCGGCCCGCTCCCCGGCATCTCGGACACCGCCGCGCCGGTTCCGGCGGGCCCAGGGCGGCGGCCGGACCCTGATCCGCCGGACTTCGCAGCGCTCTCACTTCGTCGTGGTGCGGGCCGAGACATCCTGTTCCTCGTCACGAGGTGCAGGTCTCCTGACCGGGCGCGTTAGTTTGCGACAAGACGAGTTGGGCATTCATCCCCCGTTGGATCGACCGGGCGGAAGGGGCCGATGGCAGGCAGCAAGCGATCACGACGGCGGGCAGAGGCGACGGCGGTGACCCCTCGGCCGGCACCTCCGAGTCGTCGACCCACGTGGGGCAGGTCCTTCGGCTGCAGCCGAGCGTGGACGCCGCCGCCGTGAGCAGAGCGTTCGTCGAACCGCTGGTCCGTCACTGGAACCTGGGTTCGCTCGACTTCGACGCGGCACTGGTGACGACCGAGCTCGTCACCAACGCGGTGCTGCACGCCGAGCTCGATGTCGTGCTGGTGTTGCGGCCCATTGCGAAGGGTGTCCGCATCGAGGTGACCGACCAGTGCCCGGCCGTGCTCCCGCACGTGGCGCCCCACAGCACCGGCGCGCTGTGGGCGTTGACGCTCGGGCAGAGCGGGCGCGGGCTCCGGGTGGTGTCCGAGCTGGCAGCCCGGTGGGGCGTCGATTCGACGCAGCGAACGAAGACGGTGTGGGCGGAGCTGATCAACGGTCAGTCCGGTCCGAGTGAGCCGCAGCTCCAACTCGAGTACGAGTTGGAGGTGCGCGACGGGCTGTCCTTCCGGTTCATCGATCTGCCGACGAGGGTTGCCATCGAGAGCGGGGTCCAGATCGAGGACCTGGTGCGGGCGATCCAGCTCGAGCACGGCCCGGTAACGCCTGAGGAAGGCACCGTTCGTCATATCTATGAACTGCTGCTTTCGACTGCGGCGGACCGCTTGGCCGGCCGCGATGCGGTGATGTGGGCGTTCGCCGAGGACCGCGCCGCTTTCGATCTGGAACTTGGTGACCACGCTGGAGTCCATGCGTGACCTCGGTGAGCTCTGGGGGATGCTCGACGAGCCGAGCGCGCTCCTCGACATCGCGCCACCGCCTCCGTCCGGACCAGGTGGTGGAGTTCCGCCGCTGGCTTCGGAGCGAGGCGCTCCGGCAGTTGGGTGGCGGGGCGCCGCGGCCCTACGGCGCTGCCGAGGATTGAACCGATTCAGTCGTCGCGGCGGCGCGCGGCGTCGCTTCGGTCGCTCCCTAATAGGCCTCGGCGGATGCGTGTTCCACCATCATCTCGTGGAACTTCTCCCACCCCATGTGGTAGCGGGTTCGAGCATTCCCCGGGATCCAGTCGATCGATCCCTTGCTGACCTGTAGCTCGCCGAGTCTTTCGTCATCGCTCCTGACAACGAACTTCACGTCCGAATGGAGGACGATCCCGGTCGGAAGGTCGACGGTGACATCGTGCTTGGGCATGCCCAAAACCGTACCTTTTGTGTGATTTTTGACGGCCGACCGTGACTTATATCCCTATGGGAGAGGATCCGGTTGCGAGAAGATGTGGGCCATGGGCGGGCCGGGGTGCTGTGGAATTCCGCGTGGTGTGGGGTTGACGAAGGTAACTGACGCCCGCGGCGGGTGCCGTCGTGGGACGGATGATCCGTCGACCGTTCGTGATCGTCGGTCTCCTGGGAGTGGTGGCGCTGGTCTGTTCGGGCTGTGCCGGCGGAGCTCCGCATCATCTGGCGAACAAGGCGGTTGCCGTGATCACCACGCGGTGGCGCGGGTGAAGACCACGCCGGTGACGTCGACGACGCAGCCGTCGCCCTCGACGACGACCACGACAGCGCCCGCCGTGAAGACAAACGCGAGCACGTTCACTCCTGCGGTGCCGCCGGCGCCGGCGCCGGCGCCTGTCGACCACGACGACGACAACTGTCCCGTTCCCACCGGCGTGCGTGTGGAGCAACTTCGCTGCGAGGGTCAGTACGGATCAAGGCACCTATTCGACCGGACAGCCGGTCCAGATAGCGCTCGTGTTCGAGAACACCGGACCGGCGTGCACGGTGAATCACACCGGCTACGCGTGTCCGCTCGTCAACATCGACAACGCATCGGGAGCATTGGTGTGGTCGAGCGCGGCGCCGGCATCGGCGGGATGCCCGTCGACCTTCACGGGACCGACCGTGCTGGCGGCGAACTGGTCGCAGAGCTTCTCGATCACGTGGGGACAGGACTCGTGCACCCCCGGACAGACGCAGGCGTGTCCCGGCGCGCAGGTTCCGGCCGGTCAGTACGAGATCACCGGGCAGAGCAGTGGCGGCTCCAGCCAGATTCCGGCGGGGCCGGCGGCGACGGTCAACCTCACCCAGTAGCTAGCCCGAAACCGAAGGCTGTTCCGGCAGGGCGGCGGATTCCGCCGGGAAGATTCCGGCAGATCGGGGCGGTGGGCCGGCAGGCAACCGGACGATCCCCCGATCTGTCACGGCCACCCGGCACACTGTCTTGATGGCGACCGCGGCGATCAGTCCGAAGGGTGCGTACTTCGCCAAGTCGTGCCCCGAGCGGGTGCAGCTCGACGTGTTGCAGCCGTGCGAGCCGCTGCCCGACCCGCCCTTCCTCCAGAAGCTGTTCCGGGCCGGCGACGCAGCACGAGGACGAGACGATCGGCGGGGTCTTCGACGAGGTGGAGGGGGCCGTCGTCATCGAGGCCGACGACCCCGACGCACGGGAGTGGCACACCCGGCAGGCGATCGCCCAGGGCGCCCGGCTGGTTGCGGGCGGGCGGCTGCCGGTGGATGTCGACGCGCATCGAGTCGGCGAGCCCGACCTGCTGGTGACGTGCGGCCAGGGGTACCTGCCGGTCGACGTGAAGTCGCACAAGTCTCTGGAGCCGTCGCGGCCGGACCGGACCGGCGGCGGGTCCGCCTTGGTGTCCGAGGTTGCGTTGCCGTACTTCGAGACGCGCCCGGGTCGACGTCGATTTCATGGCGCGCCGGCACGTCGGGGACCTGCTGCAGCTGGCGCACTACCGCCGGCTGTTGGAGTCGGCCGGTTGGGCGTCGACGGGCCTCGGGCGCAACGTCGGCGGCATCTGCGGGTCCGAGGGCGTCATCGTCTGGTACGACCTCGATGCGCCGGTACTGGAGCCGCCGGAACACGTCGAGGTGGCCGCGCTGCCGCGTCGGATCAGCGCGATGGAGCGCTACGACCTCGAGTTCGCGTTGCGGTTGAAGGTCGTCCCGGGCGGCGGAGGCGCATCTGGACGACGCGTCGGTGGCGCTGTTGGCCGAGCCGATCGTGTGTCGGGATTGTGCGATGTGCCGCTGGCGGGAGTGGTGCGGCTCGCAACTCGAGGCGGTGGCGGACCTGAGCCTGGTGTCGGGTGTCGGCGTGGCGCGGCGGCGGCTGTACATGGACCACGGTGTCGCGGACCTGTACGCGCTGGCGGGGCTCGACTGGACGACCGCGGAGTTGGTTCGGCGTCGGGGTCGACCTGAGCGACCTGTCGGACCGGGCGCACGAGCGTGGCGGGTCCGACGCCGCTGGCTTCGCTGATTCCCAAGCGCAAGAAGCAGCTCGAGGACCTGGCGGCGCTCGGTTTCGTCACGGCCGGTGACCTGGCCCGGTTGGACGGGCGGACGTTCGTGGTGTGCGCGGACGGTGGCGGGACGAGCGTGGCGGGCCAGATCGAGCTGGCCCGGGCGCGGGTCGGTGAGTTGGCCGCGTACCGGCGCCGGGATGTCGTCTCGGTCGAGGTGCCCCGGGCCGACATCGAGGTCGACGTGGACATGGAGAGCACCAACGACGGCTGCTACCTGTGGGGTGCGCTGGGGACGGACCGGCGTGAGGCGGACGCCGGCGGCGCAGTACGTGTCGTTCGCGACGTGGGACGCCGACATGGAGGAGGGCGAGCTCGTCGCGTTCGAGAAGTTCTGGTCGTGGTTCCGGGGGTGCGGGCGCGTGCGGCGGCGGAAGGTGCGTCGTTCCGCGCCTACTGCTACAGCAGGAGCGCGGAGGAGGGCCAGATGAAGCGGCTCGCCGACCGGCTGGGCGCTGCGCGACGAGGTCGACGCGTTCTTGGGTTCCGACGAGTGGGTCGACCTGCTGGAGGTCGTGCGGGGACAGCTGGTCACCGGCCGCAGCATGGGCCTGAAGGAAACGGCGCCCCTGGCCGGCTTTGCGTGGCGGTTCGACGACGCCGGTGGGACGCTGGCGATGGTCAAGTACGACGAGGCGGTCGATGTGGAGGCGGATCCGGGTGAGCCGGACGGCGGCGGCGCAGTGGATCCTCGACTACAACGAGGACGACGTCCGGGCCACGGCCGCGTTCCGCGCCTGGCTCGACGGCGCGGCGCGGGTGTTGCCGTCGATCGCCTCGTGGGAAGGGGAGGGCCGTTCCGCCGCTTGAGTCGGTCTCGGTCTGCTAGTCGGGTTGGGCTGAGTCGGGTCGGGCTGGGTCGGCGGGCGAGAATCTGTGGCGAATCGGGTTCATTGGCGTTTCTGCGATGTTGTAATGCATCATCAGCCACGCGACGCTTGGCGCTCGAGGGTCGATCAGGACGCCGCGAACACACGCTCACCTGCGACCCAGGTCTCGGACACTGCGGGCGGGCGCAGCGCATCGAGGTCGCCCTCGAGCACCACGAGGTCGGCTTGGAGGCCCGGCGTGAGCCGGCCGCGATCGTTCTCCTGGCCGCCGGCTCTGGCGGCGTCAACGGTGTAGGCGCGCAGCCAGGCGTCGTAGGGGAGCGACTGTGCGGCATCGAGGACGGTGCCCTTCGAGGTGATCCGGGTGACGCCGCGCGCGGATGTGAGGAGCGGTTCGTGGAAGGCACAGGGTGCGTCGGAGGACCCGGCGATGACGACACCGGACTCGGCGAGGTCGCCGAAGGGCATCCAGTTGGTTCGTCGAGCTGGAAGCCGTCGACGGCGCCGCCCATGTGGTGCAGGAAGCCGGGTTGAACCACGGCGATGGTGTTGAGCTCGGCCATTCGCCGGGTCTGCTCCCGGCTGAGCAGTGTGGCGTGCTCCATCCGGAACAGGACTTCGTCGTCGGGGCGGATCCGGGTGGCGGCGGCGAACGCGTCGAGCGTCGCTTCGGCGCCGCGGTTGCCGATGGCGTGCACGGCGATGCCGAACCCGTGCTCGACCACCGCCGAACCTCGGCCTCGAGGTCGTCGAAGACGAGGCCGAGCGAGATCGGATGCCCGTTGATGTGTCCTCCGATGGCGGGGAGGACACCGCCGTCCGCGAAGAGCTTCACCGGGCCCACCCGCAGGCGCTCGTCGCCGTCGCCGGTGGGTGGGCCGTCGAGTCGGGGCGCGTCGAGGGGGCCGAGGAGCGCCTCGCCGTGCGGCAGCAGCACCATGCTGATCGGGAGCCGTTTCTCTCGGGCAAGGGTGCGGTACACGTGCTCGGCCGACGGGGGACAGGCGGCGTCGTGGACGCTCACGATGCCCTCCCGCAGGAGCCCCCGGGCGGCCTCGACGATGTGGTCCGCCCAACGGTCGGGGTCGCGGTAGGGCGCCATGGATCGCTCGTGGGCGTCGCTGAACGCACGCTCGTAGAGCACGCCGTTGAGCGCACCCGAGTCGGTGCGGCCGAGGGTGCCGCCGGGAGGGTCCGCTCGACGCGTCGGAGAGCCCAGGGCATCGAGGCCCGCCGATGACACCACGCACTGGTGGTAGCTGTAGTGCACGGCGATGACCGGCCGGTCGAGACCGGGGCGTCGAGGTCGTGACGTGTCGGCGTCCACCCGTCCTCGAGGTCGCTCCAGCCCGACGCCGCGCACCCAGGCGGCCTCCGGCTCGGCCTCGGCCTGCGCGCCAGGGCGGCGCGCAGGGTGTCGGGGGTGCGTACGTCACTGAGGTCGGCCCATCGTGGGTGGAGCGCGGCGATGCAGAGGTGGTTGTGCGCGTCGATGAACCCCGGCAACAGCGTTCGGCCGTCGAGGTCGACGGTGTCGCGCATCGGGGTACCGCTGGGCGATTCCGGCGTCGCCGACGGCGATGATCCGGTCGTCTCCGATCACGACGATCTCGGGGTCGGGGTACGGCGCCGTCCATCGTGAGGATGGGTGCCGCCCGTGAAGATCGTGGACGTGCACGCTGGGGAGTTGTGTCCCGGCTCAGTCCGGTGTTTGCGTCGGGCCGACCGGGCCGTCGCCGCGCAGCGTCACCCGGTGCATGACCCGGGTGTCGCCCTCGTAGTCGAAGATGCCGAAGTGCATGGTGGCCCGGTTGTCCCAGAAGGCGAGCGTCCCCGGGCTCCAGTGGTAGCGCACGACGAACTCGGGCCGGTCATGTGGTCGTAGAGGAGCCGGAGGAGCCCGTTGCTCTGGGCCTCGGGCATGTCCACGATCCGCAGGGTGAACTTCGGGTTGACGAAGAGGTTCTTCCGGCCGGTCTCGGGATGGACCCGCACGACGGGATGGGTCGCCGGGAGCAGGCGGGTGAGCTTCTTGCCCTCCCAGACTTGCCGTGGCCCTCGGCCACCGCTTGCGCGTAATAGGGCTCGAAGTGGTAGGCGGCGAGCCCGTCGCAGAGCGCTGGAGGGACGGCGCAGCGCCTCGTAGGCGGCGCGGGTGTCGGACCACATGGTGTCGCCACCGGCCTCGGGCACCACGACCGATCGCAGCATGGACGCCATCGCGGGCCGGTTCATGAACGTGATGTCGGTGTGCCAGAAGTCCGTGCGGTCCTTGCCGCTCTCGATGGAATGGATCTCCTTGCGCTCGAGCACCTGCGGCTCGACGGGATGGCTCTCGGTCAGCTCGCCGAAGCGCCGGGCGAACGCGATCTGCGTCTCGTCGTCGAGATGCTGGTCCGGGAAGAAGACGACGAGTCGCTCCAGCCAGACGCGGCGGATGGCTGCCACGGTGTCGTCGTCGAGATCGGCTGGCGCAGTCGATGCCGTGGATCTCGGCGCCGATGGTGGGGCTGAGCGGGCGGACGTCGAGCCTGTCTCGCTGATCGTCATAGGGTCCATGGTGGCATCCGGCAGCACCGGTGGAACGACCCCCGGCACCACCGAGAAGCCGCGCGCAGAGCGCTGTTGTCGCGGTGTGCGGAGCCGCGACCGCGGTTCTGCTCTTGCAGCAATTGGCCCTGGTTGCGCCTTCGGGAACGCCATCAGAGGCGATCTCTTTCCAGAGCGTGCCCGAGACATTGGGTCGTTTCAGGCACGTTTCATTGGTGCTGAAGGCAAGTCTCATTCGTGTAGTTACATCGTCATGGATTTCCCAGGAAATACGTGAATGGACGCACGAACTTCCTGGTTGCAAAGGATTTCTGTATGCATTAGAAACAGGCGTGTTGTGCACAGTTTGTTCAAGACTTGTTCCCGAGATGTGGAAAAGGATTCGTGGAATTCGTGCCGTGTGAAACGGTTTCCGCGGCCATTTGCCAGCGGGATTTGGCGACAGGGCAACGGCGCTCAACGAGAGGGAAATTCCAGCAAACGGAAATGAAAGGAGCGCTATGAGAGTTTTGAGGAACAAGAGAGTGGCGGCAGCCGGCCTCGCCGGTTTGTTGCTATTGGGCGGTGGGATTGCCTACGCCGTCTTGACACTCACAGGAACCGGTGGTGGGTCCCAAACGGTGACGGCCGGTACGGGTGGCACGGCCACGGTGAGCATCTCGGTCCACATTGCATCGTCCCCTGCCCTAGTTCCGGGTGCGACCGTCCCGGTGGACTTCGACGCCACGAACGCCAATCCGAACCCGGTCAAGGTCACGACGATTTCGCTCGTGAGCGTCACGTCGAGCAACGCACTGTGCAACAGCCTCCTCAGCAACTACCCACAGTTCAGTTTGGCTCCCGAAACCGTCAACGAGGTGGTACCGGCGGGTGCGACGGACTACGGGCTGATCCCCTCGGGGGCGCTCACGTGGAAGAACCTCACCAGTCCGCCGGTCGACCAGGACGCGTGCCTGGGTGAGCCGCTGACGGTGACCGTCTCCACGCCGTAGGCAACCGTTGGGGGCGGGCGTGACCATGTCACGTCCGCGTCGGGGACCGCGGTACCCCGGCCGGGTCACGGGTGAAAGCTCGATGGCCCGGCCGATACCGCGGCCTCACCCCACGAGTAACTGGAAGCGGATCGAACGAGGATGCTGATCGACGCGTCGGTGAACGGCGCCAACGATGACCGGGCACAATGGCGGGCGGGTCCTGAAGGTTCTGACGAACCAGAGGACCTCTCGACGCCCGCGCCTCCGCTCACCCATGTGAAGGTGGGTGACCCGCTGTCCTCGGTCGACGTTCGTTGGCTCGATGCCGTCGCCGCGAGCGCATTGGGCGTCGAGCTGCGTGGCGCCCACGTCGACCCGCATGACCCGTTGCTCTGGTTGGAGCGACGGGCGCTCCACGCCGCCCGAGCAGAACCCTCCGCTCGCACAGAGGTCCCGGCCGACGCCGGCGCCGGGACGATCGAGGTGGGCAACAGCCACGTCGGCAAGATCGATCGCGTCTTCAGCATCGAGCGACGAGCGCTCCATGCCCCGGGCGCTGCCGCGTCGGCACTGTCCCTCGGTGCCCACGCGAAGAAGGGAGACCCGCTCCTCTCGGTGGAGGGCCGTGCCATGCACGCCTCGAAGGGGCAGAACCAAACGGACTCGGCATGGGTAGACAAGACGCCGCGTCCCTCCCTCGCCCTTGAGGCTGTGGGTGCCCGATGCCGGCGGCGCGGTCGAAACCGTACGAACTGTCTTCGAGATCGAGACGGAATTCGCCGACGAGCGCCGCAGCGCGTCACCGACACCGTTCCGCAGCCCGCTCACCTCGGTGCTGCGTCGCAGGGTGATGACGTTGACGCCCGCTCAAACACGACCGCCACCATGCGCAGGCACGGTGCACGCGCCAGGGCACGGCGGCATTTGCGGCTCGTGCCCGCTGTCGGCGCGGCGACGGCGGTCGTCATGGGCCTCGGTGGAGGCAGCGCAGTCGCCTACATCGTCACCCGGGCCACGGGGCAGGGATCGAGCAGTGGGGTGGTCATGGCAGGGAAGCCGGTCTCTGTCGCGGTCGCCGCGACCACCGGCCCCGGCGATCTGCTGCCGGGCAGCACCGGGAGTGCGTACTTCAGGCTGAAGAATTCCGGGAGTTCGGACGCCGTCTTCCAGGCAATCGACGCGGGTGCCACGGTCGTCTCGAGCAACACCGAGCTGTGCGGCGACGGGTACGTCAGCATCGCCCGTATCCTCCCGTACACACTGCCGACGCCGCTGACGGTGCGAGCCGGCAGCACGACTGGCAAGCAGACCGTCGCCGGTCTGGTCGCGCTAGCGCCGAACGCACCCGGTACATGTCAGGGCGTGACGTTCACCGTGACGTTCACCCTGTCCGGAGAGTCCCAGTGAGCCGGGGACGCCACGCCCGCAGGATCGGCCTCGACGGCCGCGTGCGTCGCCTCCGCACCCCGCTCATCCTCTTCGCCTGTGCGTTCGCGGTCGCGTCGTCCTCGGTCGCCTTCGCCTTCACAACCGCGACCGGGAACGGGGCGGGGCAGGCACAGGCCGTGAAGCTCCAGTCGCCCGGTGCGGGCACCGCGACGCAGCCAGGGCGCACGAGTCTCGTGCTCAGCTGGGGCGCCGCGGCGAACCTGCCTGCCAAGGGGGGCTACCTGGTCCTGCGCAGCCTGTGGTCGGGCGGGCCTTATGCCAGGGTCTCCGGCGGGTCCTGCTCCCAGGAGACCACCCTGATGTCGGCCGCAACGTCGTGCACCGACACGGACTTGGCGCCGGGGACGACGTACTACTACGAAGTCGAAGGCGCGTACGACGACGCCAGCACGGTCTGGGTGAGCGCGCCCGACGCCCAATTCTCGGGAACCACCACCGAAGAGCCGGGGGCGTCGGCGACCCCGGCCCCCGCCACGAGCGTGGCGCCGACGCTCATCAAGGTTGCACCGACGCTCACCAGCGCCACGTCGACGACCTTCGTGACGAACACCGCCGACAGTTTCCAGGTCACGGCAACGGCCAGCCCGGCCGCCGTCTTCTCCGACGTCGCCCTCGGCGGATGCAAGCCGTCCATCCTGCCCCCGGGTATCGCCTTCTCCGCGACAGGTCTCCTTTCCGGCAGCCCGGCCGCGGCGGCGGTCGGTACCTACACCGTCTGTATCAACGCGACGAACGGCGTCGCTCCTAACGCCATGGCGTCTTTCACGCTCACGGTCGTCGCGGGAGCGCTCGCCATCACGTCCCCGGCGGTGCAGGGTGCCGCTTCGGTCACCCCCAACCTCGGCCCACTCACGGTGCGGCGCCTGACGCCTGCGGGCTCGCCGGTCATCGGTAGCGCCCTGACAGTGACGCTGAGCAGCAGCGCGCCGGGCGTGACCGTCGGGTCGTCGCAGTTCGCCACAGCAGCGGAGACGAACGTGATCATTCCGAGCGGCCAGAGCAGCACAACGTTCTGGCTGGGGTCGCCCTACCCCGGCGCGTACACGGTCACCGCGGTCGCCGCCGGCTACACGTCGGCCTCGCAAGCGGAGACAATCACCCCCGCCCCGGTCGGCCTGAGCGTGTCGCTCGGGACAGGGAGCACGGGCAACCCGGTGCTCACCTGCGTGCCACCCGCTGTCAAAGCCAGTTGCACGATCTCGGGTGTCGGAAGCACCGGGCGGGCAGTTTTCTCGGTCCGCTTCGTGAACGCGGGTGGCGCCCCGGTCGTCTACAGCGCGACGCAACCCTCGACGATCACCGAGACAGGAATGAGCGCCGGCACCATCCTCATCGGCGCCAATACGGCGGCCACAAGCGGCACGATCTCCGCCGCGGTCGGGACCTCGACGCTGACCTTCGGTTCCGACGCGCTGACGCTCACCGTCAGCCAGTGATGGTGGCGCGACGGGTCGCACGATGAGCCCGTCTGGCGATTGATCGTCTGAGAACCGACGGAGAGGACAGCCGGGCGCCGGATGTCAGGCGCTCAGCGACTCTCCGGTGCCGATCGTTTGGAGGTCGTGGGCCCCGAGCATCCACCGCGCCGCCTTGGCCTCGAGCGGACGTCCCAGGTGGTAGCCCTGGGCGTGGTCGCACCCGAGCTGCCGGAGGCTCTCCAGCTGGGCTGCCGTCTCGACTCCCTCGGCGATCGTCTGGTAGCCGAGCGTCCGGGCCAACTGGATGAGCGCCGCGGCCATGCTGCGGCTGTCGTCCTTGCCCTGGCCGAGCATGTCGACGAAGGACTTGTCGATCTTCACGATGTCGACGGGCAGCCGGAGGAGGTGCAGGAAGGTCGAGTACCCCGTACCGAAGTCGTCGAGGGCGATACGCACGCCGAGCTTGCGGAGGGCGGCGATGTTCTGCAGCGTGGCCGCATCGTCCGTCAGCACTTCGCTCTCGGTGATCTCGAGGACCAGCGAGCTGGGCTCGAACTCGCATTCGCGGAGTGTGGCGGCGATCCGGTCCGACAAGAGCTCGTCGACGAGTTGGCCGGCAGAGAGGTTGACGCCGATCTCGAGATCGGGGCCGCAGATGCCCGCCTCCACCCATTCGCGAACCTGGCGGCACGCGGTGAGCATGACGCACGCATCGATCTCGCCGATCAGCCCGATCTCCGTCGCCAGCGGCACGAAGTGACGAGGATCGACGAGTGCGCCCTCGGGGTGAGGCCAGCGCACCAAAGCCTCGAAGCCGACCACCCGGTTGCTCTTCAGGTCCAATTGGGGTTGGTAGTACGCGATGAGGTCACCGCCGGAGATCGCAGCCCGGAGCTCTTCTTCCAGCTCGATGCGGGCGAGCACGAAGGTGTGCATCTCGGCGCGGTACACCTCGAAGCGGTCCTTTCCCCGTTTCTTCGCTTGGTACATCGCGATATCGGCGTTGCGGAGCAGCTGCTCGCTCGTGATCCCCTCCTCGTCGAACGCGATCCCGATGCTGCACGCGCCACTGAGGGTCTTCGTGCCCAAGCGGACTGGTTGCCGCATGGAATCAAGGATCTGCTGCGCGAGCTCCTCGACGGCCTCCCGCGACGGCACGTCCTCGATGAGGACCGCGAATTCGTCACCACCGAGGCGCGCGGCGGTGTCGGACGGCTGCAGGATCTCGACGAGGGTCGTTGCAACCCGCCGGAGGAGCTGATCCCCTTCGCCGTGCCCGAGGCTGTCGTTGACGGTCTTGAAGTCGTCGAGGTCGAGGAACAAGACGGCGAGATGAGAGTCCTTGCGGATCATCCGGGTCAGTGCGTGCTCGAGGCGGTCCTGGAACAGCGCCTTGTTGGCCAACCTGGTCAGCGAATCGTGGAAGGCACGGTAGGCGAGCTCGTCCTCGAGAACCTTGCGATCGGTCACGTCCCTGAAGCTGTAGACCCGCCCGACCATGTTTCCGTCGACGATTTGCGACCTCGCGAAGCGCTCGATGACGCGTCCGTCCTTGAACTCGAGCAAGTCGAAGAACTCGTTCTCCGGATCGAGATCGAGGTCCTCGATCCGGGATACGAAATCCTGGGGACGGATCAGCTGGTCGAGGCAGATCCGCAGGTTGCCCACGTCGTCCTGCCGGGCCACCGCGTCCTCGGGGAGGCCCCAGATGTCCGAGAAGCGGCGGTTGAAATCGGTGATCCTGCCTTCGACGTCGATCACGAGGATCCCGTCGGCCGTAGAGTCGAGCGTCGCGGTCAGTCGCGATAGTGCGGCACCGACCTCCCGCTCGGCGTCCACCTGTGCCGCGACGTCGTGCGCCGTGACGACGATCCCTTCGACGGTCGGATCGTCGAGCAGGTTCACGAAGTTGAGCTCGAACGGCACGCCGGCGCCGTCGAGGCGCGCCAGGCCGACACGGGCGATCACCGGGGAGACGGCCGTTGCGCCGCGCCTGGCTGCGGCGAGTGCCACGAGAAACTCCGCGCGGTCACTCTCGGCGACGATGTCGGCGAGTGGCCGGCCTTCGAGGACCTCGGGGTCGTGCCCGAGCAGCCGGGTGATGGCGCCCGAGACGGACTCGAGGTTGCCCTCGTTCGACACCAGCATGATGATCGAGCCGGCGTTGTGCACGAGCGAACGGAAGGTGGCCTCTCCACGTCCGCTGGCCACTTCGAAACGGCGACGCTCGGTCAGGTCCCGCATGGAGAGGAGAATCATGTCCGTGCCGGACCACCGCGTGCGGGAGCCGATCAACTCGATGAGCCGCCACCCGGACGCAGCCTTGACCCGGATCTCGATGGGCGAGCCGACCTCCTTGTTCTGCACTGTCCCGAGCGACCGCAGGACGAATTCGTGGTCGTCGGGGTGCACGAGGTCTAGGCCGGAACGCCCGACCCATTCGGGAAGCGTTCGTCCGAAGATCCGTTCCGCAGCGAGGTTGCCCCACTGGATTGTCCCGCTGCCGTCGACCAGGACGACCGCGTCGGGGAAGTGCAAGAATGCGTCGGCCATCTCGTCGACCGGGGGGCTCTCCGACGTCGGTGAAGGCTCGGGCTGGTCGTGGCGGCGCCGCGCCGGGGAATGGTCAGGCTGCCGTCTGGGAACGGCGTCGGCGAACGCATCCGCGTCGCGCTGCAGCCGATCCCTCAGCATCAAGTTCCCCCTTCAGGCTGATATGCCTTCCTTATTCTCGGCTGCTTCAAGCGGATTCCCGGTTGCGATCCAGTTGCAATCTGAGGTGATGCGTGCGTATGCCCTGCGGATTTCTGTTCGTCATCAGGGGTTCGGTCTGTGCAAAAGACCGCGTTGCCTCATGCCGGTTGGAGGCAACCGGTTCGGTTCCTAATCTGATCGCTCATGCCCGAGCCCGTCCCCTCGTCGCCACGACGCGAAGGCGCAGAGCCCACGTTCCGTCATCTCGACGATCCCGAAGTGTCGTGGCAGGCAGTCAAGGCTCAGCGCAACAGGGATGGCTCGGTGGCGCATGTCTGGGAGAAGTGGCTGGCCTTCTCTCCCGACCCCCAGTACCTGACGCTCTACGCGCGCTACGACCCGGGCATGGTGGTGCGCCGCCATGGCCACTTCTCGCCCCACGTCGTGTTCGTGCTCGAGGGCGAGGTGACGTTCGGGGATCGCCGGTGCCCGGCCGGGACGCATGTCGAACTGCCGATGGGGGCCGCATTCGGCCCGGTCGTCGCCGGTCCCGAGGGGGCGGTGATGTTCGAGGTGATGATGGGCGACCCGCGCAGCTGGGGCGACGATCCCGATGCGTTCGAGGCCGCGTTGGCCGCCCAGGGTGCCGAGGCTCTGCCCGATCCCCCCTTGGAGTTCCCCGCGTGGCTAGCCGACCTGCGCGAGCACTGGGTGGGCGCGCCGTCGGACGGAGAGGCCTGAGCCCTGGCTCCTACAGCACCAGGTGCTCGAAGGCCTCGGGGTTCTGCATGTTCTCCCTGATGTGCGCCTGCTGCTCCTCGGGTGACTCCTTGCTGCGCAAGAGAAACGGCGAGATCACCAGGCCGACGATGACGCAGGCAGCAGCAATGAGCATCGCGAGGCGGTAGCTGTCGGCCAGGGCGTTGACCACGTCGTGGCCGGCGGCGATCAGGGACCTCGAATGGCTCTCGGCGATCGTACTGAGGGCGGCCAGCCCTATTGCGCCTGCCATTTGCTGGGAGACGTTGACGATCCCCGAGCCGAGGCCGGCGTCCTCGTTGGGGATCTCGGACATCCCGATTTGAAGCAGCGGCATAAAGGAGGCGCCCGCGCCTACGCCCATGAGCAAGAAGGCGACGAAGATGCGCGGGAAGTACGCGGCGTGAGGACCGGCCGTGGCGAACAGCAACAGGCCGATCGCGGCCAGCGCCATCGCCGGGTACATCACCGGTTTGCTACCAAAGCGCGTCACCAGCCACGCGGTGATGCCGGTCGACATCCCGGCCATCGCGAAGGCTTGGGGCAAGAAGGCCAGGCCGGTTTTCACCGGGCTGTAGTGCAGGACGTGCTCGAAGTAGAGCGCACCGATGAAGAACGTCGAGAACATGCCAATGATGAGCAGGCCCCGGATCACCGCGGTGCCGGTGAGGGTGCGCAGTTTCAGGATCCGCAGCGGCATGATCGGGTTCGAGAGTCTCGACTCGACGACGATGAAAACCGCCATGAGCCCGACGGCGAGGCCCAGGAAACCGAGGGTGTGGGCAGAGGCCCAGCCGTCGCTCGACGCTGTCACCATGGCGTAGATGGCCACCATCACCGATGCCGTCACCAGCACGGAGCCGACCCAGTCGATCCCGTGTCGTATACCGAGGCCGACGTTGTCCACCAGGAGGATGGAACCGGCGACGAGCGTGGCGATGCCGACCGGCACATTCACGAAGAAGATCCAGTGCCAACTGAGTATCTGCGTGAGCACGCCGCCGGCCAGGAGGCCGATCGAGCCGCCGCCGACCGCGACGAAAACGTACGCGCTCATGGCCTTGGCGCGCTCGGCCATGCTCGGAAACTCGGTGACGATGATCGCCACGATCACCGAGGACGACAGCGCCCCGCCGATGCCCTGGACAAAGCGCGCCGAAACCAGCATCGCTTGGCTGCTCGCCGCCCCGCACACGATGGAGGAGAGCGTGAACAGCGTGACGCCGGCGAGGAACACCTTCTTGCGTCCGATGAGGTCGCCGAGACGCCCGGCCATGAGGAGGAAGCTGCCGAAGGAGATGAGGTAGGCGTCGACGACCCAGGTCAGTCCGGACTGGCTGAAGTGCAGGCTCTTCTGGATCGCGGGGAGCGCCACGTTGACGATGGAGCCGTCGAGCGCATTCATGAACATCGCCAGACAGACGACGACCAGGGCGATCCAGCGCCGGCGGTCGCCCGGTGGGATTTCGGCCGCGACGGTCTCGGATCCGTGGATAGTCATGATTTCGGGACTATCATAGAGGGGTGATGGATGTGCCCGTGCAGGCTGGGCTGGTGCGTGACGGTTCGGGGCCCTGCTCGTGAGCGCCCGGGCGGCATCGCGGGCAGGGCCCGGGACGATCGTGCTGCTGACCCGGCTCGCCCGGGCGGTGTTCCTGCGGAGCTCCGCGGACCTCGTCGGCATGAACCTACGCAACATGGTCACGCTCGCCTACCTGCGTGACCATCCCGGCGTCTCGCAGCAGACGATGACCGAGGACCTCTCCATGGACTCGAACACCGGCGTCCTGGTGCTGAACGACTTGGAGGACCTCGAGTACGCGGAACGACGTCGCGATCCGGCGGACCGGCGGCGCCACATCGTCGACATCACCGACGCCGGCCTCGATGCGCTGGAGCGAGCCGAGTCGGCGCAGGGAAGTATCGAGGACGAGATCCTCGGTGGGTTGAGTGTCTCGGAGCGGGCCGAACTACGCCGTTTGTTGGTGAAGGCGTTGGAGGAGCATCAGCCCGGCGGGAGCGGCTGATCCGGTTTCCCGGTGTGCCGGCGCGGCGCGTCAGTCCTGCCGGAAGTAGTGACCCTGGTCGAGGTCCTCGATCAGCGTGGGGCCGGTCGCCTGCCACCCGAGGAGCCCCTCGGTGATTACGGCGGTGGCGGGGAAGTCGATCCCGGCGAACAGCCCGTGCGGGCCGAAGTGCTCGATTGCGTCCTCCGGTGCGACGGACTTGGTGGGTGTGCCGAGACCGCGCCCGATGGCCTCGGCGATGTCGCGGAAGGGAACACCCTCCTCGCCGACGGCGTGGAGCACGGTGCCGGCCGGGGCGGACTCGACGGCCAGGCGGGCGAGCCGCGCCGCGTCGGAGCGGTGCACGGCCGGCCAGCGTTGCGTGCCGTCACCCACGTAGCCGGATACGCCCTTTTCCCGGGCTACGCCGACGAACGTCGCGATGAACCCCTTGTCCCCGTCGCCATGGACCGTCGGTGCGAAACGCAGGACCGACGAGCGGACCCCGATGCCGCGCAGAGAGAGCGCGAGCAGCGCGGTCGCCTGGCGGATGCCGGGCGGAGCGGCACGGGTCACCGCACTGGGCACCAGGCCGTCGTCCTCGGTGGCGGGCCGTCCGAGCGCCAGGCCACCCAGGCCGGAGGCGAGCACGAAGGGTCGGTCGGAACCGGCCGAGCGCGGCGCCCATCGCCTCGACGGCGCGCCGGTCGGCGGCGCCGGCGGCCGCGAAGTTGCCATCGCCGAAGGCGATCTCGTGTTGGAAGGCGAGATGGATCACGCCGTCGGACTCGTTCGCGGCCTTGGCCAGGGTCTCGGGGTCGTCGAGGTCGCCTCGCTGGATGGTGGCGCCGGCCGTCTCGAGCTTCTGGGCCGACGCATCGGAGCGGGCCAGGCCCACCACCTCGTGACCCGATTCGAGCAGTTCGGGGACCACGGCCGAGCCGATCCAGCCGGACGCGCCGGTGACGAAGATCTTCATGGGGAACCTCCTGCAACGTCGATGTCAGAAACTGACATCGGTGACTGAGGTCACTCTACGGGTGATGACAGTGACTGTCAACACCCGCCTGGAGCTCGGTGGTGGTGCTACTGCTTCTTGATGGCGCGGTACTTCGCGACGATCAGCTTTCCGATGAGCGTGTAGCCCTGGTTCATCGGGTGGATGTCGCCCTTTTGGCAGAACCAGGTGAGGGTGCACACGCGTCGCCACGGGGACCGGGATCGTCCCGTACGGCTTCGTGTGCACCGTCCGCTTCAGCGACGTATAGGCGCCCGTCGCCTTGGTCACGTCGACGAAGGCGCCGCGCGAAGAGTCGTACGACTGCGACAGCGCCGGGTTGACGAGCGCCTTGAAAGCGACGACCGAGATGTTGGCGAGGTTCACGGCCGCGGTGGAGGCCGGGTTGGTCGGGTAGACGTAGGTGCCGAGGATCACATCGGGATAGGTCGAGCCGATGATCGGCACTTTCGCGCCAGCGGCCGCCCGCAGCTGCGACGCGATCGAGGTGACGTTCGTCTTGATCGTGCTCACCGCGGTCCCGACGCAGGTGATCGGGTTGCCGGCGTGCGCGCAGGGGACGACGTCGTTGCCGCCGATCGAGACCGTGATCAGTCCGACGTGGCCCTGGTGCGCGGCGATGAAGGCGGTCGCCGCCGCAATCTGTGTCGTCGTCGGGTATGGCATCCCACCTGCCGTGTCGGGGAGGACGGCGGGGCAGCCGACGCTCTTGAGGAGCGACGTCGTCGTGGCACCGGCGCAGCCGAAGTTGGCCAGTGTCAGCCCGGTGTGCCTCGCCACGTAGGCGGCGTACCCGGGCGTCGCACCCTTGCTCGGTTGGTACCCGACCGAGTACGAGTCACCGAGCGACACGTAGTACGTCGGCGATCGCTTCGCCGCCGCGGTTTGCGGGAGCACGAGCGTCCCCACCGTCGCGATGGCGGTCGCCGTCAGCACCGCGGTCCACGCGGTCAGGCGTCGTCGCACGAGAACCCCTGTCATTCAGGCCGGCCGGGCCCGATGACCCGGCATTGCGGTGTCGTCTTACTACAGACGTCCGCCGCGGTGGGGGCACGAATGCGTCGAAAGTCCCGACTGGTATCCTTGACATCGCCTTATCCAGACGAGCTGAGACACCTGGGTCGACGACGCTCACCAACCGGCCTTCGGGCACGGTGGCAAGGCCAGGATCGATGAGGAGGAACCATGACGACCCCTGGTCACGTCGCGCGCACCTGCGACGAGAGGGTGACCCGCCGGTCCGATGCGCACCGGGCGTGCGATCTCTATGTGCCGGGCCACCTCGTGCACTTCATACAGGCAAAGCAAGCCTGGGAGTCCGACGACCCCGTCCGGTGGGGCCGATTCGAGGGTGTCGACAGCGGATGCCTCGTCGTGCGCTTCCTCGATGGCACCAGGCGCTACCGGATCCACAGGCCTTCGGAGGTCACGCGGGTGGCCGAGCGCGGGGACAAGATCCGCGTCTCGGAACGCTGGCGCTTCGCCAGTATCTCGCGCCGCTTCGAGCAGCTGCTCGCCGTCTGCATCGCCCTGCCGGACGATCCGTGGCGGTCGTGCAGCGTGGCGCCCGGCGAGCCGGTCTCGGTCGAGGACCTGGCCGACCGCCTCGGCGAGGTCTCGTAGGCTCGGTCCGTGGTTTCCGAGCTGTTCGACGAAGCCGCCTGGAAGCAGGTGCCGGACTTCGATTTCACCGACATCACCTACCACCGCGCCGTGGAGCACGGGACGGTCCGCATCGCGTTCAACCGGCCCGAGGTGCGCAACGCCTTCCGGCCCCGGTCCGTCGACGAGCTCATCACCGCGCTCGACCACGCCCGCTGCTGGTCCGACGTCGGCTGCGTGCTGCTGACCGGCAACGGGCCGTCGCCCACCGACGGCGTCTGGGCCTTCTGCTCGGGTGGCGATCAGCGCATCCGGGGCGCCGCCGGCTACGAGTACGAGGACGCGGGGGACACCGGCCGCGCCGGCCGGCTCCACATCCTCGAGGCCCAACGCCTCATCCGCTTCATGCCCAAGGCCGTCATCTGCGTGGTGCCGGGGTGGGCGGCCGGAGGCGGGCACAGCCTGCACGTCGTCTGCGACCTGACGCTCGCCAGCGCAGAGCACGCGCGCTTCAAGCAGACCGATGCCGACGTCGCGTCCTTCGACGGTGGCTTCGGCTCGGCCTATCTGGCCCGGCAGGTCGGCCAGAAGTTCGCCCGCGAGATCTTCTTCTTGGCCCGGGCCTACAGCGCCCAGGAGATGTACGAGATGGGCGCGGTGAACCAGGTCGTGCCGCACGCCGAGCTCGAGCGGGTCGCGCTCGAGTGGGCCAAGGAGATCAACGGCAAGAGCCCCACCGCCGTCCGTATGCTCAAGTACGCCTTCAACCTGATCGACGACGGCCTGGTCGGTCAGCAACTCTTCGCCGGCGAGGCCACCCGTCTCGCCTATGGCTCACCCGAGGCGGCCGAGGGCCGCGACTCGTTTCTGGAGAAGCGGCCGCCCGACTGGTCGCCGTTCCCCTGGCATTACTGAGCGACCGCGCCGTCTACTTCACGCCCTTGCCGGCTTCCCACTCGATCCCCGCCAGTAGATAGACCAGCCCGCTGGCGAACTGCTTCGGGCTCGTCATGGCGACCAGCTCGGTGGCCGTGCGGCTCGTCTTCTCGGGCGGGGCCCAGCCGGCCCGCGAGGTTTCCAGCGCGGCGAAGCCGATCGTGTACGTCTGCAACGCGGCGTAGGCCGTCTTGGACGCCGCGCTGTCGTAGCCGGCCTCGCGCAGGATCGTAAGCATCATCTCCATGCGCCGGATCGCCGTCGCCGAGATCACGGGGTGGCGCAGGTAGACGTAGAGCACCCCCGGCTCCTCCACCAGCAGGCGCCGCAATCCCTCGGCCGCCACCGTCAGGCGCGCCTGCCACGTGCCCTTGGCCGCGGGCATGGGCTGGTTCTCGATCAGCAGCTCCTCGACGACCTCGTCCATGAGGTCGTCCTTGTCGCGGATGTAGCGGTAGAGCGACATCGGCGCCACGTCGAGGTCGGCCGCCAGGCTGCGGATCGTCATCTGCTCGAAGCCGGTCGTGCGTAGCGACCGCAAGGCCGCCTCGACGATCTGGCCTCGCGAGATCGTGCCGCGGGGCGCCCGTTGCCCGGAGGACCGCCGCCGCGTCGTCACGGTCTGTTCTTTCCCCCGCACCGCCGCCATGAGACGCCACCCTAAACCCGGCCTGTTGCGGACATGGACGGGCTGCGGCTAAAGTACAAGTACGCAAACAAGTACGCAAACAAGGGCGAGACGGAGGACAGCATGGCCGTCGCCGCAGAGGTGATCGCAGGGATTCTGATCGGGGTGCTCCTGGTGGCGACCGCGCTCACCCTGTTCGTCGGCATCATGGGCGCCGTTTTCTCCGAAGGCTTCGAGCGGTGCACGCACTGCGGGCATTGGACGCTCGGCGTGCACGGCATGGCACATCCCCATGGCTGTCCCGACACGCTCTACGAACACGCCGCGCACGTCGTCCAGGTCGCATGCCACCGTGTGCACCTGCGGCACCATTGAGCATGCAGCGGCTCGATACCGAGGCGGGAGAGGCAACCGGTCGGGGGTAGGGCGCGCGGGCCCGGCGTGGTGGTGGTTGTGTGTCGGCGGACCCGCCACCGCCCGCCGGACCGAAGTGCCCCGTGACCTCGTTGACGTTGGCCCCGGCGGTGGCGAACCGGGGCCTGCGCGGCGACGCCCCGGGCATCGCGGACGGGGGGATGATGAAGACGAGACCCCGCCGGCGAGCCCCTCCGCCGCGACGAGGAGCAGCAGTGCCTGTAGGAGGACGGTGGTCGAGCCGGCAGGTCCGACCGCCGACAGGTGGAGTCCGCCCGCGGCGACCGGCAGGAACCCGATGCCGAGGAAGATGGGCATCGCGACACCGGCCACGCTCGACAGGAGGCCCGAGCTGTAGGCGATGCCGGGTGGGAAGCGTGCTGTCGGTGGAGCGACACGGAGGCGGCCGTCGAGGAAACAGGTCCGCCGAGGAGTTCGGCGAAGGCCATGGCACAGGCGGTCCGCATCATGACGTCGAACGGGATCAAGGTCGCCACCCCGCCCCACAACGTGAGCCCCAGCCCGACCGTCGCGCCCGGTGTCACGACGAGTGCGCCGATGACCGAGGCCCAGTCGACGCCCGACAGCACCACCTCATCTGGTGTGCCCCGATCAGCTCCACCGCGAGCAACCACAGCAACAGCGCGATGGCGACCGGGATGATCAAGCGCCGTAGGCCGAGCCGGGGGAGGCGCGGGGTACGGACGACGCAGCTCGATTGGTCGCCCCGGGCAGGCGAGGCCGGCGGTCAGCTCGGTGTCGCCATCGTCCGCGTCGCCGCCCCCCGCCGCCGTCGACGCGCCCACCTGTGCGCCCGGGTCACGGGCAGCCTCGACTGAGGGTCAACAAGGCCACCCTGTGACTCGAGCGCGGGACGACCCGGCTGGGGTCCTCCCCGAGGTTCGGTGCTCACCCGTGTCCTGGTCCCTCGGGCACCGAGCCTCGATGCACCCCCGGCGAGCCCACCCGGCGCAGGCTCCTCGTCGCGAGACGGGCGGCTGCGTCGGCCCGGCCGTGTGCCGGGTGCCCGGCCTCGAGCCGCGCCGCGGCGTACGTCCCGTACCGCGCCGCCAGCGGCGACGCGCTCACGCCGTGCAGCAGCACGCTCAGCGCGACGGTCAACGTGACCGCGGCGAGGACCTCCTTCGACTGGGACGGCTCCAACGCGTCGACGGCGAGCAGGCCGAACACCACGGACGCCAGGCCGCGCGGACCGAACCACCCGACGAACGCAACGGTGGCGCGGTCGAGCCCCGTCCCTACCAGCGCCGCGCCGACAGGCACCATCCGCAGCACCGTCAGAGCCAGCAGCGCGAACAGCACGTCGCGCCAGCCGGTGTCCTCGAGCCCCGGCACGAGCATGACGGCGCCGAAGATGAACCAGACCAACAGCGACAGGAGCGTCCCGGCCTCTTCGGCGAACCCCAGCACCGCCTCGTCGTTGTGGTGGTCGACGCTGCCGAAGGCGATCCCGGCGACAAACGCGCACACGAAGCCGTTCACGCCGGCGACGTCCGCCGCCGAATAGGCGAACACCGCCAACGCCAGGATCGCCAGCGGTCGGAACGCGGGCGAGCTCCACCGGTGCCGGCGGGCCCACGCCAGCAATGTTGCCCCGACCATCCCGATCCCGATCCCCAGCAGCGTCCCACCCGCCAGCGCGCCGGCGGCCGTCCAGAGATGCTGCTGACCCCCCAGCCCATCCGCCGTCACCGCTCCGGCGATGAAGAGGTTGACGAACGGCGTCGCGATCCCGTCGTTCAGTCCGCTCTCGACGTTCAAGATCCGGCGCACCCCTGCCGGCACGCGCTCGTCCGCCATGATCGACGCCCCCAGCGCCGCATCGGTCGGCGCCACGATCGCGCCGATGGCGGCTGCCACCCAGAGCCCGCTGCTGCCGAACAACAGCGCGGCCGTCACCGCCCCGGCTGCGATCGTCAACGGCAGCCCGATCCCGAGCAAGCGGGCCGGGATCGTGGCGTCGGCCCGCAGCGCGCGGAGGTTCACCCGCGACGCGTCGGCGAAGAGCACGATTGCGAGCGTCACCTCGGCCAGCGAGCGGATCGTCGACGAGTGCAATGTGAAATGCACGAGCGCCGTCGGCCCGTGGGTCACGACCACGCCGAGCACCACGAACGCGATGGGGGCCGAGACGTCCCAGCGCTCGAGCCGTCCCGAGAGGAGCCCCCACACGATCACGCAGGCAGAGACCACCGCCAGCGCGGCGAAGCCCGATGCGTGGTCCATGGCCGTCACATTCTTCGGGCGCCCGTCGCCGGTCGGTCAGGGCCGAAGGTCACGATCTGCGCATCCCAGCGCCGACAGCGACGTGACGGCTAGAACAGGGGGCGGGGGAACGCGGAGCGCCCGCTCCGTGAGCCGACTACGAGGAGGGCACATGCTGGCCACGGACTACCCGGTTCTCGATCTGTTCCTGACAATGCTGTACTTCTTCCTCTTCTTCATCTGGATCTGGCTGCTCGTCATGGTCTTCTTCGACATCTTCCGCAGCCACGACATGGGGGGCGGGGGCAAGGCGCTGTGGTGCATCTTCATCATCATCCTCCCCTTCCTCGGCGTCTTCGTGTACCTGATCGCCCGCGGCGGCAAGATGCACGAGCGCCAAGCCCAACAGGCGGCGGAGCAGCGGAAGGCGTTCGATCAATACGTCCAACAGGCCGCCAGCACCCCGGGCGCCGACACCGCCTCCCAACTCTCGAAGCTCGCTGACCTCAAGAGCCAGGGGGTGCTGACCGAGGAGGAGTTCCAGTCGGAGAAGTCCAAGCTCCTCAACGTCTAGCCGCAGGGCTGCCGACCCCGCGCTGCTGCGCCATTTCGTCACCGGGGGACACGCTTCGGTGACGCCAGAAGAGCGGGACGCGACCGAACCCGACCTCGAGCCGGAGCTGCCGTCCCCCACTCCGGCCGGAGCCGCGTCCGGGTCCGACGGACTGCCGCCGGCCACCCCCGACACCTACGACCGGATCGCCCTCCGCATCGAGGAGGACGTCGAGACACCGCTGCCATGGCGTACCATCGCCAAGCGGACCGTCATGGTGGTGGTCGCCGGCATCACCATCTACCTTGTCTTCCCGAGTCTCGCCGAGGTGTTCAGCTCGTTCCCGAAGCTGACGTCGCTCGACCCGATCTGGTTCACCCTCGCCTTCGCCTTCGAGGTGGCGCACTTCGTCTGCACTATCGGACTCCAGCGCATCGCGCTCGGCACCAAAGCTTGGTTCTCGGTTTCTACTTCCCAGCTCGCCGGGAACTCCATCAGCCTCATCGTGCCGGGCGGCGCCGCGGTCGGTGCGGCGACGCAGTTCCGCATGCTGTCGAAGGCTGGCAACGACACGACGGCCGCAGTCGGCGGCTTGACGGTGTTCTCGCTCCTGCAGATCGGCGGGCTGCTGGCGTTGCCGATCTTCGTGTTGCCGGCGATCCTCGCGGGCACGCCGATCGCCCGGGGCCTCGAATACACGGCCCTGCTCGGTCTCGTCGCGTTCTTTCTCTTCGCGGGATTCGGCACCGTCGTGCTGGCGCTGGACGGCCCCATGCGCTGGGCCGGCCACGTGGTGCAGGTGGCGCGCAACCGGCTGCGCCGCAACTCGCCGCCCATGACCGACCTGCCCGATCGCCTCGTGCGCGAGCGCAACCGCATCCGCAACGTGCTGGGACGGCGCTGGAAGGCGGCGACGCTGCTCAGCAGCGGGCGTCTGTTGTTGGACTACGGCTGCCTTCTCGCCACGATCCGCGCTACCGGCGCCAAGCCGAATCCGTCACTGGTCCTCCTCGCCTATGCCGTGGCCAAGCTGCTGGCGCTCATTCCCATCACACCCGGCGGGCTCGGTCTCGTCGAAGCGGGGCTCAGCGGTCTGCTGATCTTGGCCGGAGTGCCCGGCGGCGACGCCGTCGTCGCGACACTTGCATACCGGATCATCTCCTACTGGTTGCCGATCTTCGTGGGGCCGTTCGCGTATGTCGCCTTCCGGGTGCGCTACGGGAAGCCGGGTCACCGATCGAGCGAGGGACCAGGCGGCACCGGGCCGGCAATCGCCGGGGGCTGATCCGGGCTCCGCTTCCATAGTCCTCGGCGGTCCACCCAGAGAGGTGCGAGAGCCTCGGCTTGTTCTCCCTTCCGTACCGCTCTGACGTCGTCGTCGGGGTCGTCTGGGTCGTAGGCGACCTCCTCTGCCGCCTTCGCGAAGGCTTGCCGCCAGACCATGTCCTCGAGCGGTTCTCTTGGAGCGAGGTAATAGACGAGCTCGCAGTTGAGGGCTTCGGCCACTCGTCGGAGAGTCGAGAGCTGGATCGATTCCCCCATCTCGGTTCGTTGGAGTTGGCTCACCCGCTGCTGGCTGACTCCCATCCGCAGCGACAGCTCGAGCTCTGACATGCCGATTGCTTCACGGATTGCTCTCACCCAACCTTCAGCGGGGCGAGACGTTGGTCTACTGAGGAGCGACAGGTCGGCATCGATCCTCCGGCGAGCGATCCGGCGACTCAGAGCGCGCATCGTTGTAGAACCGGTCGGGCATATGCGGTGCTCTTGTGGATTCTTTTGATGCCACAAGGCACGAGTTGTGGTTTTGCGGCTCTACGAGTCGACCATTGTGGGCAGGCGCTCGTTCCACAACGGGAGGGACATATGCAAACGCAGTTGAAAAAATGCCGCCGGCTCGCGTCGACCAGGCCAGCCGGGTGGAGGCCGCCGGGAGGGCTGAGGGCGGAGGCGGGCGGTCGGCTGCGCAGGGGGTTCGTACGGGGGTTGAACGTCCGTGGTGTCATCGCACTCGTGGTGCAAACTTTGTGCGTCGAAGGGGGTTGGGTGGCATCTCCGTGGCGCCGGATGGCTGCTTGGGAGCGTGGGTGTTGCTTGACGTGACAAAATGACCTGGCAGTGTTGCGTGAGGCGGACTCGCAAGGACCAGGTGGATGCGAGAGTGCAATCGCCATGTATGAAGGCACATGGGATTCTGTGCGCACTCATACGGTGCCGGACTGGTACGACGACGCCAAACTGGGCGTCTTCCTCCACTGGGGGCCCTATTCGGTGCCGGGCTGGGCGCCGCGGGTGCCGGACATCCAGGAGATGATGGTCAAGGCCGGCCCGAGGCGCATGCTGCGGGACAACCCGTATGCCGAGTGGTACCTCAACACAATGCGCATCCGGGGGAGCCCTACAGCGCGGCACCACGCCCTGACGTACGGCGACGACTACCCCTACGACAACTTCGTCAAGACCTTCGACGACGCCACGGCCGGCGCCAACCTCGACGCGTTGGCGGGACTGTGCGCCGGGGCGGGGGCCCGCTATGTCGTCCTGACGACGAAACACCACGACGGGTTCGCGCTGTGGCCGTCGGACGTGCGGCATCCGACGAAGAGCGAGTACCACGCGCGGCGTGATGTGGTCGGCGACCTGGCGGCGGCGGTGCGGCAACGGCGGATGCGGATGGGGTTGTATTACTCGGGGGGCTACGACTGGCCCTACAACGGCGCGGTGTTGCGCGGGGCTTCGGACCTCGTGCTGGCGGCGCCGGCGGGGGAGGGGTACCGGCAGTACGTGACGGCGCACGTGCGCGAGTTGATCGACCGGTATACGCCGTCGGTGTTGTGGAACGACATCTCGTGGCCGGCGGGCGGGAACTTGGCCGAGCTCTTCGCGTACTACTACAACACGGTCCCCGATGGCGTGGTCAACGACCGTTGGCGGGAGGTGGCGGCGCCGAGCGGCGTGGTGTCGAAGTCATTGGTGCGGGTGGGCGGACGCCTGCTGGAGCTGGTGTGGCCGTGGATCCCGGCGCGGCGCAAGCGGCTGAGCTTCGCGTCGCCGAAGCACTGCGACTTCCGCACGCCCGAGTACGAGATGCTGCACACCGTCTCGGAGCGAAAGTGGGAGATGTGCCGGGGCGTCGGCAAGTCCTTCGGCGCCAACCGCCAGGAGCCGCCCGAGGACATCATCAGCGAGACCGAGCTCATCCAGATGTTCTGTGACGTCGTCGCGCACAACGGCAACCTCTTGATCGGGGTGGGGCCGCGTCCCGACGGGACGGTACCCGAATCGCAGCAGGCACCGTTGCTGAGGCTGGGCGAATGGCTCGCGGCGAACGGCGAAGCCATCTACGGGTCTCGGCCGTGGGTCGTGGCCGAGTCGACGACCGCGGACGGCACGTCCCTGCGCTTCACCAAGAGCGGCGAGGGCGTGTACGCCCTCGTGCTCGGAATGTCGGCGGGTCGCCGGGTGACGTTGCGGGGTATCGACGGGGCGAGCGTGCGCCGCGTACGCCTGGTCGAGATCGACGAGCTGGTCCCCTCCTCGGTGGAGCACGGGGGCGGCGGCCTGACGGTCACCCTGCCCGAGCGGCTGCCGCTCTCCGCGGTGACGGCGTTCGACCTGGGGACGGAGGTGCGGGCGCGGGCGGTCGTGGGGTAGTCGGAGCCGGGATCAGGCGCCGAGGACGAGCTGGGTCTGGAGTACCCGGGCGACGAGGCGCTCCTGCGGGTCGCGGACGTCCGTCTCGACGACGATGACCGTGCGGCCGATGTGCAAGGGGCGTGATACCGCTTCGACGTAGCCATCGCGCACGCCGCGGAGGAAGTTCGTCTTCGATTCGACCGTCGTCGTGCCCGCCGCGCCCTCGGGCAGGTTCACGAACGCGCAGGCGGCGCCGGTGCTGTCGGCCAGGGCCATCACGGCACCGCCATGGAGGAGGCCGCCGGCGGTGCACCGCTCGGGCGCCCAGTCGAGCCGGGCGGTGACCTCCTCCTTGGAATAGCGGGAGAACACCGCGCCGATGGCCTTGGTGAAGGGCATGAGGTCGAGCAGGGTGTCGGGGTCGGTGGCGTCGGTGGCGTCGGTGGCGTCGGTCATCGTCCCGGAGGCTACCGAGGCGGCATTACCGCGCGGTCATCAGCGACGGCATGGACAACACGGCGTCACAACCACAGCGCTCCGACAACAAATGTGAAAAGTGACCCACAAAGGGACCTTCGGCCCGGGTCCATGGCCTCTAGGCACGGACATGTGCGGCAGGCAGGATGCACGGCATGGACGACGCTTGCCGGCGCTGCAGCTCGCCAGAGACAGATGCGGTTCGATCTCTTTTGGGGAAGATCCGTCTCGTTGACGGAAGGGGGAGGTTTTCCCTCGGCACGTCGTCCTCTTTCGCGCGGAGCCAGCCCGGGGGTGACGGGCTCGGTCATGCGGGATCTGCTCCCTGCCGGGGTGGTACTCGCTCCGGTTAGCCGTCGAGCGACGGTATCCCCGGGGGGACGGGGAGCGGAACAAATCAATGTGACTCCCGGCGTCCGGTATGTTCCGGATTCTTGGCGAACGCCGGGAGCTCACATTGATACTCGACCTCGTCCTCATCGGCCTCGTCGTCACACTGGAGCCGATCCCGCTGTCGGCGTTCATCTTGCTGCTCGCCGCGGAGGGCGGCCTGCTCAAGGGCCTGGGCTTCGTGATCGGCTGGCTGGGCACCTTGGTGCTCATCGTCGCGGTGATCGTGGTCGTCACCGGCGGCAAGCCGCTCATCCCGAAGAGCTCGCCGTCGACGGCCGCGCTGGTGGTCAAGCTCATGGCGGGTGCAATCCTGATCGGGATCGCGGAACGGCGCCGGCGCCGGCGCCGGCTGTCGGGTGGGTCGTCGGCGGCGCTCAAGGAGAAGAAGCAGCCCAAGTGGATGGCGCGGATCGACCAGCTGAACCCGCCCGCCGCGGCCGGCCTGGGCTTCCTGTTGCAGCCCTGGGTGCTCGTGGCGGCCGGCATCACCTCCATCGTCGAAGGGAAGCTCAGCACGCCGATCGAGTACATCGGCGTCTTCGCCTTCGCCGTGTGGTGCTCCGCCAGCTATCTCGCGCTCGAGACCTACGCGGCGGTGCGGCCCGCGGTGGTCAAGGCGCGCCTTCGGGCGCTGCTCGACTGGATCAACACGCACACCGACCAGGCGATCGTGTTCGTGTCGCTCTTCCTCGGCCTCTACCTGATGGCAAAGGCCATCTACGGCCTGGTCTCGACCGGTTAGCGGGCCGCCGAGACCTCCGAGCCGGTCAGGCGGTGGGAGCCGCGGGCGGTGGCGATGCGGGGGGTGCCGGCGCAGCCGACCCAATCGGCGTCCCGACCGCAGGCCGGGCCGGACGCGGCGGGAACACGGACGGGCCGAGATTGGCGTGGATCATCAGCACGATGGCCGACGCCACCATGATGTAGACGAGGTCGAGCAGGAGCGCCAGCGTGCCGCTGCGGGTCGAGCCGAGGCTGCCGAAGACGCCCGGCGCGATCAGCGCCAACAACATGTAGACGGCGAACCCGAACGAGAAGACCAGTTCCAAGAGGTAGACGAACGCAACGACCCCGGCGTAGGAGTTCATGACGCGGGTGTTGGGCTGTACCGGGCCGGAGTCGCCGCCGGCGGTCGCGATGCCCCGGCGCAGGTGGAGGACCCACACGCTGCCGGCGATCACGACGAAGAGGGCGCCGATCACCACCTCCCGGGCGACCGCGTTGCCCATCGGGCTGTAGTGCGGCGCGATGAGCGAGAAGAGCGCCGTCATGATGAGCACCGAGCCGGCGAACGTCAGCTGCAGGGTCACGAAGCTCATGCCGAAGAGGTACACCGTGTACGGCCGCATGCCTCGGGGATCGGGCTCGGCCCGGTTGGCGACGATGACGACGACGAGCACGATGAACAACACCGAGAAGAGCGCGAGCGCCAGCGCTATCCCGGCCGCCACACCGCCTGCCGCGTTGACCAGCGGACCTGAGATCATGGTTCCACCCCCTGACCGCCCCATCTCCGCAGGGCTTTTTCGCAAGGTAGGTCACGGCGCGCGCCAAAACGCGGATGCAACGTCTCGTCGCCATCGCACCAGAGGCATCCCAGGTTGGGCCAACGGCGCGTGGTACACCGGAAAGCGCTGCAGGGATCTCGCAGCCTGCAGCAGGAGGTACCACCGATGTTCGCCTACACCTGGCCCCTGCTGAACCTGTTCTGGACGTTCTTGATGTTCGCCGGGATCGCCTTGCTCTTGTTCTTCGTCATCTTCTGCTTCGTCGACAACTTCCGCCGGCGCGACCACAGCGGATGGGCCAAGGCGGGGTGGACCGTCGTGATCTTGCTCATGCCGTTCATCGGCTCGGTCATCTACATCGTCGCCCGGCCGGCCGACGCGCAGCTGGCGACTTAAGTTAAGAGCCTCCGCGACCGGAACGCTTGACCTCTCGAGCAAAAGAGCGGACCCGGCCACCGAGCCTCCCCTGCGACAGGTGGCCGACCTGCTCTCGGTGCCCCGGGTGCCAAGCCCCCTGACCCAATAAGTGCAATGGCCATTCGATTTTCATCCGCCTGTCGCTATCCTGCGTCCCCGCCGGAGGCTAGCCAGGACAGGAGTGCAGACCCACTATCCGAAGATCACCCAGGGGCCGGACCGGAGATGGGTCGTCGAGTGCGTCCAGTGCCGGAACGACACACAGTCCGACCTTCCGATCGGGATCGGCATGCCGCTGCGCGACCTCGAAACGGCGGAGCGCCTCCGTGCCAACCACGCCATGCGCACGACGCGCGTCGTCGCATCCTAAGTTTCGCGACGTTGTCGTCGCGCGGCCCTGCGTCCGGCGCGAACCGCGGCCCACCTGCAGCAACCGAAACGAGTCTGCAAGAACGAGTCCGCATTCGTTCTACGTGACCGGTGCGCCGTTGCCCGGACTCTTGGCGTCGAATGGTTCCAGACTGTTCGCGATAATCGTCAAGCCGCGGAGGCGAAGGCGTAGGTCAGCGATGCGAAGGTCGGCGATCGCTCGAGCACCACAGGCTCGGTCGCGAAATGTGTCGGTGACCATCGAGGACATCGACACGTTCACTCACGTCTTGGGCGATGGATAGGCGCGCTGCTGCAGGAAGCCCTTTGTAACTGATCATCTCCGGAGGCACTGCGGGATCCCGAGGCAACGGTGGCCAGTGGGTTGCAGCGGGGCAGGGCGCTCATCGTCACCCGCCTACGGAGACACCGCCACCACTCCTTTTGACAAGGGTTTTCTCTGTTCCTGACCAGCGAGCGACCGGGTCCCGTCGCAGCTCTCGAAATCACAAAAGAGGCTCAAGAAACCCAGGCTGCCTCCCGACCAGAAAAGACGTACGGATGCGGTTTCGGCGTGGGGATCCGATCCTCGTTGGAGCGACGCGGAGACCGCCGGCTCACTGGAGTCAGATTGGCGATGTGGCGAATTGGCGCACCTGCGAACTCGCAGAACGGTCACGAGCTGACCGCGCGCGCCCTCGCGCCGGCGCGCCCGTGTTGTCCAAACCCATCCGACGCGGGTTTCTCTTTGATCGAGCTGTTGATTGTCGTGGCCATCATGCCTCTCGTCGTCGGTGCGATCGCGGTCGGCATGGTGTCCGTCTTCTCGCTGTACTCGAGTGTGTCCAACCGCGTCAGCGATTCGGCGGATGCGCAACTCGTCGGGCTGAATTTCGAAACCGACGTCCAGAGCGCTTCACTGATCACCACGGCCAGCTCGCCTTCGAGCCCGACGCTATGCGGAAGCGGGTATCAGGTCCTCGGGCTGCAGCAGGCCAACGGGACGGAGATCTCCTACCTTGGCGCCGCCGGCAGCGGAACTTCCTACAAACTCACGCGCAACGTCTGCACCAATGGGAGCGTGACCCAGTCTTCGGTCCTCGCGCGCGACCTTCCCGCATCCATTCTTCGGTCGGCCACGTCACCGATCACCGTCACTTGCAGCCAGACAAACCCTCCCGACACCTGCGCGCTCGGCCCACCGAACAACACACCGGCGTACCAGAACAGCTGGGAGCCGACCGTCGGAGTCACCGGGGTGGCCTTCAATGCCACCGCGCCGCTGAGCAAATTCACCTACGAATTCAAAGCCGTACCGGCGGCGTCGGCGAGCTCGACCAACCTGACGACACCGTCGACTCCATCAACAGGATGCGGCCTGGCGACGCCAGGAACGGGAACCTACGACTCGAGACTGTGCTTCGTGGACTTCACGCCATGGAATGCAAGTCCGCAGGTGCAGGCGGCGGGTGTCACGTGCCCGACCAACCTTCCTTCGCCGGCGTCACCCTGGCTCGCGATGTCGGCCAACGTCAGCAACACCCCCTTCATCCTTTCGTTCTGTATGAGCGTGAGCGCAACGGATAGCGGCGGAGGTGCGATCACGGGGCCGACTTCTGCCGGAGCGGCGTGCGGCGTTGCCGCCCGGAATGGCGCCTATGACCTCACCGCGGTCCCCCTGCCCACCTACGCCTGTCCCCCGGGAAGCGAAGCATTCCTCGGGAACAATGGCTTCTACACCGGCGTCTCGGGCAACCCCGGCCTCTACACCGTCGACCAGGGATCGACGGCGACCATCCAGTTCGCCAACATTCAGGTGGTCAGTTCCAACGGGCAGGCTGCGAACAACTGGGCGCTCGTGACCGGTGACGCCGAGTCGACGGACTCGGGCGAGTCGATCACCTGGACGTCGGACCAGAAGCTCAACTTGTTGGCGAACAGTCCCCTCTCACCGGTGGGGAATGCCTGCAACAGCACCCCACCGACGTACAACGCGAGCTCGCTGACCGGCATCGGGACGACGACCGTGGAGTGCTTCAACTCGCCCTCCGAAGACCACACCGGCACGGCCATGCTCGAAGCGACCACGCCCACCTCCTTGACGGCGACCCTGGATGGCGGCGGCCTCCAGGCCACGTTCCTGGGGGTGCTGCTGCCATGAGGCGGTGCCGCACGCGCAGGACCGAGCCGACACAGAGTGAGTCCAAGGGTGACCGGCGACAGTCGGAGGACGGAGACACTCTGGTCGAAATCCTCATCACGCTGACCGTGGCCGGAGTCGCGCTCATCGGACTGCTGGCAGCATTCGCGGCCGCCATCGCAGGGTCCGGCGAACACCGCATGCTGGCGACGATGGACTCCATGTTGCGCACGGCGGCCGCAGAGGTCACGTCCACTATGCAACAGCAGAGTTCTTCAACCTGGGCCAGCTGCTCCGGTGCCTCGCAGGTCGGTTCGATCCCTCTCCCCGTCGCAGGCTATTCGGCGAAGATCACGCAGGTGCAGTTCCAGAGCGCGAACCCGAGCCCGGCCATGCTCGCGACCGACACCTGGCAGTTCTCCGCGCCGCAGGCACCCGGCACGGCCTGCGCGTCGCCCAACTACCAGTACTCGCCGCAACAGCTCACCATCACGGTATCGACGGTGACGACGTCGGGGTCCATCACGACGGTGGTCGACGATCCGGTCACTCCCAACACGGGCACCTCCTGCCCGAACCCGGCGTCGAAGTTGGTCTGGGTCCAGCAACCCACCAGCGGTATTGCCGGGTCGCCGCTCTTCCCAGCGGCCACGGTCCTGCTCGAGGACTCGACAGGCTGTGTCGTGCAGAACGACCTGTCCCAGGTGCAGTTGAGCATCACCCCGAATTCGGGGACGGCGGGGGCCACCCTGAGCAACTGTGCCGCCTCACCGGTGTACGGCGAGACGACGTTCCAGAACTGCGCGATCAACACGATCGGCCAGAATTACACCCTCACCGCGAGCGACCCCACCGATGCCGGCAACGGCGTCACCCCGATCGTGAGCAATGCGTTCAGCATCAGCGCTGGAGTGCCCGTCCAGCTCGCCTTCACGACGCAGCCTGGCAACGGCACCGGTGGGTCCGCGCTGAGCACACAGCCCAGCGTCACGATCGAAGATGCCGCGGGCAACCCCGTGCAGGGCGACTCGACCTCGATCACCCTCGCCATCGGCACCAACCCGGCCAACGGCAGCCTGTCCGGCTGCACCTCCACGACCACGAACGGAGTGGCGACTTTCTCGGGATGCAAGATCGACAAGGCGGGGACCGGCTACACGCTGACGGCGACCGACCCGGCGGACAACCTGACGACGCCGTCCTCACCGAGTAGTGCTTTCAACATCACGGTGGGGTCCGCGGCGCAACTCGGTTTCACCACCAACCCCGGCACGACCATTGCGGGGGACAAGCTCTTCGTGCAGCCAGTCGTCGCGGTACAGGACCTCGGTGGCAACACCGTCACCACCAACACCAGCACGGTGAGCCTCGCCATCGGTACCAACCCCAGCGGCGGGACGCTGTCAGGCTGCACGTCTTCGAGGTCGGCGGGCGTCACCAGCTTCGCCAACTGCTCCATCAACAATGTGGGCACCGGGTACACGTTGAAGGCGACCGACGGGTTGCTGACGCCGGCGACGAGCGCGCCCTTCAACATGGTGGCACCGGCGCTCACGTCGTTCTCGGTGGTCCCCTCGACGACCAACGCAACGGCCGGCACGGCGTTCACCCTCACCCTCACCGCACTGGACCAGTCCGGAGCCACCTTCCCCGGCCTCACGGGCGTGCAGACGATCTCGTTCAGCGGACCGTCGAACTCGCCCAATGGCAGGACACCTTCGTATCCCGCCACCGTCAGCTTCGCCGGTGGTGTCGGGACTGCGTCGGTCACGCTCTTCGACGCGCAGACCACGACGATCCTGGCAGCCGATGGGGCGGCCACCGGTACCTCGAGCAGCATCAGCGTCCACGGGCTGACGTCAACCTCGAGTCTCTTCCTGTCGAACCCGGGCACGGTGTCGGCCGGAACCATGTTCAACCAGAGTGTGACGGCGGTCGACCAGTACGGCAACACCGCGAGCGGCTACCGGGGAACGGTGCGCTTCACGAGCACCGACGCCCGGGCGGCGCTGCCGGCCAACTACACCTTCAGCGCCGGCGACGCCGGGTCCCACGTCTTCTCGGTGACGCTCAAGACGCCGGGCACCCAGTCGATCACGGCCACCGACACGGTGACGGGGTCGATCACGGGCACCCAGAGCGGCATCCCCGTCATCGTCGGCCCCACCTCGCAACTGGTCGTCTCGGGCTTCACCACCCCGACCACGGCCGGGGCGGCCCACAACGTGACGGTCAGCGCGGAGGACGCGGCGGGCGACGTGACCCCGGCCTACAGCGGAACCGTCCACTTCACGAGCACCGACGCCCAGGCGACCCTGCCGGCCAACTACACCTTCAGCGCGGGCGACGCCGGGACCCACGTCTTCTCGGTGACGCTCAAGACGGCGGGCACCGAGTCGATCACGGCCACCGACACGGTGACGGGGTCGATCACGGGCACCCAGAGCGCCATCACGGTCAACGCGGCCGCCACCTCCCAGTTCGTCGTCTCGGGCTACCCGAGCCCGACGGTGGCCGGGGTGGCCCACACCGTGACGGTCAGCGCCCAGGACACCTTCGGCAACGTCACCACCGGCTACCGGGGCACGGTGCACCTCACGAGCAGCGACGCCCAGGCGACGCTGCCGGCCAACTACACCTTCAGCGCGGGCGACGCCGGCACCCACACCTTCTCGGTGACGCTCAAGACGGCGGGCACCCAGTCGATCACGGCCACCGACACGGTCACCGGCTCGATCACGGGCACCCAGGGCGCCATCACGGTGAACCCGGCCGCCGCGAGCACCCTGAGCGTCTCGGGCTACCCGAGCCCGACGACGGCCGGGGTGGCCCACACCGAGACGGTGAGCGCCCTCGACGCCTTCGGCAACGTGGCCAGCGGCTACACGGGCACGGTGCGCTTCACGAGCACCGACGCCCGGGCGGTGCTGCCGGCCAACTACACCTTCAGCGCCGGCGACGCCGGGTCCCACGTCTTCTCGGTGACGCTCAAGACGCCGGGCACCCAGTCGATCACGGCCACCGACACGGTCACCGGCTCGATCACGGGCACCCAGGGCGCCATCACGATCACCGTCGGGGCGACCGCACAGTTCGTCGTCTCGGGCTACCCGACCCCGACCACGGCGGGCGTCGCGCACACCGTGACGGTCAGCGCCGAGGACGCGGCCGGCAACGTGACGCCGGCCTACACCGGCACGGTCACCCTCACGAGCTCAGACGCCCAGGCGACGCTGCCGGCCAACTACACCTTCAGCGCGGGCGACGCCGGGACCCACGTCTTCTCGGTGACGCTCAAGACGGCGGGCACCCAGTCGATCACGGCCACCGACACGGTCACCGGCTCGATCACGGGCACCCAGAGCGCCATCACGGTGAACCCGGCCACGACGAGCACCCTGAGCGTCTCGGGCTACCCGAGCCCGACGGTGGCCGGGGTGGCCCACACCGTGACGGTGAGCGCCCTCGACGCCTTCGGCAACGTGGCGACGAGTTATCGGGGCACGGTGCACCTCACGAGCTCCGACGCCCAGGCGACGCTGCCGGCCAACTACACCTTCAGCGCGGGCGACAACGGCACCCACACCTTCTCGGTGACGCTCAAGACGGCGGGCACCCAGTCGATCACGGCCACCGACACGGTGACGGGTTCGATCACGGGCACCCAGAGCGCCATCACGGTGAACCCCGCAGCGACGGCCCAACTGGTCGTCTCGGGCTTCACCACCCCGACCACGGCCGGGGCGGCCCACAACGTGACGGTCAGCGCCGAGGACACCTTCGGCAACGTGACCCCGGCCTACAGCGGAACCGTCCACTTCACGAGCACCGACGCCCAGGCGACCCTGCCGGCCAACTACACCTTCAGCGCGGGCGACGCCGGGACCCACGTCTTCTCGGTGACGCTCAAGACGGCGGGCACCGAGTCGATCACGGCCACCGACACGGTGACGGGGTCGATCACGGGCACCCAGAGCGCCATCACGGTCAACGCGGCCGCCACCTCCCAGTTCGTCGTCTCGGGCTACCCGAGCCCGACGGTGGCCGGGGTGGCCCACACCGTGACGGTCAGCGCCCAGGACACCTTCGGCAACGTCACCACCGGCTACCGGGGCACGGTGCACCTCACGAGCAGCGACGCCCAGGCGACGCTGCCGGCCAACTACACCTTCAGCGCGGGCGACGCCGGCACCCACACCTTCTCGGTGACGCTCAAGACGGCGGGCACCCAGTCGATCACGGCCACCGACACGGTCACCGGCTCGATCACGGGCACCCAGGGCGCCATCACGGTGAACCCGGCCGCCGCGAGCACCCTGAGCGTCTCGGGTTACCCGAGCCCGACGACGGCCGGGGTGGCCCACACCGAGACGGTGAGCGCCCTCGACGCCTTCGGCAACGTGGCCAGCGGCTACACGGGCACGGTGCGCTTCACGAGCACCGACGCCCGGGCGGTGCTGCCGGCCAACTACACCTTCAGCGCCGGCGACGCCGGGTCCCACGTCTTCTCGGTGACGCTCAAGACGCCGGGCACCCAGTCGATCACGGCCACCGACACGGTCACCGGCTCGATCACGGGCACCCAGGGCGCCATCACGATCACCGTCGGGGCGACCGCACAGTTCGTCGTCTCGGGCTACCCGACCCCGACCACGGCGGGCGTCGCGCACACCGTGACGGTCAGCGCCGAGGACGCGGCCGGCAACGTGACGCCGGCCTACACCGGCACGGTCACCCTCACGAGCTCAGACGCCCAGGCGACGCTGCCGGCCAACTACACCTTCAGCGCGGGCGACGCCGGGACCCACGTCTTCTCGGTGACGCTCAAGACGGCGGGCACCCAGTCGATCACGGCCACCGACACGGTCACCGGCTCGATCACGGGCACCCAGAGCGCCATCACGGTGAACCCGGCCACGACGAGCACCCTGAGCGTCTCGGGCTACCCGAGCCCGACGGCGGCCGGGGTGGCCCACACCGTGACGGTGAGCGCCCTCGACGCCTTCGGCAACGTGGCGACGAGTTATCGGGGCACGGTGCACCTCACGAGCTCCGACGCCCAGGCGACGCTGCCGGCCAACTACACCTTCAGCGCGGGCGACAACGGCACCCACACCTTCTCGGTGACGCTCAAGACGGCGGGCACCGAGTCGATCACGGCCACCGACACGGTGACGGGTTCGATCACGGGCACCCAGAGCGCCATCACGGTGAACCCCGCAGCGACGGCCCAACTGGTCGTCTCGGGCTTCACCACCCCGACCACGGCCGGGGCGGCCCACAACGTGACGGTCAGCGCCGAGGACACCTTCGGCAACGTGACCCCGGCCTACAGCGGAACCGTCCACTTCACGAGCACCGACGCCCAGGCGACCCTGCCGGCCAACTACACCTTCAGCGCGGGCGACGCCGGGACCCACGTCTTCTCGGTGACGCTCAAGACGGCGGGCACCGAGTCGATCACGGCCACCGACACGGTGACGGGGTCGATCACGGGCACCCAGAGCGCCATCACGGTCAACGCGGCCGCCCTTGCCGGTATCGGTCTCACAGGCATCACGCAGCAGCCGACCCCGGTGGTGACGCCGTGCACAGGGGCGGTGGGAAACCTCCAGTGCACCTCCTCCGGTGAGGGCGCCGACAACGGAATCGGGAACGCAGGGGCCCGGACGGTCACGGCGAGCATCACGCTCGAGGACCAGTTCGGCAATGCGGTGACGAACGCCGGTAGCAGCATCACGATCAACCTGGCCTCCAGCGGGAGTGTGCAGCCCCTCAACCACACGACCTTGACAATCCCGAACGGTGCATCCACGACGTCGAGCTCCTTCACATTCATTCGATCGGCCGGAACGGGCCTCAGCGCCAATTTGACGGCGAACATGGGCGGCCCGACCGAACTGACGATCACCCTCTCGAGTTGATAGCCATGACTGCATCGAACATCTACACATCGATTCGCTCGAAGCGGCGGGAGCGTAAATCCCGCCCGCACGACGAAACGGGCGCCTCCCTGGTCCTTGCGCTCATGGCTCTCACCGTCAGCGGACTCCTTGTCGGGTCTTTGGCTTCGTGGACTGCGAACGATCTGAGGAACACGGGTAACTTCAAGCTGGACCGGACCGCTCAGTACGCACTCAACAGCACGACCCAGGCCGCCGTGCAGAGCATCCGGTATGCGCCATTACTCGGTGCCGGCCAGACCCTCAACGCGAGCCCGCCCACTGCGTGTTGGTCCGGCGCGACGCCACCTTCGGGCAACGTGTCGGTGTCGACAATGACGTCGCAAGGGGACCAGGTCGCCGTCTGGTGCAGCACGGTATGGAACCCGACGAGCGCATCGACCCGCGTGGTGACCCTCTCGGCCTGCCTGACCAGCCTCGTTCCGATCAGCGGGCTCTCCGGCGACGGCACCAATGCGCCGGCCGCGAGCGCAAAATCGGCTGCCGCCTCGTGTGCCACCAGGCCTGGCCTGCAGACCACCGTCACGTTCGACGACTACTCGTCCAACAACCCGGGGATCAATAGCGGAATCTGCACGTCGACGTGTGGCAGCGGCATGACCTTCGACAGCTGGACCACCGGTGTGGTCACCCCGACCGTCACCAGCCTCTCGAGCACACAGGGGCCGGTGACGGGAGCCACGGCGCTGACCGTGACGGGCACGGGCTTGGTCACCGGGACGGACTCGAGCGGGAACGCATTGACGAGTGTGAACTTTGTCGCCACGAATGCACCTTCCAACATCATCCTCCCGGCCACCAACGTCTCGGTGGCCTCCACGACGTCCCTGACGCTCACCACGCCGGTCGGCACCACGGCGACGAGCTACTACGTGATCGTCACCACGCCGTACGGCACAAGTGCGGCCGGTCCGCAGTACACCTACCGGCCGGTGGTGCCAACCGTGACCGGCGCGACGACACCCAGTGGAGAGACGCAAGGTTCGGCGGCCGGGGGGTCCTCCCTGAGCATCACCGGGACGGGGTTCCTGAGCAACCTCGCTGGTGACAAGACGACGGTGACGTTCGTCGACACCGCGAACACCAGCATCACGATCAAGGCCCCCTACCTGACGGTCAACTCCTCCACATCCATCACGGCCACGACCCCGTCCATCAGTCAGGACAGCACGTACTACGTCGTCGTGACGACGGCGCCCGGCGGGTCCAGCGATACTGCCGAAGCCCCGATCTTCACCTTCGTCCCCCTCACGCCTGTGGCCGGCAGCGTGAGCCCGACCTCGAGCGGCTCCCAACAGGTGACGATCACCGGCATCGGCTTCGTGGCCGGGGGGACGACCGTGCAGTTCGTCCCCGTGTCCGGCCACGGCAACACCTTGACCGGGACGAACGTCAGCGTGACCAACTCGACCACGCTGACTACGACGGTTCCCAGCGGCGGCCAGACCGGTGCCGCCTACTTCGTCCAGGTGACCACGACTTCGGGTGGTGCGAGTTGTTCGAGCAGCGGCTGTAGCTCCAATAACCCCACCTACACGTACTAGTCCTCGCGCCCTCGCGCCCTCGCGCCCTCGCGCCCCGCGCCCCCGCGCCCTCGCGCCCCTCGCGCCCCGCGCCCCCGCGCCCTCGCGCCGTCGCCGTCGCGTGGAACGTCAGGTCGCGCTGCACCGTCTCCAGGCGCACGCTCCCGTTGAGTGCACTCGTGCGGACTAGTACGGCGGTCTGAACAGGGGATTTGGTCCCCCATCCAAGTTGCAGCAGATGTGTCACAATGGGTGACAGAGCATCAAGAAATTGCGGGCGGGGCGGCGTCACGCAAGCGCAGTCGTCAGGGGCGATCAGCACCAAGTGTCACGAAGCAGCTTCGTATATTCCGCCGCGGACCTCGACCGCTTTCGCCAGGTCCAGCGCCTGGCCTATGACATCGCGCTGCGGGTCGAGTCCCAGCTGCAGGTGGGCATCAACGAGATCGAGGCTTGCACCCTGATTGCGGCGGCCCAGACCGAGTACGAGGTGATCCAGGTCTTCCACGATCCCTACGTCCTTTTCGACGCCCGCACGGCGCTCGGAAACAGACCAGAGTTCGCCGCCGGCGTGTCACCGAGCAACGACCTGGTCCCGACCAACCAGGTCCTGCGTGATGGTGCGCCGTTCATCATCGACCTCGCGCCCGTCGCGCACGGCGTGTCCTCGGACATCGCCTACTCGTGCGTGCTCGGCACGAACCAGGTCTTCCGGGAACTCGACGCGGGCCTCGCCCGGATCCGTTCGTTCCTACGTGACGGCATCGCGGCGCGCGCCTCCATGCTCGTGCTGTACCACGAGCTCGACGAGCTCCTGGCGACCCGGGGCTGGGAGAGCTGCCACCACCGGCAGGCCGACCGCGCGCTGGGCCACTTGGTGTTCCCGCTCGAACACGAAACGGACCGTCCGACTCCGCTGCCCGGGTGGGGCGCCGTCGCGGCCGAGAAGATGCTCGCGGCCGGCATCGACGCGTTGGACCACGGAACGTGCTACCCGCTGTGGAACGACAGCTCGTTCACCGACTACCCCGCCACGCCGGGGCTGTGGGCGATCGAGCCGCACATCGGACTCGACGGCGTCGGGGTGAAGTTCGAGGAGCTCCTCGTCGTCACCGACGACGACGCGTACTGGCTGGACGACGACCTTCCCCACGTCAAGCGATGGGCGGCGGCGAGATACAACACGGCCTCGCTCCGAGGTGCAACCGCCTGACGCACAACGCCCGTCAGCCGAATAGCGGAACGGGCGTCGCGTACTCCATCTCGAAGTAGCCGGCCGGCGCGCCCGGCACCCGCAGCGCAGCGGCAGCCGGAGCGACGTCGACGCCGGGCAGCCCGGGGAAGAGTGGGTCGTGGTGGCAGAAGGCGACGCGCCCCGGCTGCAACAACGAGACCTGCTCGAGCATGTAGTCGACCGTGGAGCCCTGGACCGGTTCGCCGTCCACGTTGGGGCGACCGCCCAGCGACAAGAGCGCCACGTCGGGACGCAAACCGGAGAAGATGCCGCGCCAGTAGCCGGCGCTGCCGCTCACGAGCACCGACCCGGCACCCGTCATGAGCAGATACGCGAGCTGGCCGCCGTCATGGCGAGAGCATTTCTCATTCATGGTCACGAGAGCGGGGCCCGCCGGCGCTGGCGCGGCGTCCATGCCGGCGAACAGCCGCCGGATCGTCGCGGCGCGGTCCTGCGCGCTGACGTCGAGATCGCCCAGGCACGGGACCGACGTGTCCGGATCGCTGTGGGCAAAGAGGCAGGCGTGCAGCGCCGGCAGCACGCGCACCTTGGTCGAAGGACCGCAGTGCACCGTCTCACCACCGGTCACGACGAGCAGTTGCTGCTCGGGCACGCCGGCCTCGCGCAGGCAGCGGGCGGACTCGGGTGAGGCGACGACCGTCGCGCCGGCACCCAGCGCGAGGACGTCGGCGCCATAGAGGTGGTCGAAGTGGGAGTGGCTGACGAACACGTAGTCGGCCGTTCCCACCTCACGGGTCGACAGGCCGACCGGCTCCAACCCGGGCAGCCGGTCCAGGTAGGCGTCGAAGAAGAGGCTCAGTCCGGCGTCGCGGACCCGGAAGGTGGCGGTCCCGAACCACTCGAGCGTGGCGGGCGGCATCAGTCCGCTTTGGCGACGGCCGTCGCCACGGCCGACGGGTTCCCGATCAGCTTGGCCGAGAACTTCACCGCCTTGACCGCGCTCGTCACGCCCGTCTGCAACAGGACTCCGATCACGATGAAGACCACCCCCAGCCAGAAGAACCCGCGCCAGCCCAGCATGAGGATGCCGAGACGGCCGAGCGTATACGGCGGCGAGCAGACCACTGCCCCGACCGCGCCGCCCACCGCAGTCGCGGCCAACTTGTCACGACGCGAGCGCCCCCTCTTGGTGTCGATGCCGACCATCCGCGCCGGGACAGCGAGATAACAGAGCATCATGATCCCCACGACGATGCTCTGGCTGACGACGAACGACCACGCGCCCCAGCGTGTGGAGATGAGCGCGGAGAACGAGAGCGCAAGCCCCACGGTGAGGCCCCACGCCAGGATCGTGCGGAGATGGTGGTTGGCCTTGGCGAAGGCCGGTCGGATCTGCGGTTCGCCGCCGTCCGCGATCGCAAAGGCGAAGACGCCGTTCAGATAGAAGCTCGCCGCGGTGAGGACTGTGACGCCGATGATGGCGGGGACCAGGACCGGCCCGCGCAAGATGTGGAACCCCTTGGTGTGCAGCACGTGGACCTTGATGTCGAGCATCGCCACCCAGATCCACATCGCGGGGATGATCTGCACCAGCGTGAGCCGCCAGTTGGTCACGAGCAGCTTGAGGCCCTGGAAGAGCATCAAGAACGCGCCGACGATCAACGCCAGGGGTGCCAGCCAGCGGCTTCTCGCGCTCAGCTGCATGACCGCACGCTCCACGGCGTCGTCGTCGCTGCGCCGGATGGCCTCGACGAGTCGCCTCACCCCGGCTCGGACGCGTACCCGTCGGGCCCCGGTCGCCTTGTTGGCCGCGCCGGAGCCGTCGGCGGCGGGAGGACCTGGCTCTGCCCCATCAGGCTCGGTGCTCCGGTCCTCGAAGTCGAGCGTCACTCGTTGATCCTCGCGGGACCACCCTGGCACACCACGACCGCCATTGTGCCCGCCGCCCCTCTACCGGGAAAGCAACGTTTGCGTACCGAACCGCCGCCCACCCCCCCTTCCCCACCGACGCCGAACGACATAACCTCTCGTCGAGGAGCGTGCCATCCACGCGTCCAGGGAGGTGATGGCCAATGGCTGTGGACGAGGTCGTCCCGCTGGCCGACACACCCGCGACCCGGGCCATGCCGCACCTCAGCGAAGGGGAGAGCAGGGCCAAGGGGAAGCAGGCACGGTCCAAGGTGCCCCGCGACAGCCACGCGGTCTTCGAGCCCGGCGCGGACCGTCCGGACCCGGTGGCACTCCTCGAGAGCCAGGCACCGACGCGGGTGCCCGAACTGGTCCCGATCCGCTACGGCCGGATGCTGGTGTCGCCGTTTACGTTTTTCCGCGGCGCCGCCCTGGTCATGGCGTCGGATCTGTCCACCACGCCCCGTTCGGGACTCAACGCGCAGATCTGCGGGGACGCCCACCTCTCGAACTTCGGCGTCTTCGGGTCGCCGGAGCGCCAGCTGGTGTTCGACTGCAACGACTTCGACGAGACGCACCCGGGACCCTGGGAATGGGACGTCAAGCGCCTCGCGGCCAGCATCGTCGTCGCCGCGCGCACACTCGGGTTCTCGAAGGCGAACCGCCTCGAGTCGATCATCCGTCTGGGCCAGCGATACCGGGAGGTCATGCAGACGATGGCCTCGATGTCGAACCTCGAAGTCTGGTATTCGAATGTCGAGATCCAGGACCTCGTGGAGTCGCTCAAGCGGCACGCCGCGTCCTCGGGCTCCAAGGCGGAGGCTCACATGGCGTCGTCCGCGTCCAAGGCCACCTCGAAGGCGATGACGAAGGACTCCCTCGGGGCGTTGAACAAGCTGACCCGTGTCGTCGATGGGCATCGATGCATCGTCAGCAACCCACCTCTCATCTGTACCCTCGAGGACCTCTATCCGGGCGAGGTTTCCGAGCAGCACGAATCGTTGTTCCGCGAGGTGATCCGCAAGTACCGCCAGAGCCTGCCGACCGACCGCAAGCACCTGCTCGAGCAGTACAAGTTCAGCCAGATTGCCCGTAAAGTCGTCGGCGTGGGCAGCGTCGGCACCCGCTGTTGGATCGTGCTCCTGCACGGCCCCCGCCACGACGACGTGCTCTTCCTCCAGGCCAAGGAGGCCGAGGCGTCGGTCCTCGAACGATTCACCAAGAAGAGCCAGTACGCCAACCACGGCGCCCGCGTCGTCGCCGGCCAGCGGCTCATGCAGGCCAGCAGCGACATCCTGCTCGGCTGGCAGCGCTCGGTGGGGATCGACGGGGTGCCACGCGACTACTACATCCGCCAGCTCCAGGACTGGAAGGGGTCCATCGACACGGAGGACGCGATCCCAGAGGGCATGAAGGTCTACGGCGAGCTGTGTGCGCACACGCTGGCCCGCCGCGCACGCCCGCTCGGGGGACCGGATCGCCATCGCGGCCTACCTCGGCAACAACGCGTCGTTCGACAAGGCGCTCGCGCGCTTCGCCGAGTCCTACGCCGACCAGAACGAGCGGGACTACGAGGCGTTCGCCGCGGCCTGCAAGAGCGGCCGGCTCCACGCCGAAGAAGGTCTCTGAGGCGGGCCTGAGAGATGCGGCGTCAAGACCTGCTGCAACGCACGAATCGTGCCGTGTACCCTACTGCGATACCGGATGCGGCGCGATGGTCGGGGAGCTTCCTCAGAATGCGCCGTCCCCCGGCGCCCAAAAACCAACCAAGGAGACCGAATGATTGCTTCGAGCTATCCCATTCTCGATGCGTTCCTGACGATGCTGTACTTCTTCCTTTTCATCATCTGGATCTGGCTGCTCATCACCGTCTTCATTGACATCTTCCGCAGTCGCGACATGGGCGGGTTTGCGAAGGCGCTCTGGGTGATCTTCGTCATTGTCCTTCCCTTCCTCGGTGTCTTCGTGTATCTGCTCGCGCGCGGCGGCAAGATGCACGAGCGGGCGGCGGCCGAGGCGGCACAACAGCAGAACGCATTCGACACGTATGTGCGCCAGGCCGCGGGCGCCGAGGGCGCCGACACCGCCTCGCAGCTCTCGAAGCTCGCCGACCTGAAGGCGCAGGGCGTGCTCACCGACGCTGAGTTCGAAGCACAGAAGGCAAAGGTGCTGGCCAGCTGAGCCTGACCACCACCGATACAGACACGAGGAGGTCCGTATGGCCCTGGGACCAGTCAGCTACACGGTGGTCGCCTTCCCCGGCAACCGCTTCAACGGGAACATCGCTCCGGAGGTGGAGAAGCTCGTCTCCAACGGCACGGTGCGCATCCTGGACTTGGTCTTTGTGGCCAAGGACGAGTCCGGCGATACCATCAGCCTCGAGTTCGACCAGCGCGACGAACTGGCGGCCTTCGGCGACCTGGACGGCGAGGTGGGCGGCCTCATCAACGAGGAGGACCTCGCGCACGTGGCCGACGACCTGCCGGCAGGCAACGCGGCCTTGGTCATCGTCTGGGAAGACCTGTGGGCGGCCCCCCTGGCAGAGGCCGTGCGCGAGTCGGGGGGCGTCGTCGTCGACACGGCCCGCATTCCGGCCGACCTCGTCGAAACCGCAATGGCCCAGTTGGCCGAGGCGATCAACGGCTGAGCCTCCGGCCGCGGCTCGTAAACGAATCACATAGACAGAACAGAAGGGAACAGAACGATGCCATTGGGACGACGCCCGGTGATGCGGACGGTCGGGAGGACGGCGGTCATCGCGGGAACGGCATCCGCCGTATCCGGACGGGTCAACCGCCGCCAGCAACAGAAGTTTGCAGAGCAGGAGGCCCAGGCCCAGGCCGCTGCGCCGCCGCCCGCTGCGTCCGCCGAGCCGGCAGCGGCGGACTCTGACGACTTGATCAGCAAGCTCAAGGAGCTCGCCACGCTCAAGGACCAGGGCATCCTGACGGAGGAGGAGTTCAACTCGCAGAAGGCCAAGATCCTCGCCCAGATGTCCTGACGGCCGGGGGAAGTACCACCCCTCGACCAGCCGATTTCGGCCTCTGACCCGATCCCAGGATCGCGGGGCCTGCCGATAACGTAAGCCCGGATGTGGCCGAACGACCCCGGAGTGCCGGACTCGCCTGTCCGCGTGGGATCGCGCTCGGTAGCGCGTACCTGAAGGGCCCGGTTCCGTCGTGGTGAGCGTCCAGGATCCCGAGGTGTCGGTGCGCGAGACGCCCCCGCCGTCGGGGTGGTCCCGGAACCGGGAGTCGTGGTGGTGGCTCCCGGGGGTGATCACGGCCGTCACGATTGCCGCCGTCATCCTCGTCACGCTGTGGCAGCTTCATCTCAGCCATCTCTTCAGCGACACGACCACCACTGGTGGGGACACGGGCGCGCACATCGCGATGCCCTGGTACATGCGGTCGATGATCACGCACGGCCATCTCGCCGGCTGGTACCCGGGCTGGTACGACGGCATGGCCCTCTACACGTTCTACTTCACGCTGCCGGACTTCTTCGTCGCCGTCGGCTCGTGGGTCATCCCTTTCAACGTGGCGTTCAAGCTCGGCACCATCCTCGGGTCAGTCCTGTTGCCGATCACCGCGTGGGCGTGCGGGCGCTTCTTCCGGCTGCGGCCACCGATCCCGACGCTGCTCGCCGCGGCGACGCTGCCATTCCTCTTCGACTACACGTACACGATCTACGGCGGCAACCTGTTCTCGACGTTGGCCGGGGAGTACGCGTTCTCCTTCGGCGTGGCCCTCGCCATCCTGTTCCTCGGACTCTTCGCGGCGGCGGTGCGAGAGGGCCGGCACCGGGTCTGGGCCGCGGTGGTCCTCGCGGCATGCGTCCTGTCGCACATCGTGCCGGGCCTCTACGCCCTGGGGGGTGCGGCGGTGCTGACGGTGATCGAGCTGCTGCCCGCCCGGTGGGGCATCGGCGACTGCGTGTTCCTGTTCTGGCGCGGTGACCCGGCCGCCGCAGCCGTCCCGTGGACGCGCACGCTATGGCGCGCGGTGTCGACGGCCGGCATCGGCCTGTTGCTGACGGCGTTCTGGCTGGTGCCGTTCGGGCTCCAGCGCGCCTACGCCACTTCGATGGGCTACGTGAACCTCACCACGTACCTGCACCAACTGTTTCCCGAGGCCGACACGTGGGCGCTCGTCCTCGCCGGTTTCGGCGTCGTGATGGCCGTGCTGTTGCGGAGCCGTTTCGGGCTGACGGTGACGGTGCTCGGCGCCGCCTTCGCGCTGGCAGAAGTGTTCGACCCGCAGGGGAGTCTCTACAACGTCCGGCTTCTCCCGATGTGGTTCATCTCCGTCTACCTCATGGCAGCGTGGGCGTTCGGCGTGGGCTGCATCTTGGTGGCCGGAGGCTGGCGCCGGGCGAAAGAGCGGCGGTGGGAGCAATGGGAGGCCTCGTTCCGCGAACCGGCCTTGCTGGCGGCGACCGGCGCCGGCGACGGCGACCAAGGCGGCAGCAGTGTCGATGGGAACACGAGCGTGGGCGCGCCCGAATCGCCCACGCCCTACGGGTCCTATGTGCCTCGGCCACCACGCCGGCCGGGTTGGGGCCCGGCCGCGGTGACGGGGGCCGTGATCGGACTGGTTGCCGTGATGTTGGTGGTCGTGCCGCCCTTCTTGGTCTCGAACTCGTGGGGCCCGGTGCACCTCGGGCCGAACGAGGTGACGAACTGGTCGTCCTACAACTACATCGGGTACGAGGGGCAGTCCTCGTACCCGGAATACCGCGCCGTGATCGGGGCGATGGAACAAGTGAGCAAGCACTACGGCTGCGGGCGAACGATGTGGGAGTACAGCGACAGCGAGAACCGCTTCGGCACGCCCGAAGCGTTGATGCTCCTGCCGTATTGGACGAATGGCTGCATCGACTCAATGGAGGGCCTGCTCTTCGAGTCCTCCGCCACGACGCCGTACCACTTCATCAACCAGGCCGAACTCTCCACAGGGCCGTCCGAGCCCGAGGTCGGGCTGCCCTACGCGCAGACCCAGGGCAATGTCGCGATCGGCGTGCAGCACCTCCAGCTCCTCGGGGTGAAGTACTTCTTGGCCGAGTCACCCGAGATCGAGCAGCAGGCAAGCGCCAACCCCTCGTTGCAGCTCGTGGCCAAGTCGGGGCCGTGGACCTACACCTACAACAGCGTCCTCATCCACACCACGTGGGAGATCTATCTGGTCAGGAACTCACCGTTGGTGTCGCCGCTCTCCAACGAGCCGGCCGTGCTCTCGGATGTCGACCCGGCACCGTCGGGCTGGCTCGACCAGTCACTGGCCTGGTACGACCACCCGGACCGCTGGAACGTCGAGCTCGCACAGGGCGGCCCCTCCTCGTGGCCCCGGACGACGGTGGGCGACACGCGGCCGCCGGTGCGGCACGTGGCGACGACGCGGGTGACCGACGTCTCGACGACCGACACCACCGTGAGCTTCCACGTGTCGAAGGTGGGCACCCCGGTCCTGGTCAAGGTGTCGTACTTCCCGAACTGGCAGGCCCACGGGGCGGACGGGCCCTGGCGGGTGACCCCCAACCTCATGGTCGTCGTGCCGACGAGCCATGACGTGACGCTCTCCTACGGCCGCTCGGGTGCCGACTATCTCGGCGACTTCCTGACCGTCCTGGGGGTGTTGGCGCTGGCCGCGCTCATCCTGGTGCCCTGGTGGCGGAGCCGACAAGACCGTCACGGGGCGCACGCCGCCACCTCCTGACCGTCCGGGGGACCGCGCCAACCCGATCTCACGGCCGGTCGAGCGTGAGACAAAAGGGACACAAAGTGTCTAACATGTACAGCGATGACCGTGACGGTGGCCAGGGCGGAAACCGAGGTAGGACGCGCCGAGGCCTTTACCACCCGGACCTTCACACCGACTGAGGAGAGGATCCTCATCGCCGCCCTCGGCCTCATCGGCCGGCAGGGTGTGCAGCGCCTCGGCATGGCGCAGATCGCCGACGTCGCCGGGGTGGCCCGGGGCACCCTCTATCGGTACTTCCCGAGCCGGGACCACGTCCTCGCCGCCGCGGCCGACTACGACGAGGTGCGCTTCAGGGCGGGGCTCGACGAGGTGCTGGCTTCGGTGCACGCGCCCGAGGAGAGAATCGGCGCCTTCGTCGGCTACGCCTTCGACTTCATCCGGAGCCACCCGGCCCGTCCCCTGTTCGAATCCGAGCCGGGTTTCGTCCTGAGCTACCTGCTCGACCACTTGCCTGCGATGCAGGGCGAGCTGATCGGGCGCCTGGGTGACGCGCTCGACACGGTGCCCGCGGTACGGGACGGATACCTCGATCGCGAGCGGCTGGCCGGCGTCATCGTCCGCCTCTTCGTGTCGAGCTGGATCATCCCGGAGACGGACGAAGCATCGCTCGTGGATTCCTTGCGCGGCATCTTGCAGATCTGAACACCAGAAGGAGGATGGACATGGAGACCGAAGCCAACACAGCGGAAGCTCCGGCCGACGACGGTTACGCGGAAAACCCATTGTCGGGCATGGACCCTGAGATGGCACGCAACCCGCAACCGCTCTTCAAGTCCTTGCGCGACGACATGCCGGTCATGGCCGTCGACATGCCGAGTGGTGCGCGGGGCATCGTGCTCACGCGAAAGGAGGACATCATGTCGGCGCTGCGACAGCCCGACGTGTTCTCCTCCAACATGGACGCCGTCGACCTGAAGAACAAGCGGCCCATGATCCCTCTGCAGATCGACCCGCCGGAGCACAAGAAGTTCCGCAAACTGCTCGACCCCATCTTCGCCCCGCGCAAGATGGCCGCCATGGACGAGGACGTCTCGGCGCTCGTCAACCACCTGATCGACCAGTTCATCGACCGGGGCGAGGTCGACTTCGCCAAGGAGTTCTCCATCCCGTTCCCCTCACAGGTGTTCCTGACGCTGCTCGGCCTGCCGCTCGATGAGCTCGACAGGTTCCTGACGATGAAGGACGGGATCATCCGGCCCGACCACGTCACCGGAAAGGGTTACGGGTCCAAGGCCGCCCAGGACTACCAGCAGGAGATCGCGGACTCGGTCTACGACTACTTCAACGAGATCCTCGACCTTCGCGAGTCCGAGCGGCGCGACGATCTGCTGTCGACGTTCCTCGACGCCGAGGTGGAAGGCGACCGGCTGACCCGCAACGACATCCTGGACATCTGCTTCTTGTTCCTGATCGCGGGGCTCGACACCGTCACGGCGACGCTGGACTGCATGTACTCCTTCCTGGCGCAGCACCCTGACCATCGGCGCCAGCTGGTCGAAGACCCCTCGCTCATTCCGAACGCCATCGAGGAGATGCTCCGCTGGGAGACGCCGGTGATGGGCATCGCGCGGGTGGCCGTGCAGGACACCGAGGTGGCCGGCTGCCCGGTGCACGCCGGCGACCAGATGATGATCATGATCGGTTCTGCGAACACGGACGAAACGGAATATCCGGACGGCGAAGTCGTGCGCTGGGACCGCGACGTCAACCCGCACATCGCGTTCGGGGGCGGCATTCACCGCTGCCTCGGTTCGCACCTGGCTCGTATGGAACTCCGGGTCGCGTTGCGCGAGTGGCACAAGCGGATCCCCGACTACGAGGTCGAGCCGGGGCACACACTGGTGTACACATCGGGCATCCGCTCCATCGACCATTTCCCGATGCGTTTCACGAAGGCCTGAGCGCCTTTCCACTCAGGGCGCTGCGTCGATGTGGCGCGTAGGGTGACCGCCATGGTGGAACGGCATGATCCTCGCGCAGACGCCTGGCCATGGTCCTGGAGCCGGTGGCCGCGCAGGTGTACTTCTCGCCGGAGTGCCATGCCACCTACGCGGAGCTCGGGTTCTCGCCGAGCCCGGGCACGACCTCCGCGGGCGTGCAGCTCCCCGACGGGCCGGCCTATTTCACCAGCCGCGGCTCGGTCATGGGCCAGGTCTCCGGTGCCGTCGTGGCGGCGGCCTTCGGTGTGTTCAACCCCGAAGCCGTCGTGCCCTCCGTCGAATTCGGCTGGAGCAACGTCGACGCGCCGACGATTTGCGACGCGTGGACACGTGGCGCCGTGGCACAGCTCGAGCGGGTCCTCGGCCCGTCTCCCGACGGGCTCGCCCGGGCAACCCTGCTCCTCGAAGCAGCCGTCGACCCGCTGCGCCCGGAAGGCAAGCCGCTCTATGCCGGGCTGCTCGGCTTGGGGTTGCCGGGGGAGCCGCTCGCCGATGCCTGGCGCCTCGCCGACATGTTGCGTGAATACCGCGGCGACGCACACATCGCCGCCTGGACGTCGGCCGTCCTCGACGCTACCGAGATCGGGCTGCTGACGGAGCCCTACTGGGGTATCCCACTGCGGACCTACGTCCGCACCCGGGCCTGGTCCGACGAGCAGCTCGAGGCGGCCGAGAAGCGCCTTGTAGAGCGGGGCCTGTTGGCCGACGGCGCGCTGACCGACGATGGCCGGGCGTTGCGCGAGGCAATCGAGGCGGCGACCGACGCGCAGTGCGCTCCCATGCTCGATGCGCTCGGCGACGACGGTCTCGACGAGCTGATCCGCCTTCTCGCCCCGTGGGGCAAAGCCATTCGCGACGCAGCGGGCTACCCGGCGCAGGGCCCGCACGAGCTGGCCGCGCTCAGCGCCCGCTCCTAACCCGGAGACGACCTCAGCCCAGCGGCTTCGCTTCGGTCCCTCTGCCGGGGGTGATGAACAACCCGACTCCGGGCTCGTGGACCCGTGCGGTGTGCCAGACCCCGGGCGGATTGATCACCGCCTGCCCCGGACGGAGCTCCACCACATGTTCGGCGCCGTCGAGCTCCTGCACCAGATCGACCCGGCCGGAGAGCAACACCACGACCTCTTCGCCCGCCGGGTGCCGCTCCCACGAGTCCCACGTCTCCTCCTGTGGCAGGAGGCAGACGAGGCGGCCCTCGGCGCCGTCGTGGGCGAAGCGCTCCTCATAGCCGGCCATGTACTCGGGCGACCACGAGAAGTCCGGCAGAGGCGTCGCCGTCGCACCGCTCCCGAGGTGTACGAAGACTTCGGCCAGGTTGAATGCCTCTCCCATTGCTCCCATTGCTCCCATTGCTCCCATTGCTCCCATTGCTCGCTCCGCTCCTCAGTACAACGGCGACCACGCCGCGCTGCGCAACAGCCGGCTCTCCCAGCGGTCACGAACCTCCAGGGCATCGTGCAGCCAGGTTCCCGGGGCGGAGGCTTCCGGCGGGAGGTCGTGGCCCAGCATCCACATCACGGCCTTCGGGTTGACGACGCGCTGCCAGAGGATGACCTCGGTCGTCTGGTGGGTCCCGAAGACCGGCTGGAACGCGGCCTCCAATTCGATCATGCCGGTGCCCTCTTCCTTCTGGCTGCTCAGCGTGCGGCCGTAGAGGGTGCCCGCCTTGTCCAGATAGCCCTGCAGCCCGCCGGCGAACGGCCACGCCGTGTCCTCCATGAACAACGAGTTCTTGTGCGTCGTACCGTCCACCGGCACGCCGGAGAGGTCGATGTCCTGGAGCGGTGACCACGACACCGGTTGGACCACCTTGGCGCGGTGCTCGTGGCGCACCGCGTCGATCTTGGCCGACCACGCGGCAAGGTCGCCTCCGCGCACGCGCTCAGCGAGCTCCGCCCACGCCGTGGCGTCGCGACAACCGGTGATGGAGACCGACGTGTAGGCCTGGCCCGTCCCGTGACCCAGATGCAGGTACCACAGCAGGCGACTGCCGTCCGATTTGGCCAGCGTGGGCATGTACTCGTCGCGGTAGGCCGCGTCGAACTCGTCCTCCTTCGCCCCGGCGACCTGATGCACTTCGTGAAGCAACAGCACGGTGACCCCCTTTTGATGAACTTGCGTTCGCTCGAATTCGTCAGCGTTCGATCAATCGATCAATGCGTGGTGGCGATGCCCCCGTCGACCGGGATGATGGCCCCCGTCAGATACGCCCCGGCCCGGGACGCGAGGAAGATGGCTGCGCCGGCCATGTCGTCGGGCCGGCCGATGCGCCGGAGCGGCGCGCTGGACGCGATCTGCTCACCGAAGGCCTCGAGCGTGGCGGCCATCATCTTGGACTCGAAGGGGCCCGGCGCGATCGCGTTGACGGTGATCGACGGGGCCAGGCGCTTGGCCAGGTGCCGTGTCAGCTGGTGGACTGCCGCTTTGGAAGCGGAGTAGGCGTACGTCTCCATGACCGGTGTCTGGATACCGTCGATGGACCCGATGTTGATCACCCGCGCCGGCTCGTCCTGGGTGCTCGCCTTCTCCAGCAGCGGGAGCAGGAACTTGGTGGTGTGGAAGACGCCCTTCACGTTCAATCCCAGCACCCGCTCGAATGCCGCCTCGTCGTAGTCCGCCAAGGGCGCGCCCCACGTGGCGCCGGCGTTGTTGACGAGGATGTCGAGCTTGTCGACCCGCGAGGCCACCTCGTCGGCCAGGCGCCGGCACCCGTCCTCCTTGGACAGGTCCGCGGGGACGGCCACGCAGGTGCCCTTCTTCGAGAGCGCTTCGGCCACCTCTTCGCATACGTCGGCCTTGCGCGAAGAGATGTACACCGTCGCCCCGGCATCGACGTAGCCCTCGGCGATCATCTTGCCGATGCCGCGGCTGCCGCCGGTCACGAGCGCGGTCTTGCCGTCGACGGAGAACAGGTCGGAGGGGGCCATGGGCCTCATTCTGGCCCGGAGAGGGTCCGCCCCGCCTCCCAACGGGCCTGGGCCCGCCTATCCGCTCGGGGCACCCACGGCCGTCGTCCGCGCCGACATGGTGACGAAGTCGCGCGCCCACCCCGCCTCGAAGAACGTGGCCGGGCCCTGGTCGGCGGCCGGCGACATACTCGATCCGTTCGTGGGTCCGGCCGGTGCACCGGCCGGCGGGGCATAGGTGGCGAACACCGGCCACGACGGGTTGATGTCGAGCTCCATGCCGCGCACGACGCCGGCCTGTACCAGCAGTTGTGCCAACTGCAGTGGGTCGAGGGCAGGGCCGGCGACATACACGAGGGCGCCGCCGGGGGTGACCCCGATGCCCGAACGCCACTGGTTCTCGATCCCCGTTCCCGAGCACGACGACACGCCGCACGTGGCGCCCCAGACGAGCCAGTTCGGGTCCGATGCCTGCGCCGTCGGCTGGCCGTCCTCCACCAACGGGACCAGGTTCTGCCGGACCGCGACCACATCGGGCGTCATGGTCACGTCGCTGCCCCAGGCACCCACGTTCACCGAACCGTCGGCATGGATCACGAGCGAGGCCGCCCCGTTCACGAGCGGGTCGATCGTGCGGCCTTCCGTGAGATAGCCGCCCCCGGCGTCCTTCATGAGGAAGCCACCGTTGAACGCGGCGACCAGCGTGGCCGCCTGCGCCGGTTGGACGGGCGCGGTGAACATGTAAGGGCCGCCGCCGGGGCTCTTCGAGCCCGAATAGAGCTGGGCGCCGAGCAGGTTCGTGTCCATCCAGGCGATCCCGGCTTCCGCCGTCCCGCCCGGAGGCACGAGGTGCGTTTCGTAGACGGCCGGGAACCCGTTGACAGTGCGGCCGGCCGGCGTCCAGGTTCCATCGGTCGGCGCCGGGGGCGGAGCGAAGGGGGTCAGCGCTGCGGGGGCGGGCAACGGTCGTGGGCCCGGCGGCGCCGTGGTGGTTGTCGTCGTGGGCGCGTCCGTCGTCGTCGTCGTCGTGCTCGCGCTGACGCCCGGGCGTCCCCATCGTCGACCTCGCCACTGGGCCGCCGCTGCTGCAGGCGGCCAGCAACGAAGCAGCGAGCATCACCCCACTCGGGCCCAGCGTCCGACGGAACCGCGCCGCTCCCACGGGCGTCAGCGTAGGGTGACCTCGCTCGAGCATCGCGGCGCCACCGCGCGACGGAGACGGAATTGTCGGCCCGCTCAGACCGACGCCAACGCCAGAGCGCCCCTCACCAGCACGCTGGCACCCACGCGCAGCGATTCGTCCTCGACGTAGAAGCTCGGGCTGTGGTGCATCCCGCTCGATCCGTCTGCCGCCGCACCGCCGACGAAGAAGTAGCAACCGGGCAGGTGGTTGAGGAACTCGCTGACGTCGTCGCTCGGGCTGGCAGGCGGCATCCGCAACACCGCCGGGTCGCCCAGCACCGCCTTGGCCTCCGCCTCGACGAGGTCCACGGCCGCCGGGTCGTTCACGACGGCCGGCGTGTGCTCGGGAAGCTCCAGGTCGACGGAGACGCCCTGTTCAGCGGCCACCTCCGCGCACTGCCGCTCCAAGCGCCCCACCGCGTCGACCCGCTGCGCGTCGGTGAAGGTGCGCAGCGTGCCGGTGACAACGGCCGACGTCGGGACGACGTTGACCGCGGTACCCGCCCGCAGCGTGCCGGCGCTGCAGACGCAGTCGGTCCCCTCGTACGACAAGCCCTCGACCACCAAACCGAGCCGCCCCACCAGTGAAGCCGTGGCCCGGATGACGTCGCCCGTCGCCGTCGGCACGGCTCCGTGCCCGCCTGGTCCGCGCAGCGTGATCCGCAGTGAATGCGCCTCGGACATCGTGATGCCCGCCCGCACTGCCACCATTCCCGTGGGGATCACGGAGGTGACATGGAAGCCGACCAGCCGCGCACCCTCCATCACACGCAGCGCACCGCCCTCGACCATCGCCTTGCCGCCGCAGAGCGCCTCCTCACCGGGTTGGAACAGGAAGATGTAGCGGCCGGGCAGGTCCTCGCGCCGCGAAGCCAACACCGACGCCGCGCCCAACACCGAGCCCACATGGACGTCGTGGCCGCACGCGTGCATCAGGCCCTCGACCTCCGATCCCCACGACGGTGTCGTCGAAGGCTCCTGCACCGGCAGCGCGTCGATGTCCCCCCGCAGCACGACGGTGCGGCCCGGCCGCCCCCCGTCCATCGCGAAGATCCCACCGGTCTCGGTCACGCGCAGAGCCTCGTCGATGCCCAGCGATGCCATGTGGTCGCGGATCAGCGCGGTCGTGGAGTGCTCTTCGAAAGCCAGCTCGGGACGGCGGTGCACCACGCGCCGCAGGTCGACCATCTGGTCGAAGACGCCGTCGGCGGGGGAGGATCCGAAGAGGTCGTTCCCTGCCTCCCCCGACACAAGGACTCAGCGTCCCAACAGATCGCGCGCGATGTGGGTCACCTGGATCTCGTCCGTCCCGGCGTAGATCTGGAACACCTTCGCGTCGCGGGCCAACTGCTCCACCCGGAACTCCGACATGTACCCGTTCCCCCCGAACAGTTGCACGGCCTCCATGGCCACCTCGGACGCGGCCTGGGCGGAGTAGAGCTTCATGGCCGACGCCTCGGCCAAGGTCAATGACTTCCCCGCGGCCGCCATCTCGACGTGGCGGAAGACCAGGTTCTCGACGTTCAGCCGCGCGATCTCCATCTTCGCCAGCTTCAGTTGGATGAGCTGGAATTCCGAGATCGGCCGCTCCCACAACTGCCGGTCCTTGGCGTACTGGATCGACAGCTTGAGGCACTCCTCGATCAACCCGAGCGACATCGCCGCCACCCCGGCCCGCTCCGTGACGAAGTTGCCCTTCGCGCTCTCCCGGCCCTCGTTTCCGCCCGGTGCCCCCTCGCTCTCGCCGAGCAGCCGCTCGCGTCCCACCCGCACGTCCGACAAGAACAGCTCGCCGGTGGGCGACGAGTGCAGGCCCATCTTGCGGAACGGCTTGGACTGCTCCAACCCGGGCATGCCCGAATCGAGGATGAACGTCAGCACGGGCCGCTGGCGCAGCGGCGTGTCCGACCCGTCGTCGAGCTTGGCGTAGAAGACGATCGTGTCGGCGAACGGGCCGTTCGTGATGAAGGTCTTGTTGCCGTTGAGCACGTACTCGTCGCCGTCGCGCACGGCCGTCGACTTCATGCCACCCAGGGCGTCGGACCCCGAGTCCGGCTCGGTGATGGCCCAGGCGCCGACCTTGTCGAAGGTCATCAGGTCGAGGCCCCAGCGCTCCATCTGCGCTGGCGTGCCGCTCTTCATGATCGTGCCGCCGGCGAGGCCCGTGCTCACGCCGAGGGCCGTGACGATGCCGGGGCAGTAGTGGCACAGCTCGATGATCGGGATCAAGATCATGGCGGCCGAGCCGCCACCGCTGCCGTCTTCGGCCCTCTCTGTTGGCGCACCCGAGTCGCCGACGGCCTTTCGCTCGATCGCCTTCTTGGCCGACTCCCGCGCCATGACGTCGAGGCCGAAGGTGGAATAGAGCTTGCGGATCACTTCGTAGGGAGGAGTCTCCCCGTGCTCGAGCTCCTCGACGTTCGGCTTCACCTCTTCGTCGACGAAGCGCCGGACTGCGTCGCGGATCGCCAGCTGCTCCTCGGACCACTCGTGCATGCGTGCCTCCCTGCGGTCTTCGGGGCTCCGCCGCCCCGCCGGCACCCCTGGGCCGGCGACCGTCGACCCTACAGCGCGCCTTTAGGCGTCGGCGATCCGACGCAGCGTGTTCCGGTCCGTGTGGATGACCTCTTCGGGCATGCGGGCGTGTTTGATCACCGTCGTCTCCGAGTACGTGAACTCGTCGTCCACGCTGGTGTCGATGGTGACCTCATAGCTCACCGACCGAGCGTTCTTGTCCAACCAGTTGTTGGCCAGGATGCCGTAGGTCTGGCTGCCGATCCTGGCCTCGAGGTTGAACTTGGTGGCGTCGGCCGCCACCGTGCCGCCGGCAACGACCGCCGAGCCCCGGGGGATCAGGAAGCAGCGGACCACCTCGCTGTCACGAGCGTCCCACATCCAGTAGCCGACCTCCGTGTGGAAGGGGTTGTCCTCGTCGCCACGCCAGCCCGCCATGCGGTAGTCGAGGCCGTAGAGAACCTGCGAGCCGTTCTCGACGGGGCCGAAGGGCTTGAAGTCGACGTGCTCGCGAAAGGGGGTCACGATGATCTTGTCCTCGACGTTGCCGTACGCCACGTCCTCGCCCTGATCACCCTCCCAGATGCCCGCCAGCCGGGCCAGCGGCCCCCACTCAGGTCCTGCGCTCAATGCTCCTCCTTCACGCGCTCCTCACGTGCGGCGACGAACGGCGCTCGACGTCGTCGCCGCGATCGGTCGTTTCACCTTAGAACCTCACCCTGCCGGGAGGGTTCAGCGTGGCGGGGCGCCGGTGATCCCGAGGAGGGGCTCGTTCTTCTGGGCCCGTGCCCGCACGCGTGCACGTAATCCGCCGGTCGAGCGGGAGCTCTCGGAGTGGCGCTGCGTCCGCGCGACGACGATCCGGCTCAGCACCAGCAGCAGCATGACGATGACCACGAGGATGAGTGCAGCGTCGTAGGCCAAATAGTGGTACTGCACTTCGGGCGAGTTGTACCCCGTGAACACCATGTAGGTCAGGTAGGGGAACTGCGAACCCGTCAGCGAGTGCGGGAGCGTGTTCGAGAATCCCGCCGTGTAGATCAGGGGCGCCGTTTCGCCACAGGCGATGGCCAGTGCCAAGAGGAGCCCGGTCATGATGCCGGGCAGCGCGCTCTTCAGAACCACCTTCCGCAGCCGGTAGCCCGCCGACATCCCGAGAGCCTCAGCCCCTTCCCGGTAGCCCGTGGGGACCTGGCGCAGCGATGTCTCGGTGTTCTTGGCGATGTACGGGATCACCATGATGGAGAGGATGATCAGAGCCGGGAGAAGTGAGAGTTTCCAGCCGAGCCCCACCACGAGGGCGACGTAGCCGACATACCCGAGGACGATGGACGGAAAGCCCGAGAGGACGTCCGACGCCGTCCGGAGCGGTCCACTCACCGTGCCAGAGAATTGCCGTGGCCGGGCGAACTCAGCGAGGTGGATCCCGGCGAACACGCCGATGGTTCCGGCGATGATGAAGACGCCGATCATGAGGATGAGTGTCCCCAGAATCTGGTCGCGCAGGCCCCCACCCGTGGAAGTCAACTGGGTCCAGAGCACGCTCCACTTCCAATGTGGCCAGGCCTTGGCCACGACGTTGATGAGGAGCCAGGCGGCCGGTGCCATGAGGAGGATCAGCGACAGATAGGTCAGCCCGCGCCACACGCGCGTGGAGACGCGGCGACGGCGCGTTGCTGGTCCGGCTGCGAGCGGGTTCGTTATCACGCGCCGCCGACGGGTGCCCCGACGCGGCCCGTACGCTTCACGATGAGGCGTGCCACCAGGTTGACCGCTACCGAGATGACGGCCAGCACGAGGGCAAGCTCAGCCAGGGTCGACACGCCCTGCGGGTTGGCGAGCTGCCCATCGAGCTGGGTGAGGATGGTGGCGGCGATGGTGGTGAAGGGGAGGTAGATCGTCGAGGGGATGCGCAACGCAGCGCCTCCGATCATGGCGATCGCGATCGTCTCGCCGAGCGCACGCCCCAGGCCGAGCACGGTGGCGCCGATGATGCCCGAGCGCACCCACGGCAGGGTGACCTTGTTCGCGACCTCCCAGTCGGTCATGCCGAGAGCCGACGCCCCCTCTTTGGGGAGCGGTGGCACCTGGGTGAAGAGGTCGCGGGTTGTCGAGGTGATGATGGGCACTATCATCAGCGACAGCACGATGCCGGCGGAGAGCAGTCCTTCGCCCGAGCCGGTCGGGCTGCGGAAGTACCTGAGCACCGGCACGTCGGGCATGACGCTGGCGATGTGCGGATAGACGTTTTTCGCCAGCCACGGCGCGAACGCCAGGATGCCCCACAGGCCGATGACGACGCTCGGGATGCCGGCGAGGATCTCGATCGTGAAGCCGAGCGGCCGCGAGATCCACGTCGGCATGCGCTCGGTGAGGGCGAAGGCGGCCCCGATCGAGAGTGGGAGTGCGATCACGATCGCGATGACCGACGAGGCGATGGTGCCCCAGATGATCGCCCAGGCTCCGAACCGCGCGCCCGGGCCACCCCCGTAGCCCTGGTTTCCATAGGTCCAGGTGCGCCCGTAGAGGAAGTACGAGCCGTTGTGGCCGATGACCGGGGCTGCCTTCACGGCGAGCACCGTGATGGCGAAGACCAGTGCGGCCAGTGGGAGGATCACCGCCACCCAGGCCACGCTGCGCCAGCCTCTCTCCTCGTTACGACGGGCGAAGTCAGCAACCCGCCGCGGCAGTGGCGGTTTCCCGACGGGTTCCGCCTGCGGCGTGGCGGGGACGCCTCCCGCCACGCCGCCGACGGTTGCCATTACTGGATGCCCAGGATCTGCTTGATCGACTGCGCGACAACCTTGGAGGGCAGCGCCTGGAAGTTGACCTGCGAGAGGTACGTCGAGTTCGCGCCGAACTTGGTGTTGAGGGACCACTCGAGCACCGACCGGATGTTCTTGGCCGTCGTGCTGCTCGACTGGGTGTTGGACACGATGGCGTACTCGTAGTTGACGATCGGGTAGCCGTTGTCGATGTTGCCGTAGATGAGCGAGATGGTCCCGTTGGCGGGAGTCTGGTTCACGAAGCCGGCGGCCTCGCTAGCGATCGTCTGTTGGGTCGGAAGGACGTACTGCTTGTGCCCATTCCCCAACGCCGCGTAGCCCTGGCCGTTCTGCAACACCTGGGTCTGGTAGCTGATGCCGACGTAGGCGATGCAGCCCACCGTGGCCTTGCAGCCGCTCACCATGCCCGAGTTCCCGTTTTCGCCCAGTGCGCCCGGGGCGTTCGGCCACGGCACGGTGGTGTTGAAGCCGACCTTGGTGCCCCAACCCGAGGGGTCGGCCTTGGACAGATAGCTGGTCCACAGGAACGTGTCGCCGGAACTGTCCGAGCGGTGCAGTGTCACGATCGGCGTGGCGGGCAGGGTCACGCCGGGATTGGCACTCGCGATGGCCGAGTCGTTCCACTTGGTGATCTGGCCCTGGTAGATCTCAGAGAGCACCTTGCCCGAGAGCTTGAGGTGAGCGGTCACCCCGGGCACGTTGTACTCGGCGAGCTGGGCCGAGATGACCAACGGGATGTTCTTGAGGTGCGGGTTGGCCTGGACAACCGACGGGGACAGGTAGGCATCGGAGGCGCCGATGTTGATCGTGTTGTTCTCGGCTTCGGAGATGCCTGTTCCAGAGCCCGTCGCTGCCGTCTGGATCGTCACACTCGGGTACTTCTCGCTGTAGCCGCCTGACCACAGGTTGAAGAGGGGGTACATCAGTGTGCTGCCCGTCTCGCTCACGGGTCCGCCCGCAGGCGTCTCGACGCCGCTCGCGGGCAGCTTGGTGCTCGCCGACGCGGCCGAGCTGAGAACGACTGAGCTCAGCGCGAGGGACGCCGCCACTGCGGCGATCGCTCCACGCGTCAGTCGCGTCGTACCCATCCATTTGGTCACAGGTTCTCTCCTTGTGAGGTGGTTAATTGGTATCGCTCTTGTTGTCCGCGGGATCCGGCGTTCGGCGGGGTCACGCTCTGCACGTCGTCGATCGGGTACGCGCCTACGTCTAGCCCATCCGCCCGGTGACATAGCGCTCGGTGTCAGGGTGCTCCGGCCGGTTGAAGACGTCGTCCGTTGTGCCGTGCTCCACCAACGCGCCTTGGTAGAAGAACATCGTGTGGTTCGAGATCCGCAACGCCTGCCCGAGGTTGTGCGTCACCACGATGAGGCTCAGCGCGGGCGTCATGGTCTTGATCAACGCCTCGATCGACTCCGTCGTGATCGGGTCGAGGGCCGAGGTCGGCTCGTCCAGCAACAGCATGTCCGGGCCCACCGCGAGCGCACGCGCCAGGCACAACAGCTGCTGCTGCCCGCCCGACAGGCGGAACGGGGAGTCGTTCAAGCGGTCCTTCACCATGTCCCACAGGCCGACCTCGGTCAGCCGGCGTTCGCACACGACGTCGAGTTGTTTGCCCTTGGCGATGCGGTGCGCCTTCACACCGGCCACCACGTTGTCCTTGATCGACATCGGGAAGGGATTGGGCCGCTGGAACAGCATGCCCACCCGCCGCCGCAGCGTCAGCAGGTCGACGTTCGGTGCCCACAGGCTTTCGCCGTCGTACGTCACGTCGCCCCGCCGGGTGAAGCCCGGCACGCGGTCGTTCATGCGGTTGAGGGTGCGGAGGAAGGTGGACTTGCCCGAGCCCGTGGGCCCGATCAGCGCCGTGATGGATCCACGCTTGAGCGCGACGTTCACGTCACCCAGCACCGTCCGGCCGGAGAAGCCGAGATCGAGCTTCACCGCCTCCATCACGTGCTCGGGCTTCTCGGCGTCGGGGTCGAGGGACTGGAGCACCATGTCAATGCGTCGTTGCTGCCCCGTCGTCGTAACGGGATCGGAACGCGTCGCTGCTACATCTCCGTCTGCCACTACCTGGACCGTAACGAGGCCAAATGAACGCGAAGCAACAGGAGCGCTATCTCAGAGTGAACACTTCGTAACGGGTTCGGGAATCTCCGGCAATCTCCGTCGGAGTGCCCAGCCCCCAGGCGGCGGCGCCGCCGAGCGGCCCTACCTACCGGGCCACCGCTTCCCTGTGTGCCACGGCGACGGACGTGACCACCCGGGGTGCGAACGCCAGCACCACGAGCCACAGGGCCGCGGCTGGGATCGACAGCGCGACCGCGACCCCCGAGGAGAAGAAGGCCGCGATGAACGCGGCGCCACCCACCAAGCCGCCCACGATGTAGGCCAACCACCACTGCAAGATGCGGGACCGGTTCGGATCATCGTGGGGCAGGCAGTCCCGGATGGCCTGGTAGGGGAACCAGAGGTTGATGATGGGCACGAACCACGAGCCGACGCCCCAGCCCGGCGAATGGGTCGTCGGGAATCCGAGGGCCCGGGCCGCCGACGCCGCCCGGTGTTGCCAGACGAGGGTCACCACGAGCGCGGCGAGCGCGACCAGCCCCAGGAGATAGAACCACGGGCTGATCGACTCGTTCGTGAACGTCGGCGGCGTGATGTGGCGTTGCGTGTCGTCCCAGACGACCTTGAAGTCCTGACCGATCGTCATCAGGCGCGAGGACTCGGTACGGAGCAGCACCAGGTTCAAGAGACCCACGACGGCGGGCGCGCACAGCGAGATGCGCGCCACCCCGGCCAGACCGAGCTCACTCTGGACGAGCCCCGACGTGTAGTGCGCGTCGAGCCGCTGGGTCGCCGCCGCCCACGGCGGTTGCCCGAGCGCCGGTCCCTGCGGCGGCGGCGCGCCGGTCCACGGCGGCGGTGGCGGCTGCTGGGGCAACACGACCGCCTCGCTCCAGGCGTAGCCGTCCCACCAGCGCTGCCCCGGTCCACCGGCCGGATCGGGGTACCACCCCGGCGGCGCGCCCGGGTAGCCGCTGTCCTCGCTCACCCCGACATCCTGCCAAAGCCCCCGACCCCCTCGTGACGCCCACGTTCCCGCCTTCGCCCGGCGCACAGGGTCCGCAATAGCCTGCAGGCGTGCGGGTGTTCATTGCCGGCGGTACGGGTGCCATCGGTCGCCCTCTCGTTGCGGTCTTGGCGGCTGCAGGCCATGAGGTCGCGGTGTACTCCCGCAACGCAGAGAAGGTGGCCGCCCTCGGTGTGCCCGGAATCGTCCCGGCGGTCGGCGATGCCTTCGACGCCGAAGCACTGATCGGCGCCGTGCAGTCCTTCCGGCCCGAAGTCGTCGTCAACGAATTGACGAGCCTGCCCCAGACGGCCAACCCACTCGCCATCAAGCGCGGCTTCGATCTGACGAGCCGCCTCCGCCGCGAGGTCTCCAAGACGCTGGTCACCGCGGCCCGCGCTGCGGGTGCCCGCCGCATCGTGGCCCAGAGCATCTCCTTTGCCTACCGCCCCGGACCGGGCGTGCGCACCGAGGCCGACCCGCTGTGGACCGACGCCAAGGGCCCGATCGGCATTCTCACCGGCTCTGTCGCCACGCTCGAGTCGAACACGCTCGGTGACCCCGAGCTCGAAAGCGTCGTGCTGCGCTACGGCTCTTTTTACGGCCCGGGCACCTACTTCGCACCGAGCGGGCTCTACGCGACGATGCTCAAGCGGCGGGTGCTTCCGATCCCGGGCAAGGGCGGCGGGATTTTCGCGCTCGTCCACATCGACGACGCCGCCGCGGCCACCGCGGCGGCGCTCGAGGGCCCGACCGGCATCTTCAACGTGGCCGACGAAGTGCCGGCGCCGGCGTCGGAGGTCATGACGTTCACGGCCGACGTCATGGGTGCCAAGCCGCCACGTCACGTGCCCGAGTCGCTCGTCCGGATGGGCCCCGGAGCGTTCCTCGTGTACCTGTTGTGCGAACAGCCTGCGATCTCGAGCGCGCGGGCCCGCACCGAGCTTGGCTGGTCGCCGCGCTACCCCGACTGGCACGAGGGGCTGACCGCTGTCTTCTCGGGCGGGTAAGGGTCGTCAGGGGCGCCCGTTCGGGACGCAGGGACGCACCCGGGAGTGGAGAGGCAGAGTTCCCTTCGAGCGGACGTCGGGCGAGCGTCTCGTGACGGTTCCGAAGTCGGCTCGCTAACACCGGCTCATCGTGGCACGACACGCCACGGCCTACAGGAGGACCAGTGCCATCTCCTCGAGGGCCGCAATGTGCGCGTCGGCGCCTTTTAACTCCGCATGCATGGTGTTGAGGGACAGATGGGTCGCTCCGGCGTCGCGCCACCGACTGGCGTGCTCGACGAGCCTGTCGTGGTCGCGCACGGAGTACTCGAGACGCCCCTCGAACTGGAAGTCGGTGAGGTCCCTCCCGACCTCGTCCGCTGCCTGCCGGATGATCTGGAGCCCCTCTTCGAGACCGCCGCGTCGGGCGCGCCATGGGGAACCAGCCGTCGGCGATGCGGCCGACGCGCCGCAACGCCGGCGGATCGAATGCGCCGATCCAGATCGCAATGGGCCGCTCAGGTCTGGGCGCAAGCCCGGCGTGGTCGAAGTGGTGGAACGCCCCGTCGAAGGTCACGCTCTTCTGCGTCCACAGAGCCCGCAGCACCGCGACCTGCTCCTCCAAGAGTGCACCCCGCTTGTTGAAGGGCATGCCGAGCGCGTCGTACTCCAACTTGTTCCACCCGACCCCGAGCCCGAGACGGAAGCGACCGCCACAGAGCAGGTCGAGCTCGACGGCCTGCTTCGCGAGCAGCGCGGTCTGGCGTTGCGGGCCGATCAGGATGGATGTCGCGAACCCGATGTCCGTGAAGGCAGCCAGGTACGAGAACATCGTGAGCGGCTCGCGGAACGGATGGTCGATGCCGTAGGGACCGCCGAGGTTGCCGAGCACCGCGGTGTCCCCGCCGAGCACGTGGTCGTAGGCCGCGAGGTGCGTGTAGCCGAGGTCCGAGACCGCCTGTCCGAAGGCGCGCACAGCGCCTGTGTCGTAGCCGAGCTCGGTCTGGGGGAAGATGGCGCCGATTTCCATGCAGGAAGTCTGCCCGCGACCTGGTGGTCGCGCTCCGGCCGCGGGAGGCCAACTGCGGACACGAGCTCGCGCCGCGACTTGCCCCCTCCTTACGCCTTGTTCTTCTTCGCCTTCGGGACCGCCGGCGGTACCACCGTGCAGCCCACGCAGGATCCTCTGCCGGTGAAGTAGGCCGGGATCGACGGGGAGTCCGTCGCAGGGTTGGTCGGGAGCAGCACGGGCGCCCGGGGGGTCTGGTTGAAGTTGAAGTCGTTCGATACGTTGCCGAGGAGCTTCACGTCCTCGCGTACGGTCGGGCGCGGGTCCGGCCGACCGTCGGTCTTCGGGTTGAGCCGGGAGCCGCCCAGGAAGTCGTCTTCGATAAACTTCAAGTAGGCATCGCTGCTCAGGACCTGATGGTCGATGTAGCCCTTCTTCGCGTAAGGCGAGATCACAAGTCCCGGCACGCGCAGGCCGTACCCGTTCTGGTCCACACTCGGGGGCGCCACGTGGTCGTAGAAGCCGCCCCAGTCGTCCCACTGCAAGAAGATGGCGGTGGAGTCCCAGTCCCTGCTCTTCATGGCCGCGTTGATGATGGCGGTGACATAGGCCTGGCCCCGGTGCACGCTCGCCGGAGGGTGCTCGCTGTCGTTCTGCGATGGCGTGATCCATGACACCGCCGGCAGGTCACCCTTCTTGGCGGCTGTGAAGTAGTTGTCGAGGGATTGGATGTTGCGGACTTGATGGTCCTTCTGCACGTCCTCGAAGATCGGCAACGGGTTCCAGATACCCGGCGTCAGGTAGCTCTGCTTCACAGGCGCGCAGGTGAGGGCAGAGTCGTTGGCGCAATCGGGCTGGTTGCCCGTTTGGACGTAATAGGCCCATGGGACGTGGTGGTTGTAAAGCAGCCACGTCAGGTCCGTCCAGGCGTTGGTCACGTCTGCCGTGCCCGTTTCGAGCGCCTGGTCGACGTACTGCTGCATCTGCGCGGGTGAGTAGGGGCCCGTGATCTCGTTCGAGCAGCTCGACGGCTTGGGATTCGAACAGATGGCTGACCAGCCCGACACCAGATAGAGGTGGTCGGGGAGGGACCACGAGTGAACCGGTTCGAACATGTGGTCCTGTAGGACGAAGTCCTTGGAGTAGGTCCAGTAGTTGATGATCTCTTGAGACGTGTGGTACCCCATGACGTCGGGCACCGCCGTATTCGCGCAGGATGGATCGGTGGGGTTGGCGCAGCCCTTCTTTGCGTTCGTCGCTTGGGCGATAAAGCCATTCATCGCACCGTTGTTCACGTCCGCCTCGGCGTTGTTGTCGCCATGCGGGCCGCCACCGTTGACGTCGGCCGTGTCGTGATACGGCTTCTGGCAGCCACCCGATGGAATAGGCACGCACACCGTGGGCACGCCGTTACTCGTCGGAATGCCGTCGGCACCGGGATACGTGCCGAAGTAGCTGTCGAAGGATCGGTTCTCTTGTTCGATGATGATGACGTGCTTGATCTTGTGGATGCCCTGCGCCACGGCATAGCTGCCCGTGGGCCCACCGCTGACGAGCTCATCCTGATGCGCAGGCGGGGCCGAACCCCCACACGACGTCAGGGTCAACGAGAGGACGGCGACGCAGAAGGTCGCAGGAAAGAGAGCCCGCAGCCACGGGGTCAGGCGGTTCCACCCAGCGGGCGACAGCGTGGGAGGCCGGTGCATCCGTGCACTATTGGCAACCGGTGCAACGGGGTCAACCATTTGCGAGGAACCCTCACACTTTCCTAAAAGCGCGCGCGATCCATCCGGTCTTGCCGCGGTCGGTCGGGTTCGGTCCGGTCCGTTCGCATCCCGGCGGGCCTTGTGCCGCGACCTTCGATCGACACGTCGGAAAAGTCCAGCCCGATCACCTTGTCGAAGGCACAGATGGTCTCTTCGACCAGAGGCGCGAACGCGCCGGCTGTGACCCACTCGTCGCGCCGGCGCCCCCAGGGTGGTCTCGCTCGCTCCCTTTGCCGAGGCGCCCGGCCACGTCCCAACTGCACCCGGTGACCAGGCGAAACAAGATATGCCCGTGCGGGAGCGGGAACAAGGCGAAGCGCTGCTGTCACGGCCCGGTGCAGTCCCTCGATGTCCGGATCATGCCGCCGGAGGTCTACCGAGATTCGATTTGTGAGTTGGCCGGAACCACCAGAGACGAGTTCGATGACCTCTTCGGCGAACTCGTCGACCTTCCCGAGTTCGACCCGTCCCTTCAGGTACCTCTGCCGAAGATCTGGACCCCCGAAATCGATCGTGCCGTCACAGCGCTCCATCACGAGGACGAAGAGACCTTCGACGAGGCACTGTCCGCCGTGGTGTCCAAAGTCGACACAAGCGTCGCTCGCTGTCTTGGCCGGAGACCAACGCACACCATTGGGGCTCCTGGTAGCGGCTCACTGACGTCCCAGAGCGCCAGGATCCGGTTCAAGCGTTGGCGCGCGGTCCAAAGCACTCCGGTGGCCGGGCCCCACCGCGGCGGCCCGGCCAACCAGGAGTTCAGACGCTCAGAAGAGGGTGGGAACAGCCCCGACGACGTTGGACACTTTGACGTTGAGGCCCGGCAGCGAGCCGATGAAGCCGGCGTCGCCGAAGGCGAAGACGCCACCGTCGGAGCCGATCAGCCAGTAGCCGCCGCCGTCGGCAGTAGGCACGACACTCACGATGTTGGAGACCGTGATGTGCATCGCGGGCAAGGAGCCGTGGTCCACCGCGTCACCGAAGGGGTAGACCGCGCCGTTCGAGCCGACGAGGTAGTACCCCTTCCCGTCGAGGGTGGTGGCGATGCCGACGATGTTGTTCACCGATATGCCCTTGCCGGGCAGCGACCCGTAGTACGTCGCGTCGCCGAAGGCGAACACCCCGCCGTCACGGCCGACCAGGAAGTACCCGCCTCCGTCCGGCTGCTCGACGATGCCGATGATGTTGTTGACGTGGACGCCGAGGCCGGGCAGTGAGCCGTAGAAGCCGGCGGACTGGCCGGTCGGGAACACGAAGACGCCACCGTCCGTCCCGACGAGGTTGTAGCCGTGGTTGTTGTTCGTCGACACCAGGCCGGCGATGTTGGACACCTTCACGCCGAGGCCGGGCAGTGAGCCATAGAAGCCCGAGGGCATCCCGAGCGGGAAGACGAAGACGCCCCCGTCGGATCCGGCGAGGTTGTAGCCCTGGTAGTTGTTGGTGGGCACGAGGCCCACGACGTTGTTGACGTGGATCCCGAGGCCAGGCAGCGAGCCGTAGAAGCCCTTGGGCTGGCCGACCGGGAATACGAAGACGCCACCGTCGGAACCGGCCAGGTCGTAGCCGGTCGACTTCTGCAGCTCGTAGGCGCCGGCGTCACACGCGGTGTAGCCGATACCGGGCCGCGGCTGGCCACGCTGGTCGGTGGTCACGGTGCAGGCGCTCGTCGGCACGATCCCGGCCGCCGAGCTCGACGGGGTGATCGCCGCGGTCTGTGGCCCGGTCGAACCGTTCGCGGCGAGGGCAAGCGTTCCGATCGTCGTCGAGTTCTGGATGCTCGTCGATCCGAGACCACAGGTGTTGTCGGACGACACGTTGTGTCCGTTGTCGGTGAACGTGCCCGCGCAGTCGCCGCCTGTCGACGCATCGTCGAGAATCGAATTGGCGAGAGTGTTCGTGCCTCCTGTCGCTTCCAGCGCAACGCCTTGGTTGCCAAAGAGCGTGTCCTGCACAAGCACCAAGCCGGCACCCGATACGGCACCGCCAGCGCCACCACCGGAAGCAACGTTGTTGGCGAACGTCGAGTTCGTAATGGACACGCCGCTCGGGGCATCGATGGCCCCACCGCCACTGCCAGCTCCGGCGGTGTTACCGGAGAACGTGCTTGCGGTCACCGTGAGGGTGCCCGTGCCCATGTCGGAGATCGCTCCTCCGTTGCCGGTCGCGGTGTTGCTGGAGAAGGTGTCGTCGTTGACTGCCACCGCGCCGGATCCCGTGTCGTCGATGGCGCCACCCGAAGCACCGGTACCACCGCTGATTGTCATGTGACCGATCGTTAGTGCGTCGCTGCTCGTGTTGGTGAAGACGCTGCCCGTTGGGCTCGTGACCGTAGGCAGTGTCGAGCCTGTTCCCTCGATGTCAAGTGTGCTCCCAGCTGCTATGAGGGCGATCGCCACCGGCTCGGAATAGTTGGTCGACGAACCGGCTACGTCGAGCGTGACTGCAGTGCCGGCGGGTTCGGCCTGCGCGGCCGCGACGCCTTCAGCGATCGTCTTGCACGCGCCCGTGCCCGACGAGGCACACCCGGTTGTCTGAGTGCCGTTGACGTTGTCAACGAAGAGGGTGGCGGACGTGGCCGCACCCGACGGGACGCCCGAGACGGCGATCGCCGCGAGACCGAAGAGCCCGCACAAGAGCGCGGCTGCCGACGCTCCCACTGCGCGCGCGTCCAAGGAGGCGCCTCGCTCGAACCCGTGCCCCGCGCGAATGTCCGCTACCGATGATCTTCACTGATCCTCCCCGCTGCTTCTGCTCGATTTCCGGCTCGTTCCGTTGATGCTGCAGACGCTGAATTCCGCTGTTTGCGCGCCCTTCGCCGGACGCCACTCCACACACTGATTCCCCGTCGGCCAGGGAATTAACCGCAACCCTCGGCGCAGGGGCGGGTCCAGGCACGTCTCGGTACGCTGGATACCGGTGATGCGGGCCGAATCGACCCCAAGGGCGGGAGGCAGGTCGTGGCGCGCCGGGGAGGACGAACCATGACGATCACGAGTCGCGGGGCTGTGGCCCCGACGGCCGAGCAGACGCCGGGGGCGGGAGGTGCAACGGCCGCGAGCGCCGCACCCGACGCGGGGGCGGCGCCCGTCGACGCCGATGTGCTCGATGCGGTCGTCGCCCTCGTCGCCGATCACGCGCCCGCTTGGGCCAAGACGGAACCGACCGCCCGGGCGAAGCTGTTGCAAGATGTGATCGACGCCACCATGGCGGCGCAGGCCGACTGGCTCGCCGCCGCCTGCCAGGCCAAGGGTCTCGAGCCGGATTCGACCGAGGCGGGCGAGGAGCTGTTCGCCGGCGTCGGCACCTTCGTGCGCGTGACGCGCCTCTTCCGCGACTCACTACGGGACATCGCCAAGGACGGCAGGCCTTCGTTCGCGGGCCCGGTGCGTGAGGCGGCCGACGGCCGGCTGCGGGTCCAGGTCTTTCCGGCCACGGCGTTCGACCGGATTACGTTCCCCCAGACGACGGCCGAGGTCTGGATGCAGCCCGGCGTCACCCGGGAGTCCCTCGTGGGCGGTCAGGCGCCCGCCTACACCGACCCCGCCGCCCACGCCGGCACGGTCCTCGTGCTCGCGGCCGGCAACGTGGCGTCGCTCGGCCCGCGCGACGTCCTCTCGAAGCTCTTCGTCGAGGGCAAGGTCGTCGTGATGAAGGCGAACCCGGTCAACGACTACCTCGTACCGCACTGGAGCCGTGCATTGGCGCCACTCATCGACGCCGGCGTCCTTCGCATCGTGGACGGTGGCGCGGCCGTCGGGCAGTACCTCAGCGCGCACCCCCGCATCGACGAGGTGCACATCACCGGTTCGGACAAGACCTACGACGCCGTCGTCTTTGGCACCGGCGACGAGGGCGCGCGCCGCAAGGCGGCCGACGAGCCCCTGCTCGGAAAGCCCGTGACCGCCGAGCTCGGCAACGTGTCGCCGATCGTCGTCGTGCCGGGCAAGTGGTCGATTCCCGAGCTGCGCTACCAGGCGGAGCACATCGCCACGATGTTGGTGAACAACGCGGGGTTCAACTGCATCAGCGCCCGCGTCGTCGTCACGAACGATGCCTGGCCACAGCGCGACGCGTTCATCGGCGCGCTGACCCACACCCTCGCCGCCATCCGGACCCGCCGCGCCTACTACCCGGGCGCGGCCGCCCGCCGCGACGCCTTCGTGGCCGCGCACCCCGAGGCCGAGTCGCTCGGCAGCGGGCCGGCCGACGCGTTGCCCTGGACGTTCATCGCCGACGTGGCTCCCGGGCGCACCGACGACATCGCGTTCAACGTGGAGTCCTTCTTCGGGGAACTGGCCGAGACCGCGTTGCCGGCCCCGGACGCGGCGGGGTTTCTCGACGCTGCCACCGCCTTCTGCAACGACGTGCTGTGGGGCACGCTCGGCGCCACCATCATCGTGGCGACGTCGTCGCTCAAGGATCCAAGCGTCGCCGAGGCGTTGGAGCGCTCGGTCGCCGACCTGCGCTACGGCTCCATCGGTGTGAATGTCTGGCACGGGCTGTCCTTCGCCATGGGCTCGACCACCTGGGGCGCCTACCCGGGGCACCCCCGCACGGACATCCAGTCGGGGACCGGCGTGGTGGCCAATTCACTCATGTTCGACCGGCCGCAGAAATCGGTCGTGCGCGCACCGTTCCGGGCGCGTCCAAAGCCACCGTGGTTCGCCACGGCCCCGTCCGGCTACGACGTGATGCGCCGTTTCGTCGCATTCGAGGCCGAGCCGTCGGCCGCGAAGATCCCAGGGCTTATGCTCTCGGCGATGCGGCACTGATCGTCCGGTACCTCTCCTGATCGTGGCGGGCGCGGGCCTCGTGCGCTACCTTGCTCCGCACTCACCACAGAGGCGGCGAACGGTCGGCGGGTGATCTCCCGCCAGGGAGGAAGGTCTTGACCGCACCCGGAGTCAACTACTGCGCGCACTGCGGGAGCCCGGTGCGCGGTGGGACCAGATTCTGCGAGACGTGCGGGGCTTCGCTTTCGACCGCGACTCCGGCCGAATCGGTCGCACCGGGCGAATCGCCGCAGACGTACGACGCGCCGCCCCTTCCGCCGCCTTCGGGAAGGTATCCACCATCCCCTTACCCGCCCGGGTACGCGTCGCCGGGCTACATGCCTCCGGCACCGATGGCACCGTCGACGAACGGGTTCTCCATTGCCGCCCTGGTACTCGGGATCGTCTGGGTGTTCGGGATCGGTGCGATCCTGGCGGTGATCTTCGGGTTCGTGGCGCGCAAGCAGATACGCGACAGCGGGGGACAACAGGGCGGTGGCGGGATGGCGCTGGCGGGCATCATCCTCGGCTTCGTCGGCATCGCCGGCCTGATTCTGTGGATCGTGGTGGTCGTCGCCGTGGCGAACAATATCAACAACTGTCTCAATCAGTTCCCGAACAATCCGAACTCAGTGTGTGGCAGCACCAACTTCAACACCGGAACGTCCGGCAACAGCCTGAACAGCGGGTCATTGGGCAACACCGGGAAGTCGACCAAAAGCGGGTCGACCGGGTCGACGACGAACAGTGGCAGCACGGGCGTCGTGAGCGGCCCGGTCTTCTCCTTCTTCTAAGCGTCAGAGGCTCGCCGGCTCAAACTCTCCGGCGAAGCCCGTTCGTCACATCGTCTTCGCGCGCAGTTGCGGGATTGCGTACGGCGCCGCCGCGACGAGCGCCGCGATGAGGCCCAGGATGGCGCCGAAGCCCCATCCCACCCCGCCGCCGCCCGGCTTGTCGATGAAGGCGATGAGGACGAGGACGGCGTTGACGATCGTCGCGACCATCATCACGGTCACATGGGGGACGTCCTGGCTGATCGGGAGCCGGTCCCACCCTGCGCGCAGGACGAGGTACGCGACGATGAGGATGTCGAGGATGAGGGAGATATACATCCACCCGTGCCACAACCCGTTCACCGAGAAGCTGACCGATGCCCCGAGGAAGCCGGCCGTATAGGTGAACCAAGGTAGGAACAGACAGACGAACAACACGATCGTCGCGATGCCGGCGATCCGATCGGCCATCGACCAGCGGGCGGCGTCGAACCTGTAGGGCGGCAGGGTCGATCCCGCGCTCGGTGCGGCACTGCCGGCCGGCACACCCGTTGGGGGCGGCGGGGGTGCGCCTGCGGTGGCCGCTCGAGCGAGGCTCGCGCCGCAACTCGGGCAGAAGGTTGCAGCGTCGGCGGCTTCGCTCTGACACTGAGGGCAGGTCTTCGGCATGACGGACCTCCATCGGTTGTGCGCCGGTGGCCCGCATGACCCCCCACGCTTCCTGGCTGCGACGTCGCGGCGTGCAGCAGTGTCAATTCTACTGGGGGTAGGAGGCCTCTGACTAGGGATGGAGGATCAACGAGTGCCCAAGGTTCCCGTCCTCTCCGAACTCCCTCGGTGTTGCTTGGGCTTGGGCGGCGCCACAGTGACCCGGGCCAACGAATCACCGCCGGCGGCGAAGCAAGTGGTGGCGCTCGGGCACGACAGGGCGGTGAGGGTCAGCGGCACGTACGCGGCCGAAGACAGATGGAAGGTCGACCCGGCGTCGCTACTCTGGGCAACGGCTCCGGTGCCGACCGCGGGCGTGCCCTTCCACACGGTTCCGACCATGGCGCACACCGTCACAGACGGGCACTCGACGTCGAACACGTCCGCCACCGGAGGCGAGCCCGTCACCGGCTGCCAGGTGTGGCCGCCGTCCATACTGTCGAGGAGCGCACCCTTTGCGGGAACGACGTTGTTGACCGATGACGACGTGGAGCCGGCGGCGAGGCAGTCGCGCGTACTGGCACACGTCGCGCTGTGCAGCACGCCAATGTCGTTGGGCACCGAGGCCAGGGCCCACGTCTGCCCGTCGTCGGCGCTGAGCGCGACGGCGCCCTCACCTGTCCCGGTCCCGGTCGGTACATACCCGGCAACAAGGCAGGGTCCCCCCGCCGTGCACCAAAGGTCGTCGCCCGCCAGGAAGAGCGGCGGCATGTTGCCCTCGCGTTGCCACGCCTGGCCGAAGTCGGTGCTCGTCGCTGACCAGACCAACGAGCCGTCGTTCACGATGGCGAGGCACTGGGTTGCGGACGGACACGACACTGACATCACGGTGAGGGCCCCGGTTGGAGTGGCCACGGGGTTCCAGGTCGCGCCCGCGTTCGTCGTGGCCACAACGACGCCACTCCCGGGGAGCGACCCGCCGTTGGACCCGACGGCGATGCAGTCGGTCGGTGTGGGGCACGACACCCCGCTCAGCTGCGGGGTGCTCCCACCCGTGACGTGTTGTCGTCGCCACGCCCGGCCACCGTTCTTCGTTGCGACGATCACGGTCGCGGAACCCGGACGGGCGGCGGCGTTGGGGTTTGCGACCCCGACGGCCCAACAGCGCCGAACGTTGGCGCACGACAGCGCGCCGAGCTCGCCGGTCCCCGCGGGTGCGGGCTGACCGAGCACCAGCGGCATGCCCTTGGGGGCACCCAGGATGTGGGGTGTGCGGGCCGACCCGGAGCTGGCGTTCGCCGTACAACCGGTGGCGGCGAGCGCGACGGCTGCGAGCAGGGCTGTCAGCCGCAAGCCGGATCGCCGGGTATCTCTGTGGCGGAGCACGGAGCATGGGACCACGGCGGACTGACAATAGTGGTGGCGGACCCTTTCTCGGGGGCATCGTTGTCTACGCTCGCAGCGGTGGACTGGGTCGACCTGCTGATCATCGGGCTGATAGTGCTTGCTGCGGTCCACGGGCTCCGCCTCGGCGCGTTGATCCAGATCCTGACGTTCGGCGGTTTCTGGCTGGGCTTGTGGCTCGGCATCCTGGTCTGGACGCACCTGCTCAAGTCGCCGCATGAAAGCACGACCCGTGCCATCGTCGTCATCGCGTTGGTGATGGCGACGGCCTGCGGGCTCGGTTACCTCGGCCGCATGATCGGCACCTACAGCAATGTCAGCCTGCGCCGTCACCATCTGGGCAACGTCGACGCAACGCTGGGGGTCGGGGTCGCGGTGGTCGCCGTCCTGCTCTCGGTTTGGCTCGTTGCAGCCGTGATCTCGTCGCCCAACAGCCGGTTCGCGTCGCTCGACGCGGCGGTGAACCGTTCGGACATCTTGCATTCGATCGACCGGATCCTGCCGCAGACGCCGTCGATCTTCAACGACCTGCAGAACTTTCTCAACAGCCAAGGGTTCCCGCAGGTCTTCTCGACGCTGACCCCGCCTTCGACGCCGAACGTCGCGCCGCCGACGACGGCGCAGACGCGAGCCCTCGCCAACGCGGCCGTCTTCTCCACCGTGAAGGTCCTCGGCACGGCATGCACCAACGAACAGGAGGGGTCGGGCTTCGTCGTTGGACCCGGACTGGTGGTCACGAACGCGCACGTGATCGCGGGCGAAGGTCCTGGCAATACCCAGGTGCTCGTCGGTGGCACGGCGTACGGCGCGACACCTGTGTACTTCGACCCGTCATTCGACCTTGCGGTGCTGCGCACGAGCGCGCCGCTCGGACCCGTCCTCACCATCAGCTCGAGTCTGGTGCCGAACAGCACGCAGGCGGCGATCTTGGGCTATCCGGAGGACGGCCCACTCACCGTCAACCCGGCGAGCGTGACCGAGGAGGTCACGGCCATCGGCAAGGACATCTACAACAGCGGGTCCGTCACCCGCGGCGTCTACGCCCTGGCCGCCACCGTGCTGCCCGGCAACTCGGGCGGACCGTTGATGGGGCCCGGTGGGCAGGTCATCGGCGTGGTCTTCTCCCGTTCGACCGTCTATTCCAACGTCGGCTACGCCCTGACGTCGCCGGGAGTCCTGGCCCGTGTCCAGGCGGCAGAACACCACGCGGCCGTCAGCACCGGGGCCTGCATCGCAGGCTGAGCCGCGCCAGCGCTCCGGCGGACATCCAACGCCGGCTCGCCGGCACAATGCGGCAAGAATGAGGACATGGCGCAACGCATCGAGGACTACGCCGTCATCGGCGACCTCCACACGGCCGCCCTGGTGGGCATCGACGGGTCCATCGACTGGCTCTGCCTGCCCCACTTCGACTCACCGGCGTGCTTCGCGCGTCTGCTGGGTCACAAGAGCCACGGTTTCTGGCAGCTGGCACCGGTCGGCGCCCCCAACAGCATCCTCGCCACCCGACGCTGGTACCGCCCCGACTCGCTCGTCCTCGAGACGGAATTCGACACTGAGACGGGCACCGTACGGATCACGGACTGCATGCCCAAACGCGAGGGCCACCCACACCTCGTGCGCTCCGTCGAGGGAGTGAGCGGCACGGTCGACATGCGCATGGAGTTGGTAGTCCGCTTCGACTATGGCGACGTCGTCCCCTGGGTGACGACAAGCGACGGCCTCACCCGCCTCACCGCGGGACCGGACTCGGTCGCGCTGTGGCACCGGGTCGACGCCAAGGGCAAGGACCTGCGCACCATCGCTGATTTCACCGTGACCGAAAACCAACGCTATCCGTTCACCTTGGTGTGGTACCCCTCGCACGAGGAGCCGCCACCGCCGCTCGACAGCTGGTACGCCGTCCATCTCACCGAGGCCTTCTGGACCGAGTGGGCCCAGATGTGCTGTTACCAGGGCCCGTATCACGACGCCGTGATGCGCTCGCTCATCACATTGAAGGCGTTGACTTACGAGCCGACCGGCGGCATCGTCGCCGCCGCAACCACATCATTGCCCGAGGCGCTGGGCGGCAACCGCAACTGGGACTACCGCTACTGCTGGCTGCGGGACGCGACGCTCACCCTCGAAGCCCTTATGCGGGGCGGCTACTTCGGCGAAGCCATGGCATGGCGCGACTGGCTCTTGCGCGCCGTTGCAGGGGACGTTGCGAAGCTGCAGATCATGTACGGCCCGGCGGGGGAGCGGCGCCTCGAGGAGTGGGAGGCGTCGTGGCTTCCGGGCTACGAGAACTCCGCACCCGTGCGCATCGGCAACGCGGCCTCCGAGCAATACCAGCTCGACGTGTACGGCGAGGTCATGTCGGCGCTGTACTCGTCCACGCGTACCCAGGGCGTGCACTCCGAGGCGGCGTGGGAGCTGCAGACGGAGCTGATCAAGTTCATCGAGAAGGGATGGACGCAACCCGACGACGGCATCTGGGAGGTGCGCGGACCTCGGCGGCACTTCACCCACTCCAAGGTCATGGCGTGGGTGGCGGTTGACCGGGCCGTGCGGACGCTCGAGGAGTGGCCCGAGCTCAAGGGCCCGCTCGAGGAGTGGAAGACACTGCCGCGACGACATCTTCAGCGAAGTGACCGAGAAGGGGTACAACCAGGACATCGGTGCCTTCACCCAGTACTACGGGTCGGACAAGCTCGACGCCAGCGTTCTCATGATCCCCCTCGTGGGCTTCTTGCCCCCCACCGACGAGCGGGTCATCTCGACGGTCGAAGCCATCGAAGACAACCTGGTCGATCACGGCTTCGTGCTGCGCTACCGCACCGACGCCGACGGATCAGTCGACGGGCTCACGGGGCGTGAGGGGGCGTTCTTGGCCTGTTCGTTCTGGCTCGTCGACTGCCTCCATATGATCGGCCGCGAGGAGGACGCGGTGGAACTGTTCGAGCGCCTGCTCGCGTTGCGCAACGAGCTCGGTCTGCTGTCGGAGGAATACGATCCATTCGCCGGACGGATGGTCGGCAACTTCCCGCAGGCCTTCTCGCACGTGTCCCTGATCAACTCGGCCTTCCGTCTCAGCGGGAACGATCCGCTGGCGACCGCCTCCGAAGAGGGACGCGTACTGATGAATACGTTCAACCCCACTTCACCGGTGTTCCAGCGCATGAAGCGCCTCGGGCGGAGCAAAGTCGCAGTAAAGAAACGCGAAGGATCGGCGCGCTGAGCGAGGTCCGGAGGTGGGACGGGAAAGGAACAGGCGCGTGAAGGCTCTGACCGTGGTCCCCCTGGAGGCGGACAGCGGTGAGTTGACCGACATGCCCGAGCCACCTGAGTCCGACGGCCCGGTGCTGGTCGAGACCATCGCCATCGTGGTGTGCGGCACCGACCTCGAGATCTGCCCTGGCGGGTACGGCTGGGCCCCGCCGGGCGAGCAGCGGCTCGTGCTTGGCCACGGGTCGCTCGGGCGGGTGCTCGAGGCGCCGGCCGGCGACGAGCTCGCCAAAGGGGGACCTGGTCGTCCGCATCGTGCGCCGACCCGGCCCTGTGCCCTGCTCCAGCTGCGCGGTGCTCGAATGGGATTTCTGCCGCAACGGCCAGTACACCGAGCGCGGCATCAAGCAGCACCACGGCTATGGGTCCCTCGGCTCGTGCCGCTGGAGAAGTGGGGTGCTCTGACGCGCCGGCAAGATGACGTCAAGGTGGTGATCGAGGTCAACTCGCCGTGAGGAACGGTCAAGCGAGGTGCGCGTCGTGAGCTGGTCGCACTCGCACGGTGCCCACCGTCACCGCCACGCCGATGCCGGCCTGCACGTGCACGACCCCGAGAGCGGCGATGCCATGCCCGCCGTACCGCCACCCCGCCGGATTGCCGACGGCGTCCTCGAGATCGACACGATGCTCGGCGGCTGGGAGCGGGTGACGGCGGGGTACCTGATCGAGGGCTCGCAGCCGGTGCTGATCGAGACCGGCAGCCAGACGTCGGTCCCGGTGCTCCTTGCGGCGCTGGCCCAGATCGGGGTCGGTCCGCGCGAGCTGGCGGGCGTGGCCGTCACCCACATCCACCTCGACCACGCCGGCGGTGTGGGGAACGTCGCCGAGGCGTTCCCGTCCGCGACCGTCTACGTCCACGAGAAGGGTGCGCGGCACCTCGCCGACCCGACCCGTCTGATCGATTCGGCCGCCCACGTCTACGGGGGGCTACTCGATTCGCTCTACGGGCGACTCGACCCCACGCCCGCGGATCGGCTGCACGTGCTCGAGGACGAGGAGGTGATCCAGGTCGGCCCCGATCGCTGCCTTGTGGCGGTGGACTCGCCGGGCCACGCCAAGCACCACGTCGGATTGCACGACTCCCGCAGCGGTGTGCTCTTCGCGGGCGATGCCGTCGGAGTGAAACTGCCCGACGGGGGCGTCCTGCGCCCCTCGACCCCGCCGCCGGACTTCGACCTCGACCAAGCCATCACGTCGCTCGGAAGGTTCGCGGCCCGACGTCCTTCGGGCATCGCGCTGGCGCACTACGGGCTACTCGATAAGCCCGAGGAACTGTTGGCCGAGGCGGAAGAGACGTTACGGCAATGGGCGGAGACGGCCGAGAAGGCCTATCGCGAGGGCACCGACATCGCCGACGCCCTGTCCGCTCGCTTCGACCCGCTGCTTGGCGACATAGAACCCGCGCACAAGGAAAAATTGGACATCATGAACGGAGTCCATTCCAACGCGGCGGGCTTCCGTCGCTGGCTCGAAGGTCGCGACAAAACCCCCGCTGTCTGACCCGGCGCCCTCCGCTCCGATCGGTAACGCCCGTCGGGGTCAGACCACGAGCTTGGCGCGCAGCTCCTCTTGGCGTACCTCGAAGTCGTCGAGCGAGATGCGGCCCTCGGCCAGGTCCTCGTGCAACGCGGCGAGCTGCTCGAGCAGCTGCGTCTGGTCGACCTCGTCGGCCGACGGTGCGGTCGCCCGCTCCTCGGCCGCGGCGACCTTGTCCTCCTTGCGCGCCATGCGGTCGTCCATCTTCGCCTTGGCCCTGTCCTTCTTGGCCTGGTCGCGCTGTAATTTTCCGAATGTCGAACGTGCGCGTGCCACGGTTCACTCCTTTCCGGCCGCCGGGGGACGGCCAGGTACTGACACGACAAGGCAACGCCTCGCCGCTGTTCTCGCCGCATTCGCCCGTGCGGCGGGCCCCTGCGGACCCGAGCGGAGGAGGTGGGATTTGAACCCACGGTGCCCATGAGGCACAACGGTTTTCGAGACCGTCCGATTCGGCCGCTCTCGCACTCCTCCGTCGCAGATCCTAGCTGCTCTGACCTGCTTCAAAGGATTCGCCAGTCGCTCGATCGTTGCGCCGGACGGCAAAAAACGAGGTCAGGAGTGCACCACATTCCTCGGCGCGCACACCACCTGTGACGGCGATCTCGTGGTTGAGTCGCGGATCGGCACACAGGTTATAGAGGGTCCCGCAAGCGCCCGCCTTCGGGTCCGCCGCGCCGTAGACGAGCCGGCCCACGCGGGCGGCGACCAGGGCACCCGCGCACATCGGACAAGGCTCGAGCGTGACGACGACCGTCGCGTCGCGGAGACGCCATTCACCGATGGACACCGCCGCTTCGCGCAAAGCGAGCAGCTCGGCGTGGGCGGTGGGGTCGTGGACGCGCTCGCGTTCGTTGTGGCGCCGGGAGACCACCTGCCCGTCGACCAGGCAAACGGCACCGACGGGCACCTCACCCTCCGCCGCCGCATCCCGCGCCTCGGCCAGGGCGATGTCCATGACCTCGTCGTCGGTCATGGGTGGAGAGGGCTCGGAGGTGGCGATGGGCCAAGTATGGGAGGCCGGCCGCGGCCGGCGAAAGTCGGCGCCGGCCGCTGCACACCCGATGACCTGGTCCTTCTGATGTGTCCGGACATCGGAGACCGCGGACCTCCGGTCCGGAGAGCCGGGAGGGAGAGCGGAGGAGGTGGGATTTGAACCCACGGTTGGTTGCCCAACACACGATTTCCAGTCGTGCCGATTCGGCCGCTCTCGCACTCCTCCGTGCCTGCAGCCCGGTCAGGCTAACGGCAGCCGGGGTCCTCGGCGGAGACGCCCTGGTCACAGCATGCGATCGGCGGGTCCGAGCCCCCGAAAAATCGCTGAACCTCGGCCTTCGACACCCGGACCCAGGTCAGGAGTTAACGCTTGTGTCGCTTAGAGGTTCCTTAACGTTCATCTTTGTGTAACCTTCAAGAAACCATTGGCGCGCGTGTCGAGGTGGGTGAGATGGCGAAGCAAACACAGGTCAACCCGAAGAGCCGGGCGAAGGACGCGACGGCTGCGGCGACGCCATTTCGCCGCATGCTCGTGGCGGTCGACGAGTCGCCGACCGCCCTGGCAGCGGTGGGCCTGGTGGCCGAATGGGTCGACGGGCCGGGCGCTGAGGTGCGTTTCGTCCAGGTGACCGAGACGCGCCACCAGCGAGGGAACGGCATCGAGTCCGAGACCGGGCAGAGGGCAGACGAGCCGGCGCACCGGCTCGTGGTCGGCGCGCCGACGCTGGGCGCCCGCAACCGCCAACTGGTCCACGGCATCGCCCAGGCCGCTGAGGGCTTCGGGGCCGACGTCATCGTCCTCGGCTTCGACCGACCGCGCCTCACTGGTCACCGGCTCGCGCCCAGCCTGCGGGAACAGATCATGCGTGCCACCGACATACCCGTCTTGGTGGCACCAAGTCCCCAATCGGATAGCACGCGGCAGCGCGGACTGACCCCGGACCTCGGCAGCCACAACGAGAAGCGGGCGGGCGCCGTGCACCGCCATGTCCGTGTTTAACAGCGTCGTAGTCGGCGCGGCTGACTCCGAAGGTGCAGAGCGGGCCTTCCGCCGCGCCCTCGCCCTGACGCAGGCGACCGGCGGCACGCTGCACGTCGTCGCCGCCATCGACGCCAAGAGAGAAACCAAAACGGTGCCGTGGCTGCCCGAAGAGTTCCGCTACACGTCGTTCGGGGCCGGCGCGACGGACTGGCTTCTGATGAGGCTGCAGAAGGAAGCCGCCGATGCCCACGTCGATGTCGCCACCCATCCGGTCCTCGACGACCCGGCTGGCGCGATCGCCCGGGTCGCGGCCGACGAGGGAGCCGATCTTGTCGTCGTAGGGTCCGGATCGGCCCACGGTGGACGCAGCCTCGCCCATGTGCCGAAGGCCGTCATGGACCACGTGGACTGCGCCGTCCTGGTCGTGTAGCGAAAGGACCCGAACGGTCCGCTAACCTTGACTTTTGCACCGTCGACCCGATGTTGGGTGCGGCGGCCGGGTCCTGCGCGACGGCCGCTCGTGAATCGAGTCAGGGTCGGAAGGCAGCAGCTCTCAGCGGGTTTGGTTGGGCGCCGTAGTCAACCTGGCCGCCGTACCGAGCACCGGGTCACGGTGTCTGACGCCATGGGTAGGCTCGGCCGGCATGGCCGACGCCCCCTTCGTCTCGCTCTACCGCCGTTTCCGGCCGGGGCGCTTCGACGAGATGCGAGGACAGGACCATGTCGTGCGCGCGCTGCGCAGCGCAGTGCGCGACGACCGCGTCTCCCACGCCTATCTCTTCAGCGGCCCGCGCGGCACGGGCAAGACCTCGTCCGCACGCATCCTCGCCAAGGCGCTCAACTGTGAAGCCCCCGTTGACGGCGAGCCCTGCGGCGTCTGCACGTCGTGCGTCGAGATCACACAGGGCAACTCGCTGAACGTCCACGAGCTCGATGCCGCCTCGAACAACGGTGTCGACGCCATGCGCGACCTCGTTGCGCACGCGGGCCTCGGCACGCCCGGGCGGTGGAAGGTCTACATCGTCGACGAGGTCCACATGCTCTCGCCGGCCGCGGCCAACGCGTTGCTCAAGACGCTCGAAGAGCCGCCGAGCCACGTCGTGTTCGTGTTGGCCACCACCGACCCGCAAAAGGTGCCGCCGACCATCCGGAGCCGCACCCAACATCTCGAGTTCCGCCTGCTCGGCGCGGCCACCCTTCACGACCTGCTCCAGTCGGTCAACTCGCAGGCCGGCCTCAACCTGGACGACGAGGCCATCGAGGCCGCCGTGCGACGCGGCCGGGGCTCGGCGAGGGATGCGCTCTCCGCCCTGGACCAGGTGGTGGCGTCGGGATCGGCGGATGCGGCCCGGCCCGAGCTGGCCGGGCTGGTCGACGCCCTGGGCGACGGCGACGTGGGCCAAGTGCTCGTTGCGCTCAGCGCCCTCATGGCGGGCGGGTGGGGGCCACAGCAACTCGCCACCGAGCTCATCGACGACCTCCGCCAGGTGTTCCTCGCCGCGCTGGCCCCTGAACTGTGCGCAGCCTCGGGCCCGTCGCTGCAGCGCTTCGTCACGCTGGCTGAGACCATGACCCTGGCGCGCGTGGTGCGAAGCATGGAGATCCTCGGCCACGCGTTGATCGACATGCGCGATGCGCCGGACGCGCAGGTCGTGTTGGAGATCGCGCTCGTTCGCGCCGTGCGGCCTGATCTCGACTCGGGCGTCGAAGCGCTCGTTGAACGGGTGAGCGCATTGGAGCGTTCGCTCAACGGTGGGGCGGCCTTCCCCCGGCCGGCGGCACCGGCACCCGCGCCCGAACCCTCTGGCCCACCGAAAGAAGCCGAACAAAAACTCGCTTCGGATCGTCCGCCAGCAGAGGTGGGTCGTCGCCCGTCCCTCGGGGCAGTGCGGCGGAGCAAGCAGGCGGCGAGCACGCCGTCCCCCACGACCGCAAACCCGGAGGAACCCGCCGAACCGGCCACATCCACGCCCGCAGCCCCAACCGACGCCACCCTCGCCGACCAGCCAGCGGAACAGCCGGCCGCGCCGGCCCCGGCCGTCGCCGTCGACCGAGACGCACTCACCGAGGCGTGGGGTGACGGGATCCTCAAAGCCCTGCCGGCGCGCGCCAAGGCACTCTTCAGCGCGGGACGCTTCGTCTCCGTGGACGAACTGGGGGCGCATTTCGCGCTCCCGAACGCAGCTCACCGGGACCGCTGCCTCGAGATGGTCCCCACGGTCGAGCAGAAGCTGACCGCGCACTTCGGCTCCCCCGTGACGCTCCTCCTGGATGTCGACGACAGCACAACGGCACCACCGGCCCCGCCCACCCGGCCGCGGTCCGGCCAAGCGGCGGGCCCAGCCGCCCCCGAGCCTGAGGCGGAGACGATCGACCCTGCCGAATACGCAGAGGACCCCGACGCCCCGGGCGACCAGGCCTCCGAGGCCCACGCCCGGCTCCTCGAGGCGTTCCCCGGAGCCAGCGAAGTACTCGGTTAGAAGCACGGGTAGGTCGAATCCGACCCGTAGAATTCGTTTCGCCGCCTGTGCCCGTCCCACGCAGACACTGCCACGGCGCTGACGGCATGCTCCACCACGAACGAAGGGATCGCCCGCTCGACGATGTACACCGGCCCTCTCCGCTCTCTCATCGACGAGCTCGGCCGCCTGCCCGGCATCGGTCCGAAGTCCGCGCAGCGCATCGCGTTCCACATCTTGAAGGTGCCCTCCGAGGACGCCCGCCGGCTGGCCGATGCCATCATCGCCGTCAAGGAGCGGACGACCCTTTGCGCCGTGTGCTTCAACGTGGCCGAGGCCGGCGCGCTCTGCGCCGTGTGCAGCGACGACCGGCGCGAACCCGAGACGATCTGCGTCGTCGAGGACCCCCGCGACATCGTCGCCGTCGAACGCGCCGGCTTCAAGGGTCGCTACCACGTCCTCGGTGGTGCGCTGAGCCCGCTCGACGGAATTGGCCGCGAGCAGCTCCGGCTCCAAGAGCTCCTCGACCGCATCGGCGAAGGCGTCATCAAGGAGGCAATCGTCTGCACGAACCCCACCATCGAGGGCGAGGCGACCGCCATGCTCGTCGCCCGTGAGCTCACGCCCCTCGGCGTCACCGTTTCGCGGCTAGCCAGCGGCCTGCCGGTGGGGGGCGACCTCGAGTACGCCGACGAGTTGACGCTGGGCCGGGCGCTCGAAGGACGACGTCCGCTCGAAGTCTGACCGAGGAGCTGCCCGCCGCCTCCTACAATTGCCCGATGCGCATCGCCATCGTGGGAGCAACCGGCCAGGTCGGGGTCGTGCTGCGCTCGATCCTGGCTGAGCGCAACTTCCCCGTCGACTCCATGCGGTATCTCGCGTCATCCCGCTCGGCCGGCTCGATCCTGCCGTGGGACAACAAGGACGTCGTCGTCGAGGACGCCGAAACAGCGGATCTCTCGGGTATCGACCTGGCGCTGTGCTCAGCGCCGGCATCCGTGTCGCGCGACCTCGCACCCCGGCTCGCCGCCGCCGGTGCAACCGTCATCGACAACTCCTCGGCCTGGCGTCTCGATCCCGAGGTGCCACTCGTCGTGCCCGAGGCCAATGCCGAGACGCTGCGTGACATCCCCTATGGCATCGTCGCCAACCCGAACTGCACGACGATGGTCGCTATCCCGGTGCTCAAGCCCCTACACGATGAGGCCGGTCTGACCCGCCTGATGGTCTCGTCGTACCAGGCCGTCTCGGGCGGCGGCGTCGAGGCCGTGCGCGAGCTGGCCGAGCAACTGGCCAAGACCGTCGACAACGCGGCCGACCTCACCTACGACGGAACTGCCGTGGAGTTCCCGCCCCGCAGCGTCTACCCGGCGCCGATCGCGCACAACGTGATCCCATTGCAGTTCAAGATCGTCGACGACGGCTCGCTCGAGACCGACGAGGAGCAGAAGTACCGCAACGAGGCGCGCAAGATCCTCGGCGCACCCGACCTCGCAGTGACCGCCACCTGCGTGCGCGTGCCGGTTTTCACCGGCCACTCCGCCGCGATCGTCGCCGAGTTCAATCGTCCCATCACGCCTGAGCGCGCCACCGAGGTGTTGCGCACCGCACCGGGTGTGGAGCTGACCGAGATCCCGACGCCGCTGATGGCAGCCGGCCGCGATGTCTCCTACGTAGGCCGGATCCGGCGGGCTCTCGACAGTCCCAACGCACTGGCCTTCTTCGTGGCGGGCGACAATCTGCGCAAGGGCGCCGCACTGAACGTGGTGCAGATTGCCGAGGAATTGGTGGCGCTCCGCGGCTGAGTTTCAGCCAGAAGAGCCGACCGGGTTTCGAAGCGGGAGGGGAGGAGTCACGTGATCATCATCTTTGGACTGCGGAGGCTCAGGAAGTCCTTGGGATCCGTCCTCCTGCGTTGCGCCAACTGCGGGATGAGCCCACTCGCCTTGCTTCGGGTCTCGACGTGGTTCGCCCTGTTCTTAATCCCGGTGATTCCCGTGAGCTTCAAGCACTACACCGCCTGCCCCAACTGCAAGCGGCTCGACGAGGTCTCCAAGGCCGACATCGACCGAGCCCGGGCGCAGGAATCCGCCAACAGGTCGGGCCACGAAGGGACAGCTGACGCCTCGAGCCAACCCGCCACGCTCGAGCGCGCCGTGAACGAGTGGGCATCGGTGGCCCATGACCCGTCGGGTGCGCCCACCCCTGGTCCGGCTCCCGCACCTGGGTCGTTCGCGGTCACCGACAGCCCACCGTCGGTCCCGCCTGCCGGGTGGTACCCGGATCCGGCCGGCGGACCCGTTCAGCGCTACTGGGACGGTGCGCGCTGGACGGAGCAGACGGCGTCCACTCCCTCGTCGCCCTAGTCGCCGAGCTCGACCCGGCGAGGTCGCTCGCTTGGGCTATGTGCCGTTGCGTTCGCGGTGGTCGCATCCCGGCCAGCAGCAGGGCCGACGCATGCCATCTTCGAGTTCCTCCTGCGTTCGGCGAATGCGCCGTTCGCGTGTCGTGTCCTGCTTGGCGTTCTCGACCCAGCAGATGAACTCGTTGCGGGCGAGGGGCGTGATGCTCTTCCAGGCATCGAGCGCCGTCGGGTTGGCGATGAGCGCCACCCTCAGGTCTTGGGGAAGTTTGTGTACCACCCCGCCCCGGAGCCGCGCTCCGCTCACACCGTCACGATAGTCGCTTCACCAGGAGCTTTGGCGAGCACCAATAGGGTTGACGGCATGACCGGCCAGTACTGGCGTGGGGCTCTCGAGGACGAGGTCATGCAGGACGAGCACGGCTTCATCTGGCGCGCCATGCTCGACATGGTCGGTGCGCCGCTGTCGGGGCGAAAGGTGTTGGACGTCGGCTGCAACCGCGGCGGCTTCCTGCGTCTTCTCGTCGACCACGCCGGCATCGGCAGCGGATTCGGCTACGACCCGGCGCCGGGCACGATCGAAGACGCCCGACACCTCGCCGGCACCAGGCCATTGACGTTCGAAGTGGCCGACACCGTGCCCGAACACTGGTCGGGGTTCGACGTCGCCTTCAGTCACGAGGTGCTGTACGTCTTGCACGACCTGCCGTCGCACGCGGCGGCATTGTTCGCAGCGCTGGGCGCCGGAGGCTCGTACTTCGCGACCATCGGCGTGCACACCGACAGCCCGCTCATGGTGGCTTGGCACGGCGAGAAGGAACGCGAGCTCGATCTCCCTGGCCCCTACCGCCTCGAGGAGGTCGCAGACATCTTCGAGGACGTGGGGTTCTACGTGGCCGTCGGTCGCCTCCCCTTCCGCTTCGTACCCGTGCATGCGCATCGTGGCGATGCCCACGCGGACGCCCAATTGAGCAGCTGGCTCGACTACTACTACCGGGACAAGGTGATGTTCCGCTTCACCAAGACAGATCGATCACAATGAGCGACTGCGAGTCGGAACGTTCGGGCGACCGCTTGCATCTCCCTTGCAAAGGGGGGCCGTCCCGGTGCCTCGTGGAACACTTCCCACCCCGCTGCGAGATCGACGAACGGGGTGGCGTCTATGTCCTCGTCGACGAGGGCCAAGACGGGCGGTACCTCTTCGTCCCAGACGGGCGCTGACTGTCGGATTGCCCGGGTGGAATGGGGTCGACCTCCGGGACGAGGTCCGGTGGATCAGTCGGGGCCGGCAGACACCGGCTCGGGACCGCCGACGACCAGTGTCGCCAGGCGGCGGGCCAGGTTGACGGAGTGGTCGCCGAAGCGTTCGTAGAAGCGCGCCACCATCGCCAGCTCGATGGCCACCGGAAGCGGCATGGTGCCCGCGACCAGCTCGGCGGTCAGGGTGACGTGAAGGTCGTCGAGCTCGTCGTCGAGGTCGTCGATGGAAGCAGCGGCGTCGGCGGACCGCTCCGCGAAGGCGTCGGCCGTCTCGCGCCAGATGTTGGCCGTGACCTCGCCCATGCGCTCGACGAGGCCGCGACTGCGAGCCGACATCTCGGCGCCGAGGCCACGGGCGGCACGGCGGGCGATGTGCTCGGCCAGGTCGCCGTTGCGCTCCATGTCGGGCAGCATCCGGAGGATCGCCACGTACTCGCGGCGTTCCGATGCGGTTGTTGCGCCGTGTACCAGCTGGTTCTGGACGGTGGTCAGGATCTGCCCGATCAGCTTGTCGATGATCTCGTCGCGCTTGACCAACTCCTTCGCCGCGTCGCGGTCGCCGGCGAGCAGGGCGTGGGTCGCGCCGGCGATGCCCTCGCCGACCAGCGCGAAGACCTGCGCGAAGAGCCGGTCCACCTCGTGCGGTTCGGGCATGGTCGTCGGCCACAACGGCTGCTCCATGGCCAGGGGGCCGCTCGGTGCTGTGGGTTCCTCGTCCTCGTCGGCGCGGTCGTCGTGGCGGTCGCGGTCGCGGTCGTGGATGCGCTTGGTGCTGCCACCGAGCTTGAACGGCATCTTGGAGACGCTACCGGGCACGTAGCGTGCAGGCACGGGGCGCGTTCATTTGGCCTGTATACGGAGATGCCCTTGTATCTGGAGGTCGCAGCCGATCCCCGATGGTGAGACACCCCCTCATTACCCTGGCCAAATGGTCATCGGTGTGCTCATCGGGCTCGCGGCCGGGGTGCTCGCCGGCGTCGTCTGGTATCTCGCTCGCGGCGCACGCGCCGCGGGCGCGGCCCACCTCGCCGAGGCTCGCCTGGCGGACGCGAAGCTGATCATCACCGAGCAGTCGGTGCAGCTCCAGGCGCTGGCCGAGAGCGCGAAGTCCGCCGAGTCGGCGCGCGACGTGGCGCGGGCCGAGCTCGAACTGCAGCGTCGCCACCGAGTGGAGGCGACGGCACGGGCCGAGGAGGACATGGCCCGCCTCACGGGGGCGTTCGCGTCTTTGTCACAAGAGGCACTGGCCAAGAACAACGAACAGTTCCTGGCGTTGGCCGACACGCGATTCGGCCAGGTGCGGGCGGCGGCGCAAGGCGACCTGGCGCAGCGCCAGCAGGCGATCGAGGAGCTGTTGTCGCCGTTGAGCGAGACCCTCACCCGCTACGAACGGGGCATCCAGCAGATGGAGGCCGAGCGCCAGGGGGCGTACGCCACCTTGACCGAGCGGGTAGCCGCGTTGCACCAGGGCCACGAGCGGCTCGAGAAGGAGACGCGCAACCTGGTCACGGCGCTGCGCTCGCCGCACACGCGAGGCCGCTGGGGCGAGATGACGCTGCGACGCGCCGTCGAGGCGGCCGGCATGCTGGAGCACTGCGACTTCGAAGAGCAGAAGACGATGGCCGGAGAGGACGGCTCCGTGCGGCCGGACATGGTTGTGCACCTCCCGGGCGGGGGAGAGGTCGTGATCGACTCCAAGGTCCCGCTCGACGCGTTCCTCCAATTCACCGAGGCGGACGACGACGACGCCCGGCGCGGTTTCCTCGTGAAGCACGGGAAGCAGCTGCGCACGCATATCGAGCAGCTGGCCAAGAAGGAGTACTGGAAGCAGGTCGAGTGCTCGCCCGAGTTCGTCGTCGCCTTCATCCCGGGTGAGCCGCTCCTGGCAGCCGCCCTCGACGCCGATCCGACGCTCCAGGACTACGCGCTGGACAAGCGGGTGATCCTGGCCACGCCCAACACGCTGGTGGCGGCGCTGCGCACGATCGCCCTGTCGTGGCAACAGGAGACGCTGGCGGAGAACGCCCGCGAGGTGAAGGAGCTCGGTGCAGAGCTCTACGAGAGGCTGCGGACCTGGACAGGGCACATGCAGGCGCTGCAGAAGAGTCTCTCCTCGAGCGTCGACGCGTACAACCGCGCGGTCGGGTCGCTCGAGTCACGTGTGCTGGTGACAGCCCGCAAGTTCCCGTCCCTGGGCGTGGTCGGCAACGAGGCGGCCGGCATCACCGAGCTCTCGCCGATCGAGGCGGCGCCGCGCCATCTCCAAGCGGTCGAGCCCGACGACGACGAGCGCGGCGGCGACGTGGACGAAATGGGCGAGCCCGGCGAGCCCGGCGAGGTCCTGCAGCAGAACATCCTCCCGTTGTCCGACAGCGCAGGGGGCGGTCCAAGGCGCTTGCCGGGCTGAGGCGGCCGCAGGCCAAATCGGCTGGACCGCAACGAACATCGGCGACGTACTCTGCTCCCGTGCTCCACGTCCACCGCTCCGACCGCGCCGACGACCTGGTCGCGCAATTGGCAGAGCTGGTGGCGTTTCCTCTGCCGGACCCGATGCAGGCGGAGGTGGTGTCGGTCCCGACGCAGGGTATCGAGCGCTGGCTCTCGCAACGCCTGTCGGGCCACCTCGGGACGAGCCCCGGTGCACACGACGGCGTGTGCGCGAACGTCGACTTCCCGTTTCCGGGCAGCCTGATCTCCGGCGCGTTGGCGCGGGCGTCGGGCGTCGATCCCAGCGCGGACCCCTGGTTGCCCGAACGCGCGGTGTGGCCCTTGATGGAAGTGGTCGAGGAGCACTTCGCCGACCCGTGGCTGGCGCCGCTGGCCAAGCACATCGAGAACTCCGAGACGGTCGAGGGCTCGAAGCGGTTCTCGAGCATCCGCCATGTGGCCGACCTCTTCGACCGCTACGCGATCCATCGCCCCGACATGGTGCAGCGCTGGGTCGCCGGGTCACCCCAGCTCGGCGAGGCGACATGGCAGGTCGACCTGTGGCGGCTCCTGCGGGAGCGGATCGGCCAGCCGGGGCCGGCCGAGCGCCTGGTCGACGCCTGCCAGCGGCTGCGCAAGGAGCCCGAGCTCCTCGAGCTGCCGCCGCGGCTGTCGCTGTTCGGGCTCACGCGCCTCGCTGCGAGTTACCTCGACGCCCTCGACTCGATCGCCAAGGGGCGCGAGGTGCACCTCTTCCTCCTGCACCCCTCGGCGGCGCTGTGGGCGCGCTTGCAGCCGGAGGTCGACGCGTCGTCGCGCTTCGTGCTGCGGGCCGAGGACCCGACTGCGAGCGTGCCGAACCATCCGCTTCTCGCGTCGTGGGGTCGCGACGCGCGCGAGATGCAGCTGGTGCTGGGGGGCGCGGTCCCGCACGGCCAGGAGGCTGCAGCGCCGCCCGACGAGGCGGTGCCCACGCTGCTGCGCCGGATCCAGGACGACATTCGTTTCGACCGGCTCCCCGCCGGGACGGGGAGCGACGAAGGAGTGCGGCCCGTGCTCGCGGCGGACGACGACAGCATCCGCGTGCACTCGTGCCACGGTCGGGGGCGCCAGGTCGAGGTCTTACGCGACGCGGTGCTCCACCTGCTGGCGGACGACCCGACGCTCGAGCCCCGCGACGTCGTCGTCATGTGCCCTGACATCGAACACTTCGCGCCGCTGATTCAGGCGACGTTCGGCGCGCACGACCTCAACGACGGGCCATTCGACTCCACCCGCCAGCTCCAGATCCGCCTCGCGGACCGCTCGCTGCGCCAGACCAACCCGGTGATGGGTGTGCTGGCGGAGGTGATGGAGCTCGCCACGGCGCGGATCACGGCGAGCGAAGTTCTCGACTTGGCGGGCCGGGACCCCGTCCGGCGGCGTTTCGGCTTCAGCGATGACGACCTCTTCCGACTCGAGGAGTGGGTCAACGGCGCGTTCGTGCGGTGGGGGTTCGACGCGGCGCACCGCCGCACCTTCCAGTTGGCCGACATCGACGCCAACACGTGGCACGCCGGGCTGGACCGGATCCTGCTCGGGGTGGCGATGGCTGAGGACGGGCAGCGCCTCTTCGGCGAGACGTTGCCGCTCGACGACGTCGACAGCGGTGACATCGAGCTGGCCGGACGTCTGGCCGAGTTCGTGCACCGCCTGCAGCGGGTGCTCGACGAGCTGGCGGGCGTGCGGACGGTGCGCGACTGGGCTGACACCCTGGCCCGGGCTTCCGACGCGCTGAGCGCGACGACGCCGCGCGACGACTGGCAGCGCGTGCAGCTCTGCGCCGTCCTGGAGGAGCTCGTGGCCGAGTCCACTGCCGACGAGGACCCCAGCGGAGTGGAGCTGAGCTGTGACGACATCCGCTCGATCATGACGGACCGGCTGAAGGGCAAGCCGACGAGGGCGAACTTCCGGACCGGCCACCTCACCGTCTGCACCCTCGTCCCGATGCGCTCGATCCCGCACCGGGTGGTGTGCCTGCTCGGGCTCGACGACGGCAGCTTCCCGCGGCACATCGAGCGCGACGGGGACGACCTGACCGCTCGTGCGCCCCGGGTCGGCGACCGCGACGCGCGCAGCGAGGACCGCCAGCTCCTCCTCGACGCCCTACTGGCGGCGCGGGACCACTTGGTGATCACCTACTCGGGACGCGACGAGCGCTCGAACCTGCAGCGTCCGCCGGCCGTCCCCGTCGGCGAGTTGCTCGACGTCGTCGACCACACGGTGCGCGGGCCGTCGGGCCGCGCCCGGGACGCGATCGTCGTGAAGCATCCCCTCCAGCCGTTCGACCCGCGCAACTTCGAGGCTCGCGCGCTGGCGGGCGGCGGCCCGTGGAGCTTCGACACCTTGCATCTCGCGGGGGCCGAGGCCGCGTTGACGCCGCGCCGGGCGCTGCCCCCGTTCCTCGCCAGCCCGCTGCCACCGTACGAGGGCAACCCGATCGGGTTGGACCAGATGGAACGGTTCCTGCGTCACCCGGTGCGGGCCTTCCTCCGCGAGCGGCTGAACGTCTCCCTGCGCAACAAAACGCGGGAGTTCGAGGACGCCATCCCGATCGACCTCGACTCGCTCGAGCAATGGCAGATCGCGGACCGCGTGCTGCAGGCCCAACTGGCCGGCGCGACCCAGCGCTCCTGCCTGGCGGCGGAGGTCGCCCGCGGTGCGCTGCCGCCGGGGCAGCTGGCCGATTCGGTCCTCGGCGAAATCACCGGGCCGCTCGACGAGCTCGTGCAGGTGGGGCTGAGTGCGACGGCGCCCCAATCGGTCGACGTGCTGGTCGACCTGCAGGGCGGGTCGGGGCTCGTTGGCACGGTGGCAGGCGTGCGCGGGGACGTGATCCACACGGTGACCTATTCGAAGCTCGGACCGGCGCCCCGCCTCTTCGCCTGGCTGCGCCTGCTCGCGCTGACGGCAACTGCGCCCGACCGGGCGTTCGAGGCGTGCACGATCGGCCGGAGCCGCAGCAGCCGGGCCACGATCACCGTGGCGCGCCTCGGGCCGCTCGGCCCCGACTCCGCCAGCCGCAAGACGGCGGCGGAGCGCCACTTGCACGTGCTGGTCGACCTGTTCCTCCGTGGCATGTGCGAGCCGCTGCCGCTCTACCTCCGGACCTCGGCAGCCTGGGCGGAGGCGGTGGACGGCGGACGCGATCCGGAGGCGGCGGCGTCGTCCGCCTGGACCTCGCAGTGGCGCATGGACAAAGAGGACAAGGACGCCGAGCACGCGCTCGTACTGGGAGCCGATGTAGCGTTCGACGACCTGCTGGACATCGTCGGTCCGCCACTGGGTGACGAGGGTGAGTGGGAGGCGTCGGAGCCGACCCGCTTCGGCCTGTACGCACGTCGGCTGTGGGACGGGCTACTGGCGCACGAGCGGGTGACGGACCGATGACCGCACCGACGGCACCGACCGCACCGACCGCACCGATCCCCGAGGCCCAGCCCTTCGACGTGTGTGGCGAGCTCCCCGGGGGCATGACCCTGCTGCAGGCGAGCGCCGGCACGGGAAAGACCTTCACGATCGCCGCCCTCACGACCCGCTACGTGGCGGAGGGGATTCTCCCGATCGACAGGCTGCTCGTAGTCACGTTCACCCGCATGGCGACCGGCGAGATGCGCGAGCGGGTGCGCGAGCGGCTCGTCGGCGCGTACGACGGGTTGGTCGATTTCCTCGACGGCGCCGCCGGCCACGAGGACGACCAGCTCGTGCAGCTGCTGGCGTG
>CAWHFH010000025.1:0-130570 GCA_963828455.1 uncultured Acidimicrobiaceae bacterium | reverse complement strand
TCCTCAAACAAGCCAACGCGCTCGTCGCTGCGGTCCAGCGCGAGCTCAATCTGGCCGAGGTTCTCGGAACTGAACATGCGGACGCCGACACATTCGGTGTCGCGACAGCAGGTGGCGAAACCGCCAGCGCCGACATCGACGCCGCCGCCTGCATTACCGCGGTCGTCGACGGCTTGCGTCCCGGCTTCGATTCCGAGTGGGGCGGCTTCGGCCCCGCCCCCAAGTTTCCCCGGCCCACCCTCGTCGAGCTGTGCCTCCGTGCTGCGCGCGTCTCCCAGTCGGACGAGGACGCGGGAACTGCACGCCATATGGCGCAGCGCACCCTCGACGCCATGGCCGCCGGAGGCATCTACGACCACATCGTCGGCGGCTTCTGCCGGTACTCGACCGACGCCCGCTGGCTCGTGCCGCATTTCGAAAAGATGTTGACGGACCAGGCCCTCCTCGCCCGCGCCTACCTCCACGCCTGGCAGGACGGCGGGCGCAGCGACTATCTCGTGGTCGCGACCGAGACGATGGACTGGGTCTTCCGCGACCTCTCGACCCCCGAGGGGGCGCTCTACTCCTCCTACGACGCGGACGCCGGTGGCGTCGAAGGCGGTCACGCGACCTTCTCCGCGCACGACCTTGCGACGGTGCTCCCGCCTGGACTGACAGCACCGGCCGCCGACTGGTATGGCATCAGCGAGGCCGGGAACTGGGAGGGCCGCTCCATACCGGTCCGTCCCGTCGGCGCGCCATTGGCCCGGCCGCCCGAGATCGAACGGGCCCGCGTCCTGCTGGCCGAGGCGCGCGCCCAGCGCGTCCAGCCAGCGCGGGACGAGAAGGTCCTGACCGAGTGGAACGCCATGGCGGCGGCAACCCTGGCCGAGCTCGCCTCGGCCATCGGGCATGACGAGTACGGACGCCGGGCCGAAGAGATCGGGACCTTCCTCTGGGAATCCATGTACCTCGACGGACGGCTGATGCGCAGCTGGCAGGGCGGGCGGGCGCGGCACCTCGCCGTCGCAGCCGACTACGCCTGGCTGGCTGAGGCCTGTCTCCGCCTGTCGGAATGGACGGGACAGACCATGTGGCGCGAACGCGCCCTCACCGCGGTGCGACAGCTGTGCGAGCTGTTCTGGGACGAGGGATCCGGTGGCTTCTTCACCACCGGCGCCGACGCCGAGGCGCTCGTGGTGCGACCAAAGGAATTCCTCGACGGCGCGCTCCCGGCCACGAACTCGATCGCACTCTCGGCGCTCCTCCGTACGAGCGCTCTCGTCGAAGATCCTGTCCTCGACCGGGCCGCGGAGGGCACGATCGCGCTCGCCCGGCCGCTCCTCGAGCGCCACCCCGGCGCCGCCGCCGACCTGGTGGCGGCTCTGCCCATGTGGAACAGCCGTTACGAGATCGTCGTGACCGGGGACCGGCCCGACCTTCTCGCCGAGGTGCGCCGGCGCTGGCTCCCTACCGCCGTGATCGCGTGGGGTCAGCCCGACGGCGGTCCGCTGTTCGCCGGACGGCCGTCTGAGCCCGGACTGGCCTACGTCTGCCAGGCCCGTTCGTGCCGCATGCCCGCCGAGAACGCCGCTACCCTGGCCGAGCAACTGGAGGCAGCCGTCGCATGAACGGCGATGCACAGCACCGACGCAGCGACCGCGATAACGACACGACGGTCCGCGACGAACAGCGAGACGGGAAAGAAGCCGTGAACGAAACGGCCACCTACAGCCACATCACCGATCACATCACCGACGAGACGCCGGCCGTGTCCGCCGCTACCGAGGCCGAACTCCAGTTCGAGCAAGAGCCAGAACAGGAACACGAGGACCGACACGCGGGCCGCACCACCGACGCGTCGCACCTGGTTCGTCGCTCGGCGCGCCGACGCGACCGGGTGCCTACAGCCGGCGGGTCGACCTTGCACCTCCTCGTCCTCTCGTCCACGCTCGAGGACACCACGGTCGTGGACCTCGCCACCCGCACCGTGATCCGCGTCCGGGTGCCCTGGCCCGAGGGGTACGAGCCCGACATCAGCACGTTCGACGTGGTCGAGGTCACCCTCGCCGACGACCCCGAGCGCGACGACCTCGCCCAGCCCGAGGCCACGACGGTCGCCGACCTGCCGCGGCATGTGGGCACGCTTCGCGGCCGGCACGTCCGCAAGCTGCTGCGGAGGATGGTGGCGACGCCCGACGGCCCTCTGCTCGGCTTCCCGGGAGCATCCGCGCCCTATTGGGAGTTCCGCGGCTTCCGCCCGTCCGTCGCGCTTATCGAGCCGACCCGCAGCCCGCAGCTCATCCGCCGCAGCGCCGACGGCACCACATGGGTGCGCTTCGGATGGGACCGAGAAGACGTCTGGCTACCCGTCGAGGACCGTCACGCAGCCAGAGCCCTCGACGCGGCACGCCGAGAACGACTGAGCGGGAAGAGCCTGGCCAGCGCGCTCGGCTTCGAACCGCAGTATCTGCTGGTCACCGTGAGCCCGCCACGAGATGGCCACTGCTACAAGGTGTGCGCCGCCGTGCTTCCCCGCGGCTGAACCTCAGCGGCCGAGCTTGCCCCCGGCGAGGTCCTCGGCCATTGCCCAGCCGAAGGTGACCAAGCGGTCGCCCTTCTCGGGGTCGAAGCCGGCGAAGTGCTGGTCGACGCCTTCGGGGACCTTGACCTTGGCGGCAAAGAAGTCGAGGCCGCCGGCAACCGAACCGTCGCCCTTGAGGACGAACGTGCGGTCGTCGAGGCGGCTCTCGCAACCGAAGCGCTTGGAGAGGCGCCGGGCCCAGGCTCGCTCCTCGCCCGACGACTTGTGCTCGGGGAAGGGCACCACGTCCTGGAGCCCGGAGAAGGCACGGAAGCCTTCGGGCGACATGAGCCGGGTCCCGAGGAGGACGTCCTCGTCGGGGAAGGCGAGCAGGGCCCGGCGGTACTGGTCGGTCATGATTGCCTTGAGGGCTGCCTCGGCCCGCGAGGTGCGGTCGACGAGGGCCAGGCCCACCAGGAGCGAAGGCGTGCCGCCGATGCGCTCGAGCGTGCAGAAGGAGTACCCCCGGAGCTTGTTGCCCTCCCGGGCCTGGGTGATCAAGACCCACGCCTCACGCTCTTTGGAGAGGAAACCGATGTCGAACCCGGGTGGGCGGTCCGCACACAGATCCGCCATCTCGACGAGCTCAGCGTCGCTGAGCGCAGTGCAATCCTTGGTGCTCACTACGATCGGCATGCACTCAGTCTACTGGCTCGTTTCGGTGCCTTCCCAACCGGGTGCCCTGGTCAGAGCGGTCCCGCCCCGGGGGTCCACTCGCATTATCCCTGGTCAGGGACCATTTCAAGTGGACCCGTCACAGCCGTTCAGGACAGGACGGCGCTCTGGCCCAGTAGCCGCTTGAGCTCGCCAACCAGGCCGTTGCGGCAGTCGACATTGAATTCGGGCGGCAGCTTCAGCACCTTTTCGCCGACGTGGAGGAGCACCGCCGAGGGCCCCGGGTGGTCGCTGAGCACCTCCTTGAGGCCCTCGACGCGGCGGTCGGTCAGCACTCCCAGCGGCAGCTTGATGTGCAGGTCCTCCTCGCCGCGGTGGAGCAGCGGCCGCGAGACCTCCATGCAGACGATCTTCGGCTCCTCCTCACGGGTGTCCAGCCTCCCTTTGATCACCAGGATGGCGTCGCTCTCGATCAGGGCCCCGTACTCGGCCATGGTCTTGGGAAACACGAAGACCTCCATGGCCGCCTGCAGGTCTTCGAGGACGAACCGGGCCATCAGGTCGCCCTTCTTGGTGTAGGAGCGGCGCAGGTCGGTCACCACGCCCCCGACCGTGCGCACAGGTGACCGGTCGCCGGCGACGATGTCCTCCTCGCGCATATCCGACAGGGAGCTGTCGGTGTGCCGGCTCAGCGCACCCTCGAAGCCCATGAGCGGGTGGTCGCTGACGTAGAGGCCGAGCATCTCCTTCTCGAACGCGAGGCGCTGGGACTTGTCGAACTCGGCGTCGGGAATGGCCACCTTGGTGCCGCCCCAGCCGGGGTCGGCTTGTTCTTCTTCGAACGCGGCGAACAACGAGGTGATCCCGAGGTCTTTCTCGCGGCGGCGCTCCAGGGTCCGGTCAACGATCTCCTCGAGCACCAGGCAGAGCCCTTGGCGCGGGTGCGCGAGAGAGTCGAAGGCGCCGCCCTTGGCGAGCGACTCCATCGTCCTCTTGTTCAGGACGACCGGGTCGACCCGCGAGCAGAAGTCGAAGATGTCCTCGAAGGGACCGTTGGCCTCGCGCTCGGCCACGATGCGATCGACGAGGCCCTCGCCCACATTGCGCACCGCAGCCAACCCGAACACGATGGCGCGCCGGCCCTCTCCGGCGCTCCGGTCCGGGGCGAACTCGGCCACTGAGCGGTTCACGTCCGGCACCAGCACGTCGATGCCCATGGCCCGGCACTCGGCGAGGTACACCGCCGTCTTGTCCTTGTTGTCTTTCACCGACGTGAGGAGCGCGGACATGTACTCGACGGGATAGTGCTGCTTGAGCCAGGCCGTCTGGTAGGCCACCAGCCCGTAGCCATAGGAGTGGGACTTGTTGAATGCGTAGTCCGCGAACGGCTCGATGATGTCGAACAGCTGCGTGCCGAGCTGCTCGCCGTACCCCTCCGACGCGCAGCCGGCGACGAACTTTTCGCGCTCGGCCGCAATCATCTTGCGGATCTTCTTTCCGCACGCCTTGCGCAGGTTGTCAGCCTCTTCGAGCGAGTAGCCGGCGAACTTCTGGGCGACTCGCATCACCGACTCCTGGTAGAGCATCAGCCCGTAGGTGTCCTTCAGGATCGGCTCGATGTCCGGATGGAGGTACTCCAAGGGCTTGCGGCCATTCTTGAGCTCCGGGTAGTCGCGGTGCATGTTGGCCGCCATGGGCCCCGGCCGGTACAGCGCCACGAGCGCGGCCACGTCGTCGAAGCTCGTCGGCGCCAGGGCTCGCAGCGTCTGGCGCATGGCGGCACCCTCGAGCTGGAACACGCCCACCGAGTCGGCTCGGCGCAGCATCTCGAGCGTCGGCTCGTCCGCCAGGTCGACGCCGTCGATGTCGGGCCGTTCCCCCGTCACCTCCTCGATGCGGTCGAGCGCGCGTTCGATCACCGAGAGGTTGCGCAGTCCGAGGAAGTCCATCTTCAGCAGGCCCAGCTCCTCGACCCCGTGCATTTCGTACTGCGTGACGATGGGGGCGTCCTCTGGATTGCCGCCGGCGTCTGGCTTGCGCTGGATCGGCAGGTAGTCGGTCAGGGGGTCCCGGGAGATGACCACGGCGGCGGCATGGATGCCGTCCTGGCGGCGCAGGCCTTCGAGGCCCAACGCGACGTCGATGACCTCCTTGGCCTCGGGATCCGTCTCGTACATTGTGCGAAGTTCGCCGGCGCTGGCGAAACCGTCCTCGTGGCTCTCCGTCTTCGTGAGGCACGCCTTGAGCGGCGTGTCCCGGCCCATGATGAGCGGGGGCATGGCCTTGGCGATCTTGTCGCCCACCATGTAGGGCTTGCCGAGGACCCGCGAAGCGTCCCGCACGGCGGCCCGTGCCTTGATCGTCGAGAACGTGATGATCTGCGCCACCCGGTCGCTGCCGTACTTTTCGGAGGCGTAGTGCATGACGTCGGCCCGGTAGCGCTCGTCGAAGTCCATGTCGATGTCGGGCATCTGCTTGCGACCGGGGTTGAGGAAGCGCTCGAAGAGAAGGTCGTAACGGATCGGGTCCAGATCGACGATGCGAAGGCAGTACGCCACGCAGCAGCCGGCCGCCGAACCACGCCCCGGGCCCACCCGGATGCCCTTCTCACGGGCGAAGCGGATCAGATCCCACACGACGAGGAAGTAGGCGGGAAACCCCATGTCCCCGATGACGGAGAGCTCGAAGTCCAATCGCTCCATGACCTCCCCGGGCACAGGGTCGCCGTAGCGCTGCCGCGCACCCTCCATCGTGAGGTCGCGCAGGTAGGCGAGCGCCCGGTCCTCGTAGGTCGCCCCGGTGAAGCGATCAGGCACGGGGAACTCTGGGAGGCTTGGCTTTCCGAGCTCGATCTGCACGTCGGCCCGCTCGGCGATCAGCAGCGTGTTGTCACACGCGTCGGGTACCTCGTGGAACAAGTGGCGCATCTCGTTCGCCGTCTTTAGGTAGTGCTCGGTCCCGTCGAACTTGAAGCGGTTGGTGTCCGCCAAGAGCGCGCCGGTCTGCACGCACAGCAAGGCGTCGTGTGCGACGGCGTCTTCGCGGTGCGTGTAATGGCTGTCGTTCGTGGCGAGGAGCGGCGCATTCAGCCGCCGGGCGATCTCCATCAGCTGTGGGTTCGTGCGGTGCTGGTCCGATAGGCCGTGGTCCTGCAGCTCGACGAAGAGATTGTCGCGCCCGAAGATGTCCTGGAGCCTGGCGGCCCGCCGCTCGGCCTCGGCCGGATCGCCCGACAGCAACGCCTGGAGGACCACCCCGCCCAGGCATCCGGTCGTGGCGATCAGCCCGTCGTGATGGCGCTCGAGCAGTTCCCAGTCGAGCCGCGGCTTGTAGTAGTAGCCCTCGAGGTAGGCGGCCGAGGACAGCTTCATGAGGTTGCGGTAGCCGTCGACGGTCTCGGCCAACAGGGTCAGGTGGTAGTAGAGCTTCTGCCCGCCCTCGACGTCGCCGCCGGTGTCGTCGACCCGGCCGCGCCGCACGGGCCGCTCGTGCCGCGACTCGCCCGCCATGTAGGCCTCGGTGCCGATGATCGGGACGATGTCCTGGTCCCGGCAGGCCTTGTAGAAGTCGAGGACCCCGTACATGTTCCCGTGGTCCGTGATGCCCAGCGCGGGCTGCCCATCCGCTGCCGCAGCGGCCACGAGCTCGCCGACCCGCGCCGCGCCGTCGAGCATGGAGAACTCGGTGTGGGTGTGCAGATGCGTAAACGACCGCTCCGACACCGGCCCTCCTTTCGCTGCGTCAAACTTACACCTGTGTGATTCTTCCCTGGATCTCGCAATCTATCCCCCTGCGCACCTCACGCCGACGATGCGCCGAGGGCCCATTTTCGGGCTGAGGAACCCGGCAGGACCAACTCGTCACCGCCAGTTCCGCCCCTGCCCGCTTTGCCAGCGGACCGCACGCCGGCTCAGAGATAGGCCCCGGTCCGGCCCCCGGAATCGCTCGCCGCGGGGAGACCCCGTTGCCGCATCTCGTCGAGCTGGGCGCGGGCGGCCATCTGTTGGGACATGAGTGTCGCCTGAATGCCGTGGAAGAGGCCCTCGAGCCACCCCACCAGTTGCGCCTGGGCGATGCGCAGCTCGGCGTCGCTCGGCGCCTCACTGTCGAAGGGCAATGCGAGAGTTTCGAGCTCAGCTACCAGGTCGGGTGAGAGCCCCTCGGAAAGCTCGCGGATCGACTGCTCGTAGATCTCGCGCAGCCGCACCCGGCTCTTGTCGTCGAGCGGCGCCGCCCGCACCTCGTCGAGCAGCGTCTTGACCATGGAGCCGATGCGCAGCACCTTTGCGGGCTCGTTGATCGCCTCGGTCTTGGACTCGTTGCCACCCTCTGCATCCATAGTGCCGAGGACCTCGTCGGGTGCGATGGCCGGCACCGATCCGTCGGACGAGTTGTCTCCCATGGCGTCGTTCGTCACGTCATCCACTCCGCTCTTCGTAACCGGTTTCTTCCCGGGCCATGGCAGCTGCCGCGACGGGGGGGGTGTACCTATGTTGCCAGCCTGGTGGCCAGGCTCAACCGGCGCGCCATCCGAGCAGCGGAACCAGCATTTCGTCGGGCGTCAACGAGCCATGCCGGGCGGCCAGGCGGAGTTCGCCGGTGTCGGCCGGGTCGAGGAAGGCGATGGGCTCGAAGGGGATCAGGGCCACGTCTCCCAACCGCGCTGCGATCTCGGGCGACGGGATACCGCCGAGCCATCCCTCCGCGATGACCTGCTCCCTCGTTCGGACCCAGGCCGCGTCGCCATGCTGCTTGACTGCCGCATCCACTACATCGTCGATCGCACCGGGACGTGTGTGCAGCCAGCGGAAACGCCCTTCGCCACTGATCAGCGTGAGCCCCTCCATGATCTCGGGGCCGAGCACGACGACCGAGTTGCCGACATTCACCTGGCCGTGATCGGCCGTAACCACCAGCACGGCACCAGGCGGCAACACCTCGAGAACGTCGGACACGAGGCGATCAGCGGCACGCAGTTCGTCGTCGTAGAAGTCCCCGATACCTTCAGCGTGCGCGACCTTGTCGATCCCTTCGTAGTAGGCGTAGACGAAGGGGCTCCCCGAAGCGGCGAGTCGCCGGACCGTGGTCACGAGCCCCGCCGGCGTGTGCCAACGGTGCAGGTCGACTCGGCCGAGGTGCGCCGCGGTGAATCCCGTGGGCCCGTAGTCGTGGCGCGTGACCACTGGGACCGTCCCGATTGCTCCGGGGAACGAGGAGAACGGCTGAAAGACATGTGCGGGCACCCGCATCCGCGCATCCGCGCCGTCGAGTGACCACTGGAGAACGTTCATCACCTCACCGTCGAGGGCCACCCGATAACCGAGCACCCCGTGCTCGGCCGGCACTCTGCCCGTGACCAGTGTCGTCAGCGCGCAGGCGGTCGTACTGGGGGCGACCGAGGTGATGGACCCACCCGACCCTGATGTCAGCATCGGCGCCAGCCCGCTGCGGGCGCGCAGCTGCTCGGCGCCGAGTCCGTCGATTACCAGCAGGACGATCTGTGTGGCGTCGGTGACCGGCGCCGGAAACCACGGCGGTGGTACCGACCTTCCGGGCTCGGCCAGCTGCCCGAGCAGCCCGGGCACGACCCGGTGCAGGCAGGCGCCCTCCCAGTCGGGGAGCAGCGGGACCGCCCCGCCGGCATCGCGAGAGGTCCCTTGACCTGCATCTGCCACTGCGACCTGGGCGGCCGCACCGTCGTTCACGAGGCCACCCTACGACCCCGGCACCCCCTGCAGCGGTGTTTGGGCCGGTAGCATCCGTAGTCGTGAGGGTTTCGACGCGGGGTGACTACGCCAGCAGAGCGCTCCTCTCCCTCGCGCTCCACGGCGCTGAGACGCCAACGTCGGTCCGGGACATCGCCGAGCGCACCGGCCTGCCACAGCCCTATTTGGAGCAGATCTTGCTCGCCCTCAAGGGAGCCGGGCTCGTCCGCTCCAAACGCGGGGTGGGTGGCGGGTACGTGCTGGCGCGGTCGCCCGAAGAGATCTCGCTCGCCCAGATCGTCTCTGCCGTCGACGGGCCCATTGCGGCCGGCGACTTCGGCGAGCCACACGAGAACGGAGCCTGCGATCACGAGGGTCAATGCGTGCTCTTGGCCGTCTGGGCTGACGTCGGCGAGGTCATCCGCACACATCTGCAGTCCTACAGCCTGGCTGACATGGTCGATCGGGCCCAGGGCAACGTCGCCGCCACCGTTTGAACCACCGAGTCCCCGGCCACCTTCAGACGGGGTCCGGGACGAAGTTCCACAACTCGACCGCGCCGGCACTCCCCCCCCATCCCAGCACACACACCGCGCCGACGCCGAGGAGGAACAGCCGTCCTGCGACGGGGGGTAACCCCAGCCACCTGGCCGTGAGGACGCGCAGAACGTGCCCGTGTGCCACGCAGAGCGTGTCGCCCGCCTGGCGCCTCGTCCGCGCGATCACCCGGTCGACGCGGCGCCCGACGTCTGCCGCCCGCTCCCCTTCCGGCACGCCGTGCACCCAGAGGTCCCAGTCGGGCCGCTCCTCGCGGATCTGACGCGAGGCGATTCCTTCGTACCCGCCGTAGTCCCACTCCATGAGGTCCGGCTCGGTCTCGCCCGCGAACCCCGTCAGCCTGCAGGTATCCGCAGCCCGCCGCAGCGGGCTCGTGAGGACCAGGTCGAACACCCAGCCGGCTGACCGAAGGTAGGCACCCGCCGCGGCCGCCTGACCCTCCCCCTGCGGCAGCAGGGGAATATCCGTTCGCCCCGTGTGTTGACCGTTTTCGGACCACTCGGTCGCGCCGTGACGCAGGAGCACCAATCGGCCGGCCATGGCGGTACATGACCACGACCTTCCCCCAGGTCGCAAGCCCCCGGGGGCGAACACCCCGGTGGAATGATCTGGCTTTGGTCCTGGTTGTACCTGGCAGGTTCATCCCCGGATGCCCGGGGTACGTACGACAGAGAGCGAGCGAAAAACGGCTGGAGCGAAGATGAAGAGCGCGGTGAGCACATCGGACACCTTGGGGTTGATGTTGCGCGACCTCGACCATTTCCCGATGCCCGATCACGAGCAGCAGGTAGAGCTGGCCAAGCGAGTAGCGGCGGGCGACGAAGCCGCCCGCAAGCAGATGGTCGCGGCCAACCTGCGCCTCGTCGTGCACTGGGCGCGTCGGTACCAGGATCGGGGCGTCGACATGGCCGACCTGGTCCAGGAGGGGACGTTCGGGCTCATGCGGGCCGTCGACAAGTTCGACTGGGAGCGTGGCTTCCGATTCTCGACGTACGCGACCTGGTGGATTCGCCAGGCCCTGCAGCGTGCTGTGCAGCAGCACGGTCGGACCATCCGCATCCCCCTCGAGGTAGGCGAGCAGATCCAACGTCTTGAGCTCACCAAGGCGGAGTTGGCCAGCACGCTGGGCCGGGCGCCAACCGAGGAAGAGCTGGACGAAGCGACCGGCATGACGGCGGACGAGCGCGAATCGCTCGAAGACGTCGCCCGGGTAACCGCTTCGCTGGACCAGCCCGCCGCGCTCGAGTCGACCACCACCCTGGGCGAATTGGTGGCACCTGACGACAGCGACTTTGCCGGTGATGTCGAAGAGATGATGGTCTACGACCGTGTCCGCGACGCGGTCGAGCGTCTGCCCGGCCTCCAGCGGGACGTGCTGCGTCTCCGCTTCGGATTCGGAGGGGATTCCCCTGCGTCGCTGCAGTCGACGGCTGAGCGTTTGGGTGTCGGCGTGCGCCGTGTCCGCCGGGCGGAGGAAGAGGCCCTGGCGGCACTCTCCAACGACGTCGACGTGCTCGGGGTGCACCAGGCAGCCTGATCCCTCCACACGCACCGGCCCCGACGACGCGGCTCCTGCTGTGATCATTCATCAATGGGTCAGGTAGTCGTGTAAGTCGTCCGGCAGTGGTGAGGTGAACTCCATCCGCGTCCCCGCCACCGGGTGATCGAACGCCAGCCGACCGGCGTGGAGGAAGAACCGTCCCGAGCCGAGCCTCTTGTCCGCAGTGCCATAGCGGGCATCTCCGATGACGGGATGGCCGATGGCCGCCATGTGGACACGCACCTGGTGGGTCCGTCCACTCTCCAGCGCCAACTCCAGCAGCGTGGTGGAGGACACCGCGTCGCCCCCTCGTCGCTCGATCACGTGGTACGACGTGCGGGCGGCTCTCCCCCGCGGGGTGATGGCCATCTTGGTCGGCGTCCGGACCGACCTTCCGATCGGTGCGTCCACCTCCCCGCGGTCGTCGGCCACGCGCCCGGCCACCAGTGCCAGGTACCTGCGTTCCATGCTGCGCGTCGCCAGTTGCGCCACCAGAGACCGGTACGCGGCGGCGGTGCGGGCGACCGCCAACAGCCCCGACGTGCCCTTGTCCAGCCGGTGCACGATCCCGGGCCGGTCCGCGGCGCACACCTCTGCGGCGACAAGCTCGCCGAGGTCAGGGAACAACGCCAGCAGCCCACCGACGAGGGTGCCTTCGGTATGACCGGCACCCGGATGCACCACCAGTCCGGCCGGTTTGTCGATCACGGCCACGTCGTCGTCCGCGTACGCCACCGAGAACCGCACGCTGGGATCTGCGGGCGGGGTGGCCGAGGCCTCCTCGGGCAGGTGCACGGTGAGCAGAGCTCCCTGCCGGAGCGGCACCCGCCCCGAGACGACCGGTGCACCGTCCACGAAGACCCGGCCGGTCTCGACCAGCTCGGCCGCCACGGCACGAGAGACGTCGGCCACCATGGCGACGCCCCGGTCCACCCGGACACCCGAAAGGGTCGCCGGCACCTCGACCGAAATGCCCTCCGTCGGCTCGGCGGCGCCTCCTTCGCTCACTCGGCGCCCTCGCCCGGCTCGGGCTCGCCCGCCACGCCGGGTTGCCCGAACAGCATCGAGATGATGACGATGACCACGCCGATCGTCACACATGCGTCGGCAAAATTGAACGTCGGCCAATAGTTGAGCGTGACGAAGTCGGGCACCTGCCCGCCGTGGCCCCCGGCGATGCGCTCACTCAGGTTCCCGACCGCACCGCCCAGGACCAGTCCCGCACCGATGGCGAGCGGCACCGTGCGCACCTGCGCGACCACCCACGCCAGCACGAGCACCCCTACGCACAACAGGACCGTGACGACGACCGCACGCCCGCTGAAGAGGCTGAAGGCGAACCCGGAATTGAAGGTCAGGGCGAGGCCGAAGGGGCCCCACAGGTGGCGGGCGTCGTGAAGATGGTCGACGGCCAGTGTGGTGGTCACGCGGTCCACTACCACCACGACCACGGCGATGGCGAACGCCACCACCCGTGGCGTGGTCAGCGCCGGGACAGGCCTCCGCTCTTGCACGCCACGCAGAGGCGTGCGTATGGCAGAGCACGCAACCGCGGCTTCGGAATGGGCTGAAAGCAACGTTCGCAGTACCCGTACGTCTTGTCCTTGACCCGAGCCAGCGCGTCGTCGATCTCCTCGACGGCCAAGGTCGCCTGGCCCGAGAGCGCGAGGTTGCGTTCGCGGTCCACCGTCACCGTGCCGCCCTCGCCGGACTCCTCGTCGAACTGCACATCACCCGGCTCGCGCTCGAGCGCGAGCGAGTCCGCCTCGGCCCGGAGCGAGGTCGCCTGCTCCTGGTAGATCGTTCGCTCGTTCTCGAGCAGCTCGCGCACTTCCTCGAGGAACTTGGCGTCCTTGGCGTAGGGGCCCGTCTTCGGCCGCACCGGGGCCGGTGGCTTCGGCTTGGGGGTGAACGCGGTGCGAGACGGCGTCGGCGCCGCGCCGGCGCCGTTCCCGGCCCGCGCCGCCGCACTCGTTGCGGCCTTCTTTGCTGGCGGTGCCGTCTTTTTCGCAGCGGGGGGTGCTTTCTTCGCGGGTGCGGCCTTCTTGGCGGGCGCCGCCTTCTTCGAGGTGGGTGCGGCCTTCTTCGACGCCGGCGCCTTGTTCGCCGCCGAGGTAGTCGACTTCTTGGTCGTCGAGGACGCCTTCTTCACCGGCCCGGACCCAGCCTTTTTGGCCGTCGACGTGGGCTTTTTCGTAGCGGTCGCTGCCTTCTTCACAACAGGAGCTGCCTTCTTCTTGGTTAGGGGGGGACGTTTTCCAGCGCTAGCCCCAACCCGGGCGGCTTTCGATTTGTTCCCGGTGCGCGAGGCGGTCGAGCGCGACGCGGACTCCCGCTTGGTCGGGGAGCCCTTGCTCGCTGGGGTCATCCTGCCCTCCTTCGGACCACCTGTCGTGGCCGCGTACCCCTGCAGCCTCGCCCTGGGGAGCGGGTGACGATAGCGGACGGCGCGGGGGCGGGCAATACCGGCCCCGGGCCCGGATACCGGAAAGTCAGAGAGAGTGGTTCGCTCCTGAGATCGCGCCCGACGCGTCTTGGAGGTTCAACGTCGGTGCGCCGTCGTCGGCCTGGGGCCGTCCACCCGCGTCCATGGGGTTCTCCGGCCTGCCCTTGGGCTTCACACCCATGAGCGAGTTCGCCGGCTGGACATTCTCGTCCACCCACTTGAGGATCTCGGTGAGCGCGCCGCGGAGTCGGTTGCGCTCCGAGTCGAGATGACGCGCCATGGTCTCGACATCTGTGGCGAGATCGGTGCGCGTCGCCTCCAGGCGTGCCACCTCCTCGCGCAGCTTCTGATGCGACTCGGCTTGGAGCTGCGCGGCGGTCGCCTCCGCTTCGGCGATGGCAGTGCGAGCCCTCTCCTCGGCTTGGGAGACGATCGTCGCGGCCTCGGCTTCGCTCTCGCGCTTGGTCTGGTCGACGAACTTCTGCGCCAGGATCAGCGTCCGTTGGAGCGTCTCGTCCGAGAGAGCGCCGGCGTCGGCGGCGGCTGCGCCCTCTCCCTCGTCCGCCGCGGCTGCCGGCGCAGAGCGCTTCTCCCGCTCGAGCTGCGCGATGCGCTCGCTCGCCTGGCGTAGACGTTCGTTGAGCTGGCGGACGTGCTCTTGCAGCCCCTCGGCCTCTTGGGCGGCCTTGTCCAAGTACTCATCGACCTCGTCGACGTTGTAGCCCTTCAGCCCGAGGCGGAACTCCACGGTGCGGAGCGTGTCGAGGATTGATGCTGATGCCTGGGAATTGTCCATGGAGGCCGAGTCTAATCATCCGCTTCCAGGGCTCCAGGGACCCGCCGGAGCCTCCCGGCGTCCGGGGCGCTAGGCCCGTAGCACCGGGATCAGGACGATCTGCGCGACGAGGATGACAACGAGAAACGACCAGTCCAAACCCCCCATGGGTCGGATGATCCGACGCACCGGCCGTAGCACCGGTTCAGTCGCCCGATAGAGGAAATACTGGATCCGAGCCAACGTCGTACCCGGCTGGACGCGGAACCAGCTCAGGATCGCGTACGGGAACATGATCAGCCAGATATAGGCCTCGATCAGCCACGCGAGGATTCGGAAGATGTTCACCAACCAGCGAGGGTAGTGGGTCTAGCCCCGTCCGAAACCGCGCTCGGCCAACCGCATTCTCTCCTCGTCCGAGACCTTGACGTTGGTCGGCGCCAGGAGGAACACCTGGTCGGCGACCTTCTCCATCTCGCCGCTGAGCGCGTAGGTGACACCGCTGCAGAAGTCGATCATCCGGCGCTGCAGGTCGCGCTCGGCCATCTGGAGGTTCACGATCACGGGGCGGTTGTCCTTCAGTCGGTCCGCGATCTCCTTCGCATCACCGAAACGTGAGGGCGCCACGACGTGCACCTTGGCTGCGGACGGCGCGGCGGAGACCGGCTGCAGGGTCGAATCGACGGGCACGGCGCGCACCGCTTGCGGCCGCGGGGCAACGTTGCTGGTGGCGGGCCGGGGCTGGCTGGGGACGGCCGATTCGCGGGGGATGGTGCGCACCCTGCTCATGCCGCCGCTGAATTCGTCTCCCCCCTGCTCGTACTCAGGGGTCCGTGGCTCGACCCGCGTGGCCGTGGCCGCCGAGAACCCGCGGGGGCGCGGTCCTCGAGGTCGTCGTACTCGTCGTACTCGTCGTCGAGCAGGCCGAGATAGACCATGGTCTTCTTCATGAACGAGGGTGACATGCCTTCTCCTGTCGAATCACAGCGTAGTGCCGCTCGCACGCCCGGGCAGGCGAATGAGCCCTGGCGAGGGGGCCGATTGGGCCATCGGCCTGCTGCTGAGGGTCATGTCAGCCCCCCTTTGACCTTCTCGGTCACACCGATCGCTTGGTCGGCCGCTCGCCGAACAACGCCCGCCCGATCCGGACCATCGTCGTGCCCGCACCCACCGCAGCTTCGAGGTCGTCGGTCATGCCCATAGAGCGCTCCTCGAGGTCGAGCTCGTCGGCCAGCGAACCCACCGTGGCGAAGGCAGCACTCGCCGATTCGGCGCCCGGCGCGGCGACCGTCATGAGGCCGCGCACGTCGAGACCGGCGTCGCGCAGGCGTGGCACGAGCGCGCGCACGCCGTCGGGCGGGCAACCGTTGCGCCCGGAGAGCCCCGTGGTTTCGACCTCAACGAGGACGGCCGCGCCGGGAGCGGAGCGAGCGATCCGTTCGCCTTCTTGGACCCGCGAGACGCTCTGCCACACGCCGACGACAGGGGCGAGCCGAGCCACCTTGTTCCTCTGGATTGCACCGAGGAAGTGCCAACGCACCGGTGAAGCCGTGGACGGGTCGTCCCCCACCTCTGCGGCCTTTGCGACGAGCTCGTTCGCGTAGTTCTCGCCGATGTCGTACAGGCCGGCGTCGCGCGCGGCGAGGACGGCGTCGGGGCCGAAGCCCTTTGTCACGGCGACGACACGGATGGCGGACGGGTCACCGCCGGCCTGTTCGATGCGCAGCCGGACGGAGTGCAGCCTCTCGGCGACCGCGTCGCTAGCGGAGGAAGGAGGGGACGTCGAAATCGTCGTCACCCAAGTCGAGCTCTTCGTCGGACCCGGTGGCGTCGGCGAAGATGTCCACCGGCTCGGGCGTGGCGAAGATGCTCGCGGCCAAGTCGTTCTTCGCGCTGGGCGCTCCCTCCTCCCAGCGCTCGAAGCCGGCGGCGATCACCGTGACCCGCACCTCGTCGCCCATGTTGTCGTCGATGACCGCCCCGAAGATGATGTTGGCATCCGGGTGTGCGACGGCGTGGATGATCTCGGCTGCTTCGTTGACCTCGAAAAGCCCGAGGTCCGAGCCGCCGGCGATGTTGAGGACCATGCCGCGGGCACCTTCGATCGACGCTTCGAGCAGAGGCGAGGTGATAGCGGCCCGGGCTGCGTTGGCCGCGCGCCCCTCACCGATGGACGAGCCGATGCCCATGATGGCCGTGCCGGCGTTCGTCATCACCATCTTCACGTCGGCGAAGTCGGTGTTGATCAGACCCGGTACCGTGATCAGGTCGGTAATGCCCCGCACACCTTGGAGGAGCACCTCGTCCGCCATCTTGAACGCGTTGACCATGCTCGTCTTGTCGTTGGACACGGTGAGCAGACGGTCGTTCGGAATGACGATCAGGGTGTCGACCTTTTCCTTGAGGACCTGGATGCCCTTCTCGGCCTGCATGGCGCGCCGACGCCCCTCGAACGTGAACGGTCGCGTCACGACGCCGATGGTCAAGGCGCCGAGGCCCTTCGCGATCTCGGCGATGATCGGCGCTGCGCCGGTTCCCGTGCCGCCACCCTTCCCCGCGGTGATGAAGACCATGTCCGCTCCCTGCAGCGCCTCTTCGATGTCCGCCCGGTGCTCCTCGGCGGCCTGACGCCCGACCTCGGGGTCGCTCCCCGCGCCCAGGCCGCGGGTCAACTGCCGACCGATGTCGAGCTTCAAGTCGGCATCGCTCATGAGCAGCGCCTGCGCGTCCGTGTTGGCCGCGATGAACTCGACGTTGCGCAGACCGGAGTCGATCATGCGGTTGACGGCGTTCACTCCGCCGCCACCCACTCCAACCACCTTGATGACTGCCAGGTAGTTGCCCTGGGAAGGCACGGTCGTCATGATTCCCCTTGTCTTCGGGTCGATCGCCGACCGGTGGCTCGCTGGTACGTACCGCCCACCGCCACCGTCGACGTGAGAGAGATCACCGATCCCTGAACCTTTGGGGAAGGTTGATGTTCACAGTTCGGCAACGTGGTCCCACCATACGGGGGGTGTTCAGGCAGGTCAAGCATCCTACGCCACATGGAGACACCCGATGTCACGGGCCTGTCACCGTGGGGGCGTCGGGAACGCTGACGTCGATGACATCCCCATTGTGCAGGGTCGCGCCAGCCAAAATCGACGAGACGTCCTCGTATTTTGCCGTGAGTTGCGTGGCGGTTCCGATGTCGACGGCGATCGGCGTTGTCATGGACAGTTGGACCCACCCGGCGGGTTCCACCGTCACACCGGTCACCTGCGCCGCGAACGACGCGGGCAGCGTCGACGCCACGTCCAGACCGGCGTCGTCGCGTGCCGGCAACAGGGTCCCCGGGGCGCCGGGTGGCTGTGGCACCGTGAGCAGCAGTAGCCCGTCCTCGCGGGCCACCGACACCGCGAGGACCCGGCCGTCGGCGCTCAACGTCGCCCAGTGCGCTCCGTCCTCGCTCACGACGAACCGCGGCGTCTCCTCGGTGATCCGGATGTGCACGCCGTCGGGCCACGAGACGCTGACCGACGCGGACCGCACCCACGGCAGCTGCTCGATGTGCGCCGCAGTTGCGCCCGCGTCCACGTCGAGCAGCGGCGGTTGGCTCGCCAGCCCAGCCTCGTCGATCACCTGCGCTGCCGACTCGTGGGCGTTGCCCGTTACGGTCACCGACCGCGCGCCGAAGAGCGGGGTGTGGAGCAGGAACCATGCGCCGATCAGGACCGCCGAGCTGGCCAGCACGACGACCAGGATGCGCAGCCGGCGCCTGCCTTGCTCCCGGATGACGGCGGTCCGCCGCGCCGATATGCGCGGGTCCATCCGGGTCGAGCCGCCCCGGCCACCCTTCGACGTCGAGCCTCCGGCCGCCTGACCGACCCGATCCCAGAGGTTCTTCCAGCGGCCCCGGCCAGAACCGTTGGCGCCACGGTGCGGGATATGGCGCCGCCTCGCGGGTGCATCGACGGGAGTCATTCCGCACCGCCCCATCCGGCGACGTCGGGGCCCGAGACCTTCGGGCGCTCGGGCTCGGGCTCGGGCACCGCACCAGTCTCCCCGCCCCCGAAGCCGAGAAGGCGGACCTCCGTGCGCAGCGTGATCCCACACCGCGCGGCGACCACGGCGCGCACGTGCTCGATCACGGCGCGGACGTCGTCGGCCCGCCCCCCTCGCTCGGCCTGGATGAAGTTGGCGTGCTTCTCCGAGACGTGCGCCGTCCCGATTCCGAACCCTTTCAGGCCGGCCTCGTCGATCAGCCGGCCGGCCGAGTCGTCCTCGGGGTTGGTGAAGACCGAGCCCGCGTTGGAACCGCCGGGCTGGTTCTCGCGGCGCCACCTGACGATGGCCGCGACCTCCGCCTGCTCCCCTGCGGCCGATCCCGGGGCCACGCGCAGATCCGCCCCGACGACCAGCTGTGTCGGGGCCACCGACGACGAGCGGTAGCCGTAGTCGAGCTTGGCCACCTCGTCCGTCCCCCCACCAGGGCCGAGCAGGTCGACCCAGCGGTAGCGCACGAGGCACGACGCCATGTCGGACCCGTGGCCACCCGCGTTCATCCGCACGGCACCGCCGACCGAGCCGGGCACGCCCACCGCCCACGCCAGTCCCGTCCAACCGGCGTCGGCCACCCGCCGGGCGAGAACGGGCAGTGCCACGGCGGCGCCCGCCCGGACCACGGCCGGCTCATCCGGGCTGGCTTCGGACGCGGGCAGGTCGAGTGACGCGAACCCCGCCCCGAGATGCACGACGATCCCGTCGAACCCGCCGTCGGCCACCAGAAGGTTGGAACCGCGCCCGATGACGAAGAACGGCAGCGAACCCGCCCCCTCCGCCAACACCGGCCGGACCGCGTCGAGGTCCTTCGGGCCCTCCACCTCCACGAACAGGGCCGCCGGCCCGCCCACGCCGTAGGTGGTCATCGGGCCCAGCGGCTTCATCAGCGTGGCCCGCGCCCCGAGCGTGTCCGCCAACGCGCGGAGCTCGTCGTTCGGCGTGACCGTCACCATCGCGGCGCGTCGAGCAGCTGATCGGGCAACACCGTGAGGTCACCCGCCCCGAGGGTGATGCATAGGTCGCCCGGTTGCAGCACCGACGACACGGCCTGTCGCAGCTCCTCCCACCCCGGCGCGTACAGCACCGCCAGGCGCGGGTCCTGAGCCGACACCGCGTCGGCCACGAGCCGCCCGGAGACCCCCGGCACCGGGCGCTCCCCCGCGCTGTACACATCGGTCACCACGAGGACGTCGGCGTCCGCGAAGGCCGTGCCGAACTGGTCCGCCAGGGCGGCGGTGCGGGAGAAGCGGTGTGGCTGGAACACCGCCACGATGCGGGACCAGCCCCCGCTGCGAGCCGTGGCCAGCGCGGCCCGTACCTCGGTCGGCAGGTGCGCGTAGTCGTCGACGAACGTGACCCCGTCGGCCTCGCCGCGGAACTCGAAGCGCCTGCTCACCCCGGCGAAGCGGGCCAGCGCCGACTCCGCCGCGGCAAAAGGTGCACCGGCGCCGAGGGCGGCGACCGCCGCCAGCGCGCCGTTGCGTGCGTTGTGCAGCCCCGGGACCCCCATGCGCAGGGCGCCGAGCACGCCGTCGGGACCACGGAGCCGGAACGAGACCGAGCTCCGCCGCAGCGACAGCTCCTCCATCACGTAGTCCGACCCGGCCGCCTCCCCTACGAGGATCGCGCCGTTCGTCCGCCCGATGGCCGCGGCGTGCTCGTCGTCCGCGCACACCACGGCGCCTTGCGTGGAGCCGGCGACGAAGTCTGAGAAGGCCTCCCGGAGCACCTCGAACGTGCCGTAGTAGTCGAGATGGTCCGGCTCGACGTTCGTGAGCACGGCCAGGTCCGGCCGCAACGCCTTGAAGGTCCCGTAGCTCTCGTCCGCCTCGACCACGAGCCATTCTCCGCTGTCCCATACCGCGTTCGTGCCGATCTCGTTGACGTCGGCGCCGATGACGAACGAGGGGTGCAGGCCCGCCTCCACGAGGATGAGCGAGAGCATCGAGGCGGTCGTCGTCTTGCCGTGGGTCCCCGAAACGGCCAGGCAACGGCGGGTGGCGCAGATCGCCGCCAGGATCTCCGAACGCGGCGCCACGTGCGCGCCCGCCCCCCCTGCGGCCACCAGCTCGACGTTGTCGGGCGCCACGGCCGGCGAATAGGTGACGACTTCCGCCCCGGCGACGTTCTCGGCCCGGTGCCCGAGAGCGACGGTGATGCCATGCGAGCCCAGCCGTTGGGCGATCGGCGAGTCCTTGAGGTCGGACCCCGACACGGTGTGGCCCATCGCGCGCAGGACCAGTCCGATGGCGCTCATGCCCGCGCCGCCGATGCCCACGACGTGGATATGCCGGGGCTCGCGCAGGTCGAGCGGTTCCTCAGCGGGCATGGGCATCGACCAGCTCGGCGATGCGGGCGGCCGCGTCGGGATGGGCGTGACGCCGCGCCGCCTCCCCCATCGCACGCAGGCGGTCGGCGTCGGTGAGCAGCGCCTCGAGCTCTTTGGCGAGCCGCTCGCCGTCACACTCGGGGTCCGGCACGTGCACTGCCGCGCCCAGCGCGACGACTGCCTCCGCGTTGCGCGTCTGGTGGTCCCGGGGTGCGCCGGGCAGTGGCACCAGGATCGCGGGTACGCCAGAGATCAACAGTTCGGCGACGGACATCGCCCCCGCCCGGGACACGCAGACGTCGGCTGCGCTGTAGAGCTGCGGCATGCGCTCCTCGAAGGGAACCACGCGGTAACACAGTCCCTCGTCGCCCCCTGCCCCACACCGAGCCCCGGCAATCCCCATAGCGCCGGCAGCACCACCGGCGAACGCGTCGTAGTCCCGCCGGCCCGTCACGTGGTACACGGTGCGGTCGCCGTCGGCCTCCCACGACCCGGCGAGCGCCGCCACCGCCCGGTTGATCCGCAGCGCGCCCAGCGATCCGCCCATCGCCGTGACGGTCTGACGATCGGCCGGGAGCCCGAGCGCGCCACGCCCGGCACGCTGTCCCTCAGGGGAGCGGTCCAACCCCGAGAGCTCCGGGCGCACCGGTGTGCCGGTCACGTGTGCCCGCGGGAGCTCCGTTCCCTCGAAGGCGACGGCATTGGCGGCCGCAAAGCGTCCCAGGAGCCCGTTGACCGCGCCCGGCACGGCGTCGGTGTTCACCGACACGAGCGGGACACGCGGTGAGCACCGCGGCGAGGCCGGCGGGGAAGCTGGCGTAGCCGCCGACGATGACCACGACCCGGGGCCGGCGCCGGAGGAACGACCCCAGCGCCCGGACGCAGGCTCGGACAAGGCCGGCCACGGCACCCACGTTGGCGACGACCGCGCCCGGCGAGAAGCTCCGCCGGATGCCCCGGCCGGGCAACAAGGTGTAGGGGAACTCCAGCGTCGGCCACGTCGTGGCCTCGTGCCCGCGCCGGGAGCCGAAGAGCTCGATGCTGCTCGGGTCGTGGCCCCGTTCCACCATTGCCCGCGCCACCTGCAGCGACGGGACGACGTGGCCGCCTGTCCCCCCGCCGGCGATGACCGTGCCGCGCCTGGCGCTCACCGACCCCGGCGGCCGCCGACGGCCCTCAGCGCACCACCCCTGGTCGCCGCCTCGCCCTGTCTCGCGATGTTGATGAGCATGCCCGCGGCCGCCATGGTGATGACGAGAGAGGAGCCACCGAACGAGATGAAGGGCAGCGGGATCCCGGTGACCGGGAGCACGCCGACCACGGCGCCGACGTTGATGAGGGTCTCGGCCGCCACCCATGCCACCAGACCGAGTGCCAGCAACCCGCCGAAGCGGTCGACCGACGCCGTGGCCGTCCGGATGCCGAGCCACAGGAGCGCGCCGAGCAACACGAGCACGAACACTGCACCGATGATGCCCAGCTCCTCGCCGATGACCGAGAAGATGAAGTCGGTGTGCGCGTTCGGCAGGTACCCCCACTGCGCCTGCCCGCCCCCGAGCCCCATCCCGAAGAGGTGTCCCGAGCCGAGACCGATCTCGGACTGCAGGACCTGGTAGCCCGAACTCGACCCGTGGGCCGACGGGTCCAGGAAGGAAAGGAGCCGCGTCCGCCGATAGGGGGAAGCGACCGCGACGATCAGGGCGAGCACCGCCACGGCGGCCATCGCCTTCATCACCGGGCCGAGGCGCACCCCCGACACGAAGAGCAGGGTGAGCGCGATGCAACCGAGCACCATGGCCGTCCCCATGTCGGGCTGCACGAGGATGAGCAGGCATGCGAAACCGGTCACCAGGAGCACCGGCCCGATGATGCGCCGGTCCGATGCGTCCTCGTCGAGCCGGCGGGCGATGAAGTCGGCGGCGAACAGGGTGAGGGCGAGCTTCATAAGCTCGGAGGGCTGCAGCCGGAATTGCCCAAAGCCGATCCAGCGGCTCGATCCCATGGCGTGCACACCGAGCCCGGGCACCAGTACCACGGACAGCAGTCCGAACGTCGCCACGAGCAGGAGCGGGCTCAGCCGGCGGAGCTTGCGGTAGTCGAAACGCAGTGCCAGGCCGAGGGCCACGACACCGACCGCCATCCACATCCCTTCGCGGATGAGGATCGCCCACGGGCTGCCGTAGGTCGAGATGGAGATCACCGACGACGCGGTCCCGACCATCACCAATCCGATGACGCAGAGCAGGGCGACGTCGACCAGCACGAGCGTGGAGACGGCGACCTGTCGCCCTGCGATCTGCACCTTCCCGCTGGGCGTGGCGGCCGAGGCGCGCCGGGAGGTGGCGGAACGCCGGGACGGAGCCGTCGCAGTACGGGTGGGATTCATCAGCGGTGGGCCCATTCGCCCGTCTTCCCGCGGGCGCGCCCACCTGCCCCGTCCGACACCGGCTGCATGCACCAATTCTCTCCCACCGGGCCGCGGAAGTGGCGGATCAGGGGACCGTCGACGGGTCGAGGAAAACCGCCAATGGGAGCCGGAACGGTCATGTGAACTTCGACACCGTGAGGAAGTCCCCGTAGAAGACGCCGAGTCCCAACGCGCAGAACAGACCCCCGAGAATCCAGAAGCGGATGATCACCGTGGTCTCGGGCCAGCCGGCGAGCTCGAAATGGTGATGGATGGGCGCCATGCGGAAGATCCGACGGTGGAACACGCGGAAGCTGATCACCTGCATGATCACCGACACGGTCTCCATCACGAAGAGACCGCCGATGATCAAAAGCAGGAGCTCGAGGTTGAGCAGCAAGCACAGTGCCGCCAGCCCGGCCCCGATGGCCAGCGCGCCGGTGTCGCCCATGATGATCTTGGCCGGCGCCGCGTTCCACCAGAGGAACCCGATGCAAGCACCCGCGAGCGCGACCGAGACCAGCGACAGGTCGATCGCCGACGCGGGCAGCACGTGGTAGATCGCGTAGTGCCGGAAGATCCAGTAGCCCATGATCGAGAGCACTGCGAAGCAGAAGCTGCCCGAGCCGGCGGCCAGGCCGTCCACGCCGTCGGTGATGTTCACGGCGTTCGACGCCCCGACCATGATGAGGACGGCGAAGATCACCCATAGGACGGTGCCCATGTCGACCCCGATCGCCTCCGACCGGGTGAACGAGAGCGCGGTCGACGTATGCGCCCAATTCACCGCCAATAACGCGAAGGTGAGCGCACAGACGAACTGCGCACCGGACTTGGCCCGTTTGTTGAGGCCCAGGCTGCGCCGGTGGTGGATCTTGATGTAGTCGTCGAGGTACCCGATCAGACCGAACGCCACCACCGCACCGATCGCGAGGTACCCCGTACGGGAGAAGCGGACCTCGGTGCCGATGTGGCCCACGGCGTAGCCGAACACCACGGACCCCACGATGGCGATGCCCCCCATGGTCGGCGTCCCCGCCTTGACGCTGTGCGTGGCCGGCCCGTCCTCACGGATGTGCTGGCCCAACTGACGTTTGCGGAAGTAGGCAATCAGAAAAGGGGTCGAAAGGATCGCGGCCCACATCGCGATGCCACCCGAGACCAGGAGTCCGAGCACGAGGTCAGCCTTCCGCGCTGGTGCCGCGGGAGGCTGATGCCGAGACTGGCCCGTCGGCTTGAGTCGGCACCGCTGATTCGTGCGCCGGCGTCACCCACGTACTTGGGTCAGAGGCGAAACGGGCTGCGAGCGCATCCCGCGCCTCCACCGCGTCGTCGAAAGGGAGCCGGCGTCCCGCGATCTCCTGGTAGGTCTCGTGACCCTTGCCGGCGATGACGACCACATCGCCCGCTCCAGCGGCATCGAGCGCGCGTCGGATCGCCACGCGCCGGTCCGTCTCGACGACGACGCGTGGGTTCTCCCGCCCACCTGGTACGCCCGCCAGCACCTCTTCGATGATGGCGAACGGATCCTCGTCGCGCGGATTGTCCGACGTCAGGAAGGCCACGTCGCTGGCCGCGACCGCCGCCGCGCCCATGACCGGACGCTTGGCACGATCCCGGTTGCCGCCACAGCCGAAGACGGAGATCACACGCCCGGCCGGGCCCGGACCAAGCTGGCGCGCCTCGGCCAACACGACCTCGAGGCTTGCCGGCGTGTGGGCGTAGTCGACCAGGACGGTGAAGGGCGGCCGGGAAGGTCGCTTCGCCCCTCGCGCCTGCCCGGCCTGCGCCGCCTGCGCGGCCTGCGCCGACGCGACCCGAAGGCGCCAGCGCATCCGCCGCGGCCGGGGCCGCGATGACCTGCAGGCGGCCCGGCACGGGGCGCAGGTGCGTCATGGCGGCCGCGATCTCTGCAGGCTCGATCTCGAGGTCCAACGCGAGGGCTGCCTCCGCCGCGAGCAGCGCGTTGTCGATGTTGATCCCGCCGGTCAACGGCGTCGCCACCCGGCGGCCCCGCCAGGTGAACTCGGTGTGCCCCGGCCGCAGGACCACGTCCCCGGCGTCCGAATGGTGCACCGCCGTCATCGGGATCTTCCCGCGGTCGAACAGCCGGCGTCCCCAGGGATCATCGGCGTTCACCACGGCCCGCAGCGCGTGATTGGAGGTGAAGAGCTTTGCCTTCGCCTCGAAGTAGTCCTCCATGCTCCCGTGGTAGTCGAGGTGGTCGTGACTGAGGTTCGTGAAGACGGCCACGTCGAAATGGATGCCGTCGACCCTCGACTGCACGAGCGCGTGGCTCGACACCTCCATGGCGACCGCGTGGCGGAGCCCGTCAGACCGCTGTCTGTCCCGCACCCCGGCGAGGACGCGCTCGACCTCCGTTGCCTCCGGCGTGGTACGGGCGCCCGACAACGTTCCCATGACGTTGGTCGGACGACCCGTCGCTGTCAACAGGTCGCCCAGGAGCTGCGTCACGGTCGTCTTGCCGTTCGTTCCCGTCACACCGATCATCACGAGGTCTCGGGCGGGGAAGCCATAGAAGGCCGCGGCCAATTGCGCCATCACCGGACGCATCGTCCCGGGCGCGACTCGCGCCTGCGTGACGTCGCGACGCAACAGCTCGGGGATGAAGTGCTCGCACAGCACGCCGATCGCGCCCCGCTCGACCGCCTCCCTGGCGTACCGGTGCCCGTCGCTGAGTATTCCCGGCACGCAGCAGAAGAGGTCGCCGGGAACCACCCTCCGGCTGTCGTGAGTGATGCCACCCACCTCGACGGCAGATGGGTCACCCACCGTCTCGAGTACGTCGATGTCGTCGAAGAGGAGGTTCATCGGCACGGTTCGCATGGTCGACCCGACAGCGTTACATGCGGCGGGCCCCCCTGCGTAACAGGCGCAATGAGCGTGTAACCACGGGTCACGTGATGTCCTGGGCCTGGTCGCTGGACGTGCGGGTCGACGGAGCGGTGTTCGCCCCGGCGCCGGGCGTGGTCGGGATGTCGTAGCGGTGGAGCGCGTAGCTCATGATCTGCGAGAAGACCGGGGCGGAGACCGTGCCCCCGAAGATGGGCGTGGGGCGGTCCAGCACGACGATCATCGACAGGGTCGGGTTGGCGGCAGGAGCAAAGCCGACGAAGGTCGCCATGTAGGCCCCGGGGACATAGGAGTCCTTGCCTTGCGTCGGGATCTGTGCGGTCCCCGTCTTGCCCGCGACCGTGTAGCCCGGAACGGCCGCGCTGGTCCCGGTTCCCTGGTTGACCACCTGCTCGAGCATCGAGGTCACCTCGGAGTCGACCGAGGGTGACAGCACCTGATGGGTCGACGACGGCGCCGTCTTCGTGACGGTGCCCGACGGGCTGACCGTGGCCTGCACGAGTTTCGGTGCGACGTAGACGCCGCCGTTGGCCACGGTGTTGTAGGCATCGAGAACCTGCAGGCCGTTCACGGCGTCGACCTGTCCGATGGGAAGCGACACATAGTTCGTCGGCTCCCATTGCGCCGCCGTCGCGAGCAGGCCGGCCGACTCGCCCGGGAAGTCGAGCCCGGTGGACTGCCCGAAGCCGAGCGCCTTTACCTGGGTGAGCAACCGCTGCTCCCCTACCCCCTGTGCGATCTCAGAGGTGCCGATGTTGGAGGACTGGGCGAGGATCTGGGTCGCGTTCAACTGTTCGGTCGGATGCGGCTCTGCGTCGTGGAAGGTCGAACCGTCGAGCTTCATCTGGTCTGGGACCGTGAAGACGGTGTTCGGGTTGATCAGGCCGTCCTGCAACGCGGCCGAGAACGTCACCAGCTTGAACACGGAACCGGGCTCATAGAGCTGGGTCACAGCGAGGTTGCTCGGTGCCTCGTTGATCGCGTCGTTGGGGCCGATGGGCACCACACCTCCCGGGGTGTTCGCCGCCGAGGTCGGCGCACCCAGCGGCGCGGGGTGTGTCGCCACGAGGTTGGACATGGAGAGGATCTGGCCCGTCTTCACGTCCATGACGATGGCCGATCCGCTGACCGAGTTCGACGATTCGATCGCCTTGGCCAATGACTGCTCGGACTCGTACTGGAGCTGCGTGTCGATCGTGAGCTCCAGTCCTGTCCCTGGTGTCGTCGCCACCTGGTTCGTCACCGGTGACTGCGGCAGGGCCACGCCGCCGGGCGAAGCCAAGATCGTCTCTTTCCCGTTGGCGCCCGCCAGCAGCTTGTTGTCGCCGTATTCGAGGCCGCCTGCGCCCTTGCCGCTCCCGTTCGTGAAGCCGATCACCGGAGAGGCCAGGGCGCCGTTCGGCACCTCTCGCTTCGAGTCCGAGATCAACGTGATCCCGGGAATGGAGTCCGCAGCGATCTTCTCGCCGGTGGACTGGGGCAGTTGGCGCGCCAGGACCACGTAGCCCGAGTGCTCGCGTAGTTGCGCTGCGAGCGTGGCCACGGGGAGATGCAGCATCGGTGCGAGGGCCTCCGCGGTCTTCACGGGATGGGCGATCTGAAAGTCGTCGGCCACGACGTCGTCGGTGGGCACGGACAATGCGAGGGGCGATCCGTCGCGGGCGTAGATCCCTCCCCGCAGCGAGGGCAAGGACACGGTGATGGCCGACTCGCCTCGTGCTTGCGCCTCGTAGCCGCCGGCGCGGAGCACCTGGACGTCCACCAGGCGTGCGACCAACAGCAGCATCGCGACGATGAGAATCATGCGGACGATCCGGACACGTCGCAAGAAGGTGGCACCCAGCCAGTTGCGGCCGCTGGCCCGGCGGGAAGCCGCAGGCGAGCGGTGCCGCTGCGTCCGCGCTCTGTGGCCGTGTGACGGCGCCGGAGCGCGACGGACGGGCTTCGGAGTCGGCCGGGCGCTCGGTTGCGTGCGCGTCCGGGTCGATCTGGTGGCGGGGGCACGGCCGGAAACAGCGCGCGCGCGCTCACCTGCATGCCGCGTGGTGGTGCTCATGGCGTCGACGTTGCGGTGGTCGTCGAAGAGGTCGCGCCGGAGCCGCTTGTGGCACCGGTTGCGACACTGCCGCTGCTGGTTCCCCCCGAAGCGCTCGTCGCGCCGGCACCGCCAGCCGAGGACGACGAGGCACTTGCTGTCGCTGTCGGGGGCGGCGCTGCCGGCGCCGGGGTGACCTTGGGTGTGGCCAGCGGGACCGACAACGAGACGTACGGCAGCTCGACCACGCTGGCCGGGTGCACCATGCCCTGGCTCGTTGCGGCACTGACGATCCGCGGTGGTGTCTCGAGGCTGGAGACGGTGAGCTCGGCCTGACGGTGCGCACTCTGTTCGAGTGACAGTTCGTGCTGCAATGAGGACAGACGCACCTGTCCGTTCGCGAGCAGCGCCTGCGCCATCACGACCGCCAAAAGCGACGTCACGACCATCGACACCGAGACGATGCTGAGCACCCGGCGTCGGTCCGCCAAGAGTTGGCCGATACGGCCCGGCCGACCCTTTCGCGACGGGACGGCTCGCAACCCCGCCCAGCGTCGGGGCGACGTGGAGCCCCCGGCGTGCCGGCGTACGGGCGCAGCCGTCGCCGCTGGAGGTGGTGGCATCAGCCCTCGACCGTTCGGACGATGGCGCGCAGCCGAGCCGCTTCGGCCCGAGGATTCGCGTCCACCTCGGACGCAGCCGGCTTGCGGGCACCACGGAAGACGAGGCGATGGCGCGTCACAGCGCCGCAGACGCAGGGCAGGCCCGGCGGGCACACGCAGCCGCCCGATGCCGCGTCTGCGAAGGTCTGCTTCACCAACCGGTCCTCGCCCGAGTGGTAGCTGATGACGGCGAGCACGCCCCCCACCGCCAGGCTGGACAACGCCACCGGCAACGCCGCATGCAATTCGTTCTGCTCGTCGTTGACTTCGATCCGGAGCGCCTGGAAGACGCGGCGCGCCGGATGACCCTTGCGCCGCGCCGCTTGCGGCACGGCAGACGACACGGCTTCGGCCAGTTGGCCCGTAGAGGTCAACGGCCGGGCCCCCACGACCGCGCGGGCGATGCGCCCGGACAGTCGTCCCTCTCCGTTCTCGCGGAACAGCCGCGCCAGCGCCTCCTCGGACAGCCCGTTGACCAGGTCTGCCGCAGTGACCCCCGACGTCGGATCCATCCGCATGTCCAGCGGGCCATCGGCACGATAGGAGAAGCCGCGGCCGGCCCGGTCGAGCTGGGGTGAACTGACACCGAGGTCGAAGAGCACCCCCGAGACCGGCGCAACCGCTGCCTCTTCAATTACTCGATTCCAACCCCGAGAACGGGGACCGGATCAGCGAGACCCGGTCCCCGAACTGAGAGAGCCGCTCGGCCGCCGCGTCGAGGGCGGAAGGATCCCGGTCTAGACCGACGACGCGCAGGTGGGGGAAGGCCTCGAGCAGCGATGCAGCGTGCCCGCCACCGCCGATGGTGGCGTCGACGACCACGCCAGGGGGCACCGCAGCGAACAACGACACCACCTCGTCACGCAGCACCGGCATGTGGTCGAACGAATGGGCCATCTGCAGCTCCTCGGCCGGTTGGTCGAGGGGGAGGTGGAGATCCAGACGACCGAGGTGGAAGCGGGTGGAGTGGTCTTCCATTCCGGTCGAGGAGCTGCACATGGTCCAACGCGTCGTCCCACGGGACGTGGTGCGTCCTTCAGTCCTTCTTTCTCTTGTTGTGTCCTTCCTTTGCTTCCTCCGATCGCTCTGCGTTGTCCGGGTCGGGCTCACTCGCCCTCGAGGAGCCAGCTCTCTTCGGGCAGCACCCGTGACTCCCATTCGGCGGGGTTCCACAACTCGACCCGGTCGATGGCGCCGTGCACCAGGACCTCCGTGTCGAGATGAGCGAACGTCCGCAGGTGAAGGGGAATCGGCATCCGGCCCTGGCGATCGATCTCGACCTCCGCCGAATTCGACGCCCAGATACGTGCTCGGTTGCGATCTGCCCGTCCCGTCTCCGTCTTCTCCTGCATCACCTCCATTTGCCGTTCGAACTCCCCGGGTGTCCAGAGCGCCAGGCAGCCCTCGGTGTTCTGTGTGAGATAGCCCCCTCGCTCGAACTGGGCGCGGAACTTCGCAGGCAGGATGACCCTGCCTTTCGAGTCGAGCGAGTGCTCGTATCTCCCGACGAACCCTGCTGCCACCAGCCGTCTCTCCCACGACACTCCCTGGCCTGCGCCATTTGACGCTCTCTCACTCCCTTTTCCGCCACTTTACGCCCTTTTCCTCCACTACACAACTACTTCCCACCATTTGCAACCCAAATGAAACCCTTCGCCCCCACAGGACCGTCCGTGATGATGCGCAGTGGCGCGGGCCTGGCCCCAGAGACCGGCGCCGTCCGGGAAAAAAAGGGAGCGACCCGGAACCCCCAAGGGGCGGAAGGAGACAGAACGAGAGGAGCACCACCCGGTCGACAGCCCACCGGACGGCCCGCAACCACCCGATGCCGTGAGACGAGTACCCGCGGATCACCCAGCCGCGGCCAGCGGCCTATGCCCCTCCCGCCACCCCGATCGCGGGAAAGGCCCCGACGAGGCGCTCGCGCACCCCCGCCAGCTCACTCACCGACGGGGACAGACCGACCACCCCCACCGCCACGTCGCGCAGCCCGCCGGCGAGCTCAGACCTCGTCGGTTCGTCGAAGGACAGCAGCTCGAGCAACGGTGCCGCGTTCCATTCGAGATACGCGCACGATGAAAACAGCGCGCCCTCGCGACTGCGCCACTGCGAAAGCCCCACGATCTTGCGATCGTCGAAGAACACCTCGCCCGGGCCGCGGCCCGCGAAGCAGACAAGATCACCCAGCGAACCGGGAGCGGAGCGCCCCGTGTGCACCGACAGACTGCGCTCCGCAGCGACCCGGGCCCCGACAACGGTCAACGCCTCGATCCACCACCGCCCCACCCACTCCGCCGCCACCGAGACGTCGTTCGCCCACAGCACGTCGTCCCGCGGGATCCACGCGTCCACCCACAGAAAGCCGCCCGGTTCGAGATACACCGCGCCTCCCCCGCCGCGCCGCCGCACGAGCTCGACTGAACGTTCCCGCAATGCGTCGGGTGACACCAATTCGGCCGGCTGGGTGCTCCCCAACACCAGCGTGGGGTGGGCGACCTCCCGGACGACGGCGACCCGCCGGCGCTCCGGGCGGAACCGCTCCACCTCGAAGAGCGGTTGCGAGGAGGGGGAGGACGAGGACGAGGACGGGGACGAGGGCGCGGCCAAGCCTCAGGAGGCGGCAGCCAGATACGGCTCCCACAGCGGATCGACGTCCGAGAGATGCCGCAACCGCCAGAGGTGCCCGTCGGGCGGAGCCGGCTTGATCCGCAGCGTCCACCCCAACTCGGAGAGCAACTGGTCGGCCTTCACCAGATTGTCCTTCTTGCACGCCGCCACGACGTTGGACCAGTCGTGCGTGCCGCCGCGACTGCGCGGGATCACGTGATCGATCGTGTCGGCCGGCTGTGAGCAATAGACACAGAGGCCGCCGTCGCGCCGCAGCACCGAGCGGCGGGTCACGGGCGGCGTGCGGGCCCATCGGGGGATCCGCACCATGTGGCTCAGTCGGACGATCGAGGGGACCTCGACCTCCATCCGCGCCGAGTGAAAGACCTTGCAGTCGTCACGGATGGCGACCGGCTCGGCCCGCCCGGCGAGCATGAGCACAACGGCACGACGATCGGAGACGAGGGCCAGCGGCTCGTAGGTCGCATTGAGGAGGAGCACCCGCTCCATATCCCGAGAGGCTATCCGCCAAGCGGGCGCGACCTTTGACACCAGCGGAGGTAGGCCACGACGTCGGCCGGCTGGAGCGGCTCGGATTCGCCGTCGCCGCCGTTGGCCGTCACGAGGCGGAAGCGCCAGTACGCGTCGCCCGGCACGGGCAAGAAGGGAGGCCGGCGCCACCACCCACGACGGGCGAGCCGCCACACTGCGCCCAGCGCCACCCACCACAGCCCCGGGTGCGGCAGCACGGCGTGCAGCACGACCAGGCCGTCCCGGCCCCATCTCGCCCGGGCCCGCCCGCCGCTCATCCCGCCATCCCCATCCGGTCCAGCCCGACCCGCGCCGCGCCGACGAGCGGACCTGTGTCACCGAGGCCTCCGGGCACCACCCGCGCTCCCCGCGCGAAGTCGAGCCCGCAACGAAGATCCATCTCCGCCTGCGCCGCCTCGAAGAAGGGAGCGCCGTAACCGAGCGCCACCGATCCGCTGACGACCGCCAACGGCAGGTCCAACAGGTTCACCACCGACGCGATCGCGCGCCCCACCAACGTTCCGACGCGCTCCACCAGCTCCGGGCCGGCTTCACGCGGTGGGCGCCCCGTCACCGCCGCGATCGCCGTTCCCGACGCCTCCGCCTCGAGACAGCCGCGTCCTCCGCACCGGCACGCGCGACCGAAAGGCTCCACGACGACGTGACCGATGTGACCCGCGTTGCCCGACCGCCCGTCCAAGAGCCGCCCGTCCAACACGATCCCGCCACCGACCCCGGTCGACACGACCATCGCCAAGAAGTCGGTGCACCCCGCCGCCGCGCCGACCCATCCCTCCCCCAACGCCAGCGCCTTGGCGTCGTTGTCGACGAACGTCGGCAGCCCCGTCAGCGCCGCGAGCCGCGACTGCAACGGGAACCCACGCCACGCCTCGATGTTCAACGGCGACACCGCGTCCCCCCCGGCACTCATGGGCCCCCCGCAGCCGACGCCGCACACCACGAGCCGGTCCCCCGCGCCCACACCGGCCGCCACCCCCTCGACCAGGCCCGCCAGGTCACCCCACAGCCGCTCGCCGGCCCCAGGCGCAGCCCCAGACGCCGGGCCCCCACTCTCGTTCCGGGTCGGCACCGTCGCCCGCTCCACCAGGGTGCCGTCCAGCGCGACAAGCCCCCCTGCCAACTTGGTCCCCCCGACGTCGACGGCGAGCGCAAGGTCAGCCACGGGCCAAACCCGCAACCACAGCCGCAACGGCGATTACCAACGCGACGCCACCAAACGGAACTGGCTGAGAGAGACGGGACGAACGCCCCGAGAAGGCCCGTTCAGTCCTCGCGCCGGTGGAACCGCGAGCGGAACCAGTCGCGCGCACCGCTGACCGCGCCCTCGATTGCGCTCGGTCCACTCCCGCCGGCACCCTCCTCGCCGCCCTTCGGACGGGTGAGGTCGTGCCAGCCGGCCTTGCCCATGCGTCGTAGGTTCCGCTCGAACCACACCGCCGAGGCGAACATGATCGCGACGCCGACGAACCCGGCCACGACGGAACTCGAGTAGAACGCGACGAGGATCACGACGCCGAGCACGAAGGTGACCGCGGCCCACTTGCAGTACCGGCCGGCGTGCCGGTACACGGTCTCCGACCGCACGCGCTCCGCGAACTCTGGGTCCTGCTTGACCAGTGACTCCTCGAGCTCTGCGAGGATCCGCTGTTCGTGGTCGGAAAGCGGCACTACCACCTGCCCCCTGGGATCTCCACATCCATCTGCGAACCATGTTGGCACGCCCGGTGGGCGCGGACAACGGGAATCCCGCCCCTCGATGCTGCCTGAGCAGTGGTCTCCACCGGCCATGAGCTTAGGGCCGCCCCGCCGGGCGTTGGACGCGGTCACAGACCTGTAACGACCCGGCCTCGCCTGCCTACCTGCCGTATGTGCGTGCCCGGTCGCTCCGGCTGTTGGCCCCGCGCCCGCCGCCCGACCGGGTGCCCGGGGCCGGACCGCCTACTCCTCTCGGGCCTTGCGCCGCATGACCAGCGCCGTGATCAGGGCACCCAACAGGCCCGAGATCACGATGACGAGGATCAACGGTGCCTGGCGGTTGTAGAACCAGAAGTCGATCCTGACGTCCCGCAAGTTGGCCAGCGCGAACCATCCCAGCAACGCGCCCGCGATCGCGACGCCGATCAACGTCGCACGTCGCCGGCGCTCGAGGCGCTTGCTGTCGTCCTCGGCGACGTGCTCCGTCAACGGATCATGGTGCACGGGCTTCCTGGCCATGGATTCATTCTGTCGCTTCCCCCACCGGCTTGTAGTCACCCCGTGCCCAGCTGCTATGGAAGGGGCCGGAAAGGAGGGCAATGAGCCCGAGCCCGAGCAAGATACTCACCGGCGCCCGCACCATGTGGGAGCTCGTCGACCGGCGCGCCGATGCTTCGCCCGACCACCCCATGCTCATCGCCGCCGACGGCGAGACCATCACGTTCGGCCAATTCCGAGACCGGGCCGAGCGCGCCGCCGCCGGCCTGCACGGCATGGGTGTCGCCACCGGCTCGGTCGTCTCGTGGCAGCTCCCCACCGGCATCGACACAGTGGTGCTCTCGGCCGCGCTGGCCCGCCTCGGTGCCGTGCAGAACCCCATCATCCACCTCTACCGCGAGCGTGAGGTGGGCTTCGCTCTGTGTCAGACCGGCGCCTCGCTCTTCGTCATCCCCGGCACGTGGCGCGACACCGACTTCGCCGCTCTCGCCGATCGCGCGCTGGCCGGCTCGCCGAGGCACCCCGCCATCCTCAACCTCGAGGCCGGCCTTCCGGAGGGCGACCCCGCCGTTCTGCCCGCACCTCCCCCGGGGACCTCAGCCGACGATGCCCCGATCCGCTGGATCTATTACACCTCCGGCTCGACCGCCGACCCCAAGGGCGTCCAGCACACGGACCAGACGCTCATCGCCGGCGGCTGGGGCCTCGCCCGCGCGCTCGACATGACGCCCGACGACATCGGCTCCATCGCGTTCCCCTTCGCGCACATTGCCGGACCCGACTACCTCGTCTGCATGCTCACCATCGGCTTTCCGGCCATCCTGCTCGAGGCGTTCGTCCCGGCCGAGGCACTCGCGGTCTTCCGTAGGCACGGCGCCACCCTGGTCGGCGGGAGCACCGCCTTCTACGTCGCGTACCTCGCCGAGCAGCGCAAGGACCCGGACGTTCCCATCCTTCCCACGCTCCGGCTCATGGCCGGCGGCGGCGCCGCCAAACCGCCCGAGGTCCACTTCGAAGTGCGTGACGAGATCGGCGGGCGCGGCGTGGTCCACGGCTACGGCATGACCGAGGTGCCGATGATCGCCAACGGCTCGCCCCACGACACCGACGAGCAGCTCGCCAACACCGACGGCAGGCCGGTGGAGGGCGCCGACGTGCGGATCGTCCGGCTCGACGGCGCGCCGGCGGGTCCCGACGAGGAGGGCGAGGTCCGGGTGAAGGGGCCGATGGTGTTCCACGGCTACACCGACCCGGCGCTCACGAAAGAGGCGTTCGACGAGGACGGCTACTTCCGCACCGGCGACCTCGGCAAACTCCGTGCCGACGGGCACCTGACCCTCACCGGGCGCCTCAAGGACGTGATCGTCCGCAAGGGCGAGAACATCAGCGCCAAGGAGATCGAGGACCTCCTCTACACCCATCCCAAAGTCATTGAGGTCGCCGTGGTCGGCCTGCCCGACCCTGAGCGCGGCGAGCGGGTCTGTGCGGTCGTCCAGCTCGCGGACGGGACCGCCACCCTCGAGCTGACCGAGATCGTCGCCTTCTGCCGCGACGCCGGCCTCATGACACAGAAGATCCCCGAGCAGCTCGAGGTGCGCACCGACTGGCCGCGGGCGGGCACCGGCAAGATCGTCAAGAAAACCCTCCGCGACGAATACGCGTCCGCATGAGTCCTGCCCCACCGAGCCGCGTCGTGCTCCCCGGCCCCATCGGGGACCGGCCCTATCGCATCCTCTTCATCTGCACCGGCAACATCTGCCGTTCCCCGATGGCGGAGGTCATCACGCGGTCGCTGGCGCGGTCGACGGCCCTCGCGGACGGCTCGACGCTCGGCGACCACGTCGAGCTCACCAGTGCGGGCACCGGGCCCTGGCACGAGGGTGAGCCGATGCACCCTCTCGCCGAGGTCTCGCTGGGACGGGGCGGCTACCCGCAAGAGCGCCACATCGCGCATCAGGTCGTCACCGCCGACCTCGGTCGTATCGACCTGATGGTCGCCCTCGACCGCCGCCACCGCCAGATGCTGCTTGGCCTCGGCGCCGATCCCGACCGCCTCGTCCTGCTCCGGTCCTTCGACCAGGCGGCGGGCGCCGCCGCGGACGTGCCCGACCCGTACTACGGCGACCAGGCGGTGTTCGACGTGTGCCGCGACATGATCGCGACCGCCTGCACCGGCCTCGTCACCTTGCTTGCGGCCAACTGGGACAGCCTCTGGGCGGCCTGAGACCGGCCTCGCCGCAGCCGATAACCCACAAAAGGGCTGGTCAGCGACGCTCGCGCACGGGACCGATCGCAGCCTGTGTGACATAGTGCCCCGTGGTCTCACGCAGGGTCAGGCGCCGTCGCACCGAATTCGCGGTCGGGGGGTTGCTGTTCCTCGTGCTGATCATCTATCTCGCGGGGTTCTCGGGCGGTTCCGGCACGCCGACCGCGTCGACCTCGACCACGACCTCGTCGTCCTCATCCGCCCGGGTTGCGACGCTGGCCAACCAGCACTTCCCCAAGAACTCGCCGCTCAATCCGGACTGGAAGGGCAACGGGAAGACGGTCACGCTCGGCTTCGGTGGTGACGTCCACTTCGAGGGCGTCGTCGGCGGGAAGCTCGCCCAGAATCCTTCCACCGCCCTCGGCACGACCATCCCCCAGCTCTTCGCGGGATCGAACATGAGCATGGTCAACCTGGAGACCGCGGTCACCGACGGCACGTGCCCCGAGCCACAGAACAAGCAGTACATCTTCGACGCGCCAGCCTCTGCCATCACGGCGCTGAAGAGCGCCTCGATATCGGTCGCCACCGAGGGGAACGATCACGGCTTCGACTGCGGGCCGCAGGGGCTGTCGCAGAACCTGACCATCGCGAGCCAGGACTCCTATCCCATCATCGGCATCGGCAACAGCGCCGCGCAGGCCTTCACGCCCTACCGCGTCACGCTCAACGGCCAGCGCATCGCCGTCGTCTCCGCTACGCAGGTGATCGCCAACAACCTCGTCAGCACGTGGACGGCGTCGGCCTCGCAGCCGGGGGTGGCCTCGGCGATCGACCCGACCCAGCTGGTGCGGGCGGTCCAACAGGTGCGCAAGACGGCCGACACGGTGATCGTCTACGTGCACTGGGGCACCGAGACCCAGTCCTGCCCCAACCCCCAGCAGGAGCCGCTGGCCCAACAACTCGTCAACGCAGGCGCTGACATCGTGGTGGGGGCCGACGCGCACGTGCTCTCGGGGGCGGGCTACCTCGGCAGCGCCTACGTGGACTACGGGCTGGGGAACTTCGCCTTCTACGACAACGCCGCCCCCGAGACCGACAGCGGGTCGCTCATCATCTCGGCGCAGGGCCGCCACATCACGGGCGCCGTGTGGCGCCCCGCGACCATCGTGTCGGGTCTACCCCAACCTCTGAGCGGGCAGGCCGCGACCTCGGCCATCGACAGCTGGAACAGCGCGCGAAGTTGCACCAACCTCTCTGCGAAACCGGCGACAAGTGTCGCAACGCTGCATGGTGAGACGAAGGCGTTCGTCGCTCCACCGACGACGACCACCACGAGCACCGCGACAGGCAACTCCGGCAACTCCGGCGCGACGACGACCTCGAGCAGTGGCTCGACGACCTCGAGCACCCGGGCCACGACTACAACGACGATGCCACCGACCACCACCGCCCCGACCGACAACGCCGGCGGAAGCGGATAGGCCGGGGGCACGCCAAGCCAACCCGCCTACCCCGACAGCCTCCTCAGGCCGGGTCCATCTCCGACCAGGTGTGCGGCTTCTCGGCGAACGTGTCCTCGCCCGGGATCCTGCGGTAGCGGAACCGGATCTCCTCGAGGTCGTTCGGCTCGGTGACGGTTTCCTCGGCGAGACGCAGCACCATGTCGGCCTGCCGCCGCAAGACCGAGCGCTGCTCGGCCGAGGTCGTGTCGAGCATGATCGACCCCAAGGAGTCGATCAGACGGATCAAGACGGCGGGCATGCCCCGCGCGGCCTGACGGATCTTGTCGAACGAGCGGTTCACCATGCGCGCGTAGGAGGGGTCGAACTCGATCAGGCGGACCCTGCCATTCGAATCCCGGTAGACGCCCTCGTCGAGCACGCGCCCCGACACCCGTCCCAATCCGGCCGCGAGCCAGTCGATGCACGTCAGCGCCGTGAACGTGTCGTTGACGGCGGCCGACAGCGCACGGATGCCGATCTCGACGAGCTGGTCGATGGCGAAGACCGGGTCTTGAACCAGCGTGCGGTGCGGGCCCGTGACATGCGCTTTGCGCAGGGCGAGCGCGACCTCTGGCGCCGCGGCACGAGGCCAGACCATGGCGAGCGGGCGCCCCGTGGCCAGATAGTGCCCAGGCCGGTGCTCGAGCCGGATGAACGAGTCGGTCCTGGTCGCGATCGAGATCAGTTGCGAATAACCGACGTATTGGATGTATCCGCTGACCTGCGAGGGGACGACGGCCCCCCGCTCCTCTATCAGCTTGAGCAGTTCGGGGACGCTCTTGCCGCTGTGTTCCCCACGCTCTTCCTGGGGCTCGCCGACCTGTTGCGGGAACTCGGCGTCGATCGACTCCATCAGGTCTTTGGCGATGCCCGCGATCACCTCGGGAAGCTGGATCGATCTTCGCGATGTGATGGATGAAATAGATGAGGATCGCGAGGTCGACGAGTAGCAACGCTTCGGCGATCGACGTCGACAAATGCGGGACGAAATTGGCGCTGACGCTGTTGATCGACCCGAGCGCGAGCACCGTGTAGACGAAAGTGCCGACGAACACACCCAAGGTGATCTGGTTCCCCACGTCTCGGACGAAATTGCGCATCATCCTCGGCCCGAACTGCTGCGAGGCCAGCGTCAGCGCAAGGATGGTGATGGAGAACACGACGCCGACCACCGTGATGACCGCGGCCGCAATTGCGATCAACACTTGGCGCTCGGCGTCGGCATTCCCCGTCCGGACCCATACCGGGAGCGTGAGGTGGTGGTGATAGGCCGCGAGGTCGATCTGGAAGGTCACGATGAACAACAGCACCGCGACCACGATGAGCATGCTCGGGATGACCCACAGCGTCGTCCTGAGCTCCTCCCAGCGCCAGCTCGGCAGCTGCCCGCGGTCCTTGGCGACGCGTGCCGGTTGCGGGACGATCGTCTCTTCGTCGCTCACGACGACACCCTCTCGGGTCCGGGGTCCGACATCGAAAGAGGGGTGTATGCGGTCATGACAACGTGACGATCCGATGCCGACCAGTCTTCCCGGCACACCAAGGAACTGCGAGGACCACGCTACCCACTAGCGGGACACGGCCCACGCGCCTACCCACCCTGACTTAACCGACGGCCCTCAATCCGAAGACGCCGCCGAAGCGGAGCCCGAACCACCGCCACTACTACCGGCACCGGCGCCCGCTTCCGCCGGCTCCCGCGGCATGGCATCAGCCACGAGCCGCTCGTCGTCGGCCAGCAGCGAGTGCGCCAGCTGCTTCACCAACTCGATCACTTCGGGGTGCTCCTCGGGGCTCCATCCCTCGAGTAGTTCGGTCAGCCCCCGGCGGCGGGCCTCGGTCAACTTGTCCAGCGCCTGCGTGCCGGCGGTGGTCAGATGGAGATCGCAGTCGGGTCCCCGCTGGTGCTCCCTGATCATTCCCGCCGAGACGAGACCGTCCACGCCCGGCTGGATGATCGACGCGTCGACGTGCAGGTTTTCGGCCACCTCCTCCACCGTGCAAGCCGGACGCTCGGACAACCGGTAGAGCAGCCAGACCGAGCGAGGCGGCAGGTCCACCCCGGCCCGCTGAGCGAGGGTCTCGTAGAGCTCGGCGCGGTTCTCCCGGGCCGACACCCGCTGCAGCGCCAACTCGATCTCCTGCAGCGACGTCCGCGCCTGCAGCGCCCCGTGGACCTCACCGGTGTCGACCGTCTGCACCGTCTTGCGCAGCGGCACCTCCGGCAACAAGAAGCTCAACAGGAACGCGACGAAAGCGATGGGTACGGCCACGAGGAAGACCGTCTGCACCGAGTGCGTCACCGCAGCGGTGTACTTGTCGAAGAACAGGAGACCGGCCGCCGTCGACTTGAGCTTGGCCAACAGCGACGGGTCGAGAGCCTGTGGGTTGAACGAGTTGAGCACTTGCCGCGAAACGTGGGCCAGCGTGGGGGCGAACGTGCGCGTGAAGACGATGGCGTAGATTGCACCGAAGACCGCCGTGCCGAAGGACCCCCCGATCATGCGGAAGAACGTCGCCGAGCTCGTGGCCACGCCGAGCTCCTTGTACGACACCGCGTTCTGCACCGCGACCACGAGAACCTGCATGATGAGCCCCATGCCGACGCCGAAGATGAACATGTAGGAGGCGAAGACCCAGCTGTTCATCGAGGCGTCGACGAAGGACAGGAGGTAGGCACCCAAGGTCATCAGGGCGGAGCCCACCACCGGGAAGATCTTGTAGCGGCCCCAGCGTGTCACCAGCCGTCCCGAAGTCACCGACGCCCCGAGCATGCCGAGCATCAAGGGCAAGATCCGCAGGCCCGACACGGTCGGGCTCACGCCCTTCACGTTCTGGAGGAACAAGGGCAGGAAGGTCAACGCGCCGAACATCGCGAACCCCATCACGAAACCGATCGCACTGGCGGCCGAGAAGACGCGCACGGTGAAGAGGTGGAGGGGGATCACCGGTTCGGCGGCGACGCGCTCGACGAGCACGAAGCCCACGGCCAGCAAGACGCCGAGCACCGCCGTGAAATAACTGGGTGCCGATGCCCACGGCCACGAGACACCGCCCAGGCTGGCGAAGATGATCAACGACGTGGCCGACCCCGCCAGGAGCGCCGTGCCTGCGTAGTCGATCGTGTGGTGGACTCTCCGCAGGTGCCCCGGCAGCACCGCACCGGTGACGAACAGGGCCAGGATCCCGAGCGGCAGGTTGATGTAGAAGACCCAGCGCCAGGACAGGTACGTCACGCACAGCCCGCCGATCAGCGGCCCGATGACGGTCGCCACGGCGAACATGGCGCCGAACAGGCCCATGTAACGGCCCCGATCCCGAGGCGAGACGACGTCCCCGATGATGGTCTGCGCGCCTACCATGAGCCCGCCGCCGCCGAGGCCTTGGAGCGCGCGGAACACGATGAGCTCGGTCATCGTCTGGCTGAGGCCGCATAGCGCCGAACCGACGACGAAGATCACGATTGACGCCTGGAAGAAGATCTTCCGCCCGTACTGGTCGCCGAGCTTGCCCCACAGTGGCGTCGACACCGTCGAGGAGAGCAGGTAAGCCGTCACGACCCACGCCAAGTGCGACCCACCGTGGAGATCTCCGACGATCGTCGGCAGCGCCGTCGAGACGATTGTCTGATCGAGCGCCGCGAGCAGCATCCCGAGCAACAGTGCGCCGAGGATCAGCCACAGCCGGCGGCCGGTGATCCGCTCCACTACGGGAGGTGCAGTGTCGACGCTCACACTTAGCTCTCCGACATCTGACACGATCGGCTCAGAGTAGGAACGTAGTAGTCGGATTGCAACCATGGTCGACCGACCGCCTCGACCCGCCGGAATCGACGCGGCGGCGCCGGCGGTACCCCGCCCACCCGAGCACCCGCGCCACCCGCGCTACGGTCGCCGCGGCGGATGCGGCGCACAGTCGCTCCGGGACTTCAGGAAGGCTGAGGATCATGCGTACCCGTCTCACCGAACTGCTCGGGATCGAGCACCCCGTCATGCTGGCCGGCATGGGCGGTGTCTCCTACTCGGCCTTGGCGACGGCCGTCTCGGCGGCAGGCGGGTTCGGTTGCCTCGGCGCATCCACCATGGGCAACGAGAAGATGGTCGAGGAGATGGCCGCCGTGCGTGCCGCCACCGACAAGCCTTTCGGCGTCGACCTGCTCACGGCCATGCCGGGCGGGATGACCGAGCAGGTCAAGATGGTCATCGAGGGAGGTGCCTCGGCCTTCGTCGCCGGACTCGGCGTGCCGACCGAGGTGGTCGAACTGTGTCATGAGCACGATCTGGTCGTCGTGAGCATGTGCGGGAAGGTCGAACACGCCGTGCGTGCCGTCGAGGCGGGATGCGACCTCGTCGTGGCCCAGGGCACCGAGGCGGGCGGGCACACCGGCCAGGTCGCCTCCTTTCCCTTGGTGCCACAGATCGTCGATGCGGTCGGAACGCGCGTCCCGGTTGTCGCTGCCGGCGGCATCTTCGACGGGCGCGGCCTGGCGGCGGCACTGGCGCTCGGCGCGGACGGTGTGTGGGTCGGGACCCGCTTCATCGCCACGCCCGAGGCGCGAGGAGTGATGGGCTACAAGGAAAAGTTGCTTGAAAGCCGGGAGGACCAGACGACCATCAGTCGCGCGTATTCGGGCAAGACGATGCGCGTCGTGCGGAACAAGTACACCGACTACTACGACGTACACCCCGGCGAACTGAAGAAATTTCCCGAGCAGCTCGCCGTCTCCTACAGCGGCGGCGCAATGCACTTGGGCGGCGACTCCTTCAGCGAAGGCGTCGACGTGGACAAGGAGTGCTACCCGGCCGGCCAAGGCGTCGGCGCCATCTCCAAGCTCGTCCCGGCCGGCGATTTGGTGCGGCGTTTCGTCGCCGAGGCCGAGGACGCGCTCGACCGCATGGCGGCGGTGCGCTGATCCGGCAGAACAGCGGGCGTGACGACAGGATCGAGCAGAACGAGCGGGACTGGCGACGCCGCGGCGCGCCGGGTGGCGCTCGTCACCGGGGCGAACCACGGCATCGGCGCCGCCACCGCCAAGGCCCTTGCGGCACGGGGCTCAGCCGTGCTGTGCACCTTCTTCCGCAGCGACCGGCTCGGTGGTCTCGACGACCCCTCTCTTCCGGCGGCCTACCGCGCCACCCGGATGGCCCGGGCGGACTTCGTGGTGGAATCGATCCGAGCGAGCGGTGGCCACGCGACCGCCGTCGAGGCAGACCTGTCCGATCCGGCTTCCATTCCCTTGCTCTACGACGCGGCGGAGCGCGAGCTCGGCCCGGTGCAGATCCTGGTGAACAACGCATCCGGCTGGGTGGGCGACACGTTCGCCCCGCAAACAACTGACCGTTTCGGTCGGAGTCAAAGTGCGGTGACGGCGCGCACCATCGACACGGTGATCGCCGTGGACGCCCGGGCGGCCGCCTTGTTGATCGCCGAGTTCGCCCGACGCCACATCGAAAGAGGTGGTCAATGGGGCCGCATCGTCGGCCTCACCTCCGGCGAGGCGGACGGATTCCCGGAAGAGGTCTCCTACGGCGCCGCTAAGGCGGCACAGGTCAGCTACACCCTGAGCGCCGCCAGCGAGCTAGCCCGCCACGGCGTCACGGCGAACGTCGTCCACCCGCCGATCACGGACACGGGCTGGATCAACACCCAGACGACGGCGGCTGCGCGTTCGGCGGGCCGGCGGGTGGCGACGCCGAAGGAAGTGGCCGAGGTGATCGCCTACTTGGCCTCCGACGCCGCTGCGCTCATCACGGGGAACGTCATCAAGCTGCGCTGACCCGCGACGCTTCAGGCGATCCGGTAGGTCTGCAACCCGTGCGCCAGCACCTTGCCCGCCTCGTCGGTCGCCGTGATCTCGGTGAAGATGAGCTCGCGGGCACGCCGGACGGTGCGCGCCGAGCACAGGAGATCCCCGCCGGAGCTTCCGGCGACGTATTGGAGGGCCATCGAGACCGTCGAAGCACGGACGCCGCGGTCGAAGTCGTGGTTCGACCACGCCGCGAGCGCGCCCGTCGTGTCGATCGCCGTGCCCACGACGCCACCGTGGTACGTCGAGCCGTCGTTGCTCAACTCGTTGCGGAACGGCAGACGGGTTGCGACGTCATCGGGCTCGTAGCGCTCGATGACAAGGCCGAGCCACGACAAGAAAGGCGTCTTGGCGAAGATCGCTGGCATGGACGCGCGGCGCTCGAGTTGTTCGGCCTCGCTGAGACCTCCTTGAGACCTGCTCATCTGGGCGCCGACCGCCCGAACCCGGCGATGACCACCCTCGGAATTCCGTGCGTGCCGAAATGCGCCATTTCCTCCCCTGGGGTCCGGACAGAGCGGGTCTCACCGTCCATCTCAGCATGGAGTTTCCGCAACATCCCCGGACTTGGGGTGCACGGCCCGATATTTTTCGATATATCATTATCGTACATTACATAACGGGGACCACGTCCCGAACCGATTGACCAGGAGAAACGAAATGCCTCACGAACACGACCATGGACCTGAACACGAGCACCTGCACGAACACTTCTTCGCACACGCCATGCGCGGCCCCGGTACGCGCTGGGGTGGCGGCCGCGGCGGCTGGGGCGGCGGACGGAGGATGCGGCGGGGGGCGATCCGCACTGCGATCCTGCTCGCGCTGCGCGACGAGCCCGCTCACGGTTACGAAGTCATGCGCCGACTCGAGGAGATGAGCGGCGGCCTCTGGCGCCCGAGCCCGGGCTCGGTGTACCCGCACTTGCAGATGCTCGAGGACGAGGGGCTGGTGCGCTCTTCAGACGTCGACGGGAGCCGTACGTACACCCTTACGGACGCTGGCCGCGCCGAAGCGGACAAGAACGAAGGACCGTTGCGGGCAACCGGCGATACCGACGACAAGGTCCGCACACTCCGCGAAGCGCTCGGACAGCTGGCCAGCGCCGCCAAGCAGTTGGCCGGTGCCGGGGAATCGGCGCAGATCGACCGCGGCATCGCCATCATCCAGCGAGCGCGAAAGGAGCTCTACCAGATCTTGGCCGAGGGCTGAGGCGGAGGCCCGGTACTGTGCTGAAAGAGCCATGACGACAACTGCTCACGCGACGACGCCCGATGGCGCCGGCACTGATGCCAGACCGATCATCGAGACGGTCGACCTCGCCAAGACCTACCCCGGCACGGACTTCCGTGCGGTCGACGGACTGAATCTCCGGGTGGGCACGGGCGAGGTCTTCGGGCTGCTCGGGCCGAACGGCGCTGGCAAGACAACGACGGTCGGTGTGCTGACCACGCGCGTCATCCCAACGAGCGGGAGGGCGTTCGTGGGCGGCATCGACGTCCTCCGGCACCCCACCCTGGTCAAACAACTGATCGGCGTCGTGTCCCAGCAGAACACGCTCGATCGACAACTCACTCCATGGGAGAACTTGTACTTCCATGGGCGTCTCTTCGGGATGGGCGCAAGGGAGTGTCGCCAGACCGCTGACGACCTCTTGGAGCGCTTCCAGCTCAACCGTTTTGCCAAAGCCTCGGTCTATGCCCTGTCGGGCGGCATGGCGCAACGCCTCATGGTGGCCCGGGCGATCTTCCATCGGCCTGCCGTCCTGTTCCTCGACGAGCCCACCGCTGGGCTCGATCCGCAGGGTCGCCTGGCGCTCTGGGATCTTCTCGGAGGATTGAACGCCGAGGGCCAGACGATCCTGTTGACCACCCACTACATGGAGGAAGCCGACAAGCTCTGTGACCGGGTCGCCATCATGGACCACGGCAAGATCCTCGCCCTCGACACGCCCGCCGAGCTCAAGCGCAGCGTCGGTGTCGACACCATCGTCACCGTCAAGGCTGCTGGTGACACCAAAGCGCTCGCCGCGGCCTTCGAGAGACGGCTCGAGGGTCTGACGCGCACTCGCCCGACTTCCGACGGTCTCGAACTACAGATACGCGGTTCGGATCGCCTGGTCCCGCGGGTCGTCGAGGCGGCCGAATTAGCCGGCATCTCGCTGGCTGACCTCTCCGTCGCGGAGCCGACACTCGAGACCGTGTTCATCGGTCTCACGGGGAAGGAACTGCGCGACTGATGGCGACAACGACCTCGTCTTCGAACCTCGCATCAGCGACTTTCGGCTCACCGAGCTCGCAGCACGTCGACCTGACGCCGACCCGCTCGGCGACCGCGGCCAGCTGGACCTCCCTCAGGGCGTTGATCCTGCGGGACATGGTGGTCTTGTGGAAACACAAGATCGAGTTCACGGTGCGGACGCTCGTGCAGCCGTTCCTGCTGTGTTTCGTGTTCCTCTACGTTTTCCCGAAGATCGGCCAAGGCATAGGCGCCGCCAGCGGCATTCCGGGCGCCGAGTCAGCATTTGCCACCGTCCTCGTGCCAGGCGTCGTCGGGCTTGCCATCATGTTCCAGGGCATCCAGGCCGTGGCCATGCAGCTCGCCCAGGAATTCGGTTTCACGCGCGAGATCGAGGACCGGGTACAGGCGCCGTGTCCCATCTGGTTGGTTGCGATCTCAAAGGTGATTTCCGGAGGCGCCCAGGGCCTCATATCGGCTGCCATCGTTCTTCCCATCGCGTCAGTAGTCCACGCCTCTGGCGTCGAAGCCAATATCAATCTGCACTGGCTCTTGATCGTGACCCTTGTGCCGCTGTCATGCATCTGCATGGCTTCGCTCGGGTTGTTGCTCGGTACGGCCTTCGAGCCGCGCAACCTGGGGCTAATGTTCGGCTTCATCGTGCTGCCCATCACGTTCCTCGGCGGCACCTATTACCAATGGACACGGTTGGCTCCGCTCAAGGCCGGATCGATACATTGGCTCCAGATCATCGTTCTGGTCAATCCGTTGATCTACATCAATGACGGCATGCGAGCGGCCTTTACGGACGCTGCGCACATGCACCTCTACGTGATCTACCCGGCCATCATCGCGTTCAGCGTGATCTTCCTCACGCTCGGCCTCAAGAACTTCAGGCGCAAGGTCCTCGCCTAGGCGGCGGGTTCAGAACACGCGGAGGGCGTCGGGGCCCGCCCGTTCGACCCGCGTGAAGGCGCGAAGCGCCTCCAGGTCTCCCACTCGGGCACGTGCCATCTCCATGCAGACCTCCACACCGGCCGTTACGGCCTCGGGCGGAGGGTCCGGCACTTGAAGGCCCGGCACACTGCTGGCCACGTCGTCACCGTGGACAATTGCCTCGAGAATCCTCGTCGGCAGATATTCCTGTAACGGTGCGTATGCCCCTGTGACCCGGATCACGGGTACGGCCCGCGACGCTGCCGACCCGTTGAGTAATGGCAACAACTCGTCACGCGCTACCGTGAGCGCTGCCGTCACGATATGAGCGCCCGTTTCGGCGAATGCCTCCGCCGCGGAGCGCAGGGCGGCACCGAACGGATCGTCGTGCTCGGCGTCCACCCGGTTGAGTCCCATGTAGTCGGGGACCTTCACCCTTCTCAGGCCGACGGGCTCCGCATCCTTCAAGACCTGCTCCAACCAGAGCACACCGTGGACGGCATGTGCCGAGACACCACCGACGGTGTAGCGCGCCACCACGCTACTCTTATTCCAGGACTCCACCACCTCGGCCCGGGACAGGATGCCCCTGAGCCAGTCGACCGCGCCCAAGTACACATCGACCTCTTCGCGTGACAAGGTCGGGCTCTGCATTGGAACGGACAGTACGCTACCGGGCTGTCTACGAAGGGTGATCGGCCTCAGCTCGCAATGGACGGGCTGCGGAACAGGTAACGACCCGGGCTCGGACTCCCGAGCCCTCACCGAGGTAGCACCTGGTCCATAAGAAATTGCGTGGGCCGCGCCTGATTGTCACAACATCTGGGTAGGGTGACCCGCAATCATGCGGCCAGCATGCTCGACCAGCATGTGCGACCGCTCCTCGAGGGGTGCGAAGGGACGGATCCCATGACGATGAGCGGTCCTACGGTGCCATCCGACCTGCTGGAGCGGTACCTCCGGATACGGGCGACGACCGAGCGTTTGGCCTCTGTGCTCAGCGCGGAAGACCAGACGGTACAGACGATGCCGGATGTGAGCCCCACGAAGTGGCATCGGGCGCACGTCACTTGGTTCTTCGAGACGTTCGTCCTCGGCGAGTACGCGCAGGATTATGACGCGTTCGATGATGCGTACGCGTACATCTTCAACTCCTACTACGAGGCCATGGGCGCACGCCATCCCCGGCCCGAGCGCGGCCTTTTGTCACGTCCGGGAATCGACGAGATCGGCAGATATCGCGCCTACGTGGACGGTCGGATGGACGCCTTGTTGCGCGAGAAAGATCAACCCGGCCTGATCGATCTGACCACGCTCGGGCTCCATCATGAGCAACAGCACCAGGAGCTCCTTCTGATGGACATCAAGCATGTGCTCTCGCGCAATCCGCTGCGTCCCGTCTATTTGCCCGCGACACTGCCCCGCGCCGGAGGCCACCCTCCCAAGGCCGGCTGGCTCGAACACGAAGGCGGACCCGTGCGAGATTGGCCACCGCGGCGTGGGGTTCGGATTCGACAACGAGTACCCGGTCCACACGGTGCACCTCACTCCTTTCGCGCTGGCCGACCGTCCTGTGACCTGTGGCGACTGGCTCTCGTTCGTGGAGGACGACGGCTACCGACGTCCGGAGTTCTGGCTCTCCGACGGCTGGGCCGTCGTCAGCGCACAGGATTGGGACGCGCCGCTCTACTGGTCACGCGATCCCGACAACTCCGACCAGTGGCTGCAGTTCACACTGTCAGGGCTCCGGCCCGTCGACCCTGACGAGCCGGTCTGCCATGTGAGCTACTACGAGGCGGACGCGTTCGCGCACTGGACCGGCATGCGGTTGCCCACAGAGGCGGAGTGGGAGACCGTCGCAGCAAGCTACGGCCAAGGTGACAATTTCCTGCGCGACGACTTCCTTGCGCGGGGTGCGCCTCACCCCCTTCCCGCCGTCACCACCAATGGCCTGTACGGCGACACGTGGGAATGGACGTCGAGTTCCTACTCCCCGTATCCAGGGTTCCGTGCCGCCCCGGGGGCGGTCGGTGAGTACAACGGGAAGTTCATGGTAAATCAGTACGTCTTGCGAGGCGGCTGCTGTGCGACGCCGCAGGGCCACACCCGCTCCACGTATCGGAACTTCTTCCCGCCCGGCGCCCGGTGGCCGTTCGGTGGTGTACGGCTGGCGCGGGATCCCTGAGCCATGTCCTACACAATCGATGTGCATCTTTCGGAGGAAGACGTCCGTGTCCAGATGCAGGCGGACGCGTTGCGCGGCCTCGAGGGAGCGGTAAAGTCGATTCCTCCCGTGTGGTTCTACGACGAGCGTGGCAGTCGCTTGTTCGAGGAGATCACCCAGCTTCCTGAGTACTACCCGACTCGTGCCGAACGGAAGCTGCTCGAGACCCACGCATCGGCAATCGCGGGATTGGCCAAGGCCGACACCCTCGTCGAGCTCGGTGCGGGCGCCTGCGACAAGACGCGCGTGCTCCTGTCTGCACTCCGGGACGGTGGGACGCTCTCGCGCTACGTCCCCTTTGACGTCAGCGACGAGTTCCTCCGCAGCGCAGCGGACACGCTCTCGGATGAGTTCCTCGGGCTCGAACTGCATCTCGTGATCGGAGACTTCCACCATCACCTCGCCGAGATCCCGGACGACGGCCGTCGAATGGTCGCCTTCCTCGGGGGCACCATCGGCAACCTCGACCCGACTCAACGAGCTCGATTTCTCTTCGACCTCAACTGCACGATGTCGAGTGACGATTCGCTCCTGCTGGGAACGGACCTGGTCAAGGACCGCGCCCGCCTCGTGGCGGCCTACGACGACGAGGCCGGCGTGACCGCGGAGTTCAACCGGAACGTGCTGCACGTGCTCAACCAACAGCTGGGTGGCAACTTTGACCCGGATCAGTTCCACCACGTGGCGCTCTGGAACGAGGGCGAGCAGTGGATCGAAATGCGGTTGCGTGCCGAGGAGGCTGTCGATGTGTCGCTTGCCGACGCGGGCATCACCGTCCACTTCGAGAAGGGTGAAGAACTCCTGACCGAGATCAGCGCGAAGTTCACCCCGTCACGCGTCGAAGCCGAACTCGTACAAGCCGGATTCGTGGTCGAGGAGATGTGGGGCGCCACGGACGGCGAGTTCCTGCTGACACTGGCCCACCCCTATTGCTGACGCCCGATCGCGGGCCTGAGAGCGGCACCGCGGCCGTTCGGAGTCAGACGGTGACAGCTTCGGGTGCTCGTTCCGGGTCGGACGTGGCCGACGCGGTGTCTGCTGGGTCACGCCGCCGCCGCACCACGCGCCAACCAACCAGGAGCGCCAGAAGTACCGCGACAGCGCCGATGCTGAACACACTCGCCGAGGTGAGATGGGGCGGACGGTAATGAAACGTCACCACCACATGACCAGCGGGGATGTTCACCTTCTGGACGAGGTCGTAGGAGTGCACGGTCACGACATGTGACGCCCCCCCATTGACCGAGATGTTGGCTTGCCATCCCGAATCCCAGGCCACGGAGCGGATCACCGATGACGGACCCGGCGCATCGAGACTGATCTGCTCGGACTTCGTGGTGCTCGAAAGCACCTTGACCGCCAGTGGACGTCCGTTTTGGGTCGAGGCCGTGATCGGCTTCGGCGGTTTAGCGGAGGTGTAGACGACATAGCCCTCAGACGTGCCCGCCTCGTGCCACGGTCCCGGTACGATGGCGGACGACAGGGAACCGGCGAGCTCGTACGACTGACCACCCACCGCAATGACTGCTTGGTGCGCCGGCAATGAACCCACCACCTGGACGGACAGACCGATGCCTTGCCCTCGCGGCAGGTCCGCGCCGACCCGGGCCGCTCCCGCTTTCAATGACACCGTTGATCCCCACGAAGTCGAGCCGTCTGCTCGGAGTAGCCCGAATCGGACCAGCGCGGCGGAACCCGTGGCGTGGGTGAACAGCAGCGATGCCGAGGCCGGTTCGAGAGACTCTCCGAAGTACCAAGACTGGGTTTGGCCAGTGTGCAGGGACGGGCGCGGCCCCGGATAGAACGGGTAGGCCGTCTCGTTGTAGTTCGCCCCGTAGCCCTGGACGAGGACGGGGTCGGCTGCGTAGCTCTCGGACGTCTGCTGCAGGGTGGACAATGACGTGGGCGCGGAACCGAGTGGCACGAGGAAGTACTCGGGCACGGTCACGATCTGCTGGAGGTTCAACCGGTCGAGCACGCCGGAACCGAGCTGCCCGATGTCGAGGTCGTACTGCTCGTGCGTGTGTGTGACCGATTCGTAGTTGCCGTTCACGATGGACGCGTACCCCGAGACCGACGGCATGCCGGGAATGATGTTCAGATCCGGGACTCCCTGCAGGCTGCCTGCCCAGCTCGCGTATGCCTGCGGGTCGTAGTTGATCAAGCGTCCTCCCGGCGAGAGGTGGGCCGCCATCAACTGCTGAACGCTCGTCGTGCCGCTCACGAGGTCATTCGGTGGCGATTGCATGAGTTGGCTCGTGAGTGCCATCAGGCCCAGATCGACCGCGACGAAAGCCGCGGCGGCGGCCGCCCACTGCTTCGTACTCAGCCGGGCACGCAGCCAGACGATCGCCGCCGCGCCGACGGCGAAGGCGAGGGCGATGATCGTCGCCTCGCGAACAGTGTGGGTGACGCCCGGCCCCGCTGGGTGACCTGCAAAGACGTGCACGAGTGAACCCGTCGCGGTGAGCGCCCACAGCACCAGGATCGCGATCAGCGCGAGCGGCACTAAACCCATGATGCGGTCGTACCGGCGCCAACGCCCGTCGGCCGGCGGGGCATCGGTGCGATCGAGCCATCCTGCGAACAGGACGCTGATCGCCGTCGCAACGATGATCATGTTGCGGCTCTGCAGTCGCTGGTGCCCGTAGAGGGGTATGCGGTTGAAGAACCGCTCGAGCGGCGTGTTGCCGCCGAGGGCCAACAGGAAGCCGAAGGTGCCCACGGCGTACCACGTCAGCCGATCACGCGGTGCGATCCGGCTCGGCCAACGTGGATGCAGCAGTGTCACAATCGCAATCAGCGGGAGCAGGCCCAAGTAGATCTCGACCTCGGGCAGGTTGTACTGACTGAAGAACCCGATCTCCCCCAAGCGCCCGTACCCACCGTCGAGGTATGGCACAAGGGAAAAGATGCTGAACGGCGTCGGATAGCTCCCAGTGGAGGCGTCGAACCCGAAGCCCCGTTGCGAGGTGCGGATCGCGTCCAGGCCCGGGAGCCACTGGATCGCAGCCAAGGACAGTGCCAGGGCAGTCCCGGTCGCGCCCCGGCTGACGACCCGCCACCAGCGCTCTCGGCTCAGGCCCGCCGACATGACCGCATAGGCGAGAACGAGGAGCGCTTCGTCGAGCATCGCCTCCGGCGCCCCGGCCAAAATCACCGTCGCGTACGCGATCCCGAGCACGGTTGCCCACCGCCATCGACCGTCGCGCACGATGTGGTGGACCGCCAGCAGCATCCATGGGATGGCGGCAAACCCTTCGGTCATGTCCAGGTGGTTCACCTGGCCCAACACCGGGCCGGCGAACGCGAACGTGGCGGCACCAAGGAGACAGGCGACCGTCGAGAGCTTCAGTGCCCGCAGGAAGGCGTACATTCCTGTAGCGAGCACCGAGAAGAGTACGACCTCGGTGGCGATCCAGGCGGCACGGTCCGGAAGGACCACGAAGAAGGCCATCAGTGGGTAGAACGCGCCCGCATTGAAGTCCGCCATGAGCGGCGTTCCGCTGAAGATGTACTGGTTCCAGAAGGGCAGTTGCCCGTGCCGCAGCATGGAGCCCACCAGCACATGGAGGGGATAGTTCTGCTGCAGGTTGTCTCCCGTGATGATCAGCCGGCCCCAGATGAGGTCGGGCAGCACGAACCCGCAGAGAGGGATGGTGATGAGCACCGCGTACGGCCACAGGGGTCCGATATGTGCTCGGAGTTGGTCCACTATCGAGGGCAGCTGCTTTCCGGGAATCTCTGGCGTGCGGCCGGCACCGGCACCCGGCGTGGCGCAACCAGGCGACGCTAGCCCCTCGCTGAGTTTCTGCTTCAGACGGGTCGTTCCGCGGAGGACTCTTCGGGCTTGTTACGCCCCTTCCGCGTGATGGTGCTCGACGTCGAACGCCACTGCACCTTTGGCTCGAGCGCGGCTCGCTCCAGCCGTTCGATGTGCGCACGTGCGATCGACAAGAGATCGGCTAACAGCTCATCATCGAGGAGGAAGGGCATGAGGCCGAGGTCCAAAAGCTTGGTGTGTGCCGCCCGGTAGTAGTGCTCTTCGGCCTCGACCCGGGGATCCTCGAGGTGGACGATCTCCGCTCCCTCGGCTGCGTCCGAGACCTTCTGCGCCAGCTCGCTGACGGAGAACGACTCGGTGAATTGGTTGAAGACCCTGAACTCGCCCGCCTTGGCCGGGTGTCGGATGGCCAACTCGATACAGGCGAGCGTGTCCCGGATGTCCAGGAAGCCGCGCGTCTGACCGCCCTTTCCGTACACGGTCAACGGCTCGCCGGCTGCAGCTTGGATCACAAAACGGTTGAGCACGGTCCCGAACACCGCGTCGTAGTCGAAACGCGTCGCCAAATCTGGATGCAACGTCGTCTCCGGGGTCGATTGGCCGTAGACGACGCCTTGGTTGAGGTCCGTCGACCGAAGCCCCCAGGCCCGGCAGCAGAAGGCGATGTTGTGGCTGTCGTGCACCTTCGACAGGTGATAGAAGCTCCCCGGCTGCTTGGGGAACGGGAGGACGTCGGTCCGTCCCCGGTGGGTGATCTCGATGTACCCCTCCTCGATATCGATGTTGGGTGTGCCGTACTCACCCATCGTCCCGAGCTTCACCAGGTGGATCGACGGGTCGATCTCGGCGATCGCGTACAGCAGGTTGAGCGTGCCGACGACGTTGTTGACCTGGGTGTACACGCAGTGCTTGCGGTCGACCATTGAGTAGGGCGCGCTGCGCTGCTCTGCGAAGTGCACGACGACGTCCGGCCGGAAGCTCCCAACCATGTCGTACACGAAGGACTGGTCGGTGAGGTCGCCGATGAAGGCCTCGAGCCGCTTGCCCGTGACGTCTTCCCAGCAGTCCACCCGCTGGTGCAACGACGCGATCGGCACGAGCGAGTCGACACCCATTTCCAGGTCGTAGCCCCTCCGGGCGAAGTTGTCCGCAACGCCGACCTGGTAGCCGGCGCGCGACAGGTGCAACGCCGTCGGCCAACCCAGATATCCGTCACCACCGAGGACCAGAATTCGCACCTGACACCTTCCGTTTCCGTGACAGCCAGATTTCACATAAGTGTCAGAAACCAGTTTTGCCCTGTAACCTGGGACAATCCTGAGAATCCTGTTAAGGAAGGTTTCGGGTTCCCAATCTCGGCTGGACCTGTGACAAAATGACTGCAGTTCGATGAAGATTTTTGGCGGCCGCGCCCCCTTCCAGCGGAAGCACAGCTAAGGAATCTCCATGGAGTTGGCTTCGCAAGCGCCGTGACACATGCCCCCACTCGTTACTGACATCGCCGAGGCCGCAACGCCGGTGCAACGCGCACCGCAGATCAGTGTGGCGCGCACGGCACTCCTCGGGGCTCTCGGGACCGCTGCGATCGTGGTGGGCGCGCTCCTCGGCGGGCCGTCCTTCGAAGCGCACCTGCCGGGCGCCTGGTTCTTCGGTATGCCCGGCGGGCCTCTCGGCTGGCTCGGCACCCGTCAGATGTTGCCTCCGGTCGCGTCACTCGCGCTCGTCTTCGGCGGCCTGATCCTCTTGACGCGAGTCTGGCTCGGGTTCCTGCGCTACTTGAAGAACAACCAGGGATTCCCCGTCAAGCGCGTGGTCCTCGTCGTGGTGATCTGGGCCGTGCCGCTTCTCCTGGCCCCCCCGTTGTTCAGCCGGGACGTCTACACCTACGCCGCACAGGGCGAGATGGTTAGCCACAACATCAATCCGTACGTCTATGGGCCCAACGTCCTCGGCTCCACGCCGTTCAACACATTCAGCGACCCGTTCTGGGCGAACAACGCTTCCCCGTACGGGCCCAACTTCCTCGTGCTTGATGGCGGCGTCGACCAGGCGTCGGGTCACAATTTCCTGATCGACCTGACGCTTCTCCGCTTGCTCGAGGTCGCCGGCGTCGCCCTCATGGTGGCGGCTACTCCCACACTGGCCCGCTGGGCCAAGCGCGATCCCGCCCACGCGGTGCTGCTCGGTGCGGGGTCACCTCTCGTCTTGCTCTCGCTGGTGGCTGGTGATCACAACGACGCCCTGATGGTCGGCCTGTTGATGGCCGGTCTGGCGGTCGCGAGACGCGTCGGGACCGTGCCCGGCGTGATGATCTGCGCGCTCGCGGCAGGGGTAAAGTCTCCTGCCGCGCTCGGTGTCCTCTTTCTCGGGTGGGTATGGGCCGGTCCGGACGCATCGACATGGCGACGTATTGGGCATACCGCGCTCGCCGGGCTCATCGCGCTGGCGACGATGGAGCTCGCCACGCTTGTGTCTGGTTTCGGCTGGGGCTGGGTCGGAACCACGACGACCGCTGCTGCGGCCTTCACGGGAGTCACCCCGATCAACATCGTGGCGCGGGGCGTCTCAGTGCTGACTCACGTGTTCCAAGTGCCGGTGTCGACGGTGCACCTGCACCCCGTCTTTGAAGTTCTGGGCCTCCTGGCCACTGCCTATGTCGCCTGCAGCCTCTTGCGCCGCGCCCCGCACGATGGCGTGGTGCGGTGCCTGGGCCTGGCGTTGCTCGTGCTGGCCTTGCTCAGCCCGATCGTATGGGCCTGGTACGTGACCTGGGGCGTGGTCGTCGCGGCGGCTGCCGCGACGACCCGCATGCGCAACGTGCTCATCGTCATCAGCACGTTCTGGGCCTTCGCCGGCGTGACATCGGTCCACAACATATACATGCGGATGATCCACACATTCGTGCTCACGGACCTGCTGTTGGTGACGCTGCTGTTGGCGGTGGTCGTCATGCCGCTCGGGCAGTTCGCCCTGGCCCGTACCGATCGCCCCCGGCTGCCGCGAGTCGGGACGAGGCTCACAGGGGCAGGAGCCGCCACCGGATGAAACGGCTTGGCCTACCGCGCTAGCCCTGGTCCGCCAGGTCCATAGCGGACACGACCCGCTCGGGCCGCAAGCGGGCCACAAGTTCGCCGGCCACCCCGTTGCGCTCCCCGTACTCTTCGGCCCGATCTTCGCCCATGTAGCGGCCGCCGATTTTCGTCGCCCAATCCCTCAGATCGTCCAGGTCGTCACTCAACTCGACGACGCCTTCGACCACCACGAAGCTGAACGGTGGCCGCTCGTCGTCGACACAGAGAGCGACGTCCTCGGATCTCGCCGCAGGTTGCGCCCCCTTGACGGTGGACTCGCCGGTGTTGAACACGATCGTGCCGTCGTCGTCGACCACGTACCACACTGGGGCCACGTGGGGCCGTCCGTCGGCGCGCACCGTGGCCAACTTGCCCGTGTGCACTGGAGGCCCCGCCAGGAAGGTGCGCACCTCCGCAGTAATTCATCGGGTGGTACGGCACTAGACCGGTTGGCCCCCATGGGCGGTGTACGCCTTCAACCAGCCCTCGATCATCAGCCCGAACGCAGCCGCGTTGTACGCGTCCTCCTCGTAGGAGAACTTCATGTCACCGGCGTAGTGCAACACGGTGATGTTGTGAGCCTGATGGACCGATCCGTCACCCGGGTCCCGCATCCGGTTCTCGATGCGGCAGATCCACCATCCCCGCTCTTCGTCGCAGACGCACCACGAGTGCGGAAAGGAGTCCATGGCGCGGTTCGGCCACTCCGCCATGAGCGGTGCGATCCAGTCGTAGATCTCGTCGGGGCCATGGAAGGTGCCGAAGGTGTGTTCGAGGTAGACGGCGTCGTGGGTGAACAGGTCCGCCCAGTCGCGCCACTCACCACTGGCTGCACAGCGGCCGGCCGTCTCGGCGTAGTGCCGGTGCGCCTCTTCGAGCTCCTCACGGCTCCACTTTGGGGTCACGACTTCAGGATCCATTCACTCATCGTGACACTGCGGAGCGTGCTCAGGTCGATGAACGCGCTGATCTCCTCGACCATCTGCGTGACGTGGGCGTTCAGGCGTTCGGGATCGCCGTCGGCGCAGTAGAAGAGCATGGGATCGGTCACGTGCTCGAGGGACGGCCATGCCTCCTCCACGATGCCGCTCAGCGGCGGAGCCCCCGCGGTCAGAGGCCGGAAGACGGCGTTGCGCACGTAGCGCATCCTCGGCTGGATCGCCTCGGTGATCGGTGAGATGCGGGTGTGCCGAGCGCGTTATCCACTCCTCGAACGATTGGTCGGGGTGCTGTTGGAGCAGGGCGACCGTCAGGACGCCGGGCGAGCGCACCCCGTCGGGCCAATAGCGCGGCACCGACCATTGATTCCCTCCGTAGTCGCGGTACAGCGACTCCATGACCGAATATCCCGCCATGCGGCCGGCGGCGGCACTCAGCATCTCCTCGTAGGGTGCCCGCTTGTCGACGGCGTCGAGCCACAGCGAAACCAACGCGTCGGCCGGCACCTCGCCCTCCGGGGTGGGCACCGGAGCAGGGATGTCGCTCTCGGGGTCCCGCACATCGATGGACAGCCGGAGCGGGCCGAGGTCGAGCAACCCATTAGCCAGGCTTCCCAGCACGGTGTCGGCCACATCCCCCCGGCTGCGGGGCGCATCCGGCCAGAGGAGGTACATCAGCTTCTCCACGGCACCTCAGATGCGCACGCCCCAACCACCCCGTTCGTCACCAGGTCAGCCCGAGCGCCGAGCGCATCGTGGTCTCGAATTCCGGGTCACGCAGGTTCCGCCGGATCTCCAGCACCAGGGCGGCGTCCGCGCCCACCTCGACTCGCAGTGGCGTGTCGGGGTCTTCGATCGCGCCCGCCACCGCCAGGGCGACCGTCTCGGGCCCAGGCCGGCCTTCCGGTCCCACGAGTGCGCTGTCGGTGCCGCTCCACTGGGCGTGCAGCTCCGCATAGGCGTCGGGGCCCGAATGGTCGGCGCCGTCGTGCTTCATGCCGGGTGCGATGTACCCCGGCTCGATGATCACGACGCGGATCCCGAAATGGCCGAGTTCGAAGTACAGCGTCTCCGACATCGCCTCGAGCGCATGCTTCGAGGCCGCATAGGGACCTTCCAGCGGCGTGCCGATCTTCCCCTGCACCGAGCTGATGTTGACGAGCACCCCACTCCCCCGCTGGCGCCACTGCGGGACCACCGCCTGCGCCAGCCGCAGCGGGCCGACGGTGTTGACGTCGAGCACCTGAGCAAAGCGCTCCAGGGGATAGGACTCGAGCGGTCCGCTGCCGGTCAGCGCCGCGTTGTTCACGACGGCGTCGAGCGCCCCGGCGGCGGCGACCGCAGCACGCACCGAGCCGGTGTCCCGCACGTCGAGCGGCAGGGCCAACGCGGCAGGCAACCCCTCCAGGAGATCGACCTTGCGAGCGGTGGCCACCACCTCGTGCCCACGCTTGGCCAACACCTCGACGGTGGCCCGGCCGATGGCTCGGGCCGCACCCGTGACGAGCACGCGCATCGGTCAGATCGGTCCTGGGGCCGGCGCGCCCAAGCCGACCAGCTCCTCGCTCACCTGCCACAATCGCTGCGCCGCGTCGGCGTCCTGCGCCCAGCGGCGGGACTTCGCCGGCTTGCACTTGTCGAAGTACTCGCCGCTGACCCCCTCCACGTCGGGTGACGACGCCAGGTAGATGGACGTACGCGCCCCTTTGGCCGGTGAGAGGAAGAACGGCTGGGCGATCCTGATGCCAAGGGCGAGGAAGCCCCGGGCGTCCCCGTCCGCTCCGAAACCGGTCCGCACGGTCCCGGGATGCAGCGAGTTGGCCGTGACCCCGGTACCCGCCAGCCGGCAGGCCAGCTCCAGCGTGAAGAGAACGTTCGCCAGCTTCGACTCCCCGTAGACGCGCATGCCGCGGTAGCGCTTCTTCGTCGCTTGTAAGTCGTCGAAGGATATCCCTTTGCGCGCCGTGTTGTGCGCCGCCGACGCCACGTTCACGATGCGTGCCGGCGCCGACTCGCGGAGGCGATCGAGCACCAAGTTCGTCAAGAGGAAAGGGCCGAGGTGATTGGTGGCGAACGTCGCCTCGAACCCGTCGACCGTCTCGTGGCGCTCACTCAGCACGACGCCGGCGTTGTTGACCAGCACGTCCAGTCGAGGTGCTTGCTCGAGGATCTCGTCCGCCCCCCGCCGCACCGACGACAGGTCGGCGAGGTCGAAGACGACGAGCTGGACTTGGGCGTCGCCGCCCAGCCGTTGGACGATGCCCGCCACAACGGCACGGCCCTTGTCGGCGTTCCGGGCCGTGACGATCACCCGTGCACCCATCCCGGCCAGCGCCTCAGCGGTCTCGAGGCCGATACCGGAATTGCCGCCCGTGACGACGACCGTCTTGCCCTGCATGTTCGCCACGTGCACTGCCTCCCTCCTGACGAGAAGGCGTCAGCCTTCCACACCGCCCGAGGGCCGACCTCCATGGGCTCGGGAATTACCGCCAGTCGTCGCGGGCTTGCACGAGACCTTGCTCGGGATCGAGCAGGCTCCCGCTCAATATGCGCTCGGCGGAGCGCATGTGCCACTGCAGCAGTTCCTGTGCCCCCTGCCAGGCGGCCGCTTCGGCATCGACTCTCGATACCAACAGATTGCGGGTCTGGCCCGGGTCGTCGGAAAGATCGAACAACAGCGGGGGCATGACATCGGCAGCCGCGGCGAACTGGACGTACTTGTAACGGGGGCCGCGCCCGACCGCGAGCGAACAGTGGCTCATGGGGATCCCGAACGCCCTCTCGGCGCGTTTGTGCACGGGGTCCGCGAAGCTCCATTCGTAGTGCGAGGTGTCACGCCAATGCGCCGGCGCTGGCTCGCCGCGAAGAAACGTGGCCAACGACCAGCCGTCGGCCTGCAGCGGCGCGTCTGCCCCGAGGAACTCGCAGATGGTTGGCAGCACGTCCACTGACTCGGTCACCGCGTCCACCACGGTGCCCCGGCCGGCCGTCGCCCCGGGTCGAGGGTCGACGATGATCAACGGGACGTGGTAGCTCTCGTCCCAGAAGCCGAGTTTCTCGAGCAACCAATGGTCGCCACCCATCTCGCCGTGGTCGCTGGTGACCACCACCAGCGTGGTCTCGAACAGCCCGCTCGATTCCAGGTACTCGAACAGGGGGGCCAGGCCGTCGTCCACCTCGCGCTGCGCGCCGTAGTACGTCGCACGCAGCTGCCGGCGTTCTCGTTCCTCCTCGGGCGCTCCCACCTGGGACACGCGCACCGCCATCGATGCGAGCGGGTGGATGGCGGCTTCGTCCTCCCGCTTCTCGCACCCCGCGAACGGCGCGACCGCCTCGGCGGAATAGAGGTCGTGATAGCCGACCGGGTTGCGGCGCGGCGGGTGGGGCCGGATGAAGGAGGCATGGAGGAAGAACGGCACGTCAGCGTACCGCTCGAGCCAGTCGACGACCTCGGTGCGGATGAAGGTGGTCTGCGAGAGCTCGGTCGGGAAACGTGCGGGCGCCCACGTCGAGCCGTGCGCATCGGCACCCGGGAACCTGTCCATCGGTTGGTAGAGGTCGTGGGGGTTGGCGGGCACGTCGACCCCACGCGCGGCGAGCCACCTTCCCCAGGCCGGGCTGCCTTGCTCCCACGGGTCCAGGATCACGGCGCGGAAGCCAGGGAGCACGCCTTCGTAGGTGTGCAGCCGGGGATCGTCCGGCGGAACCGTACGCGGATCGACCGACGTGTCCGTGTACCCGAAGAGCACAGGGTCGTAGCCGAGCTCTCGCGCCACCAAGGCAACATTGGTGAACCGTGCGTCGAGTGGGGTCCCGTTCAGGATCGAGCGGTTCCGGTGCAGATACGTGCCCGTGTACAGGCACGCGAGACGGTCCGCACGGCGCAGCGTTGGCCCAATGGTTGGCGAATAGCACACCCCGCGACGCCAATGCGTCGAGCGCTGGGGTTTCCAAGACGGGGTGATCGAGTGCCGAGAGGCAGTCACCCCGCCATTGGTCGAGCGTGACGAACAACACGTTGCGTGCCTCAGGCATCGGGACACTCTTGCCGATGCCAGGCCGTAGAACCGGCTTCTCCGCCGCCGGGATACCGGTGGATCGGCCCCGATCAGCCCAGCCTCAGTTCGAGGTGCGCACCGTCGCGCCTCCGAGCCTCGTGCCGAAGTCGATGAGCCAGGCGCCAAACCGCGGCGCCACGGCCCGGCGCACCGCTCGGCCACCGGTAACCGGGATGCCGGCAGCCGAGCGCTGCGTCGCGCTTTGTTCACGCTTGGACAGACCCGATCGGCGTGATCGCACTGATCCGGCCTGGTTGATCAGCTCTTGCCGATGCAGGGCGACCAGCGATTCGACTCCTCGGGTCTGGATCATGAGCTCACCTCGCTTGACCAATTCCGCTCCCGGTCAGCGGTTCGATGTCCCCCTCGGACGACGTCATCTTAGAAGAAGTTTGACAGATAATCAACCATATCCTAATATAGCTGTGTGCCTATTCTCAGTACTCAGGCGGCGGGGCCGACACCCTCGGTCAGCGCCAACCCGTCGCTCGCCAGCGACCTGGCGTGGCTGTTGCTGACGGCGGCGAGCCCCTCCGTCCGGACCCAGTACCTCGAGCGGGTCGACGCGAGCCCACCGCCAGCCAGCATGTGCGGCGGCGCGGCGATGGCGTTCGACGAGCGTGTGGACCTCGCAGAACGCGTGCGCACGTTCTGGGGCGACACCGACGACGAGACGTCGTTCACGGAGATGCACATTCTCGCCCACTACGCGGGCGCCCTCGACGTCACCGAGCCGGACGTGCTCTGGGCGGCCCTCGAGCGGGCCGTTCCCACCGTGCCGCTCGACCTCGAACTGCCCTCGGAATCCGACGAAGAGCTTGCCCTCTTCTCCGAACGCTTCCGTCGGCTCAAGGATTCCCCCGCTCTGGTCCGGTCGTATCTGAACCTGCTCGCGGAGGTCTGGGCGCCCGTCAACGACATGTGGCAACGGTGGCTGCCGGCTATCGAACAGGCAGGTCGACACTTCGTCTCGCAATACGAGCGGAGAATGCCATTGGATGTACTCATAACTCCGGGTTGTGACATCTTCCGGGAGCGCCTTTCCCGGATCACTGCGGACATCGAAGGCGGCAAGCCGGTGGACTTCGTCCCCTGCCTGTTCTTCGGTTCGAGCCTCTACCTCGACTTTCCCGATCTCGTGGTAATCGGGATCGGCGTCGGGCCAGGTGACGAGCAGGCGCGCGCGCAGACCGAGTCCGTAGCGCGGCGCCTCAAGGCGGTAGCCGACCCCACGCGCCTCGCCATCCTCCACTCCCTCGCCGCGGCCCCGAGCAGCGTCGGCGAGCTTGCGACCCTCTTCCACTTGGCCCAACCGACTGTGAGCATGCATGTGAAGGTGCTGCGCCAGAGCGGGTTGGTCCACTCCGAGCGCAAAGGCGGCCGCCTACGTCTCAGTGCGGACCCCGGTGCGGTTGAGGCACTCCTCGGCGACCTCCGCGATGCAGTGCTCGCCGGCACCATCCGCGACCAGACGCCAGCCGCAGCGGCAGCGGCAGGCTGAGCGCTACGGCGCCAGAACCACCGGCAGCGACCGTATGCCGGCCACCGTCGTCGAGAGCACCCGCTCCACCCGTCCGGCCACTTCGTACTCGTGGAACCGCACCAGTAGCTCCTCGAAGAAGATCCTCGCCTCGATGCGTGCCAGGCTCGCGCCCAAGCAGACGTGCTCGCCGAAGCCGAACGCGAGATGCACCGGCACCGTCTGACGGCGCACGTCGAACATGGCTGCATCGGGGCCGAAAACGCGCTCGTCGCGGTTGGCTGACGCGTAAAGCATGCACAGGTAGTCACCAGCGCGCACCGGTGTGCCCGCGATCACCGCGTCCTCCGTCGCCGTGCGGCAGAACGCGTGCACGGGTGTCACCCAGCGCAGGCACTCCTCCACCGCCCCCGGCAACAACGCCGGATCCTCGGCCAGCAACGTACGCTGGTCCGGGTGCTCCGCCAGCACGATCGCGCTGCCCGACAACAAGGTCCGCGTAGTCTCGTTGCCGGCCACCAGCAAGGTGAGAAGGAACATGAACACCTCGTCCTTGCTCAGCGCCTGGCCTTCGATCTCGCTGCCGACGAGGAGCGACACGAGGTCTGGTCCCGGGCGTTCCCGCTTAGCCACGACGTGCTCGACGATGAACCCCGACAGCTCGCCCAACGCGGCCCTCGTGTCCTCGGGTGGCAGATCCGGTGACTCGATCGCCGCGTCCGACCACCGGCGGAAGTCCTCCTGGTCCGCTTCGTCGATCCCGAGCAGCTCGGCGATCACGGTGAGCGGGAACGGCGCCGCCAGCTCGGCCACGAAATCGATCTCACCGCGAGCGTCGACCGCGTCGAGGAGCCGGCTGGCGGTCTTCCGGATCGACTCCTCGAGCCCGGACAAGGCACGTGGCGTGAACCGACGGTTCACGAGCTTGCGGAAGACGGCGTGTTCGGGCGGGTCCATGTGGAGGATCGATCGCGAGAGCATCGGCGTTCCGCTGGACCGGATGGGGTCGTTGACGAGCGCGCCCCGCCCCGAACAGAAGTGCGCGGGATCACGGCTGAGGTCCCGGATGTCCTCGTAACGGGACACCACCCAAAAGCCGGGGCTGCACGCATGCACCGGGTCCTCCGCCCGCAGCCTGGCTAGGACGTCGTAATAGTCCTCTCTCGCGAAGAAGGCCGCGTCGCGCGGGTCGATGGGATCGGCCGCCTCGAAGGCGATCGGCTGATCGATCCGCTGGTCGGCCGCCACGGCCTGAGCGTACTGTGCTCCCGCATGCACGACCCGACCGACTCAGACCAGAACGACGTTCCGGGCCCCGGCTCCTCTCCCTACCCGGCCGCAGCCGAGCACGCGCCGCTGAGCGGGCTCGATGAGTTCCTCGTCCACAACGCGCCTCTCCCGGTCCGCGTGATGTGGACGCCTGACGCCCAGGCCTACGAGCGCGTGTGGTTCACCTGTCAGGACAGGGTCGGCGACCTCCTCGTCGTCATCGGACTCGCCTTCTACCCGAACCTCGGCACCGCGGAGGCCTTCGCGATCGTGAACGTGCGCGGCCGGCACACGACCGTGCGCGCGCACCAGAAACTGCGCAACGACCGCATGGAGATGCGGCTCGGTCCCTTCAGCTTCGAGGTCGTCGAGCCCTTCCGCCACTGGCGGTTACGCCTCGACCGCGGAACGGACAGCATCGGAGCGGAACTCCCGATCGCCTTCGCGATCGACTGGCTCGATACGAAGCGGCCCGTCTTCCGCCAGCTGGGCGCCGGCATCATCGTGGGCGGCCGCGCCATGAGCCCCATCGCCGGCTACGACGGCTTCGGTCGCCAACAGGGATGGGTCGAAGCGCACGGCGAGCGCCTCGAGCTCGATACCGAAACGCACCTCGGCACCCGCGACCACCACTGGGGAACCCGCGACGGCGTCGGCGGGCCCGGGCGCTACATGGGGATGCAGCACCCGCACAGCGGTGAGTGGGTTGAGTTCGCGGACTTCGGCATCTGGGGCGACCACGTCCTCTACAACATCGGTGACCCGCGCAAGCGCAGTGCGACGCTCACCAAGCGCGTCCACCGCATGCGCTTCGAATCCGACACCAACTTGTTGCACGGCGGCGAGGTCGATCTGCACTTCGCCGACGGCTCGGTCAAGAAGATGACGTTCGAGCGTCTCGGCAACCAGATCGCGTTCCTGCGCTGCGGCATGTACGGCGGTCCCAACGGCGGCACACCCGACGGCGATCTCTGGCACGGCATGGCCGTCGCGCAGGGCGACGACGTCGTCGTGCACGCGGAGACCTTCGACGTCAACGACCCCGAGATCCGCAGTCGCCTGGCCGGGCAAGACCAGCACCAATGCCGCGTCACCTGTGACGGCGAGGTGACCTACGGCCTCGTCGAGCCCTACGACACGCTCTGCTACGAGGTCGCCAAGGCGGGCGTCATGGGTTTCTCGCTCCTCGACGGGAGCTGAGCGCCGAACTGCTGCACGCCTGTCGTGTCGTTTCCACCGCCCGGTTCCGCCGGAACCGTCCCGGCGGTACTCGTCCTACCCGCCGGGCCAACCGCAATCTGGTCCTTTTGACCCATGTGTCCGCCGGGGCAGCGGCCTTAGCCTGGAGCTGGGGAAACAGCAGGCCGCGCACGTGTCCGTGGCCCGCCGGTGAGGGGGAGTCGGTCGAATGGAGGTTTCGGCACCGTCTGTGCCGCTGGCGCACACCGCAGGCCGAGGCGCGCGCACGCCTCCTCGCTCGTCCTCCGAACAAACGCGCCAGAAGGCCGTCCAGGTCGATGTCGTGGTGCCCGTCTACAACGAAGCGCACAACTTGGCCGAACGCATCGCGACCCTGCGCGAGTTCCTGGACGAGTCGCTGCCGTTCAGTTCTCTCGTCACGATCGTGGACAACGGCAGCACCGACGACAGCGCTATCGTCGCCCGCCGGCTCGCCGCCTCCATCGACGGTGTCCAGGCCATTGCCCTCCATCGCAAGGGTCGCGGCTATGCCTTGCGCCAGGCCTGGGAGGCCAGCACCGCTGAGGTCGTCGCCTACATGGATGTTGACCTGTCCACGTCCCTCACAGGCCTCATGCCGCTGGTCGCCTCGGTCTTGTCGGGTCATGGCGACGTCGCGGTCGGTACCCGCCTCGCCAGCGGGGCGCGGGTGGTCCGTGGGGCCAAGCGAGAGCTGATCTCGCGGGCGTACAACCTCCTCGTGCGTATGTCCCAGCGGAGCCGGATCAGCGACTTCCAGTGCGGGTTCAAAGCGCTGCGCCGCGAGTGTGCGGTCAAGCTTCTCCCCTTCGTGGAGGACAACGCCTGGTTCTTCGACACCGAGCTCCTCGTGACGGCCGAACGCCTTGGGATGCGGGTCAGCGAGATCCCGGTCGAGTGGGTGGACGACCCCGACTCACGCGTCAGCATCGTGTCGACGGCCTGGGGCGACCTTAAGGGACTGTGGCGCATCTCGCATGGTCACGCCCTGCAGCGGGCGCGCCGGCTGCGCCGGACGGAACGCCTCCGCCCCGAAGAGGCCACTGCCGAGCAGCTGCTGTCCTATGCGGGTGTCGGGATGCTGAGCACCCTCACCTATCTCTGTCTGTTCGCATTCGGCTTCAGGCAGTTCGGACCGCTCGTCTCCAACGCGCTCGCGCTGGCGTTCTGCACACTGTTCAACGCCGCGTTGCACCGCTCGCTGGCCAAGGGGCGAAGCCAAGGCCACGATGCCCTGACCCGGCGGCCGCACTTTCTCGCGACGGCCGGCGTGCTCTACGCCGTCAGCCTGAGCTGCACGACCGCAGCCCTCTCGGTCGCAGGCGTGCTCGCCGGCGGTTCGCTGCCCGCCGCGCTCGTCGCGGTCATGCTAGCCAACGGAGTTGCTTCGCTAGTGCGTTTCTCGCTTCTGCGGGGATGGGCCTTTCGCCCGTCTCCGCCTCAGCCGGTCGCGGCGTGACCATCGACCTCGTCGAGGTCGAACCCGCGCCGACGGCACTCCCGAGAGAGGAGGTCGCCCCGGCAGAGGAGGCGAGCCCACCCGAGTGCGCCCCCCACCGTTGGCGGCCACTGCTACGGCCGGTCCGCTACTACCTGGCGTCCCGCCTCCTGGTCCTGGGCGCGGCCCTCGTGGCGGGCCTGCTCTACCCCTCCCTCAATGTCGTCCTCGCCTTGGGCTCTGCCTCGGACGGCCGTTGGTACCTTTTGATCGCCCAACACGGGTACCCCGACCGGCTGTATCAGGAGGGGCTGGGAAGCCGCTGGGCCTTCTTCCCGGCCTTTCCCGCGGTGATCCGCGGCGTGGCGGAGGTGACGCGGCTAAGTCTGCCCGACGCCGCTGTTCTGGCGGCCTTCGTATTCGGGCTCACCGCAACGGTGGCCGTGTGGCTAGCTGTACGCGAGACGTTCGGCGCCCGGGTGGCCGACCGGGCGACGCTGTTGTTCGTCTTCTTCCCGCTCTCGTGCATCCTGTCCTTCGCGTACACCGAGGGGCTCTTCCTCACCGCGGCGGCGGGTGCCCTCTACGCCCTGCAGCGACGGTGGTGGATCACCGCCGCGCTGCTGGCGTGCCTGGCCGGGCTTACACGCAACACGGGAGCCGTCATTGTCGTCTGCGTCGTGGTGGTCGCGCTGCTTGCTGCGTGGCGGGAGCGACGGCTCCAGCCTCTCCTCGCCGCGGGGGTCGCCCCCCTTGGGATAGGGGCGTTCATGGCCTACAGCTGGGCCATGGTGGATACCCCGATTGCATTCCTGACCTCTGAACGGTTCTGGCAGGGACAGCACTTCGTCTGGTTCACCGCGCCAGTACCGCGCGCTGGCAGTCCTCATCACTATGAGTGCGCACGGGCTCACCCTCGCCGAGGCGGCGTCGTGCACGGCCGCCGTTGTGTTCGTGTACATCGGCGTTGTGTGCTTGATCGCGGTGTCCCGCGTGCAACGCATCCCCGCTTCGTGGTGGATCTACACGTCCGGTACGGTGGCCATCGCCTTGAGCGCCTATTTCGTCGACAGCATCCCGCGCTACACCATGGTGGCGTTTCCGCTGTTCGTCGGGATCGTCTGGAAAGCGCGCTCAGCCACCCGCAGCGCACTCCTTGTCGGGTTCGCCAGCGGGCAAGCGGTACTGACCGTGGTCTTCCTCTCCGGCGTCCTGCATCCGCTGACGACGCCGTCGTTCCTCCCCTAGACCCACTCGCGCCGACACGGCGGAGCCAAGACGACGTTGTGCGCATCGCGCTGAAGGGAAGGCCGTACGGGTGGCCTCGGACTCAGAGCGTTCGATTCGACGACCCGGTGTGCCATCGAATCGATGATCGTCGCGGAGTTACGGCGACAGTCGCTCGGGTCGTCAGGGCCAGAGCGCCGCCGAGTGCGGATATTGGCTACCCAGCAACGCGACGACCATGAACATCCCTTGAGCCATGCCCAACACGCCCACGGCCCGTGCCTCCCATTCCGGGCGAATGCGCCAGGCGTAGGCCCCGTAGGCGGTGATCACGACCATGGAGTACCGGAGGACGCTGTCGGGCTCGTACGAGCTCAGCACAACCAACGTGCTGAGGATGGTGAAGACCCACCACGATGACGGGATCGAGACTCCCTTGTCACGCGCCCTCGCCAGCAGGATTATCCCCAGGTACGCAAAGGCCACGCCGAGGACGCACATGACCACCTGGCCCTGCTCGAGCGCATGGGAGCCAGTGAACATGTCGAAGAGGGCCAGAAACGGCGTCACGAACCACACGAAGTGCCCGTTGCCCCAGAACCGCTCTGCCTGGACGAAGGCGAACGCCGTGCCCACGGTTGACCACGAATACCACGCCCAGGCCAGAAATCCGAGTGGTGCCACCACAACGGCGACGAGCGGACGCGCCTTTCGGGTCTTGAGGAAGGTGTGCCCCGCCGCGACGACGACACAGGCTATGAGGACGATCCCGAAGTCCCTTGTCAGCCCGCCGACGACAGCCGCCAGCGCTGCCGTCAGCCAATAGCGCCGGGATAGGGCGTACAGGCAGACGCCGCAAGCCGTGATGAACAGGCCTTCGGAGTACCCCAGACTCAGTACGAACGAAGCGGGGAAGAAGACGTAGAGCAACACGGCCCGGTCTGCGATGACCTGTCCCAAGACCTCTCGCACCGCGAGCCAAACCGCGATGGCCGAAGTGAGCCCCAGGGCGAAAGACAGGATCAGCGTGGCATGGGCGTAGGACAGATGGGTCGCCCCGACCGTCCCCCGGATCATGAGCGGCCAGGCCGGGAAGAACGCCCAACGGCTCCCGTGCCCCTCGTTCACGATGCGACTCGGGTACCCGTGCTGAGCGATGAGCTGATACCACTTTCCGTCCCACCCTGCGGTCAGCGCGTTGAGCAGGTGCAGGTTGGGGGCAAACCATTTCGCACCCAACGCCGCGAAGAGGACGGCCACCCTCGAGAGGACGTACGACGTGCACGGGCGCGCCAGGGGATGCCGGCGCCACCCGCAGAGGAGTCGGTGGCCTAGCGGCACGGAGACCGCGCCACGATGACCGTCGTCACCCCGGTCCGGGATCGCGGCCACCCGCGGTGATGCCTCGAACGAACCAGGTACCGGTCCGGTCGTAGGCGCACCGTCCTCCATGGTCCGCGGGTGCTGTTGGACGGTGCTCACCGGCGGATCCCTCGCCGTGCGGCTGGGACCGAGGAGCACGGCGGTGCCACGCGCGCGCGCATTATGCAGCGTTCCACTGGCAGTCTTCCCCCTCCGTCTCCGCACCGGCACGGACTCCACCCGTCGCGCGCTGCAGCCATTTCGAATGTACGAAGGCCGCCGCGTGGCGTCATGGGCCAAAAGACCTATTTCGAAGCCGGCAACCGTCGTTCGAAGCCCGCTTCTGGTCCGTATGGCCGGTTTGTGCGGCTCCTGCGGTCAACACTGGACTCTCGAACCACGGTGTCCGATTGCTCTGGCCGTCAGGGAGAAGCATGACCGGGGTTGCCGCCGACACCAGAGAGCAATACGGCCGAGACGTCGATTTCGACCGGTACCCAAGCGATTACGAAGACGACGTGGACCGGTCGGTGTCCTTTACCGGCTGGAACTCCGCCTTTTACGCTCGCCGCAAAGTCGACATTCTCGGGGAGATCGTTCGTAAGGGACTGGGCCCGCTGAAGGAACTGTCGCTGCTCGACGTCGGCTGCGGTACAGGTACGACCGATCAGGTGCTTGCCCCGTGCGTTCGAAGCCTCCACGGCGTCGACGTCTCGAGTGAGATGCTGATCAAGGCTCAGCGGAACGTTCCGGAGGCTCAATTCTCCGGGTACGACGGAGCGAGGCTTCCGTTCGACGATGGGCGGTTCGACGTCGCGGTTGCGATATGCGTGCTCCACCACATTCCGGTGTCACAACGATGCCAAGTCGTCAGTGCAATGGTGCGTGTCAGCCGGCACGAAGGTGTCGTTGCGCTGTTCGAGGACAATCCTTACAACCCGTTGACGCGCCATGCGGTGAACACCTGTGAGCTCGACCGCGACGCGATGCTCCTCCCGCCCCAGCGAGACGGTGGAGTTGCTGAGGAAATCGGCCGACACGGAGCCCGAGTATCTCCACTACCTCTTGTCACCTCTCGGAGGAGCGACCGGCTGCACCCTCGATCGACACTTGCGCAAGATTCCTCTTGGCGGTCAGTACGCCACCTGGGTGCGGCGCAGCGCCATGTTCACTTGATCGACAGCGCCGGACTTCGGCGCGAACCAGCTTTCCCCTGAGCCTCCAATCGGCGGACCTGTCGGCGCGTCAGCCCCAGCCACCGGCGGCTGCCGCCTCCAGACGGGCGAGCAGCACCGCACCCATCGGGTTGTCGCGCCGACGAGCGTCACCGGTGATGCGCTGATGGCGGTCGTTGATTGCCAGCGCCCGCACCAACGCGAAGACCTCGTGCCAGGCGAGGTCCCGCACCTCGTGCCCGGACCCCCTCTCGTAACGCTCCAGTGCCTCGATCCTGGACGGAAAGCCCGGCACGCGCCGGCCGAACAGCGCTTCCATCACGAAGTCGAGCCCGAAATGCCAGCCAAGGTCCATCTCCGGTGGACCGAGGGTGGCGAGATCCCAGTCGAGGACGGCGACGACCTGACGGGAGTCGTCGAAGACGAGGTTGGCGAGGCGGACGTCACCCCACAAGAGCACCGCATCGCGTTCGGGCGGACAGTGACGTGTGCACCAATCGAGGGCCTCGGCGAGCGCCGGCAGCGGGTCACCCTCCGACGACCACTCGACGTAGCCGGACCAATAGGCCAGCGCGTCGGCCAACCGCGGCCCTCCGAGCACCTCCGCCAATCCCACCACCTCCCACGGCACCGCGTGGATCGCGGTCAACACATCGACGAGGCCGTCGTACATGACGCGCTGGAGCGCCGGGCCGGCCTCTTGGACGTAAGGGTCGAACGCCGGTACCGGGCCCGCCACGGCTCCGTGCATCCGCGGCATCGCGAGGAACGGCGCGCCGACCCACGACGGATCCGGCTCGACCATCGCCGGCGCCGGCGCCGGAACCCCGGCCGCGGCGACTGCGTTCTGCACCGCCGCCTGGGGGGCCAGGTCGTAGTCGGGGAACGTCGCGTCGAGCGGCGGCAGGCGCACAACCATGCCCGCATGACCCGGACCGAGATCGAGGAGCACGGTCTCGTTTGCCATGCCGCCCTCGGCGTGCACCAAGCCGGCGACCGTGACCGAGCCCGCGGCCGTGTCCGTGGCCGCTCCGGGCACCGTCCCGGCGTTCGCGGCCACCCACCGACCGAGACCGGCTGCGAGTGCCGCGTCGTCGCGCCGTCCTCCCGTGGCCATCGATGCGTCCCGGCCTTACGGCAGGTACACGACGGCTTGCCACTGGCCCGTCATGTCGGCCATGCACAGGGCCGTGCCGGCCTGTACGCACCACGTCACGACGTCGCCCGGGACGGTGTCCGGCGCCGTCTGCAACACGAGCCCACGCCGCGGGTGGTCCTGGCGCACCACCCACCCCTCGGGCACCACGACCCCCGCGTCGGCCAGGCGCGCGATGGACTTGGCACCGGTCGGGTGCATCAGGCCCACCGACATGCCCTCGACGTTGCGTTTGTCGAGGCGCGCCGGCATCACGGTGGCCATCGTCACCGGCGGTTGCCGGGTCCCGAAGAACGCGAAGAGCCCGGCGGGCGGGTTGATGTCGGCCTCTTCCACGACGCCGGGCAAGAGGTTGACCCATCCGTTGCCGGCGTCTCGCAGCGCGGCCAGCTCCTCCCCGACCCCGTCGATGTCGGGCGGAGTGAACTCGATCGTCTTGGTCTGCCGGCGGCTCGTCACCGGCGCCATCCTGACACCAGCCGCTCCACCACCTCGGCCGCCGGATGCGCCCGGGCCGTACGGAACCCCGTCCCCGCGTAGAGGCTCATGTGCCCGGGGTCGCCCGCTCGCGCCGCCGCGGCGCGCAACGCCCGGGTGGCGTTGTTGATCTCGGGATACGCCCTCGGCGCGTCTGGGTGCTCCTGCGTCATTGCGTTGACAAGCGCGCGGGCCCGCCGTCCACTGAAGGCGCGGGTGACGGTGGTCGCGGTGAACGCCGGGTCGGCGAGCGCGTCCTTGGCTGCCGGCTGCGCACCCGATTCGGGACAGCGGAGGAACGCGGTCCCGGCCTGCACGAGCGTGGCGCCACGGGCGAGAAGGTCCGCCACGTCGTCAGGTCCCGCCACGCCGCCGGCCGCCACGATCGGCACCAGCGTGCGGCGGCGGACCGCGGCCAGCAGCGCGCGCAAGGGCCGATCGGCGTCGGGGCGATCGGCGTTGGTCAGGCTGCCGCGGTGGGCGCCGGCCTCCGCGCCCTGCAGGCAGAGCGCGTCGGGCGCCACCCGCAATGCGGCATCAGCCTCTTCCGGCGTGGTCACGGTCACCATGACGAGCGAGCCCGCACGCCGCAACGCGCGGACGGCCTCGCCGTCGGGCAGGCCGAAGGTGAAGCTCACCACGGCCGGCCGTTCGGCGAGCACCAGCGCGAGCTTGGCCGGGTAGTCGTCGTCGTCCCACTCCCCCGCGCCGAGCTCGGTCCCGAACGACTGCGCGAGCGGGCGCAGCGACTCCAGGTAGGCCTCGAGCCGACCGGGCTCGTCCGTCGGTGCACCCGGCACGAAGAGATTGACACCGAACGCATCCACGCCTGCGGCCCTCACCGCCGCCATCTCGGCCTGCACGTCTTCAGACTTCTTGTAGCCGCCGGCGAGGAACGCGAACGCCCCGGCCCTCGATGCCGCGACGACGAGCTCCACCGTGGACGGGCCACCCGCCATCGGCGACACGACGAGGGGCGTGCCCGAGAAGGCCCGGAGCCGCGCCACGCCCGCCGCACCGGTGGCAACCGCGACCTCAGCACCATCGGCGTCCCGGGCGGCCGTCACGCCTCAGATAGAAGCAGCGACCGCTACGGTGGGCAACTCGTGGACCTCGACCTCCTCACCACCTTGCGCAGCACCGGCGCCGTGCGCGACTACACCGACGAGCCGGTGCCCGACGAGGTGCTCGCCCGCCTGCTCGACACGGCACGCTTCGCCCCCAACGGTGGCAACCGCCAAGGCTGGCGCGTCATCGTGGTGAAGGACCCCGCCGCGCGGGCCGCGGTGCGGGACCTCTACCTCTCGGGCTGGTACGACTACATGGCGCTCGCCGCCTCCGGGTTGACCCCGTGGTCGCCGCTGACCGACAGGGACCAAGAACGCGCCGCGCTCGCCAACGCGAGCCAGTTCGCCGAGGCCGGCGCCGCCGCGCCCAGCTTCGCGGAAACGCTCGACAAGGCGCCCGCCCTCTTGCTCGTCCTCGCCGACCTCGGCGTGCTGGCAACGGTCGACCGCGACCTGCCCCGCTACACCATGGTCGGCGGCGCCTCCATCTACCCCTTCGTCTGGAACCTGTTGCTCGCCGCCCGCGCGAGGGCCTGGGCGGGGTGATGACGACCGTGGCCGTGCGCCGAGAGGCCGAGCTGCGCGCGCTCTTCGACATCCCCGAGACGGTCGTCGCGGCAGCCCTCGTCGTGCTGGGCCACCCGATGGCCGCGGCACGGCGGTTGAAGCGGGCCCCGGTCAGCTCGTTCGCGTGGATCGACCGCTACGACGGCACACCTCTGGAGACCGAGTAGCGAAAACGCGCAACCGTCCGCACGCCCGCGTCGTGCTCAAATGGGCTATGGCACAGAACGTCCTGGGCGAAGACCTCGAACCCTGCAACTTCGACCCCGTCACCGGCTTCTTCCGCGACGGCTGCTGCAACACCGGCGCCGAGGACATCGGCGTGCATACGGTCTGCACGCGCGTCACGGCCGAGTTCCTCGCGTTCTCGGCGTCGGTCGGCAACGATCTTTCGACTCCTCATCCCGAGTTCAGCTTCGCCGGTCTGCAGCCGGGCGACCAGTGGTGCCTTTGCGCGGCACGCTGGCAGGAGGCGCTCGATGCCGGGGTGGCCCCTCCGGTCGTCCTGGCCTCGACCCATGCTGCGACGCTCGAGTGGGTGCAGCTGAGCGACCTGGTCGCCCACGCCCTCTGAGGAGAGTCGGGCGCTCTAGTGTCGTCGCCCGGGGAACCGCCCGATCGGAGGTCGCAGCGTGGGAGACACAGTCGTCAGCGTCGAGCGGGTCATCAACGCGCCGGCCGCGGACATCTTCGCCATCGTGGCCGACGCATCGCGGCACCCCGAGATCGACGGTTCGGGATCGGTGAAGCGGCTCAAGCAGGGCGCACCCGAGCAGCTGGCACTGGGCACCACGTTCGGCATGTCGATGAAGCTCGGGGTGCCTTACTCGATGTCCAACACGGTCATCGAATTCGAGCCGGACAAGCGGATCGCCTGGCAAACGACGTTCGCCGGCCCGCTCGGGCGCCTCATCGGCGGGCGCATCTGGCGCTACGAGCTCGAAATGTCCGGCGGTGGCAGCACCCTCGTCCGGGAGACCTGGGACATCACGAAGGACAAGCAGCGCTTCGTGCTCAAGGCCGGACCGGTGGGCAAGCAGACCAAGGACGCCATGGCCAAGACGCTCGAGCGACTGGCCGAGATCACCGAGAGCCCCGCCGCGTGAGCCACGCATGACGAACGCCACCGCCCATGACTGACGCCATCGACGCCGCATGGGAGGAGCGCATCCTCCCCGCGCTGTCTGAGTACACGCGCATCCCCTGCCTCTCCCCGGCGTTCGACCCAGATTGGGCCGGACGCGGTGCCATCGCCGCCGCGGCGGAACTCTTGCGCGACTGGGTGCGCGACCAGGATGGCGCGCTCGCCACCGAGATCGTGCAGCTGCCGGGGCGCACGCCGGTGCTGCTCGTCGACAACGGGGGCGCAGGCGACCCGATCGTCGTCTACGGCCACATGGACAAGCAGCCGCCGATGGGCGAATGGCGCCAAGAGCTCGGGCCCTACGAACCGGTCCGCCAGGGCGACCTGCTCTACGGTCGGGGCACGGCCGACGACGGCTACTCGACGTTCGCCGCCGTGACGGCTCTGGCGGAGGCGGGCGGCGGGCACGGCCGCGTCCTGGTCCTCATCGAGGCGAGCGAAGAGAGCGGCAGCCCGGATCTCGCCGCGTACCTCGAGCACCTCGCGCCCCGCATCGGGACGCCGCGGCTGGTCGTGTGCCTCGACTCGGGGGGCCTGAGCTACGACCGCCTCTGGCTGACGACGTCGCTGCGCGGAATGCTCATCGTCACCGTGACCGTCGACGTGCTGACCGAGGGCATCCACAGTGGGCAGGGAGGCGGCGTGGTGCCGTCGTCTTTCCGGATCCTGCGGCGCATCCTGTCGACGATCGAGGACGAGGCCGACGGCCGCATCCTCCTGCCGGAGATGCTCGGGGCGGGGATGCCCGACGCGCACCGGACCAATCTCGACGCGCTCGCCGCGGAGTTCCCCGACAGCGGCTACCCGGTCGTGGACGGTCTGCGCCTGCTCGGTGACGACGCGCCGGCCAGGCTGGCCGCGCGCACGTGGGGCGCCGCGCTCGAGGTGGTCGGCGCCGACGGGCTACCCAAGCCGCGCGAGGCGGGCAACGTCCTGCGGCCCTCGACGACGTTCAAGCTCGCCGTGCGGCTGCCACCCGACGTGGACGTGCAGGTGGCCTGCGACGCGCTCATCTCGGCCATCCGCACCGACGAAGGAGCGCACGTCACCATCGACGTCGAAGGCGTCGCCCAGGGCTGGGTGGCGCCGCCGCTCGACCCTGACCTCGCGGCCGTCCTGGACCGGGTGTCCAAGGAACAATTCGGGCGTGCTGCCGGCGCGGTGGGCGAGGGCGGCTCCATCCCGTTCCTGGCCGACCTGCAGAAGGGTTTCCCCGGGGTGCAGTTCGTGGCGACCGGCGTGCTCGGCCCAGGTTCCAACGCGCACGGGCCCAACGAGTCGCTGCACATCCCGATGGGGAAGGCCGTGACGCACATGGTGGCCGAGCTGTTGAAGGCGAACTAGCGATCGGAGGAGAGATGGCAGAGGAGGGCGCGCTGAGCGGAAAGGTGGCGCTGGTGACCGGCGGCAGCCGCGGGTTGGGACGCGAGATGGTCCTCGCGTTCGCCGCCGCAGGTGCCGACGTGGTGATCGCGAGCCGCAAGATCGACAGCTGCAAGGAGGTGGCGGCCGACGTCGAGGCGATGGGCCGGCGCGCGCTGCCGGTGGCGTGCCACGTCGGCCACTGGGACGAGCTCGACGGCCTGGTCGAGCAGGCCTACGGCACCTTCGGCCGGGTCGACGTGCTGGTGAACAACGCCGGCATGTCGCCGCTCTACCCCGACCTCCCGTCGGTGACCGAGGAACTGTGGGACAAGGTCCTCGGCGTCAACCTGAAAGGCCCGTTCCGGCTCACCTCGCTCGTCGGCACGAGAATGGCGGAGGGCCCATATGGTGGATCCATCATCAACGTATCGAGCACGGGGTCCATCCGGCCGGCGCCGCACATGCTGCCCTACGACGCCGCCAAGGCCGGCCTCAACGCGCTGACCGAGGGCTTCTCCAAGGCCTTCGGGCCGACGGTGCGGGTGAACACGATCATGGCCGGGCCGTTCCTCACCGACATCTCGAAGGCCTGGGACCCGAAGATCCTCGAGCGCGGCATGCCCCATCACGCGCTGGGCCGGGCGGGTGAACCACCCGAGATCGTGGGCGCAGCGATGTTCCTGGCGACGGACGCCTCGTCCTTCGTGACCGGCACCGTCGTGCGCGTGGACGGCGGCATCCCGTGACCGACACGGCGGACTTCTGGTTCGACCCGCTCTGCCCGTGGGCCTGGATCACGTCGCGCTGGATGCTCGAGGTGGAGAAGGTGCGCGCGATCCACACCAACTGGCACGTGATGTCGCTCGCGATCCTGAACGCGGACCGCGAGGGGCTCAGCGACGAGTACCGCAAGCGCATGTCGCTGGCCAAGGGGCCGGTACGGGTCTGCATCGCGGCAGAGCAGCTGAAGGGCCCTGACATCCTGCTGCCGCTGTACACGGCGCTGGGGAACCGGATCCACCTCCAGGGCCGCATGCGCGACGAGAACGAGCGACCGAAGATCGTGCCCGAGGCGCTCGAGGAGCTCGGCCTGCCGGCCTCGCTGGCCGACGCGGCCACGTCGGAGGAGTTCGACGCCGCCCTGGAGGCGTCGCACCGGGCCGGCATGGACCCGGTCGGCTACGACGTGGGCACGCCGGTCATCCACTACAACGGCCAGGCCATCTTCGGGCCGGTCGTGACGCCGGCGCCGAAGGGCGAGGCGGCGGGACGGCTGTGGGACGGCGTGCTGTTGTGCACGCAGACCGAGGGCTTCTACGAGCTCAAGCGCTCACGGGAGCACCGGCCGAGCTTCGAGTAGGGAACCCTCGACCGACGGCTAACAGGCTGCGGTCGACCCCCGACCGAAGTCCGCTCGGAACGCCGCAAGGGAACTGGGAAACGCCAGGCCTGCGTTGACGAGCGAGGACAGCGAGCTGGCTTCAATAGGCGTTGTAGGCCTGCTTCGCACCGGGCTGCGGCGACACCTTCCCGTTCTCGAAGGCAGGATGCGCACTCCGATCACGAGTTGGTAGCCCGGAGCCGACGACCAGTCATCCGTTTTGGAGCTGCGCCACACTGCCCGATGACCCGTCGATCTGAGCTCAACTGTTGCCCGGAAGGTAGGCGGTCCCGAGGGTCGGAATCGTCGCGGTCGGCATCCCGAACAAACTCTGCAAATAGGTGAGCGAGGAGAGGTCCACCTGGGGGAACCGCAGCCGCATTCGGGATCGCCCCGTGCACGAGACCGCTGCTCGTGGCGCCGATCGGGTAGTCCGCGCTCACCGGAGAGGCGTCCTTCGACGTCGAGATACTCAGGGTCTTCGTTCGGAGCATCACTTTACAGAGAGCCGATATCGCGACGCCCGGACCGCGCCGTCACGCGCGCCCAAGGTCACTGTGACGCGAGGATGGCAGCGACGTCCGCAACCGGGTCGTGCACGACCCGGCCGGTCGCAGAGACCTCGGCGCGCCGGATGGTGCCGTTGAAGGAGAACGGTGCCTCGTAGCCCGAGCCGACCGCAGGACCCCACTCGTAGCCACACGTGAGGCCGACGCCAACCTCGTTGAAAGCGACCGGCGTGAACTTCGCGACCTCTGCCTCGCCGGCCGGCTCGCCGTCGACGAAGAGAAACGCCGTGCCGCCGGCGCCCTGGTCCTTTTCGAAACGGAACTCGACAGTGTGGCGGCCGGGGGTGAGCGCGCCGGCGGCTACCACCTGGTAGTGCGCCTGACCGTGGAGGTTGTGCACGTAGCGGAGCCGACCCTCGAGCACATGGAACGACCAACCACCCAGCGCGCAACCGAGCGCGAGCAGCGTGCCTTCCGGGGCGACACCAGACGGTGTCTCGATGTCGACCGCCATGGCGTGGGAGCGGTTGCGCACATCGACCGCCACCCACTCGGGGACCTGGGCGCCCCCCTGGAAGTAGCGGTACGTGTCCTGGTGGCGGCGACGGTCGTGCTTGTGGGACATCGCGTCGAGGACACGGTTGTCGAGCGGCAACACGTCGTTGCGCCGGGCTTCCTCCCACCACAGCGCCACGAGCTCGTCCACCTTCTCGGGGAACTGCGCGGCGCGGTCGTGCACCTCGGAGACGTCTTCGGCGACGTGGTAGAGCTCCCAGACGTCGTCGTCGAACGGTGCGTTGGAGCGCAGCCCGTCGTCATAGAGGGGACCGACCGGGTGGAACGTCACCGCCTTCCAGCCGTCGTGGTAGATGGCGCGCGACCCCAGCATCTCGAAGTGCTGTGTGCGGTGCCGGCCGGGCGTGCGCTCCCCGGCCTCTTCGAGGACGTAGGCAAAGCTGGTGCCGTCTATCCGCGACTGCTCGATGCCGTCGATCTCCGCCGGCGCCGCGACGCCGACGAGCTCGAGCACCGTCGGAAGGATGTCGACCGCATGGGCGTACTGGCGCCGCAGCCCGCCGGCTCCGGCGGCCACACCGTGCGCCGGCAGCCTGACAATGCAGGGGTCGGCCACGCCGCCTTCGTGCACCTCGCGCTTCCAGCGCTTGAAGGGTGTGTTGCCCGCCATGGTCCAGCCCCACGGGTAGTTGTTGTGACTGAGGGGACCGCCGATCTCGTCGATGCGCCGGTACATCTCGTCCACGCCGACGCCTTCGAAATTCGACAGCCGTCCCTCGTTGATGGTCCCCTCCTTGCCGCCCTCGGAGCTGGCGCCGTTGTCGGACACCAGGATCACGACCGTGTTGTCGCCGTCGCCGAGCTCGTCCACGAAGTCGAGGACTCGGCCGATCTGTTCATCCGTATAGGACAAGAACGCGGCGAAGCACTCCATGAAGCGCTCCGAGAGCGTGCGCTCCCTTTCGTCGAGGGTCTCCCAGGCCGGCACCCAGGGCGGCCGGGGCGACAGCGTGGTCCCCTCGGGGACGACACCCGTGGCCAGCTGGCGGGCGAAGATCTCGTCGCGCCACCGGTCCCACCCCTTCGCGAAGTGTCCCTTGTAGCGCTCGATCCACTCGGCCGGCGCGTGATGGGGTGAGTGGCAAGCCCCGGTCGCGAAGTAGAGGAAGAAGGGGAGCTCGTCGTCGACGGCGCGCAGGTCGCCGAGATACTCGATGGCGCGATCGGCCAGGTCCTGGCTCAGATGGTAGCCCTCCTCGATGGTGCGCGGCGGCCGGACGATGTGGTTGTCGTGGTAAAGGCCGGGCACGAACTGGTGCGTCTCGCCGCCGTGGAAGCCGTACCAGCGGTCGAACCCGCGACCGAGCGGCCACGTGCTGCGCGAGCGCGCCATGTTCGTCTCGTCCTCCGGGGTCAGGTGCCACTTCCCCACCGCGTAGGTGGCATAGCCGTTGGCCCGGAGGATCTCGGAAAGGAACCCGTTCTCGCGGGGCGGACGTCCCCAGTAGCCGGGGAAGCCGGAGGCGAGGTCGGCAACACGCCCCATGCCGCTGCGGTGATGGTTGCGACCCGTGAGCAGGCAGGCGCGGGTGGGCGAGCAGAGCGCGGTGGTGTGGAAGTTGGTGAGCCGGACGCCCCCTGCCGCGATGCCGTCGATCACAGGCGTGGCGATGTCGGACCCGTAACAGCCGAGCTGGGCGAAGCCGACGTCGTCGAGCACGATGAGGACGACGTTGGGCGCACCGGCCGGCGGCGTGGGAAGCGGCGGCCACCACGGCTCGGAGTCCGTCCAGTCGTTGCCGATCTTCCCCCCGAACTCGATCCTGGCCACCGTGCACCCCCTGGAGGGCCCTCGTCCTCACGGGGCCCGTCGTGGATGGCGGCCACCGTACCGGCTCATCTGTCGCATGAAGGAGCCCCGGTGTCCAGAGACACGCTCCGCTGCGGTCATCGACGTCCGCTTCGGGCGTGCTGCGCGCGACGCACCCTACGGTCCGTCGTCGCCCCCGGCATCCAATGGCGCGACCACGACCACTGCGGCGCTCGTCCCACACGTCGAACTCAACCGAGTTCTACGCGCCGTCGGGCAATCCGGAGTGCGAGATCGACAACCAGTTCGGTCAGGGTGCGTCGACCCAAGTGCTGTGCCTGACCGAGACACCGCCGCAGTCGGTGACACTCGGAGCGGACAGCACGCTGAAGCAGTGTGCGGGCCAGGCCTCCCGAATGCCGGGCTGAACACGCCGCAGCTGCCCTGTGGGACCTCCATCACCGTAGGCCCGCTCGCCTGCCTTGCAATGACCGCCGGCATGCAATGCACCCTGGACAACGGCAACGGCGTCATTCTGGCGAGGTCGGGGGTCAGGCAGGCCGCTCGGCGGCGTGACCGTGATGACACCGAACAGCGGGTGAGGGACGCCGTTCCCTGAGCTTGATCACCGTGGCTTGAGCGCACGCACCATCAGGAACAACGGCACGGTCTGCCAGGGCTCGAATGCGCCCGGGGTTGCCGAGGGCCGGGGCTCCCGCATCGCCTCGACCACCAGGCCGGCCCGCTCGAACGCGACGACGTAATCCTCGAGGGTGTACGTCCAGCCCCGGCAGGTCACCCTGAGACCGTTCATCTCGAGCGTGTCCTCGACCCGACGGCACTCGAAGTAGGCCGACCGGACGGTGAAGGTCATCTCCGACTCGCCCTGTACGAAGCGCCCGAGATCCATGGCCGGATGGCTGACCGTCGCGCACAAGTGGCCACCGGGATGCAGCAACCGCGCGGCCTCCTGCACCGTGCAACGCATGTCCGCGACGACCTGGAGCGAGTTGTAGGCCACGACGAGATCGAATGCGCCCGTCGTGCAGGGGACGGCCGCGCCGTCGGCGACGACGTACGAGCTGGCCGCGTCGGCGTCTCGAGCGTGGCGAACCAGCGTGCGCGCAGGCTCGACGCCGATCACCCGATGGCCGCGCTCGGAGAGGTCACGCGCCACCCGACCCTCACCGCAGCCCAGTTCGATCGTCCGCTCACCCGGGGGCGGGAGGAGGTCGAAGAACGCATCGCGGTAATACCAGTACGCGTCGTGACCGGGTTGCCGGGCCCAGCGCACCCAGCTCTCGGCCTCGGGCTCCCACTCCGTGACGTCGGACATGCGCCAAGGATAGGCAACGCCGTGCCGAGAATCGTCGGGCTACGTTGACGCGACGCGGTCGGAGCGCCTTGGTCGGGAGGGCCACCGCTGATCTGGACCATCACCGCCAACGAGTTGCGCCGGCGCGTCCGTGACCGCTCGGCCGTGCTCACTGCGCTCGTGGCGCCCGTCGCCATTGCCGCCATCCTTGGCTTCGCCTTCGCAGGCAACGCGTCGACCGGGCCGGTCACCATCGGCGTCTTCGGAACGACGCCGGCCCTGGCCCGGGCCGCTGCGCACGCGAGCCAGTTGCCCACGAACGTGTCGGTGCGGCTCGTGGCCAGCAAAGATGCGCTCACGCGCCGGGTCGCCGACGGCACCCTCGACGGGGGCATCGCGGTCTTGCGCGCAAGAGCCTGGGGCACCTGCTGATCTCGATGGTCGCCCCGGGGGCGACCTCCCCCGGCTTCGACGTCGTCGACCGTTCCAACGCGCTGATCGGCCAGGAGTACGCGGAGTCGCTCGCCGCGGGGCTGGCGAGCCGGCTGTACGCCGGCCGCCTGTACCGGGGGACGGCGACCGACCCGGCGGCCATCTCCGTGCAGACGAGCACGGTCGGCAGCGGCGGCAAGGCGGTCCTCGACTACTTCGCCCCGTCGATCGCCGTCGTGTTCCTCTTCATCGGCAGCGGCCTCGGCATGCGCTCCCTACTGATGGAGCGGGCGACCGGCAGGCTGGCCCGACTGGCCGCTGCACCCATCCGGCCGCGCTCGATCGTGTGGGGCAAGCTGCTCGCCACCGCACTGACGGGTCTGTCGTCCATCCTCGTGCTGTGGGCGATCACGGCCGCCGTCTTCGGTGCCAGGTGCGGCGCACCGTTGGGCGTCCTCTTGATGTGCCTCGGGGCCACCGCCGCCATGTGCGGCCTCGGGACGTTCCTCACCTCGTTCGCACGCTCGCCGCAGGAGGCGTTCGCCGCCTCGCGCTGCTGCACGACGCCGCCTCGCCCGTCCTCGGCCCGTTCGCCGTCCTGTGCCTGATCGCGTTCGTGACGGGGGGCGTCGCGATGATCCGGGTGCGCCGGATGGTGACCCCTTGATCGCGATCCTGCGGGTGAACCTGCGCCGGGCCGGGGGTGACCGACGGTTCGTGTTCGTGGCCACCGTCTTCCCCGTCCTGTTCATCTTCGTGACCGGCCTGCTGGCGGGGAGCCCCAAGGAGCCGGTGGGCCTCCTGCATCCCTCCGCGCGCCTGTTGCAGTTGGTGCACCACACCGCCGACCTGAAGGTCCGGGTGGAGCCCAATCGGGCGCAGCTGTCCGACGACATCCCCGCGGGCGGGTCGTGGCCGGCCTCGTCATGTTGCCGGCACCCGGCGGGGCGCATCGGGCCGAGTTCGTGAGCCAGTCGGGCTCGACGGGCGCGGTCCAGGCCCGGACCGAGTGGTCGCCCTGCTCGACCTCATGACGGCGGAGGGCCGCCGCACCGCGGTCACCGACGTGACGCTGGCACACACCGACGTCCCCGCCGCGCTGAGCCCCTTCTCCTACGTGGCACCGGCCGACCTCGTGCTCTTCCTCGGCATCACCCTGCTGTTGCTGGCGTCGGGCGTGGTCGAGACGCGCCGGCGCGGCCTCATGGTCCGCATCGCCGCCGCACCCCTGCGCCGCCGCGCCATTGTCGCCGCGCTGATCGCGACCAGCCTCTGCGTGGCCGCCGCGCAGTGTGTGGGACTGCTCGCTGTCGGGGTGCTCATCTTCGGCGTGCACTGGGCAACCCGGCCGGGGTCTTCCCGGTCCTCGCCATGCTCTCGCTCGCGTACTCGGGCGCCGCCGCCCTGATCTCGCTGCGATCGCGCACGGAGGAACAGGCGATTTCGTTGGCCCTGGTCCTCGGCATCTTGTGCGGCCTGCTCGGCGGGTGCATGTATCCGCTCGACGTCGTGGGTCCGCCCGTGCGCGCGGCCGGCCACGTGGTGCCCCAAGCGTGGGCCATGGACGCGTTCGTGAAGCTGATCTACGACCACGCCGGCCTGTCCGCCGTCTTGCCCGAGGTCGGCGCGCTGGCGGTGTTCGCGATCGTCCTCGGCGCGCTTGCACTGCGCGCCTACGCGCGGACCGTGTACTCGCCGGGGTGAAAGCGCCGGGTCAGCCGGCGGAATTTCCAGGTGTGGTCCGGCCACAGCGTTGTGTTGCGACCGCGGTGATCGAGATACCAGCTGCCGCATCCGCCCTCGACCCACACGGAGTGCTCGAGCCGTGCCTGCAGCCGCTCGTTGTAGCGGGCCTGGACACCTTTCTTCACCTCGACGGTCCGCACACCGGGCCGCGCTATGAAGGCCAGTGCGCTGGCGATGTAATTGATGTGCGACTCGATCATGTAGATCATCGAGTTGTGGGCCAGCGTCGAGTTGGGCCCGATCATAAGGAAGAGGTTCGGGAAGCCGGCCACGGTGGAGCCGGCGTACGCCTCGACGCCATCGGCTTTCCACAGCTCGGAAAGCCGGGTGCCGTCGCGGCCGACGATGCGCTCGGCGTAGGGGGGCTCGGCGGCCTCGAAGCCGGTGCCCATGATGACGACGTCGACGGGGCGCGCGATGCCGTCCTGGCCCACGACCTCGTGGGCGGTGAACGAGGCCACCGGCGTGTCCACCACCTCGACGTTGGGCAGGCACAGGGAGGGGTAGTAGTCGTCCGAGAGCAGCAGGCGCTTGCAGCCAGGCTCGTAGTGCGGCGTCAGCTTGGCGCGCAGCGTCTCGTCGGGTACCTGCTTGGCCAGATGGTCGAGCGCGCGCTTTCGCACCACGGCCTTCGTCCGCTCGCGCTGCCCGACGAAGACACCGAGCAGCGACTCGAAGATGGCGTAGATGCGCAGCCGCGACAGTCGCTGGAGCGCCGGGACCTTGCGGTAGGCCAGCTTGCGCAGGCGTGAGACGGGCCGGTCCCGACGGGGCGCGATCCAGGGCGGGGTCCGCTGGTGCAGGTACAGGTGCTCGACGGCCGGCGCGATCTGCGGAACGAACTGGATGGCGGACGCGCCCGTACCGACGACACAGACGCGCTTGTCCCGCAGGTCGAAGGCGTGGTCCCACTTGGCCGAGTGGAACACCTTGCCGCGGAAGCCGTCGAGGCCCGGGAAGTCCGGGACCTGGGGCTCGCTGAGCGAGCCGGTCGCCCACACGAGCACCTCGGCCACGTACTCCTCCCCGGCCGCACGCACGACCCAGCGTTCGGCCACTTCGTCCCAGCGGGCCTCGTCGACGGCATGGTCGAAGCGGAGGTGCCCGCCCACGTCGAACTTGTCGACGCAGGACCGCATGTAGTCCCAGATCTCGGCCTGGGAAGGGAACGAGCGCGACCACTCGGGGTTGAGCGCGAACGAGAACGAGTAGAGGTTGGATGGTACGTCGCAGGCCGCACCGGGGTAGGCGTTGTCGCGCCAGGTGCCGCCGAGGTCGTGGCCGCGGTCGAGGACGACGAAGTCGTCGATGCCAATCGAGCGCAGGCGGGCCGCCATGCCGATGCCGGAGAAGCCGGCGCCGACGACGACGACGCGGTGCGCGGACGTCACGAAGTGGCGCGCACGAAGTCGGCGACGACCTGGGCCAGCTCCTCCCCGCAGTCCTCCTGCAGGAAGTGGCCGCCCCCGACGATCGTCGTGTGCGGCTGTCCCTTGGCGCCGGCGATCCGCTGCTTCAGGTTGCGGTCGGCCCCGCCGGTGATGGGGTCGCTGTCGCTGAAGGCGCACAGAAACGGCCGGTCGAAGGCCGCCAGACCCACCCAGGCGGCCACGTTGTCGTCGTGGGCGGGGTCGTCGGGCCGCGACGGAACGAGCATCGGGAAGGCGCGGGCCCCCGCCTTGTAGGACTCGTCGGGGAACGGCGCGTCATAGGCGGCCCTCACCTCGGCGGTGATCCCCTTGGCGCAGCCGCCCTGCACGATGCCGCCCGTGGGGAATTCCTCGACCTCCTGGGAGAACTTCTGCCAGGCGAAGAAGGCCTCGCCCGGGTCGGTGTCCCCCGTCGGCAGGAACGTGTTGGCGGCCACGACGCGGGCGAAGCGTGCGGGATGCTCACCGACGAGGCGCAGGCCGATGAGGCCGCCCCAGTCCTGGCCGACCAGCGTGACGTCGTGCAGGTCGAGCACGTCGAAGAGGAGCTCGCGCATCCACTCGACGTGGCGGGCGAACGTGTAGTCGCCGCGCTCGGTGGGCTTGTCCGAACGGCCGAAGCCGACCAGATCGGGGGCCACGATCTGGAGCCCGGCGCCGGTGAGGACCGGGATCATCTTGCGGTATAGGTAGGACCAGGAGGGCTCGCCGTGCATGAGCAGCACGATCGGGGCGCCGGGGTCACCCTCTCGCAGGTAATGCACCCGGAGGGTGCCGCCGTCGCCGTCGGCGACCTCGGCGTAGTGGGGCTCGAAATCGAAACCGGGCAGGCGGGCGAAGCGTGCATCGGGGGTCCGGAGGGTCTTCATGGCAGGCGGGAGCCTACGCGGTCACGGCCGGAGCTGTCCTGCCGTCGGGGGTGGTGAGCCGACGGCCGCAGACCTAACCTGACGCCAACGTCACACGGCGCCCATTTCGGGGAGGAAGCTGCACCATGACCACGTCTGAGGCCCAGGAGTACGACCCGTTCGCCGCCTTCGACGACGTCGTCGCCGGCACGTCCCGGGACCCGTGGCCCGCGCTGGCGGAGAAGCGGCGGAACACCCCGGTCAGCAAGGGCTACACGATGTCGCCCGACCTGCTACCGGAAGGCTTCGTCCCCTCGGAGGAATGGATCGCCTATGGCTACGACGACTGCTCGCGCATCCTCCGCGACGCCAAGACGTTCTCCTCGACGGGTTACGACACCTCGATCGGCATGGTGCTCGGACACGTGATCCTGGGCATGGACGACCCCGAGCACCGCACCAACCGCAACCTGGTCGCGCACGCGTTCCGGGAGAAGGCGCTGGCCCGCTGGGAGCCAGAGCTCATCGCGCCGATCATCGATGAGCAGATCGACCGATTCGTCGGGGACGGCGAGGCCGATCTGGTGCGCCAGCTCACCTTCGAGTTCCCGGTCCGGGTGATCGCGCGCCTGCTCGGGTTGCCCGAGGAGGACTTCCCGCAGTTCCACCGCCGCGGGATCGAATTGATCGGCCTCGTGGCCGACATCGACCGGGGCCTCGCGGCGTCCGAATGGTTGCGGGACTACTTCGGTGTGCTGTGTGCCGACCGCCGGGCGCACCCCGCCGACGACCTCATCAGCGATCTGGTGGTGGCCGAGATCGACGGTGAGCAGCTGACCGACGAGGCCATCTGCTCGTTCCTGCGTCTCCTGCTGCCGGCCGGTGCCGAGACGACCTACCGATCTTCGGGCAACCTCCTGTACCTGCTGCTCACCCACCCCGAGCAGCTTGTCGCCGTCAAGGCCGACCGCTCCCTCCTACCGCAGGCGATCGAGGAAGGCCTCCGAATCGAGCCACCACTGCTCACGATCACGCGCACGACCACCTGCGACGTGGAGGTGGGCGGCGTGCTGATGGGCCCGGGCGAGCAGGTCACCACGCACATCGGCTCGGCGAACCACGACGAGACGCGCTGGGACGCTGCGGACGACTTCGACATCTTCCGCCCGGCGCAACCCCACATCGCGTTCGCGCACGGGCCGCACATGTGCCTCGGCATGCACCTGGCCCGGCTCGAGACCCGGGTGCTCCTCAACCGCGTCTTTGACCGCCTCCCGGACTTGACCCTCGACCACACCAGCGATCCGTACATCCGGGGCGACGTGTTCCGCGCACCCACCGCGCTGCCCGTCACCTTCTCGGCCGCCTAGACGCGCCCGGCCGGGAGGCACGTTCAGGAGATCTGCCGCGCCTCCACCTCGGCGCCGCGCGCGACGAGGACGGTGCTCACCATGGACGGCGGAAAGAGGCCGTGGGACACCAGGCCGGGGACGGCATCGAGCCGCTCGGAGAGCACAGTGGGGTCGCCGACCTCCCCGTGATAGTCGGCCAGGACGCCGCCGTCGGGAGTGTGCGGGACGTCGCGGAGGACCGCGCCCGGCAAAGCATGGAGCGTGGCGGCCAGTCCGAACCCGAGCAGCTCGAGCGGCACCGGCGCGTGCAGGCGCGGCACCGGCTTGTCCGATGACACGATGACGACGAACCGGTCGGCCGCTGCGGCCACGATCCGCTCGCGGGTCTGCGCCCCCCCGCCGCCTTTGACCAGCCAGCCCGCGGGGTCGACCTGGTCCGCTCCGTCGACGGCGAGGTCGAGGCGGTCGATGTCCGTGAAGGCGCGCACGTCGAGCCCGTTTGCGCGAGCCAGCTCCTCTGTCGCCGGCGAGGTCGCGACGCAGGTGATCGCGAGACCCCGGCGGCCGAGCGCGGGTACCAGCTCGGCGACCGTCGTGCCCGTGCCGAGGCCGACGCGCATGCCGTCCTCGACGAGGGCGGCGGCACTTTCCGCCGCGACGCGCTTCTCGGCCGGGATGTCGGGTGTCACCGCTCCGAGGTGATCAGCTGCGCGGCACTTCCTTCCACGGCAGCTCCTTGTCGGTGCGCACGTCGCCGGGAAGACCGAGGACCCGCTCGCCGAGGATGTTGCGCATGACCTCGGAGGTACCCCCCTCGATGGAGTTGGCGCGGACCCGAAGGAACATCTTGTGCACGTCGGGCGAGGCCATCCCGACCTGGTCGGGACGCACCATCGGATATCCGGCGGGGAACAGCATGGCGTCGCTGCCGAGCAGGTCCATGCAGAGGTCGTAGACGCGCTTGTTCTCCTCGGCGAAGGCCAGCTTCGCAACGGAGCCCTCGGGCCCGGGCGTGCCCGCCTTGCGTGTGGCGGCGGCCCGCGCGTTCGTCATGTTCAGCGTCTCCATCCGGATGTAGCACGACATCAGGCGGTCGCGCAGTGCGAGGGCGTGCGGCGAGGTGTCGCCCTGCCAGCGCTCCTTCCAGATCTTCAAGGCCTCTGCGATCGGCCCGACGTTCCGCCGGCCGACGGCGCCGCCGATGGAGACGCGCTCGTTCATGAGAGTCGTGAGAGCGACGGGCCAGCCCTCTCCTTCGCCGCCGAGCCGCGCCGTGTCGGGCATGCGGACGTCGGTGAAGAACACCTCGTTGAACTCCGCCTCACCGGTGATCTGGAACAGAGGGCGCACCTCGACGCCGGTCGCATGCATGTCCACGAGGAACGCAGTCATCCCCCGGTGCTTGGGCACATCGGGATTCGTGCGGGCGATGATGAGTCCGTACGAGGAGATGTGGGCCAGCGTCGTCCAGACCTTCTGCCCGTTGAGGATCCACTCGTCGCCGTCGCGCTCGGCGCGCGACGAGAGCCCGGCCACGTCGGAGCCGGCACCGGGCTCGCTGAAGAGCTGGCACCAGATCTCCTCGTTGCTGAAGAGCGGCCGCAGGTAGCGCGCCTTCTGCTCGGGCGTGCCATGCGTGGCGATGGTGGGCGCACACATGCCGTAGCCGATCGGGTTGCGCACGCCCGCCGCCGGCGCACCGCCGGCATGGAGGCGCGACTGGACGTGTTGTTGATCCCCCGGCGTCAGGCCCAGGCCGCCGCTGTCCTCGGAAAAATGCACCCAGGCGAGGCCCCGGTCGTACTGCTCCTCGAGGAAACGTCGCGCCGGCGTGGACGCCGGTGGGAAGTCGGCCAACAGGCCATCGACCAGTTCGTCGACGTTCGCGCTCATGCCTTGACCCTATAGCGTGACCCCATGGTGGCTCCCGCAGATGTCGTGCCGCAGCGCGCGTCCAGCGGGCCACGGCCCCGATGGCGTGGGCGGCAGTCGTGACCGCATCGGTGGAACTGCCGGATGGCCGCGTGCTGGCGTACGAGGATTACGGCGACCCGGATGGGTTCCCCCTCTTGAGCTTCCACGGGGGCCTCAGCTCCCGGCTCGACGCCGGGCACGCCCACGACGCGGCGGTGGCCTCGGGTGTGCGCCTCGTCTCCCCGGACCGGCCCGGCATCGGGCTCTCGACCTTCCAGCCCCGGCGGCGGCTCCTCGATTGGCCCGACGACGTAACGCACCTTACGGCAGCGCTCGGCATCGAGAGGTTCGCCGTCATGGGCTGGTCGGCGGGCGGGCCGTACGCCGCAGTCTGCGCCGCGAAGATGGCCGGGCGGGTGACGGCCGCCGCCCTGCTGTCGAGCGCGGTGCCACTCGACCTGTACGGGACGACGAGGGGCCTGACCGCCTCCGACCGCGTGCTGTTGTTCCTTACCCGCCGGACGCCCGGGCTGGCGTCGGCGGCACTGAAGGCGAGCATCGTGCATGCCAGCAACGCACGGTTGCTCCGGGCCGCGATGCACTCGTTCCCGCCGGCGGACCGCACCGTGTTGCGCGAATGGGGTCCGCCCGACCTCGCCCTCGCGTTCGTGCGCGAGGCCGTGCGCCAGGGCACCGACGGGTGCATCCAGGACTACCGCGTCTTCGGCGACCCGTGGGGGTTCGCGCTCGAGGAGATCGAGGTGCCCGTCCACATCTGGGAGGGCTCGGACGACAGAACGGGTCCTCCGGGCTACCGCGCCTTCCTACACCAGCACATCCCGCACGCGACGGTCACGGTAGTGCCCGGCGAGGGCCACCTCTCACTGCTGCCGCATCAGGCCCCGGCGATCTTCGCGGCGTTGTTGGGGGACCACAACGCCGAGTCCACTGCACGGTGGAACGTGGGGTAGGCGAAGATCATCGTCCGCATGGTCTCGAGCGTGAGCTCGGCGTGCACGGCGAGCGCCAGCATGCTGAACACCTCGCCGCCGTAGGGGCACATCGCGGTGGCGCCGAGGAGCACACCGTCGCGCGCCACGAGCTTGACGAACCCTTCGGCGCCGTGGAGCCAGCCCCGGGCCGAGCCGGCGACCGACTCCTGCAGCACGACGACATCGCCCCCATCGCGCCGCGCCTGCTCCTCGGTGAGGCCGACCGAGCCGATCTCGGGATCGGTGAAGGTGACGCGCGGCAGCGCCCGGTAGTCCGCGTCGGGCCGCGGCCGCCCCAGGATGTCGGCCACGCAGAGACGGGCCTGGTACACCGCCACGTGGGTGAAGGCGCCCATCCCCGTCACGTCGCCGACCGCCCACACACCGGGGGCCACGCGCATGCGGCCGTCCACGGGAAGGCTGCGAGCATCCTCGTCGACGCCGAGCGCACCCGCGCCGAGCGCGTGGAGGTCGCTGCGGCGCCCGGTGGCCACGAGCATGCGGTCGCCACGCAGCGTGGTCCCGTCGGCCAGCGCGATCTTTGCTCCCGTCGGCCCGTGCGGCTCCACGTGCTCGATGGCGACGCCGGTGTGGACATCTACGCCATCGCGCCGCAGGACCTCGGTGATCAGTTCGGAAGCCTCGGGCTCTTCGGGGCCGGCCAGGCGCGGCCCCGCCTCGACGATGGTCACGGCGGCGCCGAAGCGCTGCATGACCTGACCCAGTTCGAGGCCGATGGCGCCGCCGCCGATGACGAGGAGGGACGCGGGCACCGACTCGGACTCGATGAGCTCGCGGTTCGTCCAGTGGGGCACGGACTCGAACATGGGCGGGACCCAGGCCCGCTGGCCCGTCGCCAGCACCAGCGCGCGCCGGGCCGTGATCGTTTTGCCGTCGACCTCGACGCTGGTCGGGCCCGTGACGCGGGCGTGGCCGCGTACGAAGCGCGCGCCCTTGCCCTCGAGGCGATCGACCGCGGCGCCGTCATCCCAGGAACCGGTGACCTCTCGGACCCGTTGTGCCACCGGCGTCCAATCGGCCGTGATGGTAGCCGACCCCGCGCGGCCGGGGATGCGGCGACCCTCGGCCAGCACGTCGCCGGCACGCACCATCGCCTTCGAGGGGATGCAGCCCCAATAGGGGCACTCGCCGCCGACGAGACCGGACTCGATGGCCATGACCTCGAGGCCGGCATCGGCCAGGTCGTCCGCGACCTGCTCTCCCCCGGGCCCGAGGCCGACGACGATTGCATCGACCTCCACGGGCTCTACAGGCCGCCCCAGTTGGTGATTTGGACCGGCGCCACGATGGGCGTCCCTACGACGAGCTGGATCTGGTAGTGGTCACCCAACGGCAGGTTGCGCGGATCGCCCGTGTAGAGCATGGGGCTCTTGCCCGGCGACGTGAAGAAGACGGTGACCTTGCCCGTCGCCGGCCCCACCTGGTTCGAACTCAGGGGCACGCCCCAGATGTCGAAGAACTGGCCCAGGGTGAAGCCCTCGGTCGTGCTCGGCGATTCGATGTGGACGATCCCGTCGGTGGTGTGCACGTGGAGCCAGTAGTAGCAGTTACCGGTGACCACGAACGGACCGGGGCCCGCCGGGGAAGGATTGTTGGTCTGCTCCGCCTGGAAGCCGGGGATGCCGGCGCCGTAGGGGATCACCCGCGACTGCCCATTGACGAAGATCGTCAGGTGCGTATGGACGTGTGAGACCGTCTTCTCCCCCGCGTTGCACTGCACGCCGTCGACCGTCTGCCCGGTCGCCGCGTTGACCAAGGTGGCCAGCTTGGGACCTGTCGTCAGCGGGATCACCTCGGGGCCGGGTTTGCCGGCGGGCGGCTGCACCCAGCTCTGCTTCATGGAGGCCGGGATGGGCTCCAGGCCGGAGACCTTCGGGTTCGTGAAGACCGCAGACGTGCCGCTGCCGCCGCCAGACAGGACGACGATCAGCACGATGACGAGGGTCAGCACCACCACGACCCCGCCGATCTGCATGCCGAGGCGGGTGCGCTTCTTGCGCTGCTCGGCGGCGCGTTGCTCGGCGGCGCGTCGCTGCGCCTCGGCCCTGCGCTGGGCTTTCGACTTGGTCTCTGGACTCATTGGGGCGTCAGCGTAGCGAACCAGTCCCACCGAAACGCATCAACCCGCTCCAGCGGACCTGCCCACTCCGGTGTGGCGCCGAGGTCTCCGACCGTGCTCCCGATCGAGTCGGCCGCCCGCCAGAGGTCCCCGTCGACGAAGGCCACCGTCACCGTGCGCTCGGCCTCGGCGAACTGCCACACCCCGGCCACACCGGGCATCTCGACTAACGCGGCGCCCTCCATCGGGGGACCGACGACCGCATAGACGCCTTGCGAAGGCCGGAACGGAATGGCGCCGGCGGACACGGCCACGCGCGGAGCCGCCCACGAACCGACGACGTCGAAGGGGCCCGAGAGCACGGCACGGCGGGCGGCGAAGAACCGGTCCTTGTCGTGCAGTTCGTGGCCCAACGCGAAGAACGGCGGCACCACGTCGCGGTCTCGCAACAAATAGAGTGTCATGTAGTGAAAGGGGCCCAGGAGCGACCCGCTCGCGGCCTCCGCGGCACGGCAATGGGGCGAGCGGACCCAGCGCTGACCGAACCGCACGCCTTCAAGCGTGAATTGCTCGGGCAGGTGGTCGAGCTGGTGCCACGCGTTGTAGGCCTCGTGGGCGGACGGGTCGGTGATCTCGGTGAACGAGAAGAAGCCGAGCATTGGATGAGGGTATCCGCGGACCGGAATGTAAGACTCGACCCAGATGAACCCGGCCCTCCTCTCCGGCCTGCGGGTCCTGGACCTGAGCATCTGGCGTCCCGGCCCTTACGCGACCTCTCTGTTGGTCACGCTCGGCGCGGACGTGCTGAAGGTCGAGCCGCCGGGCGGCGACCCCATGCGCCAGTACACCGGGCTCTTCGAATCGATCAACGCAGGGAAGCGCAGCATCGAGCTCGACCTGAAGGACGGCGACGACCGGGAAAAGGCGCTCGCGCTCGCCATGGAGGCCGACGTCCTGGTGGAGGGCTTCCGACCCGGGGTGATGGCCCGGCTCGGGATGGACGCCACCACCGTGCGCGGGGCGAACCCCGCGCTCGTGTACTGCTCCATCTCGGGCTACGGACAGGATGACCCGCGCGCCGAGCTCCCGGGCCACGACCTCAATTACCAGGCGTGGGCCGGGGCGCTGACGCCCGAGGGCGGCACCGCCCGGATCTCGCCGCTGCCGATCGCGGACCTGGCAGGAGGGATGGCCGCCGCGTTCGGCATCTGCGCCGCGGTGCTGGGCCGGCATGCGACAGGCCAAGGCACCTACCTCGACGTCTCGATGACCGACGTGCTGGCCACCTGGACGGGTCGGACCGGGAGCGCCGACGGCGACGGTGGGGTCGGCTCGGCCCAGTCGGGCCCGGTCCCCGGTTATGGGATCTTCGACACGGCTGACAACGCGCAGGTCGCGCTCGGCGTCATCAGCGAACAGCACTTCTGGTCGAACCTCTGCGCCGAGCTCGGCCTGGACGCCCTGGCGCCGCTGACCTTCGAGGACCGCTCCGCACGGGGGGCCGAGATGCAACGCACCGTTGCGGAGGCGATAGCCCGACGGTGTCGCGACGAGCTGGTCGCCGCGCTCACCGCGGTGGCGGTACCCGTCGCACCCGTGCTCGACCGCAGAGGCATGGTGGCGAGCGCACCGTTCCCGCCTTTTCCCATCCGGCTGTCGTTGCCAGAAGTGACCGCTTCCGCACCCGCCCTCAACCAACACCGCGGCGAAGGGTTCCCGCCGCGGTGACGCTGATCGACGACCTCCTGGCCGCCAACGAGACAGCGACGCGGCCCGCGTTGCTCGACCAACGCCCCACCCGCCGGCTGGCCATCGTCACCTGCATGGACGCCCGCATCGACGTGTTCGCGGTTCTCGGGCTCGAGCTCGGCGACGCGCACGTCATCCGCAACGCGGGAGGGCGTCTCACCGACGACGTGCTCCGCAGCCTGGCGCTCTCGAGCGGCATGCTCGGGGTCGACACCGTGGTCGTCATGCAACACACGAGATGCGGTCTGGCGGGAGCGAGCGACGCCGAGCTCCGCGCCCGGACAGGAGCCGACCTGGACTTCCTCCCGATTGCCGACCATCACGCGTCGCTGCGAGCGGACATCGAGCGCCTCTCGCGCACGCCCTACCTTTCCGCCTTGCGGACCATCGCCGGGTTCGTCTACGACGTCGACAGCGGACGCGTCGAGGACGTGGTCCGCTGGGAGCGCCTTGCCTGAGTTCGCCGCGCCAACTCCCGATGTAGGGTGAGCTGTCCTTCGAGCAGCTCGTCGGCGCCCGGGCCCAATGCGACGGGACAGGCGGCGGCGCCGTCCCGATTTCCAACAGGAGTGCACGATGCCGCTCTTCGACCGCGCACGACGTGACCGTCGTCGCCTTCACTCGTGGCGCCGGACACTCGCGTTTGCGCTGGTCGGAGGGCTTGCCCTTGTTCCAGCACTCGTAGCCGTCGCACCAGGCACGGCGGGAGCCGCCTACCCGGACAATCCGGCCCAGCCGGTCAACTTCGGCAGCGCCGGCTTCTTCGGGCCCGCGGGGGGCCTGCAGCTCAACGCTCCCCCGGTCGCGATGGCCTCCACCCCCGACGGCCGGGGCTACTGGATGGTCGCGAGCGACGGCGGCATCTTCAATTACGGCAACGCGGGCTTCTTCGGCTCGGCCGGCAGCATCCCGCTGAACAAGCCGATCGTCGGCATGGCGGCGACCCACGACGGCGGCGGGTATTGGCTCGTGGCCTCCGACGGGGGCATTTTCAACTATGGCGACGCCGGCTTCTTCGGCTCGCGGGGCGGCCAGCCACTGAACGCGCCGATCGTCGGTATGGCGGCGACGGCGGACGGCCAGGGCTACTGGCTCGTGGCGTCGGACGGGGGCATCTTCAGCTACGGGGACGCCACGTTCTACGGGTCGCGGGGCGGCCAGCCGCTCAACCAGCCGATCGTCGGTATGGCGGCGACGCACGGCGGCGGCGGGTACTGGTTCGTCGCCCGCGACGGCGGCATCTTCAGCTATGGCGACGCGCCGTTCCTCGGCTCGACGGGCGGCACCCCGCTCAACGCGCCGATCGTCGGGATGGCCAGCGCGCCACAGGGCTATTGGATGGTGGCGGCCGACGGCGGCATCTTCAATTACGGCACCTCATTCTTCGGGTCCATGGGCGGCCAGTCGAACCCCAACCCGATCGTCGGCATGGCGGCGACGCCCGACGGGAGTGGCTACTGGGTCCTTCCCGCGCCTCCCCCGCCCGCACCGCCGACGCTCAGCCCCGGTACCAGCGGCGCCGCGGTCGTGCAATTGCAGCAACAGCTCTACGCGCTGGGCTACTGGGTGGACACGACCGGCGGCTCGTTCGACGACAGCACCGAGCAGGCCGTGTTTGCGCTCCAAAAGGCGGCCGCACTGCCGACTGACGGCGTGGTCGGGCCCCAAACGTGGGCCGCGCTCCAGTCTGGGGTCGTCCCGCACCCACGCCCCATGGCGGGCTATCAGATCCAGATCGACCTCGAGAACGACCTGTTGCTGGTCGTCAACGACGGGCATCTGCAGTGGACACTGAACACGTCGACGGGCGGGGGCTACACCTACACTCAAGACGGGGTGACGTCGGTCGCGAACACGCCGACCGGGGTGTTCCAGACCTTTCGCCAGGTCGACGGCCTGGTCGTTGACTCACTGGGGTCGCTGTGGATGCCGAAATTCTTCTACGAAGGCTTCGCCATCCACGGTGATACGGAGGTCCCACCCGTGCCGGTCTCGCACGGCTGCGCGCGCATCAGCAATGAGGCCATCGAGTGGGTATGGGCCAACAACATCGACCCGATCGGCACGACGGTCTGGGTGTACTGACCGGTAGCGTCGAGTCAGTCCCGATCGTCCTCAGGGCCCGTCGTGATCCGGTCGAAGATCGGCAGCGCGAACCACAGGAACATGAAGCTGGCCATCACCACGCCGACGAGCAGTGAGAAAAGCCAGCCGGCACCGACCACGCTGAAGATGAGCCCGATGACACAACACAACGAGATGGCCACCATGGCCAGTCCGAGCAGCGCCTCGACATTGGCCAGCTTCACGAGCTTCGCCTTCTGGTGCCGACGGAACACCCATCGGTGATAGGCGACGGGGCTGATGAGCAGAGCGGTCGCAGCAGCCGCGGCGAGCACGCTCACCTTGTAGAGGTCGCGCTGGGAGACGCCGAGCTCCGAAAAGCGCGCATAAAAGGGCAGCGCCAAAAGAAAGCCGAAAAGCATCTGCACACCGAGCGCCGCAACCCGCAGCTCCTGTAGGAGGTCGGCCAGATTCCGGTTGATTCGCTCGGGGCTGATCCCCTCGCGCTCCTTGTTCTCGCTCCCCAACTCGCGAGCTTGCGTGCTCGCCATGATCGCTCCCCTATCGCTTTCCCCTCCAGTGCCGTACCCGAACTGGAGGCTTCCAATCCGCGGCGGCGCTGCGGCGACGAAGCGGGAACCTCGATGCGCGGGTGGTCCCGATCGCAGACCAGGTGAATGCCGCTACGCAACACCACCGGCCCGGGCCGACGCGTCCCGCACCGGTCTAGACAGCCCATTAGATGTCGTAGTACAGCATGAACTCCCAAGGGTGAGGCCGAAGCCGGACTGCGTCCACCTCGTTGGAGCGCTTGTAGTCGACCCAGGTCTCGATGAGGTCCGGCGTGAAGACGCCACCCGTCTTGAGGAAGTCGTTGTCGGCCTCGAGGGCGTCCATCGCCTCTTCGAGCGACGACGGCACCTGGCCGATCTTGGCGAGCTCCTCGGCAGACATGTCGAAAAGGTCGTGGTCGACCGGGTCCGGCGGCTCGACCTTGTTCGCCACGCCGTCCAGCCCCGCCATGAGGATCGCTGAGAACGCCAGGTAGGGGTTGCAGCTCGGGTCGGGGCAACGGAACTCGACCCGCTTGGCCTTGGGGCTCGGTGAGTACACCGGGATGCGGCAGGCGGCGGAGCGGTTCCGCTGGGAGTACACGAGGTTCACCGGGGCCTCGAAGCCCGGCACGAGGCGCTTGTACGAGTTGGTCGTCGGCGCGGCGAAGGCGAGGACGGCACGCGCGTGCTTGATGATGCCGCCGATGTACCACCGCCCGATGTCGGAGAGGCCGGCGTAAGTGCCCTCCTGATAGAACAGCGGTTCTCCCCCGTTCCACAGTGAAGAGTGCACGTGCATGCCGGACCCGTTGTCGTCGAAGAGCGGTTTGGGCATGAACGTGGCCGTGTAGCCCGCCTGCGTGGCCGTGTTCTTCACGATGTACTTGTAGAGCATCAATTTGTCGGCCATCCGCAACAGTGTGTCGAACCGCATGTCGATCTCCGCCTGGCCGGCGGTCCCAACCTCGTGGTGCTGCACTTCGATCTCGATGCCCATCCGCTCCATGGTGAGGATCATCTCGGAGCGCAGGTCTTGGAAGTGGTCCATCGGCGGAACCGGGAAATAGCCCTCCTTGTAGCGCGGCTTGTAGCCCAGGTTGGGTCCTTCCTCGCGCGCCGAGTTCCAGATGCCCTCAACGGAGTCGACCTGGTAGGAGGCCGAGTGCTGATCCTGGGAGAACCGGACGTCGTCGAAGATGAAGAACTCCGCTTCCGGCCCGAAGTAGGAGGTGTCCGCGACGCCGGTCGACTTCACGTGCTCCTCAGCCTTTTTCGCCACATAACGCGGATCGCGGCTGTAGGGCTCGAGTGTGAGCGGGTCGTGCACGAAGCAGTTCAAGTTCAGCGTCTTGTGTTGCCGGAAGCTATCGATGACAGCGGTCGAGGGATCGGGCAGGAGGATCATGTCCGACTCGTGGATCTGCTGGAAGCCCCGGATGGAGGAGCCGTCGAACCCGAAGCCCTCGCTGAAGCCGTCCTCGGTGAGGCCGTGGGCCGGGATGGAGAAATGCTGCATGAGGCCGGGCAGGTCGCAGAACCGTAGGTCGACGACCTCGACCCCTTCGTCCTTCACGAGGCGGACGACCTCGGCCGGGCTGCGTTCTTGCATGGTGGACTTCTCCTCTGCGATCTCGTCAAGCAGTCGCCTGCTGCCCGTGGTCTATGAGATTCGCCTGGCTGCTTAGCACAGCGCCCGTTCCATATGCGCAGCTGACGGTTGAGTTCATCCATTGTTCACAGCGCCTGGCACCCGTCGCCGAGGGCGAGGACAGCCGGACAATGGCGCAGTCAGACAACGACGCTTTGCCCGGGCCCGTCAACACCTCGCAGCTCCCGAACGCCTGCTTGGGAAACACCTTGCTACATTGACGTTGTCCCGAGGAGTGCGGGGCGTTCACCGGTGGGGGTGAACATGGCAGCAGTGAGCCCACAGCGGTACCGGCGCGGCGCGTTCCTCGATCGAAGTGGCGTGATCGGCGCAGCCATCGCTCTCGTCGATGTTCCTGCGTTGCTCCAGCCAGCACGCGCCGGTGCGGCAGGTCCGACACTCGCCGAGCTCTCGCCCGTCTTCGACGCCCGGTGGAAGGACACGATCAGCGGACTCGTCGCGCTCGTGGTGCCGGGCCCTACCAGTGCTCGGTGACGTAAGGGTCCACGACACCGCATCGGGCGGGCTGGCTGCGGACGGCTCCGCCTTCATGCTCAACACGCTCGACAACCTCTACCCCGGCCCAGGAAGCACCCTCAATTTCGTCGCCACCCTGGTCGACCCGACCGCCGTACGCGCAGTCGCCCATGCGCATGGGCACCTCCGAGTTCGACTCCGTCCTCGGCGAGAACGCGAAGGCACGCTGCGCCGACGGCCCGTACATCGCGGACAACTCGGCGCTGGCCAATGCGCTGGGCGGTCCAAACCCCACGGTCACCTACCAGGCGCTCGCCACGACGACCGCCGAGAAGAGCCTCGTCGACGAGTTCGGGTGCGCGCCGTTCGTCGCACCGGGTCGCCGACCGTGTCCACGGACCCGTCGATCTGCGCCGCCTTCGCGTCGGTCGGTCTCTGAGTTCGCCGAAGCAGAGCATCACGGGCGCGGCAAGACTTGCGCCGTGCCGTTCACGAAAGGTTTGCACGAGGTCGCCGACGGCGTCTGGGCATACCTGCAACCCGACGGAGGGTGGGGGTGGTCCAACGCCGGTCTCGTGACCGGCGACAGCACCTCACTTTTGGTCGACACCCTCTTCGACCTCAGACTGACGGGAGAGATGCTCGAGGCGATGCGCCGTGTGACGACCGCGGCCGAACGGATCGACACCGTGGTCAACACCCACGCCAACGGGGACCACTGTTACGGCAACGCGCTCGTGACGGACGCGGACATCGTCGCGTCGGCACGCTGCGCCGAGGAGATGGTGCAGTTGCCGGCATCGGCGATGGCGGGAGTGGTGCGCGCGGCGCCCACGCTCGGGGCGGCCGGAGAGTTCCTGGCCCGCATCTTCGCACCGTTCTCCTTCGACGACATCGAGACCGCGCTGCCGACCACAACGTTCGATGGCCGCCTCGATCTGTCGGTCGCTGACCGTGCGGTCACCCTGCTCGAAGTCGGCCCGGCCCATACGGCGGGTGACGTCGTGGTCCACCTCCCCGATGACGGGGTCGTGTTCACCGGCGACATTCTTTTTCACGGCGCCCACCCGATCGTGTGGGCTGGGCCCGTCGCCAACTGGATAGCCGCGTGCGACCGTGTGCTCGAGCTCGACGCGTCCGTGATCGTGCCGGGACACGGACCGCTGGCGGCGCCGTCCGCCATGGCCGACCTCAAGGGCTATTTCGAATTCCTGACGATCGAAGCGCGTCTCCGCCGCGACGCCGGGATGTCGCCCCTCGAGGCTGCGCAGGACATCGACCTCGGCCCCTACGCGGGATGGCGCGAAGGCGAAAGGGTGGTGGCCAACGTGCGCGCCCTGTACCGCGACTTCGGCGACGAGTCGCCGGCGGACGTGGTCACCGTCATGGGCGAAATGGCCTTCTTGGCCGAGCTGCGCGACGGCACCCCTTGAGAGACCCGTGCTCTGGAATACTTCCTGGTCACGCCCGTAGATAATCCCCCAATCGAGGGTAGGACTAGTCCCCGTTGCCCGAGGGTAGACAACACGGGTGGAGGCGCGCGCGGTCGTAGGGATGATCGGAGGCCGTTACCGCCTCCACGCGCTTCTGGGCGAAGGCGGCATGGCGAGGGTGTTCGACGGCTTCGACGAGCGCCTGGAGCGACCGGTCGCCGTCAAGATCTTGCGCCGGGAGACCGAAGCCATGCCGGGGATGCGGAAGCGCTTCCAACAGGAGGCCCGCATCTCGGCGCGGCTGGTGCATCCCAACATCGTGGCCGTCCTCGACTACGGAGAGGACGGTGCGGTCTCATACCTCGTGATGGAGCGTCTCCCCGGCCGCACGCTGCGTGACGAGGTTTCTCGCGGGCCGATGCCAACCGGGCGTCTCACCGCGATCATGACCGACACGCTGGGCGCCTTGGCCGCCGCCCACCGGTTCGGCGTGCTCCACCGAGACATCAAGCCGAGCAACATCCTGCTCGACGACGACGGTCACGCGCGCATCACCGATTTCGGAATCGCGAAGAGCTTCGACGCCCTGGCCGCGACCGATGCGACCTCCGACATGACCATGACGGGGGTCGTGCTCGGGACTCCCGGGTACCTCGCCCCCGAACGGCGAGCCGGTCACTCTGCCACGGTCCAGTCGGACTTGTATTCGGTCGGCGCTGTCATGGTCGAAGCGCTGTCCGGCCGCCGTTTGTTGCCCGGAGGGAACCAGGACCGAGAGCTCCCGCCCGACTTCCGGCCCATCGCGACGAAGGCACTCGCGACCGACCCGCAACAGCGCTTCTCCTCGGCGGAGGAGATGCTCCACGCGCTGCGCGAGCGAGCAAAGCCCACTCCGCCTGGCGCCGCAGCGGTTGCAGCGACCGAGCCCACCGGGAGTGCTACCGCGGTACTCCCGGCGTCACCCCGCACGATCCTCCCGTCCCCGCCCGCGCCGAGTTCGCCGGCGGCGCACCGGTGGCGCCGCTTCCTCTTTCCGGGTGCTGCCGCACTGATCCTCTTCCTCCTCCTCTTCTTCTTCCTGCTGACGCCACGCGAGTCGGCGCCACGGCACGGAAGCGCGGCCTCCGGAACGACCGCGGTCCATCACCAGGCCAAGGCAGGGCGAGATCCACAAGCCGCAGCCATACGTCAGCTGGCTACATCGCTCGGAAGCGGCGGGCTGCCGGGCGACGCGGCTCTGGCTACCTCCCTCGAGGCCACCGCCGACGCCCAGGCCGGCGCCGCACGCGAGACGGCGGCGCAGGCCACACTCACCTTGGCCGGTGTGTTGTACGCGGGCGGAGGTATCAGCGGGACACAATTCCAAGACGTCGCGAACGAGCTCCAGTCCACCGGCGCCGCCGTCCCGACGACCACCACCGTGCCGACGACCCAGCCCACACCGCCTGCTCCCGGCGGCAAGGACCACGGTCATGGTGGCGACGCCAACCAGGCCTTCGCCGGCGACGGCGGGTCCAGCGGCAACAGCTAGCGGTCGCTATTGAGGTCCGTCTCGGCAGCAGTGGTTGGTACGCTGCGGCCCCTGAGCACCATGAGGCCGAACACCGAGGACCCAGCCGCGTGAACATCGACGAGCGCACCGACCTGAAGTCGGCGCCGGACTTCGACGCAGACGCCCTCCGCGAGAAGTATCGCATGGAGCGTGACAAGCGACTCCGTCCCGAGGGCAACGCGCAGTACATCGAGATCGCCGGCCAGTTCGCCCCGTACCTGCACGACCCCTACGTCGCCTGCTCAGATCGGTCGGCGCTCCTCGACGACGTCACCGTCGCGATCATCGGTGGCGGCTTTGCCGGCCTCATCACAGGCGCCCGCCTCCGGCAAGCGGGTGTCCAAGATATCCGGATCATCGAAAAGGGCGGCGACTTCGGTGGCACCTGGTACTGGAACCGCTACCCCGGCGCCCAGTGCGACGTGGAGTCGTACGTGTACCTCCCATTCCTCGAGGAGACGTCGTACGTCCCGACCGAGAAGTACGCCCACGCGCCCGAGATCCTGGACCACTGCCGCCGGATTGCGTCCCACTTCGATCTCTACGACAACGCCTGTCTCTCCACGGAGGTCACGGGCATCGAGTGGGACACGACGCGGCAGCGCTGGAAGATCCGGACGGATCGTGGCGATTCGATGTCCGCGCGGTTCCTGGTCATGGGCAACGGGCCCTTGCACCGTCCGAAGCTGCCGGGCATCACCGGCATCGAGTCGTTTCACGGTCACAGCTTCCACACGAGCCGATGGGACTACGACTACACCGGTGGCGACGCAGACGGAGATCTCGTCGGGCTGGGAGACAAGCGCGTCGCCATCATCGGCACAGGTGCGACCGCGGTGCAGGTGGTGCCGCACGTTGCGCGGGTCGCCGCACAGCTCTACGTCTTCCAACGGACACCCTCGTCCATCGACGTCCGCGCCAACCGGCCGACCGATCCCAACTGGGTGGCCTCGCTCGCCGCGGGGTGGCAGAAGGAGCGAATGGAGAACTTCACGCTGCTCACCTCGGGTGGAATCGCGGAGCAGGACCTGGTAATGGACGGGTGGACCGACATCATCGGGAAGCTCCTTACGAGGCTGCGCGACCGGAACGGCGCGGATGCCCTCAGCGGGGACCTGGCCGCGGTGCTCGAGATGGCCGACTTCGAGAAGATGGAGCAAATCCGGTCACGGGTCGATGCGGTCGTCGCTGACACGACTACTGCGGAGGCGCTGAAGCCGTGGTACCGGCAGTTCTGCAAGCGGCCGTGTTTCCACGACGAATACCTCCAGGCCTTCAACCTGGACACGGTGTCGTTGGTCGACACCGACGGACGGGGCGTCGAGAAGATCACCGCCAACGGTGTCGTTGCCGCAGGGCAGGAATACGAGGTGGACTGCATCATCTTCGCCACCGGCTTCGAAGTCGGGACCGATTACACCCGACGCGCGGGCTACGACGTCGTGGGTGCCGATGGGAACACGCTCTCCGACCACTGGAGGGAGGGCATGCGTTCCGTGCACGGCATGCATGTACATGGATTCCCCAACATGTTCGTCCTCGGGCACACGCAAGGTGGCTTTACGGTCAACTACCCCCACCTTCTCGATGAAGCCAGTCGCCACGCATGTCACGTGCTAGGCCACGCCGTCGAACATAACCTCGTGGTCGAGGCGACAAGCGAGGGTGAGGATGCTTGGCTCACCACCTTGACGGAATCGGCCCGCGACTTCCGTGCTTTTCAGGAGCAGTGCACTCCCGGCTACTACAACAACGAGGGAAAGCCAGCCGCCGGAGGCTTTCTCGGCACGTCGTACGGCAACGGCCCCATTGCGTTCTTCCAACTGTTGGCGGACTGGCGCGAGGCCGGCACCTTCGACGGGCTCGAGCTGCGCGGCTGAGCGCCTGCACAGTCCCACCCAAATGAGCGTCTCGGCAATGGTGCTGGAAGCGCCCCGCACGCTCCGTCGCCGCGAGTTTCCTCGACCCGAGGTCGGCGCCGACGACGCCCTCCTGCGGATCGAGGCTTGCGGGCTGTGCGGTACGGACCACGAGCAATTTTCCGGCCATCTCTACGGTGGCTTCGCCTTCATCCCGGGACACGAGAGCGTCGGGATCATCGAAGAGATCGGCGCAGGGGCTGCGGAGCGATGGGGCGTCACGTCGGGCGACCGCGTCGCCGTGGAAGTCTTCCAGTCGTGCCGCACGTGCGGGCGCTGCAGCGTCGGTGATTACCGCCACTGTCGCAATCACGGCATCGGTGACTCCTATGGGTTCGTGCCTGCGGACCGCAGCCCCGGTCTCTGGGGCGGGTACGCCCAGTACCAATACCTGGGTAAGGACAGCATGGTGTTGAAGGTCCCCGACGGGCTCGATCCGGTCACGGCGACACTGTTCAACCCGATGGGTGCCGGGGTGCGGTGGGGGGCGACGGTGCCGCAGACGGGGCCGGGTGACGTGGTGGCCGTCCTCGGCCCCGGGATTCGCGGCCTTTCTTCCCTGATGGCGGCGCGTGCCGCCGGCGCCGCGTTCGTCATGGTGACGGGCGCGGGCCCACGGGACCGTTCCCGTCTGGACACGGCCCGTACCTTCGGAGCGGACCTCGTGGTCGACGTGACCGAAGAGGACCCCGCTCGTGCCCTCCGCGCCGCCGCGGGGCGGGGGGCCGACGTGGTGGTCGACGTCACGGCGAAATCACCCGGAGCGTTCGATCAGTCTCTCCAGATCGTCCGCGGCGAAGGGACGGTCGTGATCGCCGGGATCCGGGGCGGTCCCATGCCGGCCGGCTCGAACATGGATCTGATCGTCTACAAGGAGATCCGCGTTCTCGGTGTTCTGGGTGTGGATGTCACCGACTACAGGGCCGGGCTCGATCTCCTGGCACAGTCCCAGCTTCCACTCTCATCCATCGAACGGGACGTGGTTGGCTTCGATGATCTGCCCGCGCTGCTCGAGTCGTTGTCGAACGGCGACCTCGACACGCCGATGCACGCGGTCTTCGCACCGGATTGACATCTGGACCATACTGCTCACCCACACGACACCGGCATTGCGAGGCGGTTCGAAGGAGGGACGATGAAGAAGGTAGTAATTCTCGGCGCCGGTTTCGCCGGCCTGCAACTCGCAACGCGCCTGTCGGAGGACGTCCCGAGCGAAGTCGACGTCACGATCGTTGACAAGAGCGACGCCTTCGTATTCGGCTTCTCCAAACTCGATCTCATGTACGGCCGCGCCGCCCTCGACGCCGTCCGTCTCCCCTATTCCAGGATCGACAAGCCGAGCGTCCGCTTCGTCCGTGAGACGATTCTCTCCATCGACCCCGAGAACCGGCGCGTGGTCACCGAAGGTGCGACCTACGAACCGGACATCCTCGTCGTAGCCCTTGGAGCGGATCTCGACCCCGCGGCCACTCCGGGCGTCGTAGATGAGGGAACCGAGTACTACTCCGTCGAAGGAGCAAACCGCGTCCGTGCTGTACTGCCCACGTTCGAGGGCGGCGACGCGATCGTGGGCGTGCTCGGGAACTTCTTCAAGTGTCCGGCTGCGCCGTTCGAGACGGCCATCATGCTGCACGACTACCTGGAGAAGCGAGGCCGACGCGACATCTCGACCATCAAGGTCATCAGCCCCATGCCCAAGCCCATTCCGATCTCCGACGAGGCTTCGAACGGCATCCTCCGCGTGTGCGAGGAGCGGGACATCGGCTGGTGGCCCCAAACGAAGACCACCGCCCTCGACCCGACTACCAAGACTGCGACTCTCTCGGATGGACAGACCATTCCGTATTCGCTGTTCCTCGCCATACCTGTCCATCGGGCACCTCAGGTGGTCGAGGAGTCGGCGTTGGTGGAGGAAGACGGTTGGATCGGCGTAGACCACCGGACCTTCGCGACCAAGTTTGAGAACGTCTACGCAATCGGCGACGTGACCAGTGCCCCCGTGCCTCGGGTCGGCGTGATCGCCGAGAATGAAGCGAACACCCTCGCCGACGTGCTCGTGTACCAACTCCGAGGTGGCGCCGCCCCGGAGCCGTTCAAGGGCAAGGTGACCTGTTACATCGAGTTCGGTGGTCCCAAGGTGGCTCGGTTCGACGGGGACTTTCTCGGTGGCCCGGCTCCGGTTGGCAAGTTCATTGAGGCCTCCGAGGAGATGGCTGCATCGAAGTTCGAATTCGGAGCGAGTCGCCGGCGCCGCTGGTTCGGGATGTCCTGACGCTGGGAACGCATAAAACCGGTTGACTTCAAGTGACCTTGAGGGTGTTCACTGAACGACATGAGGTTCCGGCAACGAGTCGTCCGCCATTTGGTCCGCCAGTTCCACCGCCCGCACGGGCTCGGTGGGTACGTAGCGGGCTGGGTGATGGCTCACCGCTCGTCGAATGTCCGGCGCAACCGATGGGTGGTGTCGCTGCTGGATGTGCAGCCGTCCGACCGGATCTTGGAGGTCGGCTTCGGTCCGGGCATCGCGATCGCCGGGCTCAGCGCGCTCACTCCGAGCGGCGTCGTTTTCGGCGTCGACCACTCGGCCGTGATGGTCCGCGTTGCGAGGAGACGGAATGCTGCTGCCGTCCGCGCCGGCCGGGTCGACCTCAGGCTGGCCGAGGCCGACGCGCTCCCCGACTTCGGCGCTCCCCTGGACAAAATCGTCGCAGTCAACTCCATGGGATTCTGGCCGGAACCCGTCGCACGCCTGACAGAATTGCAGGCACTCCTGTGCGCTGGCGGCACCATTGCGGTCGCCTCCCAACCCCGTTGCCCCGGTGCAACGGCCGACACGTCCGCCAAGGCCGGACTAGAGATAGCGGCATGCTTGCGCGATGCGGGCTTCTCTCCGAAGTGCGTCGAGACGCTCGGCTTGGACCCTCCCGTGGTCTGCGTTGTCGCCACATCGTGCGGTCGCGTCTGACCCGCCTTCCAGGACGACGCAAACAAGTGCGCGTCGGCGTGGCGACTGAGGAGCCGCGCTCCCGAGCTTGTCGACGCGGCACCTATGATCGATCGCGTGGACTCCCACTGTCCGCCTGGGATGCCGTAGGTCCGACCAGGCAGCTCGCAATCGACCAAGCGTGGGAGTCCTGGATGGCGGGATCGGCTGGGGTCGGTGCGGTCCTCCTCGATCAGAGCGGGGCGGTCGTTTCGACGGGACGCAATCGGACCACCGAGCGACAAAGTTCCCACCTGTCGGAAACGATCATGGCACATGCGGAGATGGATGTCTTGTCCCGGGTGCCTTTCGGAGGTCCGGTGACCGGTTCGCTCTACACCACCTTTGAACCCTGCCTCATGTGTGCCGCGACGATCGCGTTCTACCGCGTGCCCGAGCTGCACTACGCGGCCGCCGACCCCTTTCGACGGTATCCACGACCGGCTCGGTAGCCATCCCTTCACGGCGGAGCGCGGCCCGACCGACGCAGGCTCGGTGGACCGATCAGCCCTTTCTGCCACGCGCGAGCACCATGGCAGACCGTCATCGTCTCGGTCAGATCGCCGATCTCGGTGCGACAGCCTTCGACGCGATCGAGAAGCTCTGGCTGGACCTGATGACGCTGAGCACGTGAGCTCGCCGAGCCGAATATGAGCCGAAACGACCCGGCTTCACACATCCTCGAGCGCGGGGTTCCAGAGGATCTCCCACAGGTGCCCGTCCGGGTCCTTGAAGTAGCCGCTGTAGACGCCGAAGGGCCTGTCATAAGCCTTGACCGTTACCACCGCACCCGCCTCCTCGGCGGCCTCGAGGAGCGCGTCGACTTCCTCCCGGCTCCCCACGGCGTGTCCGATGCTGAACTGCCCGGGCATTGGTGGCGGAGCCGGGACCTTGGCGTCCTTTGCGAGCTCGGAGCGGGGAAACACGCACAAGATAAGTCCGCCCTGTAGTGGGAACAGCGCGATCGCTCCGGCCGCCATCTCCTCGTCCCCCGGGAATTCGCTCGCGATGATGCCTTCCGACTCCAAGCCCAGGCTTCGATAAAAGGACAGTGACCGCTCGAGATCCTCGACTGCGAGCGTGATGACATGTACTCGAGGTTTCAATCGCCCTCCATCTTGATTTTCAATACCCAGTGGCTCTGCACGACCTCTATACCCAGATCGATGAAGTGCGCGGCCAGCGTCCAGGCAGAGTAAGGCCAACCCGCCCCGACGCTGACAAATTGCAGCGCCCCGAATGAACGGGCAGCTGCGGGTTACGCCGCCATTCCATTCGTCGATCAATCACCCTTACGATTTGCCTTTGGTCGAAACCTGCGACGCGGGAGGTCCACCATGGCTGCCAATCGACGTTCATCCGCAAAAAGACCTCGCGGAAAATGGGCCGCCAGGAGGGAGCAACGAGAGGGCCGCCGCGAGGCACGCATAGAGACCGAGGAGATCCCCTCGCGTGCACCCTTCAGACCGGGAAATTCGCCGGCCCCACATGTCGGTAGCAACGTCTCCGTCGTCGAAGCGACGCCACCAAGACCAACCCCCAGGTTGCAGAGAACTCGTGTCAGCGTGCGTAGCGGGGAACGGCGTCTTCTGCGTCGATCTGAACGCAATTGACAACTGAGATGGCAGGTGTAGCGTCAACGACACGGGACCGATTTGCATCTGAATCCCCCGTGGCCGGAAGCCCGGCATGGACTCAGGAGGTTGCCATGGTGGCGCGCTCGCCCGTCGTCACGTCGAGACTCTGCCTGGCGTTCGCGCTGGTGGTGCTCGGCTCCGTCGCTTTCTTGCAGGCAATCAGCAATCCACCTGCGGGTGCTGCGAGCCTCACGGCAGTCCTTTCGTGGGGCGACAATTCAACAGGTCAGCTCGGCAATGGAGCCACCGGCGGTACCAGCGACACGCCAGCTGCCGTGTCGCTTCCATCGGGTGTCACTCCCATTGCCGTTTCAGCTGGCGGAGGAAGCGGGAGCCTTGATCCGGAGGCACCGATGTACGCAACCTACGCCATTGGTTCGGATGGACATGTCTATGCGTGGGGAGACAATTCCAACGGAGCGCTCGGTGATGGCAGCACCGTGGCCAACAGTCCCACACCTGTGGTCGTCTCGCTGCCATCGGGGGTCAAAGCCACCGCAATCAGCGCGGCTCAAGGCACCGGGTACGCCATCGGTTCGGACGGGAACCTTTACGCCTGGGGCGACAACGACTTTGGCAAGCTCGGTAACGGCAGCACGGCTAGCAGCAGCCTCAGCCCGATCGTGGTCTCGCTCCCGACTGGGGTGACACCTACCGCCATCGCCGGTGGCTACGAATCCGCCTACGCCATTGGTTCGGACGGACACGTGTATGCCTGGGGCGACAATTCCCTTGGCGAGCTCGGCAACGGCGGCACGACGAATTCCACCACCCCCGTCGTCGTCTCCCTCCCCTCAGGCGTGACGCCAACAGCCATTGCCGGCGGTGGTGGTACCGGCTATGCCATTGGCTCGGACAGTGTGCTCTATGCGTGGGGGTACAACGCGTGGGGCCAACTCGGTAACGCCAGTACCACTAACAGCTCGACGCCGGTAGTCGTCGAGCTCCCGTCGGGCGTAACCCCGAAGGCCGTGACCGGCGGAGGTGGGTTCGCCCACGCGATCGGTTCGGACGGCAACCTCTATGGCTGGGGAATGGGGACCAACGGTCAACTCGGTGTCGGAACGAGCGACAGTTCGGTTCCCATCGCGGTCTCCCTCGCCTCGGGCGTGAAGCCGACGGCCATCACCGACAACCTCCATACGGGGTACGCCATCGGCACAGACGGAAACCTCTACGCCTGGGGTTACGGCCTCTCGGGGGAGCTCGGCAACGGTGGCACGTCTTCCGACTCCCCACCTGTGATCGTGTCGCTGCCCTCAGCGAGCACCCCTGAGGCCCTGGGGGCAGAACCAGGCGCGATATCAGGTTACGCGATCGTCAGCGAGGTCGAGACCGCGCCGAGCATCACGACCTCGCCGGCCAGCCAGACCGTTTTCGCCGGCGCGAGCGTGAGCTTTAGTGCTGCCGCCAGTGGTGTTCCCGCTCCGACGGTGCAGTGGCAGTTGTCGACCAATGGGGGCACGACGTGGAGCAATATCGCCGGAGCCACATCCACCACCTACAGCATCTCCAACGTGCCGACGTCCGACAACGGCTGGGAGTTCCGGGCCGTGTTCACCAATGTCGTCGGCACTGGCACGACGAATCCAGCCACCCTGACGGTAACCCCGCCGGTCGCCCCCACGGTGACCACGCAGCCGACCGATCAGACCGCCACACCCGGCCAGATCGCCAGCTTCACCTCCACCGCGAGCGGCATGCCCGACCCCACGGTTGTGTGGCAGGTCTCGATGGATGGCGGCACGAACTGGTCGGACATCCAAGGCAACTCGACCTCGACGTCGACCACGTTGAGCGGCGTTATCTACGGCACCTTCGAGAACGGGTGGGAAGTGCGGGCCGTGTTCACCAACACGGGGGGCACAGCCACGAGCAATCCAGCCACCCTGACGGTAACCCCGCCGGTCGCCCCCACGGTGACCACGCAGCCGACCGATCAGACAGCCACACCCGGCCAGATCGCCAGCTTCACCTCCACCGCGAGCGGCATGCCCGACCCCACGGTTGTGTGGCAGGTCTCGATGGATGGCGGCACGAATTGGTCGGACATCCAAGGCAACTCGACCTCGACGTCGACCACGTTGAGCGGCGTTATCTACGGCACCTTCGAGAACGGGTGGGAAGTGCGGGCCGTGTTCACCAACACGGGGGGCACAGCCACGAGCAATCCAGCCACCCTCATCGTGACGTAAGATCACTGGGCTCGATTACTCACCCTGCCGGGTGATGTCGAACGCGGGGCGGTGTCGCTGTACCGCGGCCCGGGAAACAAGCTTATTCGAAGGGTCCGGGACCGCACGGTTTTTCGAAGGGTGGTTCGAGCGCTTCCCCGACACGCGCCCTGGGTCGACGGCGAACCGGTGGGCGAGGTGCAGTCCATGGTCAGGACCGCCAACACCGTCCGCCAGTTCGTGATCAAAGGCACTCCGTGCGCCACCGGATTGATCCCCGTGGCCGACGCCCGGGGGTTCACGAATCCTTCCGCCGGACGCGGGATCACGCTCGGGCTCATGCATGTCCTCGCTCTTGCCCCGGCCGTTGCCCGCCACGCCGGCGAACCGCTCGAGCCGGCCTGGGGGCGCGAGACAAGGCAGCGGGTCGTTCCTGACACACAGTTCGACCGACTCCGCGGTCCGGAGGTGGATCCCTTTCGCCAACATCTTCCCAATCCACATGATCCCAAAGACCGATGGTGGCTCGATCTCGTCAACTCGGCGATCTACTCCGACGCCCAGGTCCTTCAATGGGTCGGCGAACAATCGAACTGTTCGACCTTGCCGACCGACCTAGCGAGCAGGCCGGAGTCTTGGAGCGGGTCTTCGAGGGTGGCGTGCGCCAACCCCCCATATCGGGTACCAGGACCGAACCAGGCTGCGCTCGAGCTACTGCTCGCCTGAGGGCCATGGCGAGAACAGCGGAGGGTGCCTCCTGCAGTGTCGGCGGGTCCCAAACCCGTGTCAGCGGCAAATGCTGACCCTTATCGCGCTTAAATCCACCCAGCGATCACGGGTCAGTATTCAGGCGTTGCCGACCGGTCCGCCGTCGGCGAAGAGAGTCCGGTGCCGATATAGAAGGTGGCAGGCTGATGCGATGAACATCGTGAGCTCGGACCCTGTCCTTGCCGTCCATGACCCGGACAGAACCGCTGCTTGGTTCACTCGCGTACTCGGCTGTGAACGGAGAGACCCCGACCCAGGCAACTGGACGTTCTGCAGAGCGGGAACCGTGACGTTCATGCTGGGTCTTTGCCCCGATGTCGTTCCCGCGTCCGAGATCGGGGACCACAGTTGGGTGGCGTACCTGACCGTCGAGAACGTGGACGACTACCACGCACGCGTGGTTTCAGAAAGAGCCGAGGTCCTGAAAGCCCCGGCGAACGAGCCCTGGGGACGGCGGGAGATGGGGTTGCGGTCGCCGGACGGTCACCGATTCATGCTCGGCGAACGGATCCAACAACTCGGCGACTGACGCTCCTCCGACCGCTCGGACGTGGGGCGAGAGCGAGGCAGAAGTCGGCGCCTACGACGAGCGGATGGCGAGCTCGCGCGCTACAAGCTCGGGCGCATTCAGCGTCCCTGACGACGATGGCTTTCACCGGGTGGCCCGTCCCACGATGATGGGTCCGCTGCCCGTTGCGAGAGACGTCGACGACGCTCGGCCTCTCCCGTCCGGAGGTGACCTCGGTGCCCGAACACACCCACCGTCGCGCCCTCGGTCAACGCGAAGACCGCCCAGCGCCACGACCACTTCTCGCGGCCCTGGCGCCGTTCCTATGCCCGGCGGTCACCCGCCGAGCGAGCCAACGCCAGGATCGAGGACCGGGCCACTATCGACGTCGCCCGGGGGTGGTATCGGGTGATGGGGCTCGCGCCCATGAGCCTCTTGGTCGCCTGCGCCCTCGTGGTGCGCAACCTCGCCGTTGCCGACGTGTTCGAGGCGCGCCGGGCAGAAGACGAACGCCGGGCGAGATCCGGGACGACCTCGGCGCACGCGTCCGCGGCGGCGCAGCACGCTTGGCGATCTGGCCGAGGCCTCCGCCAACGGCCGCCCTGAGTCGGCGGCGCCCCCAGCGAATCGCCGCGGTACTCGTTCCAACGCGCGCGACTGCGGCCCAGCAGCCGCTTCATTGCCCCGGCACGGCCCTATAGGCTCCGACTCGCGCGTCACAGCGCTATGGCACGATGACGACGGCCCAAACGTGAAGCGGGTCTCCACTGAAATGCGAAGGTCTCTGGCGGCCGTAGAGGACTCGAACCTCCGACCCTTGCGCGTCATCCCGCCAAATGCGGTTCGCTCCGGTTCGCCAATCAGTGTAGGCCTTTGACAGGATGTCAATCCGCACGAATCCGGGGTAGTTCGGCTTGATTCGGTGGCGTTGCTCCAGCTACTGCTACAGAGATCTCCTTATCCGCGCTCGGTGATCGGGCACCGCATCGGCACCACGGAATCGGTGAGCCGATCGAATCCGGCGCTATCAAGAGCTGGGGAGCATCACGCATCTGAGATCGGTGATTGAAGTGGTCTGCAGCGTGTCGGCCCGTCCCCGAACGGGCGTTAAGGGCAGACCGAGTCGTCAAAGATCCGATGTTCTGAGGCGCCTGGAACGAGCGCTGTGTGATGCAGGCCTGTCGTGGAATGAGGAAGGTCACCGGCTTCGCCGAGGATCGCCCGCCTCCCACCAGTCGGGCTCCTCACCACGCTCACGCAAGTATTCAAGCATCCTCGCCGCTTGCAGCCACTGGCCCCCACTTGACCCGCAAAACTTCCATAGCTCGGTCGCCGATCGCTTGTAGTGGTGAATCAGTTCGTCGAGATCAAACTCGTCGATCTCGCCGGCGTCGAGACGGACGAAGCCGGCACGCACCTGGTCCAACAGGCCCGCAACTGCGCCTGGTGATAGGCGCCGATCAGCTCCCTCGCTGCGCGACGCTCAGCCTTATCCATCGAGCTTTCAGTGCGCGTCACCGCTCGCAGCCACGCCTCGGACGCTATCTCCGTAGTGCGCCCAGTCGCCAGATGTCGTACTCGCCGCATCATTGGCGTACGGGGGAGGTGCTCCCGGTGCCGCGACGCTCAACTTCGTAGGCCAGTAATCTTTGCTCCTTCATCGGCGCCCTCTGCCTCGGGAGGAAGCAACGCATGGCCTCGCTCGTCCTCAAAATGTCGGTCTCGCTCGACGGATACATCGCACTGCGTGACGGGAGCGCCGGCTGGGAAGCCGCCGGCCGCTCTCCCGACGGCGCGGACTGGGTCCTCGAGACCGTAAGCAATGCCAGTGCGCATCTGATGGGTGCCGCCACCTACGCCAGGTGGGCCGGCTTCTGGCCCAGCGCACCCGGGCCGTTCGCCAAGCCAATGAACGACATCCCCAAGGTCGTTTTCTCCAATTCGCTGAAGTCGGTCGATTGGGCCGGAACGACGATTGTCTCTGGCGACCTGACCGAAGCGATCACGCGCCTCAAACAGGAGCGCTCGGACGGGTACCTGCTCGCTCAGGGCGGTGCGCGGTTCGCGCGATCGCTGGTCAAGACCGGCTTGATCGACGAGTACCGTCTCGTCGTCCACCCTGTTGTCCTAGGCTCCGGAGAGCAGCTCTTCACTGCGCCGCTCACAATCGAGCCGATCAGCACCACGGCCTTCAGTGCTGGAGCCGTCGCCCACGTCTTCGGGGCGCACTCTTCCTGATTTAGCGAACTGCTCCGGAGTTCCTCCTCCCCAGCAGGACGACCCGTGGATACGGGGCCAGCTGAATTTATGGAGACAGTCACGGCAACAACTCGAACGCGTCGATGTGTCACCGAGGGCCCGAAGCGTTGACAGAGGCGACTTTCAGTCCGGAATGTCCCACTTCGTTCGGAACTGGCGAATCGAGAGGTTTTGCAGGTCGGCAGAAGCTTCACGGAGGTGTCAGCGACGGGCACATCTGACCCCCCCGTTTCGAGACCACCCGGTTGGTTCTGCGGTCCACGATTACAAGAAAGTCCTGCGAGGGGAACACAGCGTCACCTTGCCCGGCGATAAGGCTGACGACGAAGTTCCCGACCCATGCCGCAGCGAGCCTGAACTCTGAGCGCTGTACTCGCTTTGCCAGGAAGCGAACTCCAGCCTTGCTAAAAACCTCATTCCCGCGGTCATCGTGAGTCGAGGACATCAAAAGCGAAAATATCGCGGGCTACCCGGCCTTCGAACCGACCCCGGCAACATTTGCGCGTCGCGAGAGACAGAAACGGCTGTCCTATGCCGCGGGCGCGAGAAACTGCAGCGGATAACGGTCGTCGTGGACCGCGAGAGCTGCGGTCATGACGCGGTTGCCGTAGGGGGTCACTCGGTAAAGACGGGCACCGGGAACCTTGGCGACGAGGCCGTGGCCGCGGAGTTTGACGATGAGTCGTGAGACGCGTTCGCAGCGCCGATGGGTTTCGTCACGGTCGAGGGGTCGACGTCGGTAGAGGCGGGCACGCAGGTCCGCGTTGCGGAACCCCGAGATCGTGTGTTCGCCGGCCATGGCGGCTCGGAACAGGGCCAGGTCGGCGGGGTTCAAGGGGCTAAAGCGGGCGACCCGGCGTCCCCGGGTCGTCTTGGACCGGCACAGGGCGTCCAATGCTGCGACGCCTTTGCCTTTCATGGGTGCCGCTGCGAGGGCACCGAGATAGCGCTGGTTCGAGGCGATGCCGACCTGGTAGCAGCGCCACAGGTCGCTCACCCCCTTGCGCATGGGGCACCACCGCCGCTCGCGCCGGCCCGCCTCGTCGGTGACGACGCGCAGAATCCGGAACTCGCGCGGATTGTTGATGACCGTCTCGACTCTGAGCACGGAGACCTTGTCGTAGACCTTCACCCAGTTGGGCCCCATGCGGTGGCGGACCCGCCAGCCCTCGGGGCGGGGCTTGGCGTCGGTGACGACCTCCTTGGCCAGGGCGGGATGGAGCTTTCGTCCGAGGAAACCCAGCACGTCGTCAGATCCCATGTGCAAGGCGGCGTGGTGGACGAGGTCGGGCCAGATCTCGATGAGCTTGGGGCGCGAGCTGAACATGACATCGGTGGCGATCTCGGCCTGGTCGAGCACCCAGTAGTAGCCGCCGTACTCGGCCGCCCTGATGGCACCGAGGTGGGGGTTGACCATCTTGGCGAAGGCGTTCAGCACCCTGGCCCAGGCCCGATGCGCGAACTCGTCGCCGAGCTGCGCAGCGCGCTCGAGATCGCCGACGCGCAACAACGCGTTTTCGTGACGCAGGTAGGCGATCCCTTCCTCGTCGAGGCGCCGGGCCAGCCACTCTCGCCCGTTGATGTAGATCTGGCAGTCATAAGGCATCCAGCCCTGGATGCGCACGTGCATGAAGCCGAACTCTCTGTCGGCCAGGTAGAGGTAGTGATGGAGGCACTTGCGCTCGCGGCGGTAGATGTCGATGGTCTTGGTCTTGTGGTGCTTTCGGACCTCGAAGCTCATGCAGGACTCGACCGCGGAGATGACGCAGATGATCCCCTCTGTAATTCCGTCACGCTCGGCGATCGACTTGGCCAGGTCGTCCTTGCGCTGGGCGTAGTTGCGGGTCTTGACGTGGTCGAAGGAGATGACCGGACGACCGGCGGCCTCGGCGAGGCCCCGGACCCGGTCGCCGATCTGAGCGGTCGTCCACTTCGCGTAGGGGGTGAAGTCCTTGAGGGCGACACCTTAGGACCACAAGTAGCAGCGCGCCCCGTTCTGTTTGTAGAGAGTGGTGAGACGTCCCTTGAAGATCATGCGGTCGAACATGGCGAGACTGCCGACGACGCGGTCCTGGTGGAGCTCTTCGAATGCGCCCATGGCTCACCTCCGACACTGACGTGCAAAGGCCAAGCGTCGCGCCGTGTGCGCGAGGGCGCCCAGGGCCGGCTTTGCCGGCCCGTCACCCGGCCCGGCAGCACGCGGTCGCGCCCAACCGCGGACTGCGGCCGCAACCGGAGACCGCCCGGCCGTGACTACCCCGAGGCCCTTTGGTTGCGGCCGCAGGCCGCTTTAGGAGACCCCCAAATCGCCCAATATCGCACTCGTTAAGCCGGAACTCAGCACGAACAGCGCACGGATTCCAGAGAGCGTGTCGCGATTCTCGGCATGGGTATGGAGGTAGTGATGACCACTTCTCCTGTCCCGCCTACGGATGCAGTGCGGCGGGAGGACGCCAGGCGGAGCGTCCGCGGGCCTACACGCCTCAGCTGGGCATGGGTGACGGTCATCGTCGGGTTGGTTCTGGGCATCGCTCTTGTCGACTTCCTCGTCCAGAACACACACTCGTCGCGGATTGAGTTTTTCTCGGTGTCTGGCTCCGTCCCTATGAGTGTGGCCCTGCTCGCTGCCGCGTTGGCAGGGGCCGCGGTCGTGGTGGTCATCGGTGTCGCCCGCATGGTGCAACTCCGTCGCCGCCTCTCTGACGGTCATTCACGACTAGTTCACCCCGACGCCCGGCGCGATGACGCTACTCGCAGGGATCACCAGTCGGCCAAGGCGGACGACGTAGGACCGCTGACGTAGCGGTCTCGTTAGCGTGCCCCGAGCCGGTGGTCTGGGGCACCCAGCGCACTAGGAACTTTTCCCGGCGAAGCCGGGTCAATCGTGTCAAGTTTCAAGCTGCGTCAAGAGCTTGGTCGAGCTGGCGGAGCGCACGGCTGAGTCGTCCTGAGCCAATGGGTCGGACGAGATCAGCCATGGCAGGCACGAGAATCCGTTGGTGAGTGCGGCTGTAGAGCGCGGCGGTGCGCACTCCGATATCAGTGACCCGATAGCGGTTTGAGCACGGGACGCGTTCGATGAGGCCGCGCAGACGGAGACGTCGCAGGTCATAGGTCATCGAGCCCGGGGAGAAGTCACGCCCCAAGCGCTCGTGGAGTCGAGCGCGCAGGTCCCGGTTGGAAAAGCCACTCGGCAGGAGGCGAAAGTCCAAGAGGGTGGACATGAGGGCATGGACGCGTCGGTCACCGAAGCGCAGGCCCGGTGCTCGTTGCGCGGCGATCTCGACGGGATGTGAGATTGACTCGACGGCCTCCTCTCCGGCCCAGGGCTCTTGGCTGATTCGTTGGACGTCGAGGAGACGTCGGTTGGCGGAGAAGCCGACCTTGGCCAGAGCGGCCAGGTTGTGCAGCCGTTTGCCGATCTTGAAATCAGAGCGGGCGTCGTTGATGGTGGTCTCGGTGCGAAGGGCGGCTCCTTCCTTGTGATACTGCTTGATCTTGGACGACCGGTAGAAGTGGTTCACCATGGCGGTGTCGGGGACGAGCCACGGGTAGGTCCGCCCGGTGAGCGGATTGCGCCGACGCTCGGTGCGAAAGACGTTGGCTTTCTCCTGGGCCCGCCCGACGAAGAGGATGCCCTCTGAGCCGTCGTGCTCGGCAAGGTACTCGTGCGCGATGTCGTCTTTGCGCTCGCCCTTCTTGAAGTGGACCAGATCGATCCCCGAGGCCGCGATGAAGCGATGGATGGAGCCCACGAAGTCGTTGGTGATCGGCGTCATCAGAGCCGAGGAGGCGATGGGTTGGCCCTTGTGAGAGCGGAAGAAGTGGACGATGCCCTCTTCGAAGGCCAGCTTGGGCTGGTAGACGTTGAGGTACATGCGGTCGATGCACTCGAGCTGCATGGTGACGTGCTCTTTGAGGACGTCGGCGGCACTGCGCGGTAGCGTCATGACGGGCTCCGGTCGACACGGCCCTCGACGGCCAACTGAACCGCTTCGGGCGGTTGATACGTGGGACCCCAGTGGTCCCGCCCTAGGCTCGGCCGGAGCCCCCGCTCGTGTCAAGGGACAGTGACGGGGCTCCCCGGGGACTTTGCCCCAGCCCCCCAAATGTCGACCGACCTGAACCACGCGAACACCGTCTCGTCGGGCTGGGGCAAAGCCCCGTTAGGTATTATGGCTGCATCAAGCGTGCTCACCCCGAGAACGATCTGTTGACGTGAATCAGCAAATAGGTGGTCATAGTTCCCTTGCCCTTTATCGTCACCGTTGTTCGCGGCTCAAAGTCGTAGCGGTTCTGGGCGGCGCGTGCGACCCGTTCAGTTACCTGGATACGTCCGACTACGCCATGTGACTCCATGCGGCTCGCCGTGTTTACGGTGTCACCCCACACGTCGTAACTGAACTTGTGCCGTCCTATCACGCCGGCAACGACCGGTCCGGTGTCAACGCCGATTCGTAGCTGTAGCTGTGTTCCATACGGAGTCCGAACGTGCGAAATCGCCTGAGACATCGCGATGGCCAGTTCGAGGACGGCCGTCACATGATCGACGCGGGGCTTCGGGAGGCCGCCCACAACCATGTAGGCATCCCCAATCGTCTTGATCTTCTCAAGTCCGACGGCCTGGACGAGATCGTCGAAGACCACGAACACATCGTTCAGGAGCTCGACGACTGCTTCTGCTCCGAGCTCTTCGGCGAGAGGTGTAAAACCCACGATATCGGCGAACAAGACAGTGACGTGGGGCTGGCTCTCGGCGATCGTCTGAGCACGGTCACGCAGCCGAGCCGCGATCGGTGCTGGGAGGATGTTCAACAGCAACCTCTCCGAGCGCGCTTGCTCGGCTACCAAGAGGCGGTGCTCATGTGCGAGTGCGGCTCGGACGCGATCACGTTCGGCAACGAAGTACAAAAGAGCTACGAAGGCAACGACCGAGGGACCCGCAAGGTCGATGACGAACATCGCCGTACGAACCGTCGTGCCGATGTGCGGTGCTGAGCTGGCGAGTGTGGATTCGAACACACCTGAAATCGCGAGGAGCGCAACGAATGCAGCCAACGTTATCCAACTGCGGATACCAAAAAGGTAGGCCAGGATTGGCGTGATGCCAGCCCATACGGCCACGGCTGATCCGTTGACGAATCCGCCGAGGCTCCACTGCAAGGCAAAGGGCAACACGAGCATGAGCACAAGCAGGACCGTGCGGATGGGTCCCAATTGCTTGGTTTGGGCAAAGGCAACGAGGCTCGCCACCACACAAACCTGAAACACGCCCGGTATGGCAGCCGACCGGGGAAGGTCAATGGCCAGGTAGATTCCGACCCACGCGAACGCCATGATTGCCAGGAGACTCGAGACAAGTATGAACATCGCTTTTTCGAGACGAGCGTCCTCTTGATCTGCCGCTTCGACTCCTAGAGCGGCCAGCCACTGGAGCCCGGCGGGTAGCCGATCAGTCCATGCCACTGTCCTCAAGGGTGGCAGCCCGGACGATGCGAGTAAAGGAACGAGTAAGTGCGTGTTTGGGATTCAGATAAGCGCCGTCGATCCGGTCAACGGGGATCCCTAAATGGATTGAAGGATGATCTCGACCGCCTCGGGTATCGAGGAAGCGGAGAAGTCGGGACGGTAATCGAAGTCACTCCATTCTCGCCCCCTGTGCACCCAAATTGTCCGAAGGCCGGCTGTGATGCCGCCAGCGATGTCCGCTTCGGGCGAGTCGCCGACCATCCAGCCTCGAAGAGGAAGTTCACAGATCCTCGCCGCCTCCTCGAATATGGCCAGTTCAGGCTTATTCACACCAACGACCTCCGAGATGCAAACCGCATCGAACTCGTCTTCGATACCGGCGGACTGCAGTTTCTTTCCTTGAGGAGGGCCGTTCGTCACTACTACCACGTTGAAACCTTCTGCTCGAAGAGATCTGATCGCTTCGATTACGCCCGGTTCCGCCGAGTACCTCGAGGGATACTCGGCGTAATAGTCGGCGAGGAGTTTCTCGACGGACGCCTTGATCCCCAGTTCTCGGCGCAGCTCTGAAAAGAAGCGTTCTCGTGGGCGATAGCCATCGGCGTCTGCCCTCTCGATGGTCGGTATGAAGCTCTCGTCAAGGCCGTGGGTTTCAAGGAAATGGCCAGACCACAGGACGAACGCCTTCTCCCGATCAAGCAGCGTGTTGTCCAGATCGAACAGTGCCAGTTGTGCCACCGGACCAGTATTGACGACCCACCGATGCGGCGTGAATCCGAGGAGCCGGACTGCCGCCATTGGTGCCGAAGGGTGCGCTCCGAGCCGGCGAAATGGAGCAGGCTGCATGGAGCGTTCGGGACACAGTTGGGACCCTTGCCTGCCACAGGCCCGTCGGCTTGACTAGCTGGACGCCGTTGCGTCTGTACGAGACGTGAGGCGCACCCAAGAACCTGTGAGGTGAGCCATGCAGCAAGTGTCGTATCCGGTTCGGTTCTCCGTCGACTATCCAGACCGAGGCCTCGATAGGGTGACCACAGCCTTTAGGATCTTCGTAGTTCTTCCTATCTTCATCGTGCTTGCCGCGGTCTCGGGCGGGACGTGGCAGTGGTCCCACGGAAGAGGGACATCCGCTGTCGCGGCGGGGGCGGGAGGTCTACTGTTCTTCGGCCCCCTACTGATGATCCTGTTCCGCCAGAAGTACCCTCGGTGGTGGTTCGACTGGAACCTGGAGTTGCAGCGGTTCACCAACCGCGTGGCGGCGTACGTGGCCCTCATGAATGACCGCTACCCCTCCACCACCGATCATCAGTCCGTGCACCTGGACTATGACTACCCCAACGTCGCCAGCGAGCTCAATCGGTGGCTGCCACTGGTGAAGTGGTTCCTGGCCATTCCCCACTACGTCGTGCTGTTCTTCCTGGATGTCGCCGCCGTGGCGGCAATCATCGTCACGTGGTTCGCCATCCTGTTTACGGGCCGATACCCAAAGGGCATCTTCGACTTCACTGAGGGAGTGATCCGGTGGAACAACCGAGTCATTGCCTATGCCCTCATCTTGGTCACCGACCGGTACCCGCCCTTCAGCCTCGCCTCCTGACGCCAAAATCCCTTTATGAGCGAGTCAAGAGCTCGGTAGGGCCGGGCCCCTACGCCTCACGCCCAATGTACGGGGGCAGGGTGGGTGCTTTGCGGTGCGTTCTAGTAGCAGAAAGTCGGGATGTTGACGTGGGTGGTATGCCCCGCACGCACCGTGACCGAGACGGGTTTGGTTACCAGCTTCTCGTTGGTAACAAGAACGTAGTTACCAGCGGGTACAAGGAAGCGGTAGGGCTGCGCACCCTCAACCGTCTGACGGCTTTCCGCTCGCGATCCATGCGTCAGGTAAACGGTTACTCGGGCTTTGTTGAAGTTCGTGCAAGGAAACGCGTTCCCTGCGACGGTGCCCCTGGTGGCGTCACCGGGTGTCGAACCCTCGCTGCAGGCCGTCAGGGTCACACTGGCTAGACATATCGAGCCCAACGCCATTCGCCACATCACAAAGAAGTATGACGCAAGACCAGTGCAATTGGTTCTTGCAACCGTGTGGAGCCCTATCTCCATGGTTCTGCAGTATGTCGCCGGCGGTAAGGGGGCGTCCCTCCCATTGCCGTTCAGGTCAGCCCGAGATCACGAAAAGATGGCTTGGGTGAGCCGACCCATCTGACGCACGGGCAGCTCCTCGGGCTTGAACCAACCCACCTCTGAAGTCTCATCGTCGTCCGGTCGAGGAACTCCGTCGATCACCGTGGCGTCGAAAATGCTCACGACCTACGCCGATTCATCGCCATTTGGGTAGGTCACGCGGTAGTCGGGGCCCGAGGATCCCGAGTACCGCGCCCAACTCGATGCTTATCCCAGCTTCTGATCGGGGCCGAGGTCGCCGTGCGTCATCGCCTCGGTGCGCCCGGCATCGAGATCGTCTCGGGGACCGGGGTGCTCTTGGCCAGCCATTCACGCGAGACCCCCGGCGGCGGCTACGTCGTGCGCGACCCGGCCCACAAAGCCGCGCTCGAACACGTCGTGCTCGGTGCCTTCACCACGGATCCGCCTTGACGGCGGAAGGCCAACCGACCACCCGGAGAGGGCGCCCGGGCCGAGGCAGCCAAGCTCCTGGCCGGCTTCGAGGACGACGAGGTGGTCGTCTCCCTCGCCGCCTATCAGAGCATCGTCGACGACATGGCGACGCGCGAGGTGCAGGCGTGATGAGCGAAGACTCCATCTACCAGCAGCTGGTGGATCGCTCTCCTACCTGCGCCTGGCTGCCGCGGCGGAGGCCCTGCCGGCCGAGCTCGACTACGCGCGCAGAATGAAGCTCGGGCACTCGGCTTTCTTGGGCCGCCTGCTCGAGGTCGAAGTGGCCGCCACCGAGGAACGCCGGCGTGCCGGACTCGAGCGCTTCGGCCGATTGCCCGGGCCCTGGCGGGTGGAGGACTTCGATTTCGACGCCCAGCCCTCCCTCGACAAGGCCATGGTCAACGAGCTGGCGACACTGCGTTTCCTCGACGACGCCACCAAGGTGCTCTTCATCGGGCCGCCCGGTGTCGGAAAGACGATGTTGGCCGTCGCCCTCGGGAGAGCGTCCATCGACGCGGGCTATCGCAGCGTACTACACGACGGCGGCCGACCTGGTGGCCCGTTGTCATCGGGCCGCTCTCGAGGGACGCTGGGCGACGACCATGCGCTTCTTCGCCGGACCGCGCCTGTTGATCATCGACGAGGTGGGCTACCTGCCGCTGGCAAGCGGAAGCGGCGGCGGCCCTGTTCCAGGTCATCGCAGCGCTACTAGAAGGGCTGCATCTGTTTGACCACCAATTTGGGCGTGGGGTCGTAGGGCAAGATCTTCGACGACCCGATGGTCGCCGCCGCCATGTTGGACCGCTTGTTGCACCGCAGCGTCGTGTTCAACATCGACGGCGACTCCTACCGCATGCGGGCGCACCGGGCCCGATCCGAACGCCTACGGCCCCGCCGAAAGCCCGAGGAGCCCAAATGACGGCGACGCCGGCTGCACGCGCCCGCTCAGATCGCCCCAGAGGCTCGCAACGCCATCACCTCGCACCCGGCCCGTGGGAGCCGACCTCGGGAAACGCCCTCGCGGGTCACCACATGACACAAGGAGGTGCAACCACGTAGCGTCACCGCAGAGGACCAACACGCCGAGTGCTCAACTGGCGGATTTCGATGAGCGACTCTGGCGGATTTCGGTGAGCGTCATCAGAACCTGCTAGGGAAGCGATCCAAAGGTTTGGCGGCGTGATTTCCACGTGCACGCGAAGCAGCCCCCGGGTGCGCTAGTGACGAGAAGCCCGGGGGCTGCTGCCGGACGGCCCCGGGTTGGATCAGGCGAAAGCGGAGAACCCGGGTCGCGCCCTTTGTAAAGAGCTACCCGCCGGGACCGCAGGCAAACAACGCGAAGCTATTCCGGCGAAACGTTGAGAATCTCGACTAAGCCCTCTACCTCGAACGCACGCCGCGTCATGGTGGGACCGCATGTAACAGAGAAGGATCCGCCATACCTCTTTACGTGCTTACAGGCCATGACAAGCAGCCCGATGCACGACGATCCGAAGAACGCAACTTTGGTGAGGTCGACGCGACACGCGGTGGGTGATCCCTCAGAGCTTCGACTAATCGTTCACGGAGGTACGGAGAAGTCGCCAAGTCCGCCTCGCCGCCGATCTGCAAGACGACTTCATCGTTATCTATGAGCAGGTCGACTGTGCAGTCCGCACTCTGCCCCTGCCCCGCTCGTGGTGCGTCTTGAATGGCCATCGCGCGCCACCTCCCTAGAAGGAGAAGCAGCCGGCTGGCTGTCTAACCGGAACGTAGATTGACGCGTCAATTTTTTGCCCAAATCGGAGCTGAGGTCAACCGAGGGTTTCCGAGGCCACCGCCCCCTTTGGCGCCAGGAGCTTTTCGGCGTCCCCGAACTGCACGACCGTAGTTTTGCGGACAACGTCACGCGCGCACTCGAAGCAGTCCCCGGGTGCGCTAGGTGACGAGAAGCCCGGGGGCTGCCGCCGGACGGGCCCCGGGTTGAGGGCATCGTCGGGAAGAACCGGGGCCCCTACGTGGAGGATCTACCCGCCAAGACCGCAGGCAAAACAACGGAGGCGCAATAGCTCGCAAGTGCTGGGCGGTAATGCCGTTCCCTTATAAAGCGACCCCGGCCCGCTAATCCGGACCGGGGTCGCCTTGCCCCCACTTGGCGTTATGGGGGACTTGGGGCGTCGCGGGTTCAGGCGGTAGGACCCGGCGCCACGAGTCAGTGTGTCAGACACAAAACGGATCCGCCACCGGGGGGCGTGGCGGGCGACCCAGGTGCGGAACTACACGATCGTAGTTTGCGGGGCGCCTGTGGCAAGCGTGGGCCGACTGGTAGCGATCCGGCTCAGTCGAGCGAGAGTCGGACCGCGTCCATTGCGCCATGACCTCAGCGGCCGCACGATCGCACGATCGCACGATCGCACGATCGCACGCAGTTTGGCCGGTCTCAGCGTCATTCATTGCATTGGCGACTCTGGCTGGCTCTTTCAAGCGCCGCTACCACTAAATCGTGCAATGGGTGCTTGCCGGCGACAACGAGCCGCATGGCGAGCTGATCCCGCATCTGGTTGGCCCAGAGCATTACCGTCGCAGCTTCATCCTGAGTCACGCGTTCCGCCAACGGGCGACCGTGAATGATGTCGCCACGGCGTCGAACGATCTCGGATTTCCAGACCTGCCAAACGTCCCGACCATCCTCAGCTCGCATCGGTTCAAGTGGTCCGTATACCTCATCGATCCTCGCCAGGGCTGGCGTCCATCTTCCATTCTTGAAAACCTTCTCGATTCGACGCCACGCCTCCGCCCATACGGCGTCCCAATCGCCGTCCGGAATCTCTTCGAGATAGAGCGGCAAGAGCATGGCGTCTTTGACGTAGATTTCGACAGAACGGAACGCCCAGACGTATGCGGGTTCGTGGAATCCCCTGTCTAAGTGCGCCTGCGCCTCGTCGGCCAATGCCTGCGAGCGCCTGATGGCGGCCTGAAGAATCACGTCGAGCACCATCCCCGGACGGCGGTCAAGTTCCATGCCGCGATGATCGCATCGGGTCGCGACCAGAACGTGTGGAAGCCACAGCCTTTCTGCCGTAAGCTATTTGCTTCCCCAACTGCTCCCCTTCTCCGTTTCGGGAGCATTGCTGGACCAAAAACTAGCTCTGACCCAGATCCCGCGGGCGTCGTCCATCGCCAGCGACGCCTCGCGACACTCAGAGCGGACAGAGCACTGGGCGCAGATCGCCTTGGCCGCCGTGCCATGCCCCTCTCCGCGAGCCGGAAACCAAAGGTCGGTTCCTAATCCTCGGCAGGCCGCTGTCACGGTGCCACGCCGGTCGCTGGACGAGCTCGGCGAGGAACAGCTCGAGGTCCGGCGCCCCGGGGTCCATCAGCCACTCGATTTCGGCCGCATTCATGCGCAGGCAACGGTACGGCTGGCGGTGCGCGGATCGGGCGGATATTCAGAGTTGTCCCGTCGTTGTCACGACAAGAGTCCGTCCGGCTCTACGTCATCGGCTGAACTTCAGACACCCTTGTGTCCGGGGGGTCGGCGGGCGGCTTGGTGTGATCCTCTACAGGCGGGTTCGCTGGCCCCCGCCAGATTTTTGACGCCCATCGTGTCGGACTGAGGGTGCAGGCTGGCCTCGCCCTTGGCGATAGAGCGAGGCCAGCCACGATCACCCTAAGGCCCAAGGTAATGCGCCGGCTTTGTGGAGGGGGATCCGAGCCCACCCTGAGCGCCCAGCATCCTTGCATGAGAAGTGCAATCTCAAATAGGGCACAACAGCCCTTTTCGGTCAGGCGCGACAATCGCTTGATGCCCCCCCGTCCCGGCGATCCGTGCCCTGGCTTCGTCGCCCGGGCCGAGAGCGCCGACCGGATGGGCTCGGCAAAGAAGGCGTCAGTTGCGAATCCCGATCAGACCCTGTCATTGCCAAAACTGCCCGAGTGTGCTGCGCCTGAAAAAGAACAGAACATGGGTAAGCGTCGGGCCTGCATTGTCTCGCTTGTGATTCTTAGCGTTGCTTATCTTTCACTTTCAGCTTTCTTTACGACGCACATCAGAGCCTGGACGGGCGACGATGAAATCGCTCACACCGATTACGTGGAGTACATCGTCCAACACGGTGCAATTCCTCGAATAAGCCTGGCTAACGGAGACGCTTCCCATCAGCCGCCCCTCTACTACCTGGTTGCGGCTGGCTGGCAGGAGGTACTCGGCATCCCCTCGTTTCACCCCAAGGAGGCGCCTGCTCCGAAGCACTTGTTCTCCGATATTGGATCCGACACGCTTCCGCCGCCTCACTATTCCCCGCTCGAGCATCGTCAGGCGGTGGACCTCCATTACTTGCGGCTCCTGTCCATCCTTCTGGGCCTGGGCACGGTCTTCTTGGCCTACTCGGCGGCGAAGATCGTCCGAACGTCAGAACTTCTAGCTCTCTCTATTGCGCTAACGGTTGCGCTACTTCCCAAAGAGCTCGAGGTGTCGTCAGTCGTTACCAACGACGCTCTCGTGATACCGCTGTGCGCCTTGGCGCTCGTGCTCTTCTTGCTGGCCGAACGGGCGCGAATCCAGGCGTTGCCTAAACTTCGACGACGGCACTTGCTCTTGATGGGCCTCACCCTAGGGGCGGCTGCGATCACGAAGTTCGACAGCCTCCCCATCTGCGCAGTTCTCTTCGTAGTGGCCGTGGTTCCTGTATTCCTACCTGCGTTCCGGACATTTCAGGCCCGCAGAACATCCCACCGCGCAAACCCGAGTCTCCCGAAAACGGGCCGACGACGATCATCGCCGACGTGGGGCGATCGTCTCGTTGATCGGCGCTCCCTGGTTGACGTAGCCATAGCGATGGCCGGCTTTCTTGTCGTATCGGGATGGTGGTTCATAAGAAACAAATACCTTTATGGCCAGTTTTCGGCCACGACTGTCAGCCAGAACTACCTCAAGCCAATCGAGTTGGACTTCCATCCGTTTTCCGTGGATGGGGCGTATTTCCACGCCGCCTACAACCATCTTCTGACGACAGCATGGTTTGATCTGCTTTTCTGGCGGTTGCCAGTTTGGGTAAATGGCGCACTCTGGGCCGCCGCCCTCTCGACGCTGCTCATCGGATCCTGGTCTGTTCTCACTGCTCGCAGGCGAAAGGTTGCATCCAGACTGGGGTTGCTCTCATCCTGGGGATTCGTCGGGTGCACCGTGGGAGGCATAGTGGCCTTCCTCATCATCTTGAAATCGACCGGCCTCGCGTTCGGCAGAAATACTTACGTCGGAATCGCGGCGTTCGCTTTCCTCATCAATACAGGCACGACGTGGATCGCCCGCCAGGTCCGACTCCGGCCTACAGCCGTAGCTATCTTTTTGTGGCCGGCGGCACTTCTGGCGCTTGACCTTTATGTGATCGCACGGTTCCTTCTACCTGGCGGTTTGTAACCATGCCGGCCTCCCTGCGAGCTTGGCGGGCACCCACAACTGAACGCCGAGTTGGACGGGTCGATGGTTCTCGCCTCGAGGAGATCGATGCTTCCGAGTGTGGGCCTGCCCGGATCACCTGGACGGCCTGACCGGGCTGAGACAGTTCGGCCGGCGCGCCTCGAACACTTCGCCGACTCGGTGAGGGTCTCGCCAAGACTTTCCTCACCACCATTTGCTCCTAAGTACGCCATTGTCTGGCGAAAGTCTCATCGCTACCCGTGCGTCAACCGTGTTCCACTCTCCTAAGAAGTCGTCTCAGTAATGGACCGTTTTCGCGCCATCACGAACCTGGTGGATGTGGGAGCCAGCGGGCGTCGGTCAAATGGCACGTCCGCGCTATGAGCGCGCGGCGTCATGAACGGGGCGGATCGTCGCGTGATGACGCTTACAGTTCGTCTTCGCGTTTTGGATGCGCGGCGGAGTCCGCAACGCCTTTGGCTTCGTCGACGACGACGTCGACTACCTCGGAGAGCACGCCTCGGCCACCGTTGAACTGCTGGCGGGTCACGGCGATCGAACCCCAAAGGATGCCCATCAGGACGAGGGAGCCGACCCAACAGACCGGAACGAGGAATCCGATCAGCCCGAGGATGATCGCCGGCGTGAGTAGCGCGAGCTGCCCGACCCCTGGGCGCCGCACCGACACCGACGAGGCACCTTGTCGGGCGAATCTGCCGTCCGCTCCTCGTCTTGGACCATTCGAAGTTCGGGCCATGTTGGCAACCTCCGACTCGGCTTGACGTCGGAATACCCCATGCCGGGGCTTTGAAAAATCACCCAGTTGGGTGATCCGAAGACGGCCGGCAGACGCAAAAACTGAAGCAGGGGGCTACGGAACCACACCACGCGGGGCGGCCTCACGAACTGCAGGCGCACCATGCGAACCGTGCCGCGGCCGACGCTGGTCCCCGGCGGATCTGGGGCAAAGGTGTCTCGGTGGTGGTCGCCGCCCGGCCCCACTGGGTGCGTCTCGAGTAACGGCTGGCCACGCCCCAATGCCCAAGGTTCTGCGGCCGGCCTCGTGGAGGGGGATGATCCGAGCCCACCCTGAGCGCCCAGCAGCATTACATGGGTGCTACAAACACAGCTAGGGCACAACAGCCCTTTTGGCGCGAGGTGCGAATCGGCAGATGCCGCCCGCCCAGGCGATCCCCTGCCCCGGGTTCGTTGCACAGGTCGACCGCTGCTGGCGGATCGTCTACAGCAAGCAGCTCCAAGCGACGCACTGGCCGTGATGCGCCGGCGTGGACCGGGCGGTGCCTCTTTTGCGGTAGCCCAGCAATATCACCCGTTCGGGTGGATCGTGGATAGGCGCGCAAGGTCGCCCCAGATCTCCGTTACCTAGATGAGGCGGATCGCAGCGCTGGCAGCCCTCGACTTGGGTCGGGGGCTGCTTCGCGCGATGCGGGCCACCTACGGACGGCGTGACGGTTCATATTCGGTAGGCATCTGGCTCCGAACCGGCGAACCAGGTCACCCGGCCCCAGACGCCGGCCGGGCGCGAGGTAGCCCGGGCGGTGGTTCTCGCCTCGAGGCGACCGCTGGTTTCGCGTATGGGCCTGTCCTGACCATCTTGAGGGATTGACGGGGTTGCGAGAGTTTGGGCGGCGGCAGCGGTAACGTGACGCTCACGGTCAAGGTCCTTCTCATCCTGCTGTGTCTGATACTGCCCTTCTTGGCGGTCTTGATTAAGAAGGGACCGTGTATTCAGGTGCTCTGGGCCTTCCTGCTCCAGCTGCTCGGCCACATTCCAGGCGTGATCTATGGCATCTACCAGGTGATCAAGGACTGAGCTTCGGGCGTCATCTTTTGACGAGCAGATCAGGGTTCGGGCAGCGAGGCGATGCGCTGCCAGCGGGAGGATTGAGCGCGGCATTGCTACGGCTGCTCGACCACCTGCGCGATCCGGAAGCACCACTGCCATGATGGGCAAGCCGGCCGCCCCCATCAGCGCCGAGCACGCCGAGCTGTTGCGCGGCTACCGGCTCGATCAGGAGCGCCGAGGACTGCTTCCCTCGAGCATCGAACTCCGCCAGCGACATCAGGAGCCTCCCTCTCGCAAGGCCCGCAAGATCCCGACGTAGCGCGTCAGATGATCGCCCTGCGGTCAGCTTCTCGATGAACGACAGCCAAAGGAGGAATGACCAAATGGCCAAGCGACGCGGCAACAACGAAGGCAGCATCTACAAAAGACCAGCGTGGCTTCTATCGCGGCGCTGTGACGCTGCCGGACGGATCTCGCCGGTTCGTGTCAGCGAAGACCCGCGAGGCGTGCAAGGACAAACTGGTCGATCTGCAGTCATCCATAGCCGCGGGACTGCCGACCGGCGACACCGACACCCTCGGCCCATTTCTGACGTGGTGGCTGGGCCGACTCGAGGCGAAGGCAGCGTCCGGTAAGAAGTCGACGAACACGGTCGACAACGCGCGCTGGCCGGTCGACAAGTGGATCACTCCTGCGCTCGGCTCGAAGCGTCTTCGCGACCTCTCCCCCGAGGACGTCGAGCGCCTTCTCGACAAGCTGGCCGCCGCGGGACGCAGCCACCGAACCATCGTCCGTGTTAAGTCGTACCTCGGCCAGGCTCTCGCTGTCGCTCAGAGCCGCCGCAAGGTGTCCTGGAATGTCGCCCGGGTGGCCGAGATGCCCGAGACAGCCGAGCCGACCGAACGGCGCTCGCTGACCCCGGACGTCGCCAAGGTCGTACTGGCGGCCGCCGAGGGCCACCGGCTCGAGGCCCTGTTCGTCACTGCGATGATGCTCGGCCTGCGACCCGGCGAGCTGACGGGGCTCTGCTGGGACGATGTGGATCTCGAGGACGGCACGCTGACGGTTGCCGGGTCGCTCAAGAGCGAGCGCGGGCTGCTCCGGCTCGGCGATACGAAGACGAAGCAGACACGGACCGTAAATCTCCCTGCGCCCGTATGGGACGTCCTGCGGGCCCACGAGGTTCGACAGAAGGCGGAAAGATTGAGAGTCGGCGCGGCCTGGCGGAAGACCGGCCTCGTGTTCACCACGGAGGTCGGGACGCCCATCGACCCCTCGAACTTGCGGCGTACCGTCAAGCGGCTCTGCGAGGAGGCCGGGGTCGATCCGGTGTCGCCGAACGAGCTCGGACGCCACACGGCTGCCTCACTGCTCTACGACGCCGGCATGGGCTTGGATGACATCGCCGAGCTGCTCGGCCACAAGTCGACGCGGATGCTCGAGGCGCACTATCGCCACCGCGTGCGGTCTTCGTTCGACCGCCACGTCGCGCACGTCGAAGCGATGTTCGGAGCTGGCTGACCGCAACTCGCGGACGGGTTGCTGCACAAACTCGCGCACCTGGGCATTCAGCAAGTTGAGCCGGATGCATAACCGCCGCATATCTGCTGGCCAGAACGG
>CAWHFH010000024.1:0-40636 GCA_963828455.1 uncultured Acidimicrobiaceae bacterium | reverse complement strand
AGCTGAGCGGGGCGGCGAAGGGCGGAGGGGGCGGCGCAAGAAGGGGCCTGAGCAGGTGGTACGCTCGGCAGGCCTTGCCCGCCGGCGCCGTGTGGCGGAGCGAGCCCGTATCCGACGAGACACGACCCCGGCGCGGTCCTGTGGTTGCAGGTCGCAACCCAGCAAGGAGCAGCACGACCATGGCCGACACGGCTGAACGCAGCGAGCGCACCTCCCTCCTCTCCCCCGAGCACATGGGGACCTTCGACGCCGAGGGGAACTACACCCCCCGCACGATCGTCGACGACGATCTCGGGGACGCCGACCTCGAGCAGGCGATGGGGGACTCGATCATCTCCTTCGACGACGGCGACGTCATCGAGGGCACGGTGGTCAAGATCGACCGGGACGAGGTCCTCCTCGACATCGGTTTCAAGTCCGAGGGCGTGATCCCGTCGCGGGAGCTGTCCATCCGCAACGACGTCGACCCCAGCGAGATCGTGAAGCTCGGCGACCACGTGGAAGCGCTCGTGCTCCAGAAGGAGGACAAGGAGGGCCGCCTCGTCCTGTCCAAGAAGCGCGCGCAGTACGAGAAGGCCTGGACGACGATCGAGGCGAAGAAGAACAGCGGCGAGATGGTCAGTGGGCCCGTCATCGAGGTCGTGAAGGGCGGCTTGATCGTCGACATCGGCCTGCGCGGGTTCCTGCCGGCATCGCTCGTCGAGCTGCGCCGCGTGCGTGAGCTGCAGCCGTACGTGGGCAAGGAGATCGAGGCGAAGATCATCGAGCTCGATCGCAACCGCAACAACGTCGTCCTGTCACGCCGGGCGTGGCTGGAGGAGGCACAGAAGGAGCAGCGCGGCGACTTCCTGCAGAATCTCAAGCCGGGCGAGCGACGCAAGGGTGTCGTCTCGTCCGTCGTCAACTTCGGTGCCTTCGTCGACCTCGGCGGCATGGACGGTCTCGTTCACGTCTCCGAGCTCAGCTGGAAGCACGTCGACCATCCGTCGTCCGTCGTGCAGGTGGGTGACGAGATCGAGGTCGAGGTGCTGGACGTGGACCTCGACAAGGAACGCATCAGCCTTTCGCTGAAGGCGACGCAGTCGGACCCGTGGCAGGAGTTCGCCGAATCGCACTCCGTGGGCCAGCTCGTCTACGGCCGCATCACCAAGCTCGTGCCCTTCGGCGCCTTCGTGCAGGTGGGCGACGGCATCGAGGGTCTCGTGCACATCAGCGAGATGGCGGTGCACCACGTCGACCTGCCCGAGCAGGTCGTCACACCGGGCGAAGAGCTCTGGGTCAAGATCATCGACATCGACCTGCAGCGCCGCCGCATCTCCTTGTCGATCAAGCAGGCGGCGGAGGGCGGCGAGGTCTCCGAAGAGTACCGCGAGGCCTTCGGCGAGCACGCCTACGACGAACAGGGCAACTACATCGGCTACGAGTACGCCGAGGGCGAGTTCACCCCCGAGACCGAGGCGCAGGCGGCGTGGGCCGACTACGCCAGCGCGGTCGGAACGCAGGTGCACGCATCCGAGGGGGGCGAGGGCGAGGGCGAGGGCGGAGCCGGCGGGGCATCGGCGGCCGAGAGTGCGCTGCGCCTGCGCCTGCGCCGGCGGCTGAGGGCGAGGCCACCGCCGCGCCGGCAGCGTCGGATTCGGGGGAGGCTGCACCGGCCGAGTAACTCGGCCTGGTTCAGTCGGCGGGGACGCCCAGCGACGGGGTGGCGCCCACCTCGAGCGCAGTGCGATCCCACGAGCCCAAATCGGCGGCGGCGTCGTAGGTCGTCTGAAAGAACGCAAGCAGGGTGTCATCGGGGTTGTCGGCCTGGCGCACCACGGCATACGGCAGCACGAACTCACCGAGGTCCTCGTCGTAGGACGCTGCGGCGGGCTCGATCGGATGCGTCCCGAAGCCCGGCGGCTCGGGGTAGGCGTAGGAATAGAACATCCCTTCGTCCGAGCCGCCCGGCCAGTAGCCACAACTGCTCACCTCGTGGCTGTAGGCCATCTGCTGCACCCAGTCCGGGCAGTTGACGACGCCGCCCCGGTGGCGAGGCGCGGTGCGCCCCGAGAAGCGGGTGACCGCGAGGTCGTCGGCGCCCCAGAAGAAGTGGACCGGGCTGACCTTCCCCTGGAAGCGTGCACGGAAGACGTACATCACCCGCTGCATCTGTACGAGCGCCAGCCAGAGCCGGTGTACCGCGTCGGCGTCGTAGGGCCGGCGCGTCGTGTCCTCGGGGAAGGGCGCCGGGGAGGGCAGTTCGGTCGGGTAGGGCCGGATACTGACGGGAGCGCCGAGGTCGGAGAGTGACGCCATCGTGTCCGCGTAGAAGTCGGCGACGGTGCCCGGGGCGAGCGGGACGCTCCTCGTCGCACCGCCGGTCGTGCGGATCTCGAGCCGGTGCTCGATGAAATCGAACTCCATCTCGAGGCCGAGTCCGCCGTCGTGCAGCAACGACGTCGTGAGGCCGCGGGCGGAGACATACAGCGGCACCTGCCACCAGTGGTTGACCATGGGTTCGAGCTCCAGTCGGACCTTTCCGACGATCTGGGTCCAGAGATGGAGCGCCTCCATCGTCTCCTGGGACCCGGAGAGATCGAGCACGGGCCAGTCCGCAGCGGCCATGGCCGTGAGGGTAGTGGCGAAAGCCCCATAAGCTCGCTGTCCCGCGACGGTGGGCTCGTATGCGCACGGCGGACCAGGGAGGGCGACATGGATGAGGCGCGCGCACGGCAACTCCTCGCGGATGAGCGGACAAGGGTTGCGGGGTTGCTCCGGGACCTGACGGAGGCTTCGGACGAAGACCGCGCCACGACCAGGGAGACCGGCGACATCGCCGACCCAGCACAGCCACTGACCGACGAGCAGGGGACGAACGCCATCGCGGCCGGGCTGAGGAACCGCCTGACCGCGATCGAGCGGGCGGAGGCCCGGCTGGGCGAGGGTACCTACGGGCGTTCGGTGCAGAGCGGGAAGCCGATACCCGACGAGAGGCTGGAGGCAGACCCCGCGGCGGAATTGACGGTGGAGGAAGAGGCTTCACAGCGGTAGCCCAGCGTTCGCGCCTGTCGCGACCTTGTGTTGCAACGAACGACGACCGAGCACGAGGGGTAGGGTGCGGAGGTGGGAGCCGGACTGGGCGTGCGTGCCCAGCGGGGCGAGGAGGTCTGCAGACCATGGCGAGAGGCGACGACGACGTACTGGGTCCGATCGGATATCTGATTGTCGAGTACTCCGGCAACAAGTACACGGGGAACGCGTTTCGCGAGCTCATGAGCCTGGTCGACCGGGGCCTCGTCCGCGTCCTCGACCTCCGGTTCGTCATGCGTGCGGACGACGGGTCCCTCGCCGTGATGGAGCTGTCTGACATCGACGCGGACGGGGAATTCGACTTCGGCTTGTTCGCCGGGGTGACGTCAGGGCTGCTGGACGAGTCCGATCTCAAAGAAGCGGCGAACGCCCTCGAGCCGAACTGCGCGGCCGCGGTCATGGTCTACGAGAACCGTTGGGCGGCGCCGTTCACCCAGGCGCTCCGCGAGGCGGGCGCCAACCTGGTGGCGGCGGGCTTCATCCCGCAGGACGCGCTCCTGGCGGCGCTGGACGCCGCCGGCGCCTAGGAACCGAAACAGCTTTCGAGGGAAGGAGAACCAGATGGGACTTCTGCGAGGGGTGGCACGCACGGCGGCCATCGCGGGCACGGCGACTGCGGTCTCGAACCGCGTGTCGCGGCGACAGGCGGACCGATGGGCGTCACAGGGTGATCCCCGCTACGGGGGACAGCCGCAGTACGAGGAGGCTCCACCGCCGCCACCGGCACCTGCTCCGGCCGGGGGAAGGACATGGTCACCCAGCTCAAGGAGCTGGCCGAATTGAAGGACCAGGGGATCCTGACCGACGCCGAATTCGAGGCACAGAAGGCGAAGATCCTGGCGGCAGGCTGACACGAGCGAGCGGAGCCGAGCTCGCACCCGGGTCCCGCGGTCGAGCTCGCTCAGGTCTCTTTGAGGATCCGCTCGTAGACGGCGCGCGTCAGTGCGCCGGGTGAGGCCCCGACCTGCTCACGCAGGCGGGTGCAGAGCTGCTCGTAGACGTGGAGTGCCTCTGCCGGGTTGTCCTGCGCCGCCAGGGCCTCCATCAGGTGGCGGTAGCCGCTTTCCCTGAGCGGAGCGAGCTGGGTCAGTTTGCGGCCGGCGCGGACGGCGCCGGCCAGCTCGGTCCCTCCGAGCCCGAGTTCGGTCGCGGCGTAACACTCGAGGGCGCGCACCTCGAGCTCGCGGAGCTGATGACGTGTGTCGTCGATCCACGGCGCGTCCTCGCCCGGAAGGAAGCCCCGCTCGGCGGTGAAGAGCGCAAGCAGCACCGGCCCCCAAGCGCGGACGAACGCACCCTGTGTCACCGCCGATTCCGCTCGATGGATCGCCTCGACGGCCGCCTCGAGGTCGACCCAGACATCGGGCAGGCGGAGGCGCAAGGTCGAGCGCCCTTCGACCGCGACGGCGCCGAGGATGCGCCGCAGCTTGGAGAGCAGCGGATTGAGCCGGGCATCCACCACCTCGGGGTCGGGCTCGAGCCAGAGGGCTTCGGCGAGCTCGTCCCGTGCCACGAGCCGATGACGATTCAGGATCAGGTAGGCGAAGAGCAGTCGCCCTTGCCGCCCCGGCAGGCTCTGATCGAGTCGCTCCCCTCCGCGCTCGACGGCCAGAGGCCCGCAGATCTGAACCCGCAGTTCCAGGCCGCCCGACGCCAAGGTCACGCCAACGATTCTGCCGTACCTTCATGGGGTTGACCCGAGGAGGCCGGATGGCGAAGTTGATCCGATGTGAGTGTGGGTTCGTGGCACGCGGCGAGACCGACGACCAGGTGGTCGGGACCATCCGTGGCCACATGGCGAGCGACCACCCCGCGCTGCTCGACGCGGTCTCGGAGCAGGACCTGCTCGGATGGATCCAGACCGAGTAGCGCCGCCAAGGTTGCGCCAACGTCGCGACAAGAGCTGCGTCGTACAACGCTCCGAGGTTCGCAGGACGCACAGGAGGACGACATCATGCAGACGGCGACGCGGCGTGGCGCAGGACGGAAGGACGGGCGACAGGGCGGATCGGCGCTCGTGAGCGCGGACTGGCTCGAGGCGCACCTGGGCGATCCCGGGGTACGGGTCGTCGAGGTCGACGTCGCCGCGACCAGCCACGAGGAGTGGCACATCGACGGCGCGGTGCTCTGGAACGTCTACGACGACCTCAAGGATCCCCAGTATCGGCTCAACGAGGCACCGGAAATCGAGCGGCTCCTCTGCCGGTCGGGCATCACGCCGGAGTCGGCCGTCGTGTTCTACGGCCATGCGCCCGCGATGGGTGTGTGGCTCGTGGAGCTGCTCGGACACCACAAGGCGCGGGTGCTCGACTGTTCTCGCGCCGCGTGGCTCGCCGAGGGGCACCCGTGGACGACGGCTCCGAGTATTCCGCAACCCTCGGCGTACCCGTTGGCCGACCGGCGCGCGCCGATACGCGCCGTGGCCTCGGATGTGCTCGAGAGCATCGACGCGGATGGCACGGTGCTCCTCGACGTGCGCACCCGCGAGGAGTACGAGGGCGAGCGCTTCTGGCCCTCGGGTGGGATGCAACCGGACGGACGACCCGGTCACGTGCCGTCAGCAGTCCGCTTCGACCCCGGTGACCTTTACGACCGCCGCGGTGCGTTCCGCAGCGCAGAGGATCTGCGCCACCAGTTCGCACCGGCCATGACCGACGACCGCGCGGTGATCACGTACTGCACGATCGGCGGACGCGCGAGCACCGCCTGGTTCGTGCTGACCCACCTGCTCGACCGGCACGAAGTCCGGGTCTACGACGGTTCGTGGGCCGAGTGGGGCCGGACACCGGACGTCCCGGTCGCCGCCGGCACCTGAGGGTTGTTCTGACCATCACAAAACCATGAAGGAGGAAGCATGCCCAGCCTCATCCGCAAGAGCCTCGACGAGCCGGAAGAGGTCCGGCCGTTCGAGAACGACAGCGGCCATCTCGAACTCGTGAATCTCGACGCCGGCCCGGTGGGCCGAGCGCTGTTCAAGCCGGGCTGGCGGTGGTCGAAGGACGTGCAGCCGATCGCCAAGACCGACAGCTGCCAGGCCGCCCACGCGTGCTATTTCGTGAGCGGGCGCATGGTGGTGGCATCGGACGACGGCGAACAGGTCGAGTTCGGGCCCGGTGATTTCGCGCTGATGGCACCCGGCCATGACGCGTGGATCGTGGGGGACGAGCCTTGCGTCGTCATCGACTGGCAGGGATTCGCCGACTACGCCAAGCCGGCGGGCGCCTGAACGATCAGCCCAAGCGGGCCGAGAGCACCCTGGCGTAGGTCGCCGCGGCGTCCGGGTGTTGGGGGAAGAACAGCACCGGGTCCAGGAGCTCGAGCTCGAGGAGCGCCTGCCCGCCGTCCGCCGCTTCCACGATGTCGACGCGCGCGTAGGTCGTCGGGCCCAGGAGCGCCTCCGCGACGGCGACCGCCCGTTGCCCGAGGTCGATTTGGCCTTCCGAGGCGGCGGCGGCCCGGACGACCTGGTTCTCGATGAGGCTGTCGAGGGGGCCGACGCCTCGGCGGATCATCGGATCCTTCTGGATGGCGTGGCTGAACTCGCCGGCGAGGAAGACGAGGCCGAGCTCCCCGCGCTCGTCGACCGAGGTTTGGTAGGGCTGGATCATGGCGGTGCGGCCGGACGCGACGAGATCGCGCACATGGGCGCTGGCGTCCTGGTGCTCGTCGGGCCGGTAGCGGGCGGTGCGATGGCCGCCACCCGAGATCGACGGCTTGACGACGACCTCGCCCTCCGACGGGGCGACGCCGACCTCGCGGCCGCCCGGCTCGACCCAACTCGTCGGCACGATCGGCACGCCGGCCGCCTCGAGCTCGCGCAGGTAGCGCTTGTCGAGGCTCCAGCGCAGGGTGCCGGGGGAGTTGACCATCGGTGTCCCGTGCCGCTCCCGCACCGCGACCCAGGCCAGGAACGCGTCGGGGTCGTGGATGCCGTCCCAGGCCCCGTTCGCCACCACGAGGTCGAACGACGACCAGTCCGCCGACGGGTCGCTCCACACGACGGGGACACTGTCGACGCCGACTTCGGCCAGCGCGGCACGCACCAGCGGCCAGTCGTCGTGCAGGTTCGGGAACGTCGGCGGCGCCGTGAAGGCCACCACCGGACGCCGTGGGCTCAGCTCAACTCCCGATGGGGAAGTGGCAGGCCACCTGGTGCCCCCGGGCGATCTCGCGCAGCTCCGGGACCTCTTCGGCACAGCGGGCTTCGGCGCGGGGGCAGCGGGTGCGGAAGCGGCACCCCGAGGGCGGGTTGATCGGGCTGGGCGGCTCGCCGGAGAGCGGCACCGAGGTCCGGGTGGCCTCGGGGTCGGGCTCGACCGCCGAGGAGAGCAGGGCCGCGGTGTAGTGGTGGGCGGGCGCCTCGTAAAGGATGTCCGACGGCGCGATCTCGCACAGGCGACCCAGGTACATGACGGCGACGCGGTCGCTCACGTTCTTGACCACCGCCAGGTCGTGGGCGATGAACAACACCGTCAGGTTGTACTCGGCCTTCAGGTCCTGGAGCAGGTTGAGGATCTGCGCCTGCACCGAGACATCCAAGGCGGAGACGATCTCGTCGCAGACGAGCAGCTTGGGCCTCAGCACGAGGGCGCGGGCGATGCTGATGCGCTGGCATTGACCACCGGAGAACTCCCGCGGGCGCCGGCTGCCGTTGAGGTAGGGGTCGATGCCGACCCGGTCGAGCATGGCGTTGGCCGCCTCTTTGCGCTCGTCCTTGCTCCCGATCTTCCAGATCGTCAGGGGCTCCGCCACGATGTCGGTGACGCGTCGCCTCGGGTTGAGCGACGAGATCGGATCCTGGAAGATCATCTGGACCTGGGTGCGCAGGGTGCGGAGGTCGGCGCGGTTCAGCGAGGTGATCTCGGTGTCGTTGAATTGGATCCGGCCCGACGTGGCCTTCTCCACCTGGACGATGGCCCGCCCCGTCGTCGTCTTGCCGCAGCCCGACTCACCGACGAGACCGAGCGTCTCGCCCTGTCGCATCGTGAAGGTGATGCCGGCGACGGCCTGGACGGCCGTGTTGCCCTTCTGGAACGTGACGTGCAGGTCCTCGACCGACAACAGGGGGTCGGACACGCGCTCGGACGTGGTCGGCGTCTGCACCGCGGCGTCGGTCATGCCGTCGTCGCCTCCCCGGTGCCGGTGGTGTCCAGCGCCACGGCGGCGGGGCGCTGCGACTGCCCCGACGTCGTGAGCGGGTACCAGCACGCGTAGCTGTGCCCGGGGGCGCCCTCGACGAGAGGGGGCTTCTCCTTGTGGCACTTCTCCTGCGCGTACGGGCAGCGCGGCGAGAAGGGGCAGCCGGCAGGCGGATTGAGCAGGTCGGGCGGACGGCCCTCGATCGCCGTCAGCCGCGTATGGCTCGGGTTGTCGATACGCGGCATGGATTTGAGCAGGGCCTCGGTGTACGGCATCGCCATGCTCTTGAACAGCACGTTGGTCGGCGCCCGTTCGACGACGTTGCCGGCGTACATGACGATGATCTCGTCGGTGCGAGTGGCCACCACGCCGAGGTCATGGGTGACCAGGATCATGGCCATGTTGCGGTCGGTCTGCAGCTTGCTGAGCAGGTCCAGGATCTGCGCCTGCACGGTGACGTCGAGGCCCGTCGTGGGCTCGTCGGCGAGGAGGAGCCGCGGCGCGCAGGCCAGGGCGATGGCGATCATGACGCGTTGGCGCATACCTCCAGAGAGCTGGAACGGGTACGCGTCGAAGCGCTCCACCGGCGAGGGGATCCCCACCTGCATGAGGAGAGACAGCGCCGTCTCCTTCGCTTCGTCCTTCGGGAGCTTGAGATGGATCCGCAGCGGCTCGATGATCTGCTTGCCGATCTTGACCACGGGGTTGAGCGACGTCATCGGATCCTGGAACACCATGGCGATATGGGTGCTCCACAGCTGGCGCAGCTCGTCGTTCGGCGCGTTGAGGATCTCCTGAGTGTCGTAGCGGACCGATCCGGTCTGCGTGGTCGAGGCACGGGGGAGGAGGCCCATGACCGCCCGGGACAGCACCGTCTTGCCCGAGCCGGACTCGCCGACGATGCCGAGCGTCTTGCCCTGGCCCAGGGTGAAGGAAACGCCCTGGACGGCCTGCAACTGGCCGCGGCTCGTAGCGAAAGACACGTGGAGGTCCTCGACCTCGAGGAGCGTGCGGCTCTCGCGTTCGCTCACAGCTTGATTTCGGTCACGTCGAAGTAGGCGCGGAGCTTGTCGGCCACCACGTTGAGGCTGAAGAGGAGGAGGAACATCGCCGTGGCCGGGAAGATGACCAGCCAGACGTTCGTCTGACCCTTGGCCCCCACCAAGAGCTGGGAGCCCTCGTAGAGCATGTTGCCCCAGCTCGGAGTCGGCGGGGACACCGAGAGACCGAGGAAGGCCAGTGTCCCCTCCAGCACGATGATGGTTGCCACGGCGATCAGGGAGAACGAAATGATCGTCGGCATGATGTTCGGCAGGATCTCGCGGGCGAGGATGCGGGAGTCGCTGGCCCCGAGTGCCTTGGCCGCCATCACGAAGTCGCGGGTGGCATAGGACAGCGTCGAGGCGCGCACGATGCGGAAGATCAGCGGTGCGCCGAAGATGCCGATGACGAGCGTGATCTTCCACACGTTCGTGGGCTTCCAGAACGAAACGATGGCGATCAACGCCACGAGCGCCGGAAACGCCAGGAAGATGTACGAGCCCGTGTTGAGGATCGTGTCGACTCGCCCGCGCCGGTAGGCCGAGAGCATGGCCGGTATGCCACCGATGATGAGGCCGAGGAGCGCACCGCCGAAGCCCACGATCAACGACACCCGGGCGCCATAGATCAGGCGGCTCAGGATGTCGCGATAGAGATCGTCCGTGCCCAGCCAGTTGTTCCAGCTGGGGCCGCCGTTCTGCGGCCAGTTGTAGTTGCCGAGTGTGGCGTCGTGGAGCGGCAGCACACCGGCGGTGATGGCGAGGGCGGCCACGAGCACGATCCACACCGCGCAGATCCAGAAGAGCACGCCGAGCTTCTTCTTGGTCACGTCGGCCGCCGCATCGGCGACCAACTCCTCCTTGATGTCCGCGAAGGCTTCGTTGGTCGGGTGGGTGAGGCTGACGCTACTCACGGGCGATCCTCGGGTCGATGATCGTGAACAGGAAGTCGAAGATGAAGTTGATCAGCACGATAGCGATGGCCACGACGAGCGTGATGCCCTGCACTACGGTGTAGTCGTCCTGGTTCACGCTGGAGACGAGCTGGTAGCCCAGCCCCGGCATCTGCAGGAGCAACTCCACGACGAACGTGCCGGCGATGAGCGTGCTGATTGTCACGCCGGCGGACGCCAGCATCGAGATGGAGGATGGCCGCAGCGCATGGCGCCACATGACGCGCCGGTCGCTCAGGCCCTTCGACCTCGCCATCGTGATGAAGTCCTCCTGGAGGGTGGAGATGAGGTCGTTTCGGAGCAGGCGGAAGTACACGACGATGCCTCCCAGTGCGAGGACGATCGACGGCAACAGCATCGTATGGATGTTTGACCAGAAGTTCTGCGTCAAGGGGACGTAAGAGGCCGGCCCCGGGAACACGTGCCAGTGCACGGCGAAGATCAGTACGAGGACCGGCGCGATGACGAACGGGGGGAGCGCCAGCATCGCAAACGTGGTGCCGTTCGACGCCTGGTCGAAGAGCTTGTTCGGTCGGCGTGCCGCGCGCATCGCCATCGGGAAGGCGATGGCAAACGCGATGATCTGCGAGAAGATGATGAGCTCGAGGTCGATCGGGAACGATTCCGAGATGATGCTCGTCGTCGTCTGGTGCGTGGTGAACGACTGGCCGAGGTTTCCTTGGAGGACGTGACCCATCCAGATGAAGTACTGCTGCCAGAGGGGCTTGTTCAGACCGAGTTCCTTGTTGACGGTAGCGACGTTCTGCGCCGTTGCGTTGGGCCCCAGGATGGTGGTGGCCGGGTCGCCCGGAAGCAGGTGCACAAGGAAGAACGCGGCCACGGACACGAAGAGGATGATGACGATGAGCAGCGCCAGCCTCTTGGCGATGTAACGGGCCACGTAGCTCTCTCCCCCCTTCCTTCCAGCCTCTAATTCGTCGGTTCCGAGGCGCCCCCGCCTGGCGGCGGATGATCCTAGACCGCGACCCGGTGTCCTACCATGCGCCCATGCCTGACGAGGTTCCCGCCCTCACAGGCCGCACGCGCCTTGCGGTCGGCGTCGGCGTCGCTCTCGTCATCGCAGCAGGGCTCCTCTTCCGCTTCTGGACACGCTCGGGGCTGTGGCTCGACGAGGCGCTGACCGTCGACGTCGCCCGACTGCCGTTGCACGAGCTCCCGAACGCCCTGAAGCACGACGGGGCGCCACCGCTCTACTACGTCCTGCTCCACTTCTGGATGGGCCTGTTCGGCCAGTCCAACGACGCCGTCCGCGCCCTGTCGGGGTTCTGTGCCGTCCTCACGCTCCCGGTCGGCTGGCTCTGCGGGAAGCGCTTCGGGGGGCGGGCGGTGGCGTGGACGATGGTGGCGCTGCTGGCCAGCGCGCCGTTCGACGTCTACTACGCCACCGAGTCGCGGATGTACGCGCTGGTCATCCTCCTGACCGGCCTCGGGTTTCTCGCCCTCGAACGCGCCGTCCGGGCGCCCCGTCCGGGCAACCTCGTGGCGGTCGCAGTCGTCACCGCCGCCTTGCTCTATTCGCAGTACTGGTCGGTCTATCTCGTGGCGATGGTCGGCATCTGGCTCGTTGCGTCGATCTGGCGTACCCGCCACCGCGGCCAATCCGAAGACGCGCCCTGGGCCGCGCTGATCGCGGTGGGCGCCGGCGTGCTGCTCTTCGTGCCTTGGGTCCCGATCTTCCTCTACGAGTCCCGGCACACGGGGACCCCGTGGGCCGCGCCGCCGAATTTCTCGGCGGTGATCAATGCGCTGACCGGCTACACCGACAACCAGGGTTCGACGCTGCAGACCGGTACCAACCAGGGCCGGCTGCTCGCCGTCATCTACTTCGCCATGCTGGCCCTCGCCGTCTTCGGCATCGGCAAGAGCGGACGCTATATCGAGCTCGACCTGCGCACGCGGCCCCATTCGCGTGGCGTCGGCTTCGTCGTGCTCGGGACGTTGTTCGCCGCGATCGGCGGCGGGATCATCACGTCCAGTGCGTTCTCCTCGAGGTATGCGGCGGTGGTGTTCCTCCCTTTTCTCCTTCTCGTCGCCTACGGCACCACCACGCTGCTCAACCCGAAGGCACGGGTGATCATGGTGGGGCTGGCCGTCGCGGCCGGGCTGGTGTCGTCCGCCCAGAACGTCACCACGCAACGCACGCAGGCGAACGCGGTGGCGGTCGCCATCAACGCGGAGGCGAAACCGGGCGACGTCATCGCCTTCTGCCCGGACCAGTTGGGGCCCGCCGTCTACCGGCAGATCGAGAACCCCCCGCAGTACGACATGATCACCTTCCCGCGCGGAACCGGGCCGGCGATCGTCAACTGGGTCGACTACGCACAGACGGTCGGTGCCGCCAGCCCTGGCCACTTCGCCGACGTCGTAGCCCGGCGGGCCGGCACGGCACACCATGTCTGGCTTGTCTGGCAGTCGATGTACCAGAGCTACGGCATCAAGTGCGAACAGATCGCGTCCGATCTGGTCACCGCCGCCACCAAGACGGGTGGGGGAGGGCGCAACGTGGTCACGGCCCACCCGCGCCTCTTCTACGAGCCCATGAACCTGACCGAGATCGCCTTTGCAGGAGCGTGACCCGGTGGCCGAGCTGACGGGAACTGACACCGTCGCGCCGCCCGCCCCGGACTCGCTCGGCGCGACCGCGCAACGCGGTTGGAACCGGCTGCCCCTCTGCGTACGGGAGGGGGTGCTGCCGTACCTGGTGGCCCGGGTCGTCGTCCTCAGCGCACTCGGCCTGGCTCATTTCGTCGTCGACCGCACGCATCCGGTGACGGTCGGGGTGGCGGCGCGGGTGCACGCCGGCCTGCTCGGCTGGGACGCCGGGTGGTACGAGACCATCGCCCGCGAGGGGTACGGACCGCTCGGCCGCCAGTCGCTGCGTTTTTTCCCGGCCGTCCCGGTGCTCACGCACGGGCTGGCGTGGCTCGGCCTGGGCGCCGGTCCGGCGCTGGTCCTCCTGGCTAACGCCGCGGCCTTCGCGGCGACCGCCATGCTGTTCGTGCTCGTGCGCCGCGAAACGGGCAGTCCTGACGTGGCACGCCGGGCGATCTGGGTGCTCAGCCTCGTGCCGGCTGCGTTCGTCCTCGTCATGGGGTACGCCGAGGCGGTTCTGCTCGTGTTCGCGCTCGGCTGCTTCCTCGCGCTTCGCCCACCGGCCACGAGCGAGGACAACCGTCCGCACTTTGCCGCCGCCGCCGTGCTCGCCTTCGCCGCCGCGTTGACCCGTCCCGTCGGGGTGCTGCTGTTCCTCGCCGTCGCGTCCGAGGTGGTCCGCTGGTGGCAGCGCCTCGACCGCAACGAGCGTGCCGCCGGCCTCGCTGCCGTCGCGGCGCCCTTCGTCGGGCTCCTCGCCTTCCTCGGGTGGTCCAAGCACACGGTGAACGACTGGTGGGCACCCCTGCGGGTCCAACTCCAGAACTCGCACCACGGCGGATTGGCCGACCCGTTCGTCACGCTGTACGACGACGCCAAGGGCTTGGTGCACCACCACGTGGGCACGGCGTTGCACGTCCCGTGGGTCGTGCTGGCGGTGGCCATGCTGATCGTGTGCTGGCGCCACCTGCCCGCCCCCTACACGCTGTTCGCCGCCGCGGCCCTCGCCGTCGCGGTGTCGGGCGCCAATCTCGATTCGTTCGAGCGCTACGCCCTCAGCGCATTCCCCCTGTCGATCGCCGCGGCGCTGCTGCTCGCACAGTCCCAGGTGGAGCGGCTGGTCCTCACCCTTCTCTCGGCGGGGCTGGCGGGCTATGCCCTCCTCGCTTTCCTGAACATGTCGGTGCCCTAGGCCTCCCCGGTCCAGATCGGGGGGTCCACTAACCTGCCCTCCACGATGGCCACGAAAGCGGACGCACCCGTCGTCATTGCCGGCGCCGGGCCCGGCGGCCTCACGGCGGCCTACCTCCTGGTCAAACGGGGGCGGCGCCCTCTGGTGCTCGAGAAGGACGACGTGGTCGGCGGCATCAGCCGCACCGTGGAGCGCGACGGCTGGCGCTTCGACCTCGGCGGACACCGCTTCTTCACCAAGGTCCCGGAGGTCGAGTCCCTCTGGCACGAGATCCTCCCCGACGAGGACTTCATGCTCCGGCCGCGCATGAGCCGCATCTTCTACGAGGGCAAGTTCTACGACTACCCGCTCAAGGCCCTCAACGCCCTGCGCAACCTCGGGCTGTGGGAAGCCTTCCTGTGCGGCTTCTCCTACCTGGGGGCCCGCATCCGTCCGCCGAAGGACGAGTCCAACTACGAGAACTGGCTCGTCAAGCGCTTCGGGTGGCGGCTCTACCGCACGTTCTTCAAGACCTACACCGAGAAGGTCTGGGGCGTGCCCGTCTCGGACATGCCGGCCGACTGGGCGGCGCAGAGGGTCAAGAACCTGGACCTGCGCAAGGCCGTCTTCAACGCGATCCTGCCCAAACGTGGACAGACCGACATCACGACGCTGATCGAGGAGTTCCAGTACCCGAAGTACGGCCCCGGGATGATGTGGGAGGTCTGCACGGAGAAGGTACGCGACGCCGGGGGCACCGTCGAGATGCAGGCACCGCTGTCGACCATCAAGGTCGAGGGCGGGCTCGCCGTCGAGGTGACCTACCACCAGGGCGGGAGCCAGCACACGGTGCCGGCGTCGCACGTGATCTCCACCATGCCGATGCGCGAGCTCGTCCACACGATCACGCCGCCTCCTCCCGCCGAAGTCGTCGCGGCGGCTGACGACTTGCACTACCGGGACTACCTCACCGTCGCCCTCGTCGTGCCGCAGTCGCGGAGCTTTCCCGACAACTGGATCTACATCCACGCCACCGACGTCGAGGTCGGGCGCATCCAGAACTACGGATCGTGGTCGCCCTACCTGGTGCAGGACGGGCGCACTTGTCTCGGCCTCGAATACTTCGTGTTCGAGGGTGACGAAATGTGGAACAAGCCCGACGAGGAGCTCATCGCTCTCGGCACGAAGGAGCTGATCAGCCTCGGTTTGGCGGCGGACGGCGACGTGGAGCGGGGCTATGTCGTGCGCGTGCCGAAGGCGTACCCGTACTACGACTTCGCCTACAAGGAGAACGTGGAGACGATCCGCAAATGGCTCGACGCCGAGGCGCCCAACGTCCACCCGGTCGGACGCAACGGCATGCACAAGTACAACAACCAGGACCACTCCATGTACACCGCGCTGCTCACGGTGGAGAACATCTTCGGCGCCGACTACGACGTGTGGACGGTGAACGTCGAAGAGGAGTATCACGAGGCCGGGAGCACGGGCCGGGACGCACCGGTGTTGCCGCGGCGTGAGGCGGTGGCCGGTGTGCTCGACTCCGGTTAGGCACGCAGGCCGTGATGGCTGTGGAACCCGGCACCCACGTCGCCGATGCCGATGCCCATGCCGACGCCGAACTCGGCGTAGCCGACACCGGACCAGGCAACGAGCGCCCGAACGACGGAGGGCGGTTCTGGACCTGGGTGACCCTGTGGACGGCCCTCGCCCTTGCGATCCGATTGGCGACCGTCTTCGGACGTCCTAACCGCGCCCCGGTGGCGACCCCGGGTACGCGTGGGGCGTGGCGAACCTCTTGGTGGCGGGCAAGGGCTTCATCAACCCGCTCGTCTACAACGTCCACCACCAACACCACATTGTCCAGACGGCCGGGTGGCCTCCGTTGTGGACGTTCTTTCTGACTGTCCCTGTCGTCCTCGGGTTCCACACGTTCTACGCATCGAGGATCTGGGCGTGCATCGTCGGAGCCGCGGCAGTGCTCGTGTGTGGGCTCGCCGGCCGGGAGATCGCCGGCCGCCGGGTCGGCCTGCTTGCCGCCATGCTGATGGCCGTCTATCCGAACATCTGGATGAACGACGAACTGGCCTCGTCGGAGGCGCTCTCCCCGCTCTGTGTCGGGTTGGTCTTGTGGCTCACGTACCGATTCTGGCGACGACCGACCGGATGGAACGCCGCCGGGCTGGGGGCAAGCGTCGGCGTGGCCGCCCTGTGCCGGGACGAGCTCGCGCTCCTGGCTCTCTTCATCGTCGTCCCCGTCGTCCTGATCGTGCGTGCCGACTGGCGACGCCGGCTCGCGCTGCTCGCTCTGGCCGCGGGCGCGGCGGCGATCCTGGTGTTCCCCTGGGTCGGGTACAACTTCAGCCGATTCGAGAAGCCCGTCTATATCAGTGACGGGCTCGGTCCCACCCTGGCTTCGGCCAACTGCGGGGTGACCTACTCGGGCTTCGCCGACGGGTACTGGTCCTACCTCTGCATCAAGGACGTCAAGTACAAGTACACGGCGACGGCCGACGAATCCGTGAATTTCGCAAGAACCCAGACGATCGGGACGAAGTACATCAAGGCCCACGAGAGCGCGCTGCCCGCGGTGATCGCAGCGCGCATCGGCCGCGGCTTTGCGTTCTTCCGGCCGATTCAGCAAGTGCGGTTCGACTCCTTGATCGAAACGCGTCCCTACCATTGGGCGTTGGTCGGGCTGTACATGTACTACGTCATGCTGGCGCTCTCCATCGGCGGCACCATTCTGCTCCGCCGTCGGCACATCCTGATGTTTCCCTTGTGGGCGGTCGCGCTCGACGTAGTCACCGTGTTCATCCTCTCCTTCGGACAGACTCGCTATCGTGTGACGTTCGAGGTGTCGCTGGCGCTCCTGGCTGCCGTCCAGCTCGAGTGGTTCTGGTCCAAGGTGATGCCGTATCGGCGCCGGGCTCGCACGGCCGACTCGGTTGACGCGACCGACCCACCGACACGGGCGGCACCACTCCCCGTAGGGGTGTGACGATGACAGCGGGTGCATCGGGAGCGGGCCTGCTGGTGGTCCTCCCGGCCCTCAACGAAGAGGCCTCGGTCGCGCACGTCGTCAAGGAAGTTCGCGACGCGCAGCCCCGGGCGAGTGTGCTCGTCGTCGATGACGGATCCACCGATGGCACTGCCGACGCCGCTCGAAGGGCCGGGGCGACGGTGATCTCGAGCCCACTCAACCTGGGTGTGGGCAGTGCCATGCGGATCGGTTTTCGTTATGCGCTCTCCCGCGGGTACACGAGTCTCGTGCAGGTCGACGCCGACGGACAGCACGATCCTCGGGACATCGAACGGTTGACGCAGGTACTCCCTCAGGCGCCCGAGCCCCACGTCGTGATCGGAGCTCGGTTCTCGGGCACCGGCGAGTTCGCCGTTCCGCGTGGCGCGTCGCCTGGCAATGCGGCTCCTGGCCGTCTACCTCTCACACGTGACCGGAACGGCCTTGACGGATGTAACATCGGGTTTTCGTGCGCACAACCGGAGTGCGATTGAGTTATTCGCCAAGACATATCCTGCTGACTATCTGGCGGACACCGTCGAGTCCTTGGTGATCAGCACACGCGGCGGGGGCCACGTGAGCCAAGTCCCCGTAGCCATGAGACCCCGCTACGGCGGGACGCCGAGTCAGTCGAGCTTGTGGGCCAGTACCTACCTGCTACGGGTCGTCGTGATGTTGGTCATCAACGTGGTCCGCCACCAACCGGACAAGGCGAAGCATTCGAAGGGGGAGAGGCGGACGAGCGAGGGATAGGGGGACATCATGACAGGTGTGCACATCATCGCCCTGGTGAGCGCGTCGGTGACGCTGACGGTCATCATCGAGCTATCCCGGCGCAGCCAGCTCCGTGCCAAGTACACGGTGGTATGGCTGCTGGCGGGCCTGGTCATCGCGCTGTTCGCCATTGCACCGGGGCTGTTTAACTCCATCGCCCACAGCGTGGGCGTGAAGAGCCCACCCAACCTCCTCGTCGTGGTGGCCGCGCTGTTCCTTCTGATGGTCTGCGTGTTCCTCAGCTGGGAGGCGGGTCGGCTCGAGGACAAGACCCGCATCCTGGCGGAAGAGGTCGCGCTCCTGCGAAACGAGCTCGAGGAACGAACCGGCGCGTCGGCGGGATCTGCCGGGTCTCACTCGTTGACCACCTCGGCGTCTCCGGATCTCCAGCACGGATCGGATTGACGGATGTCGACGTGGATGCCGACCACGAGGCGTTCGCCCGGGTCGGCCGGCGGCAACGACGCGACCGTTTCGCCCGAGGGCTGGCGGTTCCTCCGCACCTGGCGGGCGGCGCTCGGAGGGCCCGCCGGGACGGCCGCCATCGTCGCGGCCGTGGTGGTGGCGACCCTTACACCGGCCGCTGCCGCGTCCGCCGGAAGATCGCTGGCGCTGCCCTCTCGAGCGACCACGGCGCAACTGGAACACGCGCACGGCCTCGCACCGGGCCAGACCGTGCACGCCGTCGTCTTGGGCGATTCCCTGGCCCTGACGTTGGCCATCGGGCTCAGCGACAACGCGCAAGCCTGGGGTGTCACGGTGCAGAACGACGCCGTTCTGGGTTGCGATCTCGACCCCGATTCCACCGTGAACATCGAAGGAAGCATCACCAGAGCAGCCCACGGCTGCACCGACTGGCCCCGCACGTGGGCGGCCGACGTCCGGCGGTCGAACCCCGACGTGGTGGCCATAGAGCTCGGTCGTTGGGAGGTCTCGGACCGGATTGTGAACGGGCATTGGACGCGTATCGGAGCCCGGCCATGGGACGACCTTCTCGGCCGCCTCCTCGACCGGGCGGTCGCCGTGGTGAGCAAGCGAGGAGCCAAGGTCGTGCTGTTCACCCTGCCGTACGTCCAGCAGACCACCGAGCAGCCGAACGGCCAGCCCTGGGACATCAACCAACCGATCCGCACCGATCAGTACAACGCGGTCGTGCGCGAAGTCGCCCGCCGCCACCCAGGGGTGGTGTATGTCATAGACCTCAACCGTCTCCTCGACCCGGCAGGCCACTACACGTCCTACATCGATGGGGTACGGGTCCGGAACGCGGACGACGAGCATCCCTCGACGGCCGGCGGCGAATTGCTGCGCCCGGTCATCCTGCCCCGGTTGCTCGACCTGGGATCGACCCACTCGCAGGCGCGGGCGTCATGACGCGAGGGGAGCGCATCGGGTCGCTGCGGCGGGTCGGGAGGCAGGTTCCACGCGTGACTGACCACGCGGCTGGCGACGCCGCGGCATCCGGCGCTCCGGCCGCCGAGGTCCTGCTCCAAGGTGTTCCGGCGGCGTGACCGACTCTGGCTAGGCACGCGTCGGAGCGCACGTTCGTGTGGCGCCGGTGGATGACTCTCACGACGGTGGGGTTGATCTATCTCGCGCTGGGCTTCGTGCTCTGGGTGCGCGCCTGGGCCGATGGAGCGACGACGCACACACTCTGTGGGTGCGGCGACCCCGCTCTCTTCCTATGGTTCTTCCAGTGGCCGGCGACCGCGGTGGCACACGGCGAGAACCCGTTCTTCTCAACGGCGCTCTTCCATCCGACGGGGGTGAACCTGCTGGCCCAGACGTCGGTCACGGGGCTCACCGTACCCCTGATCCCCGTCACCTGGATCTGGGGCCCGGTGGCGTCGCTCAACGTGGCGGCCACGTTGACGCCGGCCATCGGCGCGTGGACGGCGTTCGTGGTGCTGCGCCGGTGGGCGCTCTGGACTCCGGCCGCGTTCGTCGGCGGTCTGCTCTTCGGCTTCTCGCCTTTCGTGCTCGGCAGTCTGGAGGCCGCGCAGCTCATGACGGCGGCACTCATGTTGTTGCCGCTCGTGTTGTGGGCGCTCGACGACATCCTGGTGCGCCAACACCACCACGCGGTCCTCACGGGCGCACTGCTGGGCGCGCTGCTCTTCTGGCAATTCTTCCTGTCTTCGGAGTTGTTGGCCGTCTTGGCCATGGTCGTCCTCGTCTCCTTGATCGTCTTGGTGGCGGCCGCCCTGGTCGCCGACCGGCCGGGGTTGTGGCGGCGAGCACCCCATGCCGCCTTGGGGCTCGCCGCAGGCGCCGGCACCGCGGGGGTATTGCTGGCCTGGCCGGTCTGGTTCGCGCTCGACGGCCCCGCTCACCTACCGGGTCCGATCTGGCCGGCCGTTCCGCTCATCGGCGGCTATCTGCCGTCCAGCTTCGTCGCACCCGGCTACGGCCACGGGTCCAGCGTGTTCCAGGCGCTCGGGGGCTACGCCGGTCCGGCGTTGGGCTCGTCGGCGTATCTCGGCTGGGGCCTGCTCGCCGTGCTCGTCGGTGGTCTCGTGGCCTTCTGGCGCGACCGGCGCCTGTGGTTCTTCGCCTTCGTCTTGGTGTTCTGCGGCTCGTGCTCGCTGGGCGTGCGCGGGGGACAATGGGAGGTGGCGCGCGTCCTTGCGCGCATCCCGGTGATCGAAAACGTCATCCAACAGCGCTTCATGGCCATCGGGTTCCTCGCCGCCGCAGTGATGCTGACGATCATTGTCGACAGGGTCCACACCTGGGTGCCCGATTGGCGCGGTCTGATCGGCGCGACCGCGGTTGTGGCGGCGGCACTCGTTCCGATTGTGGCAACCTTCGCGCCGCGGTTGCCCTTCACGATGCAGGCGGTGATCCTGCCGCGCTGGTACAAGCAAGTGGCGCCGACGCTCCCAGCGAAAAGCGTCTTGTTGGCCTATCCCGCGCCGTTCTCGGGGATCCCGGTTTCCATGTCCTGGCAAGCCGTCAATCGGATGCACTACAGCCAGGCCGGGGGCGGAGGCCCGCAGGGCGTGGCGGCGCGGGCAGGCTCGGCCGCGCCGGGGTTCCGGACGCTGGCCGACCTTTCGTGGGGGGTGGGGGCGCCCCCGCCTTCGGGCCGGCTCGCGCAGCTGGGTGCGGTCCGTCATGCGCTCTCCGTGTGGCGGGTGACGACGGTGGTCGTCTCCACCAACCCGGCGGTACCGACGCTGCAGCAGGGCCAGGACCCCGTCTACGCCGCGGCCTTCATGACCGCATCGCTGGGCCGATTGCCCGTGACCCAGGCGGATGCCTGGGTCTGGTACGGAGTGGACACCCGGCCCGGCCTCGCTTTGCGCGTGCGGCCGGGAGTGCTCCAGCATTGCACCGAGCAGGCCGAAGGCAGCACGGGGCACGTCATCGTCGTGAGCGAGCTGGCGCCCCGCTGCGTCCTGGCGCAGGTGCAGAAACCCGGATGAGACCCGGCGTGCCGTTCGCCGGAGATCGTGCCCGGGATCGCCGATCTCGCGTTTGGACGAGGGAGCGGGAGTAGGGTCCACGCGTGAGCGAACCCGTGGCCACGGACACCCCGGCCGCCGACGCCGCAGCAGCCGAAGTCCTGGTGGAGGGGGTGCCGGCGGCGATGTCGCTGGCGCCGAACGCGGTCGGCCCGAACCTGGGGGCAGAGTTGTTGGTCGACCCAGGGTCACGCCCGGGTGTCGAGTCCATTCGGGCCGGCCTGTTTCAGGCCGGGCCGCTCGCTATTGCCGGCGTCCTCGCCAACGGCGCCAGCGTGGTCCTCACGATCGCTCTGGCGCGACTGCTCGACCCCCACAGCTACGGCGTCCTGAATCAGCTGACCGGTCTCTACCTCATCCTCTCCATGCCGGGCTCGGCCATCGTTGTCGCGGTGGTGCGCCGCGTCACCATGTGGCGCGAGGACGGCAACGGGCATCTCGTGCGGCGCTGGGCCGGACGTGTGCACAGGCAGTGCACGATTCTGGTCCTCATGTGGGCGGTCATCGTCTTCGTCAGCCGTCACGGCATCGCCGTGCTGCTCAGGCAGCAGAGTGGCATCGGCATCGCTGCGATCCTGACCGCAGCCGCGTTCTTCGTTCTGCTCTCGCTCGACCGCGGCCTCCTGCAGGCTCATCGCTCGTACAAGCCGCTGGCGGCAAATCTGCTCGTCGAAGTAGGCGTGCGGGTCGTCGCCGTCCTGCTTCTGGTGGCGGCCGGCTTCGGGCCTTCCGGCGCCGCTGTGGGTGTGCTCATCGGCGAGGTGCTGGCGGCCGCGGCATGCCCGCTACGCGGCGGTCCGGGCTTGGTCGGGTGGCCAGGGACCCCGCGTGTGGGTGGTGAGCGGCTGGATCGCGGCCGTGCGCACGGACCCCCGGCTCGGCGGTGCGTCAGCCGAGCGCCGGACCGTCGGTGTGGACCTCGTGGTGGCCTCGATCTCGCTGTCGATGGTCGCGGTGTTGCAGAACATCGACGTGCTCGTGGTCGGCCGTGATAACCCGACGCATGGCGGTGCGTACGCCGCCGTTTCGGTGACGAGCAAAGCCATCGTGTTCGGCGCGGTGGTCCTCGGCGGCTACCTGCTGCCCGAAGCGGCCATCCGCTGGCGCGAAGGCGGGCACGCGCTGCGCCAGCTCGCGGTCGTGCTGGTGTTGCTCGCGATTCCGTCCGTCCTCTTGCTGGTGGTCGCCCTGGCCGCCCCGGAGGTGCTGCTCCAACTCGCGTTCCACCATGCGTACACCTCTGCTTCCGATGCGCTGGCACCCCTCGTCCTGGCCATGATCCTTCTGAGTGTCACCGTCGTGCTCACCATGTACCTGCTCGCCGTCGGCCGCCGCTGGGTAGCGGGCGTGCTTGTCGGAGGAGCGATCGCACTCACGCTGGCCGTCCTCGCTGTCCATGGCGCGCCGCGGGCTACGGCCCTGGTGGATCTCGTGGTCCAAGCGGGCGTACTGCTCGTCATCGGCGTCGGATTCGCCGTGGTACACAGGGTAAGGCTAAATCAAGTCCGGGCAGGAGTAACCTGACGCGAATGGGGAACGACCCGGGGCCGGTCGCACCCGCGCCCGGGAGACTCCCCGCACACGCGCGAAACCAGCCCGAGGTTGACCGAGCGCGACGAGAGCGAGGTGCTCGCCGGGATCGCCGCCGAGGCCAGGCTCCGCCGCATCCACTTCATCGCATGGCGAGACCTCGAAGATCCGGAGGCAGGTGGGTCGGAGCTGCACGCCCACAGGGTGGCGTCACTGTGGGCGGCCGCCGGGCTCGATGTCACCTTCCGCACGTCGGCGGTGCCTGGAGCGTCCGAAACCTTGATCCGCGACGGGTACCAGGTCCTCCGCCGGGCAGGTCGCTATCGAGTCTTCCCGGGCGCAGCCTGGGAGTGCATGCGCATGGGGCACCGGCCCGGCGACGCACTCGTCGAAGTCTGGAATGGCATGCCGTTCTTGTCACCACTGTGGTACCGGGGGCCGCGGATCGTCTTCCTCCATCACGTGCACGCAGAGATGTGGGGCATGGTTCTGCCGCCGACGCTGGCGCGGATGGGAGACACGATGGAGCGGCGGATCGCGCCGCGTTTCTACCGCCGAAGCCGCATCGTCACCCTGTCTGAGTCGTCCCGACGGGACATCGTGGAGATGCTACGCATCCGCCCAGAGCGAATCACCGTTGCGCCGCCCGGGGTGGACGAGCGCTACAGACCGGGCGGTCAACGATCCGGCACGCCGCTCGTCGTTGCCGTCGGACGCCTGGTGCCCGTGAAGCGCTTCGACGCGTTGCTGCGGTCCCTTGCCTCGCTCAAGGCAGACCATCCCGACCTCGAGGCGGTCATTATCGGGGAAGGCTACGAGCGGTCCGCGCTCGAGTCGTTGCGGGCCGATCTCGGCGTCGGGGACTGGATCCGTCTACCCGGGCGCGTCAGCGACGACGAGCTCGTGGACTGGTACCGTCGGGCCTGGGTCGTCGTGAGCAGCTCGCAGCGAGAGGGTTGGGGCATGACGCTGACCGAGGCCGCCGCCTGCGGGACGCCTGCCGTGGCCACCGACATCGCTGGCCACGCGGACGCAGTGGTCGACGGCGAGTCGGGACTGCTCGTTCAGAGCGTCGACGACCTGTCGGGCGTGCTTGGACGGGTGCTCGGCGACGAGGTGTTGCGCAGCCGACTGTCGAAGGGTGCGCTCAGGCGCGCCCGTTGGTTCACCTGGGACGCCACCGCCCGTCGCGCCCTCGAGGCCCTGGCAGGAGAGTCGGCGTCCTCGTCCTGAGTCCGCCCCGGTCCAGCGCGACGTCCCGGCACAACCGCTGGCCCTCCGGCCGGCGACCCGCCGGGAACCGCACTCCAGCGAGCGTCAGTCCGAAGCTCCATCGACCCCACGAGGAGTCGCCGCCGGCTGGGCCGTGCCCGCTGGAACCGCCGCCAGCTCACGCCGCCGGACCGGCTTGCGCACCCGCAACCCGAAACTCGAGATCACCGCGTCCGCCACCAGCAGCACGACGCCGATCCAGATGAGGTTGCCGGCGTGGACGAAGAAGCCGTCCCAGTTGGAGCCGGGCAGGTAGTGGTGGATCCGTTGGCCTTCGACCACGTTGAGGCAACCCGCCACCACGAACGCGATGCCGGTGATCACGGCCACGGCCCGCGCCCACGGCAGCACGAGGCCGAGTGCGACCAGCACCCCCACGACCAGGGCGGCCAACGGAGGCGCGACCAACAGGGCCACCCCGCCGGTTGCGGCGCCCAGCACCAGTGCGCGCGGGAAGCGCAGCCAGCCGCGGTCTCGGCTCGCCCAGCGAGGGGACCGAGTAGGGCAGGGTCAGCGACGGCGCGTCGAACGGGTCCGACGGGCGTTCCGGCGCGTCGGGGCCGGCCCGGCCGCGCAACCGGCGCGGGCAGGACGCGGGCCCGCAACCACCGCCGCCACGGCACCGGAAGGAAACCCAGGACGAGGCACAACAACAACGTCGCCCCCGACACGGCGAGCGCGACCCAGACCAGTTGCTGTGGCGCCCAGGTCAGGGTCACCGTGAAGTCGGCACCGCCGAGCGCGTGGAGGTCGTCCGCAGTGACAGGCCAGCCGTTGGCGAACCCGTCGACCAGCTGGGGCTGCCCGAGGTCCACCGAGTGCGAGCCGGCGGGCGCACCGGGCCCAGGCGATGCGACGGCATGCCAACCCTTGTTCACACTCTGACCGAGGACGAGCTCGAACGGCTGCGTCGCCCCCGTCACCTTCGCGCCGAGGGTGTCGATGTGCGACGAGGTCTGCGTTACGGTCGGCGGCGTCCCGGACTGCGTGGCGGGTAACGCGGGCGTGCCTGCCGCCGTCGGTGACACCTGCGGTCCCGCGCCGCCCCCGGCCGCCGAGTCGAGGACGAGCTGGTCGAGATTCCATCCCGTGCACGTCGTCGGCGCGCTCGCGCACGGTGGGTTGTGGCCCAGGGCCGTCTGCACCACGTGGATCCCCGCTGCCAATGCGATGCCCTTGGCGTCGGGCCCGCACGGCACTATCTGCACCTCGCCGCCGTCGAGCGCATTGGACGTTGAGCCGGTGATCGCGACGGAGATCGGCCGGCCGTCGATGGTCAGGAGGTTGCTCACGCAGTTCCCCGGTAACGCAGCCGGCGTGGGGGAGGACCTCACCCCGGGGATTCCGATCTCCGCGATGCCGAGCGGCAGCGCCAGCGGCCGGGCCGTGTAGTAGTTCGACCCGTACTCGGGCCGGATGGCGGTGAACGTCACCACGAAGTGCGACCCGGTGACGGCCGGGAACGACAGCGGCACCGTCGTCACGGCCCCCGGTACCGAGCTGTCCGCGATCGGCGGGAGCGTCACGTGGCGTGCCTGGAGGCCCGAGGTGATCGTGAGCGCCGTCGGCACCGAGTGGCGACCGTCCGCGATCACCTGGAGGTTCAGACGGTCCAGGATCTGGGACTTGGTGAGGTCGTACGTGAGCGAGGAGCCGATCTGCGCGTTCGTTCCGAGCCCTGGTTGCCACGCCGTCGCGCTGTTTCCGTCCGCCGCGGCCGACGCCGTCGCCTTCAGGTCGCCCGGGAGCCGGCCCGACGAGTATGCGTCGCGCACGCCGTTGGCGCCGTTCTCCGGCCGCCCGACGAGCCGGTCGATCTCGTCGTCGGGGATCAGCGAAGACAACGACGCGCTTGCGGACAACGTGAACGTGCGCGCCGTGGGCAGCGTGAAAGAACGGGACATCGTGGTCTCCGGGTCGCTCCGGGGCGGATAGCCAGACGTGCGACTCCGTGTCATGACGAGGCTCAGGCGGTTCGCCGTCGACGCCGCCCCCAGCGTTGACAGCATATGGGTCGGCATCTGCAGCACCTGGTGCACCGACTGGCCCGGGACTTCGATCTCCGAGAAACCCACTGCGGCCGCCGTCGCGGGCGGCGCCGTGTCGTCCGTCGTCCCGTCGATCGTCACGCGCAAGGTGTGGAAGGTCCGCGTCGGGAAGGTCAGCTTCTGCCCGGTCGTCAGGTGCGATGCCGGCGTGAGGCCGTAGCGGACGGGATCCTTGCCGTTGAACGTCAGCGTTACGCCGGACACCCAGCGCGATGTGTCGCCCCGCTGTGGCTGTACCACCGTGATGTGGTTGGCGGTCACCGGGTTGGTGAACTGCGCCTGCCACCACTCGCCCTTCGGGTTCGGCACGAAGGTGCCCGCGATCCACGCCGTATCGAAGTTGTTGTCGATCGCGCTGTAGGCCTGGTCCTCGGGCGTATAGGAGACAGCGTTGCCGTAGCTGCTGGCCGTCACGTTCACCGCGCCGACGTACGACGCGTAGGTCTTCGAGGTCATCCCGGTCCCGGGGAACAGTTCGATCGGGCTGTCGCTCAGGTCCGTCTTGGCCGAGTTCTCGTTTGGCGTCTCGGTGTAGCCAGCGTTTGCTGCCAGGGTGTCCCACCGGAAAGCCTGCTTGCGGTTGGTGTCGGTCACTACGAGCTGCGCGCCTTGCGACGCCAGCTGCAGCAGCTGCGTCGGCTTCGTGGCCAGTGTGCCTGCGTAATAGATGGCGCTGTTCGTGTTGAGCAACCCGAGACCGGCCAGGTTGTTCAGCCCGGTTGCGTCGCCAGCCATGACGACGGCGCCGCCGTCGGACTCGGAGCGCAACAGGGCCCGGGGGTGGGCGACCGTGTACGTCACGATGGGGGAGGGCCAGCCGGCGTTGCCCTGGACGGAAAGATCCTCCTCGTTGAGCGTCGACACCGTCGCCACATTCGGCCTCGGAGTCCCGAACGACTTCGGGTCGGACAACCCCGATGGCGTCTGGCGCAGCTGGAGCGATAGGAGCTGGGGTTGGGGCACGCCATAGTGCGCGTAGCGCTGGTCGTACTCCACCATGACATCGCCCACGCCCATCAGGCGGGACATGGGTGCGAGAGCGTTCCAGTTAGCGACACCGTCCTGGATCGGCCCGTCGATCGCATACAACGTGTCGGCCGTGGCGATGGACCCCATGACCTGTTGCTCACGCGTCACGAAGTTGCGGTTCAGCAGCGCCGCCTGCGGCGTGTCGACGGTGTCGCCCCAGTCGTAAGAGGCAAAGTCGTTGCCCGGGATGGCGAAGACTCGAGTTCCTGGATGCGTGGCATTGAGGTGGTTGATGGCTGTCAGCTCGTACGATGGCAGCGCCGCCGGCTGCGTGAAGTTGTTGGCGATGGTGTCGCCGTTGAATAAGGACGGGACGTTGGCGATCACGAGTCCGGCTACGCAGAGCGCGGTTGCAATCCCCACGAACGACAACCGCAGCCACAGGGCCGTCAACGCGGAACCCAGCAGCATGAAGAGTGCGAGCAGGATCAGTGGCGTGGCTCGGTCGGTCGAACGCAGCGCTAGGCCCGCCGTCGTCGAGGTCATGAACGACTTGAGCCAGCCGCCGATGCGGGTCGGGTCGGTGTACGGGAAGGGGCCCACCGAGAGGATGAGGCCCACGAACAACAGGACCAGGAAGTACGCCCGCTCCTTCCAGCGCACGAACGCCGCCGCGACCAGCGACACGACTGGCACGGCGAACGATGTGCCGATCAGCCAGACGTTCTGCGTGTAGCGCACCGCCGCGTTCGTCCATGGACCGAGGTGGTCGGTGCCGTAGAAGTACCAATAGCCGAGGCCGCGGAGGATGTCCGCCGGGTTGGAGGTGGCCGATGTCGAGGGAACGGTCTCGGTGAACTTGAGGACGTTCACGCCGTAGGCCGCCTCGACCTCCAATCCCGCGATCCACCACAGGCACGCGCCCAGCGTCAGGAGCGAGATACGCAGCCCCGTCGCCAGCGCGTGGCGCCATGTCGATTCGCGCAACACCACGACCGCGTAGAAGAGCCACAGGATCGGCGCGACGCCGACGTAGATGACCGAGCTCGCGTTGATGCCGCTCACCAGTGCGACCACGAACGCGAAGAGCGCCGGCTCTCGCCAGCCCCCCCGGCGCAGTGCCACGATGGTCAGGCCCAGCATGAACGGAAGGCCAGCCCACGGCAACAGGATCACCGAGATCCGCCCGGCGTACTGGAGGAAGTACGGCGACAGCATGTAGGCAAGCGCCGCCGCGATCGGCCCGGGCCCCTTCAGGCCGAGGATCCGCGACAGGTACAGGACGCCGAGCCCGGCCCCGAACAGGATCGTGCCCAACCACAGGCGTTGCGCCACCCAGACCGGCACCCCGAGCAGATGGAATACCGCGTAGAACGGACCCATCGGGAGCAGGTACCCGATGTACTGGTGGTTGACCGTCCCCAACGCGACGGTCGGGTTCCACGTGAACGCGACCTGGCTGAGGAACTTTGTCGGGTCGAGATAGAGGTACGTCTTGGTGTCGGGCGTGATGATCCCCGGCCGCACCGCGAGCAGCGGGACGTAGGCCAGTCCGGCCACGACCGCCAGGCCGCTGATCCACCACCAGCGACCCCGTTTGACGACGGCATCCTTCAGCGCGGCCGATGCGGCCGGCGCCCTCACCCCACCACCGGCACCCGCGTTTCCACCGTTTCCCTTCCCACCGGTGCCCTTCTTCGCGCCGCGTTTGGCGGCGTGCCGCCCCCGGGAGCCTCGGGAGGCGGTGATGGTGAATGCGGAGGTCATCGAGGGTCAGGAAGTCGCCCGGTAGTGTAAGCAGCCCCGGCCACCACGGCCCGTCATGCCGGATGCATGCGACACGCGAAGGGAGCGCCCCCGTGGCCACCAGCACCAAGAGCCGGCTCACGGGGGAGCGCCCGCAGCAGGGGGTGACCCCGGATTCCCTGCTCGCCCTGCACGAGGCGGGGTATCGGGCCGTCCTCGAGCGCATCGGCTCGGGCCGCATCCTCGATGTGGGTTGCGGCCAGGGCTTCGAGTCGGCCCGCTTCCTGGGCCCCGACCGCACCGTTCTCGGCGTCGACTATTCCTCCGACGCCACGACGACCGCCACCGCCCGCTACGAGCCCGAGGGCCTCAAGGTCGCCCAGATGGACGCCCGGGCGCTCGGCCTCCAGACCGCCTCGTTCGACGGTGCCTGCTCGTCGCACCTGATCGAGCACTTCACCGATCCCGAGCGCCACATGGCCGAGCTCGCCCGCGTCATCGCCGACGACGGCGTCCTCTGCCTCGTCACCCCCAACGGCCCGACGGACTTCGAGAACCCCTTCCACCTCCACCTTTTCGACCGCGCCGAGCTCAGGGCGATGCTCGACCGGCACTTTGACGACGTGTGGCTCGGCGGCGTCGACGCCAAACCACACGTGAAGAAGGACTTCGAGGCCCGCCGCATCAAGGGCAACAAGCTGCTGCGCCTAGACGTCTTCGACCTGCGCCACCGGATGCCCTATTCCTGGTACGTGTGGAGCTACACCCGGCTGCTCCCGCTCGTCTACAAGGTGTTCGCCCGTGGCGACAGCGGCGGGCTCACGGGCATCACGGCCGACGACTGGTTCGTCACCGACGAACCCGACGACACGACGCTCGTGCTCTTCGCCGTGGCCCGCCGGCCCCGCCGCCAGTCCGATACTGCACAACCCGACCCACCCGGAACGGCGCCGCCTAGATGATGTTGGCCGTCGGCCTCACGGGTGGCATCGGCTCGGGCAAGTCCGCCGTCGCCGACCTGCTCGTCGAACGGGGCGCCGTCCTCATCGATGCGGACCAGGTCGCCCGCGACGTGGTCGCCCCCGGCGGTCCCGCCTATCAACCGCTCATCGATCGCTTCGGCCAGGCCATCGTCGCCACCGACGGCAAGATCGACCGCCAGGCCCTCGCCAACATCGCGTTCGCCGACGAGGAGTCTCGTCTCGCCCTCAACGCAATCACCCACCCCGCCATCGGCATTCGGATGATCGAGATGCGCGATGCCCTCGCCGACACGGACCACATCGTGGTCCTCGCCATCCCGCTGCTCACGGCACTGCACCGCGAGACGGTGAAGCTGCACAAGGTCGTCGTCGTCGACACCCCGACCGACATCGCGCTCGAGCGCCTCCTCGCCCATCGCGGTTTCGACAAGTCCGACGCCGAGGCGCGCATCCGCTCGCAGATCTCCCGTGAGGAGCGCTGTCAGGAGGCCGACTACGTCCTCGACAACTCGGGCGATCGACCCGCCCTCGAGCGCGAGGTGGCCAAGCTCTGGGACTGGCTGCTCGCGGCCCAGGAAGAACTGCCCCAAGACACAACGGAGGAGGCGTCGGCCTGACGGCCGGCGACGCCGTGTTCCCCCGGGACCGCACCTCGGCGGGTCTCGTCGGGCCCGGCACACCCCCCAGGTAACCTCGAAGAGCCATGCCCGATTTCGAGGTCGTCTCCCCGTTCGTGCCCTCGGGTGACCAGCCACAAGCCATCACCTCGCTGGCTCGCGGGGTCACGCGCGGCGACCCCTACCAGACGCTCCAGGGCATCACCGGCTCGGGCAAGACGGCGACCATCGCCTGGATGATCGAGCAGGTGCAGCGCCCGACTCTCATCATCGAGCCCAACAAGTCGCTCGCCGCGCAGCTCTCGTCGGAGCTTCGCGACCTGTTCCCGAAGAACCGGGTCGAGTTCTTCGTCAGCTATTACGACTACTACCAGCCCGAGGCGTACCTGCCCTCGACGGATACCTACATCGAGAAGGACTCGTCCATCAACGACGAGATCGACCGGCTCCGGCACGCCACCACCTCGTCGCTCCTCATGCGCCGCGACGTCATCGTCGTCGCCTCGGTGTCGTGCATCTACGGCCTGGGCTCGCCCGACGAGTACGCGGACCGCATCCTCGGGTTGGCGGTAGGTGAGCAAGTGGACCAGCGCGAGGTGTTGCGCCGCCTCGTCGAACTTCAGTACGCCCGCAACGACGTCAACCTCGTCCGCGGCACCTTCCGCGCCCGTGGCGACACCGTCGAGATCCACCCAGCCTACGAGGAGGCAGCTCTGCGGGTCGAGATGTTCGGCGACACGATCGAGCGCATCGTGCCCTTCGACGTCATCACCGGGGAGATGGGCGCCGAAATGGAAGACGTCGCCGTCTACGCCGCCACGCACTACGTCACCGGCGACGAGATCATCCAACGGGCCGTCGGCACCATCGAGATCGAACTGCGTGAGAGCCTGCAGGAGTTCGAAAATCAGGGCAAGCTGCTCGAGGCGCAACGGCTCCGGGTGCGCACCGAGCACGACCTCGAGATGCTGGCCGAGACCGGCATCTGCTCCGGGATCGAGAACTACAGCCGCCACCTCGACGGCCGCAAGCCCGGCGAGACGCCCTACACATTGCTCGACTTCTTCCCCAAGGACTGGCTCTGCGTCATCGACGAGAGTCATGTCGCCGTCCCGCAGCTCCATGGTCAGTACGCAGGCGACCGCTCGCGCAAGGACGTACTGGTCGAGCACGGTTTCCGGCTCCCGTCGGCCAGGGACAATCGGCCGCTGCGCTTCGATGAGTTCGTCGGGCGGGTGTCCCAGTGCGTCTTCGTCTCCGCCACGCCGGGTCCCTTCGAGCTCGAGCACTCGGCTCAGGTGGTCGAGCAGGTCATCCGTCCGACAGGCCTCGTGGACCCCGAGGTCACGATCATGCCGACGAAGGGCCAGATCGACGACCTCCTGAACCGCATCACCAAGACGGTCGGCGCCGGTGGACGCGTCCTTGTGACGACGCTGACCAAGAAGATGGCCGAGGACCTCACCGATTACCTGGCCGAGGCCGGCGTCCGCGTGCAGTACCTGCACTCCGACATCGACACCATCACCCGCATCGAGATCCTCCGTGAGCTTCGACTGGGCTCCGTCGACGTGCTCGTTGGCATCAACCTCTTGCGGGAGGGCCTCGACCTGCCCGAGGTGGCATTGGTCGCAATCCTCGACGCCGACAAGGAGGGATTCCTGCGCTCGGCGTCCTCGCTCATCCAGACGATGGGCCGGGCCGCGCGGAACGTCGACGGGATGGTGGTGCTCTACGCCGACACGATCACGGACTCCATGCGCGAGGCGGTCTCGGTGACCCAGCGCCGGCGCGAGGTGCAGATGGCCTACAACCTCGAGCACGGTATCGACCCCCAGACCATCCGAAAGTCGGTCACCGACATCCTCGAGCGCATCCGCGGCAGCGGCGGCGTCGGGACAGACGGCCGCTCCACCCGGGCGGGCCGCAGCCGCGCCGAGGTGCGCCGCAACGCGGCCGTGCGCGGCAACCGCCGCGCGCCGGCGGATCTGCTGACCGAGGGCGATGCATCCACGCCTGCCGAGGCGATGGAGCTGATCACCCAGCTGGAGTCGGAAATGAAGGCCGCCGCCGCCGCCCTGCGATACGAGGAGGCAGCGCTGCTTCGCGACGAGATCGCCGAAATCCGCTCCTCCATTCCCGGCTGAGAGGGAGCCTGGGGGCCAGTCCGCCGAAGGGCAAGGGGTTGATCAAGGCAGGTTGGTCGATCCCCATTAGCGTTCACGCCATGCCGACGACGACGCAACTCCGAGAGGCCATGGCCCGCTACGCCGAAGCTGCCAGCTCCAGAGACCCCGACAAGTACGCCGCGCTCTTCACTCCCGACGCTGTCCAGATCGACCCGTACCCATCCGGCGTTCACAAGGGCCGGGACGAGATCCACGCGTTCATCAAGCAGTCTTTCGATGCCTGCGAGTCGATGACCTTCGAGGTGGAGGAGTGCCATCCGGTCGCGGACAAGGCCGGCATCCGCTTCCAAATCTCCCTCGGCCTCGAGGGCGGCACGACAATGCACATCCGCGGCGTCGAGGTCTTCACGATCACCGACGACGGGCTGATCTCGGCCGTCGAGGCGTACTGGGGCGACGAGGATGTGGCGCTGGGCTAGGGCTCGGACCAGGAGGCGGTCGTCGGGATGGCGGACGACTGGGCCTCGAAGACCGCCGCGTCGGTCTGCCCGGACCGGCGCGTCGGCCTGACCAGGGAGCTGACGGGAGTGACACAGGGCGCCGGTATCCTGCCCGGATGGCCGACCGTCTGGTTATTCGCGGGGCCCGCGAACACAACCTGCGCGACGTCAACCTGGACCTGCCGCGGGACGAGCTGATCGTCTTCACCGGCCTGTCGGGGTCGGGCAAGTCGTCCCTGGCCTTCGACACGATCTATGCGGAAGGTCAGCGTCGATATGTCGAGTCGCTGTCCGCCTATGCCCGCCAGTTCCTGGGCCAGATGGACAAGCCCGACGTCGACTTCATCGAGGGCCTGTCGCCGGCCATTTCGATCGACCAGAAGTCGGCCAGCCGCAACCCGCGGTCGACCGTCGGGACCATCACCGAGGTCTACGACTACCTGCGGCTTCTCTATGCCCGCATCGGGCACCCGCACTGCCCCAACTGCGGCCGGCCGGTAGCTCGCCAAACGCCCCAGCAGATCGTCGACCGGGTGCTCGAGCTGCCCGAGGGGACCCGGTTCCAGGTCATGGCGCCCGTGGTGCGGGGCCGGAAGGGCGAGTACAGCTCGCTGCTCGACGACCTGGCCAAGCAGGGCTTCGCCCGGGTGCGTGTAGACGGCGTGCCGCTGGAGCTGGCGGACCGGGGCGAGGTCACGCTGGCACGGTACGAGACCCACACGATCGAGGTGGTGGTCGACCGCCTGATCCGGCGGGCCAACATCCGTCAGCGCCTGACCGAGTCGATCGAGACCGCGCTCGAGCTGACGGGCGGGACGGCCGAGATGCTCGTGATGAACGGGTCCGAGGGCGGCGACAGCGACGAGGCGATCACCTTCTCCCAGCACCTCGCGTGCACACACTGCGGGCTCAGCTTCGAGGAGCCGGCACCGCGGAACTTTTCCTTCAACTCACCGTACGGGGCGTGTCCTCTGTGCGCCGGGTTGGGGACCCGCTTCGAGGTCGACCCCGAACTCGTCGTGCCCGACGACACCTTGTCGCTGGCCGAGGGCGCGCTGGCGCCGTGGGCCGGGGCGCGCAGCGAGTACTTCGTCGGCCTGCAGGCGGGGGTGGCCGAGGCCGGCGGCTTCGACTTCGACGCGCCGTGGAAGAAGCTCAAGGCGAAGGACAAGAAACTGATCCTTTACGGCACGGGCAACCGGGTCGTGCGGGTCACCTACAAGAACCGCTTCAACCGCACCCGCTCCTACGACGCGCACTTCGAAGGCATCATCCCGTGGTTGCAGCGGCGTCACGGCGAGTCCGAGTCGGACTGGTCGCGCGAGCAGATCGAGCAGTACATGCGCGAGGTCGACTGCCCCGAGTGCCACGGGGCGCGCCTCAAGCCCGAGTCGCTGGCCGTGACCGTCGGCGGGCGCAACATCTTCGAGCTGTGCAGCCTCTCGATCGAGGGGGCCGTCGACGCCATGGCCGGGCTCGAGCTCAGCGATCGCGAGCACATGATCGCCGACCGGGTCCTGAAGGAAGTGCGCGAGCGCATGCAGTTCCTCCTCGACGTCGGGCTCGACTACCTGTCGCTGGCGCGCTCGGCGGGGACGCTGTCGGGCGGTGAGGCGCAGCGGATCCGGCTCGCCAGCCAGATCGGCAGCGGCCTGGTCGGTGTCCTGTACGTGCTGGACGAGCCCTCCATCGGCCTGCACCAGCGCGACAACCAGCGCCTGATCGCGACGTTGGAGCGGCTGCGGAACCTGGGGAACACCGTGATCGTCGTCGAACACGACGAGGAGACGATCCGCACGGCGGACTACGTCGTCGACATCGGGCCGGGCGCGGGGGAGCACGGCGGCAACATCGTGCACGCAGGTCCCGTGACGGGCCGGGGCGGCCTGGTGGCGAACAAGGCGTCCATCACGGGCCAGTACCTGTCGGGCAAGAAGTCGATCCCGGTGCCGGCGCGGCGCCGGCCGGGAACCGGCGACGTCCTCACGGTGCGCGGGGCCCGTGAGCACAACCTCCAGGAGATCGACGTGTCGTTCCCGCTGGGGTGCTTGATCGCGGTGACCGGGGTGTCGGGCTCGGGGAAGTCGACGCTCGTGAACGACATCTTGCTGCGCTCGCTCGCGCAGCACCTCCACCGGGCGAAGGCGCTGCCGGGGCGGCACCGCAAGGTCGAGGGCCTGCAGTTCCTGGACAAGGTGGTCGACGTCGACCAGGCGCCGATCGGTCGCACCCCGCGGTCGAACCCCGCCACGTATACGGGCGTCTTCGACCACATTCGCAAGTTGTTCGCGCAGACGGCCGAGGCGAAGGTGCGCGGGTACCAGCCGGGCCGCTTCTCGTTCAACGTGCGCGGCGGGCGCTGCGAGGCCTGCGCAGGGGACGGGACGATCAAGATCGAGATGCACTTCCTGCCCGACGTCTACGTGCCGTGTGAGATCTGCGGCGGAGCGCGCTACAACCGCGACACGCTCGAGATCACCTTCCGCGGCAAGACGATCGCCGACGTGCTCGACATGTCGTGCGAGGAGGCGCTGACCTTCTTCGAGCGCCAGCCCCCCATCGCCCGTCACATGCAGACGCTGGTCGACGTCGGCTTGGGTTACGTGCGCCTGGGGCAGCCTGCACCCACGTTGTCGGGTGGCGAGGCACAGCGGGTCAAGCTGGCCAGCGAGTTGAGCCGCCGCCCGACCGGCCACACCTTCTACATCCTCGACGAGCCGACGACGGGATTACATTTCGACGACACGCGGAAGTTGCTCGACGTCCTGGGGCGTCTGGTGGAGCAGGGGAACACGGTGGTGGTGATCGAGCACAACCTCGACGTCGTCAAGACGGCGGACTGGATCATCGACCTCGGTCCCGAGGGCGGCGACAAGGGCGGCACCGTCATCGCCGAGGGCACCCCCGAGCAGGTGGCCAAGACGGCGGGCAGCTACACCGGCGAGGTGCTCAAGCCGGTGCTCGGTCTGGCGAAGTAGGCGGGCGTCCGCGGGCTGGTCGACCAGGCCGTTTGCCGAACCCAGTCCCTACACGACGAGGTCATCGCGAATCAGCGTCCTCACGGCAGGAGAATGCGACACCAGGTGTCGGCCAGCCAGCGCTCGTAACGTCGGGGCGACCAGCCGCGATCCATGACGAGCAGACCATAGAGCTCGGGGCTGTTGGTCGCCCAGAGGACATCGGCCGCCTCGCGGATGGTCAGGTCGGCGCGCAGGCCATCCGCGTCGCGGAGGTTGCGGGCGAGTGCGCGCATGTTCAGCGCCCTGCGGTCGCTTATCCGGTGCCAGACGTCGTCCGCTTCCGGCTCCGTTGTGGCCGCGTCGCGCAGGGCGAGGACAAGGGGGGCGAGGCGCGCATGGATGGACCGGAGCGCGGCGGCGTAGATCGCCAATTTCGGCGGGGGTCGGGCTCCGCTCGCATGGCCACGACGTAGTCCCGTTCCTCGGCGTCGACCGCCGCGCCTGTTCCCGAGATCGCCGTCTCGATGAGCTCCCTGAGGATGACGGGCTTGCGCCCGACGAGCGCGTACACCGTGTCGGCGTTGACGCCTGCCCTCCGGGCGACCTCCGACACGGTCGTGTTGCGGTAGCCGCGCTCCAGGATGCAGGCCCGCGCCGCCTCGAGGATCCGGCGACGGGTTCCGGCCGAGCTGGCGCGTCGGCCGGTGGCGTTGTACGGCCGGTTGGGCCGCCGGGTCTTGACCTTGGCCGGCATACGGCGCAAACTTTAATCCGACAGCTAATCGGATGAAAGTATGGAAGGCGGCCCAATGGCGTTCTCATTCAGCTACGACGTCCCGATCGGTGAAAACGTGTATCGGAAGATCGAGGACGCGCTCGGGCCGGAGCTGCCGGTCGGCCTCGTCACGCACCTGGCCCTGCGCCTACCGGAGGGCGGCCTTCGTTACATCGACGTCTGGCGTTCGCAGGCCGACCACGAGCGCTTCGTCGAAGAGCGCCTCCATCCGGTCGTCCATCCGATCCTCGAGGACCTGCTTGGCTTCACGCCTCCCGAGCCCGAGCCGGTATCGCTGGACGTGATCCATGTCTGGAGCGAGGGGGGCACCTTCGACGGGTGATCGTTGTCGAGCTGTCGCCAGGTCGCTGACCCGAAGAAGGGCACGTCGGAGCCGTCGAAGGGCAGTCCGAAGCAGAACACGCCGCCGTGTCGGACCCCACGAAGCGGTGGCCGGAGCCGCGATCAGTGCCGGCGGGACCGTCCGGTCTCGGGCCGCCCGAGCTGGACGTCGTCGAGGAAGAGGTCGACTTTCTCGTTGTAGAACGCGATGAGGCCGGCGATGGGCAGGACCTCGCGGGTGGGGAAGTCGTACGTCCAGGCCACGTCGGGGTGCTTGCGACCGTCGACGGCCGCTGACCAATAGCCGGTCGTCGTCCCCTTGTACGGACACGACGTCACGGTGTCGGACGCCACGAGCTTCGTGAAGTCGACGTCGGTCCGGTTGAGGTAGTAGCGGGTCGGGAGCCCCGTCTCGAAGCAGAGCACGGGGGACGAGGATTCGGCGAGGACGACTCCGTGTGATTCGACCCGAACGGTGCGAGTCGAGCGGAGGGCGTCGACCCGCGTGTAGGGGTTGCGCGGATGGACGAAGACCTGCTCGTCCTCTTCGTACCAGGCGTCGAAGGCCGACCACTCGAAGCGCACGGTGTCGTCGAGCCCCTCGACCTTGGCCGCGGCGAGGACCTGGGCCGCCTTCGGCCGGTGCACGCCGCCGACGCGCACGCCGAAGACCTTCACGTCTCCGCGCGGCGTCTCCTCCGTCTCCTGCTCGTCGACGAGGGCGTCGGCACGGATATCGGCGAGCGGGATGTAGTACTGCGGGTAGCCGGCCCACTCCCACACGTAACGCGCCTCGGTCGTGTCGAGGACGGTCTCACCTGCGAGCACGGCACGAATGCGGCGAGGCACCGGTTCGACGTGGTTGGCCTCAGAGAGGAAGGAGGGATGATCGGACATGTTGCAGCCTCCGGGTCGACGCCTGACGCGTTGCTCGGGACCCTACCGGCGCGGCGGCGAGATCGGCGCGGTGCGGGCGTGCACGGGCGGAGACACCGCCGTCAGGTGATCGCCAGCATCCGCTCGAGCGCGACCCGTGCCCATTCGGCGGTTTCGGCACCGACGACGATCCGGTTGCGCACGTCGCCGCGGACAAGGCCCTCGAGGATCCAGGCCAGGTGCTGCGGGTCGATGCGCGACATCGTAGAGCACGGGCACACGAGCGGGTCGAGGCACACGACGGTCTTGTCGAGGGACTCGTTGTCGAGCCGGTTCACGAGGTGGATCTCCGTGGCGACGCCGATGACCGAGCCCCGGGCGCGGCGTCGACGGCCCTGATGATGGCGTCGGTCGAGCCGGTGATGTCGCCCAGCTCCACGACTTCGTCGCGCGCACTCCGGATGGACCATCACGATGCCGCCGGGGTGCTCGGTGCGGAAGGCCTCGACGTGCTCGGGCCGGAAGCGCTGGTGCACCGAACAGTGGCCCTTCCACAGCAGGAGCGTCGACTCCTTCGCCTCGCGGTCGGTCAGGCCGCCGAGGGTCTGGCGCGGATTCCAGACGCGCATGTCGTCCGGGCCGTAGCCCAACTGGTAGCCGGTGTTCCGGCCGAGGTGCTGGTCCGGGAAGAAGAGCACACGGTCGCCGCGTTCGAGCGCCCACGTGAGGACGGCCCGGGCGTTGGAGGAGGTGCAGACCGCCCCGCCCTTGCGGCCGACGAACGCCTTGAGGGCGGCGGCCGAGTTCATGTAGGTGACGGGTATCAGGCGGTCGACGTCGATGATCTGGGCGAGCTCGTCCCACGCCTCCTCGACCTGGTCGATGTCGGCCATGTCGGCCATCGAGCAGCCGGCATTCAGGTCAGGCAGCATCACCTGCTGGTGGTCACCGGTCAGCACGTCGGCGGATTCGGCCATGAAATGGACGCCGCAGAAGACGATGTACTCGGCGTCCTCCTGGCCGGCCGCGATGCGGGAGAGGCCGAAGGAGTCACCTCGGGCATCGGCCCAACGCATCACGTCGTCGCGTTGGTAGTGGTGGCCGAGGATGAAGAGCCGGGAGCCGAGTGCAGCCTTGGCGTCGCCGATCATGGCGGCCAGCTCGTCGCCGGTCGCGGCCGTGTAGCGCTCTGCGAGGGGCGCCTGGAGCCTGAGCATTCTGTATGCCCCCTTTTCGGGAGAGAGCATCGATCTGGCCGGCGGGGACAGCCTGGTCGCCCGTCCGCGGGTATGTCGGCCTCGATGCGAGGTTGTCTGCCGGATACCAGGCCGGCACGACCATTGTACCGGGCGGTACCAGCGCCCGCGCGAGAGTGGGATCGATGCAGTACCGGCCGCCCACGGGCTCGATTCCCGACGCCCCAGGGGTCTACCAATTCCAGGACGCCGAGGGCCGGGTCCTCTACGTGGGCAAGGCCAAGTCCCTGCGGCACCGCCTGCCCAATTACTGGCAGGACTCGGCCAAGCTCATGCCCCGCACGGCCCAGATGGTGGCGCTGGCGGACCACGTCGAGTGGGTCGTGGTGGACACCGAGGTCGACGCATTGATCCTCGAGCACTCGCTCATCCAGTCCCACCTGCCCCGGTACAACGTGCGGCTCAAGGACGACAAGAGCTATCCCTGGCTGGCCATCACGCTGAACGAGGAATGGCCGCGGCCGGCGGTCGTCAGGGGACGCAAGCGCAAGGGCGTCCGCTACTTCGGGCCCTACGGGCACGCCTACGCGATCCGGCAGACCCTCGACCTCCTCATCCGGAGCTTCCCGGTGCGCACGTGCTCGGACGCGAAGTTCGTTCGACACAAGCGTCTGGGTCGGCCGTGTCTGCTCTTCGACATCGACCGCTGCTCGGGGCCGTGCGTGGGTGCGGTCGACCACGAGGCCTACGAGGGTTACGTCAACGACCTGATGCGGTTCTTGTCGGGGGACACCGAGCCGATACTGGCCAGCTTGGAAGCCGAGATGCTCGCCGCTTCCGACGCGCTGCAGTTCGAGCGGGCCGCGCGTCTGCGTGACCGGATCACCGCGGTGCACAAGGCGGCGGACACCCAGCAGATGGTGTCGGACCGCTCTGAGGACTTCGACGTGGTGGGTCTCGCGGAGGATCCGCTCGAGGCCTCGGTCCAGATATTCCGGGTGCGCCGTGGCCGGGTCGTCGGGCACCGGGGCTTCGTCGCCGAGAAGGTCGAGGATCTTTCCGGGCCCGAGTTCATGTCGACGATCGTCTCGCAGGTCTACGGCGCAGACGGCGCCGAGGTGCCGCGACGGGTGCTGGTGCCGGAGGAGCCCAGCGACCGTGGGGTGATCGAGAGTTGGCTGCGGGGCGTGCGCGGCGGCCCCTTGGACATCGCCGTGCCGCTGCGTGGGGCGAAGCGCGCGCTGCAGGAGACGGTGACGCGCTCGGCGAGCGAGGACCTGGCGCGACACCGGCTGCGCCGCGTGTCGGACCACAACACGCGGTCCAGGGCCCTGACCGAACTACAGGGCGAGCTGTCCTTGCGCGAGGCTCCGCTGCGGATCGAGTGCTACGACATGAGCCACCTGCAGGAACCGACTACGTCGGCTCCATGGTCGTGGTGG
>CAWHFH010000023.1:0-116439 GCA_963828455.1 uncultured Acidimicrobiaceae bacterium | reverse complement strand
CCACGACCGGCGTCACCGGCAGGTAGTGGCGCACGGCCTTCCATGCCGCTTCCAGGCCAACGGGGCTCGGGACCTCGACGTCGCGCACCGAACCAGTCTGTCCCACGCGCGACTGGCATGCTGAACCCGTGCAACCAGCGACGATGCAGGCCGGAGCGGCCACGGTGCACGTGCACCGCGACGCGGAGACGCTGACCCGCGCCGCCGCCGAGCAGGCCGCAGAAGTCCTGCGCGCTGCCGTCGCCACACGCGGTACCGCCCATGCCATGTTCGCCACGGGCAATTCGCAACTGGCATTCGTCCACGCGCTGGTCCACGAGACCGCTGGCGTGCCGTGGTCCGACACCGTCGTCTTCCACATGGACGAGTACGTGGGCGTCGGGCCCGACCATCCCGCCGGCTTCCAACACTGGATCCGCACGCGCATCACGCAGCCCGCACACCCGAATGCGGCGTATTACGTCGAGGGTCTGGGCGACCCGGCGGCGGAGTGCGATCGTTATGCGGGGTTGTTGCGCCGGCACCCCCTCGACCTGTGCTGCCTCGGCATCGGCGAGAACGGGCACCTCGCCTTCAACGACCCACCCGTGGCGGACTTCTCCGACCCCTTTGACGTCAAGGTGGTGGAGCTCGATGCGGCCTGCCGGGCGCAGCAGGTCAACGAGGGCCACTTCCCGGGCCTCGAAGCGGTCCCCGCGGAGGCGATCACGGTGACCATCCCGGCGTTGCTCCGGGCCGGGCGGGTGCTTGCGATCGTCCCGGAGGGCCGCAAGGCCCAACCGGTGCACGATGCGCTGACCGGCCCGATCGCGACCAGCTGTCCCGCTTCCGTCCTGCGGACCTTGTCCCACGCGACGATCCACCTCGAGCCGGATTCCGCGCGGTTGCTTCCGGACTGAGCCTCACCCGAACACGGCAACCACATCGAACCCGGCGGGCAACGACAGGGCAATGCCGACTCCGTAGGTTTCGGGGCGGATGGGGGGACCGCCGGGCCGGTGGCCGGGCCGCTCGACGGGGGAAATTTCGACGATCGCCATCGCCACGGGGCTGCGGGGCCCGGCTGCGTCGGTCGGCACCGATGTCGCGGTCGGTGGTAGCGGCCGGAAGCGCAAGCGGAGGCGGCTGCGCCGCGTGCTCATGGCGGTCGGCGCCACGCTGTTCGTCATCATCGCGTCGGTCGCCGCCTGGATAGGCATCGGCATCTACAAGATCGACCACGCGGTGCACCACGTCGCCGTGCCGGCATCGCTGCTGGCCAAGGGCAAGAACGACCTGCTCGCCATCGTGAGGGGCCCGGACCACTTCGAGCAGGTGTTCGTCTTCCACGACACCGGTTCGCACACCAACGTGCTCAAGATCCCCAGCTCCCTCGCTCTGCCTCTCACCGGGGGTCACAAGGCCGCCATCGACGCCCTCAGCTTGCACGAACCCGACGCCATCATCTCGGGGCTGGATCACCTCGGCATCCCGGTGACGCATTACGTCGGCGTGGACCTGCACATGGTCGACCCGAACTCGAACCTCGGGAAGCTGGCGACGGGCAAGCTCGCCGTCACGTCCCTCATCTCGGATCCGACGGGCACCACCACCCTGCTCGAACAGGTCGCTTCGCATATCTATCTGGGACCCGGCACCCCGGTCGCGGCCGTCCTCTCCTTGATGAACGTCCCCACTGCGCACCCCGTATCGGTGCCGACCTCCAAGGACGTCCACGGCACGGTCGTCCTCGCCTCGGCGTTTCCCACGGTTCTGCGCAGTTTCCTCTAGTGCCGGGAGAGGTCCGGCCCGGTCACGGCGTCCTCACGCGCTGGTGGGCCTGGCTCCAGGGACGCTCCTCCGATCACACCGTCGGCGAGTGGGAGGAGAAGACGATGCCGGTCACTCGTGGTGACCATGACAGGTATGTCCCCGCGCCGTCGCTCGACGACGTGCTGCGTGACGCGGCGCAACAGCGCGACCCGGGCGAAGACCGAGGAGCAGGCTCGACAGCGAGCTGACGGACCTCAGCCGGCTGCGGCAGCCAGGGGGTCGTGCGCCAGCCAGCGGTCCAGGAAGGGCAGTGCTTCGGTGCCGTGCCACTGGTGGCCGCCCTCGAACACGTCGTGCACCAGTCGATCCGACGCACGACCCGCTTCGTAGACGAGACGGGTACGCCGCACCGATTCGGTCGCCACAGCAACCGGGAACAGCAAGTCCTCGGTGCCCGTCTCGATCAGGAGCGGACGAGGCGCGACGAGGCCGCCCAGGTCCTCGTGCTCCAGGCGGCCCAGCATGCCGAACAGGACCTGCGACCCGCACATGTTCCAGGGCATCTTGTGGCTCTCCGCCCACGAGGAGAAGTAACCACTGACGACGGCCGCGGCGACGCGCTCGTCGACCGCGGCCGTGAACAGCGTCACGGTGCCCCCGTAGCTAATCCCGACCATGCCCATCCGGTCGGGATCGACAAGGGGGTGTTCCCCCAACACGTCGAGTGATCGCATCAGGTCCCAGACGTTCTGCGTCAAGGGGTTCCATCCCGCCATGGCAGCGTGCACCAGATTGGTGTCGCACGCGTAGTGATCCTCGGGGTTCCAGTCGAGACGCTCGCCGAAACACCGCAGGTCGGGTGCCAGCACGACGTAACCCCGGCGCGCCAGTTGGAGCGCGTAGTCGGCATTGGGCATGTCCGTGTGCTCCAGGCCGACGACCTGTCCCTTGCCGGGTCCGTGGCCGTGGCAGGCGAGAACCGCCGCGCCCGGTGGAGCGCCGTTCCGGGCGTCGGGGACGAGGAGGTACGCCGGCACCGACATCGTGTCCTCCGTGTCGAAGACGATCTTGTCGCGGCGATAGCCGTCGCATGCGATGGACTCGAGCGTCTCGACGTTGGGCGGCACCCGGGACGGCTCTGGGCCCGTGAGCTCCTGGAGGCGGGCGCGAGCGCGCTCCACCCAGGCGGGAATCGCTGCCGGGTCGGGGTTGCCCTCGGGCAGCGGGTCCTCGTGCTCCGTGGCGGCCAACCGGGCCATCCACTGGTACCAGGGCGAGTAGTTGCGAACGGGCGGAACGAAAATTCCGTCGTCGGTGCTCATGCTCGGCCCCTTCCCTCGTCGGCCCGCCCTGGATGGGCCAATGTAGGGGATCACGATCTGGGGCAGAATTGCGAGGTGACCGTCGCGACTTCAGTTGGAGTCCACCCGATCTCACCGAATATCGGTGCGGAGATCTCGGGCGTGGACCTGTCGGCCCCCCTGGCCCCCGAAGTTGTGGCGGCGATCCGCGACGCGTGGAACACCCACCACGTCATCTTCTTCCAAGAACAGTCTCTGACGGCGGAGCAGCAGGCCGACTTCGCCCGCCAGTTCGGCACCGTGACCGAAGCCCACCCGGTGTTGCCCTCGATCGATGAGAGCCCAGAGGTTCTGGCCATCGACGGCAGGGTCGACCGGGCCAGTTGGTGGCACACCGACGTCACCTTCCTGCAGACCCCGGCCATGGGCTCGATCCTCTACATGCTGGAAGCGCCCGAGGTCGGCGGCGACACCATGTGGGCCAGCCTGCAGGACGCCTACGACGGCCTGGCCGACCCGGTGCGCGCCATGTGCGACCAATTGATCGCGATCCACCACGACCCTTGGTTCGCGGCCGATGTGGCCGAGCGGGGCGGGTACGAATGGGACGGCGTATGGCAGGAGAAATTGCTCCCTGCGCTCCACCCGGTCGTACGAACCCATCCGGAGAACGGGCGCAACGGTATCTTCGTCAACCGGCAGTTCACCCGGCAGATCTTCGGGCTGTCCGACAACGAGAGTAACGCCATCCTCGAGATGCTCTACAACCACTGCATCAAGCCGGAATACACCTGCCGCTTCCGTTGGCGGGCGGGTTCGGTGGCGTTCTGGGACAACCGGGCGACTCTGCACTACGCGCTCGACGACTACGGCGACGCTGCCCGTTTTGCGCACCGCGTCACCCTGCGGGGAGACAAGCCCTTCGGGCCGGCGATGCCATTGCCCGCCTCCTGACCGCGTTTTTGGCCGCGGCTGGCTTCTGGGCCGACGTCGGCATTGCAGCAGCCGCGTTCGTCGGCACCAATATCGACAACACGGTCGTGACCGCCACCCTGGTGGCCGGCGCGCCGTTCGACCGGGCCCGTCGGATCGCGGCCGGACAGGTAGTGGGCTTCGTCGCCATCGTCTGCATCGCCGCCGCGGCGGCCGCCTTGCTGTTCGAGTTCTCGCCGGCGGCTGTGGGGCTCCTCGGCTTGGTTCCGTTGGCCATCGGCGTGCGCGGCCTGATCGGCTTGGTCGCGCACCAGGACCTGTCCGGGGAGCACACCGAGTCGCGTTGGCGGCGCCGGCGGGCCACCGACCGTGCCGTCGGACGCAGTCTGACGGCGGCGGTGCTGGTCACCCTCGCGGCGGGCGGCGACAACCTGGCCGTCTACATCCCCCTCTTCCGCCAGGGGGGTGCCAGCAACCTTTCGGCGGTCGCGCTCGTGTTCGTGACCGGTGAGGTCGGGGTGACTGCGGCGATCCTGGCTGCAGGCCGCCATACGCGGGCTCGCGGGGTCATGACCCGTCTCGGAGCGGCGGCGGTGCCGCTGTTGCTGTGCGGCGTGGGTGTCCTGGTGCTCCTGACGGCCGGGACGCTGAGCTGGCTGTGATCCGACAGACGCGAACGGTCAGATCCCGAAGGCGGAGCGCAGATCGGGCGCGGCGCCGGCCTGACCGAGGAGCGGCAGGCCGAGCATCTCCTCCGTGGCGCGCAACAGCGAGTAGTGGTTCACTGCCGTGCCGGACGTGGTCCCCGGCCGCACGCTCGGCACCACCACGACGTTTGCGAGCTGCGTGGGCTCGTCCCACACGATGAACAGCGCGGTGGTGCCGTCGCGATAGGACGCCGTGTCGAGGATCTTCGGCACCCACGTCGTCAGCCACTGGTCGCCCGTGGCGACCGGACAGTCGTGCATGTCGTCGCAGATGTTGGGAGTGATCGACGTGAACGTCGGCAGTCGACCATCGTCGAGGACACTCGGGAACGAGCTGAACGGAAGGTCGTCCTCTTGGCACGCCGTTCGATCGCCGCCGCCGACGTAGTAGACGGCCGGGTTGTGCTTCGCCGCGTAGGAGCCGGCGGAGACCAGGCCGCACGGCGAGGGCATCGACTCGACGAAGCTGCGCTCGGTGCCGCCCGCGGTCCGCACCTGCCGGAACAGGTTGTCGACGGTGAAGGTGTGGGCCGCGGGATCGCCGTCGTCGGCGACACCCTGGGTCGAGCCCGAGGTGGCCCCCAGGTAGTTGGGCAGCGAGGGCGACCCGACCGACGCGTAGTTGGAGTCGGTCCCGCACTTGCCGGCGAGGGTGTTCAGGTACGGCGCCGCAGAGTTGCCGAACACGTCGCCCCAGGTGTGGTTCTCCATCCAGATCCAGACCACGTGCTGGTAGTGCGGCGGCGGCGCCGGCGTGCCGCCGCAGGGCTGCGCTGCGCTGGCCACCGCGGCGGGAAGGGACGTGGTCGTCGACGCGCTGGCCGGTGTCGAGCTCGTCGTCGAGCTCGTCGTCGACCGCGCCACCCGTGTCGTCGGACCCGATCCGGTCCGCTCGGACGGGCTCCCGCCGCACGACGCCGCCACCAGGCCCACCACCGCACACAGCACTGCGGCCCGTCTCGCTCGAGTCGATCCCCCGTTCGTTCCGGCCGTCGCGGTCAACCCGCCGGGAGCGGCTTGAAGCCCTGGACCGTCACCCAGCAGGTGCCCTGTGGCTTGTGGTTCGTCTTGAGCTTGCACTGCGAAGAGGGCGGGACGTTGTTGTGCACCTTGACCACCTGGTAGCTGCTCGGGCCGTAGAACTTGTCCGCCCCGAACGTCCAGTTCGGCGACAGCGTGCCGGGGAAGTTCGTGATCTTGGACATCGCCGTCACGAAGGTGCGCCGGTTCAGGTCCGGGCCGGCGTTCTTCGCCGCCTGGGCGAACAGCCGGATGGCCCCGCACCAGGCCTGGATCGGTCCCTGCTCTTCGATGTAGAAGCTCTCGGTGCCCGGGATGGGCTTCGGATGGTAGGCGTGCCACGACTGGTAGCAGGACCGCACACCCGGGTCATAGCCACCCTGGCTCTCCGGGCGCGCGTCGTCGAAACCCCCGAGCGTTTCGGTGGTCACGCCCTCCTGCCCGTTCAGCGCCGCTTCGTACGGGACCGGGATCAGGCCCAGCGCCGTCTCGATGGTGGACTGGTAGTCGCTCAGGAGGAGCTGGGGGTAGTACTGCTGGGAGTTCTCGGCACCGATGAAGGGGAAGAACGCCGGTTCGTAGATGAGCGGGAAGACCGACTGCACGCCCGCGGCCTTGAACTTCTCCACGGCCAGCTGCGCGTCCGTGCTCGTGGACGCGGTCTCGTTCAACCCGGCCGCGACGGTCTCGACCATCGGCGTGATGCCCGCCTTCCTAAGGTCCGGCAGCAGGTAGTCGTTCATCGCGGCCTGGTCGGGCGCCTGGTCGGACACCACGACGCCGACCTTCTTGCCGTGGCCGAGGCGGCCGGAGTTGAGACCCCACTGCACGGTCGCGGCCAGGACGGGCGCCATGTCGGCTCCGGTCCACCACAGATAGGGCGAGCCCAGGTTGGTCCAGTTGGTGGTCGTCGACCACGCGCTGATCAGCGGCGTCTGGCCCTGCTGGGTCACGCAGAGCTGGTCGGGACCGATCCAGGTGCCGATGCCGTCGACCACGGCGAACACGGCGGGGCTGCCCTGGGTCCATTGACGGCACAGGGCCTGGTCGTTGGCCTCGTTGGTCGGGTCGAACTGCACGATCATCGGGTTGATCTTGCGGCCGTTGATCCCGCCCGCCTTGTTGATCTGGTTCACGTAGAGGTTGATGGCGGGAACCTGCTCGTTGTACTCCTTGTCCGTCGCGAAGCCGAACTTGCCCGCTTGGCTGTTGACGGCGACGACGGGGAACACGACATTGATCTCTGTCGTCGAGACGCCGCGCGTGCTCGTGCTGGCCTGGCTGACCGGCGTCGCTGTCGTGCTCGATGCGCTCGCCACCTCGGCTGCGCCGGCCGAGCCGCCCCCTCCCGGGGTCCCCGAAGGGGCGAAGGCCAACCAGGCGACGAGGCCCACGACGATCACCACGATGATGAGCGCGGTGCGGATCTGCATGGCCTGCGGGCGTCGCCGCAGACGACGCCACGATCGCCCGATCGGCGCCAACGGATTCCACATGGTCAGGTGTGCGGGCACTTGGGTGCTCCCCTCCATGGTCACGCTCCTTCGTTCCGACCTGTGCGGTCTCGACCGCCGTCGGCGACCGGGCCCGATGCCATGAGGGCCTCGTCGCTGGCACCAAGGTAGGCGGCTAGGGCCTTCGCGTCAGCGCGGACCTGGTCGGGCGGTCCGGCCACCACGACCTGGCCCAGCTCCATCACGATCACGGTCGAGCACAGCTCGAACACCAGGGGGACATCGTGCTCCACGAGCACGATGGTGGTGTCTGCCACCTCGTGGATGCGCCGCAGGAGCGGGATGAAGGCCTCCGCCTCCCGCTGCGCGATGCCGGCCGTGGGCTCGTCGAGGAGCAGCAGGCGAGGCTGCGCCAGGACGATGGACGCCAGGTCGACGACTCGCCGGGTCCCCGTCGACAGCTCGGCCGTGCGGTGGTGGCGGAACCGCTCGAGGCCGAACGCGGTGATCACCTGATCGACCGCCTCGAGCTTGCGACGCTCGGCCCGGCGCGCCCACGGGAGCCGCAGCGTCGTCGACAGGACCGCCACCTCGTGGCGAGCGTCCTCGCTCAATAGCAGCACGTCGAGCACCGAGAGCTCGGGGTAGAGACGGCAGTCCTGGAACGAGCGGACCATGCCGACGCCGAGACGCTCTTCGGGGAGGTACTCCCCGAGGTCGGTCCCGTCGAGCCGAACACGCCCCGACTGCGGCTTCACGAGACCGGAGATCACGTCGAGCGTCGTCGTCTTGCCCGACCCGTTGGCGCCGATGAGCCCGACGATGGATCCCGCGTCCGCCGTAAAAGTGACCCCGTTGAGCGCGTGCACCCCGCCGAAGCGCACGCTGACGTCCTCGACGTCGAGTTGTGCCGGGTGTCGCACTCCCGTCTCGGGCGCGACCGTCACTGCTCCGACCCCTCGGCCAGGAGTGCGGGCGGCGGCACGGTCGCCGGCGCAGACACCTTCGGGCCCGGGACGTCGGTGGCGTCGCGGTGCAGCGCCGAGCGGACGCCGATCGTGACGACGTCACCGAGGCGGTGCATCAGGTCGGCCAACCCTCCGGGCAGGTACAGGATGAAGGCAACCAGCCCCAGGCCGCTCGTGAGGAACTGGATCGTCTGGTTGGAGCCGAAGACGGCAGGAAGCCCCTCGAGGTAGAGCGCGCCGAGGATGGCGCCCGGGATGGACCCGAGGCCCCCGATCACCACCATCGAGATGATCACGAACGAGGTAGTCGGGTCGAAGGTGATGTCGGTGTTGTTGAGCTGCCCGACGGCGAAGGCAAAGCAGACGCCCGCGTAGCCCGCCACGAACCCCGAGAGCGCGAACGCCAGCAGCTTCGTCCGCAGCACGGGGATGCCGAGCGCCGCCGCCCCGAGCTCGTTGTCCCGGACGGCCACCAGGCGGCGCGCCACACCCTTGTCGCGCCAAACCCTGAGGATGAACACGGACAGCAGCAGGACGGCCAGGGAGAACCAGGCGAAGGAGCGCTGCGACGACAGGCTGATGCCGAAGAGCGAGGGCCGGGCGACGACCGTGTACGCCGGGTTGGGCAGGCCGGTACAGAGGGTCTTGTTGATGCCCGGGATCGTGATGCACGGGGTGGCGAGCACGGCGGTCTGCATGAAGATGGCGAAGGCGAGCGTCGTGACGGCGAGGAAGAGGCCGGGCATCCGGAGGGCCGGCAGCCCGACGATGATGGCCACCAGCGCCGTCACCGCGCCGCCGTAGAGCATCACCAACGGGAGCGGGACGGAGGTACCGAGGTGGACGGCGACCAGTGCGCCGACGGCGACGAGCCCGAACTGCCCGAGCGACACTTGGCCCGCCCAGCCGGTGAGCATGGTCAGCGACAGCGCGATGACGGCGTAGATGCAGATCTGGCTCATCAGAAAGTCGTTGCCGACCGAGAGCACGAGCGGCAGCAGCGCCGCGACCGCCACGACGAGCCAGACGCCCGACGACGACACGCGGCGGCGCAACACGTCGGCCGTCGCCCGCACGGTCGTTGCCGCACCGTGTTCCCACGTGCTCTTGTCACCCGTCCGGGCGCCCTTGCGCAGCGCCCTCACCCGGATGAGCAGCACGACCATGACCAGGATGAAGATGATGAGCTGCTGCTTGGCCGGCGAGGCGACGTTCCACTGCAGGAGCTCGAGGAACAGGCCCATCCCGACGCCGGCCACGAAGGCCACGGTGAGGCTGATCATGGCGCCGATCAGCGCTGCCGTCAGTGCGTAGACGAGGAGGTCGGGCGACAGCGCCTGGGTCAGCGCGCTTGTTTGGTTCGGCGCGTTGAGGATGGCGGTGAAGGCCGAGAGCGCGCCTGCCACCGTCCAGGTGAGCGTCGACGTGCGCCGGACCCACACCCCCGACAGCCGGGCCGAGTCCGCGTTCTCCGACATCGCCCGCATGGAGAGGCCCCACGGCGTCAGGCGGACGGCGAGGACGAGGGCCACGGTCACGAGGGGGGCGACGATCAGCGTCAGCACCTCGGTCGGTGTGATGATGAACGGCCCCAGGTTGAACGACAGGTCGAAGGGGACTGGCACCGGCTTGTAGAGGTTCTTGGGGCGGATGAACGGGAGCGCGGTCAGCGCGAGCAGCACGTAGCTGAGGCCGATCGTCGCCACCATGACGAGCACCCGGGGCCGGTTGAAGAGCCGCCGCAGGACCAGTTCGGACAGCGCGCCGACGAAGGCGGCGAGGCCGATCGACAACACGAGGGCGAACCAGTAGTTGAACTTGAAGTCCGCTGTGAGCTTGACGAGGAAGACGGCGGCGATGACCCCGATCTGGCCCTGCGCGAAGTTGAGGACCCGGTTGGTCCGGTACACCAGCACGAGGCCGAGCGCGAGCAGGCCGTATCCGAGCCCGTAGAACACGCCCTGGACGAGCACGAAGTTCGGGGCGGAGAAGGCCAGCACGCGCCTAGACCAGGCCTGTCGACGCGGTGCCCAGGAAGACCGGGCGCAACAGGTCGTCGCGCTCCATCAGCTCCGTCGTGGGGCCGTCGAAGCGGATCTCCCCGCGCTCCATGAAGAAGCACCGGTCGGCCAGGCTGAGCGCACGGTTGAGGCTCTGCTCGACCAGGATCACGGTCGCGCCGGACTCGTTGATGCGCCGCACCATTCCCATCAGCCGTTCCACCGTCATCGGGGCGAGGCCCAGCGACAGCTCGTCGATCATCAGCAGCTTCGGCGCCGTCATCATCACGCGGGACAGAGCCAGCATCTGCTGCTCGCCCCCCGACAGAGTCCCCGCCGGCTGGTCGAGCCGCGCCGCCAGCTCGGGGAACGTCTCGAGGGCCTCGTCGAAGGCCCGGGCGCTCCGGGCGCGATCGCGCCGCATCGTGTGGCCGCCGATGCGCAGGTTGTCCCGCACGCTCAGGCCCGGGAACGTCATCTTGCCTCCCACCAACAGGGCGACGCCGAGGTCGATGATCTGCTCGGGCTCGAGGTAGGTGCAGCTTGTTCCGAACAGGCGGGTGACGCCCCGGTGCGGGTGTTCCAGGCCCGACACCGTGCGCAGCAACGTCGACTTCCCCGCCCCGTTCGTGCCGAGCAGCGCCACCATCTCGCCCTGCGCCACCTCGAGGTTCACATCGAAGAGCACCTGGTTGGTGCCGTAGTAGAAGTCGAGGTTGTGCACCTGCAGCGCGGGGATGGCGCCTCCGCTTTGGCGCCGCTTCCCCTCGGCGTAGCGCTCCAACACGTCTTCGATCACGAGCGTGATGTCCCGGCGCACGCTGCGCGAGCCCAGGAACAAGAGGAAGCCCCCGACGGCGCAAACCGGTGCGATCAGGGTGAGCGACACGATGATGCCGTGTAGGCCGCCGATGGAGTCGGAGATCGCGCCGAGGACGACGGAGCCGGCGAAGCCACCGAAGACCAGGGAGTAGACGCCGAACATCGCGAAGCAGATCGTCCGAACCTCCGCCGGCGCGGTGGCCGCCAAGGTGAGGAAGATGCAGATGGCGAGCGGCGATACCGCCGCGTTGGCCAGGAACTGCAACGTGACGACCATCCAGAGCTGCGGCATGTACAGCGACAGGACGTAGAGGCCGCCGTAGGCCGTGATGCAGATGCCGGCGATGACGAGCGGCCGCTGCGGGGCCCGACGGAAGAAGCGGTCGCCGAACACGTAGGCCAGCGGCAGCCCCAGGAACGCCGCCAAACCGATGATCGCGTACACCTCGCTGCGCGACGCCGTGTCGAGGTGGAACTTGTCGATGAAGAACAGGTTGCCGAACAGCGGCGCGCCGGTGCCCGCAAAGCCCAGGATCGCGACGGCGACGAGCTCGTAGTACAGCGAGCGCACGCGCAGCAGTCGCGTCACGGCCGAGCCGAGCAGGACGCGGGGCGCCTTCTCCTGCTGGGTGTGCAGGTCCATGCCCGACGCCTTGAGGATGTGGCTGGACTCGTTGGCCCCTTTCTCCGGCTCGCGCAGCGTGAACAGCGCGAAGCCGAGCGGGATGCCGACCAGCGCCACCAGCAGGCCGTAGCGCCAGTTGTGCGCGATCGTGACGACGTAGCCGAAGATCAGGATCCCCACCGTCTGCGACAGCGGGTCGGACAGGTTGTGCCAGCTGAAGATCCGGCCCCGCCCCTCGGTCGGGTAGGCGTCCGCCAGGTACGAGTTGTGCACTGTGTTGTTCACGCCGGTGCCCACCGACGCCGCGAGGTAGAGGAACGCGAACGCCCACACGTTCGGCGATATCGCCATCAACGCGCCGAAACCGGCGAAGATGAGCAACGCGACGCCCGCCACGAGCCTGCGGCTCCCCCGGTCGGCCCACACGGCAAGCGGGACCGCCCAGAGCAGTTGCGACACCTGCGCGATGAAGGCCACCGCGCCGAGCGACGCGTTCGACATGTGGAACGACGTCTGCAGGTTGTGCCCGATCAGGGTGATGCCGTTGCCGAAGGTGCCCGGCACCAGTGCCGCCGCCGTCATCAGGACGAGTGGCGCGTACCCCGACGACTTCAGGATGCCCACCAGCGGTGGCGGCTTGCCCTCGCCCGTACCCGGCATGACCCCCACGTCCGCCACCACCTCGGGGTCCTTGACCTGGGTGACCGCCTCGCGCAACAGGTCGTCCGGGACCGCGAAGTCAAACAGTGGCTCGCTCGGCACTGAGGCAGGACTCTAACCTGACACCTGCGTCAGGGATCGTTCACATGCGCACCGTGGCGACGGTGAGCGGGCCCTCGGGCAGCACGGCGACGCGGGTCGAGGGGCCGAGCCCGGCCAGCGTGTCGCCGACCGCCTCGTCGAGGTCGGGGGCCGGCACGAGCTGCGCCGCCCGGATGGCGTCCGCACCCAGCCCGTCACTGTGCAGGCGGACCGCGCCACGTGCCAGCACGCGGCCCAGCACCTGTGCCTGCCAGCGATCCAGCTCCGGGCCCGCCGTCGACGCGACGAGATCCTCGGGCGAGCGGGACTCCGCCAACAGGCGCGCGAAGGCGCCGTCGTCGGGGACGCCGTCGGCACACGCCGCCGCCATCACCACCGTGCCGCCTCGCTGCCGCACACGGTCCGCCGCCGCCATCCCCTTCACGGCCTGGTACAGGTTGCGGTCGAGCGGATGCCCCCCGTTGGTCGAAACGACAAGGTCGTAAGGGCACTCCACCTCGCGCCGCGCCGCCGCGCCGACGTGTGCGCAGGCCGCGTCGTGCGTCTCGGTCAGCGCCCCGGCGAACACCGCCGTGACGCGGCGGGCGCGGTTGATGGCGACGTCCAGCGACAGCTGGGGCGGGGCCAGGTCCGTCGCCACCCGCACGAAGTCGTGCACCGGGTTGCCATGCCGAGTGAGGACCGTGGCCCGCTCGTCCGCGATCCGGCGCGGGTGGTGCGCCTCGAGGATCGTCGCGCTGGCGGCCAGGCCGGGGCACACGGCCTTCGGGCCACCACTGAACCCGGCGAAGAAGTGCGGCTCCACGAACCCGGTCACGATGCGCAGGTCCGCCTCGACGTACTCACGTTGCAGCAGCACCGCGACGCCGTCCACATCGCCCACCGCCACGTGCTCGTCACTCCGCGCGTCGTGGTCCACTACCCCGTACCGCCCCACGAGCTGCGGACCTATCAGCTCCGTCATCTCCGCCGCGGTGGCCTGGCGGTGCGTCCCGGTTGCGCACAGCAGCGTGACCCGCTCGTCGGGCACGCCCGCCCGCGCCAGCTCGTCGAGCAGAGGCGGCAGGACGGTCCGGTTCGGCATCGGCCGGGTGAGGTCCGGGAACACGACCGCCACCCGCCGGGCGCCCTCGGCCAGCGCGCGCAACGGCATGCCCGCGACCGGCGCGTGCAGCGCGGCGCGTATGGCGGCGTCCTCGTCGGCCAACGCCGGTGCGTCGACGGGCAGGATCACGTCGGACGAGTCGGGCACCTCGACCGACGTGCCGTGGCGGCCGTAGGCGAGGTCGACGCGCACCGCGGTGTCAGATGCCGGTTTGGGGCGCGCCGGGCAGCGACGCCGTCGCCGCCAGGACCGAGGTCGCGACGTGGTCGACCTGGGCCCGCAGGCCGAGATAAACCTCGACGGCCTCCGCGTCGGGCTCGATCACGCCGGAAACCGGGTCGAGCTTGTCGAGGGCCAGACCCATGCCGAGCGCCTTGCCCGCCAGCAGCGCCGCGCCCGTGGACGCTGCCTCGCCCGACCGGCGCCGCGTCGCCGGCACGCCCAGGACCGAGGTGAGCACGCCGACCCAGACCGGTAGCCCCGTCCCCGCGCCACCCAGGGTGACCCCGGCTGCCGACGAGCCGCCGAGCCGTCCGACCGTCACCACCTCCATCACCCGCAGCACGTCCCACGCCACGGACTCCATCGCGGCGCGGGCCAGGTCCTTCGGCTCGTGGGCGGCGCTCAGCCCCATGAAGCCCGCCCGGGCGTCGTCCCGCCACCACGGGGCGCGGGCCCCGTCGAGCCAAGGGACAGCCAGCACGCCGTTCGCGCCGGGCGGGCTCTCACCCGCCAGGCGGGCCAGTTCGACCGGCGTCGTGTCGAGGAGGCGCCCGAGCCAGGCGAGCAGCGAGCCCGCCGAAGACAGCCCGCCCTCGAGGAGCCAGCCGCCGTCCGCCCCGCGGGTGACGACCGCGCCGGCCGGCGACGGGACGGGCCGCTCCTGGACCGGCACCGAGATGTTGGCCGTCGTGCCCCAGCTGACCATTGGCCGGTCCTCCGAGGCGCCCGAGCCGAGGACTTCGCACTGCCGATCGCCGGCGCCGATCACGACCGGGATGCCAGGTCGCAGGCCCAGCTCGGCACCGGGCACGGACTTGAGCTGGCCGACGACGGTGTCGGAGGCAACGACGCTCGGCAGCTTGCCGAGGGCGGGGCCCGCGAGCTCCCGCACGGCGTTGCCGTCGAAGTCGTAGAGGCCGCTCCGCGACGCGAAGGTGGCGTCGGTCACCACCTGGTCCGTCATGCGGAAGACGACGAGGTCACGCGGCGACAGGATCAAGTCCGCCGCCTCCAGTCGCTCCGCTTCGTGCTCCGCCAACCACGCGAGCTTCGCCGCCACCGCGCCGGCGTCGAGCGGGATGCCCGTGCGGGCCCGGTTGATGTCGTCGCCGCCCATGCGCGCCGCCAGGTCCCGCGCCGACGCCGCCGCCCGGTGGTCCGACCACAGGATCCCCTTGCCGATGGGCTCGCCCTTCGCTGTGAGCGGTACGAACGTCTGGCGGGCCCCGGAGCACGCGACCACCTCGACCTCGCCGAACTCCCGCGGCGCCTGAGCCCGCGCCTCGGCGCATGCGATGACCGCCGTCGTCCACCAGCGCAGCGGGTCCTGCTCGGCCCATCCGGGCTGAGGGTGCGCGGTCGTGAGCTCGGTGCGGGCCAGCGTGACGAGGCCGTCCTCGCCCCACAGGCCGACCTTCGTGACCGTGGTGCCGAAGTCGATGGTCAGGATCATCATGTCGGGTGTACCAGTCCGGCGACCAGGCCCGCCATTTCGGCCGGGTCCGGATCCTGGTAGATCGTCCGGCCCATCGCCATCCCGGCGCCCCCACCATCCATCACGTCGCGCACCTCGTCGAGAACGGCGTCGCGCCCGCCTTCGGTCCGCGGGCCTCCCAGGAAGAGCACGGGGGCGCCCACGCTCGCCACCACCCGCGCCACCGCGCGTTGCCGCTCGGCACCCGGCGCCTCGGCGGGGACCGGCACCTTGATCACCGGCGCGCCGATGTCGTGTGCGAGCACCGCGGCCAGCACGACCGCGTCGGTGTCACGACGGATCCGCCCCTCGCGCCACACGATCGGCTCGACGAGCGCCTCGAGGCCGGCGTCGCGTGCCTGCTCGAGCACCTGCCCGAGCAGCTCCAGGGCGGGCGCGGTCAAGGGGTCCTCGAAGTCGATGCGCGTCATGTGCTTGATCCCCGTCCAGCCACCGGACGCCGCCCGGGCCACGCTCGCGACCAGGCGGTCGTCGAGCTCGAACACCGAGCCGGCGAGACCGGTGCGGTTCAGCGACAGGTACGTCCGGTGCCGGGCCGTGACGTGGCCGGCTGCGGCGAGGCCCTCGAGGGGCTGCGCCGTCGCCAAGATCCCGTCGCACGCCGGCAGTGCCTTGGCCAGCGAGCCGAAGAACTCCGCCCAGTTCTCAGTCGTGAGCACGGCCCGCGCCCGGTGGTCGGCCGCCAGGATGAGCGAGGGGGTGGGCAGCGCCTCACCCTGCGTCATGTCGCCACGCCCGACAGGGCGAGGACAACCTTCGCGACTGCGGAGAAGTCCTCGCGTCCGTAGCCCGCGGTGCTCGCCGCCGCCAGGAGCTGGCGCGCCGTCGCGGTCGTCGCCACCGGCACGCCGCAGCGCGCCGCGTAGGCCAGCGCGAGGTCGACATCCTTGGCCATGAGGTCCGTCATGAAGCCCGGCTGCCACCCGTTGGAGGCCGGGCTCTCCGGGACGACGCCGGGTACGGGCAACCGGGTGCGCACCGCCACGCAGTCACCCGTTGCGTGCGTCAGGACCTCGTAGAGCTTGGCCATGTCGACTCCGGACTTCACCGCCATCGCGGTCGCCTCCGCCGTCGCCGTCATCTGTGCCGCGTAGATCACCTGGTTGCACAGCTTCACGACCTGGCCCATCCCCGGCCCGCCCACGTGGACGATCAAACCCGCGAACGGGTCCAATGTCGGCGAGATCGCGGCCAGCACACCTTCGTCACCGCCCACCATCAGGGTCAGGGCCCCCTTCCGGGCCCCGGCCGTGCCGCCCGACAACGGTGCGTCCAGGTACCGTGCCCCGGTCTCGCCCACCCGGGCGTGCTGGGCCCGTTCCACCTCGGGGTCGATCGTCGAGCAGTCGACCACCGTCTTGCCGTCGTCCAGGACCGGCAGCATGCCGTCGACGACCTCGATGACCTCCGGCGAGTTGGGGACGCAGAGGATGATCACCTCCGACGCCTGGGCCACTCCGCCCGGCGAGCCGCCGTCGGCCGCACCGGCCGCCACGGCGGCGTCGATGGGTCCCCGGCTGCGCGACGCCACCGTGACCTCGTGGCCCGCTGCGACCAAGTGCCCCGCCATCGGCAACCCCATGGCGCCGAGGCCGATGAACCCGATACGCATGCGTTGCTCCTCCCCGAACCAGAACCGAAGCGCCGACTACGCGAACTGCGGCAGCCACTCCGCCGTGCCGGCGAGCAGCTCGTCGACCATCGCCTCCGTCACCCCGAGGTCACCCCGCCCCGCCAGCGGATCCAGCGCGAAGGCCTCCCCGGCCAGCCGGCGGTCGCCCCGCAGCGCGGCCTCGACCGTGAGCTCCTGCGTGGCGACGTGACGCCGCACGATTTCGTCGTACGGGGGCGGCAGCACGGACCGGTCCCGGCCCCGGATGCCGTCGCCGTCGATCACGCAGATCGACTCGAGCACGACGTCGGGCGGCAGGCCCACGCCCTGCCCGGCGTTCGGGATGTTCACCGGCGCCTCGAACGGCTCGCCGCTCAGCATCGCCTGGATCATCGGCGACGGCAGCTCGCCCGACTGCCAGGTCTGTAGGTCCTTGGTGCCGGCGAGCCAGGCGTCGACGTCCGCCTCGTACTCCGCTTGATGCTGCTCTCGCCTGCTGATCGGGCTCAGCCCGATGTTGTACGACGCGCCCCACTCCGACTCCGGCGTGAGGGCGAACGAGACGAACTCGGCTATGTGGCGGTCGCCCGCCGCCGGGAACGTTCCCCAGCGGTCCAGCAGGGTGAGCTTGAACACGTGCCGCTCGGCGAAGTCGCGCTTGGAGAACTTTTCCGCCTCGGGCCGGTCCGGGGAAGGTCGCAGCGACTCCAGACCGCCCACCTCGTCCACCAGCTTGCGAAGCACGTCGAACCCGTCGGCCCCGTCGACCTCGAGCGACGTGAGCACCGGGAAGTGGTTGATACCGGTGACCGAGCACGCGACGGACCCGAACGGGCGCCCACACGCGATGGCCAGGTCCATGCAGAAGTTCCCGACCTCGTGGCACAGCCCCACCGTCTTGATGTTCGTCTCCCGGCACACCGCCCGCGTCAGGCAGGTCATCGGGTTTGTGATGTTGAACAGCCACGCGTCAGGGCAATGCTGCTCCATGGCCTTGCCGATGCCGACCAGGACGGGGATGTTGCGCAGCGACCGGTTGATGCCGCCAGGCCCCACCGTGTCACCGACGGTCTGCGTGATGCCGTGCCGAGCTGGCACATCGAGGTCGACCGCCATGGAGCGGAAGCCACCGGTCGAGATGCACACGATGACGAAGTCGGCCCCGTCCAGCGCCACGCCGAGGTCGGTCGTCGTCGCCACCGTGGCCTTGGCGTCCATGGCGTCGTCGAGCTTGCGGGCGAGCGCCTCCATCTTCGGCAACGGCTCAGGGTCGATGTCCTGGAGCACGAGATGCATGCCGGCCAGCGCCGGGGTCCCGAAGAGATCGGCCATGAGCTCGGGGGCCCACTGATAGCTGCCGCCCCCGACGATCGTCACTTGGGTGCTCACGAGGCCACAGTACAGTCCCGGTCGTGAGTCGCCTCCGGCGTCGTGCCGGCCGGACATCTCCCTCGGCCGTCGCGGTGGACCCCCCCCTCTGATGGAGCTCCCTCCGCGCCGGCGATGATCGCCGCCCCGCCGCGGGGCCTCACATCAGTTCGACGCAGCCGTCAGTCAGGCCAGGACCTTCTCGCCCCAGAAACAGGCGAACGGGTTGTCGTTGTAGGGCGGCACGTCCACGTACCCGGCGGAACGGTAGAGCGCGAGCCCGTGGACCTGCTTTGGGCCGGTGTCGAGGCGGACCTTCTGGTAGCCCAACTCCTTCGCCGTTTGCTCGAGCGCGTCGAGGAGCGCCCTTGCTACGCCGCGCGATCGGGCCGATGGGCGGACGAACATCCGCTTGATCTCTGCCACGCCGTCCTCCAGTCGCCTGAGACCACCGCCTGCAATCACCTCGGCTCCCTCAAACCCCACGAGGTACGCGCCCTCGGGACCGCGCAGCTCGTCCGGCGCCAGGGGCGGGTTGTCCAGCCGGCTGAAGGATTCGTAGACGTCGTTGAGCTCGACCCGCATCTCGGCCAACAGTTCCGACGCCGGCGGCTTCTCCGGGTCCGATCGTTCGAAGCGAAGGCTGTTCACGCCACCTTGTCGGGATGCAACGCTCGGACCATGCGGTGCAACCCATCGCGCCAGGGCACCGTCGTGCGACCGGCCACCTCGTGCATGCGAGTCGTGTCGATCTGGACGCTGTCGATGGTCTGTTCGGTCAGATCGAAGTGGGGCTCCACCCCAGTCAGCTCGCCGAGGTAGGAACACCATTCCTCAATGCTCACCGGCTCGCTTCCGCCCCAGTTCACCGTCAGCGCCGGCACGGAGGCGGCGCTCAACAGCCGTGGCACCATGGCGAAGATGTCGTCGGCGTGCAGCGGGTGGTAGACGCTCGGCGCGTCGACGTGGACGGGGATCGCCTTCCCGGACAACATCATGTGGAGGTGGATCGCCGGCCATCCGCCGTTGTCTCCATAGGGGACGGACAGACGCGCGATCGTGGTCGGGACACCGAACCGCTGCGCTGCCCAGCGCGCTGTTCCCTCCGCGGCGATCTTGCAAATGCTGTAGGTCTGCAAGAAGGGCCACACGCCGTGGTTGTCGCCGAGCGGCGCAGACTCCTCGAGGGACAGATGGCCAGCCGGCTTGTAGACCGCTGTCGACGAGCAGTGCAGGAATGCCGTCGCGCCCCGATGGTGCTCCATCAGAGAGGCCAGACCCCCGCTGTTGGCCGCAAGATCGCGTTCCCAGTCGTTCGTCTTCGCGACCGCGAAGTTGAGCACGTAGTCCGCGTCCGTCGGCAAGCCGCCGACGTCGCCCGCCACGAGGTCGACGCGGACGCATTCGACGCCGGCAGCTTCTAGCTGTGCCCGAGCAGCCGTGTCAGAGAACCGTGCGGCGCCAATCACATGGTTGTCCCGGGCCAAAGCCAGGGCGAGGGGTCGAGCCACCTGACCGGTGACTCCCGTGACGACGATGGTCTTGCCGTGGAACGTGTCTGGACTCATAAGACCCCTTCGTACTCGCTACGCTGCCTCGCGTGCACCTCTATGCCGCATTCCTCGGCGGCGAGCTCACGGACGGGCGGATGGGAGAAGACCACGAAGTGGTATTCGTCGTCGCCGACGACGTGACAGGGGCTCGCCGCGCCGCAAAGGCGAAATGGGGTGGCGACGGACGCGCACACGTCGACGCGCTCACGCGGCTCGACATGATCGACGGTTTCACGATCGCCCTCGAGGGGGGCGGCTCGGGCGACAAAACCGAGACAGAGGGCTACAACGCCTGACCGTCACACTGCGGGCGACAGTCCGCCGTCGAGGTTGATCGCGACGCCGGTGAGATAGGACGCGCGGGGGGACAACAAGAAACAACCCAGGTCGGCGAACTCTTCGGCGCGCCCGAAACGCCCCAACGGGACGGCAGCGTCCTTGGCGAAGCGGGCGTAGAACCGCTCGAGCGGCTCACCCGTGCCCTCTGCGGCGCGCACCCACTGGCCGCTCTCGATCAGACCGATCAGCACGGCGTTGGCCCGGACGCCGTCGATGGCGAGTTCCTTGGATAGGGCCTTCATCAGCGCCATGCCGGCAGCCCGGGTGACAGAGCTCGGTTCGCTCGAACCACCCGGCGCCTTGGCCGAGATCGCCAGCGTGAAGAGAATCGAGCCGCTCGTCTTTCGTAATTCGGGTAGAGCCAGGCGTGTCAGGCGGACGCCGGCCATGAGCTTCAGCTGGAAGTCGGACTCCCACGCCGCATCGTCGATGGACTGAATCGGACCACCCGCAGCGCGCCCGGCGTTGTGAACGATCCCGTCGATCCTGCCCCAGCGCTCCATGGCTGCTTCGACGAAAGCGTCCAGATCCGGTGGACTCGTCACATCGGCCTGCCGCGCCAGTACGTCGCTGCTGATCCGACTCAGAGACGATCCGGCGGCCTCCACTCGGCCCGGATCGCGCCCACAAACCGCGACCGATGCGCCCTCGCTCGCGAGCCGCTCGGCCAAGGCGAGCCCGAGGCCGTCCGTGCCACCGGTGATGAGCACCGCTTTACCGCTCAACTCGAGGTCCATTGTCACTCCTCCTTGGTCAGCGCCGCGTCGACACCTTCGAGAAAAGCGTCCGCCTCGGCCTGAGATCGCAGCCGAACGAAGTGCAAGCCAGACCAATGCGGATCGATCTCTGCCGTCCGGTAACGCCGTCGATACACCCGGTGCCGAGTTGCCGTCCAGGCAATGATGGACTTCTCTGGATTGAAGGACCACAGGTTCGACAGCGGTTCCTTGTTCCCGTTCCAGAGCTCCTCACGCGTGAAGACACGACGCACGGTTCGTCGGATCGTCCGCGCCATCACAGTCGCATAGGGCAAATCGAACCACACCACCGTGTCCGCCTTGCTCCACGTGATGTCCCGGATAACCGAATAGTTGCCGTCGACCACCCAGGTGTCCGGTTCAGTCGCCGCGGCGACCCGCGCCCTGAACTCGTCGTCGGACAGAGGCGCCCATCCGGGCTGGTGATAGATCGAGTCCAGCTCGACGTGGCTCGTGCCCAGTGCCCGCGCCAGGGCAACGGCCAGGGTCGTCTTTCCCGAGCCCGAACACCCGACGACGGCGACCCGCTTGATCTAGCGCTCCTGCTCGGTCGGCCGCACAAGAATCTCGTTCACCGCGACCCGCCGGGGCTGGGTCACCGCATAGCGAATGCTCTCGGCGATGTCCGTCGCCTGCATGATTTCGATTCCCTCGAACGTCTGGGCCATTCCCTCGAGGATCTCGGGGCGATTGTGGAAGGCGAGCTCGGTGCCAACGGCGCCGGGCTCAATGATGGTGACCCTGACATGGCGCTTCGTGACCTCCTGGCGGAGGGACTCGCTGAACGCACCGACTCCGTGCTTGGTCGCGTTGTAGACGCCGCTGTTGAGACGCGCCACGCGGCCTGCCACGGAGCTCACATTCACCACGTCCGCAACGGAACGAGGTTCGCTTTCTGCGGCCGATAAGAGGTGCGGCAGAGCTGCGTGGGTGCAGTAGAGCAGCCCCAAGAGGTTCAGACTGACCATCCGCTGCCACTCCTCGAGGGGCGCTCCCACGATCGGCCCCAGGAGCATGACTCCGGCGTTGTTGACGAGGATGTCCAGGCGTCCGAATTCGCCGACCGTCTGGGACACCGCCCCGGCTGCAAGGTCCGGATCGGTGACATCGGCCTGGATCACCAGGGCGTTGTCCTTCCCAAGGCGCTCCGCCAGTGCCTCGAGGCGGTCGCGTCGTCGAGCAACGAGGGCGACTCGTGCTCCCTCGTCGGCCAGCACGGCCGCGCTGGCCTCTCCGATCCCGCTACTGGCACCCGTCACCAACGCCACTGTTTCTTGCAGGTTCTTACTCATGGCGACTCTCCGTCTCGGGCCCGACGGCCCGCCGCCACGGTTTTACCGGATGCGGGCTGACTCCGGTGCAGTCGCCGTGTCGGCGGTGGCGAGGGGACCCTCGGAATTCCCGGCTGGCTCGTCTGAGGACGGCGTCTGCGCTTCGGGCTCCGACGGATCACTGTCGAACGGTTCGCTCTCTTTTCTGAGGGCCAACCCCAGAGCTGATGCCTGAATTCGGCGTCAGCTGACGTCGCTCTCCGTCCGCCCGATGCCCTCTCGGAGCTTTTGCAGGCTGGACGAGAGGAGGCGAGAAACGTGCATCTGACTCACGCCCACCGCGACGGCGATCTCGGACTGGGTAAGACCTTCGACGAAGCGCATGCGCAAGATCGACTGTTCCCGCTCGGGCAGCGTGGCTAGTGCCGGACCGAGCAGCACCCGGTCCTCGACCGAGTCGTAGTTGCCGTCGTGCTCGCCCAGTCGAGCCGAAAGTGGGTCGTCCTCGCTCTCATTCGCGTCGATCGACGCGGCGCGGTAACCCTGTCCTGCTTCGATCGCCTCGATGACCGCTTCTTCGCTTGCTCCGGTTGCTTCGGCAAGTTCGGCCACGGTCGGGTTCCGGCCGAGTTGTTGCACCAGGCTGCCGGTTGCATGGCCGAGCTCGAGGTAGAGCTCTTGCACGCGACGGCTTGCTCTGACCGCCCAGCCCTTGTCGCGGAAATGACGCTTCAGCTCTCCGATGATGGTCCTCGTTGCGAACGCGGCGAAATCGACACCCCGGCTCGGGTCGAAGCGGTCAACCGATTTCACCAGCGCGACCGAAGCAACCTGCACCAGGTCGTCAAGCGGTTCTCCGCGATGAAGGAAGCGTCGAGCCAACTGGTGGGCGAGTCCGAGATTGGAGGTGATCAGTTCCTCGCGCTCGGCTGGGTCGAGGAGCGAGTGGTCAGCTCCGGTGTCGGATTCCGGCCCGGGATCGTTTTCCCGGCCGACCATCACGCGCCATGCACCCCCCGCCGCTTGCGTAGCCACGCGTGCACCGAGCCGTCCTGGCTCTCTCGTCCGTGCTCATCCACAAGCGCATCGAGGATCTGCTGGCTTAAAGACGCCGACTCATCGCCGTCAGGTTGGGTTTCGCCCCCCGGAGCAGCGTGTTCCAACGTGCACTGGACTCCGATCGCGTCGTCCAGGACGATCAGCTCAAGACGCAGATCGCCGTACCGGGAGTCGTGGCCCTGCAGCGTGAGGAGACACAACTCGCCGACGGCAAGACGAAGATCTTCGAGCTCTTCGATATCGAATCCCGCCCGGGCGGAGATCGCGCTGGTGACGAGCCTCGCTAGGACGATCAGATCACCCCGCGCTGGAAACGTGAGCTCAATGCGGTCTCCCGCGGCGAGCTTTTCCATGGAGTCGGTCATGACGCCCCGGCTGCCTGGAGCGAATCCGTAATGGTGAAGACGTTTGTAAGTCCAGTGATCTCAAAAATCTTGACGATCCGAGGGTCGGCCGCCACGATGTGAAGGTCGCCCCCCAACTCGCGGCACCTCTTCAGTGCTCCCACGAGCACGCCCAACGCTGTTGAGTCGAGGAAGGTCACACCGAGTATGTCCAGCACGATGGTGCTCCCACCGTCGGCGATTACTCGATGCAGGCATTCACGGAGCTGCGGCGCCGTGGCGACGTCAATCTCACCGCTGACCGCGACCACGGGAAGAGCCCCGGCCGACTTTTCTTCTATTTGGAACTCCTGGTCCACGCTTCCTCTCCTGGTGAGGACCCAAAATGAACGCCCGACCGGCGCGTTGCAATGGCGATTGGCCCCTAGCGTTCTATAGCCGTTCGACGAACAACCTAAACGTGCAGGACGCCGGCGCGCCGTCCACACGTGTCACGGGCGGCCTTTCCCACCAAGTCGACCTGGGTGGAAGGACCAGGGCGCACCATTATGAGAACGCCCTCGGCACGTGCGGGCCGAGGCCCGTAGGCAATACCGTTTTGCCAAGCCCCACGCCCTCCTGGGAGAGAATGGACTGTGCCCGAATCTGCGGAAGAGGAGGTTCAAGCCTCGCCCCGGAGTGATCGAGCGGACCGCGCCGAGGCAATTGCAACGATCGTCGCCCTTCTGTGGGTCTCGGGGGCGGCCATCGTCTTTGCCGTCTACGGCGGCAACATTTCACTTGTCGGTGTCATGGCGATCGGACCGTTTATCGCCGCTGCCTTCGCACGACCGTCGAGGGTGGCGCTGGTGGGCGCCCTGGCCGCACTCTTTGCCCTCATCATCGGCACCCCCCCACACGACTACGGGGAGCTGAACCACGCGCTCCGGGTAGTCACCCAGGTGGTTGCAACGGCAGTCGCAATGTGGATCTCCTACCTGCGCGGTCAGCGCAATCTGCAGCTATGGACGGCCCGCTCTGAGACCCGGGAGGAGCGGCGGCGACGCGTTGCAGCAGAGACCGCCCAGCGCATGCAGGTGATGGCACGTGCTCTCACCACCGCTGCCGACCCGGCCCAGGTGGCGGACGCCGTCTTCGCCGCATTGCGCGATGAGCTGCATGTCGACGCGGCGACGTTCGCGCTCGTCGGTGAACGAGGTCACCTACGGACCTTGCGGCGCTTCGGCTATGACCCACAAGAACCCGTGGACGGCGTTCTGACCTCGTTGCAGCCTGGAGGACCCGTCCTCGGACAAAGCATCGCTCTCTTCGCTGAATCGCCCGAGGACCTGAAACGGCAACGTCCTGACGTCTACGCCTCTCTCGTCTCGAGCCATTTCCGCGCGCTGGCGGTAGTCCCTTTGGTGGTTTCGGACCACACGATCGGCGCGGTCGTGGTGCACTGGGACGACGACCGTGACATCTCGGATCCTGATCGAAGTTTTCTCTTCACCATCACCGGCGCGGCTGCGCAAGCTGTGGAGCGTGCCCGACTGACCCTCACCGAGTTCGTCAACCTGGAACGAAACCAACACCTGCACCAGTTGAGTTCGGCTCTCGCCGCGGCAACGACACCCGGCGATGTCGCGCATGCCGCCATCGCCGGCGGACGCCGAGCACTGGGCGCCCAATCTGCGGTTGTGCGGGTGCCGGTCACGGGTGAGCGCGCCTTGTGGTGCGTCGCGAGTAGCGGTCATCCGGCGCTACTGGCTCGGGGAATGGTGCCAGTGGACGAAGGCAACGCCGGGATGTGCTTTTCTCGAGCAACGACGGTCGTAGGCACTATCGAAAGCGCGGAGAACTTGGATACCGACCTGGCTGCCGAGGTCGTGCCTCGGGTGCTGGCGGAAATGGCTGAACCGGTGACCGTTGTTTCGGAGCCACTGCTCGGCAGCGTGGGGCCGCTCGGCGTGTTGACGCTTGCTTTTGTCAACCACCCTGAATTGAGTGAACCCGACCTACGATTCCTCTCGACGCTCGCCGGCCTTACGGCACAGGCGCTGGAGCGGGCGCAGGTCTTTGAACACGAGCGGGAAGCGTTGCGGGCCGCCGAGGCTGGACGCGAACGTTTGTCGTTGCTTTCCGAGGTGACGCGGTTGCTCAGCTCGAGTCTTGATCCGACCACCGTGATTCGCCGGACGATGAGCCTCGTCGAAGGGCGACTGGCCGATTCGTGTGTGGTGCAGGTCCCGGGCGACCTTGGACTGGTTCGACTCGACGTCCAAGGACCCCAGAGCTCAGAAACGGACCCGTCTGGGACGGAATTCGAGGGTGTGGCATTCGACAGCGCCGCGCCGGCCGCCGTCGCGTATCGGACAGGCCGGACTCAGTTGGCGCCGCTCGAAGAGATGGACGAATCCAACCCTCAAGCGGTCTCCACGGTCCTCGCGGTGCCGCTCACGGCAAACGGAGAAGTCATCGGCGTGATGACCTTCATCGACGGACCTGGCCGCATGTTCGAGGCGGATGACGTCTCGCTGGCCACCGAGGTGGCTTCGAGGACCGGCGTAGCGCTGTCGAACGCCACTCGTTTCCAGCGCGAACACGTGGTGGCCGAGGTGCTCCAACGAGCCGTTCTGCCGGATTCCTTGCCCGCAGTGGACTGCTTGCGCCTTGACGCCGAGTACCGCGCCGGGGTGGCCGGCAGCTACGCCGGCGGCGACTGGTACGACGTATTCGAGTTGGGGAATGACTCCGTCTTCTTCAGCGTGGGCGATGTCATGGGCAAGGGTGCCCCAGCAGCGGCATTGATGGGCCAGGTGCGCAGCGCGATCCGGGCCTACGCGGTGTCGGGGCAGTCACCGACCGAGATCCTCTCTTCGCTCGACCGCCTGTTCAACACGCTGGTGGAAGACCGGGTCGTCACGGCGGTCGTGGGAAAGATCACTCCGTCGACCGGGCGCGTCGTCCTGAGCAACGCGGGACATCCTCCCCCATTGGTTGTACGTGCCGACGGCACTGTCACGTTTTGCCCGCTGCAGCACTCGCTCCTGATCGCAGCCGGACTGAACGGCAATCCGAGGCCCCGCGACGAACTCGTGCTCGACCGCGGCGACTCGCTGGTCATGTATTCCGACGGTTTGATCGAGCGAAGGGGCGAACTCATCACGAACGGAATGGAGCGCCTCGGAGCCGCAGCAACTGTGATTGCCAAATCCGGCTGGCCGGACCGAGCCGCAGTGACGTTCGCGTCCATGTTGAGTAACGAGGAACGCACCGACGACGTGGTCGTGCTGTGCATCAATTATTGCGGAACCACCGGGGAAGGCATAACTGCACAATCCGTGGGTACGACACGGAATGGCATGGCAACGTTGCATTTGGAGCCGGTGGTAGAGAGCACCCCGGTGGCACGACACTGGATTGCCGCGCACCTCGGGGATCTGCCGGCCGACGTCTCGAGCTGCGCCGCTCTGCTGACATCCGAGCTCGTGACTAACGCGGTCCTCCATGCCGCAACGCCCATGAGCGTCACCCTGCATATCCTCCCTGATCGAATTCGGGTCGATGTCGCCGATGGGAACTCGTCATTTCCCGCAGTTAAAGACTACGGACGCGATGCGGCGACGGGCCGAGGCCTTACTCTCTTCAACACGCTTGCATCAGACTGGGGCGTCCAAGCCGTCGACGGAGGCAAGATCGTCTGGTTCGAACTGCCTGTCGATTTCCCAGTGACCCCGGTCAACTTCTCTGACGGGACTTTCCGCTTCGATCTCATGGGGCTGACACACCCCGACCTACACAGCGAAGAAGCGACCTCCCCCATGGTCTCCGTTCGGTTGATCGGCATGCCGGTGGCGCTGCTACAAAAAGCAAGCGAGCAATACGAAGCGCTGTTTCGCGAATTGCGACTGATGAAGGAGCGCGGCGGGAGTGCCTCCGGCTCCCCCGGACTTCCCGAACGACTCTCCGTCTTGGTCTCGGAGATAGGGACCCGCTTCGGGAAGCTCGGCCCGGGGATGGACGAAATGTGGCAGACGGCCCTGGACGACAACGAGGATCAGTTCGACTGGACCCTCGAGCTACCCCAGGCGGCGGTCGTGGCCTGCGAGTTCTATGACGCGATGCTCGACGAGGCCGACGAATTCGGGCTCTCCGCGCAGCTGTTGACGCTTCCGGCATCGCCGACCAGCGTGGCGGTGCGCCGTTGGTTCCTCTCCGAGCTCATCGGCCAGCTCCACGGAAAGGCACCGGTCGCCTGGAGCGAGAGTCGGTTCCACTCGGCACTGCAAGCGACGACTGCGAACTGAACGTTGCGTCAGCGCGGCTTGGCGGTCGCCTTCTTCAAGACCTTCGCGTAGAGGTCCAGGCCCTCGTTCGAGAGAGCTGAAGCGGGACCACTCGCAATGGAGACGCGTTCGGGCACGATTCCCCATACCGGCACGTTCAATTCCGACCACCACTCGACTGTGGCATCCAAGTCGTTAGTCCCGAGCCGCGCCGAGCAGATGACGACCCCTGCCGGGACATTGCGCGGTGTCATGGCCAGGGTGGACATGACACGGTTGGGCTCGATCCCACCGGCCCGGGTGGGGATCACTACCGCATCGGCCCGGCCCAGCGCAGCCTGGACCACAGTGCCCTCACCCGGTGGCGTATCGACCACCACAATGCCGTCTTCCTGGTTCATGGCCTTGCCGACGGTCCTCACTGACGGACCCTCCACGAGCTCGACCCCATCGAGGGGGTCGGCGTCGTACCACTCGGCTGTCGAACCCTGGGGATCGGCGTCGACGAGCACGACCAGTCCTCCCCCCCGCCGCCCGGCGACGGCGGCCAGGTAGACGGCGGTGGTCGTCTTGCCGACGCCACCTTTCACGTTGCTTACCACGATGTTCATTCGGTCAGGTCCTTCGCCGCTCGGAAAATTCGGCCCTTACGGTACCGGCCGACCGCACCTCGGCGTCACGGCAGGAGGAGCTTGCCGAGACGGCGACGGGTAATCATGACCCCGCCGATCGCCATGATGACCAAGTAGGCGATGTGGCCGAGGAGGGCCCAGCTGAAGATGCCCAGGTCGGCGGCGCGGACGATCACGACCCCTTGGTACAGCGGGGTGCAGCGCACGACCGCCTGCAGCCATCCGGGGTACACGGTGAGGGGGTAGAAGGTGGCCGAGAACAGGAAGAGAGGGATGAACGCAAGGGAAACCATGTCGAAGTCCTGCCACGTCCGCATGTAGGTGGTGCCGGCCATCCCGGCAGATGCGAATGCCAGGCTGATGAGAATGGCGGCTGGCCAGCAGAGGACGGCCCACGGCGAAACGATGTAGCCCAAGATGGCCATGATGGCGAGGAAGGCAGCCGAGTAGAGGGCGCCTCGCAACACGCACCAGCTCAACTCTCCGAGGGCGACGTCATTGACGCCAAGGGGCGTGGACAGCATGGCGTCATAGGTCTTGGCGATCTTGAGCTTGAAGAAGACGAGAAACGTCGAATCGAGCATGGCACCGTTCATGGCGGACGACGCCAGCAGTCCCGGCGCGACGAATGCGGTGTAGGGCACCAGCTTGCCGTCGACGTTGACCGGCCCGACGAGATGGGACAGCCCCACCCCGATGGACAGCAGGTAAAAAAGCGGCTCGAAGAATCCCGAGATGATGAAGATCCACGAGCGTCGATACACCAAGATGTTGCGCTCAAGTACCCGCGAGGCGTGGCGGCCACCAAGAAGAGCGAGCGGCGTGATGCGCGCGGCAACCCCGGGGGGGCGCCGGTCGATCACTACGTTCGGGTCTGTGACGCTTACGGACACGTCAGACCACCAACCGGCGGGCGAAGGTGCGGCGCCCTGCGAGATAGCCGACGAAGGCCAACGCACTGAGGTAGGCCAGGTGCCCGAGGTCGGCCCACGCGACTTGCCCCAGAGTCAGGTCTCGACATAGGGCGACGCCGTGGTAGAGCGGAGTTACGTACGCGACAGCCTGCAGCCACCCGGGCAGCTGCGAGATCGGGAAGAACGTGCCCGAGAACAGAAACATGGGAATGATCGCGAATCGGTACAGCGTCGAGAAGGAAGTGTCCTTGTCCTGCGTGGCTGCGAACGCACTGACCGGCGCAGAGAAGGCAAGGCCCGTCAACACTGCTGCGGGAAGTGCCGCGACCGCCCACGGCGAATAGACGACGCCAAAGGCTGCCATCACGGCCAGATAGATCGACACGACGATGGCCAGCCGAGCGGCGATCCAGGCCAGATGGCCGAGCAGGACGTCGTAGACCTCGAGTGGCGAAGCCAGTTGGGCGAAATACGTGCGCATCCACTTGATGCCGCCCATCACCGGATAGGTCGCATCGTTCGTACCGATCTGCATGCACGTCCCGGCCAGGAGTCCCGGAGCGAGATAGGCGACGTACGTCACCCCATCCACCCCGTGCGAGTGCCTGTCGATGAGTGACCCCAGAGCGATTCCCATCGCAGCCAGGTAGAGCACGGGAATGAGGAAGCTGGTGACGACGGAGCTTCGCCAGGTCCTCCGATACTGGTACGCCCAATACCCGGCGGCACGCAACCACATTGGTGTCGAGATGCGCCGAGGTGGGACCTGTTCTCCGTGCCTGAAGATGCTGACGCCCAGCGGCGCGGCGTCCGTCGCCGTGGTGGTCACGTGGTCAGTCCACCAAGCTGCGGCCGGTCAACCGGAGAAAGACGTCTTCCAACGTCGACCGACGGACCAACGTGCTCTGGGCGACATGACCCATGCGCGCGACCTCCTGAAGGGCGGCGTCGCCGTCCTCCGTATAGAGCAGAATCCGGTCGGGCAGCACCTCTTGGCGTTCGGCCAGAGCCACCAACGAAGGTGCGACCTCGTCGTGCTGGCCTGGTGCAAACCGAAGCTCGACGACCTCTTTCGTCGAGAACTCTTCGATCAGCTGCCGCGGCGTCCCCTCGGCCGCAAAGCGGCCCTTGTCCATCACGACCAGTCGGTCGCAGAGCTGTTCCGCCTCGTCCATGTAGTGCGTGGTGATGATGAGGGTGACCCCTTCTTGCTTGAGGCGGTAGAGCCGGTCCCACAGCAGGTGCCTGGCCTGCGGATCGAGACCTGTCGTGGGCTCGTCCAAGACGAGTAGATCCGGATCGGAGATCAGGGCCCGGGCGATCGTCAGTCGGCGCTTCATCCCTCCCGACAGTGGATCAACCCGGTCGTGCGCGCGCTCGGTGAGCTGAGCGAATTCGAGGAGCTGCTCCGCCCTCTCCCGAATGACCTTCTTCGGCATGTCGAAGTAGCGCCCGTAGATCATCAGGTTGTCGAGGACAGTGAGTTCCAGATCGAGCGAGTCCTCCTGGGGAACGAGGCCCATGCGGGCACGGATCCGGGGCCCGTCGGACGCCGGGTCCATTCCCAGCACACGCAGCGAACCGTCGCTGACTGGGCTGATGCACGAGATCATGCGCATGGTCGACGTCTTGCCTGCTCCGTTGGGCCCGAGGAACCCGAACGATTCTCCCTTGGAGATGGTGAAGTCGACACGGTCGACGGCAACAAAGTCGCCGAAGCGCTTCACTAAGCCAAGCGCCTCGACCATGGGCGTGACCGACCTAGCAGCCCGCGCATCGCCGCCCGGCACCTCGTCTCGTTCCCGCTCCGAATCGGGGACGTCAGTCATCGGCGAGGAATGTGACGCCATTGTCAGCTAACGATACCGTGCTCTCCGGGACGCAGAACGAGCGGAGGTGGACTATGGCCGGTACCGGACAGACCCGGGCGTTCCCCGAGGGCTTTACCTGGGGCACGGCAACGGCGGCACACCAGATCGAGGGCGGGAACGTCAACAACGACTGGTGGGCGTTCGAGCACGCAGCGGACTCAGTGTGCACGGAACCCTCCGGTGACGCCTGTGACTCATGGGAACGCTGGGAAGAGGACGCCGATCTCGTCGCGGGTCTGGGATTGGACAATTACCGGTTTTCCGTCGAGTGGAGCCGGATCGAGCCAGCCGAGGGCGAGTTCTCCCACGCTGCGCTCGCCCACTACCGCCGGCTCTGCGAGGGGCTGCGTGCACGCGGCATCGACCCCATCGTGACGTTCCATCACTTCACGACGCCGCGGTGGCTCACCGATCAGGGGGGCTGGGAAAACGGCGTGGCGGTAGAGCGGTTCGCGCGCTTTTGCACAGTCGCGGCGACAGCGTTCGGTGACTTGATGAGCCGCGCGTGCACCATCAATGAGCCGAACATCGTGGCCACGATGGGCTGGCACGCCGGGATGTTCCCACCTGGAAAGAACGATGTCGGGTTGGCGCGCCGTGTGGCGGGGCATTTTGTCGACGCCCACCGGGCGGCAGTCGAGGCCGTCCGTTGTGCGGTGCCCGGCACTCCTGTCGGGTTGACGCTTTCGATGACCGATTATCAGCTGGCACCTGGGGGTGAGGCGAAACTCGAGAGCATTCGCCATCACGCAGAAGACGTCTTCCTTGATGCAACAAAGGGAGACGATTTCCTAGGGGTACAGACCTATACCCGCCAGCTGGTCGGACCTGAGGGATGGGCCGGGTACGAAGAGGGCGTGCCGGTTCTCGACATGGGATACGAGTTCTATCCGGCCGCACTCGGCAACTGCTTGAGACGAGCGTGGGACTACACCGATGGCGCCGTGCCGTTGCTCGTTACGGAGAACGGAATCGGCACTACAGACGATAATCAGCGCATCGACTATGTACGCCAGGCCCTTTCCGGTGTGCTCGACGCCATCGGCGAAGGTATCGACGTGCGGGGCTACACCTATTGGTCACTCCTCGACAACTTCGAGTGGGCGTTGGGCTATCGACCGCGGTTCGGGATCGTGAGCGTGGACCGCACCACCTTCGAGAGAGCCGCAAAGCCGAGTGCTGACTGGCTCGCAGGGGTCGCAGCCGCCAATGCCCTCGGCGGCTGATCGAGGTTCCAGCTACGCCGCGGCCAGCTCCGTATTCGCGAGAATGGCGTCAGTAATATCGTTCCAGAGGATTTCGGGCAGGTCGTGGCCCATGCCCGGGTAAGTAATCAGCTTGGCGCCGGGGACAGCCGCCGCGGTCGCCTGACCGCCGCTCAGTGTTACAAGCGGATCACCCTCTCCGTGCAGGACCAGGAACGGGATCTCCACATCGTGCAATCCTTGCGTCCGATCGGGTGACGCCAGGATGGCCGCAAGCTGTCGTGCCGTGCCCTGCGGACAGTACGAACGGTCGTACGCAGCAGCCGCACGGGTTCGCAGGATCTGCTCGTCGACAGGGTACGCCGGCGAACCGATCACCTTGCTGCCGGCCACGCTCGCTTCGATTGCCTCGTCTCTGCTTGTCGCGATCGGTCGCAGCAGCGCGGAGATGGCCTCGTTCGTCGGGGCTCCGACGGAGCGGTCTCCGGTAGTCGACATGATGGAGCAGGCAGAGAGGAACCGACCCTGATGATGGATCGTGAGCGCCTGGGTGATCATTCCTCCTAGCGACGCGCCGACCACGTGCACCTTGGAGAGGCCCAGTTCTGTCAGGAGTCCGGCCGCGTCATCTGCCATGTCCTCGATCCGGTAAGGGGCTGACGTCGTGTCACCCCCGAACAAAGCGGCGATCTCGGGAATCCCTTCTAACTTCGTCGACAAGCCACTGTCGCGGTTGTCGAACCGAATGACGAAATACCCTCTCTCGCACAGGCCGTCGACGAACCCCTGGGGCCACGAGATCAACTGGGCCCCCAAGCCCATCACGAGAAGCAAAACCGGTCCTGAGGGATCACCGTCTGTGACGTATTCGATATCGATCCCGTTCGCACGGACGTTCGGCACTGTGTACTCCCTCCGAGGGCGGTTCCGGTCGCTTTCCTACCAGACGGAGCGCGGGACTATGTGGGCGTCGATGGCTCGACGAAGGAGGCATCGTGGCTTCGGGTCCTTCTCCAGCGGGGCCCCAGCTCCCAGCCGACGAGAAGGACCTCGACCGAGCCCATCCAGACGATGAAGAGTGGGAAGGCCGCCACGTCGAATGTCCAGTGATCGATCGTCAGCAACAAGATGACCATGCTCAGAACCGCGCCCACATACGTGTGAACAGTCTCGGTCTCCGGGTGGGTCCAGCTCTTCATCAATGTCGGCACCCCGGCCAGGAAATCGGCAACGATGGCCGCCGAGATAGCCAGAACACCGTTGCGCGTAACCAACCACACGACGGTACCGACGACTGACATCACCCCGCAGGCGTAGTCGAACCGACGGATCTTCCAAACCGATTCTGGGTTGTGGAATGATGCGACGAAGACCAGCAATGGCATGAAGCCGACCATGAACGTCGGGAGCGTACGGATACCTACCCCCTGTTGAAGCTCCACCGCCGCGGCCAACAAGGGCGCGATCGCCCAGAGGAGCCACGTCACCCGATTGGGCTTCGTGGTTCCCCGCAGGGTGTCGCGAAGGTATACGGCCGTGCCGAGAGCTCCGATTGCACTGCCGACGTACACCCAATTGACGCTGATCACCGCACGACAGTCTGCTGCCTCTGGCGGGCACCCGTCATCCGGGAGGGCGACCGGTCTTGACCCATGCCCGCCGGTAGGTTGGTGCGAGAGCGGACCGGAGGAGTACCGGTGCGGATAGGCCAAAAGGGAACCGACGTCCATGGGTGAGCTCCTGCTCGTCGCATTCCTCGGGGGACTCATCACCGGGATCTCGCCCTGCATCGTCCCCGTGATCCCCGTAGTCGTCGCGGGAGGCACATCCGCCACAAGCCGCCGACGTCCGTTCCTCATCATCGGCGGGCTCGTCCTGAGCTTCAGCTTGACGGTGCTGTTCGCGCAGACCGTGCTCAATTTCTTGCACCTCCCGCTCGACTTCCTCTTCTGGCTGGGGGTTGGGATGCTGGGAGCAATCGCGCTCGGCCTGCTGATCCCGAAACTCGGCGAGTTCCTCGAGCGGCCGTTCGCGGCGACTTGGGTCCTCACGGTATGCCAGCGAAGGGGGCGGTTTCGTCCTGGGCTTGAGCCTCGGTCCCGTCTTCGTACCGTGTGCCGGACCCGTGCTCACGGCTATTTCGGTCGCTGGAACGCACAGCAGAGTCGGGGCGTCGGCGCTGCTTGTGACGCTCTTCTATGCCATCGGCATCACCCTGCCACTCCTCGTTCTCGCCATCGTCGCCCAGCGCGCGGCCACCAGCTGGACCGGGTTGCGCAAGCGCCTCCCGATGGTCAGGCAGGTGGCGGGCGTCGTGCTGGGTATCGCGACCTTGGCGATCGCCTTCAACTGGCTCGGAGCCGTCCAGCGTGATGTCCCTGGCTACACCACCGCGCTCGAGAATCACATCGAATCAACAAATTCGGCTTGTACCGCACTGCGCCAGCTGAGCGGTGAACGTCAGAACCAGTTCGCGGCTGCGAACGCTCGGCTCGAAGGAAAGAAAGCCACGTGCTCGGTGACCGATGCCGGCAACACCCAAAGCGGCCACCTGGCTGCCGGTAAATCGACGAGCACCACATCCACGACCTCACCCGCCACCACGTCACCTCAGAAGTCGACCGTCTTCATGGCGAACAAGACGAACCTGCCCAATTTGGGCCGTGCACCGAATTTCACCGGCATCACCGCGTGGTTCAACACGCCGGGCGATCAGCCGCTCTCGCTGAGTGATCTACGCGGCAAGGTGGTCCTGGTCGATTTCTGGACGTACTCGTGCATCAACTGTCAGAGGGCGCTACCTCATGTCGAAAGCTGGTACAACGATTACAAGTCGGAGGGTCTTGTCGTGGTAGGCGTCTCGTCACCCGAATTTGCATTCGAACATGTGGTTTCCAACGTAAAGAGTGCCGCAGGAAGCCTTGGCATCGACTATCCGGTCGCTGTTGACGACAACCTGGCTACCTGGGATGCCTATAACAACGAGTATTGGCCAGCCGACTACCTCATCGACCCGACTGGCGTTGTGCGCGCCTACAACTTCGGTGAAGGTGGCTACGGCACCATGGAGAGCAACATACGCATGCTGCTCGCAGCGAACGGCGTTTCCGGTCTTCCGTCAAGGACGGATGTCCCGGACAAGACTCCTACCAACCAGTCGATGACTCCCGAAAGTTATGTCGGTTACCAGCGACTCAACAACGAGGTCGGCACATCGGTCATTCCGGACAAAACGATCGTGTACCACCCACCGGCATCAATACCCTCGAACAGCCTCGCCTTCGGAGGCACGTGGACAGTACACAGCGAGGAGGCGACTGCGGGTTCCCATGCAACACTTGGACTTCAGTTCACTGCAAACGACGTCTACCTGGTGATGAGCGGACTCGGAACCGTCGGCGTATCCCTCAACGGGCAGCCGCTCACAACGTTGCATGTCGGTGGGGTTCCGAAGTTGTACACCTTGTTCTCGAGCCCCTCTGCGACGAGCGGCGTGCTCAGTCTCACGGTGTCGCCCGGGGTCGAAGCCTACGACTTCACTTTCGGTTGATCCTCGGCGCGTTGTGCGCCCCATCCCCGAATTGCTGTTTGGGGGGATTCAATCAGTGGATCTTTCGCTCTTGGTGCGTCCAATACGGGGCTCGCAGTTCCCGCTTGAGGATTTTTCCTGATGGATTGCGCGGCAACGCGTCAGTTCTGTCTACGGACGTCGGGCACTTGTAGTGCGCCAGGTTGTCGCGGCAATGCGCGATGAGGACGGGGTCCTCGACGTCGGCTCCCAGCGAGAGGACGACGATCGCCTTGACGGTTTCGCCCCAGCGATCATCGGGGACCCCGATCACCGCTGCGTCGACGACCGCGGGATGCGACAAGAGGACGTTCTCGACTTCTGCGGGGTAGATGTTCTCCCCACCACTCACGATCATGTCTTTGATGCGATCGTGGAGGTACAGATAGCCTTCAGTGTCGAAGTAGCCGGCGTCGCCGGTACGCAGCCAACCGTCTTCGTCGATGGTCGCAGCTGTCTCTTGAGGCTTTCCCCAATAGCCGGCCATGTTGTAGGGAGAGCGGGTCTGCACCTCTCCGACCACGCCGACTTCGGCTTCCTTTCCCGTATCGGGGTCGATGATCCTGATGTCAACTGACTCGAGCGGCTTTCCGGCCGAGCGGAGCAGGCCGCGGCGGGGGCCGTCCGGATCGTGATCCTCGAAGGGCAGTGCTGTGATTGCGCCCGTCGTCTCGGTCATCCCGTAGACCTGACAGAAGCCGCAGCCAAAGGCTTCTATGCATTTCAGCAGGACATCCTCGGAGATCGGCGACGCGCCGTAGAAGATGAGTCGAACACTTGAGAAGTCGGTCGTCGCGAACGACGGCGTCCCCAGAAGCACCATGAGGACCGCCGGCACGAGGAACATCTCGGTGACACGCTCTGAGGCGATGAGTCGCAGAAGCAGGTCAGGATCGACGTCACGGAGGATGATCGATCGTCCGCCGCGCGACATGGCGCTCAGCGCCCACCCCGACCCTCCGATGTGGAAGAGCGGCATCGCCACGAGACTGACCGTGTCCTCCGAGATGTTGAATGTCCTGTTGGCAGCGGCGATTGCGATCGACAGGTTGCCATTGGTCAACATGACACCCTTCGGCAGTCCGGTGGTACCGGACGTGTACAGCTGCATGCTGACCTCGTGCTCCGGTCCGACATGACCGGGGTCATCGGTCTCGGCACTCTCGATCCACTTTTCGAAGACAACCGATCGTGGATCGGAACATTGGAAGCGTTCGGTCTCACCGATGACGACGATCCGACGCACATGGGGTAGACCCCCCGGCATTTCGGCCAGGCCTGCGAGGTAGTCCGTGTGAATGACCAACACTGTTGCTCGCGAATCGTCGATGATCGCGGCCATCTCGGTGGGTGCCAGCCTCCAGTTGACGGCGACATTTACCGCTCCGATCAACGAGCCGCCGAAGAGAAAGTCGAAATAGGCAATCCCGTTTCGATCCAGGAAAGCAACACGGTCCCCCGCCTTCACGCCGTCACGCGCCGCAGCGTGCGCGACGCGGCACGCAACGTCGAATTCTTCCGCCCATGTCCGGCGCTCGTCACCGAGCACGAACATCTCGTGACCGGGTTGCCGGCGCGCCAAGTGCCGGATGATCCCGGCCACGGTGTAGCGCTCGCGGTCGGTGACAACGGCGGTTGTTGACACTGGCGACCTCCCAAAGTCGATGGTTCCGGAGGGACCCTAGAAGAACCCGGCGGCACCCAACGTGGTACCTCGAAAAGGCCCAGATGACCTTCGGTCATGTGACATCGCCACTGGTCAGGCGCATTTTTCCAAATTGAGAAGATTCTTACCCCGACCATTCACCTAAAAGAGGCTCTCTCACCAGGAGGTTTGTGATCGGTATCACAAGCTATCCTGCTAAAGGTCCTGGTCAGAGGAGGCGCGTAGGAGACGAACTGCTGTTCCGTTAAACCCACTGCTAGATTGTTCTCCGTAAAGCCTGATTGGCCTTTCCGCGAGAAACCGTGAAGCAGAGGCTCCGGCTGTAACGGAAAACAGAGGGCCGATGGGCACCGCTGAGACCGCCGATGGTCTTGGCGCGCCTGCCTTCCGGCAGGCGCCACGGCGCACGTCGTCAGCACACAGGAATCGAGGACCACCCGCCAGAGCATCACCTGGGCTGTAAGACAACCGGCCGCACACCCTGCGGCGACGAGCCAGAACGGACGAAGCCTCCCTGCTCTCCGTTCGGGGCGCGAATGCAATGGCCGGAGCCCGCCCAACACCGAGCAGAGCCCGGCGCGTAGTTGCGCCTGACGAAGGGAGGTGCCGTGCGGACCCGCATTGCACTATCGACGGCCCTGGCCGTCCTTGTCGTTCTTCCAGTTTTACTTTTCGCATTATCCAGCAGTAACTCCGCCGCTTCGGCGCGTAGCCACCACGAAGCGGGGAGCCGTCAGCGGGCGGCGCGCATCGACATGAAGCTCACGTCGTACGCGCAAGCGGAGAAGGCCACCGAGTTGGCCACCCTCTACGACTCGGTTAGCGCGCTGGAAGAACAGACGTACCTCAAGGAGATCACGTACCTCCGAGCGCTGGCGGCGCAGCGGGCGACGGCTGCTGCTGCCCCGCATCCGCCAGCCATCGCGGCTTCGCTTCCCGTCCCTGCCAGCAGCGGCTCTGACGCAACGAGCACCGACACGCCAGATTGGGCGTGCATCCGTCAACACGAATCAGGCGGCAACTACGCCGAGGGTAGCGGCGGTGCATATCAATTCGAGCTCGGCACGTGGGAGGGCCTCACCGGCCTGAGCACCCCGGCTCAGGACTCGCCTCCGTCCGTACAAGATGCAGCGGCACTCAGGTTGTACGCGGAGCGCGGCTGGGAACCGTGGACGACTCGCTACGCGTGCGGACTGTGAGACCGGGCTTGACAAGCGGAATTCGGCGCGCTCACGTGCGCGCAGCTGAAGGGAGAACGCGAAGCCGCAATGCTGTCACGACGGCGGCGATCGCCGCTCTCGTCCTCCCCGCCCTCCTGTTCTCGTTGTTTACCGTGAACACAGCAGCCTCGACATGGGTCCGTCACGAAGCGGGAACCCGTCACCGGGCCGCTCGCATCGACGACAGGCTGATGTCGTACGCCCAAGCCGAGAAGGTGGCGAAGTTGGCGACCTTCTACAACGTCGTCACTGCCCAAGAGGCCAAGACCTACCTCCGAGAGGCCGCCTACCTCGAGGCGCTGGCGAACGAGAACCCGATGCCTGCGGCCTGGCAAGCGACAGCCAACTGCGAGGAAGGTGGTCGTGACGACCCCAATGCCGGCTATTTCGGCATCCTCGAGTGGAACGGCTTCGACGGCTACCCCACCGCGGGCAGCGCGCCCCTGTCGGTGCAGTTGGCATGGGAGTCGGCCCATGGGATCTCACCCCCAGATGGCCGCGGCCAGTGTCACGGATACTGATCGGGTGGGCGCCGGATCGCTGGTAACGCCTGACGACGGGCGCGATCAGCGAAGCTATTCCGGTCCGAAGATCGCGTTGACTTGCGCCATGTCGAAGTAGTCCCGCCATGCGGTGATCTTGCCGTCTAATACGTTGAACGCGCCCATGACGGGAAGAGGCGCCGTCCTCCCGTTCATCGTGAACGTGTCCGTCCGCTCGGTCAGCACGGTCGACCCGTCGGACGCGAGATGATGGATCTCGAACTCGAGTCCCTCGCACATCGTGACGAACATGTTGATGACGGCCATCGTGGCCTCAATCCCTTCGGCGGGCTCCATGGGGATGTTGTGGTACACGATGTCGTCTGAGAAGTAGGACCGCAGCTCGTCAGGGTCCCGACGGCTTGCTGCCGCACAGAAGTCCCGGACGACTTGTTCGGCGCTGGGCATGACGCTCCTCTCCTCGGGACGGGCAGCACACCGTAGCGAACGATCGGTCATGATGGTCTGGTGACGAAGCCCGAAAAGCGAGTCGCCGTGCTCGCGCCGATGAAGCCCGAGCTGAAGGCCATCGTGAAGTCCTTCGGTCTCCACCCCATCCCGGATGACCGTGTCTTCACGCATGCCGGCATGGCGGGATCGTGGGCGGTCGCCACCCTTGTGACCGGCATGGGACCGGCTCTGGCCCGCGAGGCGACCCGCAAGGCCTTGGCCGCAGGTCCCTGCGACCACGTCATGGTCATCGGTATCGCCGGAGGGCTCGATCCCAACCTGCCGGTCGGATCGCTCATGGTGCCGAACCGGGTCCAGCTCTACCCCGAGGGACCGGAGTTCCACGCACATCCCATTCCTCCGCGTGTCGCCGACGGCGCGCTGATGACGACCGACGGACTCTTCGACGACGATCAGGTGTGGCGCCCGATCCTCGAGCGGGGCTTCGGCGCCGTAGACATGGAGGCCGCCGGTGTGGCCGAAGTGTGCGAGGACGCAGGCGTCGCGTGGTCCATCTATCGGGGCATCAGCGACCGCCCCGACGAGCACATCGTCGACCAGGCGGTCTTCTTGCTCAGCAAGCCGGACGGTTCGGCCGACCCGGTCGCCGTTGCGAAGTACCTCGCCCGCGACCCACGGCGAGCGAAGGCTCTCGCACACCTCAATCGGTGCATGCAGGACGCCGCGACTCTCGCCGCGGACGCCGCCTTCGCCGACCTCTCCGGCAGCTAATCGTCGTCGTCAGCAGTCGGCCGGTCTCCGGGCACGTCACGGCGGGCGATCACGTGCACGTCGATGTCGTTGTCCGACGCCATGCGGAGGATCTGCTGGATCACCGAGCCCCGGGTCATGGACTGCCACCGGGTGAGCCGTGACGTCCCGACGACAATTTGAGTGATCTGCTGGTCGACCGCTGCCGCGAAAATGGTCTTGGCCACGTCCTCGCCCTCCACGGTCTGCCACGTGCCGCCGACGGCTCGTACCAGCTCCTCGAGCTCGGCCGTGCTCGTCTGAAGGACGTCGGCGTCACCACTCACCACGTGGATCGTGATCAGCGGTGCCTTGAGCCGGGCGGCGATGCGCGCGGCACGCCTGACGACCGACGCATTCCCCGGAGCGCCGGTGACGGCGACCATGATGCGTTCCGTCGTTTCCCACAGCTCCCCCGCAGTACCACGCGAGCGCAGGTACTCGAGTAGCTCCTCCTCGGTCTCGTCGGCGACGAACCGCAGCGACAGCTCGCGCAACGCGGCGAGGTTCTCGGCGCGGAAGAACCCGTTGAGCGCGGCAGGCACCTTCTCGGCGGGGTAGATGTTGCCGTGCAGCATGCGGCGGCGGAGCTGATCTGCCGACGAATCGATGAGCTCGATCTGATCCGCCTTGCGCACCACCCAATCGGGCACCCGCTCGCGGACGATCACGCCGGTGATCCGCTCGACGGGGTCCGCGAGCGATTCGAGGTGCTGGATGTTCACCGTCGTTATGACCGCGATCCCGGCGTCGAGGATCTCGAGCACGTCCTCCCACCGCTTCTCGTGGCGCCCCGACCCCGGCACGTTGGTGTGGGCCAACTCGTCGATGAGCGTGACCTCAGGCTTGCGGGCGAGGACCGCGTCGAGGTCCATCTCCTCCCAGGACGATCCCGCGGTAGTCGACCCGTTTGCGTGGCACAACCGGCAGGTCGCGCAGCTGTTCCAGGGTGTACGGGCGCTTGTGGGTTTCGACGAGCCCCACGACGACGTCCGCGCCGCGCTGGAACCGGCGCCACCCTTCGTCGAGCATCGCGCAGGTCTTCCCGACGCCGGCCGCCGCGCCGAGATACACACGGAACCGCCCGGTGGGCTTTACCCCTTCGTCTTCACCGCTCGTGCTCATGTCTCCTCGCCGGACCGGACCCACGGTACCGCCGGTACAATTTGAAGTCTGCGAGGACGCCGAGAGACCGGAAGCAGTGACAGGTGATGGACGACGGGCTGGCTAGAAGGGAAGGGCACCAGCGCCTGGTCGTCGGCGTCGTTGCGACCATCGTCTCGCTGGGCGCGGTCCTGGCCATCCTGTTGCCGTTCCGCACGAGTCTCAGCACAGCGATCCCGGCCCTCGTGTTCGTCCTTCCGGCCGTGATCGGCGTTGTGATCGGCGGCTTCTGGGTCGGCGTCGTGGGCGCCGCCGCCGGGTTCCTGGCATACGACTTCTTCTTCCTCCCGCCCTACGACGCGCTCACAGTCCGGTCGGCCCAGAACTGGGTCGCCGTCGCCGTCTATATCGCCGTCGTGCTGATCGTGGCGCAGGTTGTCGCGCAGCTGCGCGCCGCACGCGAGGAGGCATTGCGACGGAACGAGGAGTCCGACCGCCTCTACGAGCTGTCGCAGGCATTGATCGGCGATCTCGCGCTCCCCCAACTCCTCAGTCACATCGTCACCACTGTGCAAGGCGTCTTCGATCCACGCTGGACGGCGCTGGTGTTGCCGCAGGGCGGACACGGCGAACCCGTGCCCGGTGAGACCCTCGAGGTTGCGGCCGGGGCGGGGCAGGCCATGTCCGATGCGGACGTCGCGTCGCTGACCTCGGCCCAAGGCGAGACGCGGTCGATCGGACTGGTCGCGGAGGGCGGCGATCGCAGGCCTCGCAAGGTGTCCGTCGCCCTGGTTGTGAACGAACGCCCCGTCGGCATGCTCGTTCTCCAGGACGTGGTGCTGGCGGGATCCGATCGGAGCCTGCTCGGGACTTTCGCCAACCAGGCGGCGCTCGCCGTGGATCGAGCGCGCCTGCGCGAGGAGGCGCTGCGGGCACGCGTCTTGGACGAGATCGACCGGTGGCGCCGTGCGCTCATGGGTGCTGCGTCGCACGACCTGCGTACGCCGCTGGCCGCGGTCAAGACGGCGGTCTCGGGCCTGCGCCAGGCCGGCACTCGGCTCAGCGAGGAGGACCGCGCGGAGTTGCTGGAACTGATCGAGCAGCAGTCGGACCGCCTGGCGCGCCTCGTTACCAACCTGTTGGACATGACGAGGATCGAGTCGGGCGCGCTCGAGATCAGACCGACGCTGATGCCGTTCGACGAACTGGTCGAAGAGGCCCTCGGCAACCTCGGCGGTATCGTCGGACACGAGCGGGTCCGGGTGGAGGCGCCCGATGACCTTCCGATGCTGCGCATCGACCATGTTCTGGTCAGCCAAGTCCTCGCCAACCTGCTCGACAACGCAGAGCGGGTATCGCCGAACGGCAGCATGATCCGCGTGACCGCACGGCTCGCGCCCGGATGGGCGGACCGGATCGAGATCGCCGTGACCGACGAGGGTCCGGGCATCCCCCACAACGAGCGCGACCGCGTCTTCGAGATGTTCAGCCAGAACGGCCGCGGCGGAGGCGCCGGTCTGGGCCTGGCGATCGCCAAGGCCTTCGTCGAAGCGCACGGCGGGCTCATATGGGTCGACCCCAACGTGGTCATCGGCGCGCGCGTCGTTTTCACCGTTCCGGCCGACGCCCGTGTGACGGCGTCGGCCTGAGCCCGGCTATGCCCAAGGTCCTTCTCGTCGACGACGACGCCTCGCTGCTCAAGGCGTTGCGCATCGGACTGACCGCGCGGGGACGAGGTCGTCACCGCGTACACCGGCGCCGAGGCGGTGAACCAGGTTGCCTTGGCTGCCCCCGACCTGGTCATCCTGGACCTCGGGTTGCCCGACATCGACGGGATCGAGGTCTGCCGGCGCATCCGCGCCTTCTCGGGTGTCCCGATCGTCGTCCTCTCGGCCTACGGGGACGAGCGGCGCAAGGTCGAGGCGCTCGACAGCGGCGCCGACGACTTCGTCACCAAGCCATTCGGCATGGCCGAGCTCGAGGCCCGTCTCCGCGTCGCGTTGCGCCACGCGGCAGCGCGCCATGCGCAGGGTACCGAGCCGTCGCAGGAGCTCGACGTCGGGCGACTGCACATCGACCTGGTCCACCACATGGCAGCACTCGACGGTGATCCCTTGCCGCTGACGGCCAAGGAGTTCGAGCTGCTCTCCTACCTGGCCCGCCACGCCGGCAAGGTGTGCACGCACCACATGATCCTCAAGGACGTCTGGGGACCGGGCTACGGCATCGAGTCCAACTACGTGCGCGTCTACACCCACCGGCTCCGCAAGAAGTTGCGGGATGACGACGGCACGATGCTGAAGACGGTTCCAGGCATCGGCTATCAGCTCGTCGGCGAGGGAACCCCGAGTGCTCACTCGACGACCAAACGGTAGAGCGGGTTCAGCATGACGAGCCCGTCGGAGGCGGTGGCCGGCGTCCCCTCGGCGACCATGCGGCGTCCCGGGGCGAGACCTGGTACCCGCGTCCGTCCCACGAAACGCAGCCGCAGTACGCCCGTCCCGTCGTCGAGCTCGACCTCGGTGCGCAGGTAGGGCCGCCCGTAGGAGGTCATGGCGCGGATCTCGCCCCCCGCGGTCGCTCGCCGGCGTGTCTCCAGCGACGCAATGGCGGTCGGGCTCACGGGTGTTCGAGCTTGGCCAGCCCCTCGTTGAGCTGAAGGACGTTGACGGTCGGCGAGCCGAGGAAGCCGAGCTCCATGCCCTGCGTCTCCCGGTTGATCAGGCTCTGCAGCTGCGCCCCGGAGATGCCGGTGGCCCGGGACACCATCGGGATCTCGGCCTGGGCGTCCTGTGGCGTGATGTCCGGGTCGATGCCGCTGCCGGACGTCGTCACGAGGTCCGACGTGGGGCTGACGCCGCGGGCATGCCAGTACTTGATGAGGATCTCGGTGTAGTCGACGAGTTCCTGCGAACGTGGCCCCAGGTTGGTGGCGCCGGACTCACCCGCCGCGCCGTTCGCGCTGAGCGGGTCGTCGCCGGGGTGGCCCGTGGGGTTGCAGCCGCTCGAAGGCTTCGGTGAGGGGCAGCCGTTGGGATCACCCAGGTCGGAGTACGGGCCGAGGTTGTCCGGTCGACCCTGGAAGACGCAACTGCCCAACAGGTGCCCGGGACACTTGGTCTGTGACCAGTCTTGACCAATGAGGTTCGAACCGTTGGCGGTGATGGAGCCATTGGCCTGGCCGTGGAAGAAGAGCTGCGAGAGGCCGACGCCGAGCAGCGGGAAGGCGAGGCCGAAGATCGCCAGGCAGATGACCACCATGACGGTCGAGCGGCGGAGTTGGGTCAGCATTGCGTTCACGCGTTCACTCTCCTCAGTACCAGTGGACAGCTGTGAGGAACAGGTCGATCAACTTGATGAAGAAAAACGGAGCGATGATCCCGCCGATGCCGTAGATGAAGACGTTGCGCCGCAGGATGGCAGCGGCGCCAGAGGGCCGCCACTTGACCCCGCGCAGCGCCAAGGGAACGAGGGCGACGATGACAAGCGCGTTGAAGATGACCGCCGAGAGCACGGCGGACGACTGGTTGTGCAGCTTCAGGATGTTGAGCGCCTGCAACTGCGGGTAGGTCGCGACGAACATGACCGGGATGATGGCGAAGTACTTAGCCACGTCGTTGGCGATGGAGAACGTGGTCAGCGAGCCGCGCGTAATGAGCAGCTGCTTGCCGATCTCGACGACGTCGATCAGCTTCGTCGGGTTGGAGTCGAGGTCGACCATGTTGCCGGCCTCCTTGGCCGCGGACGTCCCGGTGTTCATGGCCACGCCGACGTCGGCCTGGGCCAGGGCAGGCGCGTCGTTCGTGCCGTCGCCCGTCATGGCGACGAGCTTTCCGCCCTCCTGCTCCGCCTTGATCAGTTCCATCTTGTTCTCAGGTGTGGCCTCGGCCAGGAAGTCGTCCACGCCCGCCTCCTGCGCGATGGCCGCGGCCGTGAGCGGGTTGTCGCCCGTGATCATGACGGTGCGGATGCCGGACGCGCGCAGCTCAGCGAAGCGCTCCTTGATGCCCGTCTTCACCACGTCCTTGAGCTCGATGACGCCGAGGATCGTCGGGCCGTCGGCCACGACGAGCGGGGTGGAGCCGGCCCTCGAGATGCGGTCGACGATCTCTTGCAGCCCCTCCGGCGGGGTACCGCCCTGTTCGACCACCCAGTTGCGCACCGCCTCGGCGGCGCCCTTGCGGATCTGGCGACCGTCGACGTTCAGACCAGACATGCGAGTCGTGGCGGAGAACGGCACGAACTCGTGCGGGCCGGCAAGGTCACGCTCTCGGATGTTGAAGCGCTCCTTCGCCAGCACCACGATCGAACGCCCCTCCGGGGTCTCATCGGCCAGTGAAGCCAGCTGGGCGGCGTCGGCGACCTCCTCTTCGGTGTGCCCGCTGGCCGGGAAGAAGTCCGACGCCATGCGGTTGCCGAGCGTGATGGTGCCCGTTTTGTCCAGGAGCAGTGTCTGCACGTCGCCCGCGGCCTCAACGGCCCGCCCGCTCATGGCCAGGACGTTGCGCTGCACGAGCCGGTCCATACCGGCGATGCCGATCGCGGAGAGGAGGGCCCCGATCGTCGTCGGAATGAGGCAGACCAGCAGGGAGACCAGGATGACGACGGACACGGTGGCGCCGGCGTAATGGCCGAACGGCTGCAGCACGACGACGACCGGGAGGAAGATGACCGTAAGCACGGCCAGCAAGATGGTGAGGGCGATTTCGTTCGGCGTCTTCTGGCGGTTGGCCCCCTCGACGAGAGAGATCATGCGGTCGAGGAAGGTGTGGCCGGCCTCGGCCGTGATGTGCACGACGATGCGGTCGGACAGCACGGTCGTGCCGCCGGTGACGGCGGAGCGGTCACCACCCGACTCGCGGATGACCGGTGCAGACTCGCCCGTGATGGCGGACTCGTCGACCGAAGCGACGCCTTCGATGATCTCGCCGTCGGAGGGGATGACGTCGCCTGCCTCGCACACCACACGGTCGCCTTTGCGTAGCACGGAAGCGGGGACGACGTCCTCGTTCCCGTGCTGATTGAGCCGCCGGGCCACGGTCTCGGACCGCATCTTGCGGAGCGCGATCGCCTGAGCCTTGCCGCGCCCCTCCGCCATCGCCTCGGCGAAGTTGGCGAACAGCACGGTGGCGAAGAGCCAGGCCGTGATAGACCAGTTGAAGAGGTCCGAATGCGACACGGACTCGATGAACGTGATCACCGACCCGATCAGCACTACGAACATCACCGGGTTCTTGACCTGGACCCGCGGGTCGAGCTTGGTGAACGATCCTCCCAGGGCCTCCAGAAGAATCTCGCGGTCGAACAGACGTCGGGATTCGGCCACACCGTGCGGGGCGATCGGGTGTTGCGGTGGCGATGGGGCCTCGGCTTCGACAACACTCATCAGAAGAACTTTCCGTGGCTGAGTTGTTCGACAATGGGACCAAGCGAGACGGCCGGGAAGAAGGTCAGGCCGCCGACGATGATGATTACGCCGACGAGCAACCCGATGAACATGGGATTGTCGCTACGGAAGGTGCCGGCGCCTTCGGCAACAACGTTCTTCGCTGCGAGGATTCCACCGAGCGCGAGGGCCGGGATCATGATCCCGAAACGGCCGATGAGCATGTCCACGCCGCCGATGATGTTGTAGAAGGTCGTATTGCCCGTCAGGCCACCGAACGCCGAGCCGTTGTTGTTGCCCTGCGACGTCAGCGCATAGAGGATCTCCGAGAACCCGTGTGGTCCTGAGTTGAGCGGGCCGGCCCGCCCGGCATGGAGTGATACCGCGATGCCGGTAAAGATCAGTACGGCCATCGGCATGACCAGAGTCCCGAGACCCGCGAGTTTGACCTCGCTCGCCTGGATCTTCTTCCCCAGGTACTCGGGCGTTCGCCCGACCATGAGACCGCCGATGAACACCGCGATGATGGCGTAGATGAGGACGGTGTAGAGGCCGCTGCCCACACCTCCGGGGGTGACCTCGCCGATCATCATGCCGGTGAGAAGGGCGCCACCGCCGATCGGGGTGAACGAGTCGTAGGCAGAGTCGGCCGAACCGGTAGACGTCTGCGTCGAGGCGATGCCGAACAGGGCGGATGACGGCACGCCGAAGCGCACCTCCTTGCCGACCATGTTGCCCGTCGGTTGGTGGAGGAGGCCTGCTTGCTGGACCGCCGGGTTGGGCTGGTGCTCGGCGAAGGTGCCGATAGCGGCCCAGGCACCGAAGAGGATGATCATCGCGGTGACGATGGCCAGGCCCTGGCGGATAGAGCCCACCATCTTCCCGAAGACGTACGTCAGCGAGAACGGGATCACGAGGAGCAGGTAGATACTCAGCCAGTTGGTCAGGGCAGTCGGGTTCTCGAACGGATGGGCGGAGTTGATGTTGAAGAAACCGCCGCCGTTCGTTCCCAGCTGTTTGATCGCCTCCATGAACCCGACGGGGCCCAGGGCGATGGTCTGAGAGGCGCCGTTCAAAGCGTTGTGGATGGTGGCCGGCCCGGCCAGGGTGTCGACCGCACCCTGCCCGACGAAGATGATGCCGGCGATGGTTGCAATCGGCAGCAGCACATAGAGCAGTGCACGGGTGATGTCGACCCAGAAGTTGCCGATGGTCGGCGACCCCTTCTTGGAGAAGCCCCGGGTGAGGACGAGGGCGGCGCCGATGCCGACGGCGGGCGTCACGAACTGTTGCACCGTGAGCGCGCACATCTGCGAGAGGTACGACATCGTGGTCTCGCCGCCGTAGTTCTGCCAGTTCGTGTTGGTCAGGAACGAGGCGGCGGTGTTCCACGAGAGTCCCTGCCCGACGGCGCCGAAGTGCTGCGGGTTCAGCGGGAGGGACCCCTGGAGGCGCAGGATCGCGTAGGTGACGGCGAACGACAGGGCCGAGAAGATGACCAGTGAGCCGGCGTAGCGCTTCCAGGACTGTTCACGGTCGGGGCTCGTCCCGAGCAACCGGTAGATCGGGCGCTCCATGAAGGAGAGGAGCGTGATCCGCCCCTCGAAGACGCCGACCATGTAGCCCCCGAGATAGCGCCAGGACAGGCCGAGCGCTACCGCGAGCGTCAGGATGGTCCAGAAGTAACCCATTCAGGTCAGAACCACTCGGGCTTGAACATGGCGACGCCCAGGTAGATCAGCACCAGGATCGACACGCCGAGCAGGAGACCTTGGACGACGGTCACACCCGCTCCAAGCACCAGATGTAGCCCAGGAACACTGCGATGAGGGCGACGAAGCTCAGGACTGCGAGGAAATCGGCCACGCAGCCACTCTGGCGGTAGGAGTGTGAACCCGATGTCAACCTGGCCGGGGCCGTTCGTAACAAATCGTCAACGGGCGCGCCGCTGCGTAAGGTGAAGCAGTCAGTCGATCGAAAGTGGGGTGGACGATGGCGCTGGACCTGGAGGGGTGCCGCACGCTGGTGACGGGCGGCTCGTCGGGCATCGGGGCCGGCCTGGCCGAGGCACTGGCGGAGCGCGGCGCGGTGGTGGGCATCTGCGCCCGCCGGGCCGACCGGCTGTCCGAGGTAGTGGGCCGCTGCATGAAGTACTCACCGGACAGCCGGATGTGGGTGGTCAACCTGGCCGACATCAATGCGGTCGACCAGCTGGCGGTCGACGTCGTCAACGCCTTCGGCGGCGTGGACCTCCTCATCAACAACGCCGGCATCCCGAAGCGCCGGCACGTGACAGCGCTGGATATCGACACGATCACAGCGGTGATGCACGTCAACTACCTCTCGCCCGTCCGGCTGACCATGGCGCTGCTGCCCCAGATGTTGGCTCGGGGGTCCGGCACCATAGTCAATGTCTCGTCGATTGCCGGGAAGCTCAGCGCGCCCGGTGAGTCCGCCTACGACGCGTCGAAGGCCGCCCTGACCGCGTTCTCCGAGTCGATGGCCGTCGACCTGTGGGAGGACGGCATCAAGCTGATGGTCGTCTACCCGGGCGTCATCGACACGGAGTTGTTCAGCCTGCCCGACAACGACACTCCGGACCTCCCGGTCCCGGCCGAACCGGTGTCGGTGGCGGTCGATGCCATCTTGGCCGGCCTGGACGCGGGCGCCGCCCAGGTCTGGGTGCCCGAGTGGTTCCACGGTGTGGTCGCCAACAAGGAAAAGGACGTTGGCGCGTTCCTCGAGGGGACCGCCGCGTATATGCGCGAGCAGAAGGCGAAGCAGGCTCAGTCCTAGTCGGGGCGAGGAGAGGCAGGACCGCCATGAACACCGCCATGAAGGTGGAGTCGGATGCCGCGGGCATGCGGGAAGATCGGCTCGAGCGCATCACCGAGCACTTCGGTCGCAACTTCGTCGACACCGGGAAGATCGCGGGCTGCCAGATCACGGTCGTTCGGGGCGGTCACGTGGCGTACTACCGCTCCCTCGGCTTGATGGACCGAGAGCACGGCGTCCCGATGGCCGACGACGCCATCTTCCGCATCTACTCCATGACCAAGCCGATCGCGTCGGTGGCCCTCATGCAGCTCTACGAGCAGGGCATGTTCCAACTGCTCGACCCGGTACACCGCTACATCCCCGAGTGGCGGACGCTGGAGGTCGCGGAAGTCGTTGCCGACGGATCCGTCACGCTGGTCAAGCCCAAGCGGCCGATGAACATGCGCGACGTCCTCATGCACACGACCGGCCTTCCGGGTTCACTGTTCCCCGACAACCCGATCGACCAGGCGTTCGAGGATGCCCGTCGCGCCCTCGGACGAGAGCAGACACTGGAAGACGTCACGGCCCTGTTGGCGCAGCACCCGTTGAAGTTCCATCCCGGCGCACACTGGAACTACGGGTTGTCCACCGACATCGTCGGGCGGCTGGTCGAGATCCTCTCGGGGCAGCGCTTCGACGAGTACCTGCAGAGCGAGATCTACGAGCCGCTCGGCATGTCCGACACGGGGTTCTACGTCCCCGAGGGATCGTTGAGCCGCCTGGCCGCCTGTTACCAGTACCGCCCCTCCAACAGCCCCAAGCTGATGGAGGGCCAGTTCGCAAACCGGGTGACGCGGCCGCACCCGTACCTGTCGGGCGCCGGCGGGCTCGTCTCGACCACCCATGACTACGTCGCGTTCTGCCAGATGCTGGCGAACGGCGGTCAGCTCGACGGCCGGCGGGTGCTGGGACGCAAGACGATCGAGCTCATGACGGCGAACCACCTGCCGGGCGGGGCGACCTTGCAGGACCTCGCCATGGGTGGCTTCGGCGAGGCCGGCTTCGAGGGTGTCGGCTTCGGCCTCGGCTTCGCGGTCGGGCTCGGGCCCGCCGCCACGGCGATGGCGGGCTCCGCCGGCGAGTACTACTGGGGCGGTGCCGCGAGCACGGCGTTCTGGGTCGATCCCGTCGAGGACCTATTCGCCGTGTTCATGACGCAGCTCTTCCCGTCGATCGCGTACCCGTTCCGGGCGCAGCTGCGGGCGCTCGTATACCAGGCGATCGACGATTGATGACCGGGGACGCGGGCCCCGTCGGCCCGGCCGACGCCACCGTCGTCCCCCGCTTCGCCGGTCCCGCGACGTTCGCCCGCCTGCCGGCAGCCGACGACGCGCCGCCCTGGGACATCGCGATCGTGGGCATCCCGTTCGACGGTGGCACCACGTACCGGCCGGGTGCCCGCTTCGGGCCCTCCGCCGTGCGCCAGGGCTCGCGCCTGCTGCGACCCTTCAACCCGGCCGTCGGCGCGCTGCCCTTCGAGCTCGCACAAGTCGTGGACGCCGGCGACATCGCGTGCACACCCTTCGGGCCCGAGGTGGCGGTCGCTCAGATCGAGGCCGCAGCCGAGACGCTGTTGGCCGGCGGCGGGCGGTTGGTGGCGATCGGGGGTGACCACACCGTCGCCCTGCCGCTGCTGCGCGCCACGTCGGCGCGGCACGGCCCGCTGGCCCTCGTGCACTTCGACGCCCACCTCGACACGTGGGACGTCTACTTCGGCCAGCGCTTCACCCACGGCTCCCCGTTCCGGCGGGCCTGGGAGGAAGGACTGCTCAGTCGCGACCACTGCACGCATGTCGGCCTGCGCGGGCCGCTCTACTCGGGCACCGACCTCGTCGACGACGCCGGCATGGGCTTCGCGCAGGTCACGGCCGACGAGGTCGGCGAGCGGGGCGTCGCCGCGGTGGCGGCGGGGGTCCTGGAGCGGGTGGGCGACGCGCCGCTCTACGTATCCGTCGACATCGACGTCCTCGACCCCGCCCACGCACCGGGCACGGGCACGCCCGAGGCCGGAGGGTTGACCAGCCGCGAGCTGCTCTCGCTCGTGCGAGGCCTCGCGCCCGCCCGCATCGTGGGCGCTGATGTCGTCGAGGTCTCGCCCGCGTACGACCACGCCGAGATCACGTCGATCGCCGCCGCGCACGTGATCTACGAGCTGCTCACCGTCATGGCACTGCGGAGCCTCTGAGCCCCAGGTACCCGCGTTGTAACAAGGCATTCACAGGCGGGAAACCCTCCCCGAACGTTGCACCCCTACGGTGCAGGCAGGCGACGACGAGAGGAGCCGACGGGCCCGGTGGGGACGTGAAACGAGACCTGCTGGTCGGCGTGGCGCAGTGGCTGTCCGCACCGGGCGAGCCCAAGCAGAACCTGTCGGTCGCTCTGGGCATGATGGACGACGCGGCGGCCCGTGGGGTGGAGCTGCTCGTGCTGCCCGAGCTGTGGTCGTGCGGCTACGACCCCGCGACGCTGGCCGACGACGTACGCCGCGACGCCGAGCCTCGGGACGGCCAACGGGCGCGTCGCCTCGCCGAGCGCGCGCGGCGACACGGCCTCTTCGTCGCGGGGAGCCTGCCGGAGCTCGGTCACGATGGCTCGGTGTACGACACGATGCTGGTGTTCAATCCCCACGGCGACCTTGCCGCATGGCACCGCAAGGCTCACCTCTACCGGCCCGCGCGCGAACACGCCGCCTTCGCTCCTGGCGACCGCGTGTCGACGTTCGACGACCCGTCGCTCGGGCGGGTCGGGCTCGTCGTCGGCTTCGAGGGCGACTTCCCCGAGGTGGCCCGGTCGCTGGCGCTGCGCGGGGCGCGGCTGGTGCTGGGGGCTTGCGCGTGCGAGGTGGAGGCGGCGCCGGCCTGGGACCTCTTGCACCCGGCCTACGCGCTCGCCAACAGTCAGTGGTGGCTCGAGGCGAACCAGGCCGGCACGCACGCCACGTCGACGCTGCTCGGTGCGAGCCGCATCATCGCCCCCACCGGCACCGTGGTCGCCACGGCGCAGACGGCCGTGCCGGGCCGGCCGAGCCCGGCCGAGCTCGTGGTGCACCGCATCGACCTGCACCTGGCGCACCGCCGCGAGGGCGTGGGCGCACTCCTCGAGGAGGAGCGCCGGCCCGCGCTCTACGGCGAGCTGATCGAGAGAGCGGCCGTGGCGTGAGCGCCGGGGTCCAGAGGGCGCATTGGTAGGGTCGCCGCAGTGCACCCCGACGGCGTCTCCCTCTACGACGGCCTCCTCACCACGCGGGCCATCCGCCGCTACGCCGACGAGAAGGTCCCCGACGACGCCCTGCGCGACATCCTGTTCGCCGCCACTCGGGCGCCGAGCGGGTCGAACCGCCAGCCTTTCCGCTTTGTCGTGCTCACCGAAGGGTCTGTGGCGGCGGAGGCCAAGCGGCTCATCGGCGCGGGCGCCCGCCGCTTCTGGGACGCCAAGCGCGCCGAGGACGGCTACGACAGGGGATCGGGAGTCCAGGCCGGCTCACCCAAGTCGCGGCTGGCCCGCACGATGCAACGCTACGTCGACGACTACGAGTCGGTGCCCGTCCTCGTGCTCGCCTGCTACGTGCGCTACCGCTCGCACACCGCCAACAGCGACGGCGCCTCGATCTACCCGGCCTGCCAGAACCTGCTGCTCGCCGCCCGCGCCCTCGGCTACGGCGGCGTGCTGACGGGGTTGCACCACATGGCCGACGGCGACCTGCGCGGGCTGCTGGGGATCCCAGACAACGTCGACATCATGGCTACGATCACCCTCGGGCGGCCGCTGGGCAGCCACGGTCCGGTGCGCCGGCGCCCGCTCCCCGAGTTGGTGTTCGGGGAGCGGTGGGGGCAGCCTCCGGACTGGGCGGTCGACCCCGAGGGTGTGCAGTTCACCGCCGCCGGCCCGCCCCGACCCGAGCCCGGGGCCTGACGGGGCCCCCGCCGCCAGCCAATACAGTTTTGGTGTTGCGCCACACCGACGCCAGGCACGCCATGCGGCCTGGGAAAGGCTGACAATGCCCACGCTCGACGCACCCGTTTTCGACGCCGACAACCACTACTACGAGGCGCTCGACGCGTTCACCCGCCACCTGGACCCCGCGCTCGGGCCGCGGGTCATCGAATGGGTCGAGGTGAACGGCCGGCGTTACCACTCGCTTGGCGGCCGCATCAGCCGAGCGGTGACGAACCCGACGTTCAACCCGATCTCGCCGGCCGGTGCGTTGTTCGACTACTTCCGCGGCAACCCCAACGGCGTGCCGATGCACGAGCTCATGGGCACGCCCGAGCCCACCCGGCCCGAGTACCGCGACCGGGACGCCCGGCTGGCGACGATGGACGCGCAGGGTCTGGCCCAGGTCTGGCTCTTCCCCACCCTCGGCATGCTCTATGAGGAGCCGCTGAAGGAGGATCCCGAGGCGGTGGTGCACCTGTTCCGCGCGTTCAACCGGTGGCTGGCGGAGGACTGGGGCATGGCCTACCGGGACCGCATCTTCGCCTCGCCCTACATCACTCTGGCCGACGTGGACGAGGCCGTGCGCGAACTCGAGTGGGCCCTCGATCAGGACGCCCGCACCGTCGTGCTGAGGGCGGCGGCGCCGATCACGGCGGGGGGCCCGCTCTCGCCGGCGGCCGACGAGTTCGACCCGTTCTGGGCACGGGTGAACGAATCGGGCATCACGGTCGTCGTGCACGCGGGGGACGCCGGGCTGTCGTCGAACGGCTACGCGCAGGACGGCTTCCGGGCCTCGTTCAAGGGTGGCGGCGGGTACCAGCGCCCGAGCATCAAGGCCTTCGCCATCGAGCGGGCGGCGCACGACTGGCTGGCGACGCTCATCCTCGAGAAGCTCTTCGACCGTTTCCCCAACGTGCGGGTCGCGTCGGTCGAGAACGGCTCGGAATTCCTCGCGCCGCTCTTCCGCAAACTGCGGACCACGGCGCGCCGCATGCCGGGCTACTTCGCCGAAGACCCGGTCGACACCTTCCGTCGCCACATCTGGATCAACCCGTTCTGGGAGGACGACGTCGACGAGATCGTCGGGCTCGTGGGCGAGGATCGGGTCATCTTCGGCTCGGACTGGCCTCACGTGGAGGGCCTCCCCCAACCGACCGACTGGGTGACCGAACTGCAGAAGCTGCCCAAAGAGTCGGTGCCGAAGATCATGGGCGCCAACACCGCCGAGCTCAACGTGCGGAGGCCGGCGTGACGGAAGTGGTGGACCGCAACGAGACGGCCGGCTCGGCGTCGCCGAGTACGCAGATCGACCCGCACGTGATCGTGCTGTTCGGCGCCACGGGTGACCTGTCGGCACGCAAGCTGCTCCCCGGCCTCCTCCACCTCTCGATGCTCGGGATGATGCCGGACTACCGCATCGTCGGGAGCTCGACGAGCCAACTCAGCGACGAGGATTTCCGGCACCTGGCCCGCCACGCCTGCGACGAGTTCTTCACCGGCAAGGTCTCGCTGCGCCATTGGGCAGAGTTCGAGAAGCGACTCACCTTCGTGTCCACGTCCGGCGGCGCCCAGGCTCTGGGCGACCACGTCAACGGGGCGGAGAAGGCGATCGGGGGCGACAGCAACGGCGTGCGGCGGCTGCACTATCTGAGCGTGCCGCCCGCAGCGGACGAGGCCGTGATCCAGATTCTGGCGGACGCCAAGCTGATCGAGCGGTCCCGCATCGTCATGGAGAAGCCGTTCGGCACCGACCTGGCCTCGGCCTGCGCGCTCAACGACATGCTGCACCAGTACTTCGACGAAGAGCAGATCTTCCGCATCGACCACTTCCTGGGCAAGGAGGCGGTGCAGAACATCCTGGCCTTCCGCTTCGCCAACGGGCTCTTCGAGCCGATTTGGAACCGCGACCACATCGACCACGTGCAGATCGACGTGCCCGAGACGCTCGGTGTCGACGACCGGGTCGAGTTCTACGAGGCAACCGGCGCCTTCAAGGACATGGTGGTCACCCACCTGTTCCAGATCATGGGCTTCGTGGCCATGGAGCCGCCGACGGCATTGGCCCCGGACCCGATCGGCGAGGAGAAGAACAAGGTCTTCCGCTCCATGAGGCCGCTCGACGTCACCGAGGTGGTGCGCGGTCAGTACGACGGCTACCGCGACATCTCAGGGGTCGCGCCGGATTCGGACACCGAGACACTCGTCGCCCTACGCTGCGAGATCGACAACTGGCGCTGGGCTGGCGTGCCCTTCTTCCTGCGCACGGGCAAGCAGATGGGGAGCGGCGAGCGCATCATCTCGATCGTGTTCCGCGAGCCGCCCAAGTCGATGTTCCCCGAGGGCTCAGGGGTCGGCACGCAAGGCCCCGACCACCTCACCTTCGACCTGGCCGACTCGTCCAAGCTGTCGCTGTCGTTCTACGGCAAGAAGCCCGGGCCGGGCATGCGCCTCGAGAAGCTGTCGCTCCAGTTCGCCCTGCACGAAACAGGCCAGGACGCCGACGTGCTCGAGGCCTACGAGCGCCTGATCCACGACGCCATGGTCGGCGACCACACGCTGTTCAACACGGCCGAGGGCATCGAGCGGCTGTGGGAGGTGTCGACCCCACTCCTCGAGAACCCGCCGCCCGTCGAGCCCTACGCCAAGGGCGGTTGGGGCCCTCCGGCGATCAACGACCTCATCGCGCCGCGCTCGTGGCGCCTGCCGTTCGAGCGGCAGTGGCGCTCGACGCGGTCGGGCTAGGAACGAGGCCTCAGGGCAGCCCTTCCATCTGGCGGCGCACCTTCGGCCGCGTGAAGAGCAGGTAGAAGCCGCCCAGGAAAAACCCCAGGCCGAAGAACCAGGCGACTGCGATGACGACGACCCAGGTGGTCTTGTTCGAGCCGGCATCGTAGAAGGCTCCTGCCGGACGACTGGCCGCATCGACCACGGCCCAGAGCGGCACCACGACGGCAACCAGAAGGACGACGAGGACGATCAGCAGATCGGATCCGAAGGCGGCGGCGAGGGTCATAAACGCTCCTCTCCTTCCATGTGATCGCCCCCGCCTCGAGGTGACAGCAATTCGATGTGCCTGTCGTCGCCGAGCCGCTCGACCACGACGATGCCCGAGATGCCGGGGACCACCGAACCGAGGCCGGTGCCCGCGCCCACGATTTCAAAGATCGCACTCCAGGGAAGTAGTGCCGTCCGGGCGACTGCCCTCGTCCAGCTGGGCGTCAAATCAGGAGGGTGTCAATGCAACCTGCCCAAGTCCAGAGATGTCGATGACATCCCCGGTCCGGACAGTGAACGTCACGCTCGGCTCTTGACCCTGATCGGCATCGCCGCCCAGGACCACATTTACACCTTCCTTCGCAACGGTGAATGTGCCGCTCTGTCCGGTACCGGGAGTGGCGACGTAACGTCCCGGTCCGAGATCCTCTCCCACCGTCCACGTTCCGGCGTAGAGGTTCACTGCGCTCTGCGTCGTTACGAACGGGGTCGAAACCGGCGAGAAATTGACTTGCGAAAGCTGCTGGATCTGAATCTGATCGCCGTTGGTTATCTGCACCCGGACTTTCGGAACTCCATTCGTACCCAGGATTTCGTCGTACGAGTCCGTGCCACTGACGACGAAGTGTCCGCTGGCCCCTGGCGCTGTCGTCACGTCGTACAGGCCGGGCGCTACATCGGTGCCGCCCACGAAATTCCCCGAACCGAGAGTCACCGGGACCCCCTCGACCTGTCTGGAGGGGGCCGGGGTTGTCGTTGTCGTGCTTCCCCCCCCGACTGGCGGCTGTGTGTTTGTCGGAGTTGATGTCGGTGTCAGTGTCTCCCAGCCCGATGGATCGGTATTCGCGGACTGCGCTGCTGTTTCGGATTGCGGCGCCGGATCAACAGGGGACAGTGACGTCGCCGTCCGCGGAGGGCTTGCGACGTTGGGTGACGATACAGAAGCAGTGTGTGTCGGAGACCCCGTCGCACTTGAAGTGCTCGAGGACGCGGTCGACTTTGGTAACGACGTACTCGTCGACGGAAGCGAAAACGGCAGACCAGAAAGCGGCGTCGGGTCCTCGAACGATGGGATCGGCGTGGTGACATGACCCGTCGCGGCGGGAGGCGGGAGGGACGGCGACGAGCCACGTCCGAACGCGGCGGACGCGAGAAGCGCCACGATGCCCAAGGCCGATGCGGCGCCAATCCCGTTCTGCAGACTCTTGACGTTCATGTGAGGCCTGGACCTTCCGCCGTTGGCACCACTGCGTGGGTCACCCTGCGGTGTCATGTACCCAGAATGCGGCAGCGCATCACGTCGGATCCTCTCGGATCTGAGCAACCAGGAACAATCAGGCTGGTCGTAGACTCCCGTTTACGCTGGACGATTCCGGCCTTGACAGGCTAACCGACGCTCGAAGGCGGTCTTTGTCGCTGCCAGAGCCAGGGGCGACGGGTCCGTGAGCCGACCTCCAACCTTCGACCACCGGGCGCTCTCGCGTGGTCCGATGGAATGGTCGCACGGACGGTCTCGGGGCCTCTCGAGCACCCTTCTTTCTGCCGCAGAACTCTCATGACGGCGTCGTGGCAGCCAATCCGGGTCGGCTAACGCCGGGCGTTCACCGGGCCCAGCCGTCCCGATCCCGCTCGCGACGCGCCATGTCAGCGGGGCTCCCCAGTGGGCTGCCCGTCCCGGTCTCGGCGTAGTCACGCAGGCTCGGGATGAAGTGGTTCCAACCGCTGGTGCACATGTCGATGCACTCCAGCTCGGACGTGAGACCGATGTGGCGGAACTGCACCTCGGTCGTGCCGTCGTCGAGCGGGATGATCGTGTAGGTCGGGCGCGTCCCCACCCAGTCCGGCATGAAGTCGCAGGACGTGCACGTCCACTGCACGAGTGCCGGCCGGGCCGCCACGTCGACCCGCATCACACACGGATCGGGCGCGTTCATCGTGAAGCTGAGCTCGCCACCCGCCTCGCCCGACCCCGTGACAGGGGACCACCAGGCGGTGAGCCCGTCCAGTGTGGTCAGCGCGTCGAAGACCGAGTCCGGGCTCGCGTGCACGACGACCGTCTTCTTGTAGTCGTCGCTCGCTGTCGCGCGTCTCAGTCGTCTCTTCTGTCTGCGTCATTTCTCGGTTCCTTTCGTTTGTTCGGATGGTTCGTTGTGTCTTTGGTACGAGTTCGGGCATCAACGCCTCAGGGCTGGCGGCCGGTGAAGGCGAGCAGCTGCTCCATCGGCCCGGCAGCATCGCCGGCCGGAAGCTCGTCGCCGAATCCCTGGCCCTCGCCGCGGAACGACGGTCGGATCAGGCCGTGCGCGAGGCCGAGCACGTAGGTCGAGAGCCCGTCGTTGGCCGGCACCGTGCGGCCGGTCGCTGCCGCGAAGTCCCATGCGTGCACCAGGAACTCCATCGACAGGATCCCGCATGCCGTCTCCGCCGGAAACGGCCCCGGCCCGAGCGTCACCTCGCCCTCGAGCCCGTGCCGCCGCCAGCCCTCGAGCACCTCCTGGCCCAGGTCGGCCACGCGCACCTCGAGCGTGGCGTCCATGTCGGGCGCCGCCTGCACGCCGACGCACCCGCCCAGCGAGACGAGCGAGCCGCAGAGATGCTCGGCCAGCTGGTCCACGTCGAACTCGCTGCACGGCGTCTGCGCCTTCCCGTCGCCAGGGCCCATCTGCGCCATCACGTACTCGCACACCGCCAACGACGCCTCGGCCGAGGTGAGCGGGTCCCAGCTCGCCGCCGGACGCTGCAACATCGGGTCGAGCTCCGCGCTGCCGTCCGACGCCACCGCCACCAACCGCCCCATGAAGTGGTCCCACCCGTGGGAGTGCGCCTCGTCCTGTTCGGGCGTCAGCCCTTCGTGCACGAGCCGCACCGTGGTGCCGCCGTCGGCTGGCTCGAGGGTGATCGTGATGGTGGAGCCGCCCGGCGCGGGCCCGATCTCTGTCCGCTCCGTCTCCCAACCCCACGTAAAGACGAGGCGCTTGCCCGGTTCGACCTCGACGTACGTCCCCGATGCGTTGGCCCCGGGCAGCACGGTCCAGCGGAAGTCGCCACCGGCACGCAGGTCCATGCGAGCGGACACCAGCTGCCAACGCCGCAGACGTTCGGGCTCCGTCAACAACGCGAAGGTCTCGTCGGCGCTCAGAGGCACGAGCACCGTCTTGTCAATCGTCATCGGGGCTTCCTCTCCTTTCGAAGCTCTCTTCTGGACCCGTCGCCGGCCGGGCGGATGCCAGGTCCTCCAACTCGGTCGTCCAGAACGCGTCGAGGCTGCTGCGCAACGCCGCCATCCCCTCGGCACGGACCCGGTAGCGGCGGAACCGGCCGTCCCGCCGGACATCCACCAAGCCGGCGGAGGCCAGTACGCCGAGGTGCTGCGAGATCGCGGGACGGGTGACCGTGAAGTGTGCGGCGAGCTCCGTGACCGTCATCTCGCCCCTGCGCAGCAGCTCGAGCAGCCGGCGCCGGTTGGGCTCGCCCAGCACCACGAAGAGGTCGAGCGTCGTCGGAGTCTCGGTTTCGGTCACCGCTCAACATGTTAGTAAAGACTAACGCGTTATGCCAGAATTGCAAGTGGGCGGTGACCAGGGGTTCTTCTACGAAACTGCTCTCAGGCGGGTCTGATCAGGGAACGAGCAGGACCCGGCCGAAGGCCTGCCGGCCCTCGATGTAGGCGTGCGCCCCCGCCGCGTCGGACAGCGGGAAGGTGCGGTCGATGACCACCTTCAGCTCGCCCCGGGCGAGGTCGTCGAGGTGACGGGCGATCATCCCGTGCACCCGCTCGTGTGCCAGCAGGAGCTCGGCACCCATGAAGTACCCCGAGAAGGTCTGATTGTTCGGGCGCATGTTCGAGATGTCGAGCATCCCGGCACGATCACGTCCGGCGTCACCCACCGAGACGCAGCGGCCGCGGTAGGCCAACACGTTGATACTCCCCTGCAGCGTCGTGGCGCCCACCGAGTCCACCACGACGTCGACACCGCGACCATCGGTGAGCCGACGCGCCTCGGCGACGAAGTCGTGGGTGCGGTAGTTGATGCCCTCGTCGAGGCCGAATTCCTTGAGCCGCTCGAGGCGCTCGTTGCTCGATGCCGTAGACAGCACCCGCGCTCCGGCTCGCTTTGCCATCTGGATGGCCGCGATGCCGACACCTCCAGCGCCGGCATGGATCAATGCTGTCTCGCCTGCCTTCAGACGGCCGAACTCGAAGAGACAGTCGTCAGCCGTGCCGAACGGCACCGGCACTGCGGCCGCGTCGTCGGTGCTGACGCCATCGGGGATCTTCCAGGCGAAGCCTGCGGGCACCGCGCGCAGTTCGGCGTGCGATCCGTCCAACCCGACCGTCACGGCGCGATCCCCCACCGCGAAGCCCTGCACGTCGCTTCCCATCTCGGCCACCGTGCCGGCAGCCTGATAGCCGACGATGTGCGGCACTCGAGCCATTTCGCCGCCGTACCGACTCAGGGTGTCGCCGCCCTCGATGCTCACCGCCTCGACGCTGATCAGGATGTCGCCCGCACCGACCGTCGGGTCGGGCACGTCCTCGTAACGAAAGACGTCGGGAGCTCCGGTCTCGTAATACACTGCTGCTTTCATACGCGTTCGTACTCCTTCATCTTGAAGCGCTTCGTCTGATCGGCGTACCACCGGGACGTCTGGGGCAATTGGGTGGCGATCTTCCCGGCGGCGTTCTTAAAGTAGCTGTCACAACCGTCGTGCCAGAGGGTGCCGTCGAGCGCATCCGCCAGCGCCCTGTTGTACGCGTCCATCACGTCGCGCCGCACGTCCACCGCCTTGGCACCGCGGCGGCGCATGGCTCTCAGCGCGCTCATGATGTAGGTGGCCTGTGCCTCCAGGATGATGATGATGGAGTTCCCACCCTGGTTCGTGTTAGGCCCGTACATCATGAAGAAGTTCGGGTAGCCCGAGACGGTGAGGCCCTTGTAGGCGTGCGCGACCTCGGCCTTTGCCCAGTCGTCGTGCAACCTCCGGCCCCCGCGCCCGACGACGTCGATGCCCTCGAGATACTCCGTCGCCTTGAAGCCCGTGGCCAGCACGATGATGTCGGCCGGTCGCTCCTTCCCGTCTACCGTGACGACGCCGTCCGTGGTGATCCGCTCGATGGCGTCAGTGACCAGTTCGACATTGTCACGGAGCAAGGCCTTGTAGAAGTCACTGCAGATCAGGGTCCGCTTGCAGCCAAAGGGATAGTCGGGAGAGAGCTTGGCTTTCAGCGCCTCGTCCTTGATCCGGTAGTCGATGTGGCTCAGCGCCAGAGCCTTCAGGCCATCGGCGGCGCCGTCCTCGTGGCGGAAGGCAATCGTCTTCTCGAAGGCCCAGTAGATCTCGTCGCGGTGCTTCTTGGCCGCACGCTTGCTGCGGGCGAAGCGTTGCTTGTCCTCTTCGCTGAACGGCTTGTCCGATCGGGGCAGGATCCACTGTGGCGTCCGCTGGTAGACGTCGACCTGTTCGGCGATCTTCGCCACCTCCGGGATGATCTGCGCCGCACTGGCGCCGGTCCCGATGACCGCAACCCGCTTGCCGGCAAGGTCGTGTTGGTGCTCCCAACGCGCCGAGTGAAAGCTCGGCCCGGCGAAGTCGGGGAGACCTGCGATGTCGGGATACGACGGCATGGTGAAGGTCCCGATGGCGCTCACGAGCACGTCGCAGGAGGCGTTGTGGCCGTTCGCGTCGACGAGGCGCCACCGAGATGCCGTTTCGTCCCACGTGGCCGATGTGATCCGGGTGTGCGGACGCAGATGCGGACCGATGCCGTAGCGGTCGGTGCACTCCTCGAAGTACTGGAGGATCTCAGGCTGATTCGCGTACGTCTTCGTCCAATCTGGTTTGAGCGCGAACGAATACGAATAAAGGTGCGACGGCACGTCGCAGGCGGCTCCGGGGTAGGTGTTCCAGCGCCATGTGCCGCCGACGCCGTCTGACGCCTCGAAGAGGACGAAGTCGCGGCTGCCCGACTGCACCAGCCTGATGGCCAATCCGAGCCCACCCGGTCCCGCACCGATGATGCCGACCTTCCAGTGCGAGGTTGCGCCGGCGCTCGTGCTCCCGTGGCTCATCGGTGATCTCCGGTCATCGCCGCCTGGCTCGATCGGTTGCGGTGTCCATCAACTCGACGCGCACGCCGTCGGGCTCCTACGCCACGCGCCACGATCGCAGCGTGGTGCACCTTCGCCACTGGGCCTCCGGAGTGGGGGAACAGAAGCACAGAGTTTGCCACTGCGGGCCGGGTACGGTCTGGGTCGAAGCCGCCGGGACGGGAGTCGATCCGGGCCGGGTGGTCGAACGGAGGCACATGGACCACGAAGGCGAGAGACTGGCCCTGGTTATCGGAGGTGCCTCTGGCATCGGTGCCGCGCTGGTCGGCGCGTACCGGTCTCAAGGCACCCCGGTCGTCACCTGGGACATCGCTGGCGAAGCGGATGTTCGTTGTGACGTGAGCGAGCCGGAGGCGGTCAACCAAGCCCTGGAGGAGACACGGCGCAACTGGGGGATCCCGGAGTGGATCACGGTCACGGCGGGCGTCGGACACGGCGGCTTGCTCTTGGACGTCACCACGGAAGAGTTCGACCGCGTCCTGGCGGTGAACACGAGGGGGCCGTGGCTGTGCCTCCGTGGTTGGGCTCGCGTGCTGAAGAAGGAGTTGCGGGGTGGCTCGCTCGTGGCCGTGTCCAGCGTGAGCGCCCGATTGGCCGATCGCACCATGGGCATCTATTGCGCGTCGAAGGCGGCACTGTCCATGCTGGTGCGCGTTGCCGCCGACGAATGGGGGCCCGACGGTCTGCGGGTGAACGCGGTAGCGCCCGGCGTAACCCGGACACCCATGCTGGGCGGGCCCGATCTGAGCGTCGACGGATCGCCGTGGCTCGCCGCGGTGGCCGAGCGCACGTCGTTGGGTCGGTTGGGGGAACCGGAGGACATCGCGCAGGTCATCCTGGCCGTCCACAGCATGGAGTGGGTCACGGGGCAGGTTGTGGAATGCGACGGCGGATTGTCCCTGCGCAGCCCGATCGACCCCTACGGTGAGGCTCTGGGGGCTCGGACGAAGCAAGGACGTTAGGAGACCGGAGCTGACGGCCGGTTGCAAAACCGATGAGGGCGCCGGGCAACTCGTCCGCGCAGCCGGCGGCCTGTTGCACCCACCAGGCTGAGGACGGGGCCTGAACCGCGCCCAGCGACAGGCGAGGGGACGGGCAGGGCAAGTGGTCCGCAGCTGGTGCTATAAAGCGGGGCGTGTCGGGGGCATGCAGAAGTTGACGGAGATGCTCGTCTGGCAAGACGACGATCACGTCCAGATCGGTGATGTCGCGCTTTTTTTGTCCCTTGACTGGGCTACCTGCGACAGAACTGAGTCCACGCCGGACGAATTTCTTCTAGTAAAAAACCGTTTCTTGGTCGAAGATACTCTTCGTCGCCTGCCAGAGCGCGTCGACAATATGGTCGAGTTTGGGATCTTCAAGGGTGGCAGTATCGCTCTTTATGAGGCGCTCTATTCACCGAAACGCTTCGTCGGCCTGGATATCAAGACGGAGCGCGTCGCTGCGTTGGACGCTTTCTTAGACCGTGCATCCGCCCACGACAGAGTCAAGCTGTACTACGGCACCAACCAGGAGGACCGTCCAACTCTGAAGCGCATCGCGCGCGAGAACTTCGAGGCCCAGTCGCTGGATCTGGTCATCGATGATGGATCCCACCGCTACCAGCCGTCCAAGGTGTCGCTTAACATCTTCCTGCCTCTAGTTCGGCCGGGCGGCCTGTATGTGATCGAAGACTGGGCCTGGGCCCATTGGCCCGGTCCGTACCATCAAGAGGAGGCGGCGTCTGGCCAGTATGCCGATCAAATGTACCCGCTAACAAGGCTCGTATTCGAAGCCATCATGTTAGCGGCGAGCCGTCCAGACATCATCAGCGAGGTCTACGTCGACCCCTCCCGCGCCTTTCTTACGAGAGGTGCCGGAGAGATCGATGATCCCGACTTCGATATTTCGAAGACCTATCTCACGAGCCTGTGGAAGATGAAGTTCGAACTCTTACCGGAGTTCGCGGACAAAGGACGCGCCACCTCGGATGAGCAAGAACCAACGAGGCTCTTGAAACTATGGAGAAACTGGGTGCCGGCCCCAGTGCGCACGAGAGTGCCGCCTTCTCTGTCGTCTCTAGCTCATCGACGAACCGGCGCCTCTGGCACGAAGGATTGGTAATCACGAAGGATTGGTAATCATGCCAACGTCAGCAACGTCAGCATCAACGGTCGATCCGAAGAGCATCCATCTGCAGATTCCCGGGGGAAAGCCTGAACCTCCTCTTTACCGCAGCCGATACGGCGGGTTGTGGGTGGATCGTCGGGACGCGCACGACATCCTCGGCGAAAAGCGCATGAAGGGCGAGGTGAGCGATGAGGATGCCAAAGTGTTGGCCAAGTACATCGACGACGGTTATGTGATCTTCCCGAAGGCCACGGACGAGTCAGTAATCGATGAATACCTGGATCTCTTTGAGGCGGCGTGGGACGTCCCGCCCTACACGATTTACATGCAATGGAATCGGGAAGTCATTAGCATCGACCGCGCACACTACGACGATGTCGCCAAAGTCAGCGATGTCCACAGCTACTTCTCGAAAGCGGGAGAGCTCATCTTTCCGCCACCGGTGCTTCGTTTCTTGACCCAGATCTACGAACGGCCACCGGTCGTTTTCCAATCGATGACCATGCGCAAGGGTTCCCAGGAGAACCTTCACATCGACACCGGACCGCTTACTCTCACCGAACCAATGGCCATGGCGGCGTCCTGGGTCGCTCTCGAGGACGTCCAACCTCGCTCGGGCGAATTCCAGTTCGTCCCCGGTAGCCACCGATTGCCTGAACTCCTGCACTACGGGACAGACAAGGGCCACGACGGTGATTATCGGGAATATCACAAGATCTTGGAGACCACTATGCGGATGTGCGAAGAGCGTGGACTCAAAACCGAGATCTTCAAGGCCAAGAAGGGCGATGTACTCATCTGGCACGCTGATCTGATGCACGGTGGGGTGGAGATCGAGGACCGATCACGAACTCGCAAGAGCCTCGTTGCGCATTTCATGCCCCTCGGAGTAATGCCAACCTTCTTCAACTGTGCTGAGGTCAACGCTGTTCCGTATCCGACCGGCGGGTACTGTACGGATCGGCTTCTCTACGACACCACTCCTAGGAGCCGGAAGAGTTTCGATTCCCCCGAGGCCCATTCTCAGGACGTCGATCCCGGAGTCCGCACTTCATCCAAAATTGCTCCCATCGACGTTTGGAGACGTTGGTTGCCTTTGTCAGTGCGCAAGAGAGTGCCTGCCTCTTGGGCCAACTTTGGACGCAAATTCTTGCAGAAGTAGGCCCTCAAACTAGGCAGGCGCGTGAAAAGAGTTTGCGCGCGATGATCTGAGTGTCTAAGTCACCCGCGAACTTGCGACGACGACGGGGCTTCTGTCGGGTCGATAGGCGGCGCAGGTATGGGCCGACGTTGCATTTCACCGCAGCGTCAGTAGCTCTTCGCCTCTGACCAGGAAATCGCGATCGGCCCCGGGCTCGACGTCCGTCGCGGCCTCGGATCCGAACCCGCGCTCCCTACTTCAGCCGCGTCGTGCCGCCAAGGTCACCCGTTGTCGTTGCGCGCGAATCGGCCCCGTAACGTCGAGGGCGGCCGCAGCCCGTCGCAGACGATCCCGAGGAGGGCGACGGCGGGCGCGTCATCGGCGTGCCCGCCAGCGTGGCATGTCGCACCGACGAGGCTGACGACGGCGGCCGGCGAGACATCTGGACGTACGGCGCCCACATCCTGGGCCCGGCGCAGCAGGACGCCGACCGCCTCGCGCAGGTCCTCCTTGACGGGGGCGGCCGCCTCCTCGAAGTCCAGGCCCGCGCCCATGACGGCGGCGATGAGGTCGCGCTTGGCCTCGCCGAGCTCGACGAAATGCTCGAGGAAGCCGAAGAACGCCGCGGCGGGATCCGCGGCGTCCGCCTGGGCACGGGCGTCCTCGGTGAGGAGGCGCAGGCGATCGAGGAGGATCGCCTCACAGAGCTTCTCCTTCGTCGGGAAGTGCCGGTAGAGCGTGCCCACGCCGACGCCGGCCTTCTCGGCGATCACGTCGACGGGGGCCTCGATGCCCTCCGAGGCGAAGATCACCTCGGCCGCCTCGAGGATGCGGCCGCGGTTGCGCTGCGCGTCCGCCCTCAGAGGACGCACCGCGGTGGGCTCGTCACAGCCCCCCGATACCTTCGAATCCGGGCCCACGGATCTCACTTCCTTCACGGTTGACAAACGGAACCTAGGTTCCGTATAGTGTAAGTGGAACCAGAACTCCGATTCCGATTGTAGGCCGAATCGGGCGCCGAATCCACCCTTTTCTGGGAAACTCCTGGTGAGGGAAGCGAAAGAGGCCAGGCGATCGGGACTGGAACCGAAGGACCACATACCACCGCCAGGAAACGGGAGACCCGAAAAATGACCTCGACCCTCGACCGAATGGACCCGGAGCCGGGCGCCGCCGTGCACGACGGCGCCGCCTCGTCCGGCGACCCCAAGCGCTTCCGTGCTCTGGGCATCATCGCCCTGGCGCAGCTGATGGTGGTGCTCGACGCCTCCGTCGTCATCATCGCCCTGCCCTCGGCACAAAAAGCCCTGCACATCTCGACGGCCAACCGCCAGTGGATGTTGACGGCGTACACGCTCGCCTTCGCCGGCCTGCTGCTGCTGGGTGGCCGCATCGCCGACTACTTCGGCCGCAAGCGCATGTTCATCGTGGGCCTGATCGGGTTCGCGGCGGCGTCGGCGCTCGGCGGGCTGGCCCAGAACGCCGCCATGCTCTTCAGCGCCCGGGCGCTGCAGGGCGCGTTCGCCGCGATCATGGCGCCCGCTGCGCTCTCGCTGCTGACGGTTGCGTTCACCGAGCCCAAGGAGCGGGCCCGCGCCTTCGCCGTCTACGGCGGCATCTCGGGCGCCGGCGCCGCGGTCGGCCTCATCCTCGGCGGCGCGCTCACCCAGTACGCCTCGTGGCGCTGGACGTTGCTGATCAATGTGCCGTTCGCTATCTTCGCGGCCATCGCAGCGACGCGGGTGGTGCGTGAGAGCCGCGCCTCGGCCAATCACGGCTACGACCTGCCCGGCGCGGCGACGGTCACCGGGGGCCTGCTCGCCCTCGTGTATGCCTTCACCAAGGCGGGCACCGACGGCTGGAGCTCGTCGACCGCAGTGGCGTTGTTCACGGCGGCGGGAGTTCTGCTGCTGGCATTCGTGGCGATCGAGCTGCGGGCGGAGCACCCGCTCCTCCCCATGCGCGTCGTGCTACACCGCGACCGCGGTGGCTCGTTCCTCGCCTCTCTGCTGATCGGGACCGGCATGTTCGGCACGTTCCTCTCGCTCACGTACTACTTCCAGAACACGCTGCACTACTCGGCGCTCAAGAGCGGGTTCGCCTTCCTGCCCTTCTCACTCGGGATCATCACCGGGGCGACGTTGGCCAGCCGCTTCCTGCCCCGCATCGGACCCCGGCTCGTCATGGGCGGCGGGCTCGTCCTGGCGGCGGCCGGACTGTTCCTGTTCAGCCAGCTCGACGCGGCGTCGACGTACGTCTCGATCGTGCTGCCCGCCGAGCTGATCACCAGCCTGGGCATGGGCCTGGCCTTCGTGTCCCTCAGCAGCACCGCCCTGATCGGCGTGCACCCTGAGGACGCGGGCGTCGCCAGCGCCCTGGTGAACTCGACGCAGCAGACGGGTGGCTCCATGGGCGCCGCGCTCATCAACACGATCGCCACCACGGCGACCGCCTCGTACATCGTGGCGCACGGGCACACGCCCGCCGCGCTCGAAGCGGGCGCCATTCACGGCTACACCACGGCGTTCACGTTCAGCGGCATCGTGCTGGCGGCGGCGGCCGTGGCGGCCTTCACCCTCATCCGGCGGGCCCGCTTCCAAGAGCAGCCGGTCGACGCGCTCGACGAAGAGGCATACGTCGAAGAGACGGAGGCCGTTGCCCTGGCCGGCGCCGGCGTCTGACGCCTCGTCGTGCGCATCGTCATCCTCCGTCCCTCACAATTCTCCCGCCCCTGCCAAGGGAGGCCCTCGAGCCGCACCGGTGCCTTCAGCGCCGGTGCGGCTCTGAGTGGTCCCAGTCAGCGAGCAGAGTGCGTAACGCGGTCAAGAGGATCAACGGCTGGTCGAGCATCGCGTGGTGGCCGGCCTCTGGGATCTCGATCACTGGCGAGACCCGGCCGAGCTTCTCGTACATGAAGGCACCGATCTGAGGGGTGACGAGGCCGTACTCGGAGCGCAGGAGCGCCAGCCGGCAGTCGACCTGGGAAAGGTAAGGAACCGCCAGGCCGTGGACGCCTCGGCCGAACTGCTCGAAGATCCGGCGGTCGAACTTCCATTGCCACCCACCGTCGACCTCCTTGAGCGAGTGGCGGGCGACGAAGTCGATGACGTAGTCGAGGTAGTGCTCCTGGGGCGGCACAGTGCGGAAGCGGGCGACGGCGTCGTGAACCGCCGAGTAGGTGCGGGTCGTCCGGCCGAAGGCATCGGGCGCGCTGATCTCGGGGTCGGCCTCGGTCACCGGCGAGTCGCAGACGATCACGCCGGCTACGTCGTCGGGGTGGCGCGCCGCCGTGACGATCGTGATGAAGCCACCCATGGAGTGGCCGATGAGCACAGGCACGCCGTCGATGCCGGCGTCGGCCGCCACCGCCACCACCTCGTCGGCCCACTGCTCGGGGTCGTACGCCTCCCGGTGCCCGCTGTCGCCGTGCCCGGAGAGGTCGATCGCCATGACGCTGAACTCGGCGGCGAACGTCGCCGCCACGTGCGTCCACCAGTGGGCGTGGGCGCCGCCGCCGTGCACGAAGACGAGTCCGCGGCGGCCCATCTCGCCCCACTGCAGGTAATGGACGTCGCAGCCGGCAACCTGGACCCTGCCGTGGCCGTAGGGGGTAGCCGTGGCGCGGGCGAACCACGCGGGTGAACCCGGAAGGAGTTGTGGATCCGCCGTTCGGCCTCCGTTCAGCGTGCGACGCTCGGCGTCCAACTCACCCGGCACTGGCTCGCACCGTGCTCCTGAACCGCGAAGTGCACGACGTTGCCAGCGAGCACGCTCACCCCGTCGAGATTGGTGGCAACACCGACGTCGTCCCCGGCGCGGATGACGTGGGGACCCCAAATCGGCCGCGACGATCCGTTCTTGGTGATCTCGGCGGTGACGCCCGAACGACAGGTGGGATCAGACATAAGGACCCTGCCGCGGATGCTGACATGTCCAGCGGTGGGAGCTGTCCACGATCGGGCCACCCAGGCACTCGAATCCGACGGGGGCATCTCCTCGAAGTTGCTGACGAAGCCGGAGGCCGTCCCTCCGGAAGTCCACTCCTGGTCCAAGGAGCCCACGGCTGTGCACGCCGAGAGGTCCGTCCAGGTTGAGCCGTCCGTGCTCGACTGGTACGACCACCCGTGCGAGCCCTGGGTGCTGCAACTGAACCCGTCCGCCCCGTACCACACGTTGGCCCGACCCCCGAGGTCGTTGTTGTCCGCCTGGGTGATTTCGCTGTAATCGGCTCCAGCTCCGGGGTGCATCTGTTCGAAACCTCCGGAGGCAGCGGGCGCGTCGTAGAGGTTGTCGGTAATAGAGCCCGTCGATTGGACGTAGCCGGGGAGCCACTCGTCGGTCCAGATTTGGCCCCATACCGGATAGGTGACCGGGCTCCAGTGTGCACCGTTGTCCAACAGGACGTTCCCGGTGATGTTCACGTTGCTGATGGGCGCGGGGTGATCGAGGAGCTGAATCCCCGGCCCTGCATTGTCGGCGAGGTAACTGTCCTCGATATTGACCCCGCGATCAGCCCCGTCTGTGGGCTCCAGATCGATGGCGGAGTAGTCCACCCCGGTGCTGAGGAATACCGCGTTCGTGACAATGTCGTTGACAAAGGTGATGTTCGTGTCGTCGTCGACGAAGTTCGCCGTCTCCCCTGCCAGGTGGGCGCAGTCGGCATCGCCAATCGACTTGGAATTCTCGATCAGGACATTCGATGCACCACCAAGGAGGTGCCAAGAAGTGGCTCCGCAGTTTCCGAACGAGTACAGGCGGTTGACGATGACGTCGGTTACTGCTCCCAGTGTCAACGCGAATCCCGAGCAGCCGGTGTAGATGCAACCCAATTTGTTGTTGGCTGCTTTGACGTCTTGCACGAGTATGTTGCTGGCAATGGCGGGGTGGGTCGTTCCGGGAGATTGGATCCCCTCGTCGTCTCCCGTCAGGTTCAGATGCATGAAGCGGTACCCGGTCTGTCTCGTGGTGTCGTCGATCAGGATGCCCGTGACAGCATCGTCTATCGCGAGATGGTCGATCTCGATATAGCTGTCGTTATACAGATTGATCGCGACCGAACCCGGGGCTTTGTTGCCGTCGACGATCGGCATCGGTCCGGAGCCGTACGAACCGACCTCCACGTAGTTCGAAGGCAACCCCGATCCATAGACAATCATTGGTGTGTTGAAGGTGTCCCCGCTCTTCAGGAGTATTTGATCCCCCGGTCCGAAGTGCCTGGAGTTGACGACGGCGAAGTTGCACCAGGGGGCGGCCTGCGTCCCCGATCCCGGGCAGGAGGCGTTGCTGTCGACGTAGTACGTGGCTGGTCCGGACGCGGCGGCACGGGATGCGGATGCAGCGGGGATCGCTCGTACTCCGATGACGAGGCTGACGAGCAATCCGAAAAGGACCATGCGCCCACCACGCGCACCACTCATGGAACCACTGCTCTCCCTCTACCACCTGGTATTCGCCGTGAGAAACCATAGTCGCGAGACCCATGGCACCTGGGTGACCCGGTGCCCCGACGCCGACGCGACGCCATGACGCCTAGCGCCCGGACTGAACACGCGCGGCCCGTCGAATCTGGTGCGTGTGGCCCCTGACCAGGTTCGCCACGCTCCACCTGCATTCGGGGCTGAAGCGTCCGTTGGCTACGGTCACGGAAAGTCGGTGCCGTCGGGCACGGAAGTGCTGATTCTGGATGTCACCCAACCCTAGGCGTCTCGTCCATGTCAACCATGGGAATGAGCGGGTTGTTGAGCGTTCCATCCGGCGACGAACTCGACTTCGAGCACCCCCCTGACGGTCCGTCCCCGGGGAAGCCTGAGCATCGAGTCCGTCGTGGAACCCGGTACGGACGCACCGTGAGACGGAAACGGGACGCTGGTGGCAGCAACGCGGTTCGCCCTGATGGTCAACCCGAGCGGTGCGCGACGTTTCGTTCAACCACTCTCCGCTCGCGAGAACCTCATGGCTACTCGCTGATGATCTCTATGGCGTACTCGGGACAGTTGGCGATGGCCAGGCGCGCCTTCTCCTCGAGCTCGGGCGGGACCTCGTCGACGATCACCGTGGACTGGCCGTAATCGTCGACCTCGAACAGCTCCGGCGCGAGGCTGTAGCAGCGGGCGTGCCCCTGGCACTTGTCGGGATCGACGCGTATCTTCATGGGAATACCACCGGCAGGATACGCGGTCCGCGCACCTGCCCGCCCGCCCACAGGATCTCCTCGCCCTCGGCGAGCGTGAACTCGGGGATCCGGGCGAGCCACTCTTCGAGTGCGACCTGGAGCTCCATGCGGGCCAGGTTCGACCCGGCACAACGGTGGATGCCAGAGCCGAACGCGACATGGCGGTTGTGGGCGCGATCGAGCTGCACGACGTCGGGGTTCTCGAACGCCTCGGGGTCGCGGTTGGCGGCCGGGAAGTTCATGAGGACCTTGTCGCCCGCTTTCATGGGGCAACCTGCGTACTCGACGTCCTGGGTCACCTCGCGGGCCATCGTCACCGGTGAGTACGCCCGCAGCAGCTCCTCGACCGCGGTGGCCATCAACTCGGGCTCGGCCACCAGGCGCTTGCGGCCCTCGTCGTGCGTGGCCAGGTGCCACAGCGACGAGCCGATGGCGCTCCACGTGGTGTCGACGCCGGCGATGAGCACAAGTGCCGCCATGCCCAGCACGATCCCGTCGTCGACGGGCTTGCCCTCGACCTCGGTGTGCAGCAACTCGCTGAGCAGGTCGTCGCCCGGGTTCTCCTTGCGCTGGGCCAGCTGGTCGACGAAGTAGTAGAGCAGTCCTTCCGCCCCGGCCTGGCGGCGCTCCTGGTCGTCGGCAAACTCGAGCACGTCGCGCACCCATCCGGTGAAGGTGTCGGCCAGGTCGGTCGAGACGCCGAGGATTCGCGCGATCACCCGGACCGGGATCTGTTGGGCGTAGTCGGCCGCGGCGTCAGCGTGGCCCTTGTCCGCGAAGCCGTCGAGCAGCGAACGGCAGAGCTCGCGCGTCAACGGCACATAGGAGTCGACCCGCTTGTGCGAGAACCAGGGCAGCAGCAGCCGGCGCGTCCAGGTGTGCAGCGGCGGGTCCGCCGAGATCGGCGGCAGGCCGTACTCCAGGTTGGGCCCGTCGAAGTTGGCGTTGGGATCCTCGTCCTCGTCGCCCGGGATCACCGCCACCTTGAGGGAGCTGAAGTGCTCGATGTCGTGGGCGATCGCCGTCACGTCGTCGTAGCGCAATGGCATCCAGCTGCTCTTGCGCCGGTCGGTGTGCGGGATCGGACAGGTCTGGCGCAGCTGGTCCCAGATGCTGAATGGGTCGGCCAGGTACCCCGGGTCCATGACGTCGAAGTCGGTCGCCCAATCGGTGACCGGCGCGGTGTGTGTCATAGGGATGCCCCCTTTGTGATGCGGCGTACGGCGGGCCTGGTGTCGTGTCCTTTTTGTCGACCTCCCGCCGCGGAGCAGACTACCGCCGGACTGCGGAGGGCTCCCAGTCGCGGCGCACGGCCTACGACACGACCCGCTGCCCGCCCCGCACCACCTCGTACTGCCGGGTCTCCTCGTCCGCCGGCACCCGCGGCCCGGGCGAGCCGTCCGGCTCAGGGCGAATCACCTCGGCGCCGTCCGGCGCGAACTGGACGATGTAGGCCTTGCGCACCGCGTCGGTGCGGTTGGGACCGGTGGAGTGCGGGGTAAGCGAGGAGAGGACGACGATGCTTCCGGCCGTTGCGGGCACGGGCATCCCCTCGGCGGGGTCGCGCAGGCACACGAAGCCGATGTCGGAGTATTCGTGCGCGAGGGTGCCGTGCCGGTGCAGTCTCGGTACGACCCAGGGGCAGCCGTTCTCCTCGGTGGCGTCGGTCAGCGCCACCCAGCACGTGAGATACTGCTGGGGCTCGACGAATGCGTAGCCGTTGTCCTGATGCCAGGGGAAGGGCGACTCGGTTGCAGGCTTCTTGTACACCGCCTGGTCCCAGTAGAGCCGTACGTCGGGCCCGACGAGGTCCGCGCACAATCCGGCGAACAAGCTCGACGAGGTGAAGCGGCGCAGGCGCGGCGAGCGCACGACGAGATGAGTGGTAAAGGTGATCTCGTCGGCGCGTGCGATGAAGAAGCGGCCGCCCTCCATCTCGCGCAGCGCCTCCTCCTGGCGATGCTCGAAGGGGTCGATCGCGGCGAGGAGCTCGTCGACCTCTTCACGCTTCAGCGCGTCCTCGAGCACGAAGTAGCCGAGCTCGTCGTACTGGCGCGCCTGCTCCGGCGAAACCACGCGGAAGGGACCCGTGTGATCTTGCCACTCGAATCCGGTGTTGAGCGCGTGCAGCGGCGGACGCAGAGGCCCGGTAGTGGCCGCGCGCACGTTCATGCGCCGATCATGTCCCGGTGAAGCGCGGGGCGCGGCGTTCTGCGGTGGCCCGCACTCCCTCGGCGAAGTCGGCCGTGCCCTGGAGACGGAGCTGCTCGGCGCACTCCTGGTCCATGGCGGCCTTCGCCGACTCGATCCGGCCGAGCCGCAACGTGGCGCGGATGGCGCGTACGGCAAGCGGGCCCGAGCCCGCCAGCTCGCCGGCGTAGGCGAGGGCGTCGGCCATGAGGTCGCCCTCGGCGTCACCGACCAGCCGGTCGCACAGGCCGAGCTCGAACGCCTCCTTCCCGCCTATGCGGCGCCCGGTCAGCAGCAGATCTGCGGCGGCCTGTTGCCCGACGACCGCGGGCAGCGTCACGGTCAAGGCGAAGCCGTGGTGGAAGCCGAGGCGGGAGAAGTTCGCACTGAACCGGCTTGCCGCAGTCGCCACCCGGAAGTCCGCCGAGAGCGCGAGACCCAGGCCACCTCCGATCGCCGCGCCCTGCACGGCCGCCACGACGGGCAGCGGCACCGCAAAGAGGCGCAAAGCCTGGCAGTAGAGCTCGGTTATGTCCTGTCCCGCGTTCGACGCGAAGTCGAGGCCTGCGCAGAAATGCTTGCCCTCTGCGGCCAGGACGATGGCGCGGCACCAGCCGGTGCGCTCCAGTTCCTCGTACGCGTCACCCACCTCGTGCAGCAATGCGGTGTCGAAGAAGTTGTTGGGCGGCCGGCACAGGCGCACCACACCCACGTGTTCTCCGGACTGCTCGACGGCGACGGAGACGCTCACGGCGTCGCCCGACGACGGGCGCGGACGCTCACAACGGGATGTCCTCCAGGCTGCGCCAATAGATGAGCGCATCCTCCCCGTCGACAGCCTTGGGGATCCGTCCCACCTCGGTAAACCCCAGGCGAACGTAGAGGTCGCGGACGGGGTTGGACTCGAACACCAGGTTGAACTGCAGGGCGTCGTACCCCAGCCGGCGGGCCTCCAGCATCGAGTGCTCGACGAGCGTACGCCCGACACCGGCGCCCCGGTACGCGGTGAGCACGAAGTAGCCGGCGTTGGCGATGTGGGCGGCGCGCCCGACGAAATTGGGCTTGAGGTAGTACGCCCCGATCAGATAGCTACCGAACCTCGCGACCTGGACGGCGGACGCCTGGTCGACCCAGTAGTCGTCGAATTCCTCGCGGGTGAGCGGCGGCGATTGTGGGAACCCTTCGCCGGCTCCGACGATACGGCTGAACGCGACGAACAGCTCGTCGTAGTCGTCCACCGTGGCCATCTTGATTTCGACCGGCACGTCACCCACGGTAGCGGTGTGCGCGCCGCGAACTGCGACACTTGCCGCTGTGTGTTCACGATTTTCGCGGGCACGCCGGGAGCGGCCGACACCGCCGTCAGCGTGCCGCGAAGCCGGTCGTGCCGATGCCCGGACGCACGGCCTCGATCGGGTCGCGCAGGTCGTCGATGTAGCCGAGCGCGTACGCGCCGCGGTCGTAACCCATGAGGCGGAGCAGGTCGACCGGGAGGGTCTCGGCCACTTCCCGGGGCACGGAGAGGTACTGGTTCTCCTCCTGGCGCAACCATGCGAGGGCATAGGTGATGTTCAGCCCGATCCGGGTCCCAGCGGAGTGGTTGGCGCCGCCCCCGTGGTACACGCTGCCCGAATAGACGAGCACCGACCCGCGTGACATCTCGGCGGGCTCAGTGTCGTCGGGGCCGAAGGACTGACCGTCCGCCGCCGCGTTGCTCCCGACAACGACCCGGGTTGCGCCGTTTTCCTCGGTGAAGTCGGTCAGCGCCCAGATCGTGTTGCACTGCACGTCGTAGCCGGACGGGAACGGAAAGAAGTCGAAGGCCCACTGGTCCCGGTGGATGGGTTGGGCGGTCTCGCCGGGTCCGATCGCGATGGCCTGCGTCAGATGGAGCTGGATGTTCGTCGCCTGGCCCAGGAGCGTCCGCGCCGCGCCCAGCGCGAGCGGGTGCATCACCAGGTCGCGGCTCGCGGCCGAACGGGCGATGAGCGACCCCGTGCGCCGGGTCAAGTTGCCACTGAAGTCGTCGGGCCCAGTGGGCGTGGCGTCGAGGAAGGGTCGCAACTCCGCCCCGACCAGGTCCAGCAACGCCGACTCGGCGACACCCTCGACGATCACCGCCCCGTCGCGGACCACGGCCGCCGCCACTTCATCGGGGCCGGCCTCGTTGTTCAAGCGGGCGATGGGCACGCCCTCATCCTGGACAACGACCGCCGGCACGGCAACTCCTGATGGCCCCCCTCAATTCGTCGGTTTCTCGGGCGTCCGGCCTACGGGACGTCGCGGTCGGCGATACGCACACCAAGAGCGCGGCACAGCGATCCATCGCTGCTGCTTCAGGCTCTCCCTGGTGGGTCGTCCCGTCCCCAGGCCAGGTGAGGGCTTACAGCGCCTCCGATCCCTTCTCCACCAGGCCGAGCTCGGCCAGTTTGCGCAAGGTCTCGCGGACGTCGTCGCTGATCACGGCGGCCTGGTCGGGGTACGTCTCGGCCAGTGATCGGACCATCGCTTCGACCGTGGTCGACCCGTCACACAGGTTCCAGACCGCCCCGGCGCTCGAGTTGAGCAGGATCAACAGCTGACCCACGTCGTCGTACACGGCGATGTTGTCGTCCAGTTCGACCCCGGAGGCACCCTCCCGGCGCACGGGCATCGAGTCCGCCTCCGGCCACGACGCCTCCACGGCCGCCATTCCTACCTCGCCGCGCCCACGATGCCGAGCACCAGCTCGCAGGCCGCATCGAGGTCGGAGAAGGCGAGGGTGTAACAGGCGCTGTGCGCCGCCAGCCGGCCCAGCGCCTCCGACCCGGCGGGCCCGTGGGGCAACAGATTGACCGTGTGCAGGGCCAAGGTGAGGAAGGCTTCCGTCTCGTTGAGCCCGACGAGCGCCGTCTCGGCGGACGGGTCGTAACGGGGGACCACGACGAAGCGGGGTGCGCAGGGATCCCCGACGCGCCTCCCGGTGCCGTCGCCGACCGGGATCTGCCACTCTCCGTCGCCTTCTCCCTCGAGCACGTCCGGCGCCATGTCCGCCAGGACGCCGAAGCTGCCTGGCTTCACGGTGATCGGCTTGGGGTATGCCAACAGGCGGCCCGGACCCGGGCCGGCAGCATCGAGCTCGAGCGCAACGAGCTCGTCGCTGAGATACCCGAGACCCGCCCGCACCAGACCTGCCGTCAGGGTCGACTTGCCCGACCCCGACGCCGCCGGCACCAGGACCCCCATGCCAGAGGCCTCCACCCCGCCGGAATGGAAGAGCAGATGTTCCCCGCTCAGCTCGGCGGCGAGACGGTTCACGTCCCAGACGAGCCAACCGACGGCGACGCCCGGTGCGAGCCCGGACTCCACGAGTTCGTCGTCGCGGCGGACGTCCACCGCACCGGGGCGTTCCCGCGACGCCGTCAACCGGTAGCGATGGGGCGCCGGCTCGCCGGCTGCTGCCTTCTCCTGCGGCTCGTCCGTGTCCGCGTCACCTTCCACATCGCGCAGCGATGACAACAGCGCAGAGATATGGGCACCGAGGTCCGCGTCGTCGCAGCAGACCGCGAAGCGGTATGACAGGGCGCTCAGGTTTGGAGTGCAGTGCGCCCAGTCGTGAGCTTCTGACACGGCCAACCGATCAGGTGGGGTCGACCTGGCTCCCCGCCTTGTGCGCCTTGGTCACGGTCGCCAGCTTCGGCGTACGGCTGGCCCAGTGGTGCATCGCCCAACCGCCGGCGATGAGCGCCGCACCGATCTCGGCGTCGCGCTGGATGTCGACGCCGGTGAACGCCAGCGAGCCTGGCGACGTCGCCGGCGACGTGGTGCCTCCAGCTCCGCCGGTCGACCCCGTACCGCCCGAACCACCAGTGGTTGCGGGGCTGGTCGACACGCCGCTGCCTCCGACCGGGAAAGGTTGGCTCCCAGACAGCGTGGCACCGGCGGCCGGCTTGGCCGTCAGGATCTCGGGCACTGCCCAGGCCGCCGCGCCGGCTGACGCCACCATCGACATCCGCCCGAGGGCTTGGCGCCTCGAGAATGTCCGCCCGGGGCGTGCCCCACCTGGTGCAATCCGCGATGCATCCGCATCTCGATTCGTCCGCTGTCCGTGCATCACTGAGCCGCCCGTCCCGTTGTCCCGAGAGAAGTCTACTGCTGTTTTCCCATGTAAACCGCACTTTTGTTGTGAAACTCCGGCATCCCCGACCTGAGTGCATCAAGGAAGCTCCAGTCCATCTGGCTGAATAACGTCCCAAACCTTCGTTTACTACCGCCATCCTGCTTTCGGATTGAAATTGTGCTCCGTTTGCGGAATGCCCATCTTTTTTTCCGCACCGCCAGGTCCGAGCGCCAATCCGATGCACGCAGGCCACCACACGGCGCCGTTGCGGGGACCCAGAGGCATGATGAGCGGGTGAGGGGCGGGGCAAAAGTCGTGGATGCGTCGATCGAACCGACGTCACTGCTGCTCTGGGAAGCTTGCCGCCCTGATCCCGATCCGGACAGGGTGCGGCGGGCCCTGGCCGGTGACGCCGATGTCACCCTCGCCGTCTCGGCGGCCGAAGACCACCGGATCAGCCCGCTCCTCTGGCGAGCACTCGAAGCGGCTGATGCTCTGGATGCTCTGGGAGCGGACCGGCCCACGCTCAAAGGGACGTCCGATGCGTTCGCCATGGAGGCGCTCCTGCTGATCCCGCGCGCGATGGAGCTCGCGGTCACCCCGCTGACCGCCGCCGAGCTCGAACCCGTGGTCTTCAAGGGCCCTGCGGTCGCCGCGCGCTATCCGCGCCCTGGGTTGCGCCCGATGGAGGACATCGACCTGTTGCTCCCCCGCGCCGACCATGCCCGCGGACTGTCCGCGTTGGCACGAGCCGGATGGACGCTCGTGCGCCCGGCCGAGGACGAGCAGTACGACACCGTCCTCGCGCATCCCGAGGTGCCGTCATTGTTCCTCGAGCTGCACTTCGGGCTGGAAACGGCGTCGCAACGCGTCACGGCTCTCGATCCGGTCACGCTGTGGTCCTGCCGCCAACCCGCGGTCGTAGCCGGCACTCCCGCGTTCGTCCTGTCCCGGGACGTAGAGCTGGTGGTGCTCGCCGCGCATGCCGGCAAGCCGCACCACGGCTTCGTGCGTCTCGTGTGGATCGCCGACCTCGCCATGATCGTGCGCGCTGCTACGGACGATGGAAACCCTGTCGACTGGCAGCGCGTCCGCGCCGTCGCCGAGTCCACCCACTGCGTCACTGTCGTGGGTGCCGCGCTCGCCATGGCGCGGCGAGCCGGCGTCGACGCGCCGGTCGGGCTCTTTCCACTTCCGACACGGGGCTGGAGAGGTGCGGCCATGGGCCAGCTGCTCTCGGTGAGTTGGCCCCTCACCCACCTCGAGCTCCCGGGCTATCAGCTCAACTACGCGCTGGCCGACGATCCCCTGCAGCGGCTCAAGATCCTTCTCGTCCTTCGTGGCTCCGGCCACGGCATCGGTGCCCGCATGCGACGTGTTGCGGCGTTGCCGCGCCGGGTACTCTCCGGGCCGGATCGTCGTTCTGGCGAAGGACCAAAGAGTTCGAGCTAGATACCAGGGAAAACCCGTCGCAGGAGGTCGAGCACCCCGCCGTTCGCAGGCACGGCGGGGCTGTGATCCGGATCCAGTCGGCCGTACACCAGCCGGCAGAATGACTCTGCGGGCAGCTCCAGATCGGGCTCGACGCCGGCGTCGCCCTCGAGCAGCTGTGCGGACTCGGACGTGAGGCGCACAGTGAAGTGCCGGATGGGGTCGCGCGTGCGGACCCGGATCTCACGCTCGTCGCCCGTGGGTTTGGCGGCGAAGCGACCGATCATGCCCAGGTTGTCGATGATCACCGCCGCCGCGTCCGGCGGGAGGCCGACTCCGCCGTCTCCCATGACCTCGATGTCCCATGTGTGGAGCGCGTGTTCGTTGAGCCGCAACGCCGCCGCCGTCTCGAAGCTCACCGAGACGGGACCGAAGGGGAATTCGATGCGCTGGCGGTCCACGTCGTCCACCGCTTCGAATGCCTTGCCCAGGCGTTCGTCTTCGGCCAGCGAATCGTCCGCTTTCGCCTGCGGCGACTTGGCGTTCCATTCGTCCCACACCGGTTGTGCGACGTCGTCGGGCAGTGGCTCGCCGGTGAGGGCCGCCTCCAGACGGCGTGCCATCAGTACCGCGCCCGACCCCAAATGGGACAAGACGTCGGCGATGTTCCAGTCTGTGGCGTAGGACGGGCTCTGCAGCTGGTCCACGTCAAGACCGCGCACCAGCTCGCGCAACCTCTTCACCGATGCGGCCAGTGGCGGCAGGGGGTTCTCCATGCCCGCGGTCTACCCGCCGGCGCAGCGGGGTCAGGCGCGTATCAATTAACTTGACCGTTAACTAACCTTTTGGTTAAATACAACGAATGTCGCAGTTGTCCGACGAACGGCTCGATGCGGCCTTCGCGGCGCTCGCCGACCCCACGCGTCGGGCCATCGTGAGCCGGCTCGCACGGGGCGATGCGACGGTCGGCGAACTCGCCGCCCCGTTCGCGATGTCCCTGCCCGGAATTTCGAAGCACCTCAAGGTGCTGGAACGCAGTGGCCTCATCTCACGCGGGCGCGACGCCGAATTCCGGCCGTGCCACCTCGAGGTCGGTGCGCTCGACCAGACGCTCGATTGGATCAGTACGCACCGACAGATCTGGAACGAACGCTTCGACAAGTTGGACGCGCATCTGCGCGAGGTCCGAGCCGGAGCGAGTCGCGAACGGGGCTCAGACTCATGAAGGCATCGGAGAACGAGCTCGAGTTCACCCGGGTCTTCGACGCGCCGCGCGAGATCGTCTTCGAGTGCATGATCGACCCCGATCACCTCGCATATTTTTGGGGTCCTACCGGTACCAGCGCGCCTCGCGAATACATTTCTGTCGATGCCCGCCCCGGTGGGGTCTTCTCGACGGTCATGGTCAACGACCGCGACGGCAGCCAGTACCGGACTCACGCCGTCTACGACGAGGTGCGACCACCTGAACTTCTCTCGTGGACCGAGACGCACTCAGGCATGAAGGTAACCACCCAGTTCGTGGCGCTGGGGCCAGACCGTACCGAGGTACGAATCCATCAGCGCTACGTACCCGAAGCCTTCATGGCCCCGGAAGCACAGGCAGGGTTCTCCACGTCGCTCGACCGCTTTGCCGCTCATCTCGAGCGCGTCGAACTTCCCCACCCGCACACCCGAACCGATACGAACACATCCGACTAGGAGGACAGCAACATGACAAGCGACACCAGCATGATGGAGCACGACGTGTCCGCCAACGGCCTCGCCGAGGAATTCGTCGCCCTCGCCGACCTGTTGGAATCGGCTGGACCGTGGGTGTGGGACGAACCGTCGCTGTGCGAGGGCTGGCGGACGAGGGAAGTGGTCGCGGACGTGACGATGCCCGTCCGCTATCCCGGCCCGGCTTTCATGGCAGAGCTCGAAGCCGCGGGCGGCGACTTCACTCGCCTGTCGAACAGGATCGCGGCGCGCGACGGTGCCTTGCCGACCGAGCGACTGTTGGCCGACCTGCGCTCCGAAGTGCTGCATAGCTGGCAGCCGCCCGGTGGCGGAGAGGACGGCGCTCTCACCCACTGCGTCGTACATTGTCTCGACGTCATCGAGGCGGTCCCGCTGTCGCGTCGGGTGCCCGACCGCCGCATTGCGCGGGTTCTCTCGCTCGTGGCCGACCCCTCGGCGCCCAACAAGTTCGGCACCGACCTGTCCGGCGTGACCTTGCGCGCCGATGATCTCGAGTGGTCATCCGGCGGGGGAGAGGCAGTTGAGGGTTCCGCCCAGGCACTCGCGTTGGTGGCCTGCGGTCGGCTGCTCCCCGCGGGTCGCCTTCGCGGGGAGGGGGCGACTCGCTTCATGCGGCCCGAAACCGGGTGACTACAGGACCAGGTGGTGGCTGCGGTGTTCATCGAGCGGCTGTGCACGGCGAACCTGCCGCCGATCTGGGTGTGGGCCACGGTTGTCTGGATGCGCCTCAGCGATTACGTGTGAGTCCTTGCTTTTTCCAGCCGGGCTCGCCATGCCACGTAGCCGCCGGCGAGGTCGGCGACTCGGGTGAACCCCAGGTCACGCAACGAGGCCGCGGCCAGACTCGAGGCATACCCTTCGGAGCACGCGACGACGATCGGCTGGCCGTAACCGTCGATATCAGCGAGCGTGTGGCCGCCCCCTAGATCGAACCGCCACTCGAGGACATTGCGCTCGACCACGATCGCGTGGTCAAACTCGCCCTCCTCAGCTCTTTGGCGTTCGGGGCGTATGTCGATCAAGAGCGCCCCGGCGACGCGCCACGATCCGAGTTCCTCGGGACGCACACGGTCGATGTGGCGTCGCGCTTCAGCCAACAGTTGCTCGGCGGATGAAGCACTCACGGCGCCGCAAAACGCAGCGAGGACTGGCTGCGCGTGGAGACCCACCCGTTCTCGCGGGGTATCAGACGATCACCGAAGCGGTCGTAGTAGTTCATCGAGGTGAGAGGCGGGCTGTACACGTGGAGGCTCAGTGCGTGCTCGGCTGTTTCGTTGCGCACATCATGGACGTGACCGGCACCGAAGGCCAGGGTCATGCCCGCACGGACCTCCCTGCGCGCGAGGGTCACCCTGCCCTCGTCGTCACGCCACGGAATGGTCTCGACCAAAGCACCCCTGATGACGTGGAGCGCTCCCCGCGATCCGCCGTGGTCGTGCAATTCGGCAGCGGACTCGCGCGGCCACGCGATGAGCCATGCGTCAAATTCGCGGGTCTGGGCGATCAACCGCCACGACCGGTCCCGCACACCGGCGGCTCCGGGCCAGTGCACGGCCCCACCAAGTCGCTGTGCGATTGCGGCGGGATCGACGTGCCGCCCGGCCGACGTCGCCCGCTGGCCTGCGGAACGTTGCAGGCGCGCCGGCTGAACAGCGCAAAGAAGTCGACCCGATCGCTGCATCCGAAGCACGGTAGCGCCTAAACCCAAGTAAGTCAATCGGATTTAAAGGTTTTCTTCCCCGCGGCTGTCCTGCGCTCGGTGCGGCGCTCAAGTGAAACCAAGGAATTCCTGTCGGTCACGGATTGATCGACGCTTTTTCGACAGTCGGTCTCCTGTTCATGCCGTTCCCGCACGAGAGATAGACAATCGGCAAAAGCGCAGGTGATCGCCGCGGCGGAAAGGGGAGGTCATCGGGGCTGTCCATGCTCGTGGCCGCCCCGGCCACAGCGTTGACCAACCTGGTGCGACTTTTGTCGCATCCGCGCGGTCGTCATGCGCTCGCGTTGCGAACGCTGTAACGTCCGACGCGATGCCGGGGGCTGGGTAGGCATGCGCCATCGCAAAGCGCGCTCGGGAACAGCACTTGCCGCCTCCGTGCCCGGGTAGGCCAAAAACGTGGGCCCGGCTCTCGGGGTCGCGGATGGTTCCGTCGTCGACGACGCCGGCGCGCAAGGTAAGAGCCCCCTCCTCGACGTACGGGAGGTCACCATCGGATTTGGGGGCGTGCTCGCGCTCGATGAAGTCTCCATGTCGATCGACAGTGGCGAGGTCGTCGGGGTCATCGGACCGAACGGCGCCGGCAAGACGACCCTCTTCAACGTGATTTGCGGCTTCGTGCACCCGAGCTCGGGGCACATCGTCTTCAGCGGTCGAGACCTGCACCAGCACCGTCCACATGACCTCGCCAAGCTGGGGATCGCCCGCACGCTGCAAGGGGTGGGACTCTGCGCCGGATTGACCGTGCTCGAGAACGTCATGTTGGGCGCGCAGCCGGTGCTGCGCAGCGACCCGGCGTCCTCATCCCTCGGGCTGTGGCGATCGAGTCGTGAGGAGCGGCAGACCGCGACACGGGCGATGAACGTTCTCGGCGACCTCGGCGTCGCCGACCAGGCAGACCGGTTACCGTCGACCCTGCCCTACGCCGTCCAGAAGCAGACCGCGCTGGCAAGGGCGTTGATGGCGAAGCCTCGCTTGCTGCTGCTCGACGAACCAGCCAGCGGGCTGTCCGAGACAGAGATGACCTCGCTCGGGTCGAGGATCCGAGGTCTGACGACGAGGATGTCGGTCCTCTTGGTGGAACACCACATGGATCTCGTCATGTCGGTGTGCGATCGGATCGTCGTATTGAACTTCGGACGGGTGATCGCCCACGGCACGCCCGACGTGATCCGCGCCAATCGGGAGGTGGCCACCGCGTATCTCGGAGACGAGGTCGATGCAACGAGTGCACCCACGGACGGCGGGGAGAACAGTGCTTGAGGTACGCGAACTCTCCGTGTCGTTCGGAGCCGTGCGAGCGCTGCGCACTGTGTCCTTCCACGCGGAGCCCGGAGCAATCACCGCGGTGCTCGGCGCCAACGGCGCCGGAAAGACGACCCTGCTCCGCACCATCTCCGGGCTGGTGAAACCGGCGGCGGGGTCGGTGTCATTCGACGGAGATCCACTCGTCGGTCGCACGGTCGAGTCGATTGCCCGGCTGGGGGTGGCCCACGTGCCCGAAGGTCGCGGTGTGATCGAAGAACTCACCGTCGAGGAGAATCTCCGCCTGGCCACGCTTTGGTGCCTGAAGCGCAGCGAACGCCAATCTGCCATCGAAGAGATCCTTGACATGTTCCCGCGGCTTCAGGGCTTCCGGCGCCGCCATGCGTCGACGCTCTCCGGTGGGGAGCGCCAGATGCTGGTCCTCGGCCGCGCACTGATCTCCAAGCCCCGGCTCCTGTTGCTCGACGAACCGAGCTTGGGGCTGGCGCCCCTCATCACCGCCCAACTGATGGCAATGCTGCACGAGCAGACCGAAGGCAAGGACATCACGGTCGTCCTGGTCGAACAAAACGCGCGCAGCGCCTTGTCGGTGTCGCATCACGCCGTGATCCTGAACCTCGGACAAGTGGTCGTGTCCGGTTCCGCCATGAAGGTCTCGGCCGACGAGTCCCTACGTCATCACTATCTGGGCTTCTGATTCGATGACCCTCTTCTTGGACTACACCCTCGACGGCATCGCCAACGGGATGATCTACTCCTCGCTCGCCCTTGCCCTGGTGCTCATCTTCAGGGCGACCCGCATCATCAATTTCGCGCAAGGCGCGGCGGGCATGCTGACGACGTTCATCGCCTTCAGCCTGATCTCCCGAGGGTGGGGCTACTGGTGGGCTTTTGTCGTGGTGCTGCTGATCGGCTTCGCGATCGGCGCGGTCACCCAACGCCTGCTGATCCGGCCGCTGACCGGGAAATCGGAACTGAATCCGAACATTGTGACAATCGGCCTGCTGGTCGTCTTCGAAGGGCTCGCAGGCGCCATATACGGAAACGCGAGTCGCGGGTTCCCGGCCGCCTTCTCCCAGCGTGGGCTGCGTTTTGGAACGACGATCGTCGCGTTCTCACACTTCGACGTGTTCATCCTCGTCGCCGTCCTCGTGATGATGACGGCCATGCTCGTGCTGTTCCGCTTCACATCGCTCGGACTCCGTATGCGGGCATCGGCCTTCTCCCGGGAGATCGCCCGTCTGCTCGGCGTGCGAGTGGGCCTGCTGCTGACACTCGGCTGGGGCCTGGCGGGGATCGCAGGGTCGCTGGCCGGGCTGCTCGTCGCACCTACCAGTGCCTTCGGGCCCTATTACATGGACCTGATCCTCGTGTACGGGTTCACGGCCGCGGTGATCGGCGGGCTCGAGAGCCCGGTAGGCGCGCTGGTGGGTGGGCTGATCTCGGGTCTCTGCATCTCTTACGTCGGTGGGTACCTCGGATCGGGGCTCGAGCCGCTCGGCGCGCTTGCGCTCCTGATGGTGGCGTTGATGGCACGTCCCGAAGGGATCTTTGCCCGGCCGCCGGCAAGGCGGGTCTGAGATGGACGCGGCCGCCGTGACCAAATTCGTTCCCCGGCAGCCGATGATCCGCCACCTGCTCGTGGCCGTGCTGGCGGGCGTCGTGCTTTGGTACCTGACCACACGACTCAGCACCTACAACGACTATCAAGTGGGCGAGATCGCTTGCTACGTCGTGGTGCTGGCCGGCCTGAGCATGCTCACGGGCGTCAACGGTCAGATTTCGTTCGGCCACGGCGGATTCATGGCGGTCGGCGCGTACACGCTGGGGCTGTTCATGACCCACACCGCGACCAATTTCATCCTGGAGCTCGCCGCGGCGGCCGGGGTCGCCACGGTGGTGGGCGTTCTCATTGGCCTGCCGGCCACCCGGCTGAAGGGTCCCTACCTGGCCGGCATGACCCTGCTTTTCGCTCTCGCCGTCCCGTCCATCGCCGACAAATGGCCTGCCACGTTCGGTGGCGATCAGGGGCTCACGGTGAGTGCGCCCACCGCGCCGGGGTCGCTCAGTCAAGAGGAATGGCTGACGTGGATCCAGATCCTCGGCGCACTGATTGTGCTCGTCCTCCTGGCGAACCTCCTGTGGAGCCGTTACGGCCGTGCGTTCCGAGCGGTGCGTGACGACGAGATCGCGGCGTCGTTGGCGGGGATCCATGTGGCACGCACGAAAGTGACGGCTTTCGCCGTCAGCGCGGCCTGTGCCGGGCTCGGCGGGGCCCTCCTGGCCCTTTCGACCGGCGTCGTGAACACAGGTTCGTATTCGCTGACACTGTCGATCCAGCTGTTGGCCGCCATGGTGCTCGGCGGCACCGGGACGCTGTTCGGCATGGTGTGGGGCGGGATCCTCCTCGTGTACCTGCCGCAGTGGTCGACGTCGGTGTCGTCGGACTTCAATCTCGGCAGCGGGGCGAACGCGTACCTCGCCACGATCATCTTCGGGGTCGTGCTCATCGTGGCCATGCTCGCCGCGCCCAACGGAATCCAGGGCGGGCTGCGCTGGCTGTGGGCACATCGTCCACGCGCGGGGCTGGGCGACCACGAAATCCCCGCTCGGACACCGGTGTCGGCAAGTGACTAATGCAACGTGCAACCAAAGAAAGGGAGAAGTCATGCGACGACGAGCAAGGAGATTGACGAGTTGGGTCCCCTGGGCCCGGGCGCTCGTTGCGGGGTCCATAGGCTGCATGCTGGGGGTGACGCTGCTGCCGGCGACGGCACAAGCGGCGAGCACGCCCGGCGTCACCTCGAACTCCATCACCATCGGCGCCACCGTCCCGCTGACCGGGCCGGCCGCACCGGGCTACGACGAGATCGCGCCCGCGATGAACGCGGTGTTCGCCTGGGCCAACGCGCACGGAGGTGTCAACGGTCGCAAGATCAACTACACGTATCTCGACGACGGCTACAACCCCGCCAACACGGCGACGCTCACCCGCAAACTCGTGCTGCAGGACAACATCTTTGCGGACGTCGGGTCGCTCGGGACGCCCACCCAGTCGGCGGTGCAGTCCTTCTTGAACCAGCAGAAGGTCCCGCAGCTGTTCATCGAGTCGGGCTGTAACTGTTGGAACAACTCGAAGTACCCGTTGAGCCTCGGATGGCAGCCGCCGTACACCATCGACGGCAAGATCCTCGGTGCGTACATCAAGGCCAACTTCGCCGGCAAGAAGATCGGTTATCTGTCCCAAGCCGACGAGTTCGGCCAGGACGTGGTCAAGGGTCTCGACATGGAGATTCCGAGCTCGTCGGTCGTCTCGCGCCAGACCTATGACGCCGCAACGCTGTCCGGAGCGCTGTCGAACCAGATGGCAGCGCTGAAGGCCGCGGGCGCGCAGGTGGTCGTGCTCGCCACCATCCCTGCTGCCACCGCGCTGGCAATGTTGCCAGCCGCTGTCATCGGCTACTCGCCGCAGTACGTCGTCGACAGCGTCGGTGCGGACGCCCCGACGGTCGGACCGCTGCTCCAGTCCTTCGCCCAGAAGGGCGGCGCATCGGCCGCGCAGGTGGCAGCGGCGGGCGGGTTGCTCAACGGCGTCATCACGACGGCGTACTTCGCACCCGAGTCGGAGACGTCCAACCCATGGGTACAGACGGAGAAGAAGATCCTCCAGCAGTACGCGCCGTCGCTGTACGCCAAGTCCGGTCTCGACGGCAACACGCAGTACGGCGTCGCGCTGGCCTACACCTTCGTGCAGGCGCTGCAGAAGGCCGGTAAGGACCTGACGCGGGACAGCCTGATGAACGCGATCAACAGCGAGGGGCACAGCTTCGTCACACCGGGGTTCGTGCCCCTCTCCTACTCGAGCGCGGTTCACTTCGGCTTCGAGGGCGAGCAGGTCGTGCAGTTGAAGAGCTCGGCGCCACCGGCCGTGACGCCCACGGGCAGCTGGATCGGCGGAGTGCCCGTCGGACCGGTCGAGACGACCAGCCCCGGCGCGGGCCCGATCAAGAAGTACAACGGCCCGACCTCGACACCGCCAAAGAGCCTCTCGTCGACGGCTTGAGATTCTCGGTCTGACCGGCGGCGGAGCTAGCCCGTCGCCGGTCACGGCCGGTGTCAGCCGAGGTGGTCCAGCCAGTCGGCCACGATCTCGGCGGCCCCGCGCTCGCTCTTGCGCAGCGAGTGATCGCCGTCCACGAAGGACAGCGTCACGTCCTCGGGGATTGCCGTCGCCTCGCGCTCGAGCTCGTCCGTCGTGGCGAAGGCATCGCGCCGGCCCGAGACGAAGAGACACGGGACCTGCAGCGCTGGGAAGTGTTCGGTGCGGAGCCGGTCGGGCTTCCCCGGCGGATGGAGGGGATAGCTGACCAGCACGAGCGCGGCAGCCTCGAGCCCCTCGGCGACCGCCATCGAGCACATGCGCCCGCCGAAGGATCGGCCGCCCACCGCGATCTGGCCGAGGGGGACATCGAGGCGCTGCGCCAGCGCGGACGCGGCGTCGCGCACCCTCGCGATGCACACCGCGGGTGGGTCGGTCCGGCGTTTGCCCGCGGCCTGCCCGGGGAACTCGATGCGCTCGACCGCGATGCCGAGCGGCGTCACCGCCGTCTCGATGGCGACCAGGCCGGAGTGCTCGCGGCCGGCGCTCGCCCCGGGAGTGACGACGAGGCCGGCGACGCGGCGGCGGCGAGGCACCGGGACAGTCTGGCCCATCGCAACGGCGCGAAAGTGTCCGGATGCCGCCCGCTGCCAACCTGCCGGATTGGCGGGCTCGCCTTTCGCTGGCGGTGGGACCAGTCGGCGCGGTGCGACCGCTGAGCGGCGACGCGTGGTCGGTCGAGGCCGGTGGACGGACGCTCGTGGCCAAGACGGGGCCCGGCGCCCGTGACGAGGCGAGCGGGTTGCGGCGGCTGGGCGCCGTGCGCGAAGGCCCTCCTGTGCCCGAGGTCGTCTTCGCCGACGACGTGCTCGTTGTCACGGCGGCGGTCGAGCAGGCGCCGCGTACGCCGGCCCACGATGAGTCGCTCGGCCGTGCCCTGGCCGCGTTGCACGCCACGCGGCTCGAGCATTGGGGTGGCGGTTCCTCCTGGATCGGCAACTGCCGCGTCGACGACTCGAGGTGGCCGGACGGCGCCACCTTCTACGGAGCCCGTCTCGGGGCTCTAGCCGCACGTTGCGGATTGGAAGACCCCGTGCGCCGCGTCGTCATCCGGCTCCCCCAGCTGATCCCGGCCGGCGGTCCGGCGCTGCTGCACGGCGACCTCTGGTGGGGCAACGTCCTCTTCGGCGCTGACGGCAGGGCGTGGCTCATCGATCCCTCTGTGCACGGGGGACACCCCGAGGAGGACCTCGCCATGCTCGCTTTGTTCGGCAGGGTGCCGGACCGTCTGCTGGCGGCCTACCAGGAAGTGAACCCCCTCCAGCCCGGATGGCAGGAGCGGGTCGCACTGTTCCAGCTCTACCCGCTCCTAGCCCACACGGTGCTCTTCGGTCAGGGCTACCGGTCCCAGGCCGAGGCCGTGGCCACCCGGTTCTCCTGACGGTCAGGCACGCGGCGCCCGCCGCGGCGGCACGATCTGAATTGCGCCCATGGCCTCCCCGATCGAGTTCTGGCTCTACCTGCCCCAGATGCGCCTCGGCATGCACGACATCGTCGAGCGCGCCCAGACCGCCGAGATGGCGGGCTTCGCCGGCATGGCCGGCATGGACCATCTCGCCCCGCCGGGCGCCGAGTCGTCGCCGATGTTCGACGCCATGACGACCAACGCATGGGTGGCGGCGCACACACAGCGCCTGAGCGTGGGCTCCCTCGTCCTCTGCGACAGCTTCCGCCACCCCGCGGTGCTCGCGCGAGAGGCCGTGACGATCGACCAGGCCTCGGGCGGCCGCTTCGAACTCGGTATCGGATGGGGCTCGGTTGCCGCCGAGTTCGAGACATACGGCGTCGGCTCGACCGAGCCCGAGTTCCGCGTCGGCCGCCTCAAGGAGTCCCTCGAGATCATGACCGCGCTGTGGCGCGGCGAGACCCTCGACTACGAGGGCGAACATTTCACCCTCCACGGCGCGCAGCAACAACCCAGGCCCGTCGGGAGGATCCCAATCCTCATCGGTGGCGGCGGCCGCAAGACCATGGAGCTCGTCGCCAGGTACGCCGACTGGTGGAACGTCCACGTCAGCATCGTCGACCGCTTCGACGAGATGCGCGAGCGAGCCGGCGACGCCCGCTGCTCGCTCCAGGTGCAGATCGCGTTCGTCCACCCGCACAGCGACCGCGACGAGGTCGATGCGACCGCACGCCGCCGGTTCTGGGGCAACCACGTCCTCGGGACCGCGCCCGAGCTCGTCGACTACTTCGGCGGCCTGGCCGAGCGCGACGTCGGGCGGGTCTACGCCTGGTTCACCGACTTCGCTCCCGGTGAGACGTTGCGCGAATTCGGCCAGAACGTGATCGCTCCGCTGCGCGCCTCCGCCTAGGGACTAGTTCGAGGCCGCCGGCGTGAACTCGAGGTTCAGTCGCATGAGCCCGCGCAAGATGTACGTCGGCACGTAGTCGTAGCGGCGCGCGCCCTCCGGCCCGTGCGCCGACTCCGAGATCCGGATGTCGCCCATCCGCTCGAGAAGCCTTGCGATGCTGATGCGAGTCTCCGCTCGTGCCAGCGGCCCACCCGGGCACGCGTGCGGCCCGCGCCCGAACGCCAGGTGCTCCTTCGCGTTGGCGCGGTCCATGCGGAACTCGTTGGGCTCGTCGAAGCGACGCGGATCGCGGTCCGGCCGCCCCGTTCAGCACCATCACGCACGTCCCCGCCGGGATGTCCACGCCCGCCACCGTGACGGGGGTGCGCGACAGGCGGAAGTCGCCCTTAACCGGGCTCTCGTAGCGCAGGCACTCCTCGACGAACCCCGGTATCAGCTCGTTGTCGTCGCGCAGGCGCTGCTGGATCTCCTTGTGCTCGCCGATGGTCTGCAGCGCCGTGCCGAGCAGCCGCACCGTCGTCTCCTGCCCGGCCGAGAAGAGGTTGGCGGCGACGCGCACGACGTCGATCACCTCGGGCATCGAGCCGTCGGGGAAGGTGGCCGTCGCCAGGCCCGTCAGCACGTCCTGGCGCGGCTCGCGCCGGCGGTCCTCGACGTAAGCGGTGAGCCGATCGTAGAGGAACTGGAGCGGAGAGTGGGAGAGCGAACCCTTGCCCGTGCTGCCGAGACCCTGTGTGTCCTTGCGGTGGCCGCCCTGCAGCTCGTGGCGGAACCACTCGTGGTCCTCCTCGGGCACACCGAGCAGGTCGGCGATCACGTAGAGGGTGAACGGCCCGGCGAAGTCGCGAATGAACTCGCACTCGCCACCCTCGATGAACTCGTCGATCTGGCGGTCGGCGTGCCGCCACATGAAGTCCTCGTTCTCCCGCAGCCGCTTCGGGGTGATCAGCCGCATCAGAAGGCCGCGGTGTGCCTTGTGCATCGGGTTGTCCATGACGGTGATCTGGTCGCTGAACGGCAGCTCGTCTCGGTGCGCGTCGATGAGATGGCTGACGTCGTCGCCCTCGAGCGGAACCGGAAACCCCGGGAACGGTCCAGTCACGGCGTTGCACGACGAGAACGTGGCCGTGTTCGTGTAGACCGAGACCGCCTCCTCGTACCCCGTCACCATGACGACGCCGTGGTTCGTCTCCTGCTGGACCGGGCACTTCTGGCGCAGGTGGTCGAAGTAGGGGTACGGGTCCACGACCAGCTCGTCGCCCCGGAAGAAATCGATGTCGTCGAACTCGCCCATCACCGCTCCTTCACGCGTTTTCGGCACCCCTCCCGAGCTCGGGTGAGAATGTTGTTCTTCGCTTCGGAGAGTACCATTTTGTACCACTCGTTCCGAAGCAGGGACGCCGGGGGGAGGTGCCGGCGCGTAAGTCCTGCACAAGGAGGTACACCTCTCTACACTCGTTACCTCGCTCTTCAACGTCGGATCCAGACCCGTCACTCAAAAGGTGACAAGAGTGAATTTCGGCGGCGGAACGCCAACTGCGGTTGAGAAACGAGCCCAATCGCAGTTCCGTCACATCACGGAGCAGTCATGAATCTGGCGCCGAACGGCCTCCGAACGGAGCCTCAACGGTGGAGTGGCCACGCATCCTTCGCGGCGAGGAACCGGTCCAGTGATGAGCGAGGGACGCCAGTGAGGGCGGCACCCTCGTGCGGATGGAGGGTGGGACCCAGTCTCTCCACCAATTCAAGAGTCTCGTCGGTTCTTGGCAATCTCGATCGCGAGCGATCCCAGGTGAGAGTTCGAACTCCAGTGCCCACAGACTCGTAAGGTACGTCCTCGAAAGATCGAAGTCGGCATCATCAATATCAGCCACGCCCCTCCTGAGGAACGCGCGGGACCCGTCGATGTAGATGTCACTGATGACGTCTGGACGGCTCGCTGCGACCATTACGGCCTCGAAAACGAGCTTCGTCAGCGGGTGCACCTGGTCGGCGTAGTCGCCGAACGCAGCGTTCTCCTGGTGGGAAATGCCGGGCCAATGTGCCCAGGCCCAGTCCTCGATCACATACAGGCCACCCGGTCGGACCAGAGGCAGAAAGACATTGAGGGATGTCTTGGAAGCTTGGTACCGGTGAGCACCGTCGTCAATGACGACATCCAGCAACCGCCCTTCGAAGTTCTCCTGCGCAATGCGCTGAAGAGCATCTCGATCGCGCTGGTCCGTGTCGTAATACAACTTGACCCTCTCACCTGCGGACCGTCGTTCCAGGTACGTGTCAAGCGCCGCAACGCGCTCGCTCCTTATGTCCAGGCCCACCAAGCGTGTGGGCGAGTACCACGCTTCAAAGAACGCAATGCTTCCCCCCTTAAAAACACCCAACTCGACCATGTAGTCGACTCGTTGAGGCATTCGCGCCAAGTTGTCTTCGACCAACCAGCGGTTCTTCACCAATAGAAGCTGGTCCGGTGTGGACTGTGAGCGATGAATGGTCTCTTCGTCCAGGGACAGAACCAAATTGAGGTCGCCGATCTGAAGGTGTTCGTCGTCGTGCCAAACAAGCCTCTTCGACGATGCCTTCGCCTTCTCCGACATCCGTGGTTTATACCATCTGGCGCGCTCATTCTCCCTATGAAACGCTTCGTCAACACGGTGGGCGCTAGAGGTCACACACATCCGACCGGCAGGACCGCAGCGACATGTCAGCGGGCGCGACACTCCTATGCCAGCCACAACTCGCACGCGCGACCATCCGCAACCGGGAAGCGAAACGCGGCGCTGTGGACAAGTGGGGTGCGTTGCCCATTCCAACTCCGGAGACCGGCCAAACAAATGTGGTCGAAACCGACCAACGTTGAAATTCGCGATGCAACACAAAGTGAAATTCGCGATGCAACCCAAGGCCAACGGAGCGGGCTCCCGCTGCACATCGGCGCCTGACTGGCGCGTTCAAGTGGCGAGAGGTATGGAAGTGCCCGCCCGGAGAGGGATCCTGCATCGGCCCAGGTGGGGCCGGAGAACGGCAATTTCACAACTCGCCTAACATCGATCCCACACGTCAGGGGAGGAAGCTGCAATGAGGACGGTTGTCGTCGGGGCCTCGAGCGGGTTGGGCCGCTGTATCGGGGTCGGCCTGACCAAGAGGGGGGCGCAGACGGCCCTGCTGGCGCGACGGCTCGACCGGCTCGAGGCGGCCGCGAAGGAGGCCGGCCCAGGCACGGTGGCGATCGCCTGCGACGTGACCGACACCGCGTCGTGCCGCTCGGCCATCGACGAGGCGGCGGCGAAGCTGGGCGGGATCGACGCCCTGGTCTATACGCCGGCGATCGGCCCGCTCGCAGCGCTGGCCGACATGGACGCCGAAACCTGGCGGCAGGTCTTCGACACCAACGTCATCGGCGCCGCGCTCGTGACACAGGCGGCGCTCCCCCACCTGAGCGAGACGAACGGCGTCGCCTTGTACCTCTCCTCGGTGAGCGCGTCGCTCACGCCGCCGTGGCCAGGCCTCGGGGCGTACGCCGTGAGCAAGGCGGCGCTCGACAAGCTCGTCGAGGCCTTCCGGGCCGAGCATCCCGCCGTCGGCTTCACCCGCGTGATCGTGGGCGACTGCGCCGGCGGCGAAGGCGATTCGATGACGGGATTCGCCAACGACTGGGACATGGACCTCGCCATCGAGTTCGGGACGGTGTGGGCGGAGCGCAAGTACCTCAGCGACAGCCTCATCGAGGTGGAGGAGCTCGTGACGGTGGTCGACTCGCTCATCCGGCACGGCGACAGCCTGAGCCTGCATTCCGTGACGGTTGCGCCTCGCACCGTGCCGGGCGCGGCGCCGTCGCCCGGGCTCGACATGGCGCACGGATCCTGACGGGGGCCACGCTGCCGCCATGAGGGTCCAGCGCTACCCCTATCGAGCGAGGGTCTGGTGGGGTGGTGCCCTGGTCGCCGAGTCCGACGCCTGCATGTTGTTGGACCGCGAGGGCGAGCCGTCGCTGCTGTACTTCCCCCGGAGCGACATCGACCTCTCATCGTTCCGGCCGTGCACGGGCATGCAGCCCGGTCCCGAAGGCGGGCTCGGCGAAGCATGGGACACCGGTTCGGCCGGCGGCGAGGCCGTGCTGACGATCGTGACGGACCCGAAACCCGAGCTCGCCGCACTGCGCGACCACGGAAGGTTCGACGTGGAGCGGGCGCGGGTGGAGGTGCTGGACGGCGCCGATGGGGGCACGGGCGGCGACGTCACCATCAAGCGCTTCCCCACGTGGGGCGACGCCAGCGACCTGGTCGGCCTGCTCGACGTCCAACGCGACGGTGATCTCGCGTTCGTGGCCGGGTCGCACACGGACGGACGCCGCCCCGTGGTCGAAGGCAGTCAGATGCTGGGCCAGACCATCGTTGCGGCCGGCCGGCATGCGCCCGGTCGCCGCGTCGTGACGGCGTCCATGATGTTCTTGCGCGCCGCCGACGCCGGTCGGCCGTTGCGCTTCGAGCTCTCCGAGCTCAGCGCGGGCCGCACGTTCACCGGTCTGAGCGTCGAGGTGCTCCAGGGAGGTCGTCGCTGCGCGGCCGGCACCTTGCTCCTCGACGTCACCGCACCCGAGGTCGTCCGTCACGCGGTCGAAGCGCCCGACGTGCCGGGGCCTTACGAGTGCCCCGAGTGCGACATGGGCGTGACCGGACGCGACCTGCGGGTGGTTGACGGCACATACACCAACGATGCCGACGCGCCCGTCGGGCCGCCCTTCATCGACTGCTGGGTGCGCTTCCGGTCGCTGCCCGACGACCCCGCGCTCCACGCGGGCCTGCTGGCGCAGTTCGCGGGGCACATGCCGATCGCCACGGCGCTGCGACCGCATGCGGGGGTGGGGCAATCGGCGGCGCACAAGACGTTGTCGATGGGGATCAACGCCATCAGCCTGTCGGTGCATCGAGACGTGCGTGCCGACGAATGGATGCTGTACCGCCACCACTCGACGTTCGCCGGCGACGGCATGACGCATGCTGAGTGCCGCGTCTTCACAGAGGCTGGCGCGCTGCTCGCGTCGTTCAGCGTCGACGCGATGGTGCGCCTGTTCGTCGAGGGCGACCGAGCGCGGGACGAACGGACGGCGATGTGAGCCTGAGCACGGGCCGCGGGCCGCTCAGCGCCCGTCCGGCGGGCCGTTTCACGGCGGCGATGCCGGCGGAGGTCGCCTACATCGAGCCCTTCCGCCGACGCGTGCGCGGCGTGAAGGACGGACAGACCCTGATCGACAGCGAGCGCGTGGTGCTGGTCCACCGCCCGGGCCGGCCGCCCACCTACGCCTTCCCGGATGAGGACGTGCACGGGCCGCCCGCCGAGCCGGAGCCAGACACCCCGGGTTACGTAACCGTGGCGTGGCACGCCGTCGACGCCTGGTTCGAGGAGGCCGAGGAGGTGTACGGGCACCCCCGCAACCCCTACCACCGCATCGACTGCGTGCGTTCCGAGCGGCAGCTCCGGGTCGACGTGGGACCCACCACGCTGGTCGACACGAACGACACCCTCGTCGTCTACGAGACGGCGCTCGACCCGAAGCTCTACGTCGACCCGCAGCGTGTCCGCATGGACGCACTCGAGAAGAGCTCGACACAGACCTACTGCCCCTACAAGGGAACGGCCTCCTACTGGTCGTACCGGATCGGCGACGAGACCGTCGCGGACGTCGCCTGGAGCTACGAGGACCCGCTGCCCGAGTCCGCGCCGCTACGCGGCTTCCTCAGCTTCGAGGAGTCCCGCGTGGCGCTGCGCCACGACCTGCCGGCCGGGGGTCGACCCGTCGCCTAGGACGCGCTGGCGGTCTGGGTACCGGGCAGGTCCGTACCGCAAGTCGGCGTCGAAGAGACAAGCTTGAAGCCGGTCTTCTCTGCCTGCATGACCCAGGCGCACGTCTTCGGGAGGTCGTGGCCGAAGATGGTCGAGTAGTTGATCGACTCGGGGAGCAACCCGTTGGCGTTGTAGGACTTGAGGCCGCGCAGGTCCCTGATCACCGCCGCCTGGGTCGGGTTGCCGCCCGCCATCTCCAGGCCCTTGATCATGAGGTCCGCTCCCGCCCAGGACTCGTACTGGCCGAAACTCGGGAACTGGGTCTTGGTGAAGTGCGCGTACTTTTCCATCGCTGCCTGCATCTGCTGGGTCCCGGCGTCGGGCAGCGACCACGGGCGGAAGGGCGCGAGGAAGTACGCACCCTGCAGCGTCGACCAGGATGGCGAGTTGATGACGTCGGGCTCGTAGCCGGTCGCGTACAGCGTCGCCTTCAGGTTGACCCCGGCCTGGTGGAGTGCCTGGGCCAGCGCGTAGTTCGAGTTGGCGTCCATGGCCGGCACCATCGCGTTGATGCCCTTCTGCTTGGCGACGAGCGCAATGCTGGAGAAGTTGACGCTCCCGAACGGGACCGTCGTGTTCAGCACGCCGGTCTTGCCGCCGGCGTGCTGGAAGGAATCCGCTGTGGCGATGGCGGCCCGGCTCGACGACGGCGAGATGCCGTAGCCGTAGGCGCCGAGCACAGTGCCGCCGTGAGCCTTGAGGAAGTTCCCGATCTGCGTGTTGACGGGGTACTTGGGATCGACGCTGCCCTCGTCGGCGGCGAACATGTTCGTGTAGGGCTGCGTCCCCCACTCGGGACCGTCGTCGTAGGAGCCCGTGACCGGGACACCGGCCTGGTTCGGGTACTTGGCGGCCAGGAAGAACAGCGGGCTCTGCGAGACGATGCCGAAGGCCTTGGAGTCGGCCTCCTGCACGACGGTGGCGATGTTGGAGGGGCTCGTCTGGTCGTCGAGCACGAGCGGCACGAGCTTGTGCCCGTGCACACCGCCCTCGGCGTTCTGCAGCGCGATGCGCGCCTGGAACCCGGACGGCGAGTTGCCGTCCTGGGAGCCGCCGGGGCCCGTGAGCGAACTGATGTAGGCGAGGGTGATCGGCGCTGGCGACGCCGATGCCGGCGGCGGCGACGTCGCCAGGAGCGCCAGCGGCAGGCCGGCCGCCGCCGCAGCCAGAACAGATCCGATGGTCCGGACGCCGGACCGTGCCCCATTCGTCGAGATGCCTCCGAGTCGCACTTGCCGTTTCCCTCCCCCGGACTCGTCGGAGTCCCTAGCCACGAGCATGGTAACCCACATGGAGGATTATGAGAATGCCAATCTCAGTTTGGGTTACCGCCGTTTTCGATTGTAACGACCGGTCAGTACGAGCCGACCGGCTCCGTTACTGTAACCCGTTCGTAACGCCAGTGGGAGTCGGGGCCTCCGCCTCCCCCAGGTAGCGCTCGATGACCTCCTCGCCGGCGGCGGCCGCCGGCCCTGACCAGCCCACACGGCCCCGGGTGAGGATGACACAGGTGTCCGCCATGGCCAGGGCGCGGTGCACGAACTGTTCGGTGAGGACGATGGTGATCCCCGAACGGCGTGCCTGCTCGAGGCCTTCGAACACCGATTCGGCGACCAGCGGCGCCAGGCCGAGCGACATCTCGTCCGCGATGATCAACTTCGGCGACACGGCGAGCGCACGCGCCAGCGCCAGCATCTGCTGCTCGCCGCCCGAGAGGCTGCCGGCGCGCTGCGTCCGGCGTGTGCCGAGCACGGGGAAGCGCTCGATCGCCCGGTCGATCGCACCGGCGCGATCCTGCCTGCGCTCTTGGGCCACGGCCATGCGCAGGTTGTCCAACACGGAGAGACCGGGGAAGATGCCGCGTCCCTCGGGGATGTAGGTCAGGCCGAGCTTGCGGATGCGGTGGGGCGACAGGCGCGTGACGTCGTGGCCGTCGAAGTGCACCGAGCCGGCACTCCGGGGCACGAGGCCCGACGCGGCGCGGGCGAGCGTGCTCTTCCCCGCCCCGTTCGCGCCCAACACGGCGAGCACCGTTGCCGGCTCGACCGCGAGCGACACGCCGAAGAGCGCCTGGGACGGCCCGTAGAGGACGTCGAGGCCGCGGACATCGAGGAGGGGCTCCGTCACGACGTCGCCTGAGGCCCGCCATCGAGCTGGGTGTCGCCCAGGTAGGCCTCGCGCACCCGAGCGTCGACGCGGATCGCGTCGGGGGTCCCGGCGGCGATGCGCTCGCCGAAGTCGAGGACGAACACGGTGTCAGAGAGCGAAAGGACCGCCGCCACGTCGTGCTCGACGATCACGAGGGACAGCGGCCGCTCCTTCTGGTCGACGATCTGGCGGAACACTGCGAGCAGGTTCTCCGAGGCCTTCATGTCGAGGCCGGAAAGGGGCTCGTCGAGGAGGAGGACCCGGGGCTCGCTGGCGAGGGCGCGACCCACCTCGACCAGGCGGGCCACCCCGAGTGGCAGCGCGGCCACCGGAGCCTGCGCGACGCGGGTCAGCCGCAGCATCTCGAGCAGGCCGTCGATGTGCTCGTTCTCGCGCTTGGAGGGCGGCAACAACGAACGGGGGTCGAACATGTCGCGCCAGAGGCGCACCGGCGTGACGCGCGCCCGGTGGGCGAGCACGAAATGCTCGCGCACGGTGAGCCCCAGGAAGAGCTCGGGCTGTTGGAAAGTCCGGGCCAGGCCCCGGCCGGCACGGGAGCGCGGCGAGGCGTCGCTGACCTCCTCCCCACCCAGCCACACCCGGCCCGCATGGCACCGCTGCAAGCCGGAGAGCACGCCGAGCAGCGTGGACTTCCCCGCGCCGTTCGGGCCGACGAGGCCCGCGATGGATCCGGGCGCCACCTCGATGGAGACATCGGAGAGTGCGCTCAGCCCGCCGAAGCGGACGGTGACCCCACGGGCGGCGATCGCCGCGGTTGCCTCGTTGCCGCTTCCGCCAGGCGCGGGTTCGACGGTCGCCGTGTCGGTGGTCACGAGACGCCCTCGGCGACGCGGGGGACGGTGTCGACCTCACCCGCGGCGAGGCTGATGTCATCGAAGCTCTCGGGCCCCTGTCCCGCGGGGGCGAACCGCAGCAGCAGACGCCGGAGGCGGCGTCCGTTCTCGGCCAGCACGCCGTCCGGATACCGGGCCGCCGAGATCGCGCCGGCGCCGAACCCGATCGCCAGCCACGTCGGCAGGTTGGTGATTGACGGCCAGTAGTACTGGAAGATCGCGTTGGGGAAGACCAGCGCCACCCCGGCGATCAAGGCGGCCGCCGTGGATCGCACGCCCATGGTGACCAGCACGGCCAGCCAGATGATGCCGGCCAGGGTGGCGAATTCGCCGGGCTCGAATGTCGTCTGCGCCATTGCGTACAAAGCCCCGCCGATGCCGGCGACCAGCGCGGCCAGTGCGCCCGCAATGACCTTCATCTGCACCACGCTGATGCCTGACGTCCGCGCGCCAGCTTCGCTCCAGCGCGCCGCGTTGAGCGCCAGGCCTGTGGTCGATCGACGGAAGTTCACGATGAAGACGGCGAAGATTCCGAACACGACGAGGCAGAGATAGGCGAATGCCATGTTGGAGCCGGCGAACTCGGGCCGGTTGAGGGTCAGCCCAATGCCCTGGTTCACGAAGCTGGGCAAGGTGAAGACGAGCGTCTCCATCAGCAGTCCGAACGTCAGCGTGACCAGCGCGACGTAGAGATCACCGAGCCGGATGCTCAGGAACCCGACGATCGCGCCCATCGCACCCGCGATCAGGCCACCGACGATGGCGCCGGCCAGGACGGGCCAGCCGTAGTGGTTGGCGAGCTGGGCCGTGGTCAGCGCTCCCACACCGGCGAAGGTGATCTGACAGAGCCAGAGCATGCCGCCCTCGCCGGTGACGATCGTCCAGGAGAGGCAGATGATGCCCAGCGCGAACGCCTGGGGGAAGAGCCCGACCCAGTAGCCACCCACCAGGAGCGGCGCCACCGCCACGGCGATGATGAGGAAAAGCGGACCGGCGTACTTGCCGACGAAATTGAGGGAGGCCGTCTCCACCACGTTGCTCGTCGACCCGGCGAGTCGGCTCTCTCCCTGCGGCGTGATGGCGCGGTCGAGCGCCCCACCCCAGCCCTCGGTTGCCCCCACCCGCCCGCCCCGGACGAGACTGTAGATGAGGAAGAGCGCGATCACGATGAACGGAATTGCGTTGATGAGTCCCGTCGTCCACTGGCTGTTGGACGGCAGGTAGCGCTGGATGAGGGATGTCGCGACCCCCATCCCGAGTCCGACGAGCACAGCCACCGGAAGGCTGCGCAAGCGGGCGGCCACAACGGCGGCGAACGAGGCGGCAATGAGCAGCGTGAACTGGCCCTGGTCCAGCCCGTTGAGCGGCGCGATCAGCACACCCGCCAGGCCGGCGAAGAAGGTGCTGACGGCCCACACGCCGACCGAGATGGCGGTGGGGCTGGACCCCGACAGGTCGGTCATGGCAGGGGAGTCGACCATGGCGCGCACCTTCAGGCCGACCTCGGTGTAACGCAGCACGATGGCGCCGAACAGCACCATGGCGACCACGCAGACCAGCACGATGATGTGGTTCTGGTCGATCGGGACGCCCAGGAAGTGGTAGGTCGAGTTCGGATTCCACGCCAGGCCTGGAGCGGACTGGATGGGCCCGTTGCCGAAGATCCATACGGCGAGCTCGGGGATGGCCACGAGCAAGCCGATGGTCGCCACCACCTTGATCAGGGGTGACGACAGTCGCATATGCCGGAACAGGACGACGTAGAGCAGCACGCCGATGGCTGGTGCCAGGACGATGATCGAAAGGATCGCGGCGGGCGCGATGCCCCAGTTCTGCTGGGTGTGAAGGTAGTAGTAGAACCGCGCGATGAAGTACGCGATCGCGCCGAACGCGAAGTTCAAGATGCCCGAAGACGTGTAGGTCATTACGAGCCCGGCCGAGGCGATGGCGTAGACCCCGCCGGTAACCAGCCCGGCGATCACGAATTGCAGCATCCTGCGGAAAGCACCCCCTTACCGGCTGGATCAGCCGGGCCATTTCTGAATTCGACGTCGATAAATATTAACTAGGCGGCGCAGCCCCTGCACGACGCCAATTCTGGACGTTGAGCTGGGATTTCACTGCCTCTGACCAAAGCGACTCAGCGCCGTGGAAACCGAAACACGTCCCGAGCCGGCCGTAAGCCGCTCCTGCTTCAGGAGTCGGCGCGGACCTTGTCCTTGACCGCCGGCACGATCGGCGGAGCCTCCTTCCAGTTCGGGATCCCCGAGTCCTCCTTGGCGACCGGGAACCGGTCCTCGTTGACCCAGGCCCAGTGCGAGTGATTCAGCTCGTGCAGGGTGAAGCACGCGTTCAGGGCGTTGTAGAAGCCCATGTTGTCCACGCTCTGGTTCACCGACTCCTTGATGAGGAGCGAGGTCATCGTCGGCAGCTGCGCGATGCGCCGGGCCAGTTCGATGGTGCGCTCCTCCAGCTGGTCCTGCGGGAAGATCTTGCTCACCATGCCGAGGCCGTGGGCCTCTTCGGCGTCGATCGAGTCGCCGGTGAGCAAGAGCTCCTTCGCCTTGCGCGGTCCGAACTCCCACGGGTGGGCGAAGTACTCGACACCGCACATGCCGAGCCGCGCCCCGACGACGTCGGCGAAGCGGGTGCCTTCGGCCGCGACGATCAGGTCACATGCCCACAAGAGCATGAGGCCGGCGGCGTACACGTCACCGTGTGCCTGGCCGATCGTGATCTTGCGGAGGTTCCGCCAGCGGCGAGTGTTGTCGTAGAAGTAGTGCCACTCCTGCAACATCAGGGACTCGGCACCCTTCCTGGTGGCGCCGTTGATCGTGTGCGACGGGTGCTGGTTCGGTCCCGGCGTGTACTCCTCACGGGAGGCCTTCGAGCCCAGGTCGTGACCCGAGGAGAACATGGGCCCGGTGCCGCCGAGAACGACGACCCGCACGGTGTCGTCGGCCTCCGCCTGCAGAAAGGCGTCGTTCAACTCGACGAGCAGCCCTCGGTTCTGGGCGTTGCGCGCGTCGGGACGGTTCAACATGATGCGCGCGATCGTCCCGTCGTCGAACGTCTCGTACAATACGTACTTGTAGTCAGGCATCTCGGGCTCTCCGTGAACTGGTTCTTTTGATGGTCGGGCCGACCCTATCGTCAGAACCCGCGGCGCTGCGGTGGCAGTGGCGCTACCCCGCTGCGCCGACCGGCACGTCGACCTTCATGATCCCGGCCAGGTTGCCGCCCATGATCTTGCGCATGTCCTCGTTCGACAACCCGGCCGGCAGGTGCTCGGCGTAGCTCCGCGGTTCGGCCAAACCCTCCGGATGCGGGTAGTCGGAGCCGAAAAGAACGTGGTCCGCACCGATCGTGTCGATGAGGCGCCCGAGGTTGTCCTCGTGGAAAGGGCTGATCCAGACATGGGTCTTGAACTGCTCCACCGGGTCCTCTTCGAAGGCCTGAGGCATCTTCTTGTATGTGTCGGCGACGTGCTCGAGGAACCCGGCCACCCAGTCACCCCCGCTCTCGATGGAGGCAACGCGCAACTTGGGAAAGCGTGAGAACACGCCGTGGCAGAGGAACGCCGTCATGGTGTCCTCCATCGGCCGCTTGCCGACGCTGATCGCGCGGAAGGGGTCGAGCCGGAAGGGCAGCATCTCGTTGGGCTGGCCGATCCAGTCGTTCTGGTACCGCGTGTACCCGCTGTCCGACGAGTGCATCGTCACGAGGATGTCGGCGTCCTCGACCGCCTTCCAGAACGGGTCGAACTCGGAGTACCCGAACGAACGCGAGCCCCGGTAGCCGGGCACAGGGGCGGGACGGATGAGGACGGTCTTGGCACCCCGCTCGAGCACCCATTCGAGCTCTTCGAGCGCCTTCTCCACGATGGGCAGCGTGATCACCGGCGTGGCGAAGATGCGGTTTTCGTAGTTGAAGGTCCATTCCTCGTACATCCACTCGTTCAGCGCATGGATGACGGCGTGCGTGAGCTCGGGGTCGTCGCGCATCCGCTCCTCGAGCAGGCTGGCGAGGGTCGGGAACATGAGCGCACGGTCCACACCGAGCTCGTTCATCAGTTCGAGTCGGGGGCCGGGTTCGCGGAAGGCGGGAATGCCGCGCATCGGCTCGCCGACGATCTCGCGATACGACTTGCCCTCGGGGTTCCCGTCGCGGAAGTACTCCTCCTGTGCGCCCGGACGCGCCACGACCTCGAACGTCGGGTTCGGGATGTACTCACTGACCGTTCCGCGGATCATGATCTTCGTCCGGCCGTGCAGGTCGACGTAGTCGATGGCACCCTGGAAACGCTCTGGGAGATGACGCGTGAACGAATCCCGCGTCTCGTAGAAGTGGTTGTCGGCGTCGAAGACAGGGAAGTCCAACGTTCTGGCCATACCTTCAGGATAGTCCGTTTTCGACTACGACGTCAATATCAGATTCGCCGGACGGTTGGCAGCAAACGGCAGGCCGCGGGCCGTCCGCCGCTCAGAGCCGGTACAGCTGGCGGGCGTTCTCGCCGAAGATCTTGCGGCGGATCTCGGGGGTGAGCGTCTCCATCTTGGCTTCGACCGTCCGTAGCGGGTTGGGATACAGACAGGTCGGGTGCGGGAAGTCGGTCTCGAACAGGATGCGGTCCTCGCCGACGGCCTCGATCAGGTCAGGCAACTTGTTGCGGTTGTTCTCGAACCAGAACGTGGCGTAGAGGTTCGTCCTGAAGTAGTCCGATGGCATCCGCTCCATCAGTGCGAGCTCGGGCGGCGCATTCTCCGTCATCTCGTAGTCGAGCGCCTCGAGGATGAAGGGGATCCAGCCGACACCGCTCTCGACCGAGACCATCTGCAGGTCCGGGTAACGGTCGAACATGCCGGAGAGGATCAGATTGGTGACCACGCGCGCGTTGCCGATGAAGAGGAGCGTCCCACCGATGGCCAGTTTCGTATTCTCGGCGTGCGACTCCCAGGGGTACTGCCCGAAGAACGTCATCGCCGTCTGGCTCGCACCAATGTGGAAGTGCACCGGTAGCGCCAGCTCGCAGCAGGCCTCCCACAAGGGGTCCCAGGCCCGGTTGGCCAGGTCCGGCGCGCCCAGATCCTGGGGGTCCGACGTCATGTTCACGCCTCGTGCGCCGAGTGCCGCGATCCGGCGCGCCTCTTGCACACACGTGGCGACGTCCCAGGCCGGCATCAGCGGCAGCGGCAGGAGCCGGTTGCCCGAGTCGGCCTGGATCTCGGCCATGCCGTCGTTGTAGATCTCGATCGCCAGGCGACACAAGGCGGGGTCGTCGACCATGCCGAGGTCCTGGCCGCCCAGACCGATGGTGCTCGGGAAGATGATCTGTGCATCGATGCCGCACTCGTCGAGCACGCCGAGACGCACCTCGGGATCGTGCGCGCCGAGATGGACCTCCTCGTGGTCCCATTCCATCAGCGCGTGGAAGGAGCTTTCCTTCGTACCGTCACGTGCAATCACGCCGCCGGCGCTGAAGCGGCCGACCGGGTGTCCGTCGAACACCCACATCTTTTCTCCGTCGACCTCCTCGACCCGGGGTACCCGGTCCTTGAACGCGGCGGGCGCCCGCTTGGTGAAGAGGTCAGGGGCCTCGCACCAGTGCGAGTCGGCGTCGACGACGAGCATGTCCTTCAACATTGACGTCAATATTAGGGTAGCTTCGCTCTGGCAGCAATTGGCAAAGGGGCAGGTGAACGCGTGAGCATCGATGACGAGGGGACCCGTGCGACCGCTGCCTGAGCTGACGCTGGCGAGCGAGTGGTTCTGGACCTCGGGGGCCGACGGCGTGCTCCGGGTCCAAGGCTGCCAGGACTGCGGCCAGCTCGTGCACCCGCCGGTTCCGATCTGTCCCTCGTGTCGCAGCCGCTCCAGCCAACCGGTGGCCGTCTCCGGCCGGGGCACGGTCGTCGGGTTCACCGTCAACGCGCACCAGTGGCATCCGGACTTCGAACCGCCCTATGTCATTGCGAACATCGCGCTCGCCGAGGACCCGAGCGTCCACCTGACGACGAACGTCGTCGGTTGCCCACCCGCCGATGTCGCCGTCGGCCAGGAAGTGTCAGTGCACTTCGAACAGCACGAGGACGTCTGGTTGCCGCTCTTCGAACCGACGGGGTCGATGGACCCCGTCGACCGGGTGCCCGAACCGACCCGTCCGCTCCCCCGCCGGCCGCCGACTTCCGAGCGGTTCGAGCACCGCGCCGTGCTCTCCGGCGTCGGCCGCTCGCAGATGGGACGGCGCCTGATGATCGACCCGCTGTCGCTGGCCGTCGACGCCTGCATGGCCGCGGTCGCGGACGCCGGGCTGACGCTCGACGACATCGACGGGCTGTCGACCTACCCCGGTATGGGGGGCATGGGAATGAGCGAAGGCGGCGCGACGGCCGTCGAAGAGGCGCTCCGTGTGCACCCGACCTGGATCAACGGCGGCGGCGAGCTGCCGGGCCCGGGGGGATCGATCATCGCCGCGGTCATGGCAGTCGCCGCCGGGCTCTGCCGCCACGTGCTGTGTTTCCGCACGGTCTGGGAGTCGACGTTTGCGATCCTCGCCGCCCGGGGCAAGCCCGGCGCGCCGCGAGGCCGTAGTGGGCGCGCGTCCGGCCCGATGCAGGAGTGGCGCGCGCCCTTCGGCGCACTGTCCGCCGCCAACTGGATCGCAATGAACGCCAATCACTACCTCCATCGCTACAACACCCCGCGCGAGATGCTGGGGCTGATCGCGCTCAACGGCCGGGCCAACGCGGCGCGGAACCCGGCCGCCATCTACCGCGAGCCGATGACCATGGACGACTATCTGTCGGCGCGGCCCATCACGTCGCCATTCGGGCTCTACGACTGCGATGTCCCGTGCGACGCATCGATCGCGGTGGTCGTGTCCGCGGCGGAGGTCGCGGACGACCTGGCGCATCCGGCCGTGCAGATCGAGGCCGTGGGGACGCAGATCCTCGAGCGGGTCTCGTGGGACCAGGACACGGTGACCCACGAGCCGCAGGTGATCGGTCAGGCGGCGCACCTCTGGACGAGGACCGACCTGCGGCCTTCCGAAATAGACCTCGCGCTCGTCTACGACGGCTTCACGTTCAACGCCATCTCGTGGATCGAGGCGCTCGGATTCTGCGGTTTCGGCGAGGCCTACGACTGGCTCGAAGGCGGGCGCCGCATCGCCATCGACGGCGAGCTTCCGGTCAACCCGCACGGCGGCCAGCTGTCGGAGGGAAGGACGCACGGCTTCGGCTTTGTCTACGAAGCGATGCAACAGCTGCGCCACGACGCCGGCGAACGGCAGGTACGCGACGCCCGCACGGCCGTGGTCACCTCGGGCGGTGGCACGCCCTCAGGGGTTCTCCTCCTGCAGCGGAAGGACGCCTGAGAATGCGATCGAACCGAGCAGGCGTCCACCAACGCACGCCACGGGCACGGGTACATTGATGGGACCCCCGGCCCGGGAGCCCGCACGGAAGGAGAGACGCGTGCCGACGGCGCGGCCGGATACGAACGGCAACGACAAGCCCAGCGGGCCCCGTTCCCGCAAGGGTGTCGAGACGCGGGCCCGCCTCGTGGCCGCCGCCAAGGAAATCTTCGAGCGCGACGGCTTCCTCGACGCGCGCATCTCCGACATCGCGGAAAAGGCCAGGCTCTCCCACGGGTCCTTCTACCACTACTTCGAGTCGAAAGAAGAGGTCTTCCGCGAGGTCGTGGCCGAGGTGGACGAGCGCCTGAGCGCGCCCATGACGAACATCATCCTCGACCCGAAGTCGTCGCTCAGCCCTTTCGAACGCATCCAGGAGGCGATGCGCGTCCATCTCGAGGCCTATCGCGACGAGGCGCGCATCATGGGGGTCATCGAGCAGGTCTCTCGGTTCGATCCGGAGGTCGCGGCCACCCGTTTCGAGCGGCAGCTCCTCGGGCTCGAAGAGGTCGCGAACTCGATCCGCAGCCTGCAGCGGCACGGCGTCATCGACCGGCGCCTCGACCCGACGATCACCGCGGCGGCGCTGGGGTCGATGACCCGGCGGTTCCCGGAGGCATGGCTCGTCGAGAAGATCATCGACGACGACTTCGACGACGTGCTCGGGCAGTTCACCTTCATCTTTGCGCGGGCCCTCGGCCTCGACGTCAGCGAGCGCGACCTGCCGCGTGCCCGCGGGGCCGACTCCACGGCCTCGCAGAAGGCCTAGATCGTGCAGCTTCTGGGATTGAGAGCGCCACTCGTGGCCCAGTTCAGTTCTAGCGTCCTCAATTCGCGATTGTCACCGTGATTCCTGCTCTCGTGGCTGTCATGCCGCTGGTATCGGTGGCAGAACCACCGCTCAAGGTGAAATTGACTCCGGTGACCTTGCTTGGCCCACTCGCCGAGGCATCGAGGACCGCTGACGATCCCTTCTATGTGGCACCGTTGGCGGGTACGACGACTGAGGTCTGCAGGTTGTTCTGGTTTACCGTGGCATTGAAGTCCGTTGACCTCATGCCGCAAATGGATGATTTCGTATCCAGGCACCAAACAGGCAGCGACGAGGACGACCGAGAGGGTTGCGATGGGAGTCCGGATTCGGCGCAAGGCATGTGGCGTGCGCACAGCTCAGTCCAGATTTTCGTTGGCTCTGCTTTTTTCCCACAGACTCAGAGACGAGCGACGTTGGTGGACGGGCCCTTAACACCGGTTCGGGGTCACTGAGCCGCCACCTTTGACGGCTCAGCCCACCTTCAGCCCAGCGTGGCCGCCTGCCACTCCAGCAGCTGCGGCGCCAGCAGCGGCCAGCGGACGAAGATCCCTTTCTCTCGCTCCTCTCCGCGTTCCAGCCACTCCCGGTCGCCCCATGGCGGATCGACCAGGCGGGCCCGCGGCAGCACCTCGGCGAGGTGTTCCGACGTGGCGCGCGTGTGCCAGACGTCGCTCTCGCCGCTGCGGAAGACGAGTGCGGGGATGTCCAACGCGCGGGCCGCGGCCAGGGAAAGGCCCGGGACCGGCTCGTCTGTCGGCACATACGCCATCATCCAACGCTCCATCGCCGCGATGAAGGTCTTGGGATCCTGGTCCAGGATGCGCTGCCGGTTCCCTGCATTGCGTTCTGTTACCTCCTGCCACTCGGGAAGACCGGCCACCGCCTCCATGCCGCCGCTCGTCCACGCCGCGGCCAGTGATCCGCCGCAGTAGTGCATCGCGAGCGTGAGCAGCCCGTAGACGCCGCCGCTGATCCACCAGGTGGCCAGGCCCGACGCCGCGCCCGGATGCGCCGCCGCCAACAGCGACACGCGGGCACCACCGGAGCCTCCGATGATCACCGCCGGCGTCATGTCGAGATGCTCGAGCAGCCCGACCAGCGCTTCGGCCTGCATCGAAGACTCCGAGGAGCCCTCGAAGCACACGTCCGATTCGCCGCAGTTCGGCCGGTCCCAGATCAGCACCCGGTTGCCCTGCGCCGCCAGCGCCACGGCCAGCTCGCGTACGCCGGGCTCGTCCTTGGTGAAGCGGCCGCCGGGCGTGATGACCCAGGGCCGCCCCTGACCGATCGTCTCGTACGCCAGTGTCAACCCGTTGACGGTTGCGGTCGCCACGCTCTCTTCCTCCCCTGGTGTTGCCGGTTGCCGGTTGCCGGTTGCCGGTTGCCGTTCGAAATGCGGCCGTCAGCCCGAGCTCGGCCGGCTGCGCGGCACGTCGCGGAACGGCACGTCCTTGTCCAGGCGGCGCTCCCGCGGCATGCCCAGCACGCGCTCAGCGACCACGTTGCGCGCCATCTCGAGCGTCCCGCCCCCGATGCTGCCGCCCTGCCGGATGAGGTAGTTGATGGCGGCGCGCGACGTCGGCCCGTCGCCGCTCCAGGCCGCGCCGGCCGATCCCGCGACCTCGAACCCGAGTGTGCGGATCCGCTCTTGGGACGAGCCCTTGAACAGCCGCACGATGGCCGCCGCCTGGTCGGACAGCCTCCCGGCCGGGATGCTCTCGTTGATCCGCTTGCCGACCGCGTCGCTGACCAGCTCGAGCATGCGCGCTTCGCCGACCATCTCCTGGGTCGCGGTGTCCTCGAGCAGGCCCGCCTCGCGCGCCACCGTGAAGACCGACGCGGCGTCCATGCTGCCGTGGGTCATGCCGACCGGATGACTGGCGTACGGCGAGTTGAAGAGCATCCGCTCGTGGAACATCCAGCGCGTGCCGACCGTCCACCCGTCGTCCACCTCGCCGATGCGGTCTTCGTCGGGGACGATGACGTCGGTGAGGAACTCCTGGCAGAACTCGCGCGACCCGTTCAGCATCTCGATGCGGTGCACCTCGACGTTCGGCTGGTGGATCGGCAGCATGAAGACCGTCAGCCCGCGGTGCTTCGGCACGTCCCAGTTCGTGCGGGCGAGGCAGAGGCCCCAGTCGGACCACCAGGCTCCCGTCGTCCAGATCTTCGACCCGTTCAGCATCCACTGGTCCCCGTCGCGAACCGCCGTGGTGAGCGCGGCGGCGACGTCGGAACCACCGCTCGGCTCGGATAGGAACTGCATCCACAGTTCCTCGCCCCGCAAGATCGGGGGCAGGTGGCGCTGCTTCTGTTCCTCCGTCCCGAACTCCAGGATCACCGCGGCGCACGGCACGAACGTCGGCACCTGGATCCGCCAGGGGAAGTCGCGGCCCACGATCTCCTCGTTGAACGCCATCTGGTGCGCGGGCGTGAGTCCCTGGCCGCCGTAGGCACGGGGGAAGCAGATGCCGGCCAGGCCGCCGTCGTAGAGCATCCGCTGAAGCTCGCGCTCGTCCGCGACCTCTTTCAACTCCGTTTCCTCGTCGCCCACGCTGTAGTCGAGGCGCATCTCCTCCATCGTCTTGGGCGCCAGGTTGGCGGTGATGAAGGCGCGCGCCCGCCGGCGGAAGGTCTCGAGATCCTCGACCTCCTCCGTCTCGGTTTCCTCTTCGGCCCGCAATGCGCTCACGCCGCCTCTCCTTGGCGGGCCTCGACGATGCCGGCGATCCGGCGGAGATGCTCCCTCGGCGTCCCGGCAACCGAGCGGTTGACGGTGAGCCGGCGCAGGTACAGGTGCAGGTCGTGGTCGAAGGTGACGCCGATCCCGCCGTGCAGCTGCACACAGTCCTGGATCAGCTCGCCGCCGTAGCGACCGATGAACGCCTTGGCCGCACTGGCGAGTTCGTCGGCGTTGGCCTCCTCTTGCTGCGCGGCGGCACACGCGGTGTCGCTGATGCCGTGGCCGGCCTGAAGCCACGACATCATGTCGGCGAATCGGTGCTTGAGCGCCTGGTACGACGCCAGGGGACGGCCGAACGAGTAGCGGTCGAACGACCACTCGACGGTCATGTCGAACGCTCCCTGCATGGCGCCGACCGCCTCGCAATTCAGCATGGCCACCGCCCGGCGCAGCTGGCGCGTCACATCGGGCGACGCCTGGCCGGCGGCGCCCACGACCGCGTCGGCATGCACGCGGACGCCGTCGAAGGTGACGGCCCCGAAGCGTCGGGTCAGATCCACCGTTTCGAGTGCCTCGACGGTGATCCCCTTGGTGCCCGCCGGGACCAGCACCTGGGTCAGGCCGGCGCCGTCCACGCGCGGTCACCAGGAAATGGTCGGCCTGGCCGGCGTGCTCCACCGGCCGGACGGTGCCCCGCACAACCAGGACATCGCCCTCGCGCTCGATCTCGGCACCCGGGCGCCACTCGCCGGGCCGCGACCCGAGCTCGGGTGCGCACCACGTCGCGATCGCTTCACCCGCCAGGAGCCCCGCCAGCACCTCGGCCTGCACACCGGGAGCGCCGTGGTCGCTCAGTGCGGACGCCACGACGTTGGTCGCGGTGAGCGGCCCCGGTGCGGCGTGGTGGCCGAACTCGTACGCCACCAGGCTGAGGTCGACCAGCCCGGCCCCGCTGATGGATCCGCCGCCGTGCACCTCGTCCACCAGCAGCGACGTCCAGCCCAGGTCCGCCCCGCGGCGCCAGTAGTCGCGATCGAAGCCGTCCGCGTCGTCGCGCAGGCGGCGCAACGCGTCCGGCGGGACGTGCTCCACCAGGAAGCGCTCCGTGGTGGCCCGGAAGAACTCTTGTTCCTCGGTCGGGTTGATCAGCATTGCGGCCTGCGGTCCTCCCTCACAGCGCGCCGATACCGGCGGCCTCGTTGCGCCTCCGCCACTCGTCCTTCGACATCCGGGTGACGTCGACGTCGGCGGCCGCGGCCCGCAGGGCACCGACCGCGGCCTGCTCCTTCGGCGTGTGCACGAAGGGGTCCCAGCCGTAGAAGCGGCATGCGTTCTCGAACGTGATCTTGTTGATCTCCACGGGATCCGTGACCCCCGCTGCCTGGAACTCGTGCCAGGCGAACTCGGGCGACTCCGGCCACGTCGTGTCGGTGTGCGGGTAGTCGCACTCCCATGCGATGTTGTCGATCCCGATGCGGTCGCGCAGCAACAGACCCGAGGGGTCGGTGATGTAGCAGGCCAGGATGTGCTCACGGAAGACCTCGGAGGGCCATTTCCCGCCGAAGTCGCTGTGCAACCACTGCTGGTTGCTGCAGTGGCGGTCGATGCGGTCGAAGTAGAAGGGGATCCAGCCGATCCCGCCCTCCGACAGTGCCACCTTGAGCTCGGGAAAGCGGCGCAGCGTGGGCCCGAACAAGAGGTCCTGCGCCGTGATCGCGCTGATCTGGCAGGCCAGCACCATCAGGTGGTCGACCGGGGCCTCCTCCGGGCGACGGATGATCTGGAACCCGGCGCCGATGTGCAGGGAAAGCACCATGTTCTCGTCGCTCAGCGCCTTGAGCATGGGGTCCCAGTAGCCCGACAGGAAGCTCGGGAACCCTTGGACGTGCGGCGTCTCCAAAAAGCTGATCGACCGGCAGCCTTTCTTGGCGACCCGGTGCACCTCGGCCACCGCGGCGTCGACATCCCACATCGGGACGATGCCGAGCGGGATGAACCGGCCCGGGTACGCCCCGCACCACTCGTCGATGGCCCAGTCGTTGTAGGCCTGCAGCATGACGAGGGCGATCTCCTTGTCCTGCGCCTCCGCGAACGTGCGGGCGTTCCAGCCCGCCATCGTCGGGAAGCACATGGAGCCGAGCACGCCGTTGGCGTTCATGTCGCGCACCCGCTCGTGCACGTCGAAACAGCCCGGCCGCAGCTCGGTGTAGGTGCCCGGGTTGAAGCCCCACTCCTCCGACGGCCACCCGACCGTCGCCGACATCCCGAAGGAGGTGCTCGTCTTCTCGCCCTGGAACACCCACTGGTCGATCCCGTCCTCGTGCACGACCCGCGGCGCCTCGTCGGCCCACTTGTTCGGCACGTGGTGCTCGTACATGTGCGGCGGCTCGATCATGTGGTCGTCGATCGAGACCAGGATCATGTCCTCCATGTTCATCGCCGGCCCTCCTCCCCCGTCCTCACGCCGTCCGGACCGGCAGCGTCTCCCAGCCGCGCACGGTGGACGTACGGGCGCGCTTGGCCCGGCCGTAGTCGACCTCCCACTCGGGGAAGCGCGTCAGGACCTCGTCGAGAGCGACGCGTCCCTCGAGCCGGGCGAGCGCAGCCCCGAGGCAGAGGTGGATCCCGTAGCCGAAGGCCTGATGGCGGCCGACGTCGCGGTGGATGTCGAAGCGGTCGCCGTCGGGGAAGTGGCGCTCGTCCCGGTTGGCCGATCCGTTCAGCATCACCATCACACTGCCCTCGGGCACCGTGCGACCGTGGACCTCGACATCGCGCGGCGACATAACGCGACTGCACAGGTGACGGGGACTCGTAGCGCAACAGCTCCTCGACGGTGTTGGCGATGAGCGAGCGGTCCGCCACGAGCTCGGCGCGCTGGTCCGGGTGCCGGCCGAGTACCTCACCGGTGAAGCCGATCAGGCGGGTGGTGGTCTCGTTCCCGGCTCCGGCGAGCAGTCCGACGTAGCCGATGATCTCCTCGTGGGTCAGCGTCCGTCTTGTGCCGGTGTGGTCCTCGAACTCGGCGTTGATCAACTCGGTCATCAGGTCGTCGGAGGGGTGCTCCGCCCGCCAGGTGACGTAATCCGAGAACACGTCGAACTGGGCGTTGCCGTCGTACACCCTCTCGGACGGGACACCGTCGTCCAGGCGCAGCCCTTCGTCGAGGCGGTCGCGGATCGCCTCCTGGTCCTGCTCGGGGATGCCGAGCAGCATGCCGATGACGCGCATGGGCATGAACCGGCCCAGGTTCTCGACGAAGTCGAACTCGCCCGACCCGACCAGGGGATCGAGCACCTGGGCGCAATAGGCACGCACCTGTGGCTCGAGCGCCTGCATCTTCTTCGGCGTGAAGACGCGGGACAACAGCGACCGGTGCTCGTCGTGGCTGGGCGGGTCCTCGAAGAGGATCGACCCCGGGGGGATCTCCACCCCGGCCTTGATGATCTCGAGCACCGACCCGCGGCCCGAGAGGTACGTCTGCCAGTCGAGCATGCCGGCATCGACATCGTCCCATCGGCTCAGCGCGAAGAACTCGTACTTTTCGTTCCAGTACAGCGGTGCCTCGTCGCGCAGACGCTTCCAGACGGGGTACGGATCCGCGTCGATGTCGAAGTCGTACGGGTCGTAGTAGACGTCCGAGGAACTGGTGACGGTCACGCCTGCCTCCCTCCGTCCTAGCCCGCGGGCCAGGAGACCGACTTGATCTCCAGATACTGCTCGAACCCGGGCTTGCCGTTCTGGCGCCCGACGCCGCTGTGCTTGTACCCGCCGAACGGGAGGTCCGGCCCGTACGGCGCGCCACCGTTGATCGACAAGCCCCCCGTGCGGATGCGCTTGGCGACGGCGAGCGAGTGCTCGACCGAACCCGAGAAGATGCCGCCCGACAGCCCGTAGATGCTGTCGTTGGCGATGCGCACTGCGTCGTCCTCGTCCTCGAACGGGATCGCGACCAGCACAGGGCCGAAGATCTCCTCCTGCGCGATGGTCATGGAGTTGTCTACATCGGTGAACAGCGTCGGCTCCACCCACCAGCCCCTGGCGAACTCGTCGCCCGAAGGCCGCCCGCCGCCGACGGCCAGGGTCGCGCCTTCCTTCTGCCCCTTCTCGATGTAGCCCAACACCCGGTCGCGCTGCTTGGCCGACACCAATGGTCCCATGATCACGTCCTCGCGGTGCGGCTCGCCGTAGGGCACGGCGGCGAACATGGCCTTGAGCTGCTCGACGCCCTCCTCGTAGCGGGACCGCGGCAGCAGCATCCGCGTCTGGATCGCACAGCCCTGTCCGGCGTGGAAGCACGCGCCCATGCCCATCATCGCAGCCAGGCCCAGGTCGGCGTCCTCGAGCACGATCGTCGCCGACTTCCCACCGAGCTCGAGGAATACCCGCTTCATCGTCGCGGCACCCTTCTCCATGATCCGGCGACCCACCGCCGTCGAGCCGGTGAAAGAGATCATGTCGACCTTCGGCGACAGCGTGAGCTCCTCGCCTACGAGGTGGTCCGACGACGTCACGATGTTGATCACGCCGGCCGGGATGTCCGTCTTCTCCGCGATCAGGCGCCCCAGGAACGTCGCGTTCCACGGTGTGTCGGGCGCCGGCTTGACGATCATCGTGTTGCCCGTCGCCAGCGCCTGCCCCACCTTGTTCAGCGTCACCTCGACGGGGAAGTTCCACGGGATGATGGCGCCCACGACACCGACCGGCTCGCGCCAGATCCGCCGCGAGTCCAGTGAGCCCGTGATGCTCATGGCGTCCGGCAGCACCGTCTCCCACTCGAAGTTCTCGATCTCCTTGGCGGGCCATGCCAGCACGTCGGACAGCGGCGCATCGAGCTGCGGACCATGGGTCGTCATGACCGGGCACCCCACCTCCAGGATGAGTTGTTCGCGCAGCTCTTCCTGCTCGGCCTGGAACGCTTCGTGGAGCTGCTCGAGGCAACGCTTGCGCAGGGCGTGGTTGGTCGACCAGTCGGTCTCGTCGAAGGCCCGGCGCGCCGCGTCGATGGCCGTGAGCATCTCGGCGGACGAGGCGTCCGTCACCGACCCGAGGACCTTTTCGGTGGCGGGGTTGACGTTGTCGAAGGTCTTGCCGGAGTCGGACTCGACCAACTTCCCGTCGATGAGCATCCGCTGCTCCGGATTGACCTTCACTGCCTCGGCCACGTTCGTCTTCCTCCCGTTGCTCGGATTCGCCCACCCCACGAAGGGCACCGCTGTCCCGCTGGTGGCTGGAAAAGCCCCGGTCACCCGGCTGAGACGCCGGTTTCGGAGGGTATCTGACTTTGACGTCGCCGTCAAAATTGGCTATATGATCGTTCGGCCCCCAAGGTAGCGGCCTCGCGCCCCCGAACCGGCCGGGACACGGAGGCCGGACCGCCGCCTCCATCGACGGTCAGCCGCCGCTGACAAGAAGGAGCCCCGGATGCCAACCATCGACG
>CAWHFH010000022.1:0-99478 GCA_963828455.1 uncultured Acidimicrobiaceae bacterium | reverse complement strand
ATGTATTGCTACGCCTCCGATGAACGGAACCACGTGACTCCGACGAACCGTGAAGAAGTCGTACGTCGTCCAGTTGTAGCCGGTGCCGGTCGAAACAACGATCACCGGTGCAGCACCTGGATAGATTCCGAGCATCTTGGTCACGACGAGACCCGGCGTCTGGACACCTGCGACCCCCTTGGTCCAGACGAACGGCCTTGCCGGAAGGCCGTCGAAACGGGCTCCGATCTTCCAGTGGTTTCCGATGCAATACGTCCAAGCCTCAAAAGTGGCCGGAGCAGGGGTAGCACCGTTCCCTAGATTGACCGTCGTGGAGGCGTAGGAGGTGCCGCCTGGCGGAGAGTTGACCCCCATCCAAAGGCAATGGCTGCTCTTCACCGGGCTGGCACCGGCTGGCGTCTGGCTCCTCTTCGGAGGCGGAAGCTGGCGTGACCACGACGAGCGCGCTTGCCACAGCCAGTCCACTAAAAAGCCACCCCCGCATCCGTACGACGCTATCTAAGGCTGACTGCCCCCGACCGCCGGGTTCGGGTCTCCTACGCTGGGACCCATAGGGGCGTCAGTCCGAGTTCTCCCACGTAAGGACGCCAGGTCCGTCTGGCGTGACAACAGGTATCCAGGCCTCATCAATCTCATCGATCTGCGATTCATCCAGCTGGAGCGGAACCGCACCTTCGCTGTCCAATGGACGAGTCCATGCGAATGTCAGCAACAGCTTGCCGCAAAACGTCCACCAGTTCCTTTGGGAGCCGGTCATACCGGTGGGTGCCCGATCCTCCAAGCTCGACCTCAAACACAGTCCTCAGCGACTGAAATGCTGACCCATTGAACACCGGCACGTAATAGCCCTCGGCTTGGCGAGGAAGACATGCAAACCCACCCGTTTGGTTCTCGTAAGTCACACCGGTCTGGGCCAGGACAATCACAGCCATCCACGGCTGCTCGATGAAACCAGCGCCGTCGATGACGACGTGTCGGCTTGGCGGGGGATTCGACACGTCGGAGTTATGACCCGCCTCGTGATCCCTGTAGGTAGCCCCGTTCGCCGGATCGAAGTGCCACCGTGCGGCACCAACGGCAGTCTTCAGCTCTCTGGCGTCACCGGATGTTCTGCGGCTGTGTGGTGTTCGCAGCCGTCGTGTCATGACTCTCCCATCAAACGGTGATTCGGGATTAGAGCAAGCTCCCCAATCAGTGCCAAGGGTCCGACAGCGGCAGAAAGAAAACGCAGCTACCGCACTGTTCTGCATACCATTCGTCCGGATAGCCCGGCTGCTCCTGGGACTGATACCGTCGCTCCATCCATCGAGTGTGGGTAGCCCCGCGGTGTGCTTCGTTGTGGAGAAGCGGGTCATCAGGCATCCGTACATCATTACTCAGGGGTCCCAGGGGAACTGCCCCACTGCCGGATCGTGGGCGTCGCGAACCGTTACCTAGTCGTTGGGATCGCTCACCAGCCGCACAAGCGAGGTAGTCACACGCCTCATGCTCGGTGTCGAAACGAACCTCGCCGGTATGTTCTCCCCGTGCTCCGAGTAGTAGACCGACCAGCCTCCATCTTCAGGCGCGAGGACGTACTCGCTCAGCGGGGCAGCCCTCCGTCCAGGCCGTAGGCGGATGAGCGGATGCCCTCGCGTTCAGCGGCCTCGATCGAGATCAGTTCGATCAACACCGGGAAGCTAACTGATGTTGATAGTGAAGCCCCGAACGCCGGGTTGGCGTCATTTCTCGGGTGGAATCTCCTCCGGTCTCGGGGTCGACGAATCGGCGACAGTCTTCGTCAACGGCTCCAATGCGAACGAAGTTGTCCCGAGCGGTGGTCAGGCTCAGGCCTTCGTTGGGTCCGCCCTCAACCACGTCTGAATCGTGGTCATCCTGGCCATCGTCCTCCCAGAAGCACACCTGACAGATTTCATCGCCTCCACGCTTGGAGAGGGTGAGGTAGCCGCAGCAAGGACAGGCGTAGCATCACCGGATAGGACCACGTTCTCAGCCGTCACCGCGACCATTTTGCCGTAGCGGAGGGGTGTCCCCGACCGCCGCTGGGGTGTTGCGCCTGAGCGGCACATTGGAGCAGACAATCGGGGGCCGATGTTCCCGTGCTCGTGGACCGTCTGAAGGTGGTAGGCCAATGGTCGGGTCGACTGGAGAGCCGCATGCGGAGTGGTCTGAGGATGGATGGCGACGAGACGCTGAATGCTGCGCTGGCAGCTCATGTTGAGCGACGTGACGTGGCTGGGCTTGTAGCGCTGGTTGCGAGCGGCGACGATGTCCACGTCCAAGCCATCGGCCATCCGAGTTTCGACGATCCCAACCCGATTGGGCGTGACGCCATCTTCCGCATCGCTTCGCTCACGAAGCCCATCGTCGGTGTCTCGGCGATGTTGCTCATCGAGGACGGGTTGATGGGGCTTAGCGATCCCGTGGAACGGTGGCTGCCGGAACTGGCTGAGCCGCGGGTGCTGCGCACTCTTGAGTCCGAGCTCGATGACACGGTGCCAGCTGAACGAGCGATCACCGTGGAGGACGTGCTTTCGTTCCGTCTCGGGTGGGGATCGATCATGGCGCCGCCCGACACCTATCCCATCCAGCGAGCCGAGCGCGAACTCGACCTCAACACCTTCGAGCCGCCGTGGCCACCATCGGATCTCACCCCTGACGAGTGGATCGCGGCCCTCGGTAGCCTTCCGCTGCTCGATCAACCCGGGGCGGCATGGCGCTACGCCGGCGGCGCGCAGGTCGCCGGGGTGCTAATCGAGCGGGTAGCCGGCGCTCCGCTTGGCGATGTACTACAGGAGCGGGTGTTCAAACCGCTCGGCATGCTCGACACCGACTTCTACGTGCCCGCCGAGAAGCGGCACCGCTTCACCACGCAATACGCGCCGGACCTCGACACAGGCGAGCTATACGTACTGGACCGCCCGGACGGGTGGTGGGCAGCGCCGCCGAAGATGCCCGACGCCAACGGCTGGCTTGTCTCGACCGTCGATGACCTCTGGGCGTTCGCGTCGATGTTGGCAGCCGACGGCGGCGGTCTGTTCTCCCCCGATTCCGTGCGCCTGATGATGATCGACCGCATGACGAATCGGGATCGGACTGAGAACTCGATGTTCGTCGGCGACCACAGCGGCTGGGGTCTGATGATGGCTGTGCCGGCGGCGGACGGCTCGACGGGTGTGCCCGGCGGCTACGGCTGGGAAGGTGGCACCGGTACCAGTTGGCGAACCGATCCTTCGGTGGGTCTCACCGGGATCCTCTTGACCCAGCGCGCCGTGACCTCACCCGAGCCCTCAGCGATTGTGACCGACTTCTGGATCACGGCGTACGAGGTGATCGACACGTAGCGCGCACCGCGTCCCCGAACACCGGATCGGTGGGACGGTTTGGGCAATTAGGAAGAAGCCAAAAGGAGCCAGAGCAATCCTGCTCATCAGAGCAAGCGACGGAAGCTCGCACCATTTCGACGGTGTAGCCGTCACGGTTTCGCAGAATACGGATCCCGAGATGACACTGTGGGAACCATGACCTCGGTTAATGAGCTCCCGGGAGCGAAGACTATCGGCGGCGGACTGCACTGATGACTCGATCTGGTGTTGCGTCGGCCACTTCTGTCCGACTCCGATCGCAGCTGCTCGCCGGAGCGCCGGCAAACTCCGCCGAAGAGGTCGTTGGTCACCTGCTGGCGGTCCAGGCCCAGGACGGACGCGGGGCACGTCTGGCGATACGGTGCCGCTCGAGGGGTCTCAGAGTCGCCGATGTCGACCGTGCTCTTAGTCGGGACCGAACCCTCGTTGTCACCTGGCTCAACCGCGGCACCCTCCACCTCGTACGAAGCGAGGACTACTGGTGGCTCCACCGACTCACCGCTGCACGCTCGACGATGGGGAGCGAGCGTCGATTGCGCCAAGAGGGCATCGATTCCCAGCAGGCGGTACGCGGAGTGGAGCTCATCGTCAACGCGGTGACCGAGGAAGGTCCGCTGACCCGCCAACAGCTCCGCCAGCGCCTCGAATCCGCCCGGGTCCCGACGACTGGTCAGGCACTGATCCATCTCCTTGGAGTCGCTAGCTCGCAAGGAGCCGTGTTGCGTGGACCCGTGGTGGGCACGGATCAGGCTTTCGTCGCGGTGAGCCAGTGGCTGGGACCGGCCCCACCGGTACTGGATCGCGAAGAAGCTCTGGCAACGTTGGCTCGCCGCTACCTGGTCGGGCACGCACCCGGTCGGCCCGAAGACCTCGCCAAATGGGCCGGGATCACCTTGAGAGATGCCCGGGATGGTTTCGCCTCAATCAAGGATGAGTACGCGGCGGTGGACGAAGGGCTCATCGTCCCGGGTGCTCCCGCGGACACAGCCCAGCCGGCACCGCGCCTACTCGGGGCGTTCGACCCGTTGCTTCACGGCTGGGTCTCCCGCGAACCGTTTGTCGGTCGCCACGCCGGCGTCGTCACTAACAATGGGATCTTCCGGCCAATCGCACTCGTCGGCGGTCGGGTCGTTGCCACCTGGGGCCTTCCTGGGGGACAGCCGACCGTCAAATCCCTGGAACAGGTCTCTGTCCGGGTCCGGCGAGCCCTCTCGGAAGACGGCTTAGACGTATTGCGGTTTCTTGGGTTGCCTGCGAGTCCCGTGCGTTTCGATTGACTGCGGGCAACGCATGAGCGCCGCTTCCGGGTGGGTACGGCACAACCGGAATACGGAGTTCCGCAGCAGTACGCCAGGTCACCGTGCATCCCTGGTCGTCCTTCCGAAGCTGGTTCTCGGCCACTCAGAGGAACGCGCTACGCCGCGATCGTGAGCGTCTCGATCCGCTCCAACATCGCGTCGAGCGCTACTTCGAGCGGTTTCGTGGCACGTTGTATCTGGGTGAGCAGTAAGCCACCCTGGAGTGCAGCAAGGAGAGCCAGAGCAAGGTCATCAGCATCGACGCTCCCGGGAAGGTCTCCGTGTGTCTGCATCGCACGAAATCCTTCTCGGATCCGCCCCTCCCACCGACGGAAACCCCCTGCCACCGCCATCCGGGCCTCGTTGTCAGTTTCGGCGACCTCGGCACCCAGAGAACCGATTGGACACCCGCCTCGACATTGAAGCTGCCGCTGGTGTTCGACGATGAAGTCACGCCACGCCCGCAGACCTGAAACCGAGTCCAACGCGTCTAGTTGGTCCGCCTGAGAGTCCAGAAGGACCTCTGTCTGGTACTCGATCACTGCACGGACGAATGCCTGTTTGTCCGTGAAGTAGTGGTACACCTGCGACCCGCTCACCCCAGCCGCTGCGCGGATGTCCTCGAGTGTCGTCTCTGCCACTCCGTGCTCGAACATCAGTGCTGCGGCCGAGGAAACGATTCGTTGCCGAGTTTCACGACCGCGTCTGGTAAGCGGCCGCTCCGCCAGCTCACCGGTCAGTGGCCCTGTTTCCATTCGTAGGACGATATCACCGAAATTGGATTGGACAACCCAGTTTAGACCCGTCACAGTGGGTCAGACAGTCCAGTTCAGCCATCAGCCCACGTAGGGGTTGCGACCTCCAGAAACCGGGGACCTCTCGGCCTCTGGCGGCTGACGAAAACGAGAGCAAAGGACCACGAACATGAGCTCAAATGACCTAGCGGGAATGACCGCCTTGGTGACTGGGGGGACCAGCGGCATCGGACGAGCGACGTCCGTGTTGCTCGCCGAACGCGGTGCACACGTCATGGTGAGCGGTCGGCACGCAGCCCGAGGTGACGCCGTCGTCAATGAGATCCGCGCCGCAGGCGGAAAAGCCGACTTCGTGGCCGCCGAACTCGGAAACGCAGACTCGGTCCGGACACTGGCCCGCGACGCCGTCAGCCTCGGTGGTGGAAAAATCGACATTCTGGTCAATGACGCCGGTGTCTTCCCTTTCGGCTCGACGGCTGAGGCCAGCGACCAGGAGATCGACTCCGTCTACGCCGTCAACGTCAAGGCTCCGTTCATTCTTGTCGGCGCCCTCGCTCCAGCCATGGCCGAGCGTGGCAAGGGGTCGGTCGTGAACGTCTTGACCATGGTCGCTCACTTCGGCATGGCGGGCATGGGCCTCTACGGTTCTTCGAAGGCTGCGCTCATGCTGCTCACCAGAGCCTGGGCCGCCGAGTTTGGTCCAGCCGGAGTGCGCGTCAACGCAGTCAGCCCAGGGCCTACCCGCACCGAGGGGACCGAATCGATGGGCGACCAACTCGACGTGTTGGCTTCGGGTGGCCCAGCCGGACGTCCCGCCGCACCGAGTGAGATCGCGAACGCCATTGCATTCCTGGTCGGTGATGACGCGAGCTTCGTCCAAGGGGCCGTGCTTGACGTCGACGGAGGGCGCAACGCGGTCTGATCTCTCAACTCGATCAGCGGGTCGTTGGGGTTTTCAGCGCGTGGGTACTTCCTCAAGTGCAGCGGTCAAGTCGGTGAGGTCCCGCAGTAATCGCGAGACTCTCGAGTTGCCGAGCTTGGCGATAGCCATGGTCTGGATTTCATGCTTCACCCCGGCACACGCCGCTCGTAAGGCGACTCCGGTCTCCGTCAGGCGCACGAGCTTGGCCCGTGTGTCGCTTGTGTCGCGGACCTGCTCGACGTAGTCGCGTGCTTCGAGTTCCCGAACCAGCTGACTCACGGCCTGTTTGGTGATTCCGGCTCGCTGCGCCAGGGTCGTGGGGCGGACGCCCGTCGCATCCACGACCTGCGCCACACGGGCGCCACGCTGGCGGCCGCGACAGGTGCCAGCACGAAAGAGCTCATGAATCGGCTCGGCCACGCGTCGTCGGATGCCGCACTGCGGTACCAGCACGCGACACGGGACCGTGACGCCGCCATTGCGGCTGCGCTCAGTGAGCTCGTCGACCCCAAGAAGACCGAGGAGGACGAGGAGAGGGAGCATTGAGGACAGTCGCGGTCAAGGCCGGCCGAAGGCCGCCCGGAGGGTTCAGCCTTGACGGCGACGGTGGTATCCGAGGTCACAATGGCCTCGGACCTCCGTCAGGAGGTCCTGATTGCCCAACGACCTGCTAGTGAAGGATGGTCGCTGCCGGATCGGAGTGGATTGGGTGACCGCAGTCGCTGGTTAGGAGATCGGATTCTCCCCGGAACCAGACGAGTTCCGAGATTGATAGAGCTGCCGCGTGAGCTGAATATGCCCAAGATGTTCTCGAGCGTGGCCGCAGTTTCCGACCAACCATGTCAACCCAGGCCGAACGTCGACAGTAGGGAGGGTGGGGAGGATCAACATTGCCTCCAGACGGTCCGTACCGATGTGCGGTGAAACCTCCCGGAGGAGATCATCGGCCTCGTTCAGGAGCTGCGAAACCTGGCTGCAGTCCAGCGTGCCGCGTCTGAACTCTGCATCCCTGTCTCGTTCGCCGGCCAGGCCCGCCACAGCTCGAAGGGTCTCTGCTTCAGAGCCGACGAGGTGGACGACGATGGTGGCGATGGAGTTCGCGCCGTCTGTGGGCTCCCAGTTGAGTGCATCCCCGTCCAGCCCGCTGGTTTCGTGGCGCAGCTGCTGGTGGAGCTTGCTGAAGAGGGAGAGGACGATGTTCGTGGAGCCTTCACCACCAGCCTCGGCAGGGATTGGCATAGCCAATTGTGTCATCCGCCCATCGCAGCTGGAGTCCGTCAGCCCGGCTGTCTGCCCGAGTACGCCGACGAGGCGTCGTTATTCACCAACGTCGATCGGACTCTGCGGAAGCGCGTCATTGAGGAGGCATCCGTAGAGCGCCGGAAGCCTCGTGGGTGCAAACCGCACGGACTTCGCACGTTTGAGGTCCGAGACGGTCCACCAACGTGACCCACTGACTCCCTCTGCTAGCAGCTCGGTCGCGGAGAGGGTCGGAGGCCCGAGCTGGTCGCTTCGTACCCGTACCAAGAAGAAGGTCTCTTGTTGTCCATCGATACCGGGCGCCAAAGGAAAGAGGTGGGTCCTGGTCCAGAAAGCAGGGCCCATCTCGGCATCATCGAGCCCTACCTCTTCGCGCAACTCTCTAGCGATGGCGGCTTCCATCGACTCGCCTGGCTCAAGACCGCCGCCCGGAGTGGCCCATCGGTCTCCCCCCGGGAGGCCCACGAAGCGCACGAGTAGCAGTCGTTCCGCATCGTCAATCACGAGCGCTCTCACGGCCTGTCGAAGGCGAATGCTCATCGGGATGAATGGTATGGGTAGGGAGTGCGAAGCTCGGAGTAAACGACAGCCGGCGCCATCGGCCGGAAGCGCCGGATGATCTTGAAGTCTCGCTGGAGTCAAAAATGGACCCTGTGCGTATCCCCGAATTCACCGATCCTCCTCAGGTGGCGATCTACGACGCCGTGAACTCGTACGCACCCGGAACCCAACCCGACTTCTACCTCGGCCTTGCTGAAGAGCTTGGTGCGGAGGTGGTCGTCGACTTCGGATGCGGGACAGGGATCATGACTCTGCAGTTCGCGAGCAGGGGCTATCGAATGATCGGGCTCGATCCGTCCGCCGAAATGCTCGAGATGGCGAAGCAAAAGATTGGGGCTGCTCACGTCGAGTGGATCCACGGCGATGCCGCTCAGCTCGGGACTCCGGGTGCAGACCTGGCCATCATGAGCGGGCATGTCCCCCAGTTCATCCTGGGAGACGCAGAGTGGATCGAGACATTGGCTGGGATCAGGAGAGCGCTCAGACCTGGAGGATGGTTGGCCTTCGAGAGCCGCGACCCGCGGGCCGAGGAGTGGCGAATCTGGGGCGGTGCGAAGCGGATGATTCCGGGCTCCCGGCATGGCCCGATCGAGTCCTGGACCGAAGTAGTCCGAGTCGAGGGGGACGTCGTTCACGCCATCGGCCACCGCCGGCTCGTACAGAGTGGCAAGGAGCTGCTGTCGCCCTTTGCCATTCGATTCCGTAGCGAGGAACTGTTACGGGCGTCGCTCACGTCAGCCGGGTTCTTGGTCCGAAGTTTCTATGGCGCCTGGGACAGGCGTCCGTCAGGTCCCGGTGAACGCGAACTGATCGTGCTGGCGAAGAGCACCTGATTCGTTCCCGACCGATCTGCCTCAGATCGTTGACCTGGTAGCGGACCTCCTCGTAGCTGCGAGAATCTGTCGTGTGGTAGCTGAGGGCATTCGATTCAAATGGCGAGGCGATCTGACTGACCAAGAGGTAGCCGACCTCACCGCCGCACACGGAGGCCGACCGGTTCCCGGCTGGTGGGACCGCATCCGTCCACACAGCCTCGGTTGGGTGACTGCCCGCGGCGCTGATGGGACACTCATCGGATTCGCCAATGTCGCGTGGGACGGCGGCGACCACGCCTTCCTGCTCGACCCCAAGGTCAGGAGCGACCATCAAAGGCGAGGCGTTGGGACCGAGCTGGTGCGGCTGGCGGCCGAGCAGGCTGCCGATGCTGGTTGCGAGTGGATGGAAGTGGATTTCGAGGACACCAATGGACTCGCAACCTTTTACTTCGATTCTTGTGGGTTCCGGCCTACTGCAGCAGGTTTACTCCGGCTGTCTGATTCATCCTGAGTACTCAGAGGAGCGGAGGCGGGGCTATTCCTCCGCTCGGAGATCAAGCAACAGCTCGGCATCGACGTCCTCTGCAAGAGCAAGAGACATCACGCGTCGGTGTTCAGTATCGATTGAATGAGTGGATCTCGATGCGGCCTCCTTCGCCTTTTCGACATCCTCCACTTCCATTACATAGAGCAGAACCGGACCTTGCTGATCATGCAGAAGGTACGCGAGCTCATGCCGGATACCTTCGCCCTCCAAGGTGGCGAGGGCTTCCGACCGACGTGGCCCATTGGCTGTTTGGAGCCAATCCCTGAGCTCGGTCAGATGTTCGGGAACGACCCGGCGGACGGCTACTCGGAGCATCCGTCCACCGTACCGGCGTCGTGTGTCCCAATCGCCGGCTGCGGGTCGATAGAACTCTGTGGACGGTTCGTGGCTAGAGTTGTGTCGTGGCTGTTGTCTCTCGTCGTCGATTTCTTGGCCCCCGGCCCCTTCGGGCCGTGCGGGGTCTTCGGCATCTGATCGGCTGACTCCTCGCTCGGACAAGGGGCCGGGGGTTCTCCCCCAAACCCATCTGTCCGAGTCGAAAGGAAGTCAGCCGTGCCTACGTATCTAAGCCCTGACCAACTCGACCGTGACCTCGAGTTGCGAGACCTCACTGACCCCGGTGGCGGGCCACACGCCGCCCAGTTGCTTGTGGACAGCGCCACTGGTGCACTGAGTCGTGCCTGGGGCTGCACGCCACGATATGCATCTGGTCCGCGCATCGTGACGGTCGCCGACAACTACGACAACCTCGGATTCAGTGCCGAGGCTGCCAGTCGGGACGTTCGCTATGCCCGCTATGTAGATGAGCATCGGATGCTCAGAAGTCACGCCAGTGCCATGATCCCGCCAGCGCTGCGATCCTTGGCTGCTGCTCCGATCGACGATGTGCTCTTAGTCTGTCCGGGCATTGTGTTCCGCCGTGACGCCATTGACCGGCTGCACACCGGGACCCCTCACCAACTCGATCTTTGGCGGATTTCCCGAAGGCCCCTCGGAAATGGCGACATGGACGAGATGATTGAGCTGCTCATTGACGCCTTGGTCCCGGACTTGTCGTACCGATGCGAACCGCGGGTGCATCCATACACCCTCGACGGACGACAGGTGGACGTTGCCTCACGAGGCGAGTGGATCGAGGTCTGGGAGTGTGGTCTTGCTCATCCAGAGGTTCTGGCTCGGGCCGGACTTGCGGGCTGGCATGGACTTGCCCTGGGCCTTGGGCTCGATCGGTTCCTGATGCTGCGAAAGGGCATCGGCGACATTCGCCTTCTGCGCTCCGTTGATCCGCGAATTGCCGATCAGATGCTCGATCTCTCGCCATTTCGGCCCGTGTCGTCGATGCCGGCTGTGACGCGTGACCTGTCTGTCGCCGTGGGCGGAGACGAAAATGCCGAGGAACTTGGGGATCGGATCAGGGACGCCCTTGGGGACCGCGCCGACGCAGTAGAAGAAGTGTCCATTCGATCAGAGACCCCGTTCGAGCAACTGCCTGAATCGGCCATCGATCGCATGGGCATGACGGATGGGCAAAAGAACGTGCTCGTGCGGGTAGTGCTACGACACCTGGAGCGGACGCTCACGGACTCGGAGGCGAACGAACTGCGCGACCAGATCTACGCCGCGCTTCATGAGGGTCGGCGCTCCGAGTGGACGACTACGACAGGATGACTGGTGCGAATCGCCGTTCCCCGAACGTCCCAGGAAAAGCTGGCGGTTGGTCATCGGCCAAATACGCCTCGTAGAACTCAAATGCGTCTGCGTCCTCAGCCTGGGTAGCTGAGTACGCGCACCTCTTGAGGGCACGCTGGGGCACGTAGAGGGCACGACGAGGGTTCGCTGCAATCAAAGTCTCGAGTGAGGCGTCGCCGAATGCGAGTTTGACCTGCGATGTTTGACGAGAGCGGGCGACGGGAATCGAACCCGCGTTCTCAGCTTGGGAAGCTGATGTTCTGCCTCTGAACTACGCCCGCGAGCGCACGCCACACTATCCTCTGGCCCGCTTGTGAATTCCCAGGTGGCGCTCGCACATCCGCCACCGATGTCCCCCTTAGGCGAGGAGTTTTGGTGCCGATCAGGATCATTCTGGGCCTTGGCCTGACGGTGGTGGGTTTCGCCATCGCCGCCCGGCGGTTCCACTGGCTGTCACGGCTCATCGGGGCCGGCGTGCCCGACCCCTCCCGGACGCGCGGCCCGATCACCCGCAAGGCGGAGGCCGAGGTCGTCGAGGTCGCCGGTCAGCGCAAGCTGCTGCAGTGGACGGTCCCGGGGCTTGCCCACTTCTTCACCATGTGGGGCTTCACCATCCTGTTGCTGACCATCATCGAGGCCTACGGCGACCTCTTCGACAAGTACTTCCACATACCGGGCATCGGCACCATGGGCTGGCTCGGATTCGTCGAGGACTTCTTTACCTGCGCGGTCCTCCTCGCCCTCATCGTGTTCTCCATCATCCGGCTGGTCCAGGCGCCGAGCCGGCTCGAGCGCAGGTCACGCTTCTACGGCTCCCACACGGGCGCAGCGTGGCTCGTGCTCCTCATGATCGCCGGCGTCATGATCACGCTGCTCCTCTACCGCGGCGCCCAGGTGAACGCGAACCCGACCCAGTTCCCGTACGACAACTGGGCCTTCGCCTCCCACGCCGTGGCGTCGTGGCTCCACCCGCTCGGTTCGGGCGTCAACGCCGTGCTGGCAACCGTCTTCCTGATCCTCAACATCGCCATCATCTCGGGCTTCATCGTCTTCATCGCCTACTCGAAGCACCTGCACATCTTCATTGCGCCCATCAACGTCGCCTTCTCCCGCCGTCCCCGCGCCCTGGGCGCTCTCGGCAGCACGCCCGACATGGACATGGAGAACGTCGACGAGGACACCGTGTTCGGCGTGGGCGAGATCGGTCACTTCACCTGGAAGCAGATGCTCGACTTCGCCACCTGTACCGAGTGCGGACGCTGCCAGTCCCAGTGCCCGGCCTGGAACACCGAGAAGCCGCTTTCCCCCAAGCTCCTTGTCATGGATCTGCGCGACAACATGTTCGCGATGGCCGGCCCCCTCCTCAGCAAAGAGGGCGAGCAGACCGCGCTCGTGCCGAACGTCATCGACCCAGACGTCCTCTGGTCGTGTACGACCTGCGGTGCCTGCGTGAACGAGTGCCCGGTCGACATCGAGCACATCGACGCCATCATCGACATGCGTCGCTACCAGGTGCTCATGGAGTCGGAGTTTCCCTCGGAGGCCGGCCTAATGCTGCGCAACGTCGAGAACCAGGGCGACCCCTGGGGCCTCGGGCAGGCGAAGCGCACGGAGTGGACCCGGAGCCTCGACTTCGAGATCCCGGTCATCACGGGCACGATTCCCGACGACATCGAGTACCTCTACTGGGTCGGTTGCGCGGGGGCGCTCGACGAGCGGGCCCGCAAGGGCGTGCAGGCCACGGCGCGCATGTTGCACCGCGCCGGGGTCACCTTCGGCATCCTCGGCCCCAAGGAGTCTTGCACCGGCGACCCGGTTCGCCGCCTGGGCAATGAGTACCTCTACCAGGAACAGACCAAGATGAACATCGCCACCCTCGACGAGGCTGGCGCCAAGAAGATCATCGCCACCTGCCCCCACTGCTTCAACACGATCAAGAACGAATACCCGGCGCTCGGCGGCAATTACGAGGTCATCCACCACTCCCAGCTGCTCGAGCACTTGGTGAAGGCGGGCAAGCTCGTCCCCGGCGCCGGCTACAACGGCACAGTCACCTACCACGACCCCTGCTACCTCGGGCGCCACAACCGGGTCTTCGAAGAGCCACGTCACGTCCTCGATGCCATCAAGGGCGCTAAGCAGGTGGAGATGCGCCGTTGCAAGGAGCGCGGCTTCTGTTGCGGTGCCGGCGGCGCGCGCATGTGGCTCGAGGAGAACATCGGCAAGCGCGTGAACATGGAGCGCACCGAGGAGGCCTTGGGCACCGGGGCCGACGTCGTCTCGACGGCGTGCCCCTACTGCATGATCATGCTCGACGACGCGGTGCGTGCCTTCAGCAAGGAGGACGAGGTGCGGGTCCTCGACCTCTCGCAGCTCGTGGAGGAATCACTCGGTCAGCCCGGTGGGGGCAACGGTACCAGCGCGGCGGCGCCCGAGCCGGAGCCCGAGCCTCAGCCGGCCGGCTGACTCGACCTACACCCCCAGCCCGTACGCCCGCTCGGGATGCAGCGTGAGCACCAGCCGCTTGTCCGAGACCATCGCGGCCCTGTACTCCTCCCAGTCGGAATGTTCGCCCGACCCGAGGCGGTAGTACTCGACGAGCGCGTCGACGGTGGCGTCGTGCGGGTCGGCCGCAACCGCTGAGAGCTCCGCCGACGCTTCGATCACGACCCACGTCCAGAAGTTCTCACCCTGCACGTAGAGCGACGCCCGCGGGTCGCGCCGCAGGTTGCGCGTCTTGACCCTGTCGTCCGTCATGGAGATCCGCACCGTGTCGCCCGGTCCCGGCACGAACAAGATGTTGGAGATCTGCGGGCGGCCCTTGGCCCCGATTGTGACGAGCGTCCCCTGCCTCCGGTCGCGGGCGAATGTGAGTGCCTCGGTCAGATCCATGGATGCGACGGTAGCGGCCTCCGCCGCAACGGCGGCGGGGAACTGAACCCGAAGGTCGGAGCCGGCCTATACGATCGCTTCGACCCGCTCGTCCTTGGAGCGGTCGGCGATCACCAGGTGGATGATGGCCGCCACGATGCCGCCGACCAGCGGGGCGACGATGAAGAGCCAGACCTGGCTCAGCGCGGTGCCGCCCACGACGAGGGCCGGGCCCAACGACCGGGCAGGGTTCACCGAGGTCCCCGTCAGCGGGATGCCGATGAGGTGCACCATCACCAGCGCGAAGCCGATGGCCACGCCTGCTGCGCCCTGGATGGCGGCCTTGTGTGTCGCGAAGAGGACGACCAGCACGAACACGGTGGTCAGGACGACCTCGATCAGGAACGCACCCCCCTGGCTGACGTGCAGGTCCGAGGCCTTGCCGTACCCGTCGGTGCCCAGGCCCTGCACGCTCTTCTGGTAGAAGGCCGACGTCGTGAACATCCAGTACAGGAGATAGGCCCCGGCAATGGCGCCGGCGACCTGGGCGACCATGTACGAGATCCCTTCGACCGCCTTCATGCGGCCCGTCGACATGAACCCCATCGTCACGGCGGGGTTGATGTGGCAGCCCGAGATCGGCCCGATGGCGTAGACGAGCGCCACCAGCACCAGGCCGAATGCGAGCGCCGTGGCGACGACGCCGGCGGAGTAGCTCAGGCCGTGGAGCTTGAAGCCGAACGACTCCGTTGCCACCCCGACCGCGATGACCACCAGCACCGCCGTGCCGACGAACTCCGCGAGGAGTTTCTTGATGTCAAGCATCTGTAAACCTCCTGTCCAGACGAGGAAATGGACATTCGGAAGTCTCGCAGCGCGCTCTGATCAGGGCGCGGATGGTTTACGAAGCCTTGATGCCGGTCGGACCTGTGCCTCCTGGAGCCCGTGCCTGCCGAAGCCCGGCCGAAGACGCCGATCTCGCGTCGACCCCGGAGGGCCGACCGCTCTAGATGCTGGCCATCGCCTTTTCGTCGGCGTCGCGCAACCGGGTCGCCATCGCCGCCAGCATCTTGCGGGCCAGCGCCGGCACGGCGTCGAGCACGCCGTTGAACTGGCGCTGCCCGAGCACGAGCAGCGTCATGTCGGTCTCGGAGACGACGGTCGCCGAACGCGGGCGCCGGTCGAGCAGCGCCATCTCGCCGAAGTACTGGCCCGGCCCGAGGGTCGCAACCTTGCGGTTGTTCCGCTTCACGGACGCCTGACCCTTGACAATGAGGAAGAACTCACGCCCGATCGTGCCTTGCTCGCAGAGCATGCGCCCCGGGGGCACCGTCACTTCTTCGAGCGCGCGCCGGATGGTGCGCAGGTCCCTGGCCGACGACGTCGAGAACAGCCAGATCTTCGAGAGGTCAAGTTCCTTTGCCATGGCCGCAGACAGTAGCCGTACGTGCCTTTACGTGCCCATTTACCTGGTTTTCCGCCTTGCCGCAACGCCGTCTCATCGAGTTGGTTGCCCCTTCGGGGCGTCGACTGCGCCGACGTCCCACTCGTCTCTTGCGGCAGGGCCCCTCCCTCCCGCCGGGCTCACACGGCGTCGGCGCCGCGCTCGCCCGTGCGCACGCGCACGACGGTCTCGGCCGGGACGACCCACACCTTGCCGTCGCCGATCTTGCCCGTGGTAGCCGCCGCCACGATGCCGTCGACCACCGCCTCGGCCTGCTCGTCCTCGACGAGGACCTCGAGCCGTAACTTGGGCACGAAGTCGACTTGGTACTCGGCGCCGCGGTAGTTCTCGGTGTGACCGCGTTGGCGCCCGAAGCCCTGGGCCTCGGTGAGGGTCATGCCCTCGATACCCATGTTCTTCAGGACGTTCTTGACATCGTCCAGCTTGAACGGCTTGACCACTGCCACTACGAGCTTCATCGGCATGCTCCCGTCGATCAGCCGGGCCTTCCTGCCCTCACGAGCACCCTAGCGACGCAACCCTGACCCGTCCCCGGGCGAATTCACACCGCCGTAATCTGCCGGAAGCAGGCCGTTCTCAGGGCGGCGGTAGCCTTCGTCGATGCCCGCCAACCGGGACACCGGAAGCAGCGGCGATGACGGCGCACCCATGACGCGATGGGAGCGCCTGAAGTACGCCATGGTCAAGCCAGACGACGACTCCGTCGCGCGCCCGGCGGCGTCCGACGAGCGTTCGGCAGAGGAGCTCCAGTACGCCATCCGCTACGCCGACGACCGCGAACGCGCCGTCGGCCTGATCGCCGGCCCGATTTCCGCGCTGATCTCGTTCATCGTCATCGGGTCGATGATCAACCGAAACTCGCAGCCGACCACGGCGGCGAAGAACTTCGTTCCGGCTTCCACATATCACTGGGTGCTGTTGGTGTTCCTCGCCCTCGCAGTGGTTATCTTGGTGTCAGCCTGGTGGCGCAAGCGCATGGCGATGGCGATCTCGCTCGCGCTCTACGGTGTCGGCCTCTTCCAGTTGGGTTGGTTGGGGTTTGCCGTGCCATTCGTCCTCGCGGGCGCGTGGTATCTGGTCCGTGCCTTCCGGCTGCAGCAGGCCTTCAAGAGAGCCGAGGCCGAAGAGGAAGGCACGGCCCGCTCCACCGCTCGGTCCAACAGCAGATCGAGTCCCCGGGCGAGAGCGAACCGCCGCTACACGCCGCCGACCTGACGGTCAGGGACTCCGGGTAACAACGGGGCGCGGGCTGCGCCGCACAAGCACGGTGAGTCCGAGGAGCGCGCCCACGCCGAGGAGTACCGCCGGAAGGATGAACACGCTCGCCGAGGCGCGTTCCGAGTTCACGATGGCCGGGGTGGACAACAAGGTCGGGTCCGATTGAACGGAGATCGCCCTTACGCGGTCGCCGGGTGCGTACTGCGAGGACCCGGGCAGGTTTTCGAAAACGCGACGGCCGTCGATCGTGTAACTGCCCTGACAGGAATAGCCCGCCCCGTTGCTGCCGCTGCCTCCGAGTAGCCCAAGGCACTTGGTGACGACATAGGTGACCGGGACGCCGTGGTTTTTGAGCGCGTTGATCTGCTCGTTCTTGTTGATGCCCACCATGATGAACACGATGCCGAGCGTGGCGAGCGTGGCCAGGATCAATCCGACGACCACCTGCCCCGCGTGACGGGCGTCGACCGAGACACTGGCGCCGCGCAGCGTGGAGATGGGTGCATGTGTCTTGTGTGACGCCGTGTCGCCGGCACTCACTTCGTGCTCTTCAGAGGTCGTCGGGATCGCCAGATCGTAGTGTCAACGCGCGGCGTCACTCTTGGCAGTAGGGCCTGATCAAGCGCTCGTTGTCCACAGGGAATGTGGATTAACGCGCTGGAAACACAGCAGTGACGATGCGGAAACTCCTTGACTGCATTCTTTCAGCGGCGGAGAGCAGACCGTCTGAAGTGGCTTGTCGAACCGGGTGTTCTGTGCGTAAAGCACACAGGGCGGAACACCCGGCCGGCAATGACAGGAGGAGAACATCACGTGATCCATCTATTGGGAGCCACGGTTCCCGTTCCGTATCCGAGCTGGTTGAATCCGGCCGACAACACGTGGCAGATCACCGCCGCGACCCTCGTCGGCCTGATGAGCATCCCGGGCCTGGCCGTCCTCTACGCGTCGATCGTCCCCAAGAAGTGGGCCGTCAACGTGTTGTCGATGATGTTCGCCGGATTCTCTCTGGTGCTGATCGTGTGGGTCCTTTGGGGCTACAAGATGGGCTTCGGGGCAACATCGATCGGTGGTGGCGTCCATAACGGCGTGTGGCAGCAGGCCACGGGAACGACCGGAACCTGGCAGCACTTCTGGGAGAACTTCGTCGGCAAACCCGGGCAGATACTCAACAGTTACAGCGAACAAGGACAAGCGGTCTCTGCCGCAAACACGATCATCCCGTTCCACTTCCCGACGGCGAGCCTCGCCTACTTCCAGTTCGTTTTCGCTGCCATCACGCCACTTCTGTTCCTTGGCAGCGTCTTAGGCCGGATCAAGTTCACGGCCTGGTGCATCCTCGTGCCGCTCTGGTCGACGTTCGTCTACTCGATCGACGCATTCCTCCTCTGGGGCGGTGGCTACTTCGCCCAGGAAGGAGCTCTGGACTTCTCAGGTGGTTTCGTCATCCATATGTCGGCTGGCGTGTCGGGATTCGTCGCCGCGTGGGTCCTAGGACCGAGACTGCTTCGAGATCGGCAGCATGCCTTGCCCAACAACCTGGTGATGGCGGCGGTCGGTGCCGGCATCCTGTGGCTGGGTTGGAACGGCTTCAACGGGGGCGATCCGTACTACGCGGGCGCCAGCGCGGCATCCGCCGTCATCAATACGAACCTCGCCACCGCGACCGGCGTCCTGGTATGGATGTTGATGGACGCCTGGCTCACCAAGGAACGCAAACCGACGTTCCTTGGCGGCGTCAACGGCATGATCTGCGGCCTCGTCGGTATCACGCCGTGTGCGGGTTGGGTCAACGGCTGGGGCGCCATCGCCGTCGGTGCGATTTGCTGTGCCGTCGTCTGGGTCGCCTGGAACTACCTCTCGAAGGTGCGCCCGTTCTCGAAGGTCGACGATGCTCTCGGCGTCGTCTACACCCACGGCATCGCGGGATTCGTGGGCGGCATGCTGCTCGGCATCTTCGGAGACCCAAACATGATCGAGTACGGGTGCGGTCATCTCACCGCGAACGGGCAGGTCGTGGCCACGACGGCGGGGACGTACCTGTCGACTACCAAGAGCTGTGTGCCGTTCGGCGTCAACGGACTGATGTACACGGGGTCCGCCCACCAGTTGTGGGAGCAGTTCCGGGCTGCGATCTTCGTCATCATCTGGTCGGCGCTGATTACCTTCCTCATCATGTGGCTGATCAAGCTGGTGCTTCGGGGCGCCCGCTACAAGGACGACACCCTCGAGGTCGGTGACCTCGCCATCCACGGTGAGGAAGCCTTCCCCGAGGAGACACTTGCCACCCGCAGCGACGGTGCGTTCGCTCTGGCCGGCATCGGCGAAGGACGATCACCAGATCCTGAACCGGCGTCGCCCCCCGGCGGCGGTTCCTAGGCCCGGACACTCAGGACGAAAGGAGATCGACAATGAAGCTGATCGTGGCAGTGCTCAAGCCGTTCAAGCTCGACGATGTCAAGGAGGTCCTCAAGGGCAAGGGTGTGCAGGGCATGACGCTCACCGAAGCCCAGGGCTTCGGGCGACAGCGTGGGCACACAGAGGTGTACCGGGGAGCGGAGTACGAAGTGGACTTCGTCCCGAAGATCCGCCTCGAGGTGCTCGTGGACGACAGTCAGGTCGACGATGTGGTCGATGCCATCGTCGGCACCGCCGCCACCGGCAAGATCGGTGACGGAAAGGTGTGGGTCGTCCCGGTTGACACGGTGGTGCGCGTGCGCACCGGAGAACGCGGGGCCGACGCGTTGTAACGACGCCGGTTCTGCTTGCGATCGGATTGGCCGGGGCGCGGCGAGGCGCCCCGGCCTTCCGCCGTCTTGGGGCAAGTTCGGATCAGGCGCGCGTGTCGCCCTGGCTAGCGACGGCAGCTGCGGCTGCGGCCGCCACCGCGGGGTCGCCGAGATACTCGGCGGCGCGCACCTTCAGGTCGTCGTCGAGGCGCATGCGGTAAGGAATGCCTGTCGGGATCTCGACTTCGGTGATGTCTTCGTCGGCGATCTGTTGAAGGTGCTTGCGCAGCGCACGGATGGAGTTGCCGTGGGCGGAAACGAGGACGGCGCCCCCGTGTACGGCGGCCTTTCGCAGATCGGGAACGATGGCCGATTTCCAGTACGGGACGGTGCGGGTCACGACGTCCTTGAGGCATTCCGTGCGGGGGACGGCCGCCGGGTCGAGGTCCCGGTAGCGGGGATCTGCACTGACGTCGTAAGGGTTCTCGGCTGAGAGAGGGGGGGCGGGGTGTCGTAGCTGCGGCGCCAGAGCATGAACTGGTCCTCGCCGAACTGCTGCTTGATCTCGGCCTTGTTCTTGCCCTGGAGGTCGCCGTAGTGCCGCTCGTTGAGCCGCCAGTCACGGCGAACGGGCAGCCAGCTGCGTCCGGCAGCTGCCAGGGCGAGCTCAGCCGTGCGGATGGCCCGAGTGAGGACCGACGTATGAAGGATCCGAAGGTCGAGGCCCTCGGTCTCGGCGAGCAGGTCGCCACCGCCCCGGGCCTCGGCCTCGCCTACAGCGCTCAGGTCTACGTCGACCCACCCGGTGAACAGGTTCTTCGCGTTCCAGGTGGACTGGCCGTGGCGTAACAGGACCAGGTCGAGCACAATCCGATCGTAGGGGGAGCCGGCCGAACGCCTGTAATCCACCTGGTCGGGCTGACGGCTCGTGACCCTTCGTCTGAGACGCGCCGGGTACGGCTGGCTCACCGGGCAGTCACTTTTGGAGGCCGCGATCCCGCAAAAGGAGGTTCGGCCCTGGTCGCACGGCGCCCTGATGTGAGGATGCGCATTGCCGAGTGTTCTGAGGGGTGCGGACTCGCCAGCTACGCCGCCAGCCTCGGAGGTCGGGAGTGATGGTGGCCGGCCTCGTCAACCCGCCGAACTGCGGGACGAGCCCCGCACCCCTGTCGGCCCCGCCTGCCCTCCCACCTGGAGTGGCTCTCTCCTAGCGCGCCGTCGCGCCACCCCTGCTGAATGGGGTGGTGGTTGGCATCAAAAATCTTGACATAAGTCGACTCAACTTTGCTACAATGGTGCAGACCAATCGGAGAAGGACTGGTAAACGAGAAAGACCCGGCGGCCGGGGAGGCTGGCCGCGACGAGATCGACCGACGGCGGGGCCGTCGGCAGAGAGTAAGGACAAAGCAAACATGGCCAAGGCCGTAGGCATCGACCTGGGAACCACCAACTCGGTGGTCAGTGTGTTGGAGGCGGGCGAGCCCGTCGTGATCCCGAACGCCGAGGGAGGGCGGACCACGCCGTCGGTGGTGGGCTTCTCTAAGACCGGCGAGGTGCTGGTGGGTGAGGTGGCCAAGCGGCAGGCGATCACCAACCCCGATCGCACCATCCGCTCGGTGAAGCGCCACATGGGCACCAAGTGGACTGTCGACATCGACGGCAAGGCGTACACCGCGCAGGAGATCTCGGCCCGGATCCTCGGGAAACTGAAGAGGGACGCCGAGTCGTATCTCGGCGACACCGTGACCCAGGCGGTCATCACCGTGCCCGCGTACTTCGACGACGCGCAGCGCACGGCGACCAAGGAGGCCGGCGCGATCGCGGGACTCGAGGTGCTCCGCATCATCAACGAGCCGACGGCGGCAGCCCTGGCCTACGGGCTCGACAAGGAGGGCGCGGACCAGACGGTGCTCGTCTTCGACCTCGGCGGCGGGACGTTCGACGTCTCGGTGCTCGAGATCGGCGAGGGCGTCTTCGAGGTGAAGTCCACCTCGGGCAACACGCAGCTCGGCGGCGACGACTGGGACGACAAGATCATCGAGTGGCTGGTGACCGAGTTCAAGAACACCGAGGGCGTCGACCTGGCGGCCGACAAGATGGCCATGCAGCGCCTGAAGGAGGCGGCCGAAAAGGCCAAGATCGAGCTCTCCTCGGTGCAGGACACGCAAATCAACCTCCCGTTCATCACCGCTACGAGTGAGGGGCCGAAGCACCTCGACTTCAAGCTGACGCGGGCGAAGTTCAACGAACTGACCTCGGATCTGGTCGACAGGTGCAAGGGGCCGTTCGAGGCCGCCATCAGGGACTCCGGCCTGAAGACGTCGGACATCGATCACGTGGTGCTTGTCGGCGGCTCGACGCGCATGCCGGCGATCCAGGATCTCGTGCAGAGCTTGACCGGCAAGGAGCCGCACAAGGGCGTGAACCCCGACGAGGTTGTCGCCGTCGGCGCCGCGGTGCAGGCGGGCGTCCTGAAGGGCGAGGTGAAGGACGTCCTCCTCTTGGACGTGACGCCGCTGTCCTTGGGTATCGAGACCAAGGGCCAGGTCATGCACAAGCTCATCGAGCGCAACACCACCATCCCGACGAAGCGCTCCGAGGTCTTCACCACGGCCGAGGACAACCAGCCGTCGGTGGAGATCCACGTGCTCCAGGGCGAGCGCGAGATGGCGATGTACAACAAGACGCTCGGCAAGTTCCAGCTGGTCGACCTGCCGCCGGCGCCGCGTGGCATCCCGCAGATCGAGGTCACCTTCGACATCGACGCCAACGGCATCGTGCACGTGGCCGCGCAGGACAAGGCAACGGGCAAGGAGCAGTCGATGACGATCACCGGCCAGTCCTCTCTGGCCAAAGACGACATCGAGCGCATGGTGCGCGACGCCGAGGCCCACGCCGAGGACGACCGTCAGCGCCGTGAGGAGGCCGAGGTGCGCAACCAGGCTGACACGCTCGTGTACCAGACCGAGAAGCTTCTAAAGGAGCAGGGCGAGAAGTTCGAGGGCTCCGAGAAGGATGACGTGGAGGCCGCGCTGAAGGGCGTGAAGGATGCGCTTGCCGGGACGTCGGTCGAGGAGATCAAGGACGCGACCGAGAAGCTGGTCGGCGTGTCGCAGAGCTTCAGCCAGCGGCTGTACGAACAGGCGTCGGCTTCCGCTTCGACCGGGTCGGCCGGCACAGGTGGCGCGAGCGGCGACGGTGCGGGCGGTCCCGCGGACTCCTCGTCGGACGAGGATGTCGTCGACGCCGAGATCGTCGATGAGCAATGAGCCTCGGAGACGAGCACCTTCCCGAGGAGGAGGCCGTCAAGGAGAATGAGACCGGCGGGGCGGCGGCTTCGGGAGAGGCCGCGGCTCCGGGTGGGTCTCCCGGCGCGGGCAAGAACGGCAACGGCGTCAGCGGCGCCGGTGCTGGGGCGGCTCCGCACGGCAGCGCCCTGGCCGAGGAGGCGAGCCATCTCGAATCGGTGGCTCGCGAGCGCGACGAGTACCTGCTCGCGCTCCAGCGCACCCAGGCCGACTTCGAGAACTACCGCAAGCGCATCACCCGTCAGCAGGGCGAGATGACGGCGCGCGCGGCGGCTGACCTCGTGGTCAAGCTGCTGCCCGTGCTCGACGCGCTGGATCTGGCAGAGGCCCACTTCAACGAGTCGCTCGACCTGACCGAGGACGGCAAGGCGCTGCGCGCCTCTCGGGCGATGCTCATGGACATCCTCACCAAGGAGGGTCTCGAGCGCGTCGACCAACGCAACATCCCTTTCGACCCCTCGGTGCACGACGCCGTCGCGCACGGCGAGGGCGAGGAGGGCGACGCGGAGACGATGGTGGACGAGGTGCTCCGTTCCGGCTACCGCTGGAAGGGGCAGCCGCTGCGCCCGGCCATGGTCCGTGTGCGGGGGTGAACTGAGCCATGACGGCACAACGCGAATGGTTCGAGAAGGACTACTACAAGGTGCTCGGCGTCGTTCCAACGGCGTCCGACAAGGAGATCACGCGCGCCTACAGGAAGCTGGCGAAGGAGCACCACCCCGACGCCAACCCGGGCTCGGAAGAGCGCTTCAAGGAGATCAGCGCGGCGTACGACGTGCTCGGCGACGCTGAGAAGCGCAAGGAGTACGACGAGGTCCGCACGCATGGTCCCCTGGGCGGCTTCGGCACGCCCGGCAGCGGTGGCACCTTCCGCATGGATGACATGGGCGACCTCGGCGACCTCTTCGGGGGCCTTTTCCGTACCGGAGGGACGCGTACGCAGCGCGGGCCGCAGCGAGGCGCCGACATGGAGGCGCAGCTGCACCTGTCCTTCCAGGACGCGGTGCACGGTGTCACCACGTCGGTCAACGTGCCCCAGGAGGTGCGCTGCTCGAACTGCCGCGGCAGCGGCGCCGCGCCCGGGACGTCGACGCACACGTGCCCGCGTTGCGGGGGTACCGGAAGCCTCAACGACAACCAGGGTCTTTTCTCGCTGAGCACGGTCTGCCCCGACTGCATGGGGCGGGGGACATTGTTCGATACCCCGTGCCCGGTCTGCCACGGCACCGGCACGGAACAGAAGGTTCGTTCGGTCAAGGTCCGGATCCCGGCCGGCGTCGAGGGCGGCCAGCGCATCCGGGTGAAGGGCCCGCGGCGCGCCGGGGCAGGGCATGGCGCCGCCTGGCGACCTCTACGTCATCGTGCACGTGGGCAAGCACCCGGTGTTCGGCCGCTCCGGACGCAACCTGACCATCAACGTGCCCGTCACGTTCCCGGAGGCGACGCTGGGAACGACCATCACGGTGCCGACATTGGACGGCAAGGTCACGCTGAAGGTGCCGGCGGGAACACAGTCGGGCCGTGTGCTGCGCGTGCGCGGCCGCGGCGTGCCGGCGGGTTCGGGGCGCAACGGCGGGAAGCCGGGCGACCTGCTGGTAAAGGTGGAAGTTTTGGTGCCGACCGAACTGACGGACGAGCAGCGTGCGGCCGTCGAGTCGCTCGCCTCTGTGACCGAAGCGGCGCCGCGGATCGCGGTGGAGTCGTCGTGATCGCGATAGGCATGAGTCATGGCTGAGCGCGACAGGATGGAGCGCGACCCCGAGCGTATGGTGCGCGACGCCAACCAGGCCGTCTACGTGATCTCGGTCGCGGCCGAGCTCACGGGGATGCACCCGCAGACGCTGCGCATCTACGAGCGCAAGGGACTGTTGGACCCGTCACGGACGAGCGGTGGCAGCCGGCGCTTCTCTGAGCGCGACCTGGACCGGCTGCGCCACATCCAGGAGCTGACCGCGACCGGCCTCAACCTCGAGGGGGTGCGGCGGGTGCTTCAGCTCGAGGCCGAGCTGGCCCGCCTGCGCGAGGAGCTGGTCCAGGTACGGGCCGCCGCGCTCGACGCGGTGGCCGCGACGCACCGCCAGTACCGGCGCGACCTGGTTCCGGTTCGCCAAGCACCGGTGCCCTACCGGACGGTGCGAAGGAGCAAGGCGTGACGAAGGTCGACAGGACGAAGACGAAGAGGACGAGAAGACGATGCCGATAGACCCAGAACGCTGGACGAACAACATGAAGGCCGCCTTTAGCGCGGCTACCGGTCACGCCGCGTCGTCGAATCATCCGGAGCTGACGCAGGCGCACCTGCTCGACGCGCTGCTGCAGCAGCAGGAGACCATGACGCGCCCCCTGCTTTCCCAGGTCGGTATCGACCCCGATGCGCTGGCGGGCAAGATGCACGACCAGCTGATGCGGCTGCCCCAAGCGAGCGGCGGCGCCGAGCCGGGGCTGTCGCGCGACGCGCGGGCCGCGCTCGAGGCAGCGGACCAGAACCGCCGAGACCTCGGCGACGATTACGTGTCGGTCGAGCACCTTGTGCTGGCGCTGGCCGATCTCATCGGAGCAAGCAAGGACGCGCTGCTCGAGCGCGCTGCGCACGGTGCGCGGGAATCACCGCGTCACGACCCCGGACCCCGAGATGACCTACCAGGCGCTCGCCAAGTACGGGCGCGACCTGACCGAGGCCGCCCGCGAGGGCAAGCTCGACCCGGTCATCGGGCGCGACGAGGAGATCCGTCGGGTGATCCAGGTGTTGTCGCGGCGCACCAAGAACAACCCGGTGCTGATCGGCGAGCCGGGCGTGGGCAAAACGGCCATCGTCGAGGGGCTGGCGAACCGGATCATCGAGGGCGACGTGCCCGAGGGTCTGAAGGGAAAGCGCGTCGTCGCGCTCGACCTCGGCTCCATGGTCGCAGGTGCCAAGTACCGGGGCGAATTCGAGGAGCGGCTCAAGGCCGTGCTCAAGGAGATCACCGACGCCGAAGGCGAGATCATCACGTTCATCGACGAGCTCCACACGATTGTGGGCGCCGGCGCGGCCGAGGGGGCTATGGACGCCGGCCAGATGATCAAGCCCATGCTGGCTCGAGGCGAGCTGCGCATGATCGGCGCAACGACGCTCGACGAGTACCGCACGTCCATCGAGAAGGACGCCGCGCTGGAGCGGCGCTTCCAGCCGGTGTTCGTCGGCGAGCCGTCGGTGGAGGACACGATCGCGATCTTGCGTGGCCTGTCTGAGCGCTACATGGCCCACCACAAGGTGCGGATCCAGGACGCTTCGCTCGTGGCAGCCGCCGTACTGTCGGACCGCTACGTGACCGGGCGTTTCCTCCCGGACAAGGCCATCGACCTCATCGACGAGGCCGCCTCGAAACTGCGCATCGAGATCGACTCCATGCCGACGGAGCTGGACCAGATCACGCGGCGCATCCGCCAGCTCGAGATCGAGAAGCTGGCGCTCGAGAAAGAAACCGACGACGCGTCGCGCGAGCGGCTGACACGGCTCGCAGGCGAGCTCGCCGAGCTGAGCGAGCAGCGTGACTCGATGGCGGCGCACTGGCAGCAAGAGAAGAACTGCCTCGACGCGCTGAGCCAGCTCCAGCAGCAGAAGACCGAGCTCGACGAAGAGGCGGTCCGCTTGGAGCGCGACGCCGATCTGGCCGGCGCCTCGGCGATCCGTTACGGCCAACTACCCGAGCTGGAGCGGCAGATCGAGGAGGCCAACGAAGACCTGGCCAAGCTCCAGGCGGGTAACCGCTTCCTGAAGGAGGAGGTCGACCCCGAGGACATCGCCCAAGTGGTGTCGCGCTGGACGGGGGTGCCCGTATCGCGCCTCATGGAGGGCGAGGTCCAGAAGCTGGTGCGCCTCGAGACCACGCTCCACGAGCGCGTCGTGGGCCAGGACGAGGCCGTGGCGGCCGTGGCCAACGCCATCCGGCGCAGTCGGGCGGGCCTGAGCGACCCCAACCGCCCCATCGGCTCCTTCCTGTTTCTCGGTCCCACCGGCGTCGGCAAGACGGAGTTGGCCCGGGCGCTGGCCGACTTCCTCTTCGACGACGAGCGCGCCATGGTCCGCATCGACATGAGTGAGTACATGGAGAAGCACGCCGTGTCACGGCTGGTGGGCGCGCCCCCGGGCTACGTCGGCTACGACGAGGCCGGTCAGCTCACCGAGGCTGTGCGCCGCCGCCCGTACTCGGTCGTGCTGCTCGACGAGCTGGAAAAGGCCCACCCCGACGTCTTCAACATCTTGTTGCAGGTGCTCGAGGACGGGCGGCTGACCGACGGGCAGGGGCGCACGGTCGACTTCACGAACACGGTACTGATCATGACGTCGAACCTCAAGGGTGAGCCGCAGGACTACTTCAAGCCCGAGTTCATCAACCGGATCGACGAGATCGTGCGCTTCAAGGCGCTGAGCCAGGAGGACCTGGCGACGATCGTGGAGATCCAGCTGCGTAAACTGCGGGACCGCCTGGCCGAACGGCGCCTCTCACTGGAGGTGTCGCCCGACGCCGAGGCCTGGCTGGCCAAGACCGGCTACGACCCCGACTACGGGGCTCGGCCCCTGCGGCGTGTGCTGCAGCGCAACATCGAGGACCCTCTCGCGCCGGCCCTGTTGGAGGGCCGTTACCTCGAGGGCTCGACGGTGCACGTCGATGTGGAGGGCGACGAGATCGCCCTCCACTGACGCTGTGCGTGCCGCGTGTGGCCGCCGCTCCGGCTACGGACCGGCGGAGTGCGGGCCGTGGGGGAGCGCACCCCACGACGGGCGCTGCATCGTGCCGTGCGAGCGGATCGCCGGCTGATCGAGGAAGGCCTGCAGCGTGGGCGCACCGTCAGTCGTCATGGCGACGACGTTGCCGATGCCCTGGCTGTTGGCGGCGCCGTAGAAGGGGGCGCCGCCGTAGTTGAAGAGCCCACCGTCAGCCGCGGAGAACCAGTAGCCCGAGCCGTCGGGCATCGCCGTCATGCCGACGATGGGCTGAACGAGGTGCAGGGCGCCCGTCGACCCGTAGAACTGTGCGTTGCCGTAGGCGAAGATGCCGCCGTCCGAGGCGACGAGCCAGTAGCCACCGCCGTCTGGCGTCGGTGCCACGCCGACGATCGGCTTGTTCAGCCTGATGGCGCCGGTCGAGCCGTAAAACTGCGCGTCGCCATAGGCGAAGATGCCACCGTCGGAGGCCACCAACCAGTAGCCGCCGCCGTCGGGCGTCGGTGCCATGCCCACGATCGGCTTGTTCAGCTTGATCGCGCCCGTCGAGCCGTAGAACTGCGCGTCGCCGTAGGCGAAGATGCCGCCGTCCGAGGCGACGAGCCAGTAGCCACGGCCGTCCCCGGTGGCGGCCATGCCCACGATCGGCTTGTTCAGGGGCAACGCCCCGGCCGAGCCGAAGAAGCCCGCGTCGCCGTAGTTGAAGATGCCACCGTCGTCGGCCACCAGCCAGTAGCCACCGTCGTCACCGGTCTGGGCGATCCCCTCGATGGGCCTGTTGAGATGGACGTTCGACGCATCGCCGTAGAACGCGGCGTCACCGAAGTGGGCAACCTGGCCCGACGAGGACACCTGGTAGTACCCGATGGCCCCGGTGCCCGAGAAGGTGATGACGACGCCCGAGTTGAGCGAGTCGAGGATCTGCAAGGTCGCTGGGCGAGCGCCGAGCGCCCCCGGATTGAAGAAGTTGTCGAACGTGCAGGTCCCACCCCCTGCGATGGTGACGTTCCCGCTGGCGTCGACGTGGCAATCGGTTCCGGGTACCCCGGAGTAGTCGTTGGCGCCGGCGCCCGTGATGACGTAGCCGGTCGATCCGTTGATCGTGTCGGGGTTCGAGGTGTTGTTCGTAAGGGTGAACAGGATCCCGCCGGTGAAGTCGCCCAGTGTCGTCGTCGGGAACGAGATGCTGTAGGTGCTCGACGTCAAGGGTGGCGGAAGCGCGCCCGTGGGCGGCGACATCACGGCGAGACCCACGACCGGGCCGGCCAATGCAACCGCTCCCGCCAGCGCGCACGCTGCCCTCTTCCAGGACCCGAAGCGCATCATCAACCGCCACCTCCCCTTGTACGGGCCATCTCAGAGGCCCGCCCTCGGGGCAGCACCCTATCCGCGTACAAGAACGCCAGGACGACAATTCATTTGGCTCGTCTCATTCGGCTCGTCGTGATCGACGACCGGTCAGACGAGCGCACCTTGCGTCGCGAAGACGTCGACGAGGTTGCGGCAGAAGGGCACGAGGTCGCCCGGACCCCGGCTCGTCACCATGGTGTTGATGCCCTGGCGACATACGACGACGTCGCGGTCGACCCAATAGGCGCCGGCATTGCGCAGGTCCGACTGCAGGCTCGGCCACGAGGTCACCGTGCGGCCGGCCACGAGGTCTCCCTCCACGAGGGGCCAGGCTCCGTGGCAGATGGCCGCCAGCGGCTTGCCGGCCTCGAACATGGCCATGAGAAAGTCGACCGCCGCGGCGTCGGTGCGCAAGCGGTCCGAGTTCGCCACACCGCCGGGCAAGATGACGGCGTCGAAGTCCGCCGCCCGGGTGTTGTCGGTCACCCGGTCCACCGGGAAGCGGTCGGCCCGATCCAGGTGGCACATGGTCTCGACCATGCCGGCGTTGGTTGCGACCAGCTGCGGATCGCCACCGGCGTCAACGACGGCATGCCAGGGCTGTAACAGCTCCGCCTGCTCGATGCCCTCGTTGGCCACCACAAAGGCCACCCTGGTGTGCTCCAACTCGTTCGTCACGACTACCTCTCCCATCGATCTGCCAGCATCAGGACTTCTCGCACATGGTCCGGCCATCGTCCGGACGTACCTCAGACCTGCTGGTCAGCCCCAGGTGTCCTAACGCGGGCGATACCCGCGTCTGGAAAGGACAAACACCCTTGTCGCAGACCTTTCTGTCTCCATTCCCGATGTCTATGCGGCCCTCGGTCCGGACGACCCCCATTTCGGGGGGCGGTACACTGGTGCGTAATCCGGCGTCTGAGCGAACGGAGAAGCGCGTGCCCGCAACCGTGGTGGTCGGGACCCAGTGGGGCGACGAGGGGAAGGGCAAGTTCACCGATCTCGTTGCGAGCGAGATGGACATGGTGGTGCGCTACCAGGGGGGCCACAACGCCGGCCACCGCATCGTCGTCGATGGCGAGGCCTTCGCCCTCCAGCTCGTCCCGAGCGGCATCCTCTACGACCACATCATGCCGATCATTGGCAACGGCGTCGTGGTCGACCCCGCCGTGCTGCTCGAGGAGCTCGATGCGCTTGCGGCCAAGGGCGTCAACACCAGCCGGCTCGTCGTCAGCGGCAACGCCCATCTCATCATGCCGTACCACCAGGAGCTCGACCGGGTCACGGAGCGCTTCCTCGGTAAGAACGCGTTGGGCACGACCAAGCGTGGCATCGGCCCCGCCTACGCCGACAAGGCGACGCGCGTGGGCATTCGAGTGCAGGACCTCTTCGACCCCAAGATCTTCCGCGAGAAGCTGGACGTGGCGCTGAAGGAGAAGAATGCCGTCCTGGCCAAGGTGTACAACCGCCTACCGCTCGCGGCCGGCGAGATCGCCGACCGTTACCTCGGCGAGTATGCCCCGCGGATCGAGCCAATGGTGGGCGACACGGTGGGGATGGTGCACGACGCCATGGACAAGGGGCGCCAGGTGCTCCTCGAAGGCGCGCAGGCCACCTTCCTCGACCTCGATCACGGCACGTACCCGTTCGTCACTTCCTCGAATCCGGTGGCCGGCGGTGCGTGCACCGGGTCCGGCCTCGGGCCGCGGGACATCGAGCGCGTCATCGGCATCGCGAAGGCGTACGTCACCCGCGTCGGCGCCGGCCCGTTCCCGACCGAACAGGAGAATGACGTGGGCGAGCTGCTCGTCGAGCGTGGCCACGAGTTCGGCACGAACACCGGGCGCAGGCGCCGGTGCGGCTGGTTCGACGCCGTGATGCTGCGGCAGGCCGTCCGTCTCAACTCGCTCACCGAGGTCGCACTGACCAAGCTCGACGTCCTCGATACGTTCGAGTCGGTGAAGGTGTGCGTCGCCTACGAGGCGGACGGCATCCGCTACACGCACTTGCCATACCACCAGTCGACCTTCCACAAGGTGGTGCCCGTCTACGAGGAGCTGCCGGGTTGGCGGACCGACCTCACCGCGGCCACCGCGCCGGGCGACCTGCCTTCAGCCGCTTGCAAGTACATCGCGTTTCTCTCGGAGCAGATCGGAGTCCCGGTCCGCTTGGTTGGCGTTGGCCCCGGCCGAGAGCAGACTGTCACTTTTGCCACCGCGTGAGGGTCTGCGTCGTCGGCAGCGGAGGACGCGAGCACACGCTCGCCCACACGCTGGCGCGCACGGCGGATGTCGTCGTCACGCCGGGGAACCCTGGCATGGTCCCTCCGATCACCGTCGCCGACGCACGCGTAGAGGACGTCGAGGCCGACCTCTACGTGATCGGGCCCGAGGCGCCACTGGTGGCCGGCCTCGCGGACACGCTGCGTACCCGCGGGAAGGCGGTCGTCGGCCCGGGCGCCGACGGTGCGCTCTTGGAAGGGTCGAAGGCATTCATGAAGGAGATCCTCGGGGCCGCGGGCGTCCCGTCGGCCCGCTTCGCCACCTTCGACTCGCTGCAGACCAAGGAGGCGCTGGCCTATCTCGAGACCATGCCCGGGCCTTGGGTGATCAAGACGGATGGCTTGGCCGCGGGCAAGGGCGTGCTGGTGGCGCGCACGATCGAGGATGCACGCGCCGACGTCGCCGCCAAGCTGTCGGGTGCCGCGTTCGGCGACGCCGGCCGCCATGTCGTGATCGAGGAGGGCCTCGAGGGTGAGGAGTGCTCGCTGCTCGTCCTCTGCGACGGCACACGGGCTGTCCCCCTCGTACCCGCTCAGGACTTCAAGCGGATCGGTGACGGCGACAACGGGCCCAACACGGGCGGCATGGGCGCCTACGCGCCGATGACCCAGGTGCGCGCCGCGGATGTCGACCACATCATGGACACCGCGGTGCTGCCGCTGGTCGAAGAGCTGCGACGCCGCGACATCGACTACCGAGGCGTGCTCTATGCCGGCCTCATGCTGACGGACGAGGGACCCAAGGTGATCGAGTACAACGTCCGCTTCGGCGACCCCGAGGCCCAGGTCGTGTTGCCTCTGCTTGCATCCGACCCGGCGGCGCTGCTCCTTGCCGTGGCGAACGGCGCGCTGGACGAGGCAGACCCCCCGGCCTTCGCCGACGCCGCCGCGGTGTGCGTCGTACTGGCGTCGGCGGGCTATCCCGAGAGGCCGCGGCTCGGCGACGAGATCGAGGGCCTGCGCGCCGACGGTCAGTCCGTCGCAGACGTCGACGGCGCCATCGTTTTTCACGCCGGCACGGGACGCCACGGTGCGGAGGGACCCTTCCACACGGCCGGCGGTCGCGTCCTCGGCGTCACCGCAGTCGCGCCTACCCTGGCCGAGGCCCGGGACAACGCGTACGCCGCCGCCGCGCCGATCGAATGGGAGGGCATGCAACTGCGCCACGACATTGCAGCCCGGGTGGCCGGCGCGGGCGTGGCGGCGCGGGAGCCCGTCCGGTGATCCCGCGCTACTCGCCGCCCGACATGGCGGCTCTCTTCAGCGACCAAGCCCGGTTCGCCATGTGGCTCGAGGTGGAGCTCTTGGCCACGGAGGCCCAGGCGGCACTCGGCAACGTGCCGGCGGACGAGGCCGCGACCTGCCGGGCCAAGGCGCCCACGGTCGACGACGTCTTCGTGACCGACGTGCTCGAGCGCGAGAAGGTCACCGACCACGACGTGGCCGCGTTCGTCGACGTCGTCCAGGAGCGCATTGGCGCCCCGGCCGGTTCGCACATCCACTACGGGCTGACGTCCTCGGACGTGGTGGACACCGCGTTGTGCGCGAACCTCACCAAGGCGGCGGACCTCCTGCTCGCTGACCTCGATGCGTTCGTCGCGGTGCTCAAGGCGCGGGCCCTCGAGCTGCTGCGCGTGCCGGTCACCGGGCGCACACACGGCATGCACGCCGAGCCGACGACCTTCGGCGCGAAATTCGCGCTGTGGGCGCTGCAGGCTGACCGCGACCGCCGGCGCATGCGGGCGGCCCGCGAGGCTATCGCCGTCGGCAAGCTCTCTGGTGCTGTCGGCACCTATTCGAACATCGACCCGGCGATCGAGGCGCGGGTGTGCGCCGCGCTCGGCCTCACGCCGATACCGGCGACCCAGGTCGTCGCCCGGGACCGCCACGCCGAGTATTTCTACGCCTGCGCCTCCATCGGCGCGACCGTCGAGCTGATGTGCACTGAGGTCCGCCACCTCGCCCGCAGCGAGGTAGGCGAGGCGGAGGAATCGTTCGGTGCCGGCCAAAAGGGCAGTTCGGCGATGCCCCACAAGCGCAACCCCATCCTCTCCGAGCGCCTGTGCGGCCTGGCCCGCCTCCTGCGCGGCTACCTCGGCGCCGGGCTGGAGGACGTGGCCTTGTGGCACGAGCGGGATATCTCGCACAGCTCGGTGGAGCGCGTCGCGCTGCCCGACGCATCGATGCTGGCCTGCTACATGCTGCGCAAGGCGACCGGGCTGGCCGAGGGCCTCGTCATCCATCCCGAGCGTGCGCTACACAACCTGACCGAAGGCTCTCTCGGTCTCGTGTTCTCCCAATCCGTCCTTCTCGCGCTCGTCTCTGCCGGCCTCGCCCGCGACGAGGCGTACCGCATCGTCCAGCGTGACGCCGCGTGCGGCCTGGTCCGAGCACCGGCCGTTCCGCGCCGTCCTCGAGTCGGATGCCGAGGTCTCGCTCACGCGCGCCCAACTCGACGAGGCGTTCGACCTGGAGCGCACGCTGCGCCACGTCGACCGCTTCGCCGACGCGCTCATTGCGCTGTGAACGCCGACGCCGCCGCACTGCCGCGGGTCCACTCGGGCAAGGTCCGCGAACTCTACGACGCCGGCCATGACCGCCTGCTGATGGTCGCGTCGGATCGTGTCAGCGCGTTCGATGTCATCATGGCCGAACCCATCGCAGACAAGGGCCGGGTGCTCACCGCCATGACGTGGTTCTGGTGCGAGGAGATGGCCGACGTCCTGCCCGGCACCATTCTCGCCGTCGACCCCGTGGACATAGAGAAGCAGCTGGGCGACCTCGCCGTGCCGACCGAGTGGGCCGGCCGGGCGACGCTCGTGCGCCGCGCCGAGATGCTTCACCTCGAGTGCATCGTCCGGGGCTACTTGGCCGGCCAGGCATGGGAGGAGTACGAGAAGTCGGGCACGGTGCACGGCATGGCCATGCCGGGCGGCCTCAAGCTGGCGAGCAAGCTCGAGGAGCCGATGTTCACGCCCTCGACGAAGGCGACTGAGGGGCACGACCTGAACATCGACTTTGCCGCCGCCGTCGATCTCGTCGGCGCCGAAGCTGCGCTCCAGGCCAAGACGGTCTGCCTCGAGCTCTACACCCGGGCCGCTTCCCGCGCCGCCGCCGCCGGATTCGTACTCGCCGACACGAAATTCGAGCTCGGCTACGTCGACGGCGTGCTCAGCCTCTGTGACGAGGTCTGCACGCCCGACTCCTCGCGGCTGTGGCCGGCAGACCAGGTGGTGCCGGGCACCGCGCCGCCGGCCTTCGACAAGCAGCCGCTGCGCGACTGGCTCGCCGCGCAGCCCTGGGACCGCAAGCCTCCGCCGCCGGCGCTGCCGAGTGACGTCCAGCAGGCGATGTCGGCGCGGTATGTCGCGGCGTACGAGCGGGTGACGGGACGCTCGCTGGACGACTGGTACGGTGCGCAAGCATGAGGTTCCGCGCCCGTGTCGAGGTGCAATTGCGCCCTGGCATCGCGGATCCCGAGGGCGCGACGATCGAGCGCGCGCTGCCCGCACTCGGCTTCGACGGCGTGGCGCACGTGCGGGCGGGCCGCTCCTTCAGCTTCGAGGTGGACGCGCCGAACGAGGGCGCCGCGCGCACGACTGCCACCGAGCTGGCCGACCGCTTGCTGGCCAACCCCGTGATCGAGCAGAGCCGGCTCGAGCTCGAGGCGATCTGACGTGCCGCGCATCGGCGTCGTGGTCTTTCCCGGCACCAACTGTGAGCACGATGTGGTGCATGCGGTCGCGGCCGCCGGCGCCGACGGCGTTCTGGTCTGGCACGGCGACGACCACCTTGGCTCCGTCGACGCGGTCGTACTGCCGGGCGGGTTCGCCCACGGTGATTACCTGCGCCCCGGGGCGCTGGCACGCTTCTCACCCGTCATGGAAGCGGTCGCCGCCTTCGCCAGGGCCGGTGGCCCCGTCGTCGGCATCTGCAACGGGTTCCAGGTCCTGACCGAGGCCGGCCTCCTGCCGGGCGCGCTTCAGAAGAACGGGCGGCTCCGCTTCCTCTGTGAGCCAGCGCAGCTCGTTGTTGCCTCCACGTCGTCCGTCCTGACGTCGGACTCGAAGGTGGGCGATGAGCTGACCATCCCCATCAACCACTTTTCGGGCAACTACACGTGCGATGACGAAACACTGCGCCGCCTCCACGAAGAGGGCCGCGTCGTGCTGCGCTACGCCGACAATCCCAACGGCTCGGTGGACGCCATCGCCGGTGTCGCCAATGAGGCCGGTAACGTCGTCGGCCTTATGCCGCACCCCGAGCGCGCGAGCCACGCGCTGCTCGGATCGGTCGACGGGCTCGTGCTCCTCCGCGCGCTGGTCGGCGCCGCGACGGCGCGCGCGGCCGCATGACTGCTCAGGCCCTCGCCCGCGAGATATCGGACTTCTGCAAGACCGTCGCGCTCACCCCTGCGGCGCGCCACGTGGAATATGTGATGCCCTTGCGCTCGCCGTAGGCCTTCGCCACCTTGATGAACTCCTTCTCGAGCGCGGACATGTCCTTCACCTGGTCGACTCGTGAGCGCTCGTCGAGGAGGTCCTTCTGCTCCTGCAGCAGGTGCAGCCGGGTGAGGGCGTCCGCCCCGGCCAGCTGCGCGTCGATCGTGCCGAGCCGCTTGTCGATGGAGGCAACGGTGCGCTTGCGCCCCCGCCTCGGCTTGGAAGTCTCGAGAGCTTCGAGATAGTGGCGGACAGTTGCGCTCTCGGCGCGCCCCCGAGCGAGCGCGGCCTTATGGCCCGTACTCATCGGTTTGCGAGGAGCCGAAGCCTTTCCCTTTGGAACCATGGCCCTATTGTGGCGCATTGAGCGGACCCTTATCGACGAAAACAATGATCATCCCGATCGTCATTTCCGTTCCGTCAAGTCACCGATTCAGCGATCCTCTGCGGTTGCACATGAGCTATTGCGACTCACGAGAACAGCCATTTCAGCCATGGCCAGCGCCCGCCTCTGCTTCGGGTCGTGCCGGCGGCGCCCCCCCGGGCTGGACCCCGACCGACCGGCGTCCAATCCTGGCGGGGTGAGCCAGTTCCACTTCGACCCGGCGACCTATCTGGATCTCATGATGAGCGAGGTGCCGAGCTACCGGCGGCTCCAACAGGAGGTCGTCCGGGCGACCGAGGGCGTCACGGCGGCGTCGGTGCTCGACCTCGGGACTGGCTCCGGCGGGACGCTGGCCGCCGTGCTGGCCCGTCACCCGGGCGCGGGCGCCACCGCGCTCGACGAGAGCGCCGCGATGCTCGACGCAGCCAGGTCGCGCCTGGCCGGTCTCAGCGTCGCCCTCCGTGTTGGGGACCTCGGCGAGCCGCTGCCGCCGGGACCCTTCGACCTCGTCGTCTCCGCCTTGGCCGTGCACCATCTCGACGACCCGGGCTAGGCGGCGCTCTTCGGGGAGATCACGGGCGTCCCGCGACCGGGTGGACGTTTCGTCCTGGGTGACGTGGTCATTCCAGAGGAGCCTCGCGACGTCGTCACCCCCCTCAGCGAGGACTACGACCGGCCTTCGACGACGGCCGACCAGCTCGGCTGGCTGGCTGAGTCCGGGCTCGACGCCGTGGTCACGTGGGCCGAGCGCGACTTCGTCGTCGTGCGCGCCGACCGGCCCTCCTCCGCCACCGATAGCCACCGGGCGGCGCCCGGAATTGCCAGGACAGAGGCGAGTGGCCTCTATCGTGGAAGCCATCATGAGTTCCTCGGACGAGGCGCCCGCCCACGCCCCTGCTGAGGAGCCGTTGCACCGGGCCCTCGGCCTGACGGACGACGAATTCGAGGCGGTAGGCAAGATCCTTGGGCGCTCCCCGAACCACCTCGAGCTCGCGCTCTACGCCGTCATGTGGAGCGAGCACTGCTCCTACAAGTCCTCACGCTTGCATCTGCGCCGCCTGCCGACCGAGGGCCCACGAGTGCTCGTCGGGCCTGGTGAGAACGCGGGTGTCATCGACGCCGGTGACGGCATCGCTGTGGCCATCCGGATCGAGAGCCACAACCATCCGTCTGCCATCGAGCCCTATCAGGGCGCGGCCACGGGCGTCGGCGGGATCCTGCGCGACATCTTCACCATGGGCGCGCGACCGCTCGCCGTGATGGATCCGCTCTTCTTCGGGCCACCCGACGATGCGCGCCAGCGCTGGCTCGTCGAGGGAGTCGTGAGCGGCATCTCGGGTTACGGCAACTCGGTGGGTGTGCCCACGGTCGGCGGTGAGCTGACCTTCGATCCTTGCTACGCGCAGAACCCGCTCGTCAACGTGCTGTGCCTCGGCGCGCTGCCCACGGATCGCCTGGTCCTGGGGATCGCGTCAGGTCCGGGGAATCTGGCCGTGCTGTTGGGTTCGAGCACCGGCCGCGACGGCATCGGCGGTGTGAGTGTATTGGCCTCCGCCGGATTCAGCGGTGGTGACGCCGGTGCGGCCGACGACACGAAGCGTCCCAGCGTCCAGGTGGGCGACCCGTTCGAAGAGAAGCGGCTCATCGAGGCCTGCCTCGAGTTGCTCGATACCAAGCTCGTGGTCGGTATCCAAGATCTCGGCGGCGCGGGCCTCGCGTGCGCAACGAGTGAAACCGCCGGACGCGGTGGCGTCGGCATGGACGTCGATGTCTCCGCCGTGCCGCGACGCGAGGACGGCATGGAGCCGTGGGAGGTCATGACGAGCGAGAGCCAGGAGCGCATGCTCGCCATCGTCACGCCCGGGTCGTGGCCTGCCGTCGCCGCCATCTGCGCAAAGTGGCAGGTGCGGGCGACTGTGATCGGCGCGGTGACGGCACCGGATCCCGACGGTGGAGGAAGACTGCGTATCCGCGACGGTAGCGACGGTCCGATTCTGGCCGACGTGCCAGCAGCCTCCCTCTCCGACGATGCCCCGCTCTACGACAGGCCGCGTCAGGCCTCGGCTCGTCGTGGTGCCCCACCGCCACCGCGGCCCACCGACGCCGCTGCTGACCTCTTGAGCCTGTTGCGTTCGGCCCGCTGGGTGTACCGCCAATACGACCACCAGCTGTTTCTCAACACGGTGGTGGGTCCCGGGGCCGACGCCGCGCTACTGCGGCTCGCTGGGCCGGGCCTTCCCCGTTCGGACCGGGGCGTCGCCGTCACCACCGACTCCAACCCGCGGGCCTGTGCGCTCGACCCGCGCGGCGGGACAGCACTCGTGCTCGCCGAAGCGGTCGCCAACCTCGCCTGCGTCGGGGCGACGCCCGCTGCAGTGGTCAATTGCCTCAACTTCGGGAACCCAGAGCATGCCGAGGTGATGTGGCAACTCTCGGAGTGCATCGACGGCATGGCCGACGCGTGCCGCGCGCTCTCACTCCCGGTCATCGGCGGCAACGTCAGCCTCTACAACGAGAGCGGCGGTGCCGACATCGACCCGACGCCCGTGCTCGGAGTGCTTGGGCTCGTCGAGGAAGTGCAAGCGCCGCCGCCGGGCCCCGCGTGGGCGGACGGCGACACCGTCGTCCTGCTCGGTGCGCGCGCAGCGAGCGACGGTTCGTTTCCCCTGGAGGGGACGCGCTGGGCCACAGAGTGCGCGGACCACCGCACCGGATTGCCACCCACGGTCGACTTCGACGCCCACCGCGTCGTGTGTGGCTTTGTCGCCGCCCTGGTTGCGGCATGCGTTGCGGGAAACGAACCCTCCATCCTGCGCGCGGTGCACGACGTGTCGGGGGGCGGGCTGGCTGTCGCAGCGGCGGAGATGGCCGCCCAGTCGCGAGTCGGCTGTGTGCTCGAGGTGGCCGACGGCCCGGCCGAGCTCTTCACGGAGCTGCCGTCCCGCTTTCTGGTGGCCACGCCACGCCCGGACGAACTGGGTGCCCGCGCCGCAGTGGCGGGTGTCGAGACGGCCGTGCTCGGGCGTGCAACCGGCGATCGCCTGACGCTGGGCGACTGGGTGGATCTCCCGTTGAGGGCCGTGTGCGAGGCCTTCGAGGGGAACCTGACCAGGGCGTTGGCCGACTCGTGACGCCGCAGGCCTGTGCGACAATGGGTGGCGCGTGAAGGAAGCATGCGGTGTCTTCGGGGTCTACGCGCCCGGCAAACGGGTGGCGAACCTCACCTTTGACGGCCTCTTCGCCCTGCAGCACCGGGGGCAGGAGTCGGCTGGCATGGCCGTCAGCGACGGCGACACCATCACGGTGGTGAAGGACATGGGCCTCGTCGCCACGGTCTTCGACGAGCGCACCCTGTCAGGACTGTTCGGCCATTTGGCCGTCGGACACACACGCTACTCAACGCATGGCTCGTCGGACTGGGCGGGTGCACAGCCCGTCTACCGTCCCGTCGGTCGGGCGGGCTTCGCACTGGGTCACAACGGAAACCTGACCAACACTGCGGCACTGGCCGAGAAGGTCGGCATGCTGCCGGGTTCCATCGCGACCGATAGCGACGTTGTGGCCGAGCTCCTCGCCGCGTTCGTTCCCCGAGACCGAGAACCTGGCGACCGCGTTGCAAGCGGTCCTGCCGATTGTCGAGGGTGCGTTCTCGTTCGTCCTCATGAGTTCCGAGCGCCTCTTCGGCGTACGCGATCCGCACGGCTTCCGCCCCCTCTGTCTCGGAAGGTTGGGCCCGGCGGCGGCCCCCGAAGGCTGGGTACTCGCCTCCGAGTCGCCGGCCCTGAGCGTGATCGGCGCCGAGTTCGTCCGCGAGGTAGCCCCCGGGGAAATGGTTGTGATCGACGAGGACGGACCGCGCAGTATCGAGATCCCTTGGTTGCGTGATATCGAACCCAGACTCTGCATCTTCGAGTTCGCCTACATCGCGCGACCCGACAGCCGTCTTTACGGCCGCGAGGTTCACGAGACCCGGTGCCGCATGGGCGAGCTGTTGGCGCTGCAGGCGCCCGCCGACGCTGACATGGTGATGGGCGTTCCCGAGTCGGGGGTGCCGGCGGCCGAAGGGTTCGCGCGGGCAAGCGGCATTCCGTACGGCCAGGGCCTGGTAAAGAACCGCTATATCGGCCGCTCGTTCATCGCGCCGGATCAACAGGAGCGGGCCGACGCAGTCCGCCGGAAACTCAACCCGCTGCGCGACGCCATCGCGGGCAAACGCCTCGTCGTCGTGGACGACTCCATCGTGCGCGGCACCACGCAGCGCTCGGTCATCAAGATGCTGCGCGAAGCGGGAGCCGCCGAAGTGCACCTGCGCATCTCGTCGCCGCCCTGGCGCTGGCCCTGCTTCTACGGGATCGACACGCCTTCGCACGAAGAGCTCCTCGCAACCGACCACACGATCGACGAGATGGCCGCCGTCCTCGGGGCGGACTCGCTGGCCTACATCAGCATCGAGAACCTGCGGGCGGCTATCGGGGCCGACGGCGGATTCTGCGACGCCTGCTTCACCGGGCACTACCCGACGCCCGTCCCGGCGGCGGCCACACCGGTTGTCATCGGACGGTCCGAGCCCATGGCGTCGGCGCACCAGGCTGCGTTCCCCGGAGTCTGAGTGCGGTGAGTCAGGGCGGCGCCACCTACGCGGCCGCCGGCGTCGACATTGCGGCCGGTGACGCGGCGGTCGAGCGACTCCGTTCCATGGTCGCTGGCATCGGCGGCTTCGGCGGCCAGTTCCAACTCGATATCACACGCTTCAAACAGCCCGTGCTGGTCGCATCTACCGATGGGGTGGGCACGAAGCTCCTCGTCGCGCGGGCGACCGGCAGGTACGAGACCGTTGGCATCGACCTCGTCGCCATGTGCGTCGATGACTTGGTCTGTGTGGGAGCCGAGCCATTGTTCATGCTCGACTACATCGCCACGGGCCAGGTCGACCCTGAGCGGATCGCCGCCGTCGTCGGCGGCATCGCCGACGGCTGTCGCCAAGCCGACTGTGCGCTGATCGGCGGAGAGACGGCGGAACATGCAGGCGTCATGGCACCCGACGAACTCGACCTTGCCGGCTTTGCGGTAGGGGTGGTCGAGGACGGGACCCAGCTCGGGCCCGAGCGAGTGGCCGCGGACGACGCCGTGATCGGGTTGCCGTCGCCCGGCCTGCGCTCGAACGGTTACACACTCGCCCGTCACGTCCTGCTCGAACGAGCCGGGCTCGATCTTGGCGACCCAGCGTGGGACGGCGCCGACGTCACCGTCGCCGACGAGCTGCTGCGCCCGTCGGTCATCTACGCCCCAGCCGTCCTGGCTGCACGCGGTTCCTCCGGCGACGCACTCCACGCCTGCGCGCACATCACGGGCGGAGGCATCGTGGGCAACCTTCCGCGGGCGCTGCCCGAGGGCCTGGGCGCGGTGCTGCGACGGTCCGCGTGGGAGGAGCCCCGCATCTTCGAGGAGATCCGTCGGCTCGGCGCCGTCGACGACGAGGAGATGGACCGGGTGTTCAACCGCGGCATCGGGATGGTGCTGGTAGTCGACGCAGCCGGCGTCGACGGCGTGCTCTCGGCGCTGGCCGCGGCCGGCCAGCCGGGTGCCGTGATGGGCGAGGTCGCGCGCGGGTCGCGCGTACGGTTCGCATGACCGGCGAGGGTCACTATCCCGAGCTTCGGGCCCATTTGCTCGAGCACTCGGTGAAAATCGGGGACTTCACCCTGAAGTCGGGGAGAAAGAGCAGCTGGTTCATCGATTCCAAGCAGACCGTGTGCCGTCCCGAGGCCATGTTGTTGGTAGCCGACGCCGTGCTCTCGGTCGTTCCGGCGACGGCCACGGCCATCGGCGGCCTCACCATGGGCGCCGATCCGGTCGCGTTCGTGACCGCCGGCGTGGGCGCCACGCGCGGCCGGCCGCTGAAAGCATTCAGCGTGCGCAAGGAAGCCAAGGACCACGGAGGCGGCGGCCGGATCGCGGGCGCACTCGATCCTGGTGACACTGTAGTTGTAGCCGAGGACACGGTGACGCGCGGCACCTCGCTTCTCGAGGCGGCCCACGCCGTTCAGGACGCGGGAGCGGAGGTTGCGTTGCTCGTCGCTCTCGTCGACAGGGGCGGCACGGTCGAGGCGATGGCGGCTGCAGAAGGCCTGCCGTTTCGTGCCGTCCTCACGGCTCCCGATCTCGGCTTCCCCTACGAAGGAGCCTGAGAATTGTGAAAGAGGTCGTTGCCCCCCGGGCTCGCACTCTCTAGATTGCAGTCGTCGCAGATCTCGGCGGATCACGGAGGTGGCTGATGTCGCATGGCGCCAAGGCGCGCAACGCTCGCAAGAGATCCGGTCGGGTGACACCATCGAAGCTGCGACGTAGCGCGGTGGTGGCGGCGGACGGCGCCCTGGCGATCGGTGCAGGTGCGTTGGGTGGACTCTTCGCGACGACAACGGGCACCGCGTCGGCGACGGCACCGAGCGCGGGCTGGGCGGCCACACAGGCGCCGCTGCCGGCCACACCGGACCCACCAGCCACGGATCCGCAGGTGTCCTTCAACAGTGAGTCGTGCGCGACGGCGACGTTCTGTGTCGCTGGCGGGTCCTACGAGGGGACGGCTCAACGCGGCCTTCTGGATGTCCTCTCCGGCGGTACGTGGACGGCGATGGTTCCACCGCTTCCGGCCAACGCCGAGCCGAATTCTTTCTCGAAAGTGGAATCGGTGTCGTGCCCGACCGACGGCTGGTGTGCGGCGGTCGGCACCTACGACAACACCTTCGGGCAGGAGTCCAGCTTCATCGACATCCTGGCGGGCGGGTCCTGGACCTCGATGGAGGCGCCGGTGCCCTCGGACGCACAGCCCGAATCGTCCGGTCACACTTTTCTCAAGTCGGTGGACTGTCAGGGCGTCGGCGACTGTGTTGCCTTCGGCGCCTACAAGAACGGGGCCGGTACGGGCCACCCTGTCGGCTTTTTCGACACGCTCGCCAATGGGAGCTGGAGCGCGCAAATGGCGCCGCAGCCGAGCGACGCTGCCGTCAACCAATTCGTGGTCACCGAGCAGGTCTCGTGCCCGACAATGGGACCGTGCGCGGCCTCCGCCGTTTTCGAGAATTCGAGCGCGAACCAGCAAGCCGAGGTCCTGACACAATCCGCAAGCGGCGCTTGGTCCGCAGAGGCCGCCCCACTGCCAAATGACGCGGCGACCGGTAGCAGCACGGCCAGTGAAGCCTTTGCCGTCTCGTGTGCCACCGGCGTGTGCGTGATGGGTGGCGACTACAGGAATACTGGTAATCAGACCGCCGGGCTTCTCGACCGCTTCGACGGGACGCAGTGGACGGCAACCACATCGCCGGAGCCGTCCAACACGGGGACGGGTGCGAACCAAAACTCGTTTATATCCGGGGTGTCGTGCACTTTCGACGGCTGTGTGGCAGCGGGCGGATACGAGGACTCCGCGGCGGGGACCCGCCCGCTGGTCAACACGATCAACGCCTCCGGGGCGGTCACGGCCACCGAAGGCCCCGTGCCGGGAGACACGGCGACCGGTGCTTCGATGAATGGCTCCCTCAACGACGTGTCGTGCCTGTCGTTGAACCAGTGCACCGCGGTGGGCTCCTATCACAACGGAGTTTCCTCGAACGACATCGAATTCATCGACTCCATGTCCGGAGGCGCCTGGACGAACGCCGCGGCGCCGTTGCCGTCCAACGCGGGGACCGGCGCGGCCGCAGAGTCGTTCCCGGACGTCATCTCCTGTCCCGCCCGCGGGTCGTGCGAGGTGGCGGGCGACTACTCCGATCCAGGCAACGATCGATTCGGGCTTCTCCAGTCCTACACCCCGCCCGAGGGCTATTGGACCAACGCGTCGGACGGGGGCGTATTCACCTATGGGAGCGCGATGTTCCACGGCTCGGCCGGCAACCTGAAGCTCAATCAGCCCGTGGTCGGAATGGCCGCCACGCCCGGTAACGGGGGGTACTGGGAGGTGGCCTCCGACGGTGGCATCTTCAGTTACGGTGACGCTCCCTTCCATGGCTCGACCGGTGCACTCAAGCTGAACAAGCCGGTCGTCGGCATGGCGGCCACCCCTGATGGTGGTGGCTACTGGCTGGTTGCGGCGGACGGGGGCATCTTCAACTATGGGGACGCCGGCTTCTATGGCTCCACCGGGGCGATCAAGCTGAACCAGCCGATCGTCGGTATGGCGGCCACACCCGATGGGCGCGGTTACTGGCTTGTCGCGGCCGACGGCGGGATCTTCAACTATGGCGACGCCGGCTTCTTTGGCTCCCGTGGCGGCCAGGCACTCAACAAGCCGATTGTCGGCATGGCCTCCACGGCCAGCGGCAAGGGCTACTGGCTCGTCGCCTCCGATGGCGGCATCTTCACCTACGGCGACGGCCAGTTCCACGGCTCGACTGGCGCCATCAAACTGAACAGGCCGATCGTCTCGATGATGAGCACGTTCGACGGTGCCGGCTACTTCCTGGTGGCCTCCGACGGCGGCATCTTCAACTACGGCGACGCCGGCTTCTACGGCTCGGCCGGCAACCTCGTCCTGAACAAGCCGGTGGTGAGCGGGGCGCCCTCCTAAGCCGAGGCGCCCCGGGCGAACTCGGCCCACTCGTCGACCCACTGCCGCCAGACCGGCGGTGGGTAGTCGTGGCCCATGCCCTCGATCTCGACGTAGCGGGCGCCGGGAATGAGTTCCGCCATGCGGCGCCCGCCGCTCGGGTCGATGAGGGTGTCCCGACTGCCGTGCAGCACCAAGACGGGGAGGTCGACCTTGGCCAGCTGATCCGAGCGCGAGCCGTCCCGTCCGACGGCCTTCATCTGACGGACGATGCCGTCGGGGCAGAAGCAGCGGTCGTAGGCAGCAGCGGCTCGCCGGCGGATGGCCTCGTCGTCGAGCCACTGGGGCTTCGACCCGTAGACGTGGAGTGCTTCGACCTGGCGTTCGATGTAGGCGGCGCGCTCCGGCGGCGGTGGCGTCATGAGAAGGATGAGCGCCTCCTCAGAGCTGTCGCCGAACCCGGGCTCGCCTGTGCGCGACATGACCGAGGTCACTGAGAGGAGGCGATCCGGGTGGTCGATGGCGAGCCGTTGGACGATCATGCCGCCCATGGAACACCCCATCACGTGGGCCCGCTCCACGCCGACGGCGTCGAGGACCGCGATGGCGTCATCTGCCATGTCCGTCAGCGCATAGTCGACGTCGGGCAGCTTGGACGAGAGCCCGACGTCGCGGTTGTCGAAGCGCACGACCTCGTAACCCTCGTCACAGAACATCTCGCACCATTCGGTGGCGTAGTTGATGCACTGGGACCCGAGGCCGTTCACCAGGAGTAGGGTCGGACGCTCGGAGTCGCCGAAACGCTCGTAGTGGATCTCGACGTCACCGTTGTGCGCGAGGGGCATGGATCGCCTTCTTTCTCCGACTGGCGTTCTCAGAACACTGCGATCGGGTTGACCGGCGAGGCGGTCCCGCGCCGGAGCACCAGCGGCGCCACCACGAAGAGGAAGGCCCACCGGCCCTCGTCGGCACAGGCCGCGGCCAGCGCATCGAGGGCGAGGTTGTCCATCAGGTGCAGCCCGAGGGCGACGATGGCGATCTCGTGGATGGGCATGCCGACGCCCTCGACCCGCGAGGGGAGCACGTCGGACACGCCGTCGGAGCCGAGCGTGGCCACGTCCCGCGCGGAGCCAGGCCAGGCACGCCGCGTCGAGGCCGGCCGCACTGGCGGCGAAATCCCACGGCCCATGGACATCGCGCCAGGTCCAGCGGCCCGTTCGAACCAGGAGGGCGTCGCCTGACCTGACCTGAAGGCCGGCGCGCTCCTCGGCGGCCTCGAAGTCCTCGGGGAAGATCGGCTCGCCTGGTTCGAGCGCATCGACGCCGCGCACGGCGGGGATGTCGAGCAGGACACCTCGGGTGACGATGCCGTTGTGGAGCTGGTGGATGCCGAGGCGGGTCGCGCCGTGGGCGGTCACGGTCCCGGTGTCGTACCCGTTGAAGAGCTTGCCGTCGTGGAAGATGTGACAGAGCGCGTCGATGTGGCTGGTTGCGAACCCGTGGGGGGCGATGGCGAAGTAGTCCGCCCCCCACCCTTCGGTGGCGGTGCCGATCATGTGGTGGGCCACCGGGACCGGGTTGTCCAGTCCCGGCTCCGTGTTCAGGGGCCGGGCGCACGACACCGTCCGGCCCGTGGACACGGTGTTGGCCGCCGCAGCCGTGACCTCGGGAGTGACGAGGTGCAGCGCGCCGAGCTGGTCGTCGGGTCCCCAGCGTGCCCAATTGGAGAGGCTCTCGTGCAGGGCGACGACGTCGGCGGTTGCCATCGGGTCACGGGGCACGCACGGACAGTAGCGGCACGCCCATACGCTCGCACCAATGACGACTCTGCGAGGTGAGTATGAGCCAAGCCCCTGGGACTGGGTGCGTGACCAGGTGGCCGAGTACGAGGCCTCAGGGGGACAGCGGGCCAACACGCTGCGGGACACGGGGATGCCCATCGTCATCGTGACGACGCGTGGCGCGAAGAGCGGCAAGGTCCGCAAGTTCGGGCTGATGCGGGTCGAGCACGACGGCGCGTACGCACTCGTCGCCTCCAAGGGGGGGATGCCAGACAACCCCGCCTGGTACCACAACGTGATCGAGCACCCGGACGAGGTGTACCTCCAGGACGGTCCTGAGCCGTTCCGGGTGCAGGTGCGCGAGCTGACCGGCGACGAGAAGAAGGAGTGGTGGGAGCGCGCCGTGAAGGCGTACCCGCCCTATGCCGAGTACCAGCAGAACACGACGCGTCAGATCCCGGTCTTCCTGGCCACGCAGGTGGACGGGAACTGAAGCGCCGGGCGATTCAGGTGGCTCGGGCGAACGCCTCGACCATTGCGACGCGCCACGGGACGAGGTTGTCCTCGCGCTCGTAGGGGGTCTTGCCAAGTCGCACGACGACGAGGTCGAGCGGCGGGCAGATGGAGATCGACTGGCCTTCGTAGCCAGATGCGCGGAACGTGCCGAGGGGGTTGTCGCCGGGCAGGCCCCACCAATGCGCGCCGTACGGCTCGCCCTCCTCGTCGAGCGAGACCATGGTGCGTGCGTAGTCGACCCAGCCGGCGGGCAGCAGACGCCCGCCGTCCCACGCGCCGTCGCGGAGATAGAACAACCCGAACCGGGCCCAGTCGCGCGCGGTGGCCCGCAGGTAGCTCGAAGCCACCCAGGTGCCGGCCTCGTCGAACTCGGGGTCGGCGCTCGTCATGCCGAGGGGCGCGAAGAGGCGACGGTGCAGAAAGCGCGCATACTCCTCGCCCGGGCCGAGGGCGCGGGCCACGATGCCCGAGACGATGTTCGACGTACCTGAGGAGTAGTTGAACCGCGTATCGGGTGGCGCCGCCAGCGACCGGTCGGCTGCGAAATGGGCCATGTCGGACTGGTGGTCGCCGAACAGCATCTGGATGACGTCCGAGACCCTGTCGTCGACGTAGTCCTCCGTCCAGGCGAGACCGTCACGCATCGCGAGGAGCTGACGGAGCGTGATGGTGTGGCGCGGGTCGGACGGCGCAGACCATTCGGGGACGGCGGCCGGCTCGTCGAGGTCGAGCCGGCCGTCACCGACGAGGAGACCGACGACGGCGTGCAGGACCGACTTGGCCATCGACCAACTGAGAAGGGGTGTGGTCGCGTCGACTCGTGTCGGGGCACGGTCAAAATGCTCGAGCGCGCCGTGGTAGCGCTCGTACACGAGGCAACCGTGCTGGACGATCACGATGGCGTAGGTCGCCGCGATCGCGCTGGCGTCGTCGAACGCCTCGTCGATCAGCGGGGCGAGCGCCTTCTCCGCACTCGAAACGAGCTCGCCCTCGGGCCATTCCTCGGTCGGCCAGGGCACGCCGGCCGGCTGGGGCGGGAGGGGGACGAGCCGGCTCACCGGCGCGCCTCGGCGTTCACCGGGTGGCGTCGAGGAACGAGAGGAACGCGGCATTCGTCTCGGCCGGGCGCTCCTGCTGGATCCAGTGGCCGGCCCCCTCGACGACGGTGGCGCCCCGGAAGTCCGGGAGCTGCTCCTTCATGACGTCGATGCCGTGTGGCTGCATGATCACCACGGGGTCGAGCGAGCCCGTGAGGAAGCCTGTGGGCATGGTGTACAGCGACGCCGGCAGTTCCTTCGCGCGAGCCCAGTTGGCGTCGAGGTTGCGGTAGAAGCTGACCGGGCCGAAGAGGCCGTTGCGCGTGAGCCCCTCGGTGTAGACGTCGACGTCGTCCTCGCTGAGCCACGCGGGCAGCGTGTCGGGAGCTGGTTGGAGAAGGTCCAGGAACCGCGTGCCCTCGGCCGGCGCGTCGCCCACCAGGGTCCGCCCCTTCGCCATGCCTTCGCCCCCGGCGGAGTACAGCATCGTGCGCACGTAGAGCCGCGGGTTCTCGTCGAACTCCGCCTCGGCGGGCCCGACGTCCTGGAAGTAGAGCATGTAGAAGAATTTGTCGCCAAAGATGTGGCGGAAGATCTCGGTCGGCGGCCCCGGCGCGCTCGAGTAAGGGACGCTCATGGCGTAGATCGAAGAGACCCGCTCGGGGTGGAGGCGCCCCATCTCCCACGTGACCATCGCGCCCCAGTCGTGCCCGCTGAATGCGGCCTTCTCGTAGCCGTAGTGGTCGAGCAGGCCGCAGAGATCCGCGGTCAACTGGTCCGAGCCGTAGTCGGCCACCTCTTTCGGGGACGAGCTGCCGCCGTAGCCGCGCAGGTCGGGAGCGAAGGTGCGGTATCCGGCATCGCCCAGCGCGACGAGCTGGTGGCGCCACGAGTACCACAGCTCGGGGAAGCCGTGGCACATGACCACGGGCGTTCCATCGGTCGGGCCCGCCGTCGCGACGTGGAGCTCGACGCCGTTCGTCGCGACCTGTTCGTGGATGACTTCAGCCACCGGGCGTCACCTTCTCCTTCTCCGTCGCTGCTGCCTTCTCTGCCTTCTCGTCGTGGTGCTTCTGGATGGCGGACATGATGGCGCTGCCCGCCGCGCCGATGAACTCGGGGCGGTTCTCGGCCGCCCAGTCGCGGCTCGCCGTCGTCGTGCGCGCCGAGTCCTGGAAGTGCGGCGCCACGTAGCGGGCGAGCAGCTCGTAGGAGTGGCGCGTGGCGGCGGTGTCGGCCCACTCGTGGCCCATGCAGAGGTAGGTGCCGAAGCCGTCCGACTGGTCCTGGAGCCGCTCGATCTGCGCGATGGCGTCGTCCGGCGTCCCGATCACCGCGATGCCCGAGGCGTTGAGCGCGTCGACGAGGGAGCTGAAGTTCTCCGTGTTCGGCGCGATCGGCAGAGCAGCCACCCGCTGGAAGTAGTCGACCCACTCCTCGAGCCCGAACGCGACGTCGGCGATCGCCTGCTCTTTGGTGTCGGCGATGTGCATCGGCCCGACGAGGCGCCATTTGTTGCGATCGACCGTCGTGCCGAACTCCTCGGCGCGCTCCTCCATTACCTGCCAGTGCGACCCGAGCACGTCGAACCCGCCCTCCGTCGTGGCCCCGAGTGAGAGCAGGCTGCAGCCGAAACGCCCGGCCAGGCGCGGGCCCGAGGGCGAGACCTGCGCCGCCACGCCGATCTCCGGGAAGGGGCGCTGGTAGGGGAGCAGCTGCAGGCGCGCCTTCACCAGCTTGAACCATTCCGTCTCCATGGAGACGGTCTCGCCGGCGAGCAGCTGGAGGATGGCCTCGAGGCTCTCCTCCATCATGTCGCGCTGTTTGGCCGGGTCGATGCCCATCATGAACGCGTCTGAAGGCAGCGCGCCGGGGCCGACGCCGAGCATCACCCGGCCGCGGGTGAGGTGATCGAGCAGGACCATGCGGTCCGCCAGCATGAACGGGTGGTGGTACGGCAGCGACGACACGCCGGTCCCGAGGCGGATGTCGCGGGTGCGCTCGGCGGCGGCGGCAATGAAGACCTCGGGCGAAGCGATGATCTCGTAACCGGCGGAGTGGTGTTCGCCGAACCAGGCCTCGTCGAAGCCGAGCTCGTCGAGGTGTTCGATCAGCTGCAGATCGCGCTCGAGCGCCAGCGTCGGGTTCTGGCCCACCGGGTGGAACGGGGCCAGGAAGATCCCGAACTTGAGTCGGCCGTCGGCGGCAATGGTGGTCATGGTTCTCCGTGTGTTTGGTTCGTGTCGAGGTAGGTGATCAGGTCGCGGGTGGTCAGTTCACGGCTTCACGAGGATCTTGCCGTGGTCGCCCGGGTTGCGCAGCGTCGCGAACGCGCCGGGCGCGCCCGCCAGGTCGATCGACGAGGTGACGAGGAGGTCGGCGCCGGGCAGGCCGGCAGCCAGGCGCGCCAGTGTGGCGGCGAACTCGGCTGGCGTATAGCCGAAGGAGAAGCGCAGCTCGAGCTCCTTGGTCACCGCCATGAAAGGCTCGATGGTGTCCGTGTGCATGCACACGCCAACGACCACGATCCGGCTGCGCGGCGGCGCCTCGGCGATGAGCGACTGCAGCATGCCGGGCACGCCGACGGCCTCGAAGATGACCGGATCGGTCACGGTGCCCCCGAGCATGGAGGCGGCGGCGCGTTCCATCACCGTCTTGGCCACCCCGAAGGCGGCCCAGCGCTCGTGGGGCGACTCCACGGCCGGGTCGATGACCTCGTCCGCTCCGAAGGCCTCCGCCAGACGGCGCCGCGCAGGCGAGAAGTCGGCCGCCAGCACTGGGCCGTGGCCGCGACCCTTGAGCGCGGCGATCACGGCCAGGCCCACCGGCCCGCAGCCCACGACGAGGCACGGCTGCCCCTCCGTCAGGTCTGCCAGGGCCACCGCGTGCTCGCCCACGGCGAGCGGCTCGGTCAGTGCGGCCAGGTCGGTCTCGAGCTCGTCGGGCACCGGGAGCAGGAGCATTTCCTGGAGCACCATGTGCTCGGCCAGCGCGCCGGGGTACCGGTTCGAGTAGCCGATCTGTTCCACGCCCGTCGGCCCCACGATGATCGGCACCGAGCACACCCGGGAGCCGACAGGCAACGTCTTCGTGGTGTCCGGTCCGTGCTCGACGATCTGGGCGCAGAACTCGTGCCCGAACACGCAGTCGGCCTCCGGGTCGAGCATCGGCACCCCGACTCGGTCCATGAGGCGGGTGAAGTGGGAGAAGTCGGCCAGCGCATGGAGGTCCGAGCCGCAGATCCCCGCCGCCAGCGAACGCACGACGACGTGGCCCGACGACGGAACCGGCTCGGCGACGTTGCCGACTACCAGCTGCCCACCCCGCGTCACCGCCGCTTGCATGGAAACCACCCCCCGCTTCTCCGGATCCCTCGGACGGCGCGACCGTCCTGATTCGTCGTACGTTTGCCCGGTGAGCTTCCCACAGGCATTTTCGGAGCGCCCGTTCGCGGGACGAGTGGCGCTGGTCACCGGGGCTGCCCGGCCCCGCGGCATCGGGCGTGCCACTGCCCTGACCCTGGCCCGCGGCGGTGCCGACGTCGCCTGCCTCGACATCGCCAGGCCGTACGCCGAGGCGCCATTCCACGAGACGGCGACGGGTGACGACCTGGCGTCGGTGGCTCAGGAGATCGAGGCGCTCGGCGTGCGCGCCACCACTGTCACCGCCGATGTGTCGGACGAGGCCGCGGTCGAAAAAGCGGTCGCAGCGGTGAGCGACGAGCTCGGCACCGTCACGCTGGTGGCCAACGTGGCCGGCGGGAGCGGCGGCGGCTTCGGCTTCGGACCCCTGATCGGCGTGCCGGCCGACGAGTTCCGCCGCGTGCTCGACGTCAACCTCGTCGGCACCTGGCTGGTGTCGAAGGCGTGCGCGACGCGCATGGTGGCCGACGGTGTCGGCGGGCGGATCTGCAACGTGTCGAGCCAGGCCGGCAAGAAGGCCTTCCCGTTCCTCGGCGCGTACTGCGCAGCCAAGGCCGGCGTGATCCTGCTCACCCAGACGATGGCAACGGAGCTCGGCCCGCAGGGCGTCAGCGTCAACGCCGTCTGTCCGGGCACCGTCGACACCGACCTCCTCAACAAGGACCGGGCGTTCGAGGGCTTGATGGGTGGCCCCGAGGGCCTGGCCGCCTACATCGCCCGCGAGATCCCGCTCGGCCGTCTCCAGTCGGCCCAGGAGATCGCGGCCGCGATCTGCTGGCTGCTCTCGGACGCTGCCGGCGGCGTCACCGGCGAGGCGTTGAATGTCAGCGCCGGACAGACCATGGTGTAGGCATGCCGATCCTCGATGCCCGCCACGACCTCGCCCACCCGGTCGAGGGCGACACCGCCTGGAGCGAGTCGTACTACTTCAACGCGTACGACCCCGAGAGCGACTCGGGGCTGTTCACCCGGATCGGCATCCGGCCCAACGAGGGGACGATGGATGTCGGCATGTCGCTGTGGCTGCCGGGCGGTGAGCTCGGCGAGTACCGCTGGGTCGAGGAGCAACGTGAGATGGTCGACACCGTCCTCGACGTCGGCGCGGTCCGCTACGAGATGCTCGAGGCGCTCCGGTCATGGCGCCTTACCATGGACGACGCCGTGCAGGCCCGCCCAACCGGCAAGAGCCGGGCCGAGGCGGAGACCGAGGCCCACCCGGTCAAGGTCGCGCTCGACGTGCGCTTCGATGCGATCACGCCGGCGGTCGGCACCGACGGCCAGCCGGGCGGCGGCCCCAAGTCCAAGGAGGCGGCGGCGGCGTCGGGCACCGTCGGCAAGGGGCATCTCGAGCAGGCCGGCCGGTGGACGGGCACGCTGAGGGTCGACGGCGTGACGCATGAGTGGAAGGGCGCGCACGGCAACCGGGATCGCTCCTGGGGTCCTCGCCGCTGGGGCGGCTCCAAGATGTGGCGCTGGTTCTCCATCAACGTGGGCGACGATCTGCACTTCGGCGGCATCCGTCTCGGTACGGACGCAGGCGACCTCCACCGTGGCTGGGTGTGGGACGGCAGACGCGCCACGTCGGTCGCCGAGTGGCGCGTGAAGACCGAACTCGAGGACGACGGCGTCACGCACCGCGTCGTGCATCTCGATGTGGTCGACAAGTCCGGCCGTACGTTCCCGTTGCACGGGGACGTGTTGCGCGTGGCGCCGATCGGCCAGGCCGGCGGCACGATGGTCAACGAGGGCCTGGCCCGCTGGACCTACGAGGGCGGGGCCGACGGTGGGCCCCGCACGGGCTACGGCATCGCCGAGTACCTGCACCAGCTCGACGACGGCGGAAGGCCGGTCGTCCCCGTCGAGTAGCCGGCGCCGCGCCCGCGCCCGCCACACTCGTCCGATGCCGCCCCGCTTGAGCACGGAAGAACTGGCCGCCGCGCTCGGCGCGCGCCTCGGCGGGACGGTGCATTCTCTGCGCCGGCTCTCGGGCGGGGCCTCGCGCGTCACGAGCTCGTTCGAGCTCGAGACGGCCGACGGCGCCACCACCCCGCTCATCCTGCAGATGGATCGCAGCGGCGGCGCGCCGGGACGGGCGAAGGCGCGCCTGGAGCACGCGCTACTCCACTCGGCCGGCGATGCCGGCGTCCCCGTCCCGGCCGTGGTGGCCGCGCCGGACTTCGACGCAGAGGACGGCGACGACGCACTGGGTGGCGCCTGGCTGGTGGTCGAGCGCCTCACCGGCGAGACCATCCCGCGCAAGATCCTGCGCGATCCCGAGTACGAAACCGCACGCCAGGCGCTGACGGCCCAGTGCGGCCGTGCGCTCGCCGCCATCCACACCATCGACCCCCCTACCGTCGGCGGCCTCCCACCGGCGGACCCCCTGCGCGACCCGCTTCCGCTCCTCGATGCACTGGGGGAGGTCCGTCCCGCGCTCGAGCTCGGCGTGCGCTGGCTAGCCGCGCACCGTCCCGAGGCGGGCGCCACGGTCACGGTGCACGGCGACTTCCGCATGGGCAACCTGCTCGTTGGCCCCGACGGCCTGCGCGGCGTGCTCGACTGGGAGCTGGCCCACGCCGGCGACCCGGCCGAGGACATCGGCTGGCTGTGTGCACCGGCCTGGCGCTTCGGCGGCCCGGGCGAGGTCGGCGGCTTCGGGCCCGTCCCGGACCTGCTCGCGGCGTACGAATCGGCCGGCGGCGCCGCGGTGGCGCCCGAACGCGTCCATTGGTGGCAGGTCTACGCGACCGTGAAGTGGGCCGCGATCTGCACATTGCAGGCGTCCGTGCACTTGACCGGCGCGACCCGCTCGGTCGAGCTGGCCGCGATCGGACGTCGCGTCTGTGAGAGCGAGTGGGATCTCTTCGTGTTCCTCGGGATCGAACCGCCCGCCGACCTCCCGGAGCCGGCGGCGGCGGGCGGACCGACACCGCCCTTCGGCCGTCCGACCGCGGCGGAGCTGACGGAGGCGGTGCGCGAGTACGCGGAAGTCCTCATGGAGGAGGGCGAGGGCGCGTCCGCGTTCGAGGCGAGGGTGGCCCGCACCGCCCTCGGCATCGTCGAGCGTGAACTGCGGCTCGGGCCGTCGATCGCGGCATCGCATGCGGCCCGCCTGGCCGAGCTCGGCTATGCCGACGACGCTGCGCTGGCCGCCGCGCTGCGGGCGGGTGACCTCGACACCACATGGATGCGGGTGGCGCCGGCCCTTGCCGCGGCAGCACGGGACCAGCTGTTCGTGGCGAACCCCTCTTACCTGCCGACGGCCACGGCGTAGGGGGGTACCGCAGCAGCCGCCGGCGTGGTCGCCACAGTGGCGGGCACGTTCTCGTCGAGCGCGACCGCCTTTTCGTCGGCCGTTTCGGCGGCGCGGGCACCGATGCCCTGGAGGACCGCTCCCGCTACCAGGGCGCAACCGACCATGAACAGCCAGGCGTGATGGAAGGCGCTCACGGCGGGCGCTCCGGTCGCGGAGCCGAGAATGGCCACGAGGCACGCCACACCCAGCGCCACGCCGATCTGACGGGTCATGGCGTAGAGCGCCGAACCGGTGGCGAAACGTTGTGGGGGCAACGGGGCGGTGGCTGCGCCACCGAGCGAGGGGAGCATCAAGCCGACGCCGATGCCCGTGAGCACGCTGCCGGGGAGGTAGTCCGCCAACCAGTCCGGCGACGCACCGACACGGGCGACGAAGTACACGCCGCCAACCGCGAAGAGGAGCGCGCCCACAGTGCCAACGATGCGGTGGCCCAAGCGCACACCGAGAAGACCCCCCGGGAACGCCGTCAGACCAGCCAGCAGAGGTCCGGGAGCGATCATGAACCCGGCGCGCAGGACCGACTCGTGCCAGACGCCGGTGAGGAAGAGCACGCCGCCCAGGACGAGGGCGCCGAAGCCACTGAAGAAGACGAGGGAGCTGAGGTCGGCGAGGGCGACCGCACGATGCCGTATGACGGCGGGCTCCACGATCGGGTTCGGGTGACGGAAGGAACGCACGACGAGCCAGCTACCGGCCGCGGCCGCCACGACGAACGCGCCGATGGTGCGCGCACTCGTCCAGCCCCAGGACGAACCCTCCACGATGGCGGCAACCAGGCTGGCCACCGAGAGCGACAAGAGGACGGCACCGAGCAGGTCCGACTTGTGCGCAGCCGGGTCGCGCACTTCGGTGAGTGTACGGATCCCGAAAACAAGCGCGAGCAGGCTGACGGGCAGGTTGACGAGGAAGACCCAACGCCAACTCGCCTGCACGAGCAGGCCACCGATCGGAGGGCCGAAGGCGGCGGCAGCGCCACCGACCGCGGACCACAGGCCGATCGCTGCGCCCTTGCGTGCCGGCCCGAACGCGGGGAGGAGCAGTCCGAGCGAGGTCGGCAGCATCAGTGCGCCGCCGACGGCCTGGACGACCCGCGCCCCCACCAGGACACCGAGCGACGGCGCCAGGGCACACACGGCGGACGAGGCCGTGAACACGGCGAGGCCGATGAGGTAGGCACGTTTGCGTCCGGTCCGGTCGGCCCAGCGGCCGGCCGGCACGAGGACGGCGGCGAAGACGATCGCGTACGCGCTCAACACCCACGAGAGCGAGCTGGTGCTCTCGCCGTGGAAGCTGGCCGAGATGCTCGGGAAGGCGATGTTGACGATGAAGAGGTCGAGGGAGGAGAGGAACACCCCCGTCAGCACGATCAGGGCAGCGAGGACGGGGCGGCTGCCCCTCTCGGTTCCAGCGGAGTCGGTCGAGGCTATCAGTTTTGTCACGAAACTTACTGTACAGATAATAGTTTTATAAAGCAACCCACAGCGTGAAATTGCGGTATGCTGGGTGGATGCTGAAGCGTGACTACGCCAACCAGTACTGCCCGGTGGCGTCGACACTCGAGGTGGTGGGCGAGCGCTGGACGCTGCTGATCATCCGGGACGTGTTTTTGGGGATCCGGCGCTTCGAGGAGTTGCAGCGTGATCTGGGCGTCGCCCGCAACGTGTTGCAGGCCCGGCTCGAGCGCCTCGTCGAGGAGGGGATCCTGGTGAAACGGCCCTATCAGGAGCGACCCGTGCGCAACGAGTACCGCCTGACCGAGAAGGGCGCTGACCTCTGGCCGGTGCTGGTCGCGCTGCTGCAATGGGGCGACAGGTACGGGATCGTGGGGGAGCGGCCGATGATCCTGCAGCATCGAGGCTGCGGGGGCGAGCTGGACGACCGTCGTCGGTGCATCGCTTGCGGGGCGGACGTCTCGGTTACCGAGGCAATCGCCATCCGCACCGGCGCGACTCGTCCCGATGTGAAGGTCGGCGCCTCGGTCTGAGCCCCGTCCGCGGCGGCCGAGCGCGCCGGGCCGCATCTCGGTACGGTGCGTCCATGAGCGACGACACGGCATGGCTGGACGCAACGGGGCAGGCGGAGCTGGTCCACACGAAGAAGGTCTCGCCGGCCGAATTGGTGGCCGATGCGATCACGCGGATCGAGAAACTGAACCCGCAGCTGAACGCGGTCATCCACGAATTGTTCGACCGGGCGCTGGACGAGGCGGCCGGCTCGCTGCCGGCCGGTCCGTTCCGCGGGGTGCCGTTCCTCCTGAAGGACCTCGGCGCCGAGCTGGCGGGCACACCCTTCAACGAAGGCCTCGACTTCTCCGGCGACTACATCTCCACGGTGACCCAGGAGCTCACCCGGCGCTATATCGACGCCGGCTTCGTCATCTGCGGCAAGACCAACACGCCCGAGCTCGGCATATTGCCGACGGCGGAACCACGGCGCTTCGGTCCGTCGCGTAACCCCTGGAACACGAACTACTCCACTGGTGGATCTTCGGGGGGTTCGGCCGCCGCGGTCGCGTCGGGCATGGTGCCGGCCGCGCACGCCAACGACGGCGGAGGGTCCATCCGTATTCCGGCATCGTGCTGCGGGCTCGTCGGACTGAAACCGACACGCGGGCGCAACTCGTTGGCGCCCAACTACGGCGACCTGCTGGGCGGCTTGGTCTGCGAGCACGTCGTGACGCGCTCGGTGCGTGATAGCGCGGCCATCCTCGACGCCACTGCGGGCCCGGTGCCAGGCGACCCCTACTGGGCTCCGCCGCGCCGCGGACCCTCCTTTGCAGCTGCGGCCGCCAGCGCGCCGCCGCGGCTGCGTATAGCGGTGATGACGGCGTCGCCGACGGGCAGCAAGGTGGAGCCAGCCTGCGTGGCAGCCGTGGGCGAGGCGGCCAACCTCTGCGAGTCGCTCGGGCACCAGGTCGAGGGAGCCACCCTCGACGTCGACGGCGACGCATTCACGACGCATTTCGTCAACATGTGGGCCTGCGGCAACGCCTGGGCCATCGCCGACTGGGAGGCGCGGCTGGGGCGCGCCGTCGCCGAGCCCGACGTAGAGCCGTTGAGCTGGGCACTCATCGAGCTGGGCCGGTCGATCAATGGACCCCAATACCTGAGGTCCGTCCAGGAGCTGCAGAAGATCTCGCGCCAGGTGGCCCAGTACTTCGAGGGCATCGACGTCCTGATCACGCCGACGCTGGGCCAGCCACCCGCCCCTCTCGGCACGTTCGACTCGCCGCCCGGCGAACCGTTGACCGGGCTGTTCCGTGCCGCCGACTATGTGCCGTTCACTCCGCCGTTCAACGTCACGGGCCAGCCAGCCATCTCGCTCCCGCTGCATTGGGACGATGCGGACCTGCCGGGCGCTTTGCCTATCGGCGTGCAGTTCGTCGGCCGCTTCGGCGACGAGGAGACGCTGTTGTCGCTCGCAAGCCAGCTCGAGCAGGCGGCGCCGTGGGCGCAGCGCCGGCCGCCGGTGTCGGCCTGAGCATTGTGTTGGCAACCGGTCATCCGGACCTGGCTCGTTTCATCGAGGTCGTCGTCGCCGGTGACCGGGTGACGTTTGATGACCTGCTGGCAGCAAATCCGCAGTTAGCAACCGCGCGGGTTACGGCGGGAGCGACAAGGGAACAAGCCGAGGACTACTTCTTCGACGAGATCTCGCACTACGTCTATGCGGGCGACACGGCTCTTCACATGGCCGCGGCAGCGCATGCACCCGACTTTGTCACTGCCCTGGTGGCGGCGGGTTCTGCAGTCGGAGCCGTCAACCGACGTGGCGCCCAGCCTCTGCACTACGCGGTGGACGCCGGACCTAACGGACGGCGTTGGCACCCGGTCCAGCAGTGCGACACGATCTTGCGCCTGCTCGACGCGGGGGCAGACCCGAACGCCGTGGACAAGGGAGGCACGACACCGCTGCACCGGGCGATCCGAAATCGCTGCGCAGCAGCAGTCGAGGTGTTGCTCATCCGAGGTGCGGACCCTCTGCGTCCTAATGGGCGCGGCTCGACGGCGTGGCAGCTCGCGAACTGGACAACGGGCAAGGGCGGGAGCGGCAGCGCCGCGGCAAAGGAGCAGCAGGCTGAGATCCTGCGTGCCCTCGAGGCCCACGGCGCCGTGACGGGCTGAGGCGCGGCGGCGTAGGGCCGCCGGTCCCGACTCAGGCGGAATCAGGGCGGTCGGACACCAGGACACAGCGCGTGCCCGAGTAGATCGTCGGCATGCACTTGTTGCAGTGGATGCAGAGCGACGATGTGGCTTTGCCCGCCTGCATCCGGTTGGGCAGGTCCGGCTCGCGCAACAGGGCGCGGGCCATGGCGACGAAGGCAAAGCCCTCCGCCAATGCGGCCTCGATCGTCGCCAGCTCGGTGATGCCGCCGAGGAGGATGATCGGCGTCGTCACCGCGGCGTGGAATTGGCGGGCGAAGGGGAGGAAGAAGGCCTCCTCGTAGGGGTACGACTTGAGGAAGCGGTGGCCGATGAGCTTGAAGCCGAGGCGCACCGGCGCCGGCAGGGTGGCGCCGAACTCGCGCAGGGGTGCGTCGCCCCGGAAGAGGTACATGGGGTTGGCGAGCGAACTCCCGCCGGTGAGCTCGAGCGCATCGAGCGTCCCGTCGGCCTCGAAGAGGGTGGCGACCTCGACGCTCTCGTCGAGCCAGAGACCGCCGTCGACCCCGTCGGCCATGTTCAGCTTCGCGGTCACCGCCACCTTGTCGCCCGCGGCGTCACGGACGGTGCGCAGGACGGTGCGCGCGAATCGAGCACGGTTCTCCACCGAGCCGCCGAACTGGTCCTTGCGCTTGTTGAGCTTCGGGCTCAAGAACGCGCTCAACAGATAATTGTGGCCGACGTGCACCTCGATGCTGTCGAAGCCGGCCTCGACGGCGCAGGTGGCCGCGGAGCGGTAGTCATCGACGACCCGCTCGATGCCCGCAGGGTCGATGGCGTGGAGGCGCGAGCCCATGGGGGTGAAGCCGCCGGACGGTGCGAGCGCCGGGGCGCGGTTTGAGCGCGCGTTGGCCACCGGGCCGGCGTGGCCGATCTGAGCCGCGGCCGCGGCTCCCTCGGCGTGGATCGCGTCAGTGAGCCGCCGGAGGTCCTTGGCGGTCTCGTCGTCGAGGAGCAGGCAATGGCGGTCGGTGCGGCCCTCGGGCGAGACTGCGAGATAGGCGACGGTGGACATGGCGGCGCCGCCGGCCGCGACGCGGCGGTGGTAGTCGATCAGCGCGTCGCTGACCTTGCCGCCCGGCATCACGCCCTCGAACGTGGCCGCCTTGATGATGCGGTTGCGCAGCGTCAGGGGACCGAGCCGGGCGGGGGCGAAGACCTCCGGGGTGGCAGGACGGGTCGTGCGGGGCATGGCTCACTACCTTTGCCGACCAGCGACGTGGGTCGCACGTTCGGCGCCGCCGGCGCCGCCGGCGCCGCCGGCGCCGCAGGGTCCATGGGACGTCAGGACTCGGTCGGACCGGGCGTGGCGACGAGGGCCGGGCGCACGGGCGGGCCACTGACCCCGCAGAAGCGGGGGCACTCGGGTTCGCCGCCGGGTGCCGGCTTGCGGGACGGGTTGCGGATCGTGAGCAGCGCCAACAGGCCGCCGGCGGCGCACGCTGCGCCCGAGATGGACACCGCGGTGCGGAATCCTGCCGCCAACTCGGACGGCGCCAGCGCGGCCGCTCCCGTCAGGCCGGCCGCCAGCGGAAGCACGGCCACCGCGAACAAGCCGGCCGCCCGGGCCACCGTGTTGTTCACCGCCGAGGCGATGCCCGAGTGCTCGGCCGGTGCGGAACTCATGGCCGTCGCCGTCAGCGGGGCCACCGTGAACGCGAGACCGGCGCCGAAGAGGAGCACGGCGGGGAACACCTGGGCCCAATAGGAGCCGGAGTCGGTGGCCCGGGCGAGGAGGGCGAGGCCGGCGCCCACGAGGACGGGTCCGAGGCTCATCTGGAGGCGCGGCCCGATACGCGCCGAGAGCTGTCCCGAGCGGGCCGAGAACAGCAGCATGATCACCGTGACCGGGAGGAGCGCGAGGCCAGAGTCCAGTGGCGTGTAGTGCTGGACGAGTTGCAACTCGACCGGCAGCAGGAACAACGCACCGCCCAGCGCGCCGTACACGACGAAAGTGACCGCGTTGGTTCCGCTGAACTGGCGGGAGCGGAAGAGGTTCAGCGGGAGCATGGGGCCGGCAACGCGCTGTTCCACGATGATGAACGCCGGCGCGGCGAGCACAGAGAGGACGAACGACGCCACGATCACCGGGCTCGACCACCCACGGGTCGGTCCCTCGATGAGCGCGTAGGTGATGGCGGCGAGGAAGACCACCGCGAGTGCGGCGCCCACCGTGTCGACGCGGCCCGTGTTGGTGGGGTCGCTCGATTCGGGCACGTGCCGCGCCGTGATGGCGAGGACGAAGGCCGACAAGGGGATGTTGATGAAGAAGACCCATCGCCACGAGCCCGCCGCCAACAGGTAGCCACCGATCAGCGGCCCGGCGGCAGACGCCACGCCACCCAGTCCCGACCATGCGCCGATGGCCCGAGAGCGGTCTTCGGGGCGGAACGAGGCCTCAAGGATGGCAAGGCTGCCCGGCGTCAGCAGGGCGCCGCCGATGCCCTGGAGCACGCGGGCACCGATGAGAAAGCCCGACGTGGGGGCCAGGCCGCAGCAGGCGGAGGCGACGGCGAACCAGGCGATGCCGATGGAGAAGACGCGCCGACGGCCGAAGCGGTCGCCGAGCGAGCCGCCGAGGAGGAGGAACGCGGCGAGCGTGAGCGAATAGCCCGTGACGACCCACTGGAGGGTGCCGACGCCGCCACCGAAGGTGCGGCTGATCGAGGGCAGCGCAATGCCGACGACGGTGGCATCGAGGAATGCGATGCCAGAGCCGAGCACGGTGGCCGCGAGCACCCACCGTCCCCTCGCGGTGCCGAAGGCGAGCTCTTCCGATGCGGCCGCTGGGGCTGGTCCGCGGGCCTCCGGTCCGGTGCCCGACTGGTTCACTGCGGACAGCGATGCATCATGAGGGCGACGACGGCGCCCGCCGGCGCGGCGGTGCCGGCCTTGGTGCCCTGGCTGAGGACCGTGGCGGGCGGCGTCGCGGTCGTCGTGGTGGGCGGCGCGGTCGTCGTGGTCGTCGTCGAGCTCGTCGGACCGGCCGTGCTGGTCGTGACGGGCCGCGTCGTCGTGGTCTTCGCCGCGTGCGTGGTGGAGGTGGTGGGGCTCGGGCCGATCGAGTAGCAGGCCCAATTCAGCGCGGCCAGGTGCAGCAGGTGCACCGCGCCGGCGAAGGTCTGCCCGGTCACGAGCGGGACCTTCGTGCCCGCGGGGAAGCAGCCGGACCAGGTGATGCCCACCCGGGCACCCTTGGACAGGAGCGTGCCCGGGAGCAAGGGCTGGGCGCCGACCGTCACGTTGGGCGGTCTACCCGGAATCGACAGCGACGCGACCACGCTCTGGCTGGGTAACGTCCCCATGTTGCAGGGTGCGTTGAGCGGGACCCACGCGAAGCCGGCTGTCTTCAGGTAGAAGTGGGCCAGATCGATCTTCATCCCCACGACGTTCGGGACGCCCACACCCGACGGCAGGGTCGTGGGTGGCGATGTCGTGGTGGTGGTCGTGCTGGTGGTCGTCGTCGGTGCGGCGCGCGGAGCGGACGAGTTGCCACACGAGGCGAGTACGCAGGCCGCCCCCAGGACGGTGCAGCCGGCGAGCACGGGCCGAAGCACGGGTCCCACGCCGCAAATCATGGCCGAGCCGCGGCGCCATTTCTCGTCTCCTGGGGTGTCTCCACCCGTTCGATGGCACGCGCCCCGCTGCCCGGCCGAAGAGGCTCAGGAGCGGATTCATCCCGAGGAGCCACGCCCGGCACGCTCGCCCAGCGGGCGATGCGGGGTGGTCCAGTGGTCCGGCTCGTTCCTATCGTTCGAGCGCGGCGATCCTGCGGCTGAGGTTCACGGCATGATCCCCGATGCGCTCGTAGAAGCGCGAGATCAACGTCACCTGCGCGGTGACGCTGGTCGGCATATCGGCTTTGGCGATTTCGGCCGTGAGCCGGTCGTGCAGGATGTCGAGCTCTTCGTCCTCTTCGGCCAATTCGAGATCTTGCGCGTTGTGGTTGCTGTAGGCGGCGGCCACGAGTTGCCACATCTCAGCGGCGACCTCTGACATCCGTTGCACGATCCCACGGGCGAGCGGTGTCATCTCCGCCCCGATGTTGGTGAGCGCGCGGTGGGCGATGTGCTCCGCCAGGTCGGCGCTGCGTTCCAGTTCGGGAAGGATGAGCAGAATCCCGACCAGTGCCCGGAGGTCGCTGCTGGCGTGGTCACCCGCCTCGATGCGTGACCACACATCGAGCTCGAGCTCAACTGTTGCCTCATCGATCTCCAGGTCTCCGTCGACGACGGCCTGGGCGAGGTCGGTGTCCCCGTTCAGGAGGGCGTAGGTGGCGCGGGCCAGCGCTTCCTTGACGAGCCCGAACAGGCGGAGGATGGGTTGCTCGACCACTTGCGCCACGGGCGGAAAAGATACCCTGCTCACGCTGGTGGGTTTACCTTGTCGTCACGGAAAGTTAAGGAAACTGTCACGGTGTCGGGCGAATGGGATCGGGAGTCGAATCTGCATCCGATCGCGCCGCGTTAAGGGATCCGCCCCTCGCCCTGCTCGTCGGCTCCGGTCTTGCCCATCGACCGCTCGTGCTCCGCAACGGAGTCGGCATCCTCTGCGTACCGCTGTCTGGACTCGTCGGCCAGCCGCTCTTCGTCCTCCGTAGGCCCGCGATCGGCGACGTGCGCTTTGCCAGCCTCGGCGCGCTCGTCTTCCTCGGTCGTCTTGTCCGGTTCGGTGTGGTCCATGGCGGGTCTCCCGGTCTCTGGAGTGATGATTTTGCATGATGCACGCACGAGCAGGCACTTGCCCACTGCGGCGTCGCTTCCTCCGACCTCACGATTGATACCCGTTATGGAACGTAATGAATCAGCAGGATTTCGAGCCACGCAACGATCGCTGTGTAGCGCAGGCACCTTGGGGCAAGGCGAATGGGTTCGGCCCCGGCACCGTTCAGAGGAACATGGCGAGCAATCAAGATCCCAATCCGGTGGACCCACGTCTTCTCGGGATCACCGAGATGTTGGGCCCAACGGGAGTACATCGGGAGGGACGGGTGGATCCCGGAGTGAGGCCGAAACGGGTGCGTGCTGCGTCCCCGGACATTTCGAGCGCCGGGGTGTCACAATCGCCCGGTGAAAGAACTCCGAGACCGGGTTGCCGTGGTCACGGGTGCAGCGAGTGGCATCGGGCTGGCCATCGCCGAGGCCTTCGCCGAAGAGGGCATGCGGGTCGTGATGGCGGACATCGACGAGGACCGTCTCGGTGCGGAGGCGGCCCGCCTGCAGGGGAAGGACGCCGACGTCGTGCCTGTCCCGGGGGACGTGCGTGACCCCCGGTCCGTCGACGCGGTGGGCCGTTTGGTGATGCAGCACTTCGGGACCCTTCACGTGGCGGTCAACAACGCCGGGGTGGTCGGTGGTGGCAACTCGTGGGAGATCCCGCTCGACGAGTGGCACAGGGTGATCGACGTCGATCTCTGGGGTGTGATCCACGGTGTACGGACCTTCGTCCCGCTGATCCTCGCCTCCGGCGAAGGGGGCCACGTCGTGAACGTCGCGTCGATGGCCGCCGTCCTGACGCTTCCTGGCCTGGCCCCGTACACCGTGGCCAAGCACGGCGTCCTCGGCTTGACCGACGTGCTGCGCGCTGAGCTCGAAGGACTCGGCGCCCCGGTGGGGGCCAGCGTGGTGATGCCGGGAATGGTCAAAACGGCGATGAATCCGATCGGCACCGTGCAACCGGCGGCGGTCGCGGCCAACGTGCTCGATGCCATCCGGCGCGACCGCGCCTACGTCTTCACCGACGACCACAGCACGGATGACGTCGAGCGACGCCTTCGGAACATGCTCGACGCACGCGCCGACGTGGTTACGTGACAGCCTCGACTTCGCCGTCGGATCAGCTCGTGCTCGCGGCGGACGACGGCCCCGTGCGGACTCTCACCCTCAACCGCCCGACCCGGCTCAACGCGTTCACCTCCGCGTCCTACCGGCGCCTCGCCCAGCTCCTTCACGACGCGGCCGAGAATCCCGCCGTGCTGGTGGTGGTCCTGCGGGGGCAGGGGAGGGCGTTTTGCAGTGGCGTCGACCTCGAGGAGCTCGGGGTCGAGGGAGGCCAAGGAGGGCAGGAACTTGGAGAGACCTTCGACGCGCTGGTCAAGGAGCTCCTCGGGTTCGCCAAGCCACTCGTCGCTGCGGTGCACGGCCCGGCGGTCGGCTTCGGGGCGACGATCCTGCTGCACTGCGACGTGGTGCTGGTGGCCGACGACGCCCGGCTGCGGTTCCCGTTCACGTCGTTGAGCACCGCCCCGGAGGCCGGAAGCAGCGCGCTCCTCCCTGCGATCGTCGGACCCCGACCGCGCCGCCGAGCTCTTCTTCACGTCGCGCTGGATCGACGCCGGCGAAGCGGTGCGCTACGGGCTCGCCCTGTCGCGGTGTCCGCGCGAGCACCTCGACACCGAGGTCCGTGGCTTGGCCGACCGCATCGCGCAGCAGCCTGGGGCAGCGGTCGCCTCAACGAAGCGATTGCTTCGGGCAGATCGCATGCAGATGGTCAGCGCGGCGAGCCGGCGGGAACGAGCCGAGGCCGGCTGGCTCAGCTCCAAGTTCGGTCCTCCCGGGTCTGCGGGTCCACGTCCTCGCTGAGGTCGCGAGTCAGGACGTGGGGTTGCTGTAAATCCGCTGCGGTGCGATCAACACCGCCGCCCTGCGCTCCTTGGCCATCGTGCGGTCGTAGACGTCCCAGTCGTCATGCCGCCCGCCGGCTGACTTGAAGATGTCACGCAACAAGACGCGTTGCCGCTCCCCGTCCACCTCGGGATGTGGGTCATCCGGGCCGATGATCTCGGCGGTACCTTCGACCGCGGCCCACCGCCAAGAACCCCGGACGACGATGGTGCACCTGGGATCGGCGCGCAGGTTGCGGAGCTTGGTGCGGCCTGCGGCCACGAGGCCGACGACGGGATCGCCGGTCACCGGATGCGGCAGCACCCCGGCGTTGACGACACTCGATTGCACGCTGCCGTCTCGCCGAATGGTGCTGATCACGCAGAGCCCTTTGTCGAGCGGAACCAGATCGCCGAAGGTCGAGAGGTCAGCCATGTGCGCTCCGTTCTGTCCGGTCCGATGCACATGCGTCGGGCCGTCCGTCCCACCCTACGGGTCCTCGATATCCGGTAGTCGAGCCAGTACATGGAGGACGTAGGGCGTCGGCAGACGCGTGTTTGCGTTCAGGGACGTGGTGCGGCTGGTCCTCGGAGCTGTCTTGCGTCAGAGCGGCCACCTCAGGCAAACGCCAGGCAGATCTAACGATCCAAGAGCCATCGCTGGAGCTGGTGGTCCGACGTCCGACGGCCGTCGTCGAATTGGGTAGAACCTGTTCTTGCGCCCTGAGGGCGTGCAGAGGGCACGCCGTGGCTGGGGGCGAACCGAGCGGGATGCAGACGCTCAGAAGAGGGATTCGAGCTCGAGTCCTTGCGTTCGTTGGGGCGCCGCTGATCTTGGCCAGAGCCGATGACTCGTCGAGCTCAACCGCCAAGGCTCGGATGGAGACGATCCGATGAGTTGCCCACCGTCGACGACAGGCAGCCGCCGGACGGCATTGGTCGCGCATCAAGTTGGGAGCTGACGCGATCACGTCGGATGCAGAGATCGTGACGAGCCCTCCGCTGCAGAAGTCGCCGACCGGGGTGGAGGGATCCCGCCCGTCCGCAACCGCTCGGACCATGATCTTACGAGCGGTCAGGACGCCGCGGATCTCGTCGCCCCGACCCACTACGACGGCCCCGATACCTATTCCCGCATTCGTCTGGCCACCTCTTGCAACGTGGTCTCTGCACAAGGAGGGCGGATCTTTCGTCATGACGTCGCACGGTGTCTGTCGCATTCCCGCTCCTTGCGCAGGACTCCGGGTTGTTTTTGTCAACCCTGCTGCGTCCATTGCCCGTAAGTGCTCTGTTCAGTTGTTGGGTCGCTCTCGTCAATAGTTCGAAAAGCCCCACGGGCTTGGGTCGGTTCGCTGGTTCGTTTTCTGCGAAGACCATCTCGCCGTAGAGCTCCTCATCCAACAGGCCGGCTGCACCACGCCGCGAGACCCACATGGCTCATGCCTCTTGACCTTGGCCCGCGAGATCGCGTTCTACAGCCGGTGTTCGGGCCATCGGAAGCCATGCTCGTCCTGTCAACGACGAATGAGAATGAGGAGCCGGATTCCGTGATCGGCCCTCCGGTACGTGCTCGACCGCTTCAGGATCGTCCGCCAGTCCGTCACGGGCTGCAGAAAGCACAGTCGATCGCTCGTCGGGCAAACCATCCGGCGTGGAGGGAGAAGCCGGGCGCGTGTCAGCAAGCGGATCGCGGTGTCGGTGAATGCGCGACAAAGCGCGAAGTCGGACTTTCATCCGTTTGAGACGGCGGCGAAGGGGGGCCGAGTCCGCATTTGGCTGACAACGGGACCGAATGAGCCCAGCCCGACCACGGCGCTTCCTATCTGTCGCAACCAGGGTGCCGCCCTCTGGTCCAAGGCGCCGCCCGAGATATACCCGTGGCTGCCGGGCCGGAAACGAGTTAATCCGCCAGCGCAGCCTTCGTGTCCGATGTGCCTTGTGCGGACCGTTCGACCATGTCGGTAGCGATCTCGCGGATCTTGCGGTTTTCGCGCTGGGAGGCACGAACCAGGACCTGGAACGCTTCGTCTGGGCTTCGACCACCAGCGGCCATGATGATGCCGATGGCTTGATCGATCGTCGCCCGTGATCGCAGAGCCTCGGTTAGGTTCTCGTTCAGTTGACGGGCGTCCCAATAGAGCTGGGTGTTGGCCAACACGAAGGCGGCGTGCGTGGCAAAGATCAGCATGCGCTCGGTAACGTCTTCGTCGAAAGCTGCTTCAGTGCGAGAATAGAGATTCAACGCACCCAAGCTTTCGCCGCGGGCGCTGATTGGCAGCGAGAGGGTCGAGCCAACGCCATGTGCAGCTGCCGCCGTGGCGAATTCCGGCCATCGCCGCTCGTTGGCGGTGGAGTCGATCCGGAAGACCCTTTGGTAGCGGAACGCGTCCAAACATGGGCCCTTTCCGGCGTCATATTGCGACTCATCGATCTCGGGGGCCTCGGGATCGGTGAAGACGCCAGTACTCGGTGCTCCGTCGACCAACATAGTGATGCCGGCCATGTCTGCAGGTCCAGCCTGACACGCCAGCTCGGCGACCCGGTGCAGCGTCTCGCCGAGCGTGCTTTCCTGCATGAAGAACTCCACCAACGCGGCGAAGGGGTCGTCGGCGCCAATCTGGCTGGCCATTGCTGGCTCCCTGGCTTAGTGAGCCAGTCGCCGCCCCCTCTGTTTCGAAGGATGTGAGGCCAACTCAGCTTCCACGCCCACTCTAATCCAAAGGGCCGGGATGGATGGTCGGACCCTTGAAGTCGGCCCCCCGACAGTCGTAATCTCCATGTTGGGCGGGTTAGGCAGTAGCCCCAAGGCGCGAGACGGCGACCTTTGCCCGGTGTGAAGGACTTCACGTCGCGGGGACTGTAACGATGGCCCTTGCAATCGCTCGACACGACCTTTTGGACACAGAAATTCGCGTCACTGGGGTCCATGCCCTGGTGATGCTTGCGGGAGAACTCGACGTTTCGACGGTCGGACGCGTCTATGAAGAACTGGCGGGACTGGCACGCGACGGGGTGTGCCACGTCGCACTGAACCTGGCCGAAGTCAGCTTCATGGACTCAACCGGATTGGCGCTGTTGGTTTCCGAGCACAAGCGCTCTGAAGCAATGGGAGGCGAACTAATCCTTTTCTCCCCAAGCCGCCTTGTTCGACGACTATTCGAAGTAACTGGCCTGGAGTCGTTCTTCAATGTTCGCCCGAAGATCGTCCACAACGGTTTTGAAGTCAGCGAAGCGCACGGAGCAGTTGAAGGGCTAGCTGGCGCCTGAGGGTTCCTAGCCTGAAGGAGCAGCCAGACAATCGGCCGAGCTACCGGCGAAATCGAACCCCACGATTCCGCCATTGTGAGGTGGGTCACCAGGTCCTTCGTTCCCGACCGCTCACACATCATGGCGTACCCGTACCTCGGTACCAACTGCTGGGTTACCACCACCCGGGCTGCGAAACCTCGGACAGACGGATTGCTTGCGTTGCGGCCGTGACCGGGCATAGTGCTCCGACGAGCGTCCTCGAACATCGAGTGCGCTATCGGAATCCGGTGGAGCTCAGCGATGGCAAAGGCGCACGGCAAAGCGAAGAAGGAGCTCGAGGAGGTTGGCGCCGACTCGATCGTTGACTACACCGAGGCAACGCTCGCGAGGTTACCTGGGCGCACGGGTGGTTCGACGCTCTGTTGCGACGACGGGGCAAGTAGCCCAGCCGGCCCTCGGGCCGGCCTGCACGGGGGCTCGGCGCCGGCTGTGCTTTCGGACCAAGACGATGCCCGTCGTAATCGGCACGTCGGGCCGGCATTACGAGCACCGGAGGCTACGCTTCTACCCGGCCGCGATCGGTCCGGCGCTGTGGCTGGATTTCTATGCCTGTCGAGCGATTCGCTTCGGGCAGTCATCGCCACGTTGGAGCGATCCGTCGCCTGTAGTCATGCCCACCCACTCGGCTGATGACAAACAGAACGGGTGGCGGCACCTCTCGCCGCAAGCCGGCTTTGGTGTCGAGGTCTGCATCGTCAAGTAACCAAGCGAAGAAGTTTCCGGTTTCGCCCTTGTGTGCTCTGCGGACTGCCTTCTGCGCCGCTTTCATTTGGGACGAAGACAGGTGAGCAGCCGCGATCGGTTCCAGGTCTTGTTCTTCGTGGGCGAGATGGCTCAAAGTGACCCGATTGAGTTCGGTGACGGTGGCATGCGCCTTCGAGGCGTTCTCTTGGCTCGGCTCGGCGTGAAATGCCTTCATGGCTGCGTCAGCCGCATTCAGCGCACACATCATCTGGGCATGTTCACCCTGGAGTTCTCCAATCAACGAACTGTTGGCGCCAAGTTCGCGGAGTGTGGGCCAAAAGATGGTCTCCTCATCCTCGTGATGGTGGTGGAGTTGGCTCGACAGATTGCTCCATGCCGCTTCCAGCTGCCATTTGGGCCCGGCAACCGGTGAGAAACCGCCGAGGGCATCGTCGAAGCGAGCAAGATCGCGCCGGAACGCTGAGTGAATGACGCCATTCATTGTCTTGTGCTCGGTCATTGCAGCCCTCACTTCTCGAGCAGAGAGCGCGGACACGCACCACTATCTGCGATCGGAGGCTTCAAGGGAGATCGTTCGCTTCGGATTGCCGGTGGAGGAGGGAGATGCTGCAGAACACCACGAAGACGCCCCAGATGATGAAGCCCACCAACGCATACTTCCACGAGCCCCCGTTGGCAATGGCGACAGCGAAGATCGCTGCCGTAAAGAGACAGGCTGCACCAGGAAGCGCAGCAACCGCGATCCAGTTCCTGATCAGACCGGATGCCCGCGCCGCTCGCGAGAGGCCCAGCAGGGCTAGGGCGATGGCCCCTAGATCGAGTCCGAATGCAGCAGCATGGACAGCCCACAACGCTCGGACGACATTCGGCGAGGAAGCAAGCTCGTGAGCCTTGGCCGCAAGGACGATCTCCGTGATGTTCACGATCGCGAACAGAGCGGCGATGAGCGCGACAGCGAGGCCGCCGACCGAAGCCCACCAAAGACGTCCGCTGTCGTGCGCTCGTATCCAAATCCCTGAGACAAAGAAGAAGATGGCCACCATGCCGAGCGGGAAGAGGCCTAGCGGGACCAGAACTGCGACACGATGATGTTCGAAGTAGCTAATGACCTGGGACGGGTCAGCCCCCAATGCCGGCGACGACGCCCGGAGGAAGTTCTGGATAACCAGGGTCATGGCGAAAACGAGCCCGCCTATGCCTGCCCATCGTCCAACTCCTTGGCCCTGGTTCCACGAGGACACGGCGCTGCTCGGCTCGGCTCGGACAATGCTCACGGCGGCTCCTGTTAGAATCAAATAACGGTGAAAAGAATGAAATACTATTCACTAGTATACGATTCTAGTGAGAGGTGTCAAGGAGTGACTGAGAAGATCCGACCCAATCGGCGCCAGGTCGCAGCAGAGGCCACCCGCAAGGAGATCCTGGAGACCGCGAGACGGCTCTTCTCAGATCACGGCTACGCCAACACCTCTGTTCAACAGATTGCGTCAGAGTCAGGCGTCGCGATTCAAACCATCTATTCGAGCATCGGATCGAAGGGCTCGCTGATCCTTGCCCTCAACGATCTGATTGACGAGGAATCGGAAGTAGCCCCCCTGGCAGTCGATGCATTGTCGGAGACGAACCCCACCAAGTTGCTGGCGAAAGGCGTGCACATCACCCGGCAGATAAACGAACGTTGCGGCGATCTCATCCGGGTCTTGCTGTCGGCCGAGCCCTCTGAGCCTGAGGTGGCGATCGCCTTGGCGGAGGGGATGCGACGGCATAAGCGGGGAATGGAAGAACTGGCAGGTCGACTTGCATCCATGGACGCGCTTCAACCGGGCATTGAACCCGAACACGCTGCCGACGTTTTGTCCATGATGACGGCGCCAGCGAGCTGGAGGCAACTTACGAATGACGCTGCCTGGACGTTTGACGACGCAGAAGTCTGGCTCACCAAATCTCTGACCAAGCTTCTCCTGGCGCGCCGGCGCTGAGCCGGAACAGGACCAGGCCAACAGCGATGGCGGGAGCTTGTGGTCCGACGGCCGTCGTCGAATTGGAACTTGTTCATGCGTACTCAGGGCATGAACAAGGCACGCCGTGGCCACTGCGGTGAGTCGAGCCGGATGCAGACGCTTAGCAGAGGCCTTCGTCCTTTGGCCAGACACGTCGACAGTTGACTTCACGCTTCGCGAGAGAGCGGTCGCTTCCTTCTGACCCCGAAGATCAAGGTGGATGTTGCCCTGCTCAGCGCATCAGTGGTCGGGCGCGGCATCGATCCGCGGACCTCACGCTTTTCAGGCGCGCGCTCTACCAACTGAGCTACCCGACCGGGTCCCAGGTTCGAGTCCCGCAGAGCGAACGGAACCTGGCGGCGGACCTGACGGGATTTGAACCCGCGACCTCCGCCTTGACAGGGCGGCGTGCACTCCGAGCTGCACCACAGGTCCTTGACGGCAATGACCGCCGTGCTCGCTGGGCTGGACTTCCTCCCGTCGAGCGGCCCTTCACTGTAGCCGGTCCGGCTTGCCGGTCTCCTCGGGCCCGCCTGGCCCGACCGGATTAGGGGAGCAGCCCGGGACGACGTCACCGCCGCCTCGAAAGCGGGCAGCTTCTTGGCCGGCAGCGCCTGGGCCAGCGTCGTCGCGCACAGGCGGTCGGTGATCGCTTCGGCCCCGTCGTGCTTCGCCTTGATCACCGCGACGTCGGGGAACGGCCCGCTCCAGCCGAAGAACTGAGCCTGTCCTTCACCTTCGTTGGTGAGGATCGCCTCGAGGGGCGGGAGCCCGACCGCGGTCGTGGCTACGAGGTGGAGCCCGCCTCGCCACTCACGCAGCATCTGCATGAGCTGCGCCGCCCGGCCCGCCGCCGTCCCGCTCTTCGGCGCCTGGCGCCACCCGACGAAGAGCGGGGATTGCTGAGCCCTCCAACCCGTTGACCAACTCCTCGCTGACCGCCACCGCCTCGTTGAGTCCGTCGACCCCCGCGTAGTACGTGTCACCCCACTTCGCATGCTCCACGGCCATCCGCGCGGCGGCACCGCGGGCGCCGGCCACCCCGGCGCCCTCGGCGTACATGGCCGCGACCGTGTCGGGCGAGAACCAACCCATCGCAGAGGTCACCACGTCGGGGGTCACCTCGCCGTGCATCCCGCCTCGTCCCGCGAAAGTAGAAGGCGAACGGGTTCGACCAGCCCCACTCGCCGGCACATTCGAAGACGTCGGGGCTCAGGTAGATGGCGGTGCCGATGTCATGGATCGACACGGAGGTCGCCTGCACGACCGCGAGGGCGGCCTTCTCGTCGGTGGTGCCCATGAGAGCCTCCTGTCGTCGTCGCTCGGCTGGGTGAATATCCGGACGTCTGCGATCAGTTGGGCGTCGAGGGCGTCGAGGGCGTCGAGGGCGTCGACCCCGGCGATGCGGCCCGGATGACGCGGCGCATTCCGGGGATGGTGCCGATCACGCCTTCGACGATGCGGGCCAGCTCCGTCACGACGGTGTCGATGTGGTCGAAGCGCTCGTCGAGCGAGCCGACGACGATGGCGAGCTCCGGCGACACCTCCTGCAGGGACTGGGTCGCCTTCGGCAGCTCGGTCGCAAGCTCGATCGCCACCCCGCTGAGCCGCTCGGTCAGCGTGCGCAACGCGACAGCGGAGTCCGAAAGGGTGGGCAGCGAGCCGTCCAGCGCACCGACCGCCTGTTGGAGGCCCGTGACGGCACGTCCCATTCCGACCGCCGCCAAGTCGATGCCGCTCCCCGCCTTGTTGACGCCGACGTCGATCCGCTCGAGCAGGGTCATGAGGCGGTCGAGCCGCTCCGCCAGGTCGTTGATGGCGTCGAGTGCGGCCAGGGTTGAAGCCGGGAGCCGGAGCAGTGCGCCGGGCAACCTCATCATCGTCTCGACCAACGACGGCTGTTCCACCACCGTGATCATGGGCCGCACCCTCGTTGGGTGTCCAGTGCAGCGAGGTCCGTTGCGCCCGAAAAAGGGGTGTCAGCGCCGCGCGGCCTTGCCGCCCTTCTCCACGATGCGCTGGTAGAACCCGGCCGGCAGCCGCGACACGAAGTCGATCACCTTGGCGTCCGGGCCGATGAGCGCCCGGCGCCTGTTCCGTTGCACGGCGGTCAGGATCTGCCGGGCCGCCTTCTCCGGACTGGTGACGAAGGCCTTCTCGAAGTCGACGCCGGGCCTTCTCGGGGTCGCCCATCATCTCCCCGAGGCTCGGGTCGACGCGGGCGTGCTTGGCGATGTTCGTCTTGATGCCGCCGGGGTGGATCGTGCTCACCGACACCGGTGCCCCTTCGATCTCCAGCTCCATGCGCAGCGCGTCGGTGAAGCCGCGCACGGCGAACTTCGCCGCGTTGTACGCCGACTGCGATGGCACGCTGATGAGGCCGAACACGCTGGAGAGGTTCACCACGTGGCCCTCGCCCGAGGCCTTGAGGTACGGCAGGAACGCCTTGGTCCCGTACACGACACCCCAGAAGTCGATGCCGAACAGCCACTCGAAGTCCTCGTAGGACACGGACTCGATCGTCGCGCCGAGCGCGACCCCCGCGTTGTTGATGATCAGGTTGACTTTGCCGTGGTCGGCCACGACCTGCTCGGCCCAGGCCTCGACGGCGGCCCGGTCGGACACGTCCACGTGCTGCGAGGTGATCTTGACACCGCGGCCCTCGCACTGCGCCACCGTCTCGGCCCGCCCGGCGTCGTCGATGTCCGCGAGCGCCAGATGCGCCCCGCGCTGCGCCAGCTCGTTGGACAAGGCGCGCCCGATGCCCGATCCCGCTCCCGTGATCGCCGCCACGCGGCCGTTGAAGCCGCGCATCGTCAGGACGCCGCCAGCATGAGCTCGTCCGCGCCACGCGTCACCGGCGCGGCACCGAATTCCATGAAGCCGTCGTCGACCGGTTTCATCTTCAGCGCCCGGTAGTCCCGCAGGTAGCTCTGGTGCACCTTCCAGGGATAGCTCGCCCCCTGCTTGGGGAGCAAGTGCGCCGAGCGTTGGATGTAGCCCGACGTCAGCCCGAGCATCGTCCCTTCGACGGTAGTGGCGTCATGGTTGCGCGCCACGCACGTGCCCAACCCGTGCTCGTTCATGTGGTTGAGCAGCCGGCACACGTAGTCGCACGTGAGGTCGCACTTGAGTGTCCACGATGCGTTCGTGTAGCCGATGGCGATGGCCAGGTTCGGCACGCCTTCGAGCATCATCCCCTTGTACGTCAGGTGCTCGGCCGGGTTGAGCTTCACGCCGTCGACGCTCACGTCGATGCCGCCGAGGAACAGGAGCTGGAGGCCGGTCGCCGTCACGATCACGTCCGCCTCGAGCTCTGCGCCCGACTTCAGCCGCAGGCCCTTCTCGGTGAAACGCTCGACGTGGTCGGTCACCACCGACGCCGAGCCGTCCCGGATCGCCGCGAACAGGTCACCGTTGGGCACCGCGCAGAAGCGCTCGTCCCACGGGTTGTACTTCGGCGTGAAATGCGTCGCCACGTCGAAGCCCGGCGGGAGTTGGCGCTTCACGCCCTGGGTCAAGAGGCGCCGCATCTGCCTGGGGTAGCGCCGGCACACCCGGTAGAAGCCCTGGGTCATCAGCGCGTGGAACCACTTCGTGGCCGTGCCGGCCTTCTTCGCCGGCAGCAGGGCGCGGAACACCTTCGCCGCGGGGCTCTTCTCGGGCAGTGAGGCGATGTAGGTGGGCGAGCGCTGCAGCATCGTCACGTGGGCGGCCGAACGCGCCAGGGCGGGCACCAGGGTCACGGCCGTCGCGCCGCTGCCGATCACGACGATGCGTTTCCCGGTGACGTCGAGGCCCTCGGGCCAGGCCTGCGGGTGCACGAGCATGCCCCCGAAGTCCGCCACGCCGGCGAAATCGGGCTGGTATCCGCGGTCGTAGCGGTAGTAGCCGCTGCAGCTGAAGAGGAAGCCGGCGGTCAGGTGCAGCACCTCGCCGGTGTCCGTGCGCTCGGCCGTGACGTGCCAACGCGACTCCTCCGACGACCAGTTCGCCGCGGTCACCTTGTGGTTGAACCGGATGTGACGGTCGACGCCCGACGCCGCGGCCGTGTCCTTGATGTACTGCAGGATCGAGTCGCCGTCGGCGATCGACTTCTCGCCGTCCCAGGGCCGGAACGAGTAGCCGAGCGTGTGCATGTCCGAGTCCGAGCGGATGCCCGGGTAGCGGAACAGGTCCCACGTGCCCCCGATGGCGTCACGGGCCTCGAAGATCGCGTACGACGCCCACGGGCACTCGGTCTGCAGGTAGTGGCCGGCGCCGACGCCCGAGAGCCCGGCGCCGACGACGAGCACGTCCAGATGCCCGGCGTCGCCCACCTCCCCACCGGCCTCGCCCATCAGGCGGCCTTCCCCGACGTCAGCTTGTCGTTCAACGTCCCGCCCTCCCCGAACAGCACCGCCCGCCACGTCTCCACGAGCTCGGTGGTGTCGCTGTCGTTCGGGTGGAAGTCGGGCCGGTTGTAGTCCTTGAGCTGGCGCCACAGGGCGGGGTCCATGACCGGCGAGGACTTCCAGCGCCTCCACGAATTGCGCAGCACCCCGCGCTTGTACGTCGCCCGGTCACGCAAGATCGACAAGACGACCGCAAGCCCGATGCCGAACACGAAGCCGAAGCGGAAGAAGTTCATCGTCCACACCCGGAGCCGCTCGCCGCCACCGACCGCCTTGTAGACGTCGAAGGCGACGGCCTTGTGCTCGGACTCCTCGAGTGCGTGCCAGACGAAGAGGTCGCGCACCGCATCCTCGCCCATCAGGTCCCGGATCTCCTCGCTCGTCAGCACGAGCTCGGCCAGCGTTGCGGTGAAATGCTCCAACGCGGCCGTCGCGGCCAGGTTCGACTTGGCCGGCAGCAGCTTCTCGCGGATCTTCAGGCCGACCCGCGTCACCGCCTCGTACTCCTTGGTCGGGTAGCCGAGCTCGGCGAGGCGGTCGTTGAAGACGCGGTGCTCCCTCCCGTGCACGGACTCCTGGCCGATGAAGCCGGCCACCTGCCGCTTGAGCGCGGGGTCGGTCACCTTGTCTCGATGGTGACGCACCGACCGCACGAAGTAGTCCTCGCCGTCGGGGAACACCGACGACAGGGCCATGGTCACGTGGCTGCCGATGAGGTCGCCGTCGCGGGCGAAGTGCTTGGGCAGGCCCCGCATCGACTCCTCGAAATCCATCCGGCGGGTCGGGACCGTGTTGTCCGGGTTGCTCGACTGCGCCGGCGGCGCCTCGGTCTCGGACTTGCTCACGGTCGCGGCTTGTGTCATTGCTCGATCTGCCTCCCGCTCGGCGAACGACTCATGATAGACTATTTGAAAGATTCTCTCAATTACTCATATTATCGGAGAGCAAGCACCGATGGCAACCGATCCTGACCAGGCAAACCAGCCAGATCAGCCAGATCAGCCAGATCGTCCTGCACAGCCGGAGCCGGCACCCGAGACGAAGGGCGCCCAGACGCGCCGGGCCATCCTCGGGGCCGCCGTTGCTCGATTCGGGCGGGACGGCTACCGCGCCACCTCGGTCGCCGACATCGCCCGCGACGCCGGCGTCGGCGGCACCGTCGCCTACGCCTACTTCCCCAATAAGGAGGCCCTGTTCCTCGCGGCCATCGACGAGGACGCCGCCGCCGTGATCGAAGAGGGCGTCGCGTCCACCCTCCAGGCCGGCGACGCCGACATCCGCCATTGGCACGACGCGATGCTGTTCACCCTGGTCGCAGCCGTGCAGCGCCACCCGCTCGCCCGCCGTCTCCTCGCCGGCCTCGAACCCGAGGTCACCCCCCGCGTCCTCGAGATGCCCGCGCTGAGCGAGCTCCGCAAGGCCTGCACCGAGCTGCTCCGCGCCGGCCAGGCCACCGGCTCTGTGCGCCCCGACATCGACCCCGCCGCCGTCGCCAACGGCATCATCGCCCTCATGCTCTCGGTCCTGATGTCGGTCACCCAGCTCGGCAGCGAGACCGCCGTCGCCTACTCCCACGACGTCGCCGCCGTCTTCGAGGCGGCCCTGCTCGCGCCCTCTCCCGCCGGGGTCCCACGCCCGGCCGGTTCGCCCACCTCGCCTTTCCCACCGGGCCCAATGCCTGAGGGCGGCCCCGGCCCCGTCGGGCCCGATTCATGACCCTCACGTCAACGTTAAACTTTTCGGAATGCCCCGCCCCTCTCGGACCCGCGCGCCCGCCGCCACGACCGGGCTGACCCGCTCGGCGTCCAACGGTCACGTCGCCGCCCACGGCTCGAACGGCAACGCCTCGGCCACCGCCGCCGAGCACTCCTCCTACCGCTGGATCGCGCTCTCCACCGTCACGCTCGGCACGCTGATGGTCTTCATCAACCAGTCGATCGTGTTGATCTCCCTGCCCGCCATCTTCCGCGGCATCCATCTCGATCCGCTCACGCCCGGCAACACCGGCTACATGCTCTGGATGTTGATGGGCTTCATGGTCGTCCTGGCCGTCCTCGTCGTCACCCTCGGCCGCGTCGGCGACATGTTCGGCCGGGTCAAGATCTTCAACCTCGGCTTCGCCGTCTTCAGCGTCTTCTCCGTCCTCTTGGCGATCACCCCCCTGACGGGATCCGCCGGCGCCATCTGGCTCATCGCCATGCGCATCGGCCAGGGCGTCGGCGGCGCCATGCTCTTCGCCAACTCGTCGGCGATCATCACCGACGCCTTCCCGGCCGACCAACGCGGGCTCGGGCTCGGCATCAACAACGTCGCCGCCGTCGCCGGCTCGTTCATCGGGCTCGTCCTCGGCGGGCTGCTCGCCCCGGTGGAGTGGCGCCTCGTCTTCCTCATCTCGGTCCCGGTCGGCGTCCTCGGCACGCTGTGGGCCTACCTGAAGCTCGAGGACCGCGGCCTGCGCACGCCTGCCGCGATCGACTGGCTGGGCAACCTCACCTTCGCCGCCGGGCTGATCCTGGTCCTCGTCGGGATCACCTACGGCCTGCTGCCCTACGGCGGGCACACCATGGGCTGGACCAGCCCGTGGGTCATGGCGGAGATCTTCGGCGGCATCGCCATCCTGATCGCGTTCGGGATCATCGAGACCAAGGTCCCGCACCCGATGTTCCGCCTCACGTTGTTCCGCATCCGGGCCTTCACTGCGGGCAACGTGGCCAGCTTCCTCGCCTCGCTCAGCCGGGGCGGCCTGATGTTCATGCTGATCATCTGGCTGCAGGGGATCTGGCTCCCCCTGCACGGCTACAGCTTCGAACAGACGCCGTTGTGGGCGGGCATCTACATGATCCCGCTCACGGTCGGCCTGCTCCTCGCCGGCCCCATCAGCGGCCTGCTGGCAGACCGTTACGGCGCGCGGCCGTTCGCCACCGGCGGCCTCGTGCTCGTCGCCGTCACCTTCATCGCCCTGATCGAGCTGCCGGTGAACTTCTCCTACGGCGCGTTCGCCGTGCTGATCTTCTTGAACTCGGTCGGCATGGGCATGTTCATCGCGCCGAACCAGACCGGCATCATGAACAGCCTCCCCGCCTCCCAGCGCGGCGCCGGCGCGGGCATGGCAGGCACGTTCAACTCGTCGGCGCAGGTGCTCTCCATCGGCATCTTTTTCACGTTGATGATCCTCGGGCTCGCCTCGACGCTCCCCTCGGCGCTCTTCCACGGCCTCACCGCCCAGGGTGTGAGCCCGGCTGTGGCCGCCCGGGTCTCACATCTGCCGCCCGTCGGCAGCCTCTTCGCCGCGTTCCTCGGCTACAACCCGATGCAGACGCTGCTCGGCCCGGCCACGCTCTCGAACCTACCCCACGCCACCGCGGCCTACCTGACGAGCCACCAGTTTTTCCCGCACCTCATCTCGCCCGCCTTCTCGGACGGGTTGACCGAGGCCTTCGCCTTCGCGGCGGCGGTGTGCATCCTGGGCGCCTTCGCCTCGATGCTCCGCGGCGGCAAGTACCACTACGTGGAGCCGGGCATGCACCAATCCACCACCGGGACCGCGCCGGAGGGGGAGTATGACCGGGTGCCGGCCCAGGAGGCGGTGATCGAGACCGAGCCGTTGCTGGTGGACTGAGATGCCCGTGAGCGACGTGACCAAGAAGGCCGAGGCGCCGACCGACGCCGCCGACGCCGGCATTCGCATCAGCGACGCCGCAACGCGGGCGGGCGTCTCGGCGCGCACGCTGCGTTACTACGAGGAGCTCGGTCTGCTCACGCCGTCGCTGTACACCGCGGGCGGAGAGCGCCGCTACACGCTCGACGACCTGGCCCACCTCGAGCGCATCCTGGAGCTGCGCGAGGTCCTCGGCATGAACCTCGACGAGATCCGCGAGTTTCTCACCCTCGAGACCCGCCTCGACGAGGTCAAGGCGACCTACCGCGCCAACAAGGGCGACACGACCAAGAAGGCCCGCGCCGTGCAGAAGGCGATGCTCCAGGAGGCCGCCGACCTCAACGAGTCGCTCGCCAAGCAGCTGACCGACAAGCTGGCCCGCATGGAGGCGTTCCAGACCAAGCTTGCCGGCGACGCCAAGCGCTGCCGCGAGATCCTCGCCGAGATGGAGTGAGGCCGGCCACCCCTCACGAGAGCAGCCCCCGATGAGCGGAGACGACGCCGGCACCGCAGCCGCCAACGACCGGCTCGTCCGCGACTTCGTCGCCGCCTGGGAGCGCCGCGACTCCGCCTTCATCATCGGCTGCTTCACCGACGACGCCGTCTACCATTCCATGCCGCTCACACCGATCGAGGGGAAGCAGGCGATCGCCGCATGCATGGGTCCGCGGCTTCGAGGGCACGAAGCCCGGCCGCCTCGATGTCCATCACCAGATCGCCACCGCCGACGTGGTGATGAACGAGCGCACCGACCACATCGTGCTCAACGGCCGCCCCGTCATCCTCCCCATCACCGGCGTCTTCGAGATCCACGACGGCAAAATCCGCGCCTGGCGCGAGTACTTCGACCTGACGCCGGCCAAAGAGGCATATGCCCTGGCCCCTGGTTGAGGCCGCCGAGGTGAGACCGCCGGAATCGTCCCGGCGGCCGGGCTCGGTGGACACCAAGCGCCGAGCACGGAGCACAGCATCTGCCTAAGAATTGGCGACATGACCTACGACGAAGACCTGGCGGCGCGGATCCGCGAGCTCGTGGCGAAGGAGAAGGGTCTAAGCGAGAGGAAGATGTTCGGCGGACTCGCCTTCCTCATCGGCGGGAACATGGCCATCGCCGCGAGCGGCCAGGGCGGCATCTTGGTGCGGGTGGACCCCAAGCAATCGGACAAGCTCGTCGCGACGACCAAGGCGTCGGTCGCCGTCATGCGGGGCCGGGCGATGCCGGGGTGGCTACGGGTCGACAGCGCCGGCGTGCGGACCAAGCCGCAGCTCGCCAAGTGGGTGCGGCTCGGCACCACCTTCGCCCGCTCGCTGCCAACGAAGCGCTGAGCTAGGCCCTCGTCCGCGTCGTGAGCGCCGCTGCTTGCCTCCCATTGGGCCCTCCGAGATGATGGCGGGGGCCATGACGCAGGTCGGGACGATCGACGACGTTCAGGGACCACCTCGAACCGGTCTCGTCGCGTGGCTCCACGCCAAGGATCCGGAACTACTGGTCACGAAGCGTTCCGCACGCGCCGCGATCGTGATGCCAGGGATCTTTGCGATTGCACACGTGTCCTTCTCGAACGCCCAGGTGAGCTTCTTCGCCTCGTTCGGCTCCTTTGCACTGCTCCTGCTGGTCCAATTCGCTGGGCCGGTCCGGACGCGCGTCGTGTCGTACCTCTCGCTCTTCGCGGTTGGCGCCGTCTTGATCGCGATCGGGACCGCAGTGTCGACCAACAAGGTCGCGGCAATCGTCACCATGGGCGTGGTGGGCTTCCTGGTGCTCTTCGCCGGTATCGTGACCCCTCAAGCCGCAACGGCGTCGACCGCCGTGCTCCTGACCTTCGTCCTCCCGGTCGCAGTGGCCCAGCCTTCGTCCGCAATCGGCGACCGGCTGCTCGGCTGGGTGCTGGCGGGCGCCGCCTCCATCGGTGCGTGCTTCTTCCTGTGGCCACCGCCCTGGCACGACAACCTCCGCCGCCGTCTGTCTGAAGCAGCGGACACGATCGGCCGTCTCGCCGTTGCCCAGGCGCGAAGTGGCGCGGACCCCTCGCTGCGGACGGAGGTGTGCGACGCGGTGGCGCGCCTGCGTACGCAGTTTTCGGCCACCCCGTATCCGCCGACCGGGGCTGCTGCCGGCGCGATCGCGCTCGCCAAGCTCGTGGGGCGCGTCGAGTGGGTGGCCAGCCTCTGCTTGCCGCTCGGCGACGCTCTTCTTCTTGCCGACCCGCGCTTGGCACGGGAGCTCGCCGACGCCGCCGCGGTGATCGAAGCTGCGGGGGACTGCCTGCGAAATGCGGCGGGACTGATCTGCGACGGCGCGGCGCATCCGGTCAGGGATCCCGTCCTCGTCGTCGGCCTCCAAGAGGCCACCCGTCGCCTGGATGCACTCGTCGAGTCCGCGTTCGCCGCAGACGTAGCGACCTTCGTCGATACGGACTCCTCGGACGCGGACCCCGACGGGGACGGGCGCGGCGCCGACAGCATCGTCGGCAGTTCGCTGGATCCCGGCTTTCATGCCCGCGTATTCGGGATCGTCGTGGGGATGGTGGCCGACGCCGCGCTCCAGGCCGCCGGCGCAGAGCCGACGACGGACCGCACGGCCAGCATGCCCGGCACATCGTCGGCGCACCGCGTCCGAAACCGATCGCTCTCGCACCTCTCGTTCCGTTCGGTGTGGTTTCGCAACGCGGTTCGGGGCGCGGCCGGCCTGGCGCTCGCCGTCACCGTCGTCGAGATCACAAACGTGTCACACGGTTTTTGGGTCGTACTCGGTACCATGTCGGTGTTGCGCTCCAACGCCTTGGGCACGGGAGCAACGGCACTCCGCGCGATCGGCGGCACTGCCATCGGTTTCGTCATCGGCTCCGCCATCATGATCGGTGTCGCCGATCACTCGGTCCTGTTGTGGGTGTTGCTGCCCTTGGCCGTGCTCGTGGCCGGGATGGCGCCGTCGATGATCTCGTTCGCGGCCGGGCAGGCCGGGTTCACGCTGGTCGTGATCATCTTGTTCAACATCATCGACCCCCTCGGTTGGCAAGTCGGCTTGACCCGGATCGAGGACGTGGCGATGGGCTGCGGCGTCAGCATCGTGGTCGGGCTCCTCTTCTGGCCCCGTGGCGCGACGGCGGAGCTGGGGCGGGCCCTGTCCGACGCCTTCGTGGCCTGTTCCGCCTATTTGGCCAAAGCGGTGGACCGCCTCACCAACACCTCGCGGTTCGTCGACGTGGATCCAGCCCAACGGGACTCCTACCGCGCCTACCTCTTGTTGGACGATGCCATTCGGCAGTTCTTTACCGAACGCGGCGCCAAAGTGGTGTCTGTCGAGACGGTCGCGGGGCTCTTCACGGGGGTGAACCGCATCCGGCTTGCGGCATTCACACTGGGGACGCTCAAAGTGGAACCGCCGAGTGGCGGCTTGGGGGAGCTCGAGGCAATTGCGGTGGCGGAGGCGGTCTTGCGCGACTCGTACGCCGAGACGCACCGCTGGTACCAGGAGTTCGCAGACCTGCTGGCCGACCGTCGCAGCGACCTGGCCCCCCCGTCTCCGCAGAGAGCGTTGCTCCATGAAGTCCTAGGGACGGCCTTCGACGAAGTGCGGACCCGACGACGCCCGGACCGCGCCCGTACCGCGCTCCAGATGCTGTGGGCTGACGAGCTCCTGGAGAGCCAAGGTTCCATGCAGAACGATCTGTTGGCGTCCGCCCAGCTCTTCCGGCGCAGGCGTCACGGTCTGTTGATCTGATCCTTCGGTCCGGCGGCCCGGCGGTCCGAGAGTGCGTCGAGGCTCGTCGTTAGAGAGGTGATCCTTCTTCTCGCTCCGTTACAGTCTTGGAGCACGTTCCGTCGCACTCGGGGGCAGACATGAACTTTTGGCAATCTCGTTGTAGATGCTCGCGCCCATTGGCCGGTGGCCGGATGACGCGGTCTCGCGTCGCGGCGGCCGTAGCGGCGGTGGCGATGTGTTCGGTCCTGTTTTCACAATCTTCGGTTGCGTCCGCTCAGCCGACCCCGACCACGACCCCGACGACGGTCGCCGGCTTGTCCACCACGACGACCGTCGCCGGTGGATCGACCACCACGACGACGCCCGCTCGCCAGCACGTGCTGAACCAGCCCAACCTCAATGCCCTGAGCCCGCACATCGAGATCCTGAGCGGCTCCGGGGTCAACTACCAATACAGCTCCGGGGCGGGCTCGCCCAGTGTCGGACCCGGTGTCCCGACGTTCATGGCCTCACCGGGCGGTCCCTACATCTACGACTCGCACGGCCGAGTCGTGATCCTCCACGGCGTCAACGTGGTGTACAAGCACGCGCCCTACATCGCCTATCCCGACGCCGGCGAAGCGTGGAACTTCGACAACTCCGACGCGTCGCGCATCCAGAGCCTGGGGTTCAACATGGTGCGGCTCGGCATCGAGTGGCAGGCGCTCGAACCAGGGACGGGGGGGCCGAACCAACCGAACATTTGCACGCCCGGCACTCCCGGCGATCCCCACGAGTTCAACAAGGCGATCGCACTGCGCTATCTGCGCCACGTGGCGGCGACCGTCAACCTGCTGGCGCGCCACGGTATCTACACGCTGCTCGACATGCACCAGGACGTCTACAACACGAACTTCCGCGGCGAAGGTGCACCCAACTGGGCGGTGTGCACGAACAACGTGCCGATTGTGCCCCTCGGCGGCCGTTGGTCGAACAATTACGGGAACCCGACCTTGGAGACGGCGGTCGGGCACTTCTGGAACAACGACGTGGTGGGCAACCTGCAGGGCCAGTTCGACCTGGTGTGGCAGACGGTAGCGAACTACTTCAAGAACAACCCATGGGTGGTCGGCTACGACCCGTACAACGAGCCGTTCGAGACGGCGACAACCCTGGCCGACGGGTCCACGTACACCAGCAACCTCCAGTGCTTCTACACCGGTCGCGCCCACGAGAGCTTCCTGGCCAACGGGACGACTCTGCTCACGTGCCCGTCCGATGTGCCGAACCAAGGAGTCATCCCGTCGATCCAGGCGGTCGACCACCGCCATCTGATCTTTTTGGAGCCCGATATCTATTGGGTGACCGGGGGGAACATCCCCTCGCAGCTCGGGCCGCTGCCGTTCACGCGCATCGTCTTCAACTTCCACGACTATTGCGGCGACCGGAGCCCGCTGACGGGCGACCCGATCGATCTCTTGAAATGCCTGCAGGCGGAAGAGACGATGGCGTCCGAGCAGGACGTAACGCGCCTCTCGATGAGCTCGGCGAACCAGGCCAACGGTCCGGCCATCTTCATGAGTGAGTTCGGTGCCACAACGAGCGTCCCCATGGTCGGGTTCGACACGGAGTGGGCCGGCATCAACGAAGTCGGATGGGCGTACTGGGCCTGGAAGTACTACGCCGACCCCACCGGTTCGTCGGCGGAGGCACTGGTCTTGCCCGATGGAACGTATTCGCCCATCGTCCAGGTTCTGTCGCGGACCTATCCCCAGGAGGTCGCGGGCAACCCCCAGTCGTTCTTGTTCAACCCGTTCACGGGTGCGTTCAGCATGATCTACACACCGAGCGTCGCTGCCCAGGGCACTTCAACCGTGATCGACATCGCGGCCTCGCAGCACTATGCGTCGGGGTGGTGCGCCGCGGTCCGAGGCGGGAAGATCACGTCGCAACCAGGCGATACGCACTTGGCCGTCCAAACCCTTGGGCACCCCTTGCAGGTGGCGGTCTCTGTGACCCCGGGCGGCTGCCCGTCGTCCTGATCGTCCGACGCGCCGCACGTCGGCGCCCCCCACACGCAGTTATGAACTGTTCTGCCGGCGCCCGGCTTACGGCCACGGAAGGCGAGCCGCACTCACTTCGCCGCCGACCACGGTGAAGGTCGTCACCGGGCTAGCCCTGTCGCCTTTGATACGCACCTCGTAGGTCCCGTACTCGAGACCCGGAAAGAGCGCGGCGTGTATGACGCCGCCGGCGACTTGGCGTTCGTGTACCGCGACATGGGTCCCGTCCCACGCGGCTCCGCAAGGACGGATCTCGACCTCGGAGCCGACGAGCGACGCCGGGGTGCTGACGATGGCGGCGCCGACGTCACCGCCGATGTCGACGACGACGCTTCCGTTTTCGCTGGGCCCAGTGAGATGGCGGGTGTCCACGGCGCTACGGAGCGACCGAGACGGGGGTCACGGCCGGGTTCGAGTAGCCGCTGTAGGGCGTGCCGAGATACGGGAAACCGCTGAGGTAGTTCTCCGTGCCCTTGGCCGAGAGGTCGGTGCCGCCGGTCGTGAGCCCGAAGTCGACCGCACCCGCAGCGCCGTCGGCGGTGAAGGTCGGCACCACGAAGCCGAGCGTCGCTCCGGCCACTGCCCGGAGCGCAATCGTGGCCACGTCGTCGAAGACCCGGCGACCGTTCGGGTACCCGGCCACATCGAGCCCGAGCAGCCCCAAGTTGTTCGGGCTCGATGCTGGGGGGATCGCGGTGTTCAGCCGCAACATGTCCGCCTTGATTCCGGTTCCGTTGTAGTTCGTGAACGTGGGCGCGGGGGTGATCACTCCCGCTGGGATCCCCGTGAGGAAGATCGCCTCGATGTCCGGCCGCACGTTTTGTGCCTTGCTGTTGTAGGCCGCCAGGTTGTCGAAGACGTTCGGATAGAGCACCGGCAACAGTTGCGGTAGGAGCGGCGTGGCGAAGTATTCGAGGAAGGGGCCACCGTCCGACGTCGGCGGCAGCGCGTTCCACCGGTCTTTGTCGCCGATACCAATGAGCAGCTCGTTGGTCAGCGGGTTCCCGAGTCGCGACACCTGGCTCCACGGACCGCTCTCGAAGTTCCCACCTCCATCGTCGCCATCTCGCCTGACGCGCACGCGTTGGCGGCTCGCCGTGGTCCATACGCCGATGACGGCGGAAGGATCCCCGGCGCCGGAGGGCTTCGATCGCGTGAGCTGGTCGACCGGGATCTGCAACGCGAGGGTGTGCACGTTGACGTCGGCCGTCGAGTTGACGCCGGGCATGCCGTTCATCAGTCCCGGGCCACCGCCCCCGGCATGGTCACCCGCGAATCCGCGCAGGTCACCGAGGTCGAACACGGCACCGAGGTCGACATAGAAGCCTTCGGCGCGCTGCCCGGCGAACACCTTGGCCGAGAACGGTCCCGCGCCGACGGAGTGGATGCCTGCATTGGCCAAGCTTCCATAGTTCGGGGTCGAAAGAGGACCGATGTTGCAGGGGGGGCACAGCAGGCCTGAACCCAGGACGACCTCCCCCTCGTTCCGCCACCGGTTCCACGGCATGTCGACGCGGCTGAGGGTGTACGTCTGCTGGCGGTTCCAATTCGAGCTCGGGGACGGGGGTGTCAACGACGTGATGGGGCCGTCGTTGTAGAGGAACGACCCCGGGATGTTATTGACGGTGGTGAAGCGGAACCGATAGGCAATGTCGGGGAAGCCGTCTCCGGTGTTGTCGATGTTGATGGTGTAGAGGACGTCGTCGGCGAACTCGTAGAAGTTCGGACCACCGTCGGGTGCCTCGAGCGGGATGTAGTTCGCGATGAGCGTCACCGTTCCCGCCACGTCGGGGCTCATGAAGGCGTACAGATCTGTGCTGTCGGCGACCGGGTCCTTCGAGATTTCGGGCGCTTCGCGGTGTGACGACATGGTCGTTCCTCCTGGATGGCTGGTTCGTTGGTCGGGGGTTGGTTACGGGCGGGCGGCGGACATCAGGCTGCGGGCGAGAGCGGGCGAGTGGACGACGACTTCTCGTTCGCCCTGGAACAGGCTGATCTCACCCGTGCCGGGGTCCTTCAGTTGCGCGATCAGTGGTTCGGTGAGAGGGCCGGCTTCATCCGCCGCGTCGCTGACCCCGGTGTCGACCGCTGGTGCGTCGGCGGCGGTGGTCGCTACGAGCGTCGAGATCCCCGGGACGCTGCTTGCGACGGCAACCGCAGCGGTGGTGAACGCGCCGCGTCGCAGGAAGTTCCGACGGCTCAAGCCCCCTCGCCAACCGCCGGGCGGCTGCGGGGTCTCGTCATCCCGTTCGGGGCTCATGATCTGCCCTCCGATCCGTTCTCCTCTCTCTATCCGGAGTCGTTGCCGGATTTGGATGCCGTTGCGACAAAGATGCACGAAAGTTCCGATGGACCGAGAGGTCGTGCACGTTCTTGGCCGCGTGCAAGGAGAAGACGCCGGTCCGCTGTAGAAGGGCCGCAGTGAGCGCGTGTCACTCGGGCGCTCAGCCGACGAAGATGCGGAGGCGAGCGGAATTCAATCAGTTCCGGGTAAGCACCCCCAACCGGATTCGAACCGGTGCTGCCGCCGTGAAAGGGCGGTGTCCTAGGCCGCTAGACGATGGGGGCGTGTCCGCGCAGTGAACGCGGGAGTTACTGAGCTTAGGTTGCTAGTGGGCACCGACCGGAACCCCCGGCTCAGAGGTCCGGGCGACCGACGGGGCGGCCACGACCTCGGGCGCGTGGTACGTGCAGGCGAGGAAGGTCTGCACGGAGCCGATCACGAGCGCGGTCACGCCGAGCAGGTGAACCTCGACGAGCAGCGCCGGGAGATGGGTGAAGTACTGCGTGTAGCCGACGGCCGCCTGGGCGACCATGACGGCCATCAGGATGCGAGCGGCGCGGCGGACGCGCTCGGGTACGTCGACCACGTGCAGCGCGACGACGAGGCCGATGGTGACGCCGATGAGGAGGAGAGCGAGGCTCGAGTGCAGCTCGGCCATGTCGCGCAGCGCGATCGGGATCCGCTTGGCTATCTGCTGGCCCGAGCTGTCGCCGGCGTGTGGCCCGGCTCCGGTCGTCGCCGTGCCGGCGCCGACCACGAACGCGAGGAGAGCCAAGAGCCCGTAAAAGAGGCGGAGGAGGGGCCGGGGGATCAGCAGGTGGCCCGAGCCGGGGCCGTACTCGCGGGTGGAGCGGTGCACGAGGACGGCCGCGTCGACCAGGAGGAGCATCGTGGCGTAGAAGTGCACCATGACGACGTAGGGGTTGAGCTTCGTGTAGACAACGATGCCCCCGAGGACGGCCTGGGCCAGCACGCCCGCAACCAGACCGCCGCTCAGCCAGATGAGGTCGCGGCGGCGGGGCGAGCGGAAGATCGTGCCGAGAAACGCGGCGGCGACGGCGACGGTCAGGACGACGGTGACAAGGCGGTTGCCGAACTCCACGAGGCCGTGGAACTGGAGCGCCGAGGTCAGGTGGCCGGCTGAGCATTCGGGCCAGTTGCTGCAGCCGAGACCCGAGCCGGTGAGTCGGACGGCACCGCCGGTCAGGACGATCAGCGCGGTGAGGACCAGCGCCAGCTGGTTGAGACGGTGGCTCAGCTCGGGCGAGACAGTGGGGAGGCGACGCCGCGACACGTGGGCCAAGGCTACCGGGACCTGCCGCTTGGTCCGGATCGAGGGTCCGGCCGTAGGCTGTGCGGCGCATGTCCGTCGACGCCCCCGCTGTGGTCCTGCGGGGAGCCGGGCCGTGGCAGAAGATCGGCGCCTACGTCGCCCTGACAAAGCCACGGATTATCGAGCTCCTGCTGGTCACGACGCTGCCCACCATGATCGTGGCGCAGCGCGGGCTGCCGCCCGTGTGGTTGATGGCGGCGACTTTGGCGGGAGGCGCGTTGGCCGCAGGGGGCGCGAACGCGATCAACATGGTCGTCGACCGCGATATCGACCAGCTCATGAACCGGACCAAGAACAGGCCGTTGGTGACCGGGGCGATGACGCCGACGGCTGCATTGGTCTTTGCGCTGTGCCTCGAGGTGGCGGCGTTTCTCGAGCTCTGGTCGGCGGTGAACCTACTGTCGGCAGTGCTGGCGATCTCGGCGACGTTGTTCTACGTCTTCGTCTACACGTTGTGGCTCAAGCGGCGGTCGTCCCAGAACATCGTCATCGGGGGTGCGGCAGGTGCCGTTCCGGTGCTGGTCGGGTGGGCGGCGGTGACCGACCGGTTGGCCTGGGCGCCCGTCGTGATGTTCGCAATCATCTTCATCTGGACGCCGCCGCACTTCTGGTCGCTGGCGGTGCGCTACCGGGAGGACTACTCGGCGGCGTCCGTGCCGATGCTTCCCGTCGTCGCGTCGATGAAGCGAACCACGGCGGAAATCGTCTACTACACGGTCGCCCTGGTCGCGGTGTCGTTCGTGTTGGGGCCGGTGGCGCACATGGGATGGATCTACATGATCACGGCGGCGGTGACCGGTGCCGTGTTCTTGTACCTGGTGACGCGACTGTGGGGGCAGGCTCAGCTGGGCGTGGTCACCGGCCGCGAGGCCATGCGGGTCTTCGGCTACTCGATCACGTACTTGACGGTGCTCTTCGTGGCGATGGCGGGCGACGTGTTGATCTCCGCCCACGTGCACATCCACTGACGGGATTGTCGGTTGTTGTGCGATGACTGACCCGATACCGCCTCCGGAAGGGGCTCCGTCTCCGAACGAGGGCGGGGGCGAGGGCGGCGGTGGCGGAGTCGGGGCCGAGGTCGAGGTCGAGGTGCGCAAGCCGCGCAAGATCTTCCTTGTCGTGGGCAGCGTGCTCGCCCTGATCGTCGGCATCTTCCTGTTCACGAGCTTGGGGACGAGCGATGGGTCGGGGACGACCGGGTCGGGCGCCGGCGCGGCTCCGAACGTCGGGGATCCCGTGCCGTCCTTCACGAGCCAGAACATCGGGCCGTCCGGGGGATCGTCGGTGTCTGTGTCGCCTCGCCGCGGCGGGCACCCGACGGTCCTCCTCTTCTTCGGCAACTGGTGCCCGAGCTGTCACCAGGAGCTGCCGGGTCTGGCGGCCGCGGTGCGCAGTCAGGTGCTTGCCGGCGGTGCTCTGGCGGGGATCCGGGTCGTCGGGGTCGACAGCGAGGACACCGTGGGAAACGCAAGGTCGTTCATCCATGCTTCCGGGGTGACTTTCCCGGTGGCCTACGACCCCAATGTGGATATCACGAGTGGCCTCTTCTACTTCACCGGTGACCCCTATGCGGTCTTCGTGCGCAGTGATGGGACCATCGCCAAGATTGTGCGGGGCGACGTGCTGACGGCGTCGTCGTTGACCGCGGACGAGCGCGCGCTCACTCCCAGCGGAACGTAAGGGCAGCGGCGAACGGCGCCGCCACGGCCCAGACGGCGAGCACGATCCACGACTCGGTCGGCGCGGTCGTGCCGCTGCCGAGGCTGGCGTGCAGGGCGGAGGACAACGCGGCGGCCGGCAGCAGCTTGGCGAAGTCGGCCAATCCGCTCCCCAACTTGTCGAGAGGGACGATCATGCCGCCGAGCAGCAGGAGGACCAGGTAGAGGCCGTTGGCCGCGGCCAGGTTGACCTCGGCGCGGAGCGTTCCTGCCATGAACAGGCCGATGCCGGCGAACGCGGCAGAGCCGAGGAGGATGGCGCCGATCGCCGCCCCCGCCGCGACGGCGGCTCCGCTGCCGGGATTCCAGCCGAGCCCGACGCCGACCGGAAGCAGGACCGCCGCCTGCAGCAACTCGACGGCGATGATTGTGACGATCTTGGCGCCAAGAAGGCGTGGACGGCCCAGCGGAGTCGCGCCGAGGCGTTTGAGCACGCCGTAGCCGCGTTCGAACCCGGTGGCAATGCCGAGCGACACCATCGCGGTCGACATGACGGCGAGGGCGAGGATGCCCGGCACGAAGAAGTCGACCGGGTTGGCGGTCGGCGTCGAGATGACCGAGACCTTGGAGAAGAAGACGAGGAACACGACCGGGATGCCGATGGTCAGGAGGAGCGTCTCGCCGCGGCGCAGCGTCATGTAGATCTCGGCGCCGGTCTGGGCGACGAGGGGGCGGAGGGGTCGTGCGCGGCGGGGGGCGGCCATCGGCATCGTGCCGGCATTGGTCACGATCGTGACCTCCGTCGCCGGCGGCGACGGGTGGCGGTTGTGGACTCGGACGGGTCGACCTCCCTTGCGGCCGCTTCAGGCCCGACGGCGGCGAAGTAGACGTCTTCGAGGGTCCGGCCGACGACGAGATCCGTCATCGCGACCCCTTGCTCGGCCAGGAACGCGGTGACCGCGGCGGCAAGGGCTGGCCCGGTTCGTTCGGCCACCTCGACGCGGTAGCGGCCTGGTTGAGTCTCGGTCACGGTTGCACTGGGACCGACGAAAGTTTCCAGCGTCGCGGCGTCCAGGCCCCGCGGTGCACCGAACGTGACGGCGGCGATGGCGGGATCGCCGCCCGCAGTGGCGAGCTCGCGTGCCGAACCTTCCATGACGATGCGGCCTTTGGCCAGGATCACGATGCGGTCCGCCATCCGCTCGGCCTCGGCCAACTCATGGGTGGTCAAGATGACGCTGACTCCCTTGTCCTTCAATCCGGCGACGACAGCACGGACGGCAATCCGACCCTCGGGATCGACGCCGCTGGTGGGCTCGTCGAGGAACGCCACCTGTGGCCGGCCGATCAGCGCCAGCGCAAGCGAAACCCGTTGTTGCTCGCCACCCGAGAGATGGCGCCACGGCGTCGCGGCGACGGCCCGCAGACCGACCGTTTCGAGAAGCTCTCCGGTGGGGACCGGTTCCGCGTAGTAGGCGCCGAAAAGATCGAGTACGCGCTTTGGCCCGAGCATCGGGTACACGCCGCCGCGCTGCAACATCACCCCCATGCGTCCCGTGAGCGCGGCGTGGTCTGCGACCGGATCGAGGCCGAGCACACGTACCTCGCCGACGTACGGGCGGCGGTAGCCCTCGAGCGTTTCGACCGTCGAGGTCTTGCCAGCACCGTTCGGGCCGAGAACGACGAGGATTTCTCCGGCATCGGCCGACAGGTCGAGATTGTCGACCGCCGGCGGTATGCCGGCGGGCCCATAGCGCACCGTGAGGCCACTGACCTCGACTGCTGGCATGGCGTCGCAGGCTACTTTGACGAGGAATGATCGATATCCGGGCCCTGCGCGAGGACCCCGACGCCGTCAAGGCCGCGTTGGCGTGCCGCGGGGTCGAGGCGTCGGAGGTGGACGCCGTCTTGGAGGCCGACGTTGCATGGCGTGCCGAAGTCAAACGAGCGGAAGACCTTCGGGCCGAGGTCAAGGCGCTCTCGCGCGAGGTCGGCCAGGCCAGAAAGGGTGGCGACACAGCCCGTGCCGAGGAGCTGAGCGCGCGGAGCCGGGCGCTGGGCGACGAGCAGCAGTCGGTGGACGCGGACGCGGACGCGCTCGCGCAGAAGGTCCGCACTGGACTCCTGTACATCCCCAACATCCCGGCTGACGATGCGCCGGACGGGACGGGCGAGGAGGACAACGTCGAGCTACGCCGCTGGTGGCCGGGACAGGACCTTGGGAATCCGGAACCGCAACGCCGGGAGGACCAACAGGTTGCGCACTGGGAGATCGGCGAGGCCCTCCAGATCCTCGACATGGAACGAGGTGCCCGACTGGCCGGCTCGATGTTCCCGCTCTACCGGGGGGCCGGGGCACGACTGGTGCGCGCGTTGACCGCGTTCGCGATCGACCGGCACTCTCCTGAGTACGAGGAGATCCTCCCGCCCACGGTCGTGCTGACCGACACGATGACTTCGACGGGGCACCTGCCGAAGTTCGCCGACGACGCGTACCACGTGGAACGAGACGATCTGTGGCTCATCCCCACTGCGGAGGTGCCCCTGACCTCCATGCACCGCGGCGAGATCCTCGACGAGTCGCAGCTCCCACTCCGCTTCACTGCCGCGACGGCTTGCTACCGGCGCGAGGCCGGCTCGGCCGGCCGTGACACCAGGGGCCTGCTCCGGGTGCACGAGTTCTACAAGGTGGAGCTGTTCGCCTACACCACACCCGACGGCGCGCTCGAGGCGCAGGCCGACATTTTGCGCCGGGCCGAATCGATGCTCCAGGACCTCGAACTGCCCTACCGGGTCCTCGATCTGTGCAGCGGGGACCTCAGCGGTTCGTCCGCCCGTACGTTCGACCTGGAGGCGTACTCGCCCGGCGTCGATCGCTGGCTCGAGGTCTCCTCGGTCAGCTGGTTCCGCGACTATCAGGCCCGCCGGGCGAATGTCCGCTTCCGACCAGAAGGTGGAGGACAGCCGCGACTCGTGCACACAGTCAATGGCTCTGCGTTGGCTTGGCCGCGCATTTGGGCGGCTTTGGTGGAGAACGGGCGCCAGGAGGACGGGACCGTGACGCTGCCCGAGGCGTTGGCGCCCTATCTGGGCGGCGAGCTGTTGATCAAGGCGCCATGAGCGCGGCCGTTGACGCCGGAGACTTCAGCTTCGACGACGCGGTCGACGCCATCGCGGCCGAGAGTCGCCGATTGTCGGGCGTCGTGGCGTCGGCCGACCTGGACGCCCGCGTCCCGACCACCCCCAAATGGTCCTTGCGTGACCTCGCCCACCATGTCGGCACCGTGCAGTGGTACTGGTCTGAGAACGTGCGGGCGAGGAATGCGGACGAACGTTCCGGGGGTTCGTTGACAACGCTGCCGCCCGACAGCGACCTGCTTGCCTGGCTCGGTTGGTGCACGTACTCGCTGCTCAGCGCGTTGCGCGCGGCCGGTCCGGACTCGCCGTCCTGGGCCTGGTGGGACGTGCCGACACCACGTACGGCGGGCGCCGTGGCCCGGCACCAGGCCCAGGAGGTGGCGGTTCATCGTTGGGACGCGGAGGGCTCGGTGGGCTCGCCCGCACCGTTGCCGTCCGAACTTGCCGCCGACGGGGTGCCCGAGTTCATCGAAGTCATGGTCGGACCCGACGTGGTCGCTCTGCGCGGCGCGGTCAACCTGCACGCCGTCGACACCGGAGGGAGCTGGCGGATCGGGCCCGACGACGCCAGTGGCGGCACGGCCGAACTCAACGCGACCGCATCGGACCTCGTCCTCATGCTCTACCGTCGTCTTCCCGTCCCCGACGCCGACGTCGACGGGGATCCGATGCTGGTGGCGTCGCTCCTCTCGCTCGCCGACACGTCGTGACCGAGCTCACCTTCCTGGGTACCGGCAACTTCCTCGCCCCGCCGGGGCGCTACTGGAACAGCTTCGTCATGGGTTCGAACGTGCTGGTCGAGCCGTGCCCGACGGCACTGCCCCATTTGCGGAAGTGCGGCTTTGACCCGGCCGCGATCGAGGTGGTCGTCATCTCCCACTTCCATGCCGACCACTGCTTCGGCTGGCCCTTCTTCCTCCAGGCTGTGGCCGAGGCCGGCGGTGGTCGGACGCTCCACATCGTCGGGCCACCCGGACTCGAGGTGCACCTGGCCGACATGATCGAGGTTGCCAAGGTGCGCTCGACGCTCGAGATGGCACACGAGCGACTTGACCTTCACTTCGTCGACGTCGACGGCTCATGGCAGGAAGCCGGCGGGTTGCGTTTCCGCGCCGTCGAGGTCGAGCATGTTCCCTACCTGCGCTGCTTCGGGTACCTCTTCGAGCGAGCCGACCGGTTCGTCGCCTACAGCGGCGACGTGCGGCCCTGCACTGGCCTCACCGAGCTCGCCAGCGAGGCCGATGTATTGGTGCTGGAGTGCAACGGGGCGCACGGCGGTCCCCACACGCACATGGAGGAGAGCGACGTCCGAGCGCTCCAGGCGGATCATCCGGACACGCACTTCGTGCTCACCCACCTCGGTGAGCAGGTCGACACGACGTCGATGCCCGGCGTGACGATCCCGCAAGACTTCGAGCAGCTGACCGTCTGAGCCTCGCCGAGGCAGCGGACGCCGGTACCCGGGAGATTCCGTTTGTCCGTTATACGGCGCCCCACTGGGCCGTCCGTCTGTATACGGGGTCGTTGTTGTGGTTTCGGGCTCTTTCCACAACGCCTGACTTGTAGAAGGGCAGTTTCACAACGTCAGGTTTGTGGAACTCGCCTTTTCTACAACCGGCCCGCGGATATCCTCCCGAACGATGGACCCCCTCGGTCGCGTATACCGCCGCGGAAGAAAACGTCGGATCGCGCCGGGAGTGAGTACTGGGCAGCCAACAGAGCGAGAACCCCACCCCTTCGGTCAGCTCGCCGCAGCGAAGCGGTACCCGACTCCTCGCACCGTCGTGATCAGGACGGGCGTCGACGGATCGGCCTCGATCCGGGAACGAAGCCGCTTGATATGCACGTCCAACGTCTTGGTGTCGCCGATGTAGTCCGTCCCCCAGACCCGGTCGATCAGGACGTCACGAGTCAACACACGGCCGGCGTTCTCGACCAAGAGTCGCAGGAGCTCGAACTCCTTGCGCCGCAGGTGGACCTCGTCGCCGCGGACGAAAACCCGGCGCTGGTCGAAGTCGACCACGATCCCGTTGGCCTCCCAGGTGCCGTCGCTCCCGAACTCGATCGTCCCCGCTTCCGACGCCTCGGGCCCGCCCGGCGCACGCCGCAGCACGGCCCGCATGCGGGCCACGAGCTCGCGCAACCGGTACGGCTTGGTTACATAGTCGTCGGCCCCGACCTCCAACGCGACGACGGTGTCGATCTCGGTGCCCTTGGCCGTCACCATGATGATGGGCACCTGGGAGCGGGAGCGGATGAGGCGACAGACGTCGATGCCGGACATCTTCGGCAGCATGAGGTCCAGCAAGATGATGTCGGGATCCGTCTCGTCGAAGAGCGCCAGCGCCTCGGTGCCGTCGCGCGCCACGGTCACCCGGAAGCCCTCGTTGTTCAGGCCGATCACGAGCGCCTCGATGAACGATTCTTCGTCCTCGGCCAACAGCACCTTGACCGGGCCGTCGTTGGCCGCGCTCCGGCCGCTCTTTTTCTTTTCCTTCGCCTTAGTCACGTTACGCGCTCATCGTTTGGATCGGGAGCACGAGCGTGAAGGTTGAGCCCTCGCCCTCGCGCGACTCGACGTCGACCCACCCCTGATGGTTGTTGGCGACGTGGCGCACGATGGAGAGGCCGAGCCCCGTGCCACCCGTGTCGCGGCTGCGCCCGTGGTCGACGCGGTAGAAGCGCTCGAAGATGCGGTCGAGGTCGCGGGCGGGGATGCCGACGCCGTGGTCCTGTACCGAGAGCCGCACACTGTCGCGCTCCTCGACGCGCCAACTCGGGGAGCCGGCCGAGGTGGTTTCCACCAGGCCCGTCCCGGCGGCCTCGACCTTCTCCGCCTCGACCGGGGGCATCGTCGACAAGGTGGAGCCCGTCGCGGGGGGAGCGATGCCGGCGTCCTCGTCGGGCGGCGTGTAGGCCTCGAGGATCTCGGGCGTGAACACGAGCTCGATCGGGCCCTCCTCCTCCCCCTCCTCGGATGCTGATTCGTCCGCATTGATCACCGACGCCTGCCCGGAGGCCGGCGTGTCGTCGGACACCGCACCTTCGCCTCCGTCGGCACCTCGCGCAGGACCATCGTCCGAGAGCGCGGCGGGGTGTTCGAGGTTGGGGTTGCTGCGCTGCACGTTGCCCGACACGACGACCTTCGAATTGTCGTACGAGTAGGTGATCGCGTTTTCCAAAAGGGCGTGCATGGCGGACACCAGCTGGCGGCGGTCGCCCATGACGGCGACGGGGGGTGAGGGCTCGTGCAGGACGATCTCGATGCCGCGCTGGTCGGCGGTGGCGCGCACCCGCTCGATGGCGTCGGCCATGACGAGGTTGACCAACACCGGCTCGCGTGGCGGGGCTTCCTCGGACTCGATGCGCGACAGGTCGAGGAGGTCGTCGATGATGCGGCTGACCCGGAAGGCCTCGTTGTGGATTCGGCCGGCGAGGCGCTGGGCCACCTGCGGGTCGGGCTCGGAGACGAGCGTCTCGGCTAGGAGGCCGAGCGCGCCCATCGGCGTCTTGAGCTCGTGGCTCACGTTGGCGACGAAGTCGCGGCGGATCTCCTCGAGGCGGCGGCGCTCGGAGATGTCCTCGATCAGCGCGATGACGCCGAGGGGGCGACGGCCGTCGTCGATCTGGCGGGCGCGCACCTGGAGCGTGCGGCGGGGCGGGCCGTAGAGGTCGAGCGTGTGCTCCGCGGAACCCTCGTGCCACGCGTCCTCGAGAACCTCGGTCACCGCCTGTGCGGCGAGGGCATCACCGTGGCGGCTGACCATAAGGGCATTGGCGCGGCCGTTGCGATAGATCACCGTGCCGTTCTCGTCGCAGAGGACGACGCCCTGGGTGAGGGTGTCGAGCGAACGGCGGAGGCGGATGGCGTCCGAGCTGGACTCCGTGACGGCCTGGGCGGCGCCGCCGGTTACCGACTCGAGGTAGGCGAGCGAGACCTCGATGTTGTTCTCGTCCTCGGGCGGATCGAGGCCCAGGCGGGTGCCGAGGGCGGCCAGGCGCTGGCTGATGGCCCGGCTCCTGGCCCGGCGGCCGAGGTAGGCGGCCAGGACCCCGACGAGGACACAGACCGCGACAGCTGCTGCGATGTAGATGATCGCCTGGGTCTGGCTCAGATGGACTTCGGCCGGTGTCGTCATCGGGAACGCCCCCAATATGACAGGCGGGCACTGCGGGGGCGAACACGCGGGCCAGATCGGCTGATCGCTCGTCGGGGGCGCGGCGGATGGGGGCGGCGGGCGTGTGCGCTGGGGATCTAGGGGGCGTGCCAGGGGTGGGACATCACTCCCACCGGCCGGGCCGGGACGTCAACCCCGGTCGGCAGCGACGGCGCGGGGGTGGCTGTTCGGGTGGACGCGCACGTCGAGGAAGAGCCAACCATTCTCCGGCCGAAGCGGTCCCGGAGAGCCCGGGCCGGTCGGTGATCCCCAGATGGGATCCAGGAGATCCAGGAAAGCGGAGGGCACCCAATGGTCGTGTGGCACCTGGCCGATGTCACGCTCAACCCGAGCGTGAACGCATTGCCCGGCGGGGGGACGTTGCAGGAACTCACGAACGGCCTCGGCGCCTGGGCACTGATCGCCGCGCTGGCCGGGCTGGTGATCGGCGCCGCCGCTTGGGCGCTCGGGGTCCACTCGCAGAACTTCCAGCAGACGCTCGTGGGGCGCCGCGCCGTCCTGGTGTCGGGGCTGGCCGCGCTCCTGATCGGCGCCGCGCCGCCGATCGTCAACTTCTTCTTCCACACCGGCACCGCGCTGGACTGATCCGCGCCGCGTTCGCTTCGCCGTCGTCATGCAAGCAGCCGGTTGCACCGGACTCGACGCTCTCAACCCCGTCTGCCAGATCGGCAGCCTGGGCGGTTCGCTCGCCTCGTCGGGGTTCGAGTCCGTCCTCAACGGCATCAGCCAGTGGGTGGCGAGCGGCGCCGAGTACCTGCTCCGCCAGATCGGCACGGTTCTCGTGTCGACGACGACCATCGACGTCGGGGCGACCTGGTTCCGCAGCCACTACGGACAGATGACCGCGCTCGCCGGCGTCGTGATCCTCCCGATGCTGCTGGTCTCGACGCTGCAGGCGGTGATGCGGCAGAACCCGGGGCAGCTGGTGCGCACGTATCTTGTCCAACTGCCGCTGGCGCTGTTGCTGGCGGTGGTGGCGATCCAGGTGGTCATCCTCAGCCTGGCGGCGACCGACTCCATGAGCGACGCCATTGCCGGCGGCACCGGAGCCGACGTGACCTCGTTGCTCTCGACGGTCACCAAGGGCCTGGTCCTGGCGGCCAGCGATCCGTCAATCGCGAGCTTCGTGCTGCTCCTGATTGCGCTGCTCATCGCGGTGGCGGCGTTCGTCCTGTGGATGGAGCTCTTGATCCGGGCCGCCGCGGTCTACGTCGTGGTGCTGTTCCTCCCGTTGGCACTGGCCACGCTGGTCTGGCCGGCCGTGGCGCACTGGTGCCGGCGGCTGGTCGAGACGCTGGCCGCGCTGATCCTGTCCAAGTTCGTCATCGTTGCCGTGTTGAGCCTGGCGGCGGGCGCCGTCGCGTCCGGGGCATCGGGCGCGCCGAACAGCGGCGGGTTCAACGCCGTCCTGGCCGGCGGCGCGCTGTTGGTGATGGCGACGTTCGTGCCCTTCGCGATCCTGCGGCTGATCCCGGCCGTCGAGGCCGGTGCGGTGGGGCATCTCGAAGGGTTGCGCCAGCGCGGCTCGGCGGCGGTGACGGGCCCGCTGCGCACCGCGGCGAGCTTCGCACTGCACTCGGGACTCCAGTCCGCCGGCGACGCACGGCTGATGGGGATGACGGCGGCGGGTGGCGCGCTCGGTGGTGGCGGTCGTGGGAGCGGTGGCGGTGTCGGTGGGGGACGGAGTGGCGATGGGGACGGTGCCGGCGGGAGCGCCGGGTCGGAG
>CAWHFH010000021.1:0-103144 GCA_963828455.1 uncultured Acidimicrobiaceae bacterium | reverse complement strand
GGCCCGAACGGTTGACGGACGCGCACGAGAGGGGTCGTCGTGTGTTCGGATCGGCGGGCGTCGCTGCGGCAGACGAGCCCGTGGGAGCCGTCGTCGGCTTCGGGCTCGGCACGGGAGGCGCCGCGTGCGACGCGGTGGCCGCCCTCACCGCCGGTCAGCTCGGAGTGCCCTTCGTGGTCTGCCCCGACTCGGTGGTCCCGAGGTTCGTCGGGCCGGACTGCCTCGTCGTCGTGGTGGCGTGCGGCGACACGCCCGAGTCGTCGGCGGCGGCACGCCAGTCCGCGGCGCGTGGTGCGCGGGTCGTCGGGATTGGCAACGACGCGGCACTGGCGCGGCTGGTCGCCGGCGCCGGCGCGCCGTGGTGCGAAGTGGGTGGTGAAGGTCCACGCGGCCGTGCCGGCTTCGGCCCCGCGACGGTATCGCTGCTGGGCGCTGCTGAGCGCAGCCGGCCTGTTGCCCGATTGCTCCGCAGAGGTCGGTGCGGCAGCGGAGTACCTGGCCCGGCGCCGCGATGTGTTCGTCGCCGAGAAGGGCGACGCCGCCGAGCTGGCCCGCCGGATCGGGCGGACCATCCCGCTCGTATACGGGTCGAGCGGGATCGCCGCCGTGGCGGCGCGTTGGTGGAAGTCGTGTGTGAACCTCAACGCCAAGTCACCGGCCTTCGCCGCCGAGCTGCCGGGTCTGACCTATGACGAGCTGGCCGGCTGGGGCCAGGGCGGCGACATCACGCGCCAGACGATGACCCTCGTCTTCCTTCGCCACCAGCGCGAGTCGTCGGCGGTTCCCGCGCTCTTCGAGTCGGTACGGGCCGCCACCGAAGAGGTCATGGCCGACGTCCTCGACGTGTGGGCCGACAGCCGGCACGACCTCGGGCGTTTGTTCGAGCTCGCGCTCCTCGGTGAGCTGGTCTCGCTGGAAATGGCCGACCGCGAAGGTGTCGACCCGGGGCCGGTTCCCGCCGTCGAAGAGGCCCATTTCGCCAGCGCTGAGCCCGTCGTGACGCGCAGTGCGCCGCCGGGCGTCGCTAGCTGAGCCGCTCCACGATCATCGCCATGCCCTGACCGCCGCCGACGCACATCGACTCGAGGCCGAAGGCCTTGTCACCGTCCTCGAGGCCGTTGAGCAGCGTCGTCATGATGCGGGCGCCCGTTTGGCCGAACGGGTGGCCGAGGGCGATGGCCCCGCCGTGGACGTTGAGCTTGTCCCAGCTGATGCCGAGGTGCTTGGCCGAGGGGATCACCTGGGCCGCGAAGGCCTCGTTGATCTCCACCAGGTCGATGTCGTCGATCGTCATGTTCGCCCGCGCCAGGACCTGGCGGCAGGCGTCGACGGGGCCGAGGCCCATGATCTCGGGATTGAGCCCCGACACCCCGCTGGCCACGATGCGCGCGAGCGGGGTGATGCCGAGCTCCTTGGCCTTGGTGTCGCTCATGACGACGACCGCGGCCGCACCGTCGTTGAGGGGACAGGCGTTGCCCGCCGTGACGGTGCCGCCCTCGCGGAAGACGGGCTGCAGGCTGGCGAGCTTCTCGAGGGTCGTGCCGGGCCGCGGGCCGTCGTCCTTGGCCACCTCCGTGCCGTCCGGAAGCGTCACCGGGATGATCTCGCGCTCGAAGAAGCCGTTCTCTTGCGACTCGACCGCCCGCGTCTGCGACAGGAGCGCGAACTCGTCCATCTCCTCACGGCTGACCTTCTCGTACTCGGCGACGTTCTCGGCCGTCTGGCCCATCGCGATATAGACGTCGGGAAGGCCGGCGGGCGGCGCCCAGGGCTCCGTGACGGCCGGCGTGCGCATCTTGGTGCGCTGCTCGGCGTCCGCGAAGGCGGCGTTGTGCGGCCCCGTGTCCGACGCGCCGTGCATATAGCGGCTTACCGTCTCGACACCGGCCGCGACGAAGACGTCCCCCTCGCCGGCCCTGATGGCGTGGGCGGCCATGCGGATGGTCTGCAGCGACGAGGAGCAGTAGCGGTTCACGGTCACGCCGGGGACGTCGGGCAGCCCGGCGAGGATGGCGGCCACCCGCGCCACGTTGTACCCGGCTTCGCCCGCGGGCTGGCCGCACCCGAGGATCACGTCCTCGACCGCCTTGGGATCGAGCTGGGGCAGCTTCTCGAGCACGGTCTTGATGACGAGCGCGCTGAGGTCGTCGGGGCGGCACTCGACGAGCGACCCCTTGTTGGCCCGCCCGATGGGGGTGCGGCCGGTGGCGACGATGACGGCTTCAGGCATGGTGACGTGCTCCTCGCTTCGGTTCGTTGCGCGGGCCCGGGTCTCGCCCGAGGACCGCGGTGCAGGTTACCCGTGGGTAGAAGAGGCCCCGCCGAGCCGACATTGGCCGCCCCGGCGAACCGGACTGTAACGTGTTCTACCGCGCCGAGCGACGCGATCGCGCCGGCGACGACGTGGCGTTGACGTGGGGCGACGCACCCACGCCATCCCGGGAGGGACACCAATGGAGATTGCCTACACCGAGGAGCAGCAGGCGCTGAAGAGCGAGCTGCGCGCCTACTACGAGAACCTCCTCACCCCCGAGGTCGAACAGGAGCTGTCGCAGGCGCACGGCATCGGACCGGTGGTGCGCCGGGTCGTCCGCCAGATGGGCCAGGACGGTTGGCTCGGTATCGGCTGGCCCGAGGAGTGGGGCGGCCAGGGGCGCTCCGCCATCGAGCAGTTCATCTTCTTCGACGAGTCGATGCGCAGCGGCGCGCCGGTTCCCATGTTGACGATCAACACCGTCGGCCCGACCATCATGAACTTCGGCACCCAGGAGCAGAAGGAATTCTTCCTGCCGAAGATCCTGGCGGGGGAGATCCACTTCTGCATCGGCTACACCGAGCCGAACGCGGGCACCGACCTCGCCTCGCTGACGACGCGGGCGGTGCGCGACGGCGACGAGTACGTCATCAACGGCGCCAAGGTCTTCACCAGCCTGGCGGGTGACGCCGACTACATCTGGCTCGCCACCCGCACCGATCCCAACGTGGCCAAGCACAAGGGGATCTCCATGTTCCTCATACCGATGAACACGCCGGGCATCCGCGTCGTCCCCATGAAGCTGCTCGGCGACCACAACATCAACTACACGTTCTACGAAGACGTCCGCGTGCCCGCCACCGCGTTGGTCGGCGGGGAGAACCAGGGCTGGAACCTGATCACGAACCAGCTCAACCACGAGCGCGTGACGCTGTGCTCGCCCGGGATCATCGAGCGCGTCCTGACAGACGTACGGGCCTGGGCCCAGGCGACGAAGCTGCCCGACGGTCGCCGGGTCATCGACCAGGAATGGGTGCAGGAGCATCTCGCCCGCGTGCACGCCGAGCTCGAGTTCCTGCGTCTCATCAACTGGAAGGTGGCCTGGCAGGGCACGCAGGGGCATCTCGACGTGGCCGACGCGTCGTCCATCAAGGTGTTCGGCACCGAGTTCTACCTCCGGGCGTTCCGGTCGTTGATGGAGATCATCGGCCAGGCCGGCTACCTGACCCGCGGCTCGCCCGCAGCCGTGATCGCGGGCCGCCTCGAGATGTACGCCCGTTCCATGATCATTCTCACGTTCGGCGGCGGCACCAACGAGATCCAGCGCGACCTGATCGCCATCTTCGGCCTCGGCATGCCGCGGTCGCTGCGCTAACCGAGCCGAGCCGAGCCGAGCCGAGCCGAGTTTTTCGAACCAGGAGACGGAGACGCCATGGACTTCACCTATAGCGAGGAGCAGGAGGCGGTCCGGCAGCTGGCCGGCCAGATCTTCACCGACCGCGTCACCCACGAGCGCCTCAAGCAGCTCGAGGCCGAAGCGCGCGACCAAGGGCCGTTCGACCGCGAGCTGTGGAAGGAGCTCGCCGACGCCGGGCTCCTGGGGATCCACCTGAGCGAGGACGTCGGCGGCGCGGGGCTCGACTTCGTGGCCGCCTGCCTCGTCGTCGAGGCGGCGGGTCGCACGGCGGCCTACGTCCCGGTCGTCGAGACGATGGTCTACGGCGCCGTCCCGATCGCGATGTTCGGCACCGAGGCCCAGCACAAGACATGGCTGGCCGGGGTGGCCGCGGGCGAGACGGTGCTCACCGCCGCGCTGGCAGAGCTCAACGGTGAGGTCATCCTGCCCGGCGGCACCGAGCCCGCGACCACCGCGACGGCGAACGCCGACGGGTCGTGGTCACTGACCGGGACCAAGGCCTGTGTCCCGGCCGCCCTCGTGGCCGACGCGATCCTGGTGCCCGCCCAGTGCAAGGCGGCGGACGGCACGGTGACCGGACTCGGGGTGTTCATCGTCGACCCGGGCGCCCCCGGCGTCACCCGCACCAGGCAGTCGACGACCACCGGGCGGCCCGAGGCGATCGTCGAGCTGACGGACGTGCAGGTCCCCGCGGACGGCCTCCTGGGCGAGGGCGCCAACGGCACGGCCGTCGTCAACGCCATCACCGAGTTCGCCACCACGGCGCTGTGCATCCTCGAGGCCGGTGCGTGCGCGGCCGCACTCGACCTGACCGCCGAGTACACCAAGACGCGGGTGCAGTTCGAGAAGCCGATCGCGACCTTCCAGGCCGTGGGCCAGCGGGCCGCCGACGCGTACGTGGACACCGAGGCCATCCGCTTGACGGCGTGGCAGGCCGCCTCGCGGCTCGCGTCGGGCCTGCCCGCCGGCGCCGAGATCGCAGTGGCCAAGTTCTGGGCGGCCGAGGGCGGCCAGCGCGTCGTGCACGCCGCGTCGCACCTCCATGGGGGCGTCGGCGTCGACCGCGACTATCCGCTGCACCGCTACTTCCTGCTGACACGCCAGATCGAGCTGACGCTCGGGGGCGCGAACGAGAGCCTGCGCCGTCTGGGGCGGATCCTGGCGGACGAGCCGGTCTGACGCCTCGGGCTTCAGGGCGTGGTGGGCGCGTGCGTGGGTGAGGGCGTCCGGGGCGTCGAGAGGCCCAGGCTGTAGCCGGCCAGGAACACACCGGCCTCGTCGTGGCGCGGGTAGCCCGCGGCGAGGCGGTGGAAGTCGGGGGAGTGGTCGGGGTATGTGAGGTGGGCCACCTCGTGGACGAGTACCGAGTCGAGCACCCATCCCGGCACCACGCAGAGGCGGTGCGAGAGGCGGATGTCCCCCGAGTAATAGGAGCAGGAGCCCCAGCGGGCCGTCTGGTTCGTCACCCAGCGCACCGACGACGGCCGTTCGCCGATGAGGTAGCGCTCGCTGAGGTCGATGGCACGCTGAAGGAGGTCGTCGTCGCTCAGCGAGGAAGGGAACCGGTAGCGCGTCATCAGCCGCTGGACGAGCCAGTCGACAGTGGACTGGCGCGTCGCCGCATCGAGGTGCGCGGGCAGGTACACGACGATCCGGTCGCCCTCCCAGTGCGCCTCCGACGTCTTCTTGCGGCGGGCGCTGGTACGGACTTCGATCTGCGGCGGGGCATCGGGCTGGGGTCCGGCCTCGGGCTGGGGTCCGGCCGGGCCGCTCCCCTCGGGCGTCTCCGGCTCGGGTTCGGGTTCGGGTTCGGCCCACTCGAATTTGGAGACGTCGAAGAGGGTCATGCACGGCATTATGCGGGACGCGCGTGTGACCGTTCCGCGCGCGCCTGGTCAGCGTCCCTGGATCCCCGCCTGCGATCCGGCCCGGGCCTGCACGTGCGCACGCTTTGCCCGGGCACCGGGGAAGCCGGTCAACCGGGTCGGCCCGCCGGGATGTGTGTCTAGGCCGCCGCCCTCTCCTGCGCCAGGACGTTGTTGGGATCACGCAGGATCACGGTGCTGGCGATGTGGTCGGCCAGGCACTTGCGCTCCCGTCCCGTCAGGAAGAGGACGAGCGAGAGAATCTCGGTGATCAAGCTCAGGATCCCGGTGAGGATGCCGCCGACGATGTTGCGCAGGGCCATCCGCCCCCAGGTGGCGTTGCGCGTGCCCTCCGGGTACCAGGTCCGCATGCCCAACACCTGTTGTGTCGGCGTCTGCCCGCGGGCCCAGATGATCGCGCCCCAGATGATGTAGCCGATGAACAGCGTGACGATCGCCAGCGGGATGGCCAAGAACCATGCGCCGATGCGCCGGCCGTGCGTGGCGAGTTCGGTGCCCTGGGGCAGGTTGAGCCCGCTCACCTGGTCGAAGTAGAGGCCGGGCGCCGCACCCGCCTGTGGCGCCGCATAGCCGGTGGGCGGCGGGGCTGGGGGAGCCGGTGGCGGTGGCGGAGGAGGTGGCGGGGCGGCCGAAGGCTCCGTCGCGGATGGATTTCCCGCCACGGGATCTTCCGATGGGGTGGGAGTTGCGTCGGTCATGGTCGCCCCCTTGTCGGTTTGATCGCAGGACCGTACCCCGCATTCGCCCCGAATGCCGGGATCAACGCCAACTCGGACTTAGCCGAGCACGAGCTCGGCCATCGTCCGCATCGTCGTCAGGTCGCCGTTCACCAGCATCGTCGTCGCCCACGACACGCGCCACGCCTCGAGGTCGTCGCGGATCTTCTCGACCGGGCCCACCAGCGCGATGTCCTCGACCATCGACGTCGGGACGGCGGCGGCCGCGTCGTCCTTGCGCCCGTCGAGGTACGCGTCCTGGATCTTGTGCGCCGCCTCCTCGTAGCCCATCCGCGCGAACACGTCGAAGTGGAAGTTCATGTCCTTCGCGCCCATGCCGCCGATGTAGAGCGCCAGCATCGGCCGGAACCCGTCGGCGGCCGCGTCCACGTCGTCGTTCAAGACGGTCGGGGCGAAGGCCAGGATCTCGAAGTCCGCCGCGCCCCGTCGCGCCCCCGGCCGCGCGAAGCCCTGTTCGAGCGAGGCCTCGAACGACGACATCGCCTTGGGTGAGAAGAAGATGGGGAACCAGCCGTCTGCGATCTCCGCCGCCAACGCCACGTTCTTCGGTCCCTCGGCCCCGAGGATGATCGGCACGTCGGCACGCAGCGGGTGCACGATCGGCTTGAGCGGCTTGCCCAGGCTGGTCCCGCCCGGGTACGGCAGCGGGTAGTGCTTGCCGTCGTTGGTGACGGGCCGCTCGCGCGCCAGTACCTGCCGCACGATGTCGACGTACTCGCGGGTGCGCGCAAGCGGTGCGGGGAACGGCTGGCCGTACCAGCCCTCGACGACCTGGGGCCCCGAGACCCCGAGGCCGAGCACGAAGCGCCCGCCCGACAGATGGTCGAGCGTCAGCGCGGCCATGCCCATGGCCGTCGGCGTGCGCGCGGAGAGCTGGCAGAGCGACGTGCCGAGGCGCACCCGCTCGGTGCGCGAGCCCCACCACGAGAGCGGCGTCAGCGCGTCGGACCCGTAGGACTCCGCGGTCCAAACCGAGTCGTAGCCGAGGCGCTCGGCCTCGATCACGAGCTCCTGTGCGTTGGGCGGCGGCCCCGAGCCCCAGTACCCCAGCTGCAGGCCGATCTTCATGCTCTTCACACCCGGCTCCTCTCGAACACCCTTCGTCGTCAGACCTTGGCGATGATCTCGTCGGCGAACCAGCGCACCGCGCCCAACCGCGCCGACAGGGCCTCGTCGTCGGGCGTGCCCGGAGCCACGTCGACGAACATCCAGGGAGCGCACACGATGTCGGTCACGCCCGCGTCCGCGAAGCGCCGGTACAGGTCCACGCTCGGGCGCTCCGCCACCGAGAGGTAGATGGCAAAACCCGGCTCGTCCTCGCGGCCCGCCTTCTTCAGCGCGTCCTTCAACTCGCCGAGATGCAGCCACGCGTCGTCCTCGCTGTACACGCCCGCCGCGACCCAGCCGTCGCACAGCGCCGCCGTCCGCCGCAGGGCCACCGCCGAGTGGCCTCCGCCGATGATCGGGATCGGCTCACTGGGCGCGGGCAACATCTGGCACACCGGCACGTCGTAGTACTCGCCATGGAACTCCACCCACCCTTCGTGCCACAGCGCGCGCAACGCGACGATCATCTCGTCGAGCCGCTTGCCCCGGGTGCCGAAGTCCTGCCCGGTCTGGTCGAACTCCTCCTTGCACCAACCGACGCCGACGCCGAGGCGCACCCGGTTGTCCGAGACGACCGCCGCGGTGGCCACGGACTTGGCCACGGTGATGAGGTCCCGGGCCGGCGCGATGTACACGCCGGTCGTGAACCACAGGTTTTCGGCCACCGTCGCCATCCCGGCGATGAGCGTCATCGGGTCCGGCCACGGCGTCTCCGCCTCCCAGCCCGGGTGCCCGTCGGGACGGTCGGAGTACGTGTAGCGCGAGGCCAGCTCCTTCGGGTTGAAGAGGTGGTCCGACACGTACATGCCGGCGTAGCCCAGCTCGTTGCACGCCTTGGCCAGCGGCACGGCCTGGCGGGTGGGCAGGAAACTGACGGCCTGGTGGAAGCGCAGGCGCCCGTTCGCCTCGGCCACGTCAGCGGGCCCGGGCGGGCAGCGGCGTGCCCCCGACCGGCGCCGACGGCGCGAACGCGATCGGGATGTGCTTGGTGCCGTTGATGAAGTTCGACTGGAGCCGCTGCACCTCGCCGTCGAGACGCATGTCGGGCATCCGATCCAACAAGCGGTCGAACATCACCATGATCTCCATGCGCGCAAGATTCGCACCGAGACAGAAGTGCGGGCCACCGCCCCCGAACGCGATGTGGTTGTTGGGCGAGCGCGTCACGTCGAACACGCCGGGGTTCTCGAATGCCTCCTCGTCGCGGTTGGCCGACGTGTGCCAGAAGACGATCTTGTCGCCCTCCTTGATCTCCTGGCCCCGCAGCTCGAAGTCGCCCGTCGCCGTGCGACGGAAGTGCATGACCGGCGTGACGTAGCGGAGCATCTCTTCGACGGCGCCCGGCAACAGAGAGCGGTCCTTGCGCAGCAGCTCCCATTGGTCGGGGTGCTCGAAGAACGCCGTCATGGCGCCCGACATGAGGTTGCGCGTCGTCTCGTTCCCGGCCACGACGAGCAACATGAAGAAGAGGTCGAGCTCGAGCTGGTCCAGCTTCTCGCCCTCGACCTCCGCATCGATGAGCACCGACACCAGGTCGGCCTTCGGCGCGAGCCGGCGCTGGGACGCCAGCTCCTCGGCGTAGCTGTACACCTGCATGGCCGCCTCGCCCGGGTCGACACCCGGGAGCTGGTACTCGGGATCCTCGGAGCCGATCATGCGGTTCGACCAGTCGAAGACCATGCGCCGGTCCTCCTGCGGCACGCCGAGCAGTTCGGCGATGACCAACAGCGGGAGCTCGGCCGCGATCTCCTCGACGAAGTCGGCCGTGCCGCGTTCGCACACCGCATCGATGATGCCGTCGGCGTACCCGACGATCGTCGCCTCCAGGTCGCGCACCATCTTCGGCGTGAAGCCCTTGTTCACGATCCGCCGGTACCTCGTGTGCATCGTCGGGTCCATGTTGACCATCATCAGCTGCTGCTGGGCGAGTTGGTCGTCGTCCATCTCGTGGAACAAGGAGCCACGACGCGCCGACGAGTAGTGCTCCCAGTCGCGGTTCACCTGCACGCAGTCGTCGTACCGGGTGATGGCCCAGAAGCCGCCTCGAGGCGCCACCTCCTCGGGGTGCCAGAAGACGGGCGCCTCGGCCCGCAGCTCGGCGAACCAGTGGTGGGGGACCCCGGCCACGAAGTTGCGCCCGTCGATGAGGTCGATCTCGTCGAGGCTCAAGGACCCCCCTTTCACGTGTTCCGTCCGGCAACCGAGCCGCCACCCGCTGCTTGGCCGTACACGTCATTTTTAGAACGTGTGTCAGTTGATCATAGGCACGCCCTCCTGGCATCCCCCTTTTGGGCCTGGCCGCCGCCCCGGCCCCGCCCGACCTCCTCCCGGCGGCCCCCGTCCTCCCGCCCGACCCGGTGCCGGCAAACGAGAACGTGTTACATTTTCGCCCCAGCGCGGCCTTGACCTGGCAGGGACCGCGGAGCGCACGCGAGGCTGCCCCACGATGTTCCTCGAAGAGAGCCCGGAGCAACAGGAGCTGCGCGCCGAACTGCGCCGCTACTACGCCGAGCTGCTCACCGACGAGGTCCGCGCCGGCCTGGCCGAGGGCGGCGAGGGTGGCGACGCCTGGCTCCAAGTGGTCCGCCAGATCGGCAAGGACGGCTGGCTCGGCATCGGCTGGCCCACCGAGTTCGGCGGCCAGGGCCGTCCCGCCACCGACCAGTTCATCTTCTTCGACGAGACCCGGCGCGCCGGCGCCCCGTTCCCGTTCGTCACCATCAACACGGTCGGGCCGACGATCATGCGCTTCGGCACCGAGGAGCAGAAGTCCTTCTTCCTGCCCAAGATCCTCGCCGGCGAGCTCAACTTCGCCATCGGCTACACCGAGCCCGAGGCCGGCACCGACCTCGCGTCGCTGCGCACCCGCGCCGTGCGCGACGGCGACGAGTACGTCGTCAACGGTGCCAAGATCTTCACCTCCGGAGCGGACATGGCCGACTACATCTGGCTCGCCACCCGCACCGACCCCGAGGCGCCCAAGCACAAGGGCATCTCCATCATCTGCGTGCCGACCTCGGCGCCGGGCTTCGAGTGGTCGATCATCAACACCGTCGGCGGCCTCACCACGACACAGACCTTCTACGACAACGTGCGCGTGCCGGTCGCCAACCGCGTCGGCGAGGAGAACGAGGGCTGGCGCATGATCACCACCCAGCTCAACCACGAGCGCGTCGGCCTGGCCGCCTGGAGCGGGTTGGCCCTGTCCCTCTTCGAGGACGTCGTGGCCTGGGCGGCGACGACGCCCTCCGACGAGGGGCACGTCGTGATCGAGCAGCCGTGGGTCCAGATGGACCTGGCCAAGTGCAAGGCGGAGCTCGAGGCCATGTGGCTCCTGAACTGGCGCATGGCCGTGCACGTCGCGACCGGCGAGCTCACCGGAGCCGAGTCGTCGTCGATCAAGGTGTTCGGCACCGAACGCATCCTCGAGGTTGCCCGGCTCCTCTCGGGCGTCGTCGGCGCGGCCGGCTACCTCACGCCAGGATCGCCCGGCGCGTTGCTGCGGGGCCGGCTCGAGGCGACCGGCCGGCAGGCGCAGGTCAACACGTTCGGTGGCGGCGTGAACGAGGTGCAGCGCGAGATCGTGGCGAGCACCGGCCTCGGCATGACGCGGGGGAAGCGATGAGCGCCGCAGCGACGGAACGGTTCGCCGAGCTCGCGGATCTGCCCGACCACAGCGCGGAGCTCGCCGAGCTCGTCGGACAGGAAGCGGGCGCCCCCTCGATGTCGTGGGACGCCGTGAACGTGCCGATGATCCGCCACTGGGTCGAGGCCATGGGCGACGAGAACCCCGTCTACCTCTCCGACGAGGCTGCCCGGGCGGCCGGCTACGACCAGCTCATCGCCCCACCCACCATGCTGCAGGCCTGGATCATGCGCGGCCTGAAGGCGTCCGACGAGGTCGAAGTGGCCCGGGCGGCCGGCACGTCCCAGGGCGATGGTCCCAGCGACCGCATGATGAAACTGCTCGACGACGAGGGACTGACCTCGGTGGTCGCGACGAACTGCGAGCAGACGTACGGGCGGCCGCTGGTGGTCGGGGACCGCCTGCTGGTGCGCTCGGTGATCGAGTCGATCTCGGAGCCGAAGCGGACCGGGCTCGGCATCGGGCGCTTCCTCACCACCCTGCAGGAATACGTCGCCGTGCCCGATGCCTCGGTCCCCGCCGGAGCGGGCGGCGGCGCGCGGGCGAGCGGTGGCGGTGGCCCCGGCGGGCTGAGCGACGAGCAGATGCGAGCGTTGTTCGACACCGGCGAGCAGGTGGCCACGATGCGCTTCCGCATCCTCAAGTTCCTGCCGCCCGACCGCAAGCCGCCGCGGCCACCGCGGCCGCATCCCGCGTTGACCCAGGACAACGCGTTCTGGTTCGAGGGAGCGCGCACACACCGGCTCTTGATCCAGCACTGCACCTCGTGCGACACGCTGCGCCACCCGCCCCTGCCCGCTTGCGCCAATTGCGGCTCGTTGGAGTGGGACAGCGTCGAGTCGAGCGGCCGCGGCACCCTGTACTCCTACGTCGTGGTGCACTACCCGCAGGTGCCGTCCTTCGAGTATCCCTTGCCGATCGGCCTGATCGAGCTCGACGAAGGGACGCGCGTGGTCGCCAACCTGGGCAGCGTGGAGCGCGACGACATCACGATCGGCATGCCGGTGCGGGCCGAGTTCGTCGACTTCGACGAGGAGCTGTCACTGCCGGTCTTCGTGCGGGCCGGTGCCGGCGCCGGGGCGGGCGAGGAGAACTGATGGACTTCGGCTTCAGCGAGGAGCAGCTTGCGGTGTCCGAGGCCGCCACGGGACTCTTCGGCGGACTGATCGATCCCGAGCGGGTGGCCGCCGTCGAACAGTCCGATGACCGCATCGACCGCGACCTCTGGCAGTCCCTCGCCGGCGCCGACCTGCTCGGCCTCGCCGTGCCCGAGTCCGAGGGAGGCGCGGGCCACGGACTGCTCGAGCTCTGTCTGGTACTCGAGGCGCAGGGCAACGCCGTCGCACCCGTCCCGTTGTGGTCGACGCTCGTCCTCGGCGCGCTGCCCATCGCGCGTTTCGGGTCCGCACCGCAGCGTGCGCGCTGGCTCCCCGGTGTGGTCGCCGGCGACGTCGTCCTTACCGCGGCCCTTGCAGGCGCGGCATCGAGCCCCACCTCGACACCTCCGATCGTGGCCGAGGCCTCGGGCGACGGCTGGATCCTCGAGGGCACCGAGCTCTCCGTGCCCCAGGCCCACCTGGCCGCACGCATCGTCGTGCCCGCGTCGACCGGTACTCGCATCCTGCTCGCCCTGGTCGACCCGCGCGCGGAAGGCGTCACGCTCGAGCGCACGGTCACCACGAACCGCGAGATTCACCCCCACCTCCGCCTCAGCGGCGTTCGGGTCGAGGCCGACGACGTCCTCGCCGCGCGCCACGCCGGGCGTGCCGTCCTCGACGACCTCCTCGTGGCCGCGATCATCGGGCTGTGCGCGCTGCAGGTTGGTGTCTGCGAGTCGGCGCTCACGCAGACGGCCGCCTATCTGAACACGCGTCAGCAGTTCGGCCGGCCCCTCAGCACGTTCCAGGGCACGATGCTGCGGGCAGCCGACGCCGCGATCGACATAGAGGCGATGCGCGTCACCTGGCAGAACGCGGCCTGGCTTTACGACACCGGCCGCGATGCCACCGAGTCGGCCCGCGTCGCCAAGTGGCAGGCCTCCGAACGCGGGCAGCGGGCCGTGCACGCGACGCAGCATCTCCACGGCGGCATGGGTGCGGACATCACCTACCCGATCCACCGCTACTTCCTCTGGGGCAAACAGATCGAGCTGATGCTGGGCGGGCCCAGCGCGCAGCTGTCCAAGCTGGGCGCCACGATCGCCCGACAGGCCCTGGCGTCCGCCGGCACGCCGGGAGGCACCCGATGACGACAGTCCACGCCGGACCCACCTTCGACGAGGTCGCCGTGGGCGACGAGCTGCCGACGCTCGCGCTCCCGATCACCCGCACGCTCATCACCGCGGGCGCCATCGCGAGCCGCGACTACCAGGACGTGCACCACGACCAGGTGCGCGCCAAGGAGCGCGGCTCACCGGACATCTTCATGAACATCCTCACGACGAACGGCCTCGTCGGCCGCTACGTGACCGACTGGTCGGGCCCCCGCAGCCGCATTCTCGATGTGAGCATCCGTCTCGGCGTGCCCAACTATCCGGACTGCACCATGACGCTCACCGGCTCCGTCAAGGAAAAGGGTGTGCTCACCGACGACGGCAAGAGCGGCACGGTCACCGTCGCCGTCCGCGGCGCCAATCACCTCGGCGACCACGTCACCGGCACGGTGCAGCTGCTGCTGCCCGCAAGCAACAGCGGGACTGCCTGATGGCGCACTCGTTCTCCGGCACGACCGCGATCGCCGGCATCGGCGCCACCGAGTTCTCCAAGGACTCTGGTCGATCCGAGCTGCGTCTCGCCGTCGAGGCCGTGGCCGCCGCGCTCGGTGACGCCGGCATCGCTCCCGCCGAAGTGCAGGGCATGGTGACGTTCAGTTCCGACACCAACCCCGAAATCGACATCGCTCGCAGCCTCGGCATCGGCGACCTGACGTTCTTCAGTCGTATCCACTACGGCGGCGGGGCGGCGTGCGCGACCGTCCAACAGGCGGCGCTTGCCGTCTCCTCCGGCGTGGCCGACGTCGTCGTCTGTTACCGCGCCTTCAACGAGCGCTCGGGGAACCGCTTCGGCGCGGGCATCCAGGGGCGCCCGCCGACGGCGAACGCCGAGATGGCGCACATGGCCTCCTACCTCCCGGTCGGCCTGCTCACCCCGGCCTCGTGGGTCGCCATGGCGGCGCAGCGCTACCTCCACGTGAACGGCGCGACGAGCGAGGACCTCGGCCGTGTCGCCGTCGCGGACCGCAAGCACGCGGCGACGAACCCGAAGGCATGGTTCTACGAGAAGCCGATCACCCTCGAGGAGCATCAGGCCAGTCGCTGGATCGTCGAGCCCTTGCACCTGCTCGACTGTTGCCAGGAGACCGACGGCGGCCAGGCACTTGTGGTCACGTCCCTCGAACGGGCGCGTGATCTGAAGACGGCTCCGACGGTGATCCGCGCCGCCGCGCAGGGATCTGGCGCCGGCCAGGACATGATGACGAGCTACTACCGCGACGACCTGCTCGGGCTGCCCGAGATGGGCGTGGTGGCGCGCCAGCTCTGGGAGACCTCAGGTCTCGGGCCGGGCGACATGCAGGCGGCCATCCTCTACGACCACTTCACTCCGTACGTGCTGTACCAGCTCGAGGAGCTCGGCTTCTGCAAGAAGGGCGAGGCCAAGGACTTCGTCCGCGACGGCCGCATCGAATTGGGTGGTGCATTGCCGATCAACACCCACGGCGGTCAGCTGGGCGAGGCCTACCTGCACGGCATGAACGGGATCGCCGAGGGGGTACGCCTCGTGCGCGGCACATCGGTCAACCAGGTGCGCGGGCTCGAGCACGTCGTCGTGACCGCGGGGACGGGCGTGCCGACCAGCGGTCTGGTCCTCGGCGTCGACCGCTGAGCCTCATCCTTTATCTCTTTTGGAGATAGTCGATAGGCTGCTACCGGGCCGGCGCCGGAGGCCAGTCAACCTCGCCCCGGCGGGAGCAACCTCGAGGTGTATACGCGTCAGAATGGGCATTGCAACGCGCGCATATAGGCTCGTACGCGCGGCTCGATGTTCGCGACATATGCAGTGTGAAGTGAATATGTAGCGTGAAGCGACGCCCCGGGGTTCCGGCGCGTGACGGTGCCAGCGTGGTCGCGAAGACCCTCGCCCTATCGCTTTGAGCGATGGCTGGATGTCCCGCCCCGGGATGTGGGCCCGACGCGACGTTCGAGCAAGGAGCTCATTGGGTGTCGACGGGAAGCTGCACCATGATCTGGCTCTGACCAGGGTCTAAAGGCTCGTTATTGGAACACGTTGCATTTTCTGGCTTCAGCTGTTACCGTCCAAGGGCGCCGGCGGAACGGACCGCGGCACGGGAAGCGAGGACGTGCAAACCCATGGAATTCGGGATCTTCAACGCCGCCTGCGTGCTGCCGAACTACGTGGAGCGGCACGGCAGCTCCGCAGAGCACGACCGCATCATGGACGAGGTCGCGTTCATCGTGGCCGCCGACCAGGCCGGCTTCAAATACACCTGGGCGAGCGAGCACCACTTCCTCACCGAGTATTCGCATCTGTCGGCGTCCGAGTCGTTCCTCGCCTTCGTGGCCGCCCGCACGAACAACATCCACATCGGCTCGGGCATCTTCAACCTCACGCCGCCGGTCAACCACCCCGCGCGAATTGCCGAGCGCGTGGCCATGCTCGATCACCTCTCCGGGGGCCGCTTCGAGTTCGGCACCGGCCGTGGCTCGTCGACGACGGAGCAGAAGGGCTTCGGGATCGAGGAGTCCGAGCTGACACGTGAAATGGTGGCCGAGACGCTCCCGCAGATCGTGCGCATGTGGCGCGACGAGGACTACAACTACGACGGCAAGTTCTTCTCGATGCCGACCCGTAACGTGCTGCCCAAGCCCTTTTCCAAGCCACACCCGCCCATCTGGATGGCCGCCGGCAGCCCCGGCACCTTCGACCTGGCCGCCGAGCTCGGCGTCGGCGTGCTGTGCTTCGGCTTCTCAACGCCCGACCAGCTGACCCCGCTCGTGGCCCGCTACAAGGAGAAGATCGGGGACTGCAAGAACCCCGTCGGCGAGTTCGTGAACAACAACGTCATGATCACCACACAGATGATCTGCATGGAGGACGGCGCCAAGGCTCGCAAGACGTTCCTCGAGTCGGACTCGAACTACCACCTCAGTCTCGTGTTCCGGTATCTCGACACGTTCCCCAAGCCCCCCGGCATCCCCGAGTGGCCCAACATCATCCCGGCGATGGACGCCGCCGCCCTCGACGCCGCCATCGCGGCCGGCGTCACCGCCGTGGGCACGCCCGACGAGGTGGGCAAGGCCGTCGAGAGCTTCGCCGCCACCGGCGCCGACCAGCTTTCGTTCGGCATGCTGTCCACCTCCATGGAGATCGAGTCGTGTCTCGAGGCGGTCGAGACGTTCGGCAAGCACGTGCTGCCCAGCTTCGACGGCGACCCCGAGCACCTGACGACGAAGCAGCGGCTCGCGGCCAAGTAACCGCGTGCCGGCGCTGCCGCACCGGACCGTCACGGTGGGGAGACCCCCGGACTGATCGAAAGTAGCCTCCTCCGGCGGTGACCTCATGACGGCCGGCGTGCAGGTGTACGAGGCGGTGCGGTCCGTGGTCGCGATCGAGCCCGCAGAGCTGACGCGGGTGCGCGACGCCGGCCAGCGTCACGTGCTCGAGCACTACGACACCTCGGGGTGGGCCGGCGACATCCTCCGGTTGTGCCAAGGGCTCTTGGAGCCGCCCAGCGCGTCCCGAGAGGACATCCTCTCGAGTTAGAGGCGGAACTCCCCGGCTCCGAGCCGAGAATCGATCTCCTCGGCGATCGCGTCGGGTGTACGTTCCCCCGAATCCACGCGGTGGCGCCCCTCGACCCCGTGCCTCTCGAACTGCGCCCAGAGCTCGTCGACCACGTCCGCGTCTGCGAGCGCGCCGAAGTGCTCGGGCTCGCTGCGCCGGTCCTGGACCCGTTGTTGGACGATGCCGATGGGCGTGCGGCAGGACGGCATAGTTGAGCGAGATCCCGTGCGGTGCGCAGGCCTCGGCGAACAGGTCCAGCATGAAGGGGTACAAGATCCCCTCCGCGACGGTGAAGTAGCCGCCCTCCGCGAACGTCGCGACCGCCTCGGCCGCGGCGCCCAGGATGACGCGGTTTTGCGTGTGCGCCTCGGCCCGCCAGGGCTCGATGAACCCCTTCTGCACCTTGGCGAAGAACCAGTCGAGCTCCAAGCAGACCGATGGCTCGTGGCGGTCGGCGACGTGCGGCGCCACCGTGCTCTTGCCACAGCCGGGCGAGCCGGTCAGGAGCAGGACGGGGGCGGGAGGCATGCGTGCATCATTGCGTGCGCTGCTCCCGGGATTCGGTGAAGCGCCCGGAGCCACATTGGGGGCAATGGGCCAACGCCTCGCGGACTTCGGCGTCCTCTCGGGCCCGGGCAATGCTCTGATTGCTCAACAGCCGGGAAGCCGCGTAGAGCTCTCCGATGGGGACCCCTTTGTTCCGCGGTCTCGGGTTCCCGCTGTGCGGCGGCATCGTCCAGGCGGTGCCGCACTCGGTGCAGCGGCGCACGCGGGCGCCCCGGCCATGGAGCCATCCGAAAATGCCAGCAGACACCAGGGAAACCCTTTCACACCGTGGCCCGCGACCCGAGGATGCGGTGCGTCGGCCGCGACTCCGATGGACGTGACGGACGCGCCGATCAGGTCCCGGCTGGGGCCATGTCCACCACGGGCCGGTTGAGCGGGAGGCCGCCCATGGAGCCGCTGAACCCGGCGTCGCCGTAGGCGAAGATGCCGCCGTCGGACGCCACCAGCCAGTAGCCGCCACCGCTCCTGGTGGTCGCCATGCCGACGACCGGCTTGCTGAGCGCGATGGCACCGGTGGAGCCGTGGAAGGCGGCGTCGCCGTAACTGAAAATCCCACCGTCGGACGCGACGAGCCAGTACCCGAGGCCGTCCGACGTCACCGCCATGCCCACCACGGGCTTGTTGAGATGCGTGGCTCCGGTGGAGCCATGGAAGCCTGCGTCGCCGAAGCTGAAGATGCCGCCGTCGGACGCGACGAGCCAGTACCCGAGCCCGTCGTGTGTGCTCGCCATGCCGACGATCGGTTTGTTCAACGGCTTGCCCCCCTCTGAGCCGTAGAACTTCGCGTCGCCGAAACTGAAGATGCCGCCGTCGGAGGCGACCTCCCAATAACCGCCGCCGTCGGGTGTGGCAGCCATGCCGACGATGGGTGCATTGAGGGGCATGCCGCCCTCGGAACCGGAGAACGAAGCGCCGCCGTAGTTGAAGATCCCGCCGTCGGATGCGACGAACCAGTAGCCGTTGCCCGACGACGTGGATGCCATCCCCACGACCGGCTCGTTCAGCACCAGGGCACCCGTCGAGCCGTAGAACTGCGCGTTGCCGAATGAAAAGATGCCGCCGTCGGACGCCACCAGCCAGTACGACGAGTTGGGCGATGCCGGCGGCGGTGGCGACGGTGGTCCCGGGAGTCCGGCAGACCCGGTGAACGCGACCACCTCGTCGTCGCCCGGTGCCAGCAGGAGGCCGTCGCCCACCGATGGAGTGGGGAAGTGGTTGGCGGCATTGCCGACGGACACCTGTTGCACCGCCGCCCCGTTGGCCGGGTTGAGCCCGTACAACGTTGAGCCGCCGATGGACCAGACGAGCCCACCCGCGGTGATGGCCGGGCCGTGCGCGCCGGTCGAGGTCTGCCACATTGTGCTCAGGGGGTTGGTCTGGACGGCCTGGACCCCGTTGCCGCACGGCACGTAGACGACGGTGCCGCTGATCGCATCGCCGCCGTCGGAGTCACTCCCACAGGCGGGGACGTTGGTCGGACTGCTGATGCCACCGAGCGAGGACTGGTTCAACAGGTAGGCGGTCGAAGACTTGCCGACCTGGAGGGCCGTTCCGTTCGACAACAGCGCCGGCGGGCTCGAGCCGAGGTCCAAGTCGTGCGAGTTGTCGAACGACCACGTCGCCGGGGCGAAGTACTGCGTGCGGGCCAGGCTGGGCGACAACTCCAGCACCGAGTCGCTGAAGTCGTAGGGGAGCGACGCCGAGCCGTTGCTGGTCGTGGCCCAGATGTTGCCCGCCGCGTCGACCTCGGGCGCAGCCCCGCCCTGCCAGATCGCGCCGTCGTGGCCGATCGGCACCGCCTGGTAGTAGCCGGGCGTCCCGCCGCCCTCGGGCACGGACACGATCCAGCCGCTGTAGGTCGAGCAGTCGCCGTCGTTGCCGCCGTAGCCGAACACGACATTGCCGTCGCTGAGGTTCAGCCCCGTGCGCTGCAGGATTGCCGCCGTAGGCTGGGTGGGCGGGTTGACCGACGTGGTCGTCCGGTACGTGCCGTTGTACATGTCCAGCCCGACGAGCTCGAAGGTGGGGGTGCCGCCCGCATCGATGTCGGCGACGGCGAAGATCTCCCCACGGCCGACGTCGAGCACCGGGGTGCCGGTGATGCCCTCGACCGGGGTGATGTCTCCGCAGGGCAGGAGGTTTCCCGGCCCGCTGGACGGCACCGGGGTCCCGACGTGGGTCGACCACAGGACGGCGCCGGTGTTGGCGGCCAAGGCGTAGATCGTGTCGTTCTCGGTCGCCACGTACACCCGGCCGGTTGCTTCGAGCGGTTCTCCGTACACCTGGCCGTCGAGGACCGGTGACGTCCACGCGTGGTTCGGCGGCGAGAACGTGACGCCCGAATGGTCGGCGCCGGTGCCCAGCGCGTCCCCGTGGTACACGGTCCACGACGTCGTGGCATCGACGTGCGGCACGGCGCCCGACGCGGCGGGCACAGGGGATGGCGCCACGACGACGAGCGCACCGAACGCGAGTGCGAGCCAGCACACGACGACCGAACGCTGTAGGCCCCGTCTGCTCCAGATCCTCAAGTTCACGTCCCCCTCCTCGCCGCTCGCTGGCACGGTACTGCCCGGCCCGCGCGCTGTCGACGGCGGGACAGCTTCACGGGCGTTGCGAACCCGCCCGAGCGCCCATGACGAGTGCCGACGGCGTTCCGAGTCAGGCGTTACGAGGCAGGCGCCGCGTCCGCCGGCGCCGCCGTCACGATCGCGGCCGCCCACGTGTAGTCGGGCTTCCCGCTCGGCGAGCGCTCCACCGCGTCCACCACGTGCAGCCGACGCGGCACCTTGTAGCCCGCCACGAAATCCCGGCAGTGCGCCTGCAGCGCCTCCAGCGAAGGGGCCGTGTGCCCGGCCCGGGGCTGCACGATGGCCGCCACCGTCTGGCCCCACCGTTCGTCCGGCGCGCCGCACACGATCGCGTCCATGACGTCGGGGTGCGAGCGCACTGCTGACTCCACTTCCTCGGGGAAGATCTTCTCGCCGCCCGAGTTGATGACGATCGACCCACGTCCGAGCAACGTGATCGATCCGTCCTCTTCCACCGTGGCGTAGTCACCGGGCATCACGTAGCGCGTCCCCCGCACGGAGATGAACACCTCGGCCGTCTTCTTCGGGTCGTTGTAGTAGCCGACCGGGATGTCGCCGGACCGGGCGATCCTGCCGATCACACCCGATCCCGGCGCCACGAGGTCCAGGTTCTCGTCGAACACCACCGTCTGACCGAGCAGGTGCACGGTGGGTCCGCTCTTCATCGCGGTGTTCCCCGCCGTCACCACGGTCATCCCGTTGTTGCCACCCTCCGACGAGCCGATGGCGTCGGTGATCACGAGGTGGGGGAGACGCTCGAAGAACTGGTCCTTGACCGGGGCCGAGAACAACGCCGCCGACGACACCACTGCCAACAGAGAGGACAGGTCGTACGCGGCAGCCTCGGGCGCATCCAACTGTTCCACCAACGGCTTGCCCATGGCGTCGCCGGTGATCATCACCGAGTTCACGCCCTCCTGGCCGACCAGCCGCCAGACCGCATCGGGGTCGAACTTGGCTATGAGCACGATCTTGGAGCCGACGAAGCTCTGACCCATTACGGACCACTGCGTCGCCCCGTGCATCAGCGGCGCCACCGGCAGGTGCACCATCCCACCGCCGGCGCCCTTCTCGATCAAGACGGAAGGGTCGGTCACCCGGGTGTTCGTCACGGGGTCGGTCCCGCCGCCGAGCGCGTAGAAGACGTCCTCGTGGCGCCACACGACGCCCTTGGGCATCCCGGTCGTACCGCCGGTGTAGAGGATGTAGAGGTCGTCGCCCGAACGCGGCTCGAAGTCCCGCGTCGACGACTGGCCCGACAACGCGGCCTCGAACTCCACCGAACCCGGTGGCGCCTCGGCGTCGGACCCGTCCTCGATCACCACCAGCTCCCGCAGATCCGGCAGCTCGGGCGCCAGCGCGGCGACCAAGGGCGAGAACTCGCGCCCGAAGACGAGCGCCTTCAGGTCTGCGTTGCTCAGCAGGTAGCGCAGCTCGTCCTTGACGTAGCGGTAGTTGATGTTGATCCAGACCGCTCGCAGCTTGAAGACGGCCCACGCGGTCTCGACCCACTCGACGGAGTTGTAGGCATAGATCCCGACGTGGTCCCCCGGCCCGATACCCCGTCCGGCGAGATAGTGGGCCAGCTGGTTCGCCCGGGTCTCCATCTGCGCGTACGTCCGCCGCTTGCCGTCCGCCACCAGGTACTCCCGTTCGGGGTAGGCGTCGACGGCTGCCTCGAACAGGTTGGCGAGGTTGAACTCCATCGGCCGAGATTAGAACAGGTTCTCTTTCTCCGAGCAATCGTCACCAGACGACCCAGCAGGACACCTGGTCGCCCATCCCCACCGCAACCGTCGTCACGGCCGACCTCGCCGTACCACCAGGAATTCCGGCGCCCGCTGTACTGTGTCCCGCCATGGCGTACCCAACCGCAGCATCACGCGACATCGCCGCGCCGGCCGAAAAGGTTTGGGGGCTCGTCGCCGATCTCCCCCGGATGGGGGAATGGTCGCCCGAGAACGCCGGCGGCAAGTGGGTCAAGGGCGCCACCGGTCCCGCGCTCGGCTCGGTCTTCAAGGGCACGAACAAGAACGGCATCAGGCGCTGGTCGACCACGGTCACCGTCGTCGGGTGCGAGCCCGCCAAGCTGTTCGAGTTCGCGGTGACCTCGGGCCCGCTCGAAGTGGCCAACTGGCGTTACGAATTCGAGGACACGGAGGCCGGCTGCCGGGTGACCGAGTCGTGGGTGGACAAGCGCAAGCCGTGGTTCACGACGCTCGCCCGCGTCATGGGCGATCACAGCGCGGGCGCTGCGGAGCGCCAGATGGCGCAGACACTCGACAACCTGGCCAAGGCCGTCGAGTAGCCCTCCTACCCGGCTGCTACCCGGCTACCCGGCTACCCGGCTACCCGTCGGCCTCGAGCCGGCGCAACACGTGCTCCGCCGCCGCCTCGTCACCCGGACCGCGCCGCGAGTTCAGCTGCGCCACGACGGCCCGCCGGTGCGCCGCGTCGACATTCCCGCCGTATTTGAACTTGGCGAGCACTTGCGACACTCTGATTTCTATCCCGAGGATGCCCAGCAGCTTCGCCGCATGGGCCTCCGCGGGGTCCGCCACCGGCTTCTCGGGCTGGAACGTCGAGAGCTGGCGTCGCAGGATCTCCGCAACGCTCCCGGGCGCCACCCGCTCGTCGTGGACGCGTGCCTCCCCCAGGAGTTGCACCGCGCCGTAGTACGTCGTCGGGATCCCCAACGCCGGATCCTCATTCCCGATCGCCTTCCAAGCAGACGGCACGAACGCCCAGTCGTCGGCCACGCTCAACACGACCCGCGAATCCTCCGACAGCGCAGCGAACACCGGGTTGGCCCGCACCAGATGCAGCCATACCGTGGTACCCGCCAGCACGAACTGTGTCGGCACCACCACCGGGAACTCACGGTCGGGCCCGCCGCGTGCGACAAGGTGGCCGAAGGGATGTGCGGCAACGAAATCTCGCCACTCGTCCTCACCCAACGTCGCATCGACCGGGGCGACGAACAAGGAGTGACCCCGCGGGACGTGCAGCTAGGCCGAGCGTCTCAGCCCGCCGCCGCGGCCCCCAGCTCCTCGATCGACTCGGCCCGGTGCCGCTTGTAGTCGACCTTGCCGTTCGGCGCGCGCCCGATCGAGGGCACCGCGCGCACCCGGCGGGGGGCCTTGTACGACGCCAGACGGCCTTTCACGTGCTCGATCAGCTCGGCCTCCGACGGCGACCCGCCGGGCGAACAGTCATGGTCGACCAGCTCCACGACCGCGATGATCTGCTCGCCGTAGGTCTCGTGCGGAATGCCCACCACCACGGCGTCGCGCACCGACACGTGTGTCTTCAAGGCCTCCTCTACCTCCTCGGGAAAGATCTTCTCGCCGCCCGAGTTGATGCAGACCGAGCCGCGCCCGAGCAGATGGATCGTCCCGTCGGCGTCGACCTGCGCGTAGTCGCCGGGGATCGAGTAGCGCACCCCGTCGATCTCCTTGAACGTGCGGTCTGACTTCTCCGTGTCCTTGTAGTACCCCAACGGATTCCGGCCGCCCAGGGCGAGGACGCCGACCTCGTCCGAGCCCGGCTCCACGTGCCGCCCGTCCTCTGTCAGCACCTTCACGTCCGGCCCGAGCGTGAACGACGCCGTCTTCGCCGCCGAGCCGCCGCCCGACACCGAGACGCCCATCCCCAAGGCCTCCGACGAACTGAATGCGTCCACCAACAGCATCCCGGGGTGGTGCGCAAGCAGCGCCTGCTTCACGGGCTCGCTCCACATCGCGCCCGACGAGATGACCATCATCAGCGAGCTCAGGTCCCACCGCCCTGGCTCTGCGTCCATCGCCGACAACAGCGGCCGCGAGAACGGGTCGCCCACTATTACGAGCCCGTTGACCTTCTCCCGCTCGACCGTGTCCAGCAGTTCGACCGGGTCGTACTTCCGGGACTCCAACAGGCACACGCGCCCGCCCTCGGCGAGCACCGTGTGCGCGGTGAACGCGCCCGTGCCGTGCATCAGCGGGCACGCCGGCATCAGCGTCACGCCACCGGGCGACGCCGACAAGGCGGCGCGCACCCCATCGAGGCCGCCGTTCACGTCGTAGTGGCGCACCCCGCCGTCGATCAGCCGGGCGAAGAGGTCGTCCTGGCGCCACATGACGCCCTTGGGCATCCCCGTCGTGCCGCCGGTGTAGAGCATGTAGAGATCGTCGCCGCTGCGCCCCCACGGAGCGCGCGCTCCGCCCGACAGCGCACTTCGACGCGTCCTCGTAGGGCGTCGCCCAGTCGGGGCAGGGGCCGGCCCCGTCGTCCACCCAGAGCCAGCCCTTCACCCGGGGCACGCGGTCGAGGATCCTCTCGATGCGCTCCGTGAACGAACTGTGGAACACGACCGCTACCGCGTCCGCGTTGTCCCACAGGTACGAGAGTTCGTCGTCGCCGTAGCGGTAGTTGGTGTTGACCGGCACGAGGCCGATCTTCATGGCGGCAAAGGTCGTCTGGAGGTACTCGGGGGAATTGTAGAGGTAGAGCGCGACCTTGTCCTGCTGGACCACGTCGAGGTCGAGGAGGAACTGGGCGACGCCGTCGGCGCCCCGGTCGAACTCTTCCCACACCAACGTGCGCGCGCCCTGCAAGACGGCCGGGCCCTTCGGCTGCACATCGGCGACCGTCTCCCAGACGTCTGCGTAGTTCCAGTCAGTCATTCCTCGCTCCACCCCGCCTTCACGGCCGTCCCACACTCCGATTCCTGCACGTCGACAACACCGGCCAGCACCCACCGGCATCAACCAGCACGAAGGTCAACCCCCTGCTCCCCAACATGCGCGGAGCGAAGATACGAGAATACGCTCCCAACGTGGACCTCGGCCTCCCGGGCGACGACGACCCCCGCCGGCGCCAGGTCAGGGACTGGCTGCACCAGCATCCGAGTCCCAGCGGAAGAGACCTCGCCGAAGCGGGCTACGTCGTGCCCCACTGGGCTCCCCCCTACGGCCTCGATGCAGATCCCCTCACACAACTCGTGATCGACGAGGAGCTCAAACGGGCGAACGTCCGCCGCCCGATCAACCCGATCGGCATCGGCTGGGCCGGGCCCACGCTCATCTACGCTGGCAGCGACGAGCAGAAGGAACGCTTTATCTGGCCGCTGCTCTCGGGCGAGGAGTTCTGGTGCCAGCTCTTTTCCGAGCCCGGCGCCGGCTCCGACCTGGCCTCGCTCACCACCAAGGCCGAGCGCGACGGTGACCACTACGTCGTCAACGGCCAGAAGGTATGGACGAGCTACGCCCACATCGCCCGATACGGCATCCTTCTGGCGCGCACCGATCCCACCGCCGCCAAGCACCAGGGCATCAGCTACTTCGTCTGCCCCATGGACGCCCCCGGCATCGAGATACGTCCTCTCATTGACATGACCGGCGAACACGCCTTCAACGAAGTGTTCTTCAGCGACGTGCGGATCCCGGCGGACCATCTCGTCGGCGCCGAGCACGGTGGCTGGGAGCTGGCGAAGGTGACCCTCGGCAACGAGCGGGTCTCGCTCAGCGGCGAGGGCGCGCTGTGGGGCATGGGCCCGACGGCGGACGACCTCGTCGCCACCGTCCGCACCGCGGGCGGCGCCCCCGACGCCACCACCCGCGACCGGCTCGTCGACGTCTTCGTCGAGAGCCAGATCCTCCGCGTACTGCGGATGCGCACGGTCTCGGCCATCCTGGCCGGCAAGGCGCCCGGGGCCGAGGCCTCCGTCCGCAAGGCCATCGCCGACGCCCACGGGCAGCATGTGATGGATGTCGCACGGGACCTGGCCGGACCGTTCGGCATGCTCCAGAGCACCGGCCCGGTGGGCGGCTGGGGTCCCGACGGGCCGGCACTCGGGGACAACACTTGGTCACGGGGGTACCTGTTCGCCCCGGCGCTGACGATCGGGGGCGGCACGTCTGAGGTGCAACGCAACATCGTGGCGGAAAAGGTCCTCGGAATGCCGCGAGAACCCTGAGTCACGGCCGTTCTCATAGCGGTGCGGGGGAGTACCCCGCACTCTCCCGCCATGGCAGCGGATGCCATGGCGTCGAGAAGCAAATAACTGGTCAGGGTGGGAATTGGCAGCTGAGAGCCGGATGATCAGGGGAGGTTCGATGCGAGACTCCGCGCGGAGGATGCTCGTGTCGGCTGTGTGCGTGCTCGGCCTGGCGGCCGCGGCCGCGCCGGTCCTCTCCACCGCCGCCGCCTCACGGGCGGCGGCTGCATCGGTTGCGGCGGGCTCCAGCAGCCTTCCCACCCCTGGCCTGTACCACCAACCCATCATCGGCAAGGTGGTGCTCCCTGGTCTCGGTCAGGTTCTGGGCCACGGCGTGCGCCATGCGACGAACGTGCAGTCGCAGAACTGGAGCGGCTACGCCGACAATCAGGACACCTACACCTCGGTGGCCGTCAGCTGGATCCAGCCTGCGGTCAATTGCAGTGCCGGTGGGGGTGGCGGTGGCGGCATCCTCAACGGCCTGCTCGGCGGCAACGGTCTCGGCAATCTGTTGGGACCGGGCTCTTCTGCCGCGTCGTTCTGGGTGGGTCTCGACGGCTACTCCTCGAACAGCGTCGAGCAGCTCGGTGCCGACTCCGACTGCAACGGCAAGACGCCCACGTACTACGCCTGGTGGGAGATGTTCCCGAACCCCTCGCAGGTGTTGTCGGGCTCGTACCCGGTGCATCCGGGCGACCAGATGACCGCCTGGGTCGCGTCCAACGCGTCGGGCACGACGTTCTTCCTGGCCCTCAAGGACGCCACGGCCGGCTGGTTCTTCGGCACGACGCAGAACGCGTCGCCCGGGTTCGGGCGCTCCTCAGCCGAGGTGGTGGCCGAGGCGCCTTCGTCGTGCAACATCCTGTTCTGCAGCGAGCTGCCGCTCTCGGACTTCGGCCAGGTGGGCTTCGGCAACGCCGACCTCATCGACAACTCCGGCAACAACGGCTCGCTGGCCGCATTCAACGCCAACGCGATCACCATGACGGTCGGCAACAAGAAGCTCGCGGTTCCGAGCAACCTCAGTGCAGACGGCCGTTCGTTCTCCGTCTCTTGGCAGAACTCGTGACCACCCGCGTCCCACTGTCCGCAGATCTCAAGTTGTTCAAGTTCTTTCCCAACCGACAGTCAAAGCTGACAGTCAAAGCGCTCTCACAGCATCCGCCCCTCAGCAGGCGCGCTGTGAGAACGCGGGTCGGCGGACTGTTCCGGGGCCCCGCCAGCTGAGGGGTGGGCCGTGGCCGAGTGATCAGAGCTCGAGTGGGCCGGCGTGAGCGAACCCCTGGCGGATGCCCTGCCCGGCGCGCGCCGTCAGTTGCTCGGGTTCGTAGAGCATGAGATAGGCGTTCCGGGCGTGGTCCCGTGAGCGGTTCTTGAATACCATGGCCAGCGTGGCCGGGTCGTCGGACTCGTCCTCGTGGACGAACACCTCGAGGATCGGCGTGTTCGTCATGAGCTGCGCCTGCATGATCCCCGTCGACGCCTCGTGGGCGCAGACCTTGTCGACCTTCTCCCTGCCGGGCATCCCCAGTGCCACCACGATCCGGCAACCCTCTTCTTCGATCAGCTTCTTGGCCGCCACGGCCAGGTCCTTGAACCCCGGCACCGTGCGCCGGATCGTGGCGAAGGTCGTCCCGTAGCCGGGGCACTGCGAGAGCTCGTCGAGCGCCTCGCCGCCCATGTCGTAGCGGGCGAACATCGTGTCGACGACGCCGATCAGGTCCATACCCCCATTTTCGCGCAGGAAGTGCATTGGCCGATCAGGGACCGCGGAGTCCAGAATCGGGGCGTGAGCAGCACAATTCCTGAGCCCTGCCGGAGCTGGGTCGAGCGCGACGCCGCCGTCGTCTGGCATGGCTTCACCCAGATGGCCACCTACGCCGACAACACCCCTCTCGTGATCGAGCGGGCCGAGGGCCGCGAGCTTGTCGACGCCGAGGGCCGCCGCTTTCTCGATGCCATCTCCTCGCTGTGGGTGAACACCTTGGGCCACCACGTCCCCGAGCTCGACGCCGCCCTGGCCGCGCAGGCGGCCAAGGTGGCGCACTCGACGATGCTCGGCAACGGCAACACCGTGGTCGTCGAGCTGGCCGAGGCCCTCGTGCCGGTCGTACCCGTGGACGATCCCCACTTCCTCTTCGCCGCCGACGGTGCCGTCGCCGTGGAGCAGGCGCTGAAGATCGCATTCCAATACTGGGTCAACCGCGGGGTCGAGGGTCGCACGCAGTTCCTGGCGTTGGGCGACGCGTACCACGGCGACACGATCGGGTCGCTGTCGCTCGGCGACGGCGGGGTGTTCAGCGCGGTCTTCGACCCACTGTGCTTCCCGGTCGTCCGCACTCCGGGCTACGCCGATCCCGGTTGGGCGGAGAAGGCGTGCGCTGCCATTGCCGCCAACGCCGGTAAGTTGGCCGCCGTCGTGCTCGAGCCGCTCGTGCAGGGCGCGGCGGGCATCCTCGTGGCCGATGCCGACGACGTCCGCCGCGTGGGCCACGCGTGTCGAAACGCGGATGCGTTGCTCGTGTGCGACGAAGTTGCCACAGGGTTCGGCCGGACGGGCACGCTCTTCGCGTCCGAGCAGTGTGGGCTCCGACCCGATCTGCTCTGCCTCGGCAAGGGGATCACGGGCGGCTACCTCGCCATGTCGGCTACCGCCGCGTCCGGTCGTGTGTTCGATGCCTTTCTCGGTGCAGACCTCGGTCCGCGGACCTTCTATCACGGGCACTCCTACGGGGGGAATGCGTTAGCAGCTGCCGTGGCACTCGAACACCTCAACCTCGTCGAATCCTGGGACGTCCTCGCAAACGTCCGGGCCCGCGCGATGCAACTTGCCGAGCTGCTGGCGAGGGCGCGTGGCCCCCAATCAAGCCGTGCGGGAGATCCGCCAGCGCGGCCTGATGGTCGGTGTCGAGCTCGCGCCCACGAGAGACGGGCTGCGTTGGGGCCGCCGTGTCTGCGCCGGCGCCGTCGAGCGAGGTGTCCTGCTCCGACCGCTCGGCGACGTCGTTGTGGTGATGCCGCCGCTCACCATCACGGAGAACGAGGTGGAGCGAATTGTCGACGCGCTGGCCGAGGCCCTCGACGAGGTGGCCAGGCCCTCGTGACTCCGGAGAGCTGGCCCGACCGCATCCGGGCTCAGTTGGCCGAGGTGGTCGACGAGGGGCGTTGGCGCGCGCCGCGGCGCGTTCGACGCACGGGGTCCGCTGGGCACGCTCGGAGGAGCGCACGTGGTCTCGTTCGCGTCGAACGACTATCTCGGGCTGAGCGCGCACCCGGCGGTTCGGGCAGCCGCGCACGACGCTCTTGAGCGCTGGGGTGCGGGCGCCGGCGCGTCGCGTCTTGTCACCGGCTCCCGTCCCGTCCACGCCCAACTGGAAGAGGAGCTGGCGCGGTGGAAACGCACCGAGGCCGCCGTCTGTTTCCCGACGGGTTTCGCGGCCAATCTCGGTGTCCTCAGCGTGCTCGGAGGACCGGGCGTCCGGGTTTTCTCGGACGAGTTGAATCACGCCAGCATCATCGACGGGTGCCGGCTTTCGCGCGCTGAGGTGGCCGTGTACCGCCACCGTGACATGGGCCACCTCGAAGAGCTGCTGGCGTCGAGCGACACCCAGCACCAGATGCCGTCGCTGGTCGTGACCGACGCGGTGTTTTCCATGGACGGCGACGAGGCGCCGCTCGAGCGGCTTGTCGCGCTCTGTGCTCGACACGGTGCCTTGTTGGTGATTGACGAAGCGCATGCGGTATTGGGGCCCCGCTTCGAGTTGTCGGGGGTTTCCGGGACGGCGAATTCGAAGGTCGTGCGGGTGGGAACGTTGTCGAAGACGCTCGGCTCCCTCGGAGGGTTCGTGGCGGCGTCACGCGACGTCGTGAACTTACTGATCAATCGGGCTCGGTCCTACATCTTCTCCACCGCGCTGCCGCCCGCCGACACTGCCGCAGCCCTCGCGGCCGTACGGATCCTTCGCTCCTCCGAAGGGGAGGCGCTTGTGGACCGCCTGGCGTCGTTGGTGCACAGGATGTCCGCCGCGGGACTCGCGCCGCCGGCGCATCCGAGTCCGATCATTCCGGTGATCCTGGGACCCGAACACGCCGCGATCGACGCGTCCGCCAACCTGTTGGCGCGTGGGCTCTGGGTTCCGGCCATCCGGCCACCCACGGTCCCGACGGGTACAAGCCGCCTGCGGGTCACCCTCTCGGCCGCACACCGAGACGACGACGTCACCGCTCTGATCGATGCGCTGCATTCGCTGCCTCTGCCCGAATCCATGGCTTCTGGCGCTCGGTAGTGGCCCGGCCGAATCGAGTCGTGGCCGTCGTCGGTACGGGCACCGACGTCGGCAAGACCTATGTCACCGCACGTCTGCTCGCAGTGCTGCGAGAAGAGGGGATCAGCGTGACCGCGCGCAAGCCCGCGCAATCGTTTGATCCGTCCGACGACCCAGCGAACTACGACGCGGCCGTGCTGGGCGAGGCGAGCGGAGAACGCCCCGAGACGGTGTGTCCTCCCCATCGATGGTACGAGATGGCGATGGCGCCACCCATGGCCGCCGATGCGCTGGCTCGTCCGATCTTCACCGTCGACGATCTTGTCGAGGAATTGCGATGGCCTGAGGTGCCGGCGGACGTAGGGTTCGTCGAGACGGCGGGGGGTTTGCGTTCACCCATCGCCGACGACGGTGACTGCCTGTCGCTCGTCGTGGCCATGATGCCTGAGACCGTGTTGCTCGTTGCCGACGCTGGCCTGGGCACGATCAACTCGGTGCGTCTGACGATGGACGCATTGGTACGTCTTCCGGCACAGCTGGCGGTAGTTCTCAACCGCTTCAACGAAGGTTCAGAGTTGCACCAGCGAAATCGGTCGTGGTTTCGGGACCGCGATGACCTGCAGCTGTTCAGAGTTCCAGGTGATGAGATCGAGCTAGCGAAGCTCGTTCAAGAGTTTCTTTAGAGCGTCCGGGTCTCCCCTCGAGAGCGCCATCATCTATAAATGGCCGAATGGCAACCGTAATTGTTCAAGGAGCGTTCTCACTCGACCCCGACGAACGCGATCGATTCGTCGAGACGAGCATCGAAGGAATGCGCTCCTCCCGGCGGGAAGCGGGTTGCCTCGAATACGTAATCGCTGCCGACCCTCTCGACCCGGAGCGGGTCGTTCTAACCGAGCGGTGGGAGTCGATGGAACACTTACAACAACATCTTGCCCAACAAAGGAACAGGCCTCGGCGTGACGACTCCAGGCCGACTCCTCGGGATGTTGAGATCACTCTTTTCGAGGTGGCGACGTCCCGTCCATTGCGCTGAGCGAGCACCTCCGGTTTCATCGATTTTCTCGCCATGCCGCTGCATTCCGACACTCTTACCGTGCGCGGACTTCAGATTTTTGCAAGACGGCATGAGCTGAAGGCCAGTTCTCTGGCCCAATAGCAATGCGCGTTGACAGTGCTCGCCCTCTGGAGCTAGACGTGCCGCATGGCAAACCAGACCGCAATCGTGACGGGGTGTTCCAGTGGCATCGGAAGGGCGACCGCCCTGGAGCTGACTGCACGCGGATACGACGTCGTTGCCACCGCACGACGACCGGAGTCGATCGCGAACCTGGCAGTCGAGCGCACGTTGACGCTCGACGTCGATGCCGATGAGTCCGTGGCCGCCGCCCGTGACAGGGTCGGCCCCGTCGACGTCCTGGTCAACAATGCCGGCTTTGGAATCGACGGACCGGTAGAAGAAGTCCCTCTCGCCGAGGTCCGCCGGGCCTTCGAGACGAACTTCTTCGGCGCGGCGCGCATGATCCAGGCCTTCGTCCCCGCCATGCGAGAGCAGGGCTCGGGCACGGTCGTCAACATCACCTCCGTTGCGGGAATCGTTGGTGGCCCGTTGGCCGGGTTCTATTCCGCGACCAAGTTCGCCCTCGAGGCGCTGTCGGAGTCACTCCACCTCGAGGTCGGCCATTTCGGCGTACGGGTCCTGGTAGTCGAGCCGGGCTCGATTGCGACCCGTTTCGGGGACAACATGGTCGATCTTCGCGGCCGACCAGGGCCGTACGCGGAGCTGGCAGAGTTGTGGGACAGCGCGATGGGAATTCTTGGTGGCGAGGGGCCGGCGCCGGGACCTGAGCTGGTGGCGACCAAGATTTGCGACGCGCTGGAAGACGAGCACCATCCACTCCGCCTACCCGTGGGCGCCGACGCCGAGCTGATCGCAGCGAGCCGCCAGGGTACGAGCTTCGATGATTTCGAGGCGGCGATGCGGGGGATTCTCCAACTCGACTGGTAGCGCCACTCCGAGGATCCGCAGATTTCGTCGAGCGCCGCTTCGTCGGGGGCGGTAACTGTGCCGCCCTTAGGGCTATGACCCATCCATCGAGCTGTCGCTGAACCGGACGCCATTCGCGCTACACCTCACCTTGGCCCTTGCGCCCGCTGGCGGTACGCGTGATTGCGCTGGCCTACCGCAGGCTGTCGGTAGCAGGGGCCATCGCGAAGACCTGAAGACAGGTCTCGGAACCGGACGTGTCTTAGCTGGCGTCGGACCGCAGTTCGCCGTGTTCGCGGCAGCGGGCCACCCATCCGGTGGGGATGACGGTGACCGTCATGCGACGGCCGCACTCGCAACAGAATCGAGGAGGATCGAGCTCGCGCCCGCAGCCGGGGCACTCGGCGACCGATTTGCCGCATCCGGTGCAGTGGCTGGCCACGGGCATGCGGAGTGCGGTTCTTGGTGGTGGCCTCAGATGGCGGCGCTGAGGGCGCCGATGGGCATGCGGAGATCCTCGAGCATCTGGAGGTCCTCGTCGGCTGAGCGGCCGAGCGTCGTCAGGTAATTGCCGACGATCAGCGCGTTGATCCCCGCCGTCATGCCGATGGCCTGCAGGTCGCGCAGCGTGACTTCGCGGCCGCCGGCATAGCGGAGGATGACCGACGGGAGCGCCAGGCGGAACAGCGCGATCCAGCGGACTGCCTCCCACGCGCCGAGGATCGGGCGGTGGCCGAGGGGCGTGCCGGGGCGCGGGTTGAGGAAGTTGAGGGGAACCTCGGTCGGCTCGAGCTCCCGCAACTGGGTCAACAGCTCGACGCGTTGCGCATCGGTCTCGCCCATGTTGAGCAGCGCGCCGCAGCACAGCTCCATCCCGTGCGATTTCACCAGGCGGCACGTATCGGCGCGCTCGTCCCAGGTGTGGGTCGTGACGATCGACGGAAAGAAGGAGCGCGCCGTCTCGACGTTGTGGTTGTAGCGGTGCACGCCACCGTCGGCCAGGCGGCGGGCCTGATCCTCGGTCAGGATGCCGGCGCTGACAGCAACATTGAGGCCCGTCTCGTCGTTGATGAGGGGGACGAGGTCGAGGATGCGCTGCAGCGTGCGCTCGTCGGGGCCACGGACGGCAAGCACGATGCAGAATTCCGACGCGCCGAGGGCCGCGGTCTCGCGGGCGGCGGCGAGCACCTCGTCACGGTCGAGGAACGGCGTCGCCTTGACCGGGGTGTCGAAGCGCGAGGACTGGGAGCAGAAGTGGCAGTCCTCGGGACAGCCGCCCGTCTTGGCCGAGAGGATTCCTTCGACCTCGACCTCGGGGCCGCACCAGTCGAGGCGGACCTGATGAGCACAGGCAGCGAGGTTCATCACGGCGCCGTCGGGCAGAGCGGCGAGCGCGGCGAGCTCGTCATCGGTCAGGAGGCGGCGCTCCTCGAGGAGGGCCTTCTCGGCCCTGGCGATCACAGCCCTGTCCGCCGCACTCAGGGCGACTTGAGGAGGAGGCGGTGGGCTGACAGAGGGCTCGTGCGCGGACGCGTGTGAGGACGCGGCAGAACGAAAAGCGACGGGCGTGGTGGTCACGGCGCCCACGGTAGTGGCAGGGTGGGGACCCCCGACAGCCGAGTCCGCGTAGTGGGAGGGGAGAAGGAGCACCGATGGCCTGGGATTTCTCGACCGAGCCCGATTTCGAGGAGAAGCTCGCGTGGATGCGCGAGTTCGTGCGCGAGGAGGTCTTCCCGTTCGAGACGCTGGACCTGACGTACGAACAGGTGCGCGAGGTGATCCGTCCGCTGCAGGAGCGCGTCAAGGCCGAGGGGTTGTGGGCGGCGCACCTGCCGCCGGCGCTCGGGGGCATGGGCTTCGGGCAGGTGAAGCTCGGACTGATGCACGAGATCCTCGGGCAGTCGGCGCTCGGCCCCGTGGTGTTCGGAAACAACGCACCTGACTCGGGGAACGCGGAATTGCTGGCCGTCGGTATCGAGGAGACGGACGACGAGGAGATGCGGGCGAAGTGGCTGCGGCCCTTGCTCGATGGCGACCTGCGGTCGGCGTTCTCGATGACCGAGCCGAACACGGCGGGGTCGGACCCGACGTTGTTGTCGACGTCCGCCGTGCGCGACGGCGACGAGTGGGTGATCAACGGTCACAAGTGGTTCACGTCGAACGGCTCGGTGGCGGACTTCCTCATCGTGATGGCCGTGACGAACCCGGACGTGCACCCGTATCAAGGGTCGTCGATGATCATCGTGCCGGTGACGACACCGGGGGTGCGCATCGTCCGGGACGTGGCGACGATGGAGGACCCCGAGACGCCGTTCGGGCGCTTTGGCAACCACGCCGAGATCGTGTACACGGACGTGCGGGTCCCGGCTAAGAACCTGATCGGGCGGGAGGGGTCGGGGTTCGCGCTGGCGCAGAAGCGGCTCGGGCCCGGCCGCATCCACCACTGCATGCGGTGGTTGGGGCAGTCGCGCCGCGCCTTCGACATGCTGTGCGAGCGCTCGGTGTCCCGCTACACCCACGGGTCGACGCTGGCGGAGAAGCAGACGATCCAGAACTGGATCGCGGACTCGATGGCCGAGATGCAGGCGGCGCGTCTGATGACGTTGCAGGCGGCCTGGAAGATGGACCGGGAGGGAGCGCAAGCGGCGCGGGTCGAGATCGCCATGATCAAGTACTTCGGGGCGAAGGTGCTCTACGACGTGATCGATCGGGCGATCCAGGTGCACGGGTCGCTCGGGTTCTCGTGCGACCTGCCGCTGGAGCACATGTACCGGGCGGCCCGGGCGGCCCGGATCTACGACGGGCCCGACGAGGTGCACCGCCAGACCGTGGCGCGGCAGGTGCTCAAGGGCTACTCGCCGAGGGAGGTGCCGAGCGAGCACATCCCCACGCGGCGGGCCGAGGCGCAGCGTCGCTTCGCCGGATTGTTGGAGTCGTTGACGGTGGATGCATAGGCAGCGGTCGGTCCGCGTCGTGATGCCCTATCGCTGAGCGCTCAACCTTCTCAGCCCGGACAAAGGGGACGGGCGTAGGTTGGCCAGGTCAGCTCAGTGAGACGATGCCGGCAGTCATGCCGGAGAAGGAGGCACCCAATGGCAGAAGCGATCATCCTCGAGTTCACCAGTTCCGACGCAGCTTCTCTCTACAACGCGGTGAACGGCATTCTCGGGATCGACGCGAAGACGGGCAAGGGTGATTGGCCGGCGGGCATCGTTAGTCACGCTGCGGGCGTTCAGGGCGACGCCTTCGTCGTCTTCGAGGTGTGGGAGTCGAAGGCGCAGCAAGAGGAGTTCATGAACTCCCGTCTGGGTCCGGCCCTCGGACAGGCCGGTGCCCCAGAGCCGAACCGGGTGGAATGGTTCTCGGTGATCGGGCAGAAGGCCTGAGGTCGACTGTTTCGGGGACTCCGATACGGAGTCCCCTTCGGGCCGGTCCTACTCGGGGGAGAGGCAGACCGCCTCGACGTTGTTGCCGTCGGGATCGCGCGCGAACCCGCCGTAATAGGTGGGGTGGTACTCGGCCCACACCTTGGGCTCGTGCAACACCTCGGCGCCCGTGGCGCGGGCGGCCTCGACGAAAGCCCGTACCGCGGCGCGGTCGGGCGCCCGGAAGGCAATGTGCGTCTCTCGGAAGCCGTCGCCTGTCTGCCGGCGTCCGATCCAGAACACGGCCGTAGGCGGGATGCCGTAGCCGATGGCGTCGCCGTCCTCCATGACGCGGGTCCCGCCGAGCGGCGCGAGGACAGCGTCGTAGAAGGCGGTGCTGCGGTCGAAGTCGGCGCACTGGATGGAGACGTGGGCGAGCATCCCGTGAGTCTGCCAGCACGCCCGGCGTACAGGGGGCGTGACCTCTTGCCGGCCTATTGTGCGGGATCGTGCTCGTGTCCACGGATTGGGCCACCATTGCGTCGTTCGCCACGGCGGTCGGGACGCTCGTCCTCGCCATCGCCACCTTCGCGTCCATCCGCTCGGCGAATCGCTCCGCCCGGGTGGCCGAAGAGGCGTTCCGGGTCAACCTCCGGCCGGTGCTCGTCACGTCGCGACTGGACGATCCCGTCCAGAAGATCCGTTGGATGGACAACCATTGGGCGCGGCTGGATGGCGCTCAGGGCATCGTGCAGCTCATCGACGGCAACGTCTATCTGGCGATTTCGCTTCGCAACGCCGGGTCAGGGCTCGCGGTGGCGGTCGGGTGGGCGGTGGTGCCCCACGTGGCAAACGCCGAAACGCCGCACCTGCAGCCCGATCAGTTCCGGCGGCAGACCCGGGATCTCTACATCGCGCCGAACGACGTCGGCTTCTGGCAGGCCGCCATCCGTGACTCCTCAGGGCCGGACTACGAGGCGTTGCGCAAGGACATCGAGGCACCGGAGCCGTTCACCGTGGAGCTGCTCTACGGCGACCACGAGGGCGGTCAACGCACCATTACGCGCTTCGGGATGATCCCGTACCAGACCGACGAAACGGTCCAGTGGTACCCGAATGTCGCGCTGCACTGGAACCTGGACCGGCCCGACCCACGCTGAGCCGAGCGGCTAGCGCCCCGGCGATCCGTTCGCTGCGCTGCGCCGCTCCGTCTCCGGGTTGAGGCCGTCCAACATGGTCGAGCACACGCGGTCGAACCCCGCCTGCTGGTCCTCGACGAAACCGATCCCCATGACCTCGAGCGACACCCAGCCGTGGATGCTCGACCAGATCAGTTGGGCGGTCTCGGTCGGCTCACCGTCTGCGATCACCCCGGCGGCCATGGCTCGCTGCACGGCGGTCACCAGGTTGGCGAACGCAGCGCCCGCCACCTCGAGCGCGCGGTCGCTCGGCTCGAACCCCGGCACGGTTCGCAGGAACATCAACTGGTACACCATCGGGTGCTCCAGGGCGAGGGCGCGGTAGCGGCGCCCCCCTTCTCGCAGCGCCTCGTAGGGGTCCTGCACGTCGGCCACGGCCTGCAGCGCATCGGACAGGCGCTCGAAGCCCTGGATGAACAGGGCCTCGATGATGCCGGACTTCGACTCGAAGTGGTTGTAGACACCCATGGGCGCGACCCCGGCCGCGGCGGCGATGCGCCGGACCGACAGGGCGTCGGGACCCTCGGTCTCGAGGATCTCGCCGGCCGCCTCGAGCAGCGCAGCCTCCATGCCGGCGCTGGGGGTCCTGGTCCGGGGCTTTTTCGTCACATCGGCACCTTACTGAAGAACATCGTGCTATAACAATAGCACAGTGTTCTACAACAGGAGTTCGGAAGGAGCCGAGATGGGCGGAACGACACTCGAGACGACCACGAGCCGGTCCGGGAGGGCGGGGCCGGCCGCCGCCGACCCAAGCGACCGCCGCTGGCTGATCCTGCCGGTCCTGTGCCTGAGCGTGTTCCTGGTCGTGGTCGACAACACAATCGTCAATGTCGCGCTCCCGACGCTCAACACGCATCTCGGCGCCTCGATCACGTCGCTGCAGTGGATCGTCGACGCGTACAGCCTCGCCTTCGCGGGGCTGCTGCTGGCGGGCGGGGGCATCGGCGACCGCCTCGGCCGCAAGGCGACGATGCAGATCGGGCTCGTCTTCTTCGGGGTGTTCTCGGCGGCCGCGGCAGCGTCGCACTCGACCGGCACGCTGATCACGACGCGGGCGCTGATGGGCGTGGCGGCGGCCTTCATCTTCCCGGCCAGCCTCGCCATCCTCACGAGCGTCTTCCCCGACCCCTCGGAACGGCAGAAGGCGCTCGGCATCTGGGGCGCCACGTCGGGCATCGCAGTGGCGTTCGGCCCGATCGTCGGCGGCGCGCTGCTCGAGCACTTCTGGTACGGCTCGATCTTCCTGGTGAACCTGCCCATCGTCGCGGTGACGCTCCTCGCCGGGCAGGTCCTCATCCCGCGCCTGCCGCGGGTGCGCCTGCACCGTTTCGACGTGCGCGGGGTGGTGCTGTCGACCGCGGGCGTGACCTCGCTCGTGCTCGCCATCATCGAGGGCCCGCAGTGGGGCTGGGCCGCCACCGGGACGCTGGCGTGCTTCGCCGCCGCCGCCGTACTCCTCACCGTGTTCACGCTGGTCGAGCTCCACACCGACGGGCCGCTCCTCGACGTGCGCGTCTTCCGGATCCGGCGTTTCACCGGTGGCGCGCTCTCCATCTCGGTGGCGTTCTTCAGCCTCTTCGGGTTCATCTTCCTGATCACCCAATACTTCCAGTTCGTGAAGGGGTTCTCGACGTTGTCGGCGGGCGTGCACACGTTGCCGTTCGCCGTCGTGGCGGCGGTCTTCACGCCCCTGGCCGCGGTGGTCGCGCTGCGGATCGGGTCGCGCGTCGTGGTGTCGGCGGGGCTCCTCCTCATGGGCGGCGGTCTCGCGGTCGCGGCGTTCAACTCGCAGGCGAACACGGCCTACTGGGGTCCCATCGTCGTGTCCATGGTGCTGTTGGCCCTCGGTCTGTCGTCCATCACGGCCCCGACCGCCGAGGCGGTCATGGGGTCGGTGCCCGACGAGCAGCGCGGCGCGGCCGCCGGCGTGAACAACACGACACGGGAGCTGGGTGGCACCCTGGGCGTGGCGGTGTTCGGCTCGATCTTCGCCTCGTCCTACGCGCCGAAGATCATCGGCGCCTTCCGGCCCCTCCCCATACCGGCCGGACCGAAGACCGAGTCCCACCAGTCCGTGGCGGCGGCGCTGGCCGTGATCCACCACGCACCCCACGCGGTGCGGCCGGCGCTCGAGACGATCGTGTTCCACGCCTTCCACAGCGGACTCGAGGTCGCCTGCCTCGCCGGCGCCGCAGTGGCGCTGCTGGGTGCGGCGGTTGCCTTCAGGCTCCTGCCGGGGCGTGAGCGCAAGGCCCTGGCCGCGCCGGTTGAGCCCTGTGCCTCCGACGACCGCCGCGACGGCGTGCTGGTGCCGGCTTAGACGACCAATCCGTCCCACGACCAATGGGGGATCGGCAAGCCCTCCGGGACGTCGTCCTCCGAGTCGTGGTACCGAGCCATCGTGGTCGTGGTCGCCCAGCTGAAGTACTCGTGCAGCACCTGACGGAGCCGTTCGTCGCGATCCAGGCCGACGTCCACGAGCGCCTGGTCGAAGCAGAGGATGGCCCTGCGGTCCATTTCCTCGTGCGGGCCGTTGCCGCTGTGCATCCTCACGACTGAGGTCTCGTCCCCGAAATGCTCGGAGTAGTCGGCCGGTCCGCCGAGCGCCTCGACCCAGTACGCGGCGAGGCGTTCCGTGTGCTGCGCGTGATAGCCGTGGCTGAAGGCGTGGTTCACCTCCTCGTCCGCCAGCACCCGGGCGTGCCAGGCACGGGCGAGCCGCGCGATCCCTTCAGATCCTCCGGCCGCTTCGTAGATCGTCTGCATGAGTCGATGCTGTCACACCGTCCCTCGGTGCGGTCTTTGTCCCCGTCCTTCGTGGCTTCCGTCTGTGGCGCGCATCGCCGTGTACGTTCTGCCTACATGGAGGAGGTCCCCGACCTGGTGGGTCCCGATCTGCGCGTTCTGTTCTGCGGGATCAACCCCGGGACGCTCTCGGGTGAGCTCGGCCAGCACTTTGCCCGGCCGGGGAACCGGTTCTGGAAGCTGCTCCATGCCGGCGGGTTCACCGATTCGGTCCTCTTGCCCTCAGAGCAACACACTCTCCCTGCGCTCGGCATCGGCATCACGAACCTGGTGGGACGGGTGACAGCCGCGGCGAGCGAACTCAGTGTCTCGGAACTCCGAGGAGGTGCGACACGGCTCGCGTCGAAGGTGCAGGAGTGGCGGCCCCGCTGCGTGGCGGTGCTGGGCCTGCAGGCCTACAGGACAGCCTTTCGCCGGCCCGAGGCAGCGATCGGTCCCCAGTCCGAACTCCTCGCCCGAGCACGTCTGTGGCTCCTCCCCAACCCGAGCGGCCTCCAGGCCCGGTATCAATTGCCCGAAATGAACGAGATGTTCAAAGCGCTCTTCGTCGCCACCGAGGTGGCGTAACCGCAATCTCGATCAGGAACTTCACCTGCCGAGACCGGCGTCTCCCTCTTGGAAGGCGCCGGTCGGACCGTCCTTGCCGACCGTGGACATGCGCACGATGACCTCTGCGCCGACCTCCGCCGGCGGCCCGGCCGAACTGCACGGGGTGAGTTCGGTGGCAGTGAAGCCGGGCTCCACGGCGTTGAACTCGATGTCTGGATACGTCTTTGCCTACTGCACGGTGAGCGTCGACCCGGCTGCCTTGCTCGAGCCGTAGATGATGGTGGGAAAGTGAAACTGACGTCGTTCGGGATTCGTCACGGCCCGGAACGAGCCGAGAGCGCTCGAGACGTGACCACCACCGGATACTCGGATTGCTCCCAGCGGCAGCGCGGCCTGAGTGACGCGGATGATCCCGACCGCATTCGTGTCGAACGCCTCCAGGGCGCTTCTTCCTGTGCAGCGGCGCGTGCCGGGGTGCGTCCCGGAGCTCTCTCGCCGCGCCCTCTGCCTGGCCGCCCGCTACGCGAGCGTGCATCATCGTGATCTCCCCGTGCCCAGGCGCGCCCGGACTCGATGGCGCGGCGAGGACATTCGTCGTCCGGACACACCCGCTCGAGGTGGTCGAGGACATGGTCGGCGCAATCGGCTGCCCCCACAGGGCCAGGATCACCCTCAACTGATAGCACCAAGGCGGTGCTCCCGGACACGGGTCACATCGACGACACAAGCTGGGTCAGGAATCCCCTCGAGACGTCAGCGGGGCCGGTCACCCTTCACGGTGATGCGGCGCATGTGGCGACGGCGACCTCGATAGTCGAAGAGCGCGTAGTGCAGGACGCTCCGGTTGTCCCACATCGCCACCGACCCCGGAGACCAGCGAAATCGGCACGTGAACGGTTCCCGCACCGCATGGTTGAACAGAAACCCCAGCAGCGCCATCGACTCGTCCATTCGCATCCCGTCGATGCCGACGGTGAACGACGGGTTGACGTAGAGCGCCTTCTTGCCGGTCTCGGGATGCGTGCGGACGAGCGGGTGGCAGACGACCCGATCAGCGCGCTCCGGCGACTTGGTCTTCATCGACTTCGACAAGGTCGAGTATCCGCCTTCGGCGTACTGGGGGCCGGCCGAGTGCTGCGCCACGAGACCGTCGAGCAGGTCCTTCATCGTGTCCGACAGCGCCTCGTACGCAGCGTGCTGGTCCGCGAACAGGGTGTCGCCGCCGAATGGGGGCACCTCCATTGCGTAGAGAATGGAGCCCAGGTCGGGTTCGTCGAGGAACGTCACGTCGCTGTGCCATCCGCCGCCGAAGTTGAGCCAATCGTCGGGTTCGGTGATGATCTCGATGACTTCGGGATGGGCCTCCGTGCCTTCGACGAAGGGATGGGTGTCCAGGTCACCGAAACAGCGACCGAAGCGCAACTGGGCCTCTGCGCTCAGGTCCTGGTCGTGGAAGAACAGGACGTGGTGTGCGAGGAACGCGTGCCTGATCTCGGCGAGCGCGCTCTCCTCGAGCGGCTCGGCCAGGTCCACCCCTCCGACTACAGCACCGACAGTGCCCGAGACGGGCTCGACCGTGATCACCGGGGCACATCCTGGCACGCTCCTCAATGGGCCTGGCCGGCGCCCCCCCTTGCTCGGGCGAGCCGTTGGGCCACCACTTCCTCGGCCGCAGCCAGCGGGGTGGTGCCGCACGATGCCGCGCGCTCGAGCACCGAGGTCGTCGTTGCGCCTATCCGCCCGACAGCGCGCAGGGCACGCGCATGGTCATAACCACGCGATTCCTCGGCGATGTTGATGATGCCGCCTGCGTTGGCGAGAAAGTCGGGGACATAGAGAATGCCCGCAGACGCAAGCAAGTCCGCGACCTCAGCATGAGCCAACTGGTTGTTGGCCGCTCCGACGATGAGCCCGAAGGAGAGCTCCGGCACGACGTCTTCGGTGAGCAGGCCGCCCAATGCACACGGGCAGAAGACGTCCGCCCGCACCTTCAGCGCGTCGGCCGGGTCGACGAGGCGGGCGGCGCCGGCGGCCAAGGCACGCTCGGCCTTGAACGGATCTATGTCCGAGGCGATCACGACGACCTGTTGTTGTACGAGGAGCCGGATGATCTCCCCGCCCACCTTGCCGGCACCGAGAACACACGCCGTCCTGCCCTCGAGGCCGTCAGCCCACAGGCGAGCAGCCGCGGCCTCCATGGCAACCATCACCCCGAACGCCGTGGCGGAACTGGGATCGCCGGATCCGCCTCGCGCGGTGGTCGTGCCCGCGACGAACGGGGTCGTCTCCCGGATCAGATCCATGTCGTCCTGGGTCGTCCCGACATCCTCTGCGGTGATGTAGCGCCCCTGCAGGCTGTTGACGGCGGCGGCGAAATCACGGAGCAGAGCCGGCGTCTTCACGAGGCGCGGGTCTCCGATGATGACCGCCTTGCCGCCTCCCTGGGGGAGTCCAGCCAGCGCCGCCTTCTGCGTCATTGCTTTCGAGAGGCGGAGGACATCATGGAGCGCGAGTGCCTCGTCGTCATACGGGTAGAACCGGACTCCACCCAATGAGGGACCCAGGAGCGTCGAGTGCACGGCGATGATGGCGCGAAGACCGCTCTGCACACGTCGCACCGCGACGATGTCCTCGTGCTCGGACCCGGACAGAGTCTCGAGCACCTCGTCCTGTTCCTTCGCGGGCACACTGCTCACGACGAAATTCTATGGGCGATGGGTCGGACAGGAGCCTGGAGCGAACGTCTGCGGGGCAGAGGGCGGCCTCAGGAGAGAACTCAGGAGAACACGAGTGGTGCGTGCCGGACGCCGGCGATCACCGGGCTGGCCGTCCGTTCGACGGGCCCCGCCGGTGTGAGCGATGCGAAGCGCGTCACCAACTCGGCGAGCACGACGCGGCCCTCGAGTCGGGCGAGAGCGGCCCCGAGGCAGAAGTGGGGACCGAAGCCGAAGCTCACGTGGGGGTTCGGGTGGCGGTCGACCAGGAATCGGTCGGCGTCCGCGCCGAACACCTCTTCGTCACGATTGGCCGACGCATAGAGCAACAACACCGGATCACCGCCGGCCACGGGCTGGCCTCGGACGGTGCAGTCCGCCGTGGCGGTGCGCATGAACGAGATGACCGGCGTGGTCCAGCGCAACAGCTCCTCCACGGCGTTCGGGATGAGTGCGGGGTCGGCCCGGAGCGCGGCCCACTGGTCCGGGTGCGCGGCGAGCGCGGCCAGGCCGGCGGAGAGGAGGTTGCGGGTCGTCTCGTTCCCGGCCACGAGCAGCTGGATCAGGAACATGGCCAGTTCCGCCTCGCTCAGCCGGTCGCCCTTCGTGTCCTCCTCGGAGCCCACCGTGGCCAGGACCGAGACCAGGTCCTCCGCCGGCGCAGCCCGGCGCTCCTCGGCCACACCGACGAGATAGCCCCACATCTCCGCCTGCAGCTCGGCGCGTTCGGTCTCCGTTTGCTCGGTCTCGCCGGGGATCACCGCCTCCGACCATTCGAAGAAGCGCGGCCACTGCGAGCCGTCGACACCCAGCAGCTCGCAGATCACCTGCAGCGGGAACGGGATGGACAGGGCCTGGACGATGTCCACCGGTTCGCCGCGCTCGATCGTGTCGATCAGCGCCCGCGCCTTTTCCGTCACCCCGGCCTCCATCTGGCGCACCATCGAAGGCTTGAAGCCGGGCTGCACGAGCCGGCGGTAGCGGGTGTGCCGCGGCGGGTCGGTGTGCATCATGGTCGGCGGGTCGTCGTAGGTCGTGCCGATCTCATCGGTCAGGATTCCCTTCGACGAACAGAACCCGTGAGGGTCGGCGCCGATCGAGGACACCTCGGGATGGGTCGCCACGGCCCAGAAGCCGCCGCCCTCGTGGTCGACCCAGCAGACGGGCGCCTGGTCACGCAGCTCGCTGTAGAGCGCGAACGGATCGCCCTCCGCGTAGAGCGCCGGGTCGAGCAGGCGGCCGGCGTCGATCCCCATGTCGGCGGTTCCCGGACGCCGAACGGCTCAGACGACGATGCCGGTGGGGCGGGGGTCGCCCTGCGCGTCGAGCAACGCGTAGTACGCCTCGAGCGTGCTCGGGCCGTCGGAGACGGACTCGACCGACCCGTCGGCCGCGAGGTTCAACAGCGCGCCCTCGATGATGAAGCAGACGTCCGTGTCCCCTTCGTTGTCCTCGGGCACGTGCAGTGTATGGACCGAGTTGGCCGGCTCGAACAGGTACGAGCCCGGCGTCACGTAGAAGTCGTACTCGAGGTAGTGCCAGCGGCCCGCCGAGGTGAACGCGTCCACCGAACCCGTATGGCGGTGCGTCTGCAGCTGCACGCCGGGGCGGAAGCGGTTCAGGATGACCCAGGTGCCGCGCGCGACGTCGAAACGGACGACCTTGAGCAGCACGCCGATGCCGGTGTCGGCCCAGGGCGCGTCGTCCTCGCTGACGATTCGCACGATGTCACGGCTGGCGGGGCTGGCGATCGACATGGGTCTGCTCCTCGGACTGTTCTGCGGGTTTCAGGCGGGCAACGGTGCGAGCGTATCGAGGTCGAGGGCCGCCTCGAGTGCTGCCGCCGTGCGGAGCACGACGAGATCGCCGTGCTGGGGCCCGATCAGCTGGATCCCGATCGGGAGCCCCCCGCTGCTCGTGCCGGCCTGGACGGTTGCGGCGGGGGACTTCGTCATGTTGAAGGGGTAAGTGAACTGGATCCAATTCACCGTCCGCTCGCCGTTGACCGTGCTCTCGATCTCGTCGGCAAAGGGCGCCACCCCGGCGCAGGTCGGCGTGACGAGGATCCGACAGGTGCGGAAAATCTCCACGAGCCGGAGGTTCATCAGGTGGTAGTGGTCGAAGACGCGCAGGATCTCCTCGCCGGTCGTCGACTGGGCCACGTCCACGAAGTGGCGCAGGACGGGGTGCACCTCCTCCCAGCGTGGGTGGCCCATGTAGGGGCGCAGGGTGCGCAGGTTCGCCACCGAGGTGTAGGTGAGGAAGTCGCCGGCGGGGTCGGTGTCGAACACGCTGTCGAGGACGGTCACCTCGGCCCCCAGCGATTCGAGGACTGCGACCGCGTTGGCGCAGGCGAGCGCAACCTCCGAATCCACCGTCGCGTACCCGAGCGTGGGCGCGTAGGCGACCCGGACCGGAACGTGGGGACCGTCGAGCGCCGCCAGCCAGGATGCCTCGGGGCGGGGGAGCGATTGCAGGTCGGTCGGGTCGGGGCCGACGGTGATGTCGAGCGCGCGCGCCACGTCGGCGATACGGCGCGCCATGGGCCCACCGGTGGAGAGCCCGAGCCAGCCGGGCGGGGTGGCCCCGCCCCCGGGGACCCGGCCGAGGCTCGGCTTCATGCCCGAGAGCCCGCAGCAGGCGGACGGGATGCGGATGGAGCCCCCGCCGTCGGAGCCGGTCGCGAGCGGCACCATGCCGGCGGCCAACGCAGCCGCGGCGCCGCCGGAGGAGCCACCGGGGCCCCGGCTGGTGTCGAAGGGGTTCCGCGACGGCCCGAAGATGGCGTTGGTCGTGTTGCCCATCCAGCCGAACTCGGGGGTGTTCGTCTTGCCGACCACGACGCAGCCGGCGGCACGCAGCCGGGCGACGAAGGGGCTGTCAACCGTGGCGGGAGGGTCGTCCGCGTGCAGCGCAGACCCGTGGGTGGTCACGTAGCCGATCGCGTCCTGCAGGTCCTTGACGCCGAGTGGGATGCCGGCCAGCGGCCCGGGGTCGTGCCCGGCGGCGATCCGCACGTCTACTGCGTCCGCTTCGTTGAGCGCTCGCTCGGCGTCGACGGCGACGAAGGCGTTGTACGTCGGGTCCAACCGCTCGATCCGGTCGAGCGCCGTCTCGGTCAGCTCACGCGCGGTGACCTCCTTCGTCCGCACCGCGTGCGCCAGTGCGTCGAGCGAGGTGGTACGGAAATCGATGTCCGTCATCGCAAGTCAGCCCGCAGACGGTGACAGGCCCGCCACGGCGTCCGCCAGATCGATGCCGATCGGGATGATCATCGGCGCGGCGATGGTGATCCCGTTGTCGATGTAGCGCTGCACGTGGGCGCGGCACTCGTCGACCGGTCCGTGGACGACGAGCTGGTCGACGACCTCGTCGGGGATGGCCGCCAGCGCACCCTTGCGGTCGCCCGCCGCCCAGGCGTCCCACATGCCCTGCAGCGCCGGCCCCCGGCCGAGCCAGCGGTGGAACTCGGCGTACGCGTCGACGTTCAGGTACGCGGTGATCATCCGGCGCCCGATGGTCCTGGCCATGTTGGCGTCCTCGCACACGATGACGAAGATGCGGGCCACGATCTCCCGCGGCGCGCCCTCCGCCGCCTTCTCCACTTCGGCCACGGAGGTCCTGACGTCCTCCGCGCTCAGCCAGTTGAGGATGGCGCCGTCCGCCTCGCGCCCGGCCAGGCGCAACATCCCGGGCCGCAGCGCCGCCAGATAGATCGGCGGGAGCTGCTCGGGGACCCGCGAGAGTTTGAACCCCTTCACCGAGAAGGTCCCGAAGTCCTCGGTGACCTTGTCGCCGCTGAACGCAAGCCGTAGGAAGCGCACGGTGTCGCGCACCCGCTTGTACTGATTCTCGAACGCCAGGCCGTTCCAATGGGCCACGATGACCTCAGAGGAGGCGCCGAGCCCGCACGCCACTCTTCCCGGGTTGGCATCGGCCAGGGCGGCCAGGCTCTGCGCCAGCAACGCAGGGCCGCGCGTGTACACCGGCGTGATCGCCACACCCAGGTTCAACGAGGGCTCCCACGCCGCCGCCAGCGCCAGCGGCGTGAAACCGTCCGCGCCGTCGACCTCGGCCGACCACAGGTCGGTATAGCCGAGCGCGCGCAGCCGGGCGTACCACTCGCGCTGCGCGTGCAGCGGGATGCCCTCGAAGGGGATGGTGATCCCGGCGCGGCCCGTCGACGAGAGTCTCACGCCTCCACCCGCTCCTCGGCGCCCGCCGCGCCGTTGGCCGGCCCATCGGGGCCGTGCTGGAACTCAGGGTCGTCGAGCATGAGCGCGAGCTCGGTTTTCTCCTCTGCTTCGTCGTTGGACGGCACGTCGAGACCCCATCGCTGCATGCCCGCCTCCATGCGCCTGATCACCGTCTCGATCACCTCGACCCTCCCGTACCGCTTGTTCTCCGATGAGATGACGTCCCACGGCGCCATTGGTCCGTGCGTCAAGCGCAACATGTCCGAGACCGCCGCTTCGTACTCGCCCCGCTTCTCCCGGTTGCGCCAGTCCTCGTCGGTCAGCTTCCACGACTTGAGCGGGTCGTCGCGCCGGCGGAGGAACCGGCGCAGTTGCTCCTCGTGCGACATGTGCATCCAGAGTTTGATGACGATCATCCCCTCCTCGGCCAGCGTGTGCTCGAAGTCGTTGATCTCCTGATAGGCGCGGCGCCACTGCACCTCGGTCGCCAGGTTCTCGACGCGCTCGACGAGGACTCGCCCGTACCAGCTGCGGTCGAAGATGGTCATGCCACCCCATCCGGGCAGCGGGGGCCAGAAGCGCCAGAGGAAGTGATGGCGTAGTTCGTCGTAGGTCGGCGCGGCGAACGGAGCCACGTGGACGTGCCGGGGGTCGAGGGGCTCGACCAGCCGCTTGATGGCACCGCCCTTGCCGGCCGCGTCCCAGCCTTCGAACACGATGCAGACCGGCGGTCCCAGCTTGCCCTCGTTGAGCTGACCGCCGTTGATCAGCCGGAGGTGCAGCAGGCGCCGCTGCGCCCTACCGAGCCGCTTGGCCTCCTCGTCCTTCGAGAGGCGGAGCGAGAGGTCGCTGTTCTCGAGGCGAGGGAAGCCGTCGTCATGGTGGCGCTTGTCGTGGCCACCGTGATCGTGCTTGCTCACGTCGACTGTTGTAGCCGATCCACCATGGGCGCGTCGCCTATCCCGTCCCGGCCCGTGTGGGGGACCGCTCGTCCGGTGCCGTTTGCCCCGACCGCGCCGCGTCGACGACATGGCGCACGAGGTCTGCTTCTCCCGCGATGACCAGCAACTCCTGATTGGACACGTGGCTGACACGGCCGACCTTGCGCCCGGAGGGGTCGAAGATCCCGATGCGAGAGCCCACGTAGCGGGCCGAGTCGAACGCGAGCGTCGCGACCGCCCGCGGCCCTTTGCCGGCGGGGCCCGGCTGCGCGCACATCGCCTCCAGCTCGTCGAGCGCGAGCCACGCCTCGTCGTTGTACGACAGGACGAGCAGGTCGCAGTCGACAGACGCCACCACCGATGCCAGCGCGCCCGCCATCGTCCGCTTCGAGTTGAAAACCGAGTGCGTGGCCGGATCCCGTGCGTCCATCCGCTTGCGCGCCACCCCGTAGGCCTCCGGCGCGTCCCAGGCGACGAGCGTCTCCCACACGTGATAGTTGGTGAAGTACCGGTGCTGGTTGTAGGGCGGGTCGAGATAGGCCAGGTCGAAGTGCCCGAGGGACGGCGCCAGCCCGACCGCGTCTCCTTTGACGGCACGCCCCGGGCCTCCGAGCAGTTGCGGCACCCGCAGCGCCAGCGGGTTGAACGAGCGTGGCGCCCAATGCTTCACGTACGCCATCTGCACGCCCGTCGTCGAGTCGACGCGGTCCGCTGCTTCGATGAGGCTCGTGAGCAGCAGCGGGTGCAGCGCCGACCCGGCGAACTCGGACTCGACGGCCTCCCGCACGGCGTCGATCCGGGCGGCATTGTGTGGCTGAAAGAAGCGGGCCTGACGGCTGAACATCTCGGTCACGTACCCCTCGACCCCGGGCAGCGCATCGAGAGAGGCAACGGCCGCCTCGAGCGCGCCCACGTCGGTGGATGTGGCGTCCGCCTCCACATAGGTACGGGCGAAGACGTGGGCGTACCGCGCGCTGTCGACGGCGGTGACGTGCACGCCCTGGGCCTTGAACGCCTGGGCCACGCGGGTCGTGCCGGTGAAGAGGTCGAGCGCCGTGCGAGCTCCCGCGGCCCGGCAGATCTCGCTCAGGACGGGGACGAGCCGGCGCTTCGAGCCGAGGTACTTGATCACGCGACGGTCGGGCCTGGGCTCATGGGGCCGTCACGGGCACCCACCCTACGATGGGGCGTCATGGCGCCCGCGGACCACGGAGGTTCTGACGCGCCACGCGCCGACGGATCCGACGGGCCCTCCCACTGGGAGAAGTGGCACGCCCCCTACGAGGATCCGGCGTCGAACCTGTCGCTCCGGCTGCGCACGGTCCAGGGGATGGTGCGCCAGGGGCTCGATGCGGTCCCACCCGGCCACGCCGGTCCGATACGCGTCGTCAGCCTGTGCGCCGGCCAGGGTCGTGACGTGATCGACGTCGTCGCCGAACACCGGCGGCGCGGCGAGGTCTCCGCCCTGCTCGTGGAACAGGACCCCGCGCTCGTCGCCTTCGCCCGGGCGCGCGCCGATGCGGCCGGCGTCCGCGACGTGGTGCGGATCGTCGAGGGCGACGCCTCCCTCTCGAGTTGGTACTCGGAGCTCGTCCCGGCCGACCTGGTCCTGGTGTGCGGGATCTTCGGCAACATCAGTGCCGGCCACATCACTTCGACCATCGAGGCCCTGCCGTCGTTCTGCCGGCCGGGCGCCCACGTCGTGTGGACGCGGCACCGCCGTCCCCCCGACGCCACGCCCGCCATCCGGTCCTGCTTCGCCGCGGCGGGCTTCACCGAGCTGGCCTTCGTCGCGCCCGAGGGGACCGTCATGACGGTCGGCCATCACCGGTACGACGGAGAAACCACGACCTTCGACCCGGGCCGCCGCCTGTTCGACTTCGTGGGCGACGGGTTCATGCCCGTATGACGGGTGCCGTGACGCCCAGCGACCGTCCCGCCCGTCACGAGCTGCATCCGCTCGAGCTCCTGTCCATGGCGGGCCGCACGCTGCGCGCGGAGCCCGCCCGCGTCGTGGTTCCGGCCATCGTCATCTTCGCCCTCGACGGGCTCCAGGGGACGATCTTCACTCAGCTCGCCGTCGAGAATCTCGGTCTCGAGTCGGTGGCCTTCGCGTTCGTCTACGGCGCGTCGACGTTGGGCCTTACCTTCTACAGCGGCATGCTCGAGCGCATGGTCGGCGCCGTGGAACGCAACGAGCGCCCGCAGCCGATCGGTCAAGTCCTGCGGACGCTCCCGTGGGTCCGGCTCCTCGTCGCCGACCTCGTCCTCCTGGTGCTGGGGGGTGTCGCCGCTCTGCTCGTCGTGCTGCCCGGCCTCGTGCTCGACACGATCTTCGCCCTGGTCGGCCCGCTCATCAACCTCCTGGGCTGCACCGTGCGCCAAGCGTTCCGCCGTTCCGTCCTCTTGGTGTGGCCCCATTTCGCGCTCGGTGTTCTGTTTCGTCGCCATCCCACTGGCGCTCGAGCACGAGGTGCTCGTGCTGGTCCACGACCAGGTGCCCCACGAAGCGGTGGGGCTCGTGTTCCTCTCCACGTTCGTCGTGAGCACCGCGTTCGGGATCGGCCTGGGCCTGACCGAGGTCTCCCTCGCCGAACGTCTGGTTCGTGGGGCGCACGGGCCGGGCCAGGGCGTACGCTCGGGCGACGTCGAACTGCCTGGATCGATGGCCTGACGCAGTCACAGCTTCGGCGGACGAGGCGGTCAACCCGAGAGTTGGGAGGTTCACCATGGAAGAGACGATCCACGGGACCACGATGCCGGTGCTCGAGCTCTCGCTCCAAGGCGGCGAGTCGATCGTTTCGGAGGCCGGCGAGTTCAGCTGGATGTCCGATTCGATCCAGATGGAGACGAACACCGGCGGCGGCATGGGCGGCAAGGGGATCATGGGCGCCGTCAAGCGCGCCGTGTCGGGTGCGTCCGTGATGATGACCACCTACACCGCCCAGGGCGGAGCGGGCTCCGTCGCTTTTGCTTCGAAGGTGCCGGGTCACATCCTGCCCATCGATGTGGCGCCGGGGAACGAGTTCATGGTGCACCGGCACGGCTTCATGGCGGCGACCAAGGGCATCGAGCTCACCATGGGCTTCCAGCAGTCGTTCCGCGGCGGCATCTTCGGTGGCGAGGGGTTCATCCTGCAGAAGATCGGCGGCACCGGGCGGGCGTTCGTCGACCTTTCCGGCGAGGTGATCGTCTACGACCTCCAGCCCGGCCAGACGATGCGGGTTCATCCCGGCCATGCCGGCCTGTTCCAGGCCTCGGTGGCGTTCTCGGTTCAGAAGGTTCCGGGGCTCGCCAACCGCTACATGGGCGCCGACGGCCACCACTTCGCTGTGTTGACCGGCCCGGGGAGGATCTGGCTGCAATCGATGCCGATCCCCCTGTTGGCCGGCGTCATCGGCCACTACCTGCCCGACCAGGGCGGCCATCCCGTCGAGACGGGAGCGGCGGCCGCGGGCACGGCCAAAGTGCTCGGCGACCTGTTCCGGTAGCTACGTGAGGTTGATGGCGTTCGGCGGCACGGTGAGCGGCACCGCCTTGCCGTAGCGGGAGAACACGATCGTGCTCTTGTTGTTCGGCGAGTCGTTCACGATCTTGTAGACGACGGGCTTTCCCGTTGAGCCGATGAACATGGAGCCGGTCGCGCGCTTGCCGTTGCTGACGACGGTCTCCTGCACGACGACGACCTTGTGCCCCTGGAACGTCGTGGGCTTCCCCATCGTGAGCGGCGTCGTGTGGCCCTCGAATGCCGCGAACACGAGATCGTCAGCGTCGAGGAACTGATCGAACGAGACGAAGCGGGCGTCCAGGGCCGAGATCTCGAGCCACTTGCCCCCGTAGGTATTGGCCTGTGCGGCCGTGGCGGTCTTCTGCCAGTACTTCTTCGGTGCGTTGAAATAGAGGAGAGTTCCGACCCGCTCGAGCTCGATGTTGAAGCCGTTCTGGATGAACGTCCCGCCACCCTCCCCGTCCGCGTTCACGACCAGGTCCAGGTAGATCACGGTCTTGTTCTGCTGGATCTTCCCGTCGATGCGGACGCTGCCGATCTTGGCCTCGGCGTCGATCGCTTTGAGGAGCCATGTGTCGGCCGGCGACGGCGTGTGACCGGTCGTCGTCGTGGTCGTGGCGTGGTGCGCCGCCTTGGTCGTGGTCGTGGTCGATTTGGCTCCGGCCGGACCGGCCGCCAGGACCGTCCCGCCGGCCGCCAGCGACACGGCGACGATCGCGGTTGTCCCCGCGGTCAGCCGAAGGCGCCGGCGGGCTGCGGTGTCCGGGCGCGGTCGGGCGACGTCGGATTTTGCGTGCTTGGCCACACCAAAGGGTACTGGGCACCCGTGAGCAGCGGGTATCGGGCAGGTCCCGGGTTCAGCCGGCGGAGTCAGGCTGGTTCCACTCGATCCAGCCAGTCCCGTTACGTCCGTCATCGGCCCGGCAGACGAGAAGGGCCCGGGGGAACCGGCTGGTGCGGCCGTCGTCGTTGCGCAGGAGCACCGGGCCGAATGCGGTGGGTGTGACGTCGAGGCCGAGACCGGTCGGTGGCGTGTCGTCGGGAAGAAGTCCGGTGAGTTCGATGCGTGCTTTCTTCGGAAAACCGTGTTGGACGATCTCTTCGGTGACGCGCAACGCGCCGAGTGGGGCGACCACGCCGGGACTCTGGACGTAGCCGAAGAACATCGGCATGCCCGGCACCCTTATGTCGGCCAGGTGGACCCGCGTGCCGTCGTCGAGCCGGAGCGAGCACCAGCACCAACCGAAGGCCCACCAGTCCCGCACGCCCCAGGAGTGGTCCCGTTGCCCATGGCCGTCCACCTCGAGGGTCTGGCCGTCGATCGTGACGGTGCCGTGGACGGTGCAGGGGATCTCGTAGCGGGTGGTGACGTTGTAGTGGTACGGCACGCCATCGGTGAACCAGGTCAGGTCCGCCACGAGGCGCGAGGGCGTCCCCGCGGCCTGGGCGCGATAGGCGTCAGAGGGTTTGGCGAACGTGACGGCCGGGCTGTCCACGGCGAGACGGAACTCTTCGAGCGGCCGCCGGATGTCGACCTCCACCCGGCCGACCGATTCCGACTCCGACACGAGGGTGTCGCCCGGGGGCACCGGGGCGCGGTAGTCCACGGAGCAGATGCCCGGCTCGCCGGGGCGCACGACCCAGGCCGTCCACCACGCGACCTCGCGATTGGGGTAAAGGCCGAGCCGGAGCCATCCGCCCCACGAGCCGTCCCCTTGCACGAAGTCGCAGTAGTACGACTCGTTCCACAGATCCTCGGCGTCGGGCACGTGGCGCGCCTCGTCGGCCGGCCGGACGTCGTACGGCGCGCTCACCGGCCGTCCCCCGGGTGCATCGCGGTGGCACCGGGCGGCCCCGGCACCTCGACGATGACTTCGTCACGGTCATCGAACTCGGTGCGCAGCGCCTTCGACATCACCGCATGTTGGAAGTAGAGCGTCGTGATGTATGTCAGCTCGAGGATCGACAAATCGTCGAGATGCCGCCGCAACTCCTCGAAGAGAGCGTCGGGCACACGACCGTGGTCGAAGACGAGACAGTCGGTGTAGGCCAGCACGGCGCGCTCGGCCGCGTCGTACGTGCCCTCGGGGGCGACGCTCCAGGCGGGAATGGCGGTGATCTTCTCTTCGGGCATGTCGAGGCCCCGCATCGACTTCGCGTGTTGGCTGAACACGAACTGGCTGCCGGCAGCCCAGCCCGCTCGGATCTGACCGAGCTCGCGGAGCCTCGGATCGAGCTTGCGGTCGGGGGACTGGTAGAGCCCGAAACCCTTGACGCAGTGATCGAGGATGTCGGGGCTGTTGGCGAAGACCGTCCACCAGTCGCCCGTGGTGCCGTCCCACCGCCCGGGTTCGGCAACCGGATCGCGGCCCTCGAAGAGCCATTCGTACATGGTCGTGACGATCGGGGCTGTGGCCTCGTCCTTGGGGACCTGGCGGAGTCTGGGCATCGAGGGTCTCTGTGCTGGAGGCTTGGTGGAGTGAGGCGCCGCGGCGTGGCGAGATCAGACGGGGGTGGGTTCAGCTGGGAGCTCGGATTCGGCCGCCATGCGGAGGCCCACGGCACGAGCCGGCGCGTGCGAGACGTCGGCGTTGTTGAACCCGCGCATCCAGCACGCGAACTCCAGCAGGATGCCGTCCGGGTCCTGGAAGTAGACGCTCCGCACGTAGACACCCGGGTGCATCTCGTCGCTGATGCCGAACTCGGAGTCGTCGTGGTTCGCGATCTCGGTGCAGTCGATACCGGCGGCGATGAGGCGGTCGCGGTATTCCTCGATCTTTTCGGGCGCGACGTCGAATGCGACGTGGTTCATCGAGCCGATGGCGCTGGTGAGGTCACCCTGGTCCGGCCGCGCGGCGGGCGCGCTCACACCGGGGACGCCGTCGGGCGCATGTGGGAACCAGAAGAAGGCGAGGCAGTCGTCGCCCCCACAGTCGAAGAAGAAGTGCTGTCCCATGCCCGCCGGGAGCTCGATGGTCTTGACCAACGGCATGCCGAGCACGTTGGTGTAGAAGTCGACCGTTCGCTCCATGTCCCGGCACACCAGCGCAAGATGGTTGATGCCCCGCAGTTCGAATCCGTCGGTGCTGCCCGTCATGACCTGCCCTCCCATGGGGCCGCCGAACTGTCGTGGGCATCGGGCCCACATGCCGGTGTCGGCGCCCGGCCCCAGGATAGGCCGCAATCCGACGCCAACTCTGGCCCGTAAGACTGATGCGGCAGGTCATCCGATACGAACGCCCGTTCCTATGGGATGCACCGGTTCATGCGCTCGTAAGCATGTGACGTCATACTGAGGCCTCCAGCGGCCATTGTTGTGTCGCGGGCTCCCAGTCCGAACCGCCCAACCAAGAGATGACACCACTGCAAAAGGGACATCGATCAGGTTCCGCCGGTCACACCCGACCCGTCGCTTCGTCCAGTGGCGCGAGACCCGACTCGGATTCGACAAGGCGTCCACAGACGAGGGCACCGCGCGGCGCAGGGCGATCGCTACCGAGCTGGGAATGGCTGCAACCACCACCGCACGCCCGCTCGATGGCCGGCTGGGCGTTACTCCCTCTGCGCGCCTTCCTCGGCGTCACGTTCGTCTTCGCGGGCCTGCAGAAGCTCGCGAACCCCGCCTTCTTCAAATCCGTCAATCCGGCCTCGATCCAGGCGCAGCTCGCCGCGGCCCAACGGGTCAGTCCGATCCACAGCCTGCTCGGCCCGATATCGCATGTCGCCGTGCTGGTCGGTCTCGTGATCGCGTTCGGGGAGCTGGCCATCGGGCTCGGCACGCTGCTCGGGTTCTTGGCGCGCACCGCGGCCGTGGGTGGGCTGATCCTCTCCCTCATGTTGTTCCTGACCGTCAGCTACCACTCGCACCCCTACTACACGGGCTCCGACATCGTCTTCGTCTTTGCCTGGATGCCGTTGGTGGTCGCCGGCGCCGGAGGCGTGCTGTCGGCCGACGCGGTCCTCGCGCACCGGATACGGCGCCGCATGGGCGCCGAGCCCCAAGCGGTGACGCCGGTGGATTTCGCCGTCGTGCGGCGCGTCTGCGGCCAGTTCGAAGAGGGACGATGCCGGGCCCGCAACGGGGAGCCCTGTGCGCCCGGTCCCTGCCCGTTCTTGGCTCAGCAGCCGTCCCCCGCGAACCGGATCGACGAAACAGAGCTGTCCCGGCGCACCGTCCTCGCCAAAGGCGGCGCCGCGGCCGCGCTTTCGGCGATCGTCCTCGTCGGGGGAGGGCTCGCCGCCGGTCTCGGACGCCTGTTCGGCTCTTCGGTCGAAGGGTCGCAAGCCCCCGTCCTCGGGAGTGGCGCGGCGCCGACCACGGGTGGGGCGAGTTCCACGACGCCGACCTCGTCGCCGAGCTCGCCGTCGACCACGGCGCCACGCGTGCCCGCCGGCACCAAGATCGGCCCGGCGAACGACGTCCCGGTCGGCGGCGCCGCCTCGTTCCAGGACCCTTCGTCCGGCGACCCGTCGCTCGTGGTGCAACCGGAAGCGGGCACCTTCGTTGCCTTCGACGCCGTCTGTCCGCACGCCGGGTGCACGGTGCAGTACTCGAACACCTCGCGTCTGTTCGTCTGCCCGTGCCACGGGTCGGAGTTCAACGGCCACACCGGAGCGGTCGAGGTCGGTCCGGCCCAATCGGGTCTCACGCGGCTGAGGATCGCCGAGGGATCGGACGGACAGCTCTACGTCTCGTGACCCGGGACGGTGGCCGCGACTACATCGAGGTGATGCCGACCATCGGTGCGTTCAGCTGGTGGCCGCCCATGGAGCCGAGGAACTGTGCATCGCCGAAGGTGAAGATGCCACCGTCGGAGCCCTGGAGCCAGTACCCCGCGCCGTCGCTCGTGGCCGAGATGCCGATGACCGGGCTGTTGAGGTTGGTGCCGTACATCGAGCCGTAGTGGGCGGCGTCACCGAAGTCGGCCACGTTGCCGTTCCAACTCGACAGCCAGTACCCGTGGTCGTCGTGGGTCGGCGCGATGCCGCTGATGGCGTAGGCGCCGGGGGCCGACGACGGTGAGCCTTCGGCGGGCGCGTTCCCGTAGTTGAAGACCTGGCCGTTCGCGTCGACCATCCAGTAGCCGCCACCGAGGTAGCCGGGCGCGGCGGCGGTCATCGGATAGGGCGGCGCGTTCGCGCCGGTCGAACCCAGGAACGGCGCGTCCCCGAAGGCGAACACGCCCCCGTCACTGCCGATGAGCCAGTAGCCGCCGCCGTCGATCGTGGGGACCATGCCGATGATCGGTTTGTTCAGCACCATCGATCCGGTCGACCCGTGGAACTGCGCGTCGCCGTAGGCGAAGATCCCACCGTCGCTCGCCACGAGCCAGTAGCCCTTCCCGTCCGTCGTCGCCGCCATGCCGACGACCGGCTTGTTCAATCTGATCGAACCCGTCGATCCGTAGAACTGTGCCGCGCCGAACGTGAAGACGCCGCCATCGGAGGCGACCTGCCAATAGCCCTGCGGGGGTTGCGGTGGGGGAGCCGGGCAGGTGGGGCCGACGGCCGGCGTCACGTCCGGGCGGGGGTCGGTGAGGATCGGCGCCGGCGGCGAGCCCGACGACGAGAATGCCAGGTCCGCCTCGTACATCGGCCGGATGCCGCAAGCGAGGTAGCCGATGGTCTGACCCTGCCAACCGGCCACGGCGAGCACCAGCTGACCGGTGGTCTGTCCCCGCGGAGGCGGCAGCGTGAAGATGTCGGGTCCGCCGGGGCCGGACATGCCGGGCCCCGTGGTCAGGATCGGACCTGACAGCGTGGTCTGGTCATGACACGCACTACCTGGACCGGGGCAGCTGGCCCATCCGATGGCATAGGCGTTCGAACTGACATCGTTGCCGCCGAAGAAGAGGTAGTACGAGTTCGTGGCAGTCTCGTACATCTCGGGGCCCTCGATGATCGACCCCTCCCAGGAGCTCTGCGTGTTCGTCAACAGTTGGTTCGGGGCGCTCGTTGCGGGCTGGAGAGACCCGAATTGCTCCTGCAGCGGCACCGACCAGATCGAGGTGGGCTGCCCGACGCGATTGCCGTCGTTCTTCCAGAGCAGCCACCAGTTGCCAGCGTTGTCCCGGAACACGTCCGGGTCGATGCTGCCGCCGTATGCGGCAGAGCCCATGATGGTCGGTGACCCCCACCCAGAGCCGTCTTGGCACACGACCGGCCTCGACGCAGGTTGATACGGGCCGAGCGGGGAGGACACGGCAGAGGTGGCCTTACCGATGCATTGATAGCCGGGAGACTGGTTCTCGGTGGCCGTGTAGAACATGACGAAATCGTTGTCGGTGCTGTCGTACGCGACGCTCGGCGCCCATGTGTCCCCGGGCTTGGCCCAAGCACCAACGTTCGGCAGGGCGTCGGATCTCAACTGCGTCCAGGTCACCCCGTCGGTCGACGTCGCCTCCTGGATGTTGATGGTCTGGGCCGGCGCCGCCGTGCTCTGCGTCGCGAAGGCGTAGTAGGTGCCGTTGTAGTTGAGAATGCTCGGGTCCGGGAAGTCTCCCGGCGACACAGGCGTCCAATTCCCCGACACCGCGGAGGATGCGGACACGGCGAGACCCATCGAGCCGAACACCGACAGCAGCGCCGCGCCCACCACGATGAGAACGCATGGGAAGAAGGCGAATCGTGCCCCGCGGATCCGGGGCCTGCGTTGGGGCAACACCGCTCTCTCCTCGTCCGATACCGACCGTGTCCGCGTCGCCTCGCTGCGGGTCGCTGCGTACCTGGGTGCTGCTCCTGATCCCCCGCTCACCACAAAGCTAGCGAGTCGGCCAACCCCGGCCGGTCGTCCGCCCTTCCCAATCGGGCCAATATCGATGGCAACTAGATTTCAGTTTCTGGTCACAGAGGTTTCAATCGTCGGTCACGCACGGTGCGTGACGGGGAAGGGCGGACGGGACGAAGGGACGGCCGATGGCCGAGCAGCGCAACAAAGTGGTGGACGCCGGGTTCAAGGTCATGAACGGCGTGCACCGGGGCATCTTCGCCGCCACGCGGTGGCCGCTTCCCCCGCACGCTCCTGGGCATGGCCGCCGTCGAGCTGCGCACGATCGGGCGCAAGTCGGGGCAGACGCGCACGACCATGCTGGCTTCTCCGATCCACGACGACACGCGGGTGGTCCTCGTGGCCTCCAAGGGCGGCGACGACCGTGACCCGCAGTGGTACCGGAATCTCTCGGCCAATCCCGACGTGGAGGTCCTCATCGACGGCACCACTCGCAAGATGCGGGCCCGCACTGCCTCTCCGGCAGAGAAGGCCGCACTGTGGCCCGACATCGTGGCCGCCTACAAGTACTACGACAGCTATCAGAAGCGGGCGGACCGCGAGATCCCCGTGGTGATCTGCGAGCCGCTGCCGGCCTGACGGTTCCCCCTAGGGGGCGCCGGCCCGGCCCGGGGAGGCGGGCGGTACGATGCCAGCAATGTCGATGGAGCCCATGGGCTCGCCCGGCGATGATGCTGGTGCGGTCGTCGGCGCAGGCCAACAGTCAGAGGACCAGTCCTTCGACCTGAGCATGGCGGTCTCAGAGCTGGCGTCCAACAGCACGGACGCACGCATCATGCTCAAGCTCCTGGCTTCCCAGCTCGCCGACGCGTTGGGCGATCGTTTGGTCGTCGAACGTGCCGGCGGGCGGTTCCGCAAGTCCGACGAGATCAAATCCGTGCGCGTCACTCTCGGCAACGACTCGCTCGAGGCGGACGTGCAAGGCCCGTCGGTGCGCTGCTGCATCGGGCATTCGTCGGGCGGCATCCGCATCCGCAGCGAGCAGGTGGACATGCACACATGGCTGACCCGTCTGCTCAGCACCCTGCAGGCCGAGGCCACCACCAGCGAACAGACCCGCGTGGCTCTCGAGAACATCGTGATCGGAGGACAGACGTGACCGACCCCAGCGCCCAGGCTCCCGGGCCCGAGCCCCACGACCTCCCCAAGGACGCGGCCCACCGGCTCGAGGAGCTCGAGCACGGGCTGTTCACCTCCGACCTCTCGGTCAACGAGTTCCTGCTCGTCAAGGAGGCTGGGTTCCATCCACTCGGCTTCGTGATGGGATCGTCGATCTACCACATCGGTATCCAGACCCGGAAGTGGGGCGAGAGCCAGGAGCTGAGCAAGCTGACCGAAGCGATGTACACAGCCCGCGAGCTCGCCATGAACCGCATGGAGGAGGAGGCCGAAGAGCTCGGCGCCGACGGCGTGGTGGGCGTGCGGCTCGATGTCAACTACTACGAGTGGGGCAACGACTCCGCCGAGTTCATCGCCTTCGGCACCGCGGTCAAGGCCGAGGACGGCAACTCGTACCGCAACGCGTTGGGCAAGCCGTTCACCTCTGACCTGTCGGGTCAGGACTTCTGGACCCTCATGCAGACGGGCCACGTGCCCCAGGGTCTCGTGATGGGGACGTGCGTGTTCCACATCGCGCACCGCAAGCTGACCCAGGCCCTCGGCTCAATGGGACAGAACGTCGAGCTGCCGAACTTCACCCAGGCCCTCTACGAGGCTCGCGAACTGGCCATGACCCGCATGCAGGACGAGGCCGGCACCCTGAACGCGAGCGGCATCGTCGGCGTGCGCCTCGAGGAGAAGTCGCACCAGTGGGGTTCGCACACCATCGAGTTCCTCGCCCTCGGCACCGCGGTGACCAAGGGCACAGGCGAGGTCACGCTGCCGAAGCCCACCACGATCATCTCGCTCGACAACTGATGACCGACCCGACCCCTCCGGTCGACCCCGCCACACCGCCGGGCCCGGCGGCGGGGGACTTGCCCGAGGCCGCCGTGCGCCGCCTGCAGTCGGGCGCGTTCTCGTCGGGCCTCACCGTGCCCGACTTCGCAGCCTGCCTCGAGCTCGGCCTCGAGCCGCTCGCGCTCGTGCAGGGGTTCTGCGTCATGCAATGGGGCTGGTACGGGCCCGGCTCGGGCTACATCCGCGGCATGTCGCCGTACAGCTTCGCGACCGGAGGCTCGGGCGGATACTCCGAGACCTACCGCTGCCCGCACGGCTTCGTCTCCGCTGAGCACCGCACCTGGGGGCAGAACCTCGAACAGCCGTGGGTCGAAGAGGCCTGGGCCCGGGGCTATGGCGCCGCGTACGCGCGCATGATGGAAGAGGCGAGCGCCCACGGCGCGCACGGCGTGATCGGCGTCGTCGATCGCGTCGGGAACGTCGCCGATACCGGGACGACCGAGTTCCACTTCCTAGGCACGGCGGTCACGGTCGACGGCGGGCCACCACCTGCTGGAGGGGTGCCATGGAGCACGTATCTCGCCGGTCAGCGACTTACCAAGTCGATCGAGGCGGGCTTCATGCCCGTGGCGGTCGTGGCCTCGCTCGCCTCGGTCCGGGTGTGGGCTTTCTGCATGACCGAATACCTCATGGAGGGCCAAATCGGGATGGGCTGGGGCTACGCCAACGCCGGGCCTCAGCTCGTCGACCAGGTGAGCAAGGCGCACATGGCGGCACGCCAGCTGGCCCGCAAGCACGTCCGCGAGCAGCTGGTGGGCGACGAGCTCCACGGCGCCACCATTGACGTTGCGACCCGCGAAATTGGCGCAGGGTGACGAAGTCATCGACTGCACCCTCCGTGGAAACCGAGTCCGCCGCTTCAAGGACTTCGACCCCATTGCGGCGCCGCGGCCGACGGTGCGTCTCGGATGAGCACCGACGCACCCTCCGCGCCCGACCTGCGGGCGGAAATGCGAAAAGGCGCCGAGTCGCTCGCGACGGCTGCACCGCCATCCCAGGCGCGCGGCATCACGTCGGACCTCTCGGTCGACGAGGCGCTCCTGCTCCACGCCGCGGGCTGGGAGCCGCTGGACCTTGTCTGCGGCGTCGCTGTGGTATCGGTGCCCGTCGGCGTGTGGAATTGGGGCCGCGGCGCGATCTCGCTTGCCTCCGACAGCCACAATGCCGCCGTCGACCAGGCCGCCCGAGTGCTGCGCGCCGAGTGCGGCAAGGTGCATGGGTTCGGCGTCGTCGGCGTGCGTGTGGAGGTGGAGGTCCGTACGCACCACATTGAGGTCGCACTGGTCGGGACGGCGGTGCGGCCGGCAGACGGCAAGGACGTCCGCGGCCGGGATGCCGCGGAGGCGATGCCGTTCGTCTCGGACCTCTCTGCCCGCGACTTCACGCTGTTGCTGCGTGCGGGCTGGATGCCCGTCGGCCTCGCGTTCGGCGCCTGTTTCGTTTATTCCCCTCGCCGTACGGCCGGCACCGCGATGAAGCAGTCGACGCAGAACGTCGAGCTGACCAACTACACCGAGGCGATGTATTCTGCCCGCGAATCGGCCATGGAGAGGATGCAGGCATCCGCGCTCGAGGCCGGCGGAGAGGGTGTTGTGGAGGTGAAGGTGACGGAAGGACCGCTGAGCTTCGCCCGCCACGCAGTTGGCTTCACGGCGTGGGGGACGGCCGTGAAGCTGGTGGCCGATCAGCATCAGTTCGTGCAGCCGGAGATGATCCTGCCGCTCGACGACGCCGTCGTCACCTTCGAGGCCCAGAGCCTCCGCGGCGCGGGACGGGGCGGGTGACCGCCGCGATGGACTGGGACCGATGGGCGCGGGCCTTTGAGGCAATCGAAGGCCCCGATGCGTTTGCCGCCCTATTCGCGGAGGGCGGGCGCTTCTGCGATCCCGTGACGCCCTGGACAACGAACGTGCGCAAGGTGGCCACCGACACGGACGCCATCTTCCCGGACTGGTCGCAGCGGGTGGACCGGATTCGGGGTGGCGACGACTGGGCCGTGTTCGAGTGGACCGGCACCGCCACTTTCAAGGCCGGCGAAGGGCCTGGCATCCCGATCGCGATGCAGGGGGCCACCGTCGTCGAGGTGGACGACGACGGCAAGGTCACGTCATGGCGAGACTACCTCGACACCAACGAGCCGACCCAGCAGATTCAGGCCGGGCTCGAACGCGCGACCGAAGGCGGCTGAGCCGGGGGGGGCGGCGATTCAGGCCTCGGCCTGCGCCGCTACGTCCTTGACGTGGGTCATGCGGGCGTCGCGGGCAGCGTCGCTCTCCTCGGCCGCCCGTTCGTCCTCTGCCATCTCCGCGTCGATGTCGGTGTCGGCAAAGCCGATGACCCCCATCTCCTCGAAGCCCTTCCGCAGGATTGGTCCCCACAGCCCGATGTCCTTCAGGATCGGCACGATCCGCATGAACAAGAAATTGCGGAATTGCCGCCACGTCTCGCTCTCTTCGACATAGGTCGTGAGCTCCTGCGGCAGGTCCAAGCGCTCAAAGACCTCCTGGCCCAAGAAGCGGTCGCGCATGAGATAGCAGGCTTCGACGCAGAAGGCCTCTCGCTCGTCCCGCTCGGCCTGCGTGAGCTGGGGGTAGTAATCGCGCAGAGCGAGGCGTCCGAACATGACGTGCCTCGCCTCGTCCTGCATGACGTAGGCGTTGAGCGCCTTGGCAAGCGGTTCCGTTGCGTTGTTCCGGATGATGCCGAACGCCGCGAGCGCCAGGCCCTCGATCAGCACCTGCATCCCGAGATACGTCATGTCCCAACGGCTGTCTGAGATGACGTCGTCGAGCAGTGCCTTGAGATCCTTGTTGAGCGGGTACACCAAACCGATCTTCTCGTGCAGGTACCGGCTGAAGACCTCGACGTGGCGAGCCTCGTCGATCACCTGCGTCGAGGCGTAGAACTTCGAGTCGACGTCGGGCACGGTCTGGACGATCTTGGCGGTGCAGATCAAAGCGCCCTGCTCGCCGTGCATGAACTGGCTGAAGCGCCAGGCCTCGACATGTCGGCGCAGCTCGCCCTTCTGCTTGTCGTCCCACTTCTCCCACCACTCGGTGCCGAAGAGCGGGCTCAGTTCGTCGGGCATACCGACCGGATGATCCGGGTCGACATCGAGGCTCCAGTCCAACCGGTCGCTTCCGATCCACTGGCGCCGCGTCCCCTTGTCGTAGAGCCGCAGCAGTTGGTCGCGCCCGCCGGCGTAGTCGAAGTCGAAGACGGTCGTACAGGGGGAATCGACGCCCCATTTCGGCTCGAAGGCGAGTTTCGAGGCCTGGATAGTCGGGCTTGTGGTCATGAGCCCCCTTTGTTCTGTTATTCAGCCGGCTGCGCCGGCCCGGCTGTGCATGACGCTACCCCTTCCTCGTCTAGCCGTCATGCGCTGTCGGTCCGGGTCAACGGAAGTCGAAGGCAACCTTGACGGCCCCGCTCTGTTCCTGGGTGGCCAACAGGGTGAAGGCTTCGCGCCACTGCTCGATGCGGAACATATGGGTCAGCATCCCCGTAAGGTCGACACGACCTGTGTCGGCAAGCCGCAGGTAGTGGGCGATCCCATGCATGCGGATCCCATCGACCTCTTCGACGCCGAAGGCGTTGGAGCCGACCCAGGAGATCTCCTTGAAGTAGAGCGGTGACCATTCCCAACGTTCGGGCGCATGCACCCCGCTCTTGACCATCGTCCCGCGTGCTTTGAGGAGCCGGACACCGATCTCCGCCGTTTGCGCCGTGCCGACGGTGTCGTAGACGACGTCGAATCCGCCTGGGTGGGCCATGGGGAGGCCGGTGGTGCCTTCGTGGCGCTGGAGCACGCCACCGGACCAGGCCGCCGCCTCTTCTATCAGTTGCTCGACCGGGAACGGATCGACAACGGCGGCGCCCATTTTCTCTGCCAGTGCGGCCTGCGCCGGCCATCGGGCCACCACCATGACCTCCACGTCGGGATGGAATGCCCGGATTATCGCGGTGACGGTCGTGCCGAGGGCACCTCCGCCGTAGACGAGGACCTTGCCGCCCGAGGGCGGGGGGTGGCGCGTGACCGAATGCAATGACACCGCGAAGGGGTCGGCCAAAACCGCCACCTCGTCGCTGACTCCGTCGGGTACCGGAATGAGCATCGTCTCGTGGGCGGGTAGGTACTCCGCGAAGCCGCCGGGTGCGTCTTTGGAGGTTCCTGTATGGATGCCGGCCGCGATCGGTCCCCGGGTGAAGTTCCAGCACAGGCTGTAATCGCCCTCCAGGCACGACCCGCAGGGCGGGTCGATGCCCCGGGGCCCGCACGAGAGCCACGGGTTGAGGACGACCCGCTGACCCACCTCGAGCGTGGAAACCGCCGGGCCCACCTCCACGACGTCCGCCACGACCTCGTGGCCGAAGACGGTGGGAAACGTGAAGTAGCCGTTCAGCGCGCTGTCGCCATAGTCGTCGCCGAAGTCCATGAAGACCATCTTGGCGTCGGACCCGCAAATTCCGGTGAGCCTGGTCTTGGCCACGGCCCAGTCGTCTCGGTAGACGGTGGGACGGTCGAGCTCTTGCAACACCATGGGCGTGTGCGAGAGGCCTACGAGCAGTTTGTTCGTGTCGTCGGGTGGTGCCCAGCGTTCGGGTCGCACACCGTAGAGCAGTCCTTGCATGTTCCTCCTCCTATGCGGTGATGGTGCCGACGATCAAAAGGCGTGCGAGGTCGACGACGCCACTGGCGTTGTTGTTCGACGCATTGACGGCAACCAAGATCACGATGAGCGCGATCCAAGAGAAGCCCACGATGATGCCTGCGATCGCGAATCCGTCGCCGCCCTGTGCGCCCCCTGACCGCCGAATCTGTGAGCGGGCAACAAACCCGAAAATGATTCCTAGTACGGCGGGAACGAACAGCACGAAACCCGCGCATGAGCACACCAGCGACGCCACAGCCAATCCGTTGTTCCTTTTGATTGCCGCTCCGTACGGCGCGTAGGGGATGTAGCCGATCTGGCCGCCGTATGGTGCACCCGTCGACGATGAGGGCGGCGCGCCCGCTTGTCCTGGGTTGGCCCTGGGGGCGTTTTGCGGGAAAGTCGGGCCCGTCAGTGGAGGGCCGGTCCACAACTCCGGTGGATACCACTTCCCGTCCGATGCCAACCACCATCGTGGACCTTGCGAGGTGTCGCTCATGTCGTGACCGCTCCGTGCCTGAGCACCGCAAGGAGCATAGGGGTAGCCGCCGAGGTGCGCGGACCCCTCAAGTCACGAATGGGCAGTGCCGGCAGCCCGAATCACAGCAAAAACCGCGACGAGCCAAGTAGCCCGCCGTGAGGACGGTCAACCCGGACGGTGGGTCGACGTAGGTGTCCGCGCCTTCCCCCATTGCTGCCGCGTGGGCGCGCACGATGGCCTCGTAGTCGGGGTGATCCCGCGACAACCGATCCGGGTGGGGATCGGTGAGCGGCCGAGCGGCCAACGGCTCGGCCGGTTCGCTCATGCGAGCGGGTTGTGGCGGCCGGGCCCCGAGCGGAACCCGGCCTGGCGCCACTACCTCCGGGCGGTCTTTCGGGCCGAAGCCTTCCGCACCGTCGTCTTACGTGCCGTCGTCTTACGTGCTGTCGTCTTGCGCGCCGGTGCCTTGCGCGCCGCGGCCTTCTTGGCGGGGGCCTTGGCCGGAGCGGCTGCCGACTTGCCCGCCCCCTTGACCGCATCGTCGGAGGTCGGGAACGCCCCCTTCGCGAGCTTCGGAGCCTTGGCTGGGGCCAGCACCGCGTCCTTGAACGCCTTCACCGGCGTGATGCGTGCCTTCTTCGACGCCTTGATGCGGATCGTCTCACCCGTGGCAGGGTTGCGCCCCATCCGGGCGGGTCGGTCGACCTTGACGAACTTGGCGAAGCCGGTGATGGCAACGGGCTCACCCTTTGACACCACGGCGGTGACGACATCCGTGAAGCCTTCGAGGACCGACACCACGGTCTTCAACTCGACATCGGACTGGACTGCGACAGCTCTGGCTAGTTCTCGCTTGTTCATGGGCGCCATCATGACCGACGCGCACTGGAGAATGCACTTCTTTTTCGAGATTTTCGGCCGATTTTTGCGGTTTCGGGCCATGGCGGTGCCGGCTGGTCCCGAGAAGCCCTTGTTTCAGGGGTTGTTCCCGGGTTGCCCCGGGCGCGGCATCGGGATCTGGCCCCAATAGGGCCTTGCGGCGTCTCGCTTCTCCATGAGGATGATGACGGTTCCCCATGGATCGTGGCACCAGGTCGTCTTGAGCCCGGCGACGTCCGCGATGCCCTTCGTGAGGAAGACGACGCCTCGCCCCTCGAGCTCTGCCCGAGTGGCAATGAGGTCGTCACAGACCATGCCGACGTGCGTGATGCCGACCTGCGTGACCGTGGGGTCGACCGGTCGGGAGGCACCGATCCCGGCCGCCGGATACTCGATCAGTTCGATGACGCGGTCGTCCGTTGCGAATCCGACGATCGCAGCAGTGACGACCACGGGGGGCGGGACGAGCTCGCCCATATCGTGCTCGATCTGAGCACCCCGCATCGTGTAGGGCGGAGACAGAACCTGCAGACCCAAGACCTCTGAATACCAGCCAACGGCCGCCGCGACGTCGGGGACGCAGACCGCCGTATGGGCGAGGCCGGTGAGCACACGGTGCAGCGTAGGCCCAGGGTTCTCGGAACCACGGCGACTATCGGCGGACGACTGTGTGCTACTCAGCTCCAGCGAGCGATCTCACGTTGGAGGCGACCGTTCCAGTGGCGAAAGATGAAGCGCACTCGAGGCTTGAGCCCGCGGATCACCAAGAGGATCATCAGAACGAGCGGCGCAAGGGCGGCGCTCATGGCGCTCAGCACCATGATCCGCAGATCTCGAGCGGCTCGCACCTGACCCTCCATCCCATAGTCATACACCGCGAAACCGCAGTGCAAAAGTGCCGATTGGCCCTGAGCGTTAGATTCAGCGATGCACTAAGCAATGTGTGATGCAGATCTGGTGTGCGAATGAGTGATCCGGTATCAGAATCAGTGCAAGGGGCAACTGTGAAGGCAAGGACCGAGGACGACGCCCCCAAGAAGCGGCCGCGGGCACGTCGGACGAGGGGGATCATCGCGTGGGTCCTGGTGGTCTTGGCGTCGCTGCTGATTCCGATCTCGGTGATCTCGGCGTGGGCGATCACCACGGTGACCAACACCGACCAATACGTCGCCACCATGGCACCGCTGGCGAGGAACCAGGCGATCATCGACCATCTGGCGACGAAGGCGACCGACGAATTGTTCTCGACCCATGTGGTGCAGAACAAGGTCACCGACGTGCTGCCACCGAAGGCGAAGCCGATCGTGCAGCCGATCGTGGCGCAGGTGAAAACCTACGTGCACGGCATCGCCTTGAATGTCTTCCAGAGCGATCAGTTCGGAAAGCTCTTCGACGCACTCAACCGCAGATCGCACCAGACGGTGATCGACATCCTCAGTGGAAAACAAACGCCACTGACCAAAGCGCTCAAGAACGGCGAGGTCGTCCTGAATTTGACGCCACAGCTGAATCAGCTCATCGACCAGCTGAATTCGCGCGGGGTAAAGCTGTTCAACCCAATCAAGCCGATCCTGACGAATCAAAGCGGGCTCGGCTTCACCGTCGTGTCGAAGTCCCAGGTGTCAAAGTTCTCGGGTCTGTTCAACACGTTGGTGACACTCGGGTGGGCGCTGCCCGTCGTGGCGGTCGTGCTCGGGGTGTTGGGCGTCGTGGTGGCGGTCCAACGGCGCAAGACGCTGCTCCGCCTGGCAGTGGGCATCGGCCTCTTCACGCTGGTGCTTTTGGGAGCACTCGCCTACGGGCGCACGACGTTCCTGAATCAAGCCACATCGCACCGGTTCGACGTCGGGGTGGCCGCCGCGGTGTGGGACACACTGATTCGGTTCCTGAAGGCAGACCTCCGTTGGGCGCTGTTGGGCTGCGTCCTCGTCGCGATCGGCGCCTGGGTGGCGGGTCCGGCGCGCTACGCGGTGTGGATCCGCACGAGGACCGCAGCGGCAGCCCGCTGGCTGGTCGGCCAGGGGCGTGCGGTGACGTCGGCCGCAGGTCGGGGCGTGTCCGGTTCTCAGGGGGCACGGAAGACGGGCGCGTGGATTACCGAACACGTCAAGGGCCTCCGGATCCTCGGCGTGGTGATCGCAGCGTTGGTGCTGTTGTTGGGTGGCAACGTCACTGGCTGGGACCTCGTGATCCTGGTCATCGTGTTGGCCGTGTACCTCGGGCTGTTGCAAGCGGTCGTGTACTGGGCCGGACGGGCCTCCGGCGACCGGGCAGGGGCGGACGCACTATGACGGATTGACCACCGTGTACAACGACACGGAGGAGGGTCACGCCATGCAGACGCCGGAATTGCACGACAGCACCGACCGGTGCGCAGACGGACGCGCCCAGGGGACTCGTGCAATCGACGAGCGCGGCCGTGCCGAAGTACAAGGATCTAAGTGCCGCGACCGCAGCCGGGTACGTACCGATCACCGATACGCGCTATCCGGTGGTGCGCTACCTGGACTGGTCGTACATGCGCTGCGGTAACGTCCTCGACCCGGAGCACGTGCAGTCGCTGGTCTAGGCCTTCACGCCGTCCGGTCCGGTCTGGTGGCGGCGATGTACCTGATGCCGTCGCGGGAGACCCAGGTCCGATGCCGGCGGCTGCCTCACGCAGTGACCTGCGCACACCAACCTGCGCACCGGAGGGCCCAGCGGACTGATCTCGGGCTTCCAGACGAACGACATCTGCCCCTTCGGTGAGAACCCGCTCATGACGCCCGAGATGCAGCACGTCTGGCAGGTCCAGGTTCTCGGCGGACCGCTCACCATGGACCCGACGGACCAGCAGGTCGTGGAGGGGGCGATCATGGCCCAGCAGGACGGCCAGGCCACGGTCTCGCCGGCTTCGGCACTTAAGTGCGGCCCCAGAGATGTCGAAAGTCCTTTTGCGGGATTCAGGGACTTTTGTCCCTATTCCGGGGATTGAAAGCGACGGACACTTGAGGCAACGGATGTGGCAGGCCAAGAGGGGGCGGTCACAGGAAAGGTCCAAATGGCAACGCTGACGTTGATCATCGGGTCGATCGCCTTGTTCGCCGGCGCCTTCGCCACGTGGTACACGGTGTGGCACTTCCGCATCGAGTCGCGCTTCGAGCGCATCCCTGTCGGCGACGGTCGCTCGGCGCACGTCCTGCGCGAAGGTGTCTCGCTGGGGGACAGCGAGTAAGCCACATTGCTCGGGCGACCCTGGTGCGCCCGATTGAGGCCCGGTAGCGCCGATTCTTAACTGGCGTTTATCACGGCACTTGTACTCTGTTTTCGTGCCCGCGAGATGGCGTGTCGCGCTGGCGGCCGTTATCGCCGCCGTAATCGTCGGTGGCTTGCTGCCACACGGCGCGCTGTTGGATGCGCAGAGCGCGACGAGGGAAATGGTGCAGGTGGCGGAGGCGCCGGTCATGGCGCCCTCGAACTGCATCGACGCCACGTGCGGCAAGGGCAGCCCGATTGGGTCGGCGCCGACGCCCACGGTCGCCTTGGCGGCTGTGCTCTGCGGGCTGGCGCTCGTTGCGATTGCCGCGGCGCGCCGGCGCCGGCGCCGGGTCCAGGCCGAGCCGCTGCCGGCCGGCGCGCCGGACCCGCTGTTCCGTCCGCCCGAGTTCTCCTAGCTCCGCGCCGCTTCGCGGCGTCCGGGACGGCGATCCCTCCCGCGGGGTCGTCCGACGCCCGTCGATCAGGAAAGCGGAGGCCGCCGAAGCGTGCCTCTCGAGGAGCTTCCGAACCAGGCATCCGCCGGCTCGGCCAATTTCAGGAGAACGAGAAAAGAATGTCCAAGTCAACGAATCGACGCGTCCAGTCGGCGCGCCGGGGCACGACCACCCCATCGACTGCTTCCACCAGCCCGAGGAACCGCAAGCCGGCAGGAGCCAACCGCACGCGCACGGTCGCCGCGAAGCCACCAGTCGCCGGGTCGAAGGGATTCCGTTCGAGGCATCCCGTGATGTCGGCGCTCGTGCCCGTCGTGCTGATCCTGGTCGTCATCGGGACGATGGTGATCGTCAAGGTGACGGGCGGTTCGACGGCATCGGCCCAGGCGGCATCGGGGCTGGGAGCCGGGAGCACTGCCTCGGCCGCCGGCCCGGGCACCACCGCCCTGGCGCCGGGCGTCGTCGGGGCGCTCAACGTGCCCGCGGCCGCTCTCGACAGTGTGGGGAGCCCGTCGTCCGTCGTCGCTCCGAGCCGCACTGGCAACAGCTCGATCCCACGCGCCGCCGACGGTAAGCCGGTCGTCACTTACATTGGCGCCGAGTACTGCCCGTACTGCGCCGCCGAGCGGTGGGGGATCGCAGTCGCTCTGTCACGTTTCGGGACGTTCTCGAACCTGTCGGCGACGCACTCGGCGAGCAACGACGTCTACCCCGACACGCAGACCCTTTCCTTCTACGGGTCGAAGTACTCGAGCCCATATCTGGACTTCGAACCGGTCGAGGAGGCGACGAACCAGGCGGTAGGAAGCTCCTACGCCACCTTGCAGCAGCCGACGGCGGCGGAGGCCAACCTGCTGATGCGCTCCGACCCGCAGGGGAACATCCCCTTCCTCGATATCGGAAACAAGTACGTCGTGATCGGGGCGAGCTATTCGCCACAGGTCCTGGCGGGCCTGTCGCAGGCACAGATCGCCGCCCGGCTCGCTAACCCGAAGAGTCCCGTGGCACAGGCCATCGACGGCACCGCCAACGAGATCACAGCCGCCATCACCCAGGTGACGGGCCTGCAGCCCAGCAGCGTTGCGAGCTCACCGGTCATCGCGTCCATCGCCAGATCGCTCGGAGCGTGACGCGATGACCCGCACGACCGAAGCGGCAGAGGCACCGCGCTGGCTGCATCTCGCGGCGTTGGCACTCTCGCTCGGGGCGACCGCCGTGGCGACGTATCTCACCGTGACGCACTACGGCTACCCGGCAGCCCTGGCGTGCCCGGACAAGGGCGTCGTCAACTGCACGCTGGTCACGACCAGCTCATGGTCGGTGCTTCTCGGCGTCCCCGTGGCCGTCCTCGGGCTTGCGTGGTCGCTGGTCATGGTGGGCCTGAACTCGCCCTGGGCCTGGCGAACGGGGTCGGTGGCGCTCGACCGAGCGCGGACGGCCGCCGCCTCTCTCGGGGCGCTGGCTGTGCTCTACCTGGTCTACGTCGAGCTCTTCCGGATAGGGGCCATCTGCCTGTGGTGCACCGCGGTCCACGTGCTCGCGGTCAGCCTCTTCGCGGTCGTCCTGGCGTCGCGGTCCGCGCGCCGGGACGTACAGCTACCGGCATGAGCACGCGGCGAATCGCGCTGATCCGAAGAAGATATGGGCCTTCGCCCCTGGAGGGGTCCGAGCACCATCGAGCACAATGAGGGTGAGCGGTCGCGTCGGGAACCCGGAAAGGTGGCGCAGTGGAGGAAACAATGGGGGAGTTGTGGCGGGACCATCCGGGCAGCGTCCTCGGCCTGGAGTGCGAGGCGTATCTGAACGGCACGCTGGCGGAGTTCTGGGAGGAGCAGGGAACCGCGGTGCCCGTCTGGACCTGGACGAACCTGTTGGCACACGGCACCGAGAGCCGGATTCACAACAGCGTCTACCGGGCCTCGAAGCCTCGGTGGACGGGACGCAGCTGGCGCATCGCCCGCTCGTACCTCGCCTACCAAGTACTGGACCTCGCGTGCGAGGACTTCACGCTCGAGAAGTTCCAGTCGACGGTGCTGCGGCCCCTCGAGCTCGAGCTGGCGGCGCGCCCCGAGGTCGACGGGTGGACGCCGCGGCGCTGGGTCGACACCGTCGCCGAGTTGATCCGCAGCCAGCCCTCGACGTTGGGACTCTGAGCGGCGGACGGGGGCGGCACAACGGATCGCGAACTACGGAGTGGTGCGCTCGATCCAGCGCTCCACGGTCCTGGCCAAAGCGGGGAGCGGGAGCATCCCGACGCTGAGCAAGAGATCGTGGAATTGCCTGAGGTCGAAGGACGTCGCGAGCCGCTCGGCAGCGAGCGCGCGTAGCCGTACGATCTCTCGCTTGCCGACCATGTAGGCCAACGCCTGCCCCGGGTACGAGATGTAGCGATCGACCTCCGTCTCCACTTCGATGCGAGGCATCGGCGTGTTGGAAGCGATCCAGTCGACCGCCTGTTGACGGCTCCACCCGAGCGCGTGCAGCCCGGTGTCGACGACGAGGCGGCTGGCACGCCACGAGTCGGCCGCATAAAGGCCCATCCGGGCGACGTCGTCGCCGTACAGGCCCATCTCGTCGGCGAGCCGTTCGCTGTAGAGCCCCCAGCCCTCCGCACAGGCCGTGTCGTGCAGCACGCGGCGTGCCAGCGGGAGCTCGGTCGCCTCCATGGCGATCGTCAGTTGGAAATGGTGGCCTGGCACGGCTTCGTGGAACGCGATGTCCTCGGCGGTGTAACGGTGCCGCTCCTGCGGCTTTGAGGTGTTGAGGTAGTAGGTCCCCTGGCGGGAGCCGTCGATCGCACCGGGCATGTAGTACGCGGCAGCCATCCCGGCCTCTTCTGCCTCGGGCACCGGCTCGACGGTGCACGGTTGGTCAGGGGTCGTGGCGAACCAGTTCGGCGCCTCAGTCTCGGCAGCGGCAACGACTCGCCGTGCGTGCTCGAGCATCTCTTCCCGACTGCTGTAGCGCAGATCGGGGTCGTCGCAGAGGTGACCGAAGATTTCTGCTGGATCGCTCGTCTGCCAGAGGCGGGAGCCCGTCTCGATGAGCTCGGCGCGCACCTGGTCGATGATCTCGCGGCCCATCGCGTGGAGCTCGTCGGGTGTGTAGGCCGTCGAGGTATGAAGTCGTGTCATCGCCCGATACATGGCTTCGCCTTCGGGGAGGAAGCAGATCCCGGGATGGTCGTCGTCACGAGCAAGGGGGAGGACGTCAGTCCGCAAGGTGTCTCGGTAACCAGCGAGGGCGGGGCGGACATCGTGCTCGATGGTCTCTGCGACCGACCGCCGGAAGTCGTCGTCCTCGATTTCGACGCGGCCGACCCCACCGAGGTCGGGCTCGGACAACAGGAGGTCGAGCTGTGCGACGGCGGACTGGACCAGCCGGGCCACTGCGGTCCGCCCGGCGCGGCCACCCGATTGGTGGCGCTCGCCGGCGTCGGAGAGCAGCGCGGGCAGGCCGCCGAGGCGAGCGAGGTAGCCGTTCCGGCGCTCCTCATTGTCCAGCGGAAGTTTGGGCAAGCTCGTGAGGACGCCAGGGACGGGCGCGACGAAGGTGTCACAGATCGTGAACTCGGTCAGGGGCACCCGGGCGGCGTCGGCCATGCCACGGGCCAGGACGCGGACGAAGTCGAGCGTCTGATGCTCCGTCTCGGACAAGCCTTGGTACGGATGGTCTTCGGCCTGCTGAGCGATGGAGTCGAGCGCGTCGGCGATGCGTTCCTCGGCGTCGGCACTCAGATCGGGGAGCCGATCGTCATATCCGGGAAAGCCGTACATCGACCCGGAGAGGGGATCGGCGTCGAAGACCATAGAGAGGAGCGATGCAGCCAGATCGTCTGCGGACATGGCCCGGGAGGCTATCGGGCAGTTCTGAAGGGAGCCGTGGATGGCGGAATCCGACAGTCGGAAAGCGCCGAAAGGATGCTGTGCCGCATCAATGATCGTTGCGATGGAGGGCTGTGACAACGGCTTGCCCAGACTCTGCACTCCGGTATGCGCTAGATGGCTCAAGATGACTCTCGCGACCGGTTGTGGGCTGATCGCGAGGTGGTCCAACGTTCGGAGTCGTAAACCCGAACATCAGGGGCAGGAGGACGTCTCGCTACCGAGCCGGGATACTCAGCTGCGGTACCAAGTCTGCTCGCCCTCGGCTGACGATAAGCGTTACGCCCTCCAAGCGACACTCACGCGAGGTGGTCAGGTGGGTCATCGACCAACGTTGTGAGGCTGCCTTGATCAACGACGCGCCGACCAAGGCCAGCGGCTCGAGATCGACGGTACCCGAACGGTCATCCATTCGGATCACGGCCAGTACACCTCTGGAGGTCGTACACCGAGAACGTCCGACGGCTTGGTCTCATCAGTTCTATGGGCACGCTCGGCGACTGCTGTGACAACGACCCGATTAGGTCGTTCGGGGTTCCACGCAGATCGAACTCGTGGATCGCCACGCGGGTCGTCGATCGCCAAGAGTGGCGGACGAGCTCGAGTTGGCAAGCCATGGCCGACTACATCGACCGCCCGCATTGCGAGACGAAAGGGGGAGCCCCCATACCGGCACGGGACAACACCTTACAAAATAAGGTGTGTACCAACGATTAATGGCGGGCAACGTTCGCTACCCGATATACCGTGGCACAGCGGAAATGTTTGGTGGCACGCACGTCGAGCACCGCGGCGAGGTTGCCTAAATCCGCATTCTGTTTGCAATCAGAGAGCAGGAACCTGGCACCAGTCGACTCGATCAGCCGGGTCGCCTGGGCTGCGCTCAACTTGCCCGAGAAAAGGGCGTTCGCAAGATTCACCCGCCGCTGATAATTGGGCGTCCATGTGTAGATTCCGACCCAGGTGCTTCGGTCTGCTTCTCCAGGCACGATTTGGCCGATGTAGATGGGGGCGAGGACTGATCCTGGTTCGGTGTCGTTCTTGAGGTAGTCGAGGGCATCCTGTTCGCCCTTAGTGATGAAATATGGCTCGGCTATGTAGCCGAATGACGTACCAAAATGGCGCTTGTCGTTGAGCGATTGCAGCCCCGCAGGAAGAACGATGAGCAGTACGAGAAACGTGGCCACCACAGGTCGCAGAGAGCGCTGAATCGAGGAAACCCCCAGGCTGGCCACACCGGCGACCGCAAGAACTGCGAGGGGCACGCTCAGACCTTGAAGGGCGTGCGGTCCGTAGGTTCCCACCTTGGTCCAGTTGATCAATTGAAACTCAATAAGAGCCACGACCGGCCAAAAGCGAACGACGATCGATTGAAAATGGGGGACCGGCAGGCGATACGCGAGGAGAGCGGGAACGGCCAATGGGGCGATAGCGATCACGACCGACAAAAGCGGTATGACGAAATTGATCCGCATTGTTGCCTGCCTTCCACGCGGGGTCGAAACGCCCGAGTGCCCAGAAGTACACCAAGGGCACCGCCGTGCATCCACCGGTCGTAATGAGCAATCGGAGCCGCAGACTTCCATTGCGAAGCCATGTGACCATTTCCGAGAGAACGAGTACTCCCAGCACAGTCGCTCCTTGCCAGGGTTGAAGCCAGGCGCAGATAAGTCCGAGCACCGGGGAAACGAGGCGAACCTTGTCGGCGCAACGGTCGCGCTCGTAGTACAGGAAACACAGGCACATGCACGCGATAGCGATCGCCGTCAAGGGATAGCCCCACAGATAGATGATCGGCCACATCTCGTTGCTCGCGGTTGGAACGAAATAGCGGTCGACTGCTGTCAGCGCGGTCACATGGCCGATGAAGGTTAGGACGGGCGATAAGAAGAAGAGAGCGAGAACGAGGGCGCTCCGGCGTTGGGCAGTGCCGCGGAGAAGGCGGTTCACATACCCGTGCACCGCTCCAAAGAACATCAAGACCGCGATCGGTTTCCAAACGAGATACGACGCGGCGGCAGACAAGCCGAACCGAGTCAGGACGCCTGAGACCAAAAGGAACGGGTTAAGGAAAACACCGTTCTGCGGCGAGGTGTCGAAGGGGTCTCCGATGAGAACATGGTGTCCCGCGGCTTGGATCCAGCCCAGATACTGCATCTGGTCACCGATGTAAGGTCCATCAGTTCCAGTCCAAATGTGGTTAGGACCGCTCTTGGACGCAAGGAGGCACAAAAGCCATACTGAGAGTCCGGCAAACAGGACAAAGACAATCCAGTCGAACCAGTCCCGTGGAATGAGATCTAGTCGTCCGCCCTCCGAGTTGATGCCGTCATCAGTTCGGGCTGCATACGAAAGCTTCAAGGCGGTCATGGGCGGCCCAAAGCATGCCCCAGATCAAGGAGTTCCGGTGCGTGTCGACCCGCCAGATTCAAGGTGCCAGACATGCGGGCCAGACGGAAATTGGCGATCTTGTCGAACTGCGTGCAGCGTCCGTCCAAGCCGTTGGACCTCTGGTGGCATGGCCCCGCTTGCGGCAGTGCCGAACGAGCTCGTCGAGGATGGTTCTGGCCTCGTCGGGATCTCGCGTTCGAAAGAAGTCGCGCAAACGCTCTTTTCATCAGGTAACAAAATGGCCACCTCAGCATCGGGGTCAGCCATCTTCAGGAGTGATCACAGACGCTCGATGCGCCTCTCGTCGGCGTCTCTTTTGCCGCAGAGCAGGCCACGCCCTGCCCGAAATAGCGAATCGTCGCGCCGTCCGCGGTGCCCGACGCGCTGCTATCGGACGCGGCGTAAGAGAGGACGCGCACGTGACGCCACCAGGTCCTGCTCCCTCCGCGGCACGAAGGAACGTATGAAGCCGTCTCCGGTGCTGCGGACCCTGGAGGCGTCGTTCATCCCGAGGCCACCGGCTCTCGACACCTCGCTTTGGGCAAACGATCCATGCAAATCTAGCCTCGCCCGAGAGTATTGAAGAAGTACATAAAGCTGAGGGACCCAACCACGGCCACCCACCAGGGCAAGTGAATAGCTCCTATACACTTCGGGATCCGAGTAAGGCGAACATCGTGTTCCATTCCCACTGTGTCGAACGTGAGGTGCCTCTCCTCCGGACCCTCTTGGTCTGGTTCATCCTCATGTTCTCGCTCACCGGCGCACCGCGCCGGACGAATTCGGCGAAGCACAATGCAGTTAATCGTGACGTCGCCTGTGATATCTCGGCCAATCTAGGCTCGCTCTCTCCGGAGGAATTGTCATCGCGTTCGACATTCACCGCGCTCTTAGTAACGGGAGAGTGGCAATTGATGGGGTTCGCACCTCGACCCCCATCCAAAGCGGGCCTGCTGCAGCTCGTCCAGCTGGAGCTTTCAAATAGCGACACTGCGGGCGCTCGGCAATGACGCGAACTCATCCAAAAGGGAGGAAAGAAACTGCGGTCCGGCAGGCAAACGTGATGTGCGCGTCGCAACCCTTTGCCTCCGAATTTCTCCCAACGGTCCCGATGTCACGGCTAGTGCGCCGAAGTCAGGTTTGAATTGAGAACGAAACGCAGAATCGTGCTCACCGATGACGACCTGACGAAAATCGCACTACCGGGCACGAGAATGTTCCATCGCTCCAACATGCGAGAGGGAGGTGTCTTCCGACAGTCCACGTCAAATGTCCGCTGGCGCGCGCTCGTTCCGGACCTCGTGGGTGTCCTCTGGGTCGTCGCTGTCGTTTTCATACTCTTGTTGCCGCACGTCATCCACGGCGTCTATCCCGATTTCACTTGGGATCAAAACACAGAACTTGTCCCGTGGTCGACGCTGGCATGGTCACAAGTTCATCAAGGCCACATTCCACTTTGGAACCCGTACAGCGCGCTTGGGCTGCCCTTGGCATTCAATTGGCAATCGGCACCATTCAGCATTACGAGCATTGTCGGATACCTGTTGCCGCAACAATGGGCTTACACCACCACCGTGATGCTTAGCGCAGTGATCGCCGGTACGGGTGCCTACGTCTTCGGACGCGTGCTCCGATTGGGGGTGCTTGGATCGGCTATGGCCGGAACGACCTTCGTGCTCTCGGGTTCATTTGTCGCGGTCCTCGCTTGGCCAGTTGCGGGAGTGTCCTCATGGCTCGGCTGGCTATTTGCCGGCATTGTCCTCGTCGTACGCGGTGGGGCTCATCGAATCTGGTCGGTCGCTTTCCTTGCGGTCATCGTCGCGCAGACGGTGTACTCAGGACAGCTCGACATGCTTGGGGTGGTGGCGTTAGCCACGACGATCTACATTGTCGCGCTGTTGGCCATCGGCGCCGTGAAGCGGGGTCTCCGAACGCAATTGCGGTCCACAGGCGCTCTTTCTGTCTCGATCGCGTGCGGAGTTGCTCTGAGCGCACCACTCTTGCTCCCAGGAGTGCAACTCGCTGTTGCGTCGACACACACGGGATCCGTACGAGGCGGAGTTCTGACGCCAGAAGCCGCCTTGAACACTATTTTCGCGGGGCTTGGGCCACAGGCCTTTAGTCCCTTTCACGTCGGACTTATCGGGATCGTCATGGCTTTCGTTGGCGCAATCGTCCTTTGGCGGAAGGAGGAGGTGTCCGCACTAGCGACCATGTCGGTTGTGCTCGGCTGCCTCACATTTCTTCCCGTCTCCTACACATGGTTGGAACGCCTTCCGGAGGGCGGCAGTGTCCAATGGACCAGGCTCACGGTGCCCTTCTGCTTCGGTCTTGCCATGCTTGCTGGTGTAGGTATGGACCACTTGGCGAGGCGTCCCTACCAGCGCGGCTTTCCAGAACTCCTAGTCGGAGTATTCACTGGCGCAACGCTCTTGATTCTAAGCGCTTGGGCGTTGGAGTTGGCGCCCAATCGGTCCGTTTTTCGGACGCAGATGTTTCTCTGGATCGCGCTAAGCGTGGTAGTTGGCTTCTTACTTGGTGCCGCGCTCCTGCGCCGTCGAGCTCTTGGCCGGCCGACGAAACCTCCGGACCAATCCCGCACGACACATTCGACAATTTCAAGCGCAGTCTCGGCCCGGCTCGGGCGAGGCTGGTGGGCGGTGGTTCTACTGCTGGCCTGCGAGACCATCTTCTTGTTAGTCGCCGCAGGTCCCAGCTTCGTGACGAATTCCAACATTCAGATAACGCCAACGGACAGAGCACTGGCGAGCAAGGTTCGAACAGCTTTGGTTGGATTTGGCACCAATTCCTGTTTCAATGAACTCCCCGTCACCCCGGAATTGAACAACGTGCTGCACCTACGGGAGCTGCCGGCTTATGACCCGATGTTGCCGAGTTCATACTTCACCGTATGGCAAGCTGCCTCCGGCGCTAGTGCACGCCCCAGCAATCTGTTCGAACCCGGCACAACCTTCTGTCCAGCGATCACGAGCGCTAGTCTTGCCCGACTCTTCGGAGTGACATTCGTCGTGACTCAGCACGGCGTTGCCGGACCGTCGGACACCGTCTTCGACGGTACATTTGGAGACTTCGATCTTTATCGGGTACCGGGAGCGGCCGTCGCCACTTTGAGTGGGCTGGGGCCGGACGGCACCATGCCGGGGACGAATGCACGGGATCGTCCTGTTTCCGCGACCCAGCCGTATCCCGGCGCCTGGAGGATAACGACCCATGAATCGACCCGCGAGCTACTACGCATCCGGGTGACTGACGTCCCCGGTTGGCATGCCGCTATCGACGGGAGGCCGTTAGCGCTAGCGCCGTTCGACAAGATCATGTTCCAGACGATCGTGCCTCCCGGGCATCACACCATCGTCCTAACGTATTGGCCAACTGCCTTCAGTGTGGGACTTTTGTTGGCTGCCCTCGCGGTGGTCGGGCTGGTCGGGGCTCTCATTGTTGGGGCGCTACGCGCTAACCGATCAAGACGGGACTGTGTGGGTTGAGCCGTTCATCCTCTAAGTCAGTAATCGAGATCGTGGGGGCGATGGATGGTGGAGGCAATGGGACTTGAGCCCACGAACCTGTTGACTGCCAGGCCGGTTCCAATCGTTGGGTGCAGTTGGCTCTAGAGATGTTTGCAGTGGTGTCGTGCGCACTTACTACCGGACGCGTAGCGGGGTCTAATGAGGTCCACTTTGGGCTCGATGTGTCGAGATTCGTTGACATCGTCGCTGATACCTCGATGCCGAGGTCTCATCGCGCTCCCTGTTACTGATTTCGCGGCACTCCAAGCAAAAGGCGCTGAGAGCACGCTGTCTTCACGTCTGAGACGCTCAGAAGGAGGAATGGGTCAACGGGGCCCTGAGGCACTTGAACAGCATGAGGTTCCCTCGATGAAGGTAAGCAGTCTTCGGTGTCGACCGTAGACATGACCCGTCAGTGACCTGCATGACGCTCGTCCCACACGGGGACCTGCGTGATGTCGCGCCCAAAACTTCGTCCTTCACTTCTTGTCGGGTTCACGGACGCCGGATTGCGGTTGCATCCTTGTCGCTCTTACAGGACCTCCGGGTCCGGTTCTCTTACATGGCTCGTCGTTCCTTGGTCTCCGGCAGTGGTTCTCCGTGGACTGCGCCCGAGCGGGGGACCGCCATATTGTGTGCCGAGAGGGAGGACCTCCATTGACGTCGCGTTCGGTAGTGATCTTGATGGATGGGGCCCCACATGGGGCACCTCGGTCCGTGACCCTGGTCCCTAGGGCACCGTCATCCGCCGGGCCGGCCTCAATAGCCTGTCCTGAGGGAGGGGACCTCCATGACGTATCTAACGGTCGAGCGCACCTGAGGGCGGATGTCAGGACTAGTGGTCCAGGATTAGTGACAGGGAAGGCTCACATACCAGGGTGGTGTCGACGGGGGCAGTGGTCCGTTCCAGGCGCCCGCGGGTGATGCCAGCGCATGGGGCTGGCCCAAGCCGGCGAGTTCAGGCGCCAGCTGCATGCCGACGAAGATGCCCCCGGATTGGGAAAAGTGAGCCCCGTCGCCACAGCGCACATTGAAGGCTCCCACGGTGGGCGAGTAATGGCCTCCCGGAGAGACGGCTGCGTTGAGATCGAACACGTCCACCGTCCCGCCCGAGGCGGTCGCGACGCTCCGCATGATTGAATTATCGGTCAGCACCCGGAGAGGGTTGTCTTCCGGCCACGGTGCGCCAGACCCCGAGACCCCGCTGTCGAAATAGGGAACGGTCAAGAACACCACGGCGGCCCCCTTGGAGCCAAGGACCTGTGCCGCCTGGCTGAAGCGGCTGCTCACGTAGCTGTCGAAGGCGGGTTCGCCGAGGTTTTGCCACGTACCGCCGACCTGCTGGTTGAACGTCTCGCCGCGGGCGAGGTAGACGACCACGTCGGGGTTGTAGGCGTCGACCCATTGGAGCCACGTCGTGAACACTGAGTCGGGGTTGCCCGCGACGTCGCACGGCGGCGCTGGCGCCACGGTGTACCAGAGCACCTGGATCTGACCCTGCATCGACACGGAGCACGACGGTGATCCCTCGTTGACGACCTGGACGTCGTACTGCCGCGCCTCGGCCGCCAGGCCCACACCGAGCGAGCCTGCAAGGGAGTCGCCCACCAAGAGGACCTTGACGAGTTTTCGGGTCGAGGGGTGCTGTGCGCCCGGATCGGGAACGGACGTGGCAGCGGGACCCGCGGACGACTGGCCAGAGGTTGTGGTTGCGGTCGTGGATTTCGTCACAACTAGGTGATCGGAGGCTGACTGCGTAGTGGCCGCCGCCGCACGAGCCGGGACGGGCGAGTGCAATTGTTGCCCTTCGAGCGCCGTCGCCCCGACCGGCACCAGTGTGCTGGCAAGCACGGCGCCCACGGCCACCGCGGCACCGACGGGAGCAACGGTGATCATGCGCCAGCGCCGCAACGCGCCATAGCGGAGCGGCTTCTCCACAAGTTCGTAGCTCACGGCGGCGATCGCCACCGTCACCACCACCCGGAGCGCGAACAGCTGATAGGCACCCCAATGGAGTCTGCTGTCGGTGGTGACGAGCAGCACCGGCCAATACCAGAGGTAGATCCCGTAGGAGATGCGGCCTAACTGCGGCAGCGGGGGCAGCTCCAACACTCGCACCACAACAGATCGAGGTGCGAGTGCACACCCGAGCACCACCGCGCCGGCTGCCACGCTTGCCGCAAGGAAGCCGCCCCGGAATGCGAAGGTCGATGTCTCGGCCGTGGTCGCCCACAGGACGGCGGTTCCCACCACGCCGGCGACTGCGATGATCGACGCAAGCCGCCGACCTGTGGGCCCCGGGTTCGCCCGACCCCACAGTGTGAGTGCCGTCGCGATGGCAGCTCCGACGAGAAGCGCCTGGGCGCGCGTATCCGTCCCGTAATAGGCGCGGGCGTCGTAGCCACGGGGTGCGAGGCGCGCCATGAGTGCGGCCGACGCCAGTGTGCCAAGGCACGCCAAGGCAAAGAGCACGCGCAGGCCCCGCCGATTGCCGCGGTGGGCATGGATCGGCGTCCGCATACCGGGAAAGTTCCGGAGTCGTTTTCTCCGTATCGGACCCGAGCCTGCCCGTGCCGCTCCCACGGTGAGCACGGCGAGGACGATGATGGGCCACAACAGATAGAACTGCTCCTCAATTGCAAGTGACCAGGTGTGGACCCAAGGCGACGGCTGACTCGAGAGCGAGAAGTAGGGCACCCCGTTTTGGATCAGGTGCCAGTTGGAGCCGTAGAAGATCGCCGCAACAGCGCTCGGGACCGCGTCGTGCGTCGCGAAGACGCCGGGGAACGTCACCATCACGATTCCGATCACGATGACCAACAAGAACAGCGCTGGCAGAAGACGCCTGGCTCGGCGCGCCCAGAACTTCTGAAGGCCAATCGTCCCGGAGCCGCCCCACTCTCCGAGGAGCAACGTGGTGATGAGGAAGCCCGAAAGCACGAAGAACGCGTCGACGCCGTAGTAGCCACCTGGTATCCAGCTCAATCCAGAGTGGAACGCGATGATCGCCAACACGGACATGGCGCGGATCCCGTCGAGCCCACCGATGTGCCGCCAGCGCTTCTGACTTGGTGCGACTTCCCTGAGTTCTCGTCCTGTCATAAAACGAGCCTTGCCCGTCTCCGTACCCCGGGACAACAGACGCGGCAAACCCGCATTCCCGAGCGGCGGCGATTCACCGCACAGCTGCTCAGTTACCTGTGAGTCAGTATCCGCCAGTTACTTATGAGTCAGTACCCGCCACTTACTCGTAAGTCAGTATCCGCCGATCAGGTTGTGCATGCACGGGATGTTCCGTACGCATCGGTGATCGGAGAGCACCCAGGTGGCTTTGTGGCAGCGCTCTTCACACAGCGCATCCGGTGCTTCTTCCAGGCCAGTGACATGGGTGTCCCATAGACGGCAAAGTCGACGTACTGCACCACCGGACGTTCCTTGACCCGGGCCTCCCCGGCACACGATGGGCAGCTCACTGGATCTCTGATCAGCTGTTCGACGGGCCAGCTCGATGTCGGGTCCGCGTCGCTCGTAGTGCAGGGCCACCATGTCGTTCAGGCCGACAAGGGCTTCGGGTATCTCGCTATGGTCGGAAGAACGAAGATGCTTCTTGGTTGTTGGGTCACGCCTCAAGCTTGAATCAACTTCGTCGCGCTCCAGGTGATCCCGCTCAGGGGCGTGACCCCGCGAGAATCCGATGAGCCGACAAATCTGCGCTCCATCAGGGGAGAGTTGTGGAGGCGATGGTCTGAGGTGGTGGTGGAGGTGAAGGTCTGAGTGGAGGCGATGGTCTGAGTGAGTGAGTGGAGGCATGGTCTGAGCTGAGTGGAGGCGATGGTCTGAGGAGGCGATGGTGACTTGAACCCACGAACCTCTTGACTGCCAGGCGCTTCGGGGTCGTTATCGGACGATCGGCGTGAAGAGGGAGAATTGCCATCCATCCAGTTCGGAAACGGATTCCTACTTACCACTGGTGACCGCTGAATCACCCGGTTCTTGGATGCCGCGCGGGGAAAACGCGGGGAAGAAATGTTTGTGACGCCAGGTCGGTCAAGGGTCGCCGAAGGCGAGCGAGGAACGAAGCGCAGCCCAGAGTCCCGCAGCGCGCCCTTGACGGGCCGGGTGATCTAAAGCCCCACAATGAAGGTGGCCGGGCCGGCTGGCCCGTCCTGGATGACTTCAGGGGGTCGCAAGGCACATATGGGATACCCCGATTGAAGGGCGGACAAGCCGTTTCGGCTTCAGGAAAATATCGAATCGCGTGGCGGAAACATGGCCGGGCGGACGGCGCCAGCCATCCACTGGATACAGACTCGCCTACGGCACCGTAACTGACCCGGTCACCGGAGACGGATTTGTGCCGCCTAACCCCTGAATATTCACATTGATCGTGCCCGTCGTTCCTGCGAAGGCGCCAGTTCCTGACAGAACGGTCAGCGTCAGATCGAAGACGAAGGGAGGTGGGCCGGTCAGGTCATTGGCGGTTCCCGCCGCATTGCCTACAAGGGTGCCAACGCTCGTCGTGAAGATAAATGTCCCGGTGTAGGTGAATGGAGGGCCTAAGGGGACACATCCATCCAGGTGAAGCGTCACCGATCCCACGGCAGAACTCCCTGGATATGTGGCGTCGAAGACCTGCTCTACGAAGACGCAACCACCCGTCCCGAGTGTGAACAACGTCGTGCCGGAGAACGAACCGGCCAGGTCGGCGAGGCCGATCGGGTGATGGATGAAATAGCTGATGCACTGTCCTTGGTTCCTAAATGGCTGCCCGGATGCGTCAGTCAGCGTCTGCCAGCCACCATCCTTGCACTGCTGGACTGCGGTTGGAGGGGCTGCACCGGCTCGAGCACCCATGGAAGTGACTGCGATCGGAATCATCACAAGCGGGAAACACGCGAGAAAGATGCTGGCGAGCAACCGTCGAACCATGACAACCCCCTACCCGAGGACGCCCTCTCTAGGGCCATACTCAACCTTTGGCTCGTAGTCGTCAACCATTGACGTGACGGTCCTCTTTCCCTGACCATCTTGTAGGTCGGGGACTGACCCAGAACGCCGGGAAGGAGCGCACTCCAAGCGGCCGGGCCCTGTCTGTCAGGCTGACGTCAGACACCTGCAGTAGCCCACCATCCCACCAGGGCGAGTCAGGAACACGTAGGCCAAATGACCATGACATCTGCACCCGTGACGACACGCGCCCAGAATGGAGCCGTGGCCGAAGACAATCCGGCGGCGAGACCCAAGCGGCGCCAGTTCAGCGCCGACTACAAGCTGGCCATCTTGGAGGAGTACGAACGGATCACCGAGGACGGGGGCAAAGGCGCGTTGTTGCGCCGAGAGGGCTTGTACTCGAGCCACATCGTCGAGTGGCAGCGGGCCCGCGAGGTCGGTGCGCTGTCGGGACTGGCTCCCAAGCACCGCAAGAAGCGCTCGGCGGCTGAGCGCGAGCTCGGGTTGCTGCGCCGGCGCAACGCCAAGCTCGAGGACCAGCTGGTTCGACACCGCACCGCCCTCGAGGCCCAGGGAAAAGCATCGGAGCTCTTGGCGCAGCTGCTGGCGCAGAGCACTCCGGAGACGGACCAGCAGAGCGAGGAGGGCCGGCGCGGTGATCGATGAGTGCTTCTCGCTGATCGAGCCGCTGCTCGGCATCAAGACGGCTTGTGCCGCTGTCGGGCGGGGGTGCCGCGCCACGGCGTCGGCGATGAGCTCTTTGGCCAGCTCACCTGACTCGGTGGGCGCCACGCACCGGTTGGGTGTATCCACCTCGAACCCGGTGGCGTCTTGGGCCGACACCCCGCTCCCATCCCACAGATGTTCTGCGTCATCGACGGGCGGAGACACGTCAGCGGCGCAGACGGCGCTGTTCATCCGATTCAAGCTGTGCAGGCCGTCGTCTGGGACGCAGAGGAGAGCCATGAGTCCTCGACAGCGACTGGAATGACCGTGATCGTGATTGAACTGGCGGCTATCCGGTCTCTGCCTTACACACGTAGCGCGCAGTCGGGGATTGCTCAGAACCAGACCTACGTAAGCAGGTTCATGGATGTCTCCGCGAGATCCATGAGCTGCGCTGCAGGTCGCGAGATGGGACCTGCTCGGTAAACAAAACCGACAACCACAGTCTGGGGAGGATCGAACGGTCTGATTTCAAGGCCTTCGAGGCCGTCCACAACACACCGATAAGAGAGGAACGAGCCCATCCCGGCCTGGGCTGCCGCGACCCAGGACCCGCGGTCCTCCATGACCAGGGATACTTGTGGCGCGGCCCGCGCTGACCGTCGGATCTGGTCTTCAATGAGCTCACGCCGTCCCGAGCCGGCTGGCGGCATGATCAACGGCTGCGTCACCACGTCATCCCACGAGACAGCCACGGGAAGATCTGATTCCCTCGGGGAAACCAACACGACGTCCACCTTTGCGAGTGGCTTCGCGATCAACTCTAGATCTACCATCCCAGGTATCAGGTCCCGGAATCCGATCTCTGCCTGCCGGTCTCGGACCATCCGGAGCACCTCGTCGGCATCACCAGCGCGCCGGTACCTTGATCTCGAGGCCGGGCGCCGAGCGCCCGAGCTCGCTCAAGGCGGACGTAAGGACTAATCCGTTGGTAGGCGTCGTTGCGATGACGAGCTCGGACTGACCGCCGGCAACCCGCGCCTCGCGTCCAACGGCCTCAATGGCGGCGAGAGCGCGTCGTGCGGCATCCACGACCGTGGTGCCTGCCTCCGTCGGGACGAGCCTCCGGCCGGAGAGTCTGAAGACCGTGACACAGTGCTCGACTTCGAACGCCCGGAGGGATCGCGACATCGCAGGCTGAGTGACGTGCAACGAACGGGCCGCCGCGCTCACGGAGCCCAAGTCGCTGACCGCAACGAGGTAGCGCAACTGCTGCACGTTCATGCCTCTAGAGCATAGATGCCATGCCGAGAAGGACGCTTGTCGGGGCGCCAACCCTGTGCTCTCGTGTTGTGCATCCGCCGTCGGCGTAACCGTGTGAAGAATTTGACATGTGTGCCGCATCGAAATGAACGGAGTGCGATGACGCGTCAGCTCGGACGAAGCAAGGGAAGGGCTATTGCGGCATGTGTGGCACTTCTGACCGTCACGATTGCGCAAATGGCCACGCTGACCGCAGTCCAAGCCGCAGTCGTGCGGGCCGCTCTCGTCCCGGGTTCGATCAATAACATCCTCGTCATCGACCTCGAAAACGAGGACGCCTCCAGCACCTTCGGGACTGGTTCGCCGGCGACCTACCTGAACGGCACGCTCGTCCCCCAAGGTGAGTTGCTCGAGAACTACTACGCCATCGGTCATGTCAGCCTGGACAACTACATCGCCCAGGTCTCCGGGCAAGCTCCGACTCCACAGACGGCGACGGATTGCTTCGGCTCGTACACGAATCTCTCGCCCGGGACCGATGACGCGAATACCTCCACTGGTCAGGTTGACGGCACCGGGTGTGTGTATCCCGCCCCCACAGCCACGACGCATGGCGCGCCGACGATCGCGGATCAGCTCGACGCCGCTTATCCGCCGAACTCGACCACGCACGTGGCTTCGTGGCGAGAATACGCCGAGGACATGGGGAACGACGCGACCCGGGACGACGGAGTAACCGATTCGCTGGGTGGTACCGACTGCGCGCACCCGGCCATCAACGGAACCGACAACACGGAGTTCGCCGAGAGTGCGGACCAGTACACCGACCGGCACAACCCATTCGTGTACTTCCACTCCATCATCGACAACGCCGCCGAGTGCAACGCAAATGTCGTGCCGCTCGGAACGGTTGCCGTTGACACTACGAGCATCTTCAATGGCGTGTCACTGCCCGACACCTTCACCGGGCACTTGGCGAACGACCTGTCGAGCATCGCCACCACGCCCAAGTTTGGTTTCATCACCCCGAACCTCTGTGACGATGGACACGATGCCACCTGCGCCGGCGCAAACATCGAAGGCGGGAAGACTGGAGGTCTGACCGGTGCCGACCTGTGGCTCAAGCACTACATGCCACTGATCATGGCGTCGCCTGCCTATCAGTCCGGACAGATGCTCGTAGTGGTGACGACCGATGAGGGAGCGCTGAACGACTCGAGTCCCTGCTGCGGCGAGCAGCCCGGGCCGAACGACTCCTCGATCACCGGTGGTGGAAGGGTCGGTGCGCTCCTGCTCAACAAGCAATACATCGTGCCCGGCACCGTCGACACCACCGGGTATTACAACCACTACTCGGCGCTACGCAGCTATGAGGACCTGCTCGGCCTTACGAGCGGTGGCGCCGATGGGTACGGCCACTTGGGCTTCGCAGCAGCGCTAGGTCTCACCCCCTTCGGCCAAGACATCTTCCAGCCTGACGTGGCCCCGACCATCACCAGCGATCCGCAGAGCCAGTCGGTGGTTACCGCCGGAACGTTGAGCTTTACTGCCGCGGCAGACATCACGACCCCGACGGTGCAGTGGCAGCTGTCGATCGGCGGCGGCAACTCCTGGTTTAACGTTGGGGGGCCAACGACTGCAAGTGTCAAGACAGGATCTCTGACTGCCTTCGAGAACGGCTGGAAGGTCCGAGCAGTCTTCACGAACCATGTGGGGTCGGCGACGACGAATCCCGCCACGATCACAGTGCTCCCACCGACTACTAATGTCGTGCTGCCGTCGAATGGGGCCACGCTCTCGGGCGGCCAGTACCTCGATGCATTCGCGTCACCCGGAACGAGCCAGGTCCAATACGAGTTGAGCGGAGGCCCGAACAACTACGTCAACCAGGTAATCTCGGGCTCAGGGCCCACCTACTACGGCTGGATCGGCGGCTGGGACACGACGAGCGTGCCCAATGGGACGTACACGTTGAACAGTGTCGCTACCTCCGGTGGACTCACCGGCACCAGTCCGGGTATCACCCTCACTGTTAATAACCCGCCACCGACCACTAATGTCGTGCTGCCGTCGAATGGGGCCACGCTCTCGGGCGGCCAGTACCTCGATGCATTCGCGTCATCCGGAACGAGCCAGGTCCAATACGAGTTGAGCGGAGGCCCGAACAACTACGTCAACCAGGTAATCTCGGGCTCAGGGCCCACCTACTACGGCTGGATCGGCGGCTGGGACACGACGAGCGTGCCCAATGGGACGTACACGTTGAACAGTGTCGCTGCGTACGCCGGTGGCGTAAGCGGGACGAGCCTGCCTATCACGGTCATCGTGAACAACTAGAGGCAATTCGCTCGTGCGATCTGCGCCCAGAGAACGGGCGGCAATGTACGGGATCACGACGGTACCTGGATTCTCTGGCCTGGACACACCCGTTGGCGGCACCGAGCAAGCCGCTTGTGGGTATAGATCAGTTCACGCTTACAGAGAGGAGCTGAACTCATGTCTGCGACAGATAAGGCCAAGGACAAGATGCAAGAAGCGAAGGGACACGTAAAGGAAGGTGTTGGCAAGGCTTCCGATGACCGCTCCTTGGAAGCGGAAGGTAAGGGCGACAAAGTTGCCGGCAACCTGAAGCAAGCAGGTGAAAAAGTGAAGGACGCTTTCAGAAAGTAGGTCCTCCGCGTCCGCGGTGGATATCCGCCATCGAAACTAGCCCCGGCTCCCGGGCCGGGGCTACTTCGTGCCCGGGCCGCGTCTCGGGCCGCCACCGGTGACCCGGCGACGGGGACACCCCCGCCAAAGTCGGTTGGCAGTCTGAGAAACTGAGCGCCGTGACCGAGACTGCCGATCGGATTCGTCATGTTCGGCTTCTCCGTCGGGGTCGCAGGTTGGAAGCGACCACGCTGGGTTGGAACATCGTCGGTGTGTTCTTGCTGGCCTTCGCCGCCGTGCAGGCCCGATCCGTTGCCCTTGCTGGATTTGGCCTGGACAGCCTGATTGAGATTTGCGCCTCCACCGTTGTCCTATGGGAATTGGCCGATGTAAACCATGAACGCCAGCGCCAGGCCATGCGTCTGATCGGGTTTGCATTCGTCGCTCTCGCCATATACCTGAGCATCCAAAGCACGATCGTCCTCGTCGTTGGGTTTCGACCGCACCACAGCCCTCTTGGCATCGCCTGGACCGCCGTCACCGCCGTTGTGATGTTCGGACTCGCATTCGGGAAAGCGAGGACTGGTGCGAAACTGAAGAACCCAGTGCTTCAGGCCGAGGGTCGGATCACGATGATCGACGGCATCTTGGCGACGGCGGTTCTTTGTGGTCTGGTGCTCAATGCCCTTGCTGGGTGGTGGTGGGCCGATCCATTGGCCGGGTACGTGCTGCTCTACTACGCCGTACGGGAGGCACGTCTGTCCTTGGGACATTGAGCGCCAGTGCTATGGGTATCCCCTTGTGGCGGCGCCGAAGTGTCTCACCGTTCCGGCAGCGTACGGGGACAGCCCGTAAGAGAACTTCACTGCGGGACTGCTACTAGGTTCAGGCTGGTGGCTGAACGGAGCAATCGCTTCTTCTGGAGGCTGAGCGTCGCCATCATGCTGCTCGTGACCGCTGCGGACGCGCTCCTTGGGCCCCGAGTCATCTTGATCGCACTGCTCATGGTCGGGCCCTGCTGCGCCCTCTTCGGCGCGAGGCGGAGCTCGGCTGGCTGGGCCGGGGCTATCGCCGTCGGCCTGGCGTTGCTACTGGCTTTGCCAGACGGGATCTGGGGTACTGCGGTCCAGTTCGCCTTCACCGGCGCCGTCTTGATGGTTGCCATCGCCTGCACCTGGGCGGCCGGGATTCTCGAATCGGCAACCAAGCGCTGAGTCGCCGAGATGCCCCTTATGTGACGAACAGAAGCAGGACCACGAATAGGCCATAGGCCGCAATGATCAACGCCCCAGACATGCGCCGCAGCCCCTGTCCGGAATAGGCGAGCACCAACGTCAGTGCTGTGAGGCCGACGTACCAGCCAGCGACGAGGAGGCCTGATCCCGACGGCTTGGCCAGCCCGACGATGGCGGCGGGGATCAAGAGTCCGGCAGTCACGTTGAGAGAGTTCGAGTTCAAGGCGGTGCTCAGTGTCGCGGCGCCACGACCTCGCCGAGCCAAATAGATCGCGGACACGGCGTTGGGAAGGCTGGTGACGGCGGCCAGCACGAGCCCGCCGACGATGATTTCGGGCACAGCAAAGTGCGCACCGAGCGAGGCGGCTCCTCGCTCCATGGCGACGCTGGCCGCAACGACGACGACCAAAGCTGCACCGCCCAGGAGCGCGTCGCCTACGGTGCCCCGCCGAGGATGGATCGCCTCTTCAAGTTCGGACTCCTCCTCGACGATTGCGGCACTCAGCCATGCCGCCCATTTCGTCGCGAGGCCAAGGCGTCCCAGGATGCTCCGGTGCGCGCCGAGGAGAACGATGTAAGGGACGAGGATGGCGACGACGACGGCCAAGCCCGCGCCTACAGGGAGCCGACCCCCCACACTGAAGAGACAGGTCAGCGCGACCAACATGGCAACGGTGCCACTGAGGACCACGACCCTTCGGTGCAGGTCGATACGACCGGCAACGACCGCTCCAAGGCCCAACAGTGCGGCCAGGTTGAACACGTTCGAGCCGAGAACGACTCCGGCACCGATCGTCGCTTGGTGGTGGACCAACGCGGTGATGGAGGCGGTGATCTCGGGTGCATCGGCCGCAACAGCGGCCACCATGCCGAGGAGAGCTTCGGATAGCCCCAGGCGCTCACCAACCCGTTCGAGGCGTGAGACGAGTACCCAGCTCGTGAACAGGCTCACGACCGCCCCAAGGAAAAAGGCGAAGAAGGAAAGTCCCACGGTCATGGCGGCGCAAGCCTGTTACGTGGTTCCAAGTGACACACGTCCAGCTCCTCAGGGGCGTGAACCTTCGATGTGCCGACCAGGCTTCCCGGCTCTCCGACGTGTCAGCGTACAGTTCGCCGACTAAGCGCCCCTGCCCGATGTGCCTGCGGGGCGAGGGACTCCAAGCCCTCACAGCAGGAATCACGGAGGGCCACAGAAGGCCCCGTCCGCCGGCCGAGGCCGCGGAGGAGCCGCCGCCGACGGCCCTGCGGCTTGAAGAAGTAAAGAAAACCACAGACACATTTCGAACGGGCGGGAAGTCAACGCTGCGGGTGGAGGCGTGTGGTGTCAATCGGTGGCGAAGTGTGTTCTTGGAGCGCTCTGTCTCGTTACTCTGACCGCAATTTTCCCGTCACTTTTGGGTCGATTTTGAGGTCGATTGCAAGGCTCTGACCTCCATGTTGTCCCATTTGGCGCTTCCCAGCGGCTCTATATAGGTAGAGGAGACGTTCTCCGCGACCGAGAGGAGCCAGGAATGGGACCCAAGAACCGACGGCCGCAAGCGCCGCCAATGCTGACGCCGACGGTCGATGCGCCGCTCTTGGACATCGACACTGTCGCACGGGCGCTCGGCGTTACGCGTCGTCACGTCCAGCGCCTGGTCAGCGATCGTCGGATCCCGTTCATCAAGGTGGGCCGCTTCGTCCGCTTCGACCCGGCCTCGCTCAATGTGTGGCTCGAGGGCCAACGGGTGGAGCCGGAGCGAGGGACGCCCCGCGAATACGCACCCTGGCGATAGCCTGTGGGTACTCCAGGTGGCCTGGAGCCCGTCGTTCGGGCCCGTCGGCGTTCGCCTCCCCACTCAAGCTCTGACGAGGGAAGGCCGCCGTGAGCATCCACAAGCGCGTCAACAAGCGCAAAAGCGTCTGGATCGTCCGCTACCGCGATCCGCTACCCAGGGAGCGCACCTTCGAGCGCAAGGCTGACGCCCAGCGTTTCGAGCGCTACGTGCGCCACCAGCTCGACACCGACCAATACCTCGACCCCGAGATGGCCAAGGTCAAGGTGACCTTTGCGGAGTGGGCCCGGCGGTGGTGGTCGACGGTCGAAAGCAGCGAGCGGGCGCCGAGCACGATCAGCGGCTACGAATCGGCTTTGCGAATCCAAGACCTGCGCGCTGTTGCCGAAGCAATGGATCGCGCTCGCACAGGGACGATCAGCGTGTGCGCAGCTGACCGTTCGACGCCGATTGAGTTCGGTGTCGCGCGGGGAAACGCGGGGAAGAGTCGAAAGGCTGAGGGTCGTGTCCGGAAGCGACTCCTCTGACCAGGAAATTTTGTGGAGGCGATGGGACTTGAACCCACGAACCTCTTGACTGCCAGTCAAGCGCTCTACCAGCTGAGCTACGCCCCCAGTGGTGGAGGTCCACGCTAGCAGTCGACGCGCAACCTTCTCGTTCGCTGGAGGACACAGCAAACCGCCAAAACGGGCAAACGGGACGAGCTCGACAGGCTCGTTGGCCTCGCCAGACTCGTCTGACGCCTCGCCTACCCTGGTGGCATGGCACGCGCGTACGACGTCGAGGCGATTGAGAAGAAGTGGCAACGCCTCTGGGAAGAGGAAGGGACCTACCAGGTCGACAACGACGACCCCCGGGACAAGTACTACGCGCTGTGCATGTACCCCTACCCCTCCGGGTCAGCGCACCAGGGGCACGTTCGGAATTACACCTTCGGTGACCTGGCCGTTCGTTACCAGACGATGCAGGGCAAAGCGGTACTCAGCCCGTTCGGGTTCGACTCGTTCGGGCTCCCAGCCGAGAACGCCGCCATCAAGACGGGGACCCACCCGCGGGTGTTCACCGAAGCTCGCATGGCCGAACTCAAGTCTTCGTTGATCCGGCTCGGGGCGGCCTATGACTGGCGCCGCGAGATCTGGAGTCACGATCCCGAGTACATCAAATGGAACCAGGTCATCTTCCTCAAGCTTTGGGAGGCCGGCCTCGCCTACCGGCACAAGGCCCCCGTGAACTGGTGCCCGGGCTGCCAGACTGTGCTCGCCAACGAGCAGGTGCTCGCCGATGGCTCCTGCGAGCGCTCGGGGGACCTCGTGGAGCGACGCGAGCTGGAGCAGTGGTTCTTACGGATCACGTCCTACGCGGACGAGCTCCTCGACGCGCTCGACGACCTCGACTGGCCCGAGAAGGTCAAGGTCATGCAACGCAACTGGATCGGCCGTTCCGAGGGCGCCGAATTCGACCTCGCAGTCCAGGGCAACGAGGACATGAAGCTCCGTGTCTTCACCACCCGGCCCGACACGAGCTTCGGCATGACTTACGCCGTCATTGCGCCCGAGCACCCTTTCCTCGACGCATTGACCACCGACCCACAGCGAAAGGCGGTCGATGAGCTCCGGGAGCGGGCCATCCAGGAGACCGACATCGAACGGATGAGCGAAGGTGACCCGGCGGCGCTCGACAAGCGCGGCGCGTTCACCGGCACCCATGTCGTCAACCCGTTCAACGGCGAGCCCGTGCCGCTCTACGTCGCCGATTACGTCCTCATGGGCTACGGCACCGGGGCGATCATGGCCGTGCCGGCCGAGGACGAGCGCGACTGGGCGTTCGCCACGGTGCACAGACTCCCCATTGTGCGCACGGTCCAGCCACCGGAGGGATGGGAGGAAGAAGGGGGCGGTGCGTTCACGGGGGACGGCATCAAGATCAACAGCGGGTTCCTCGACGGGCTCGACATCGCGACAGCGAAGGCGCGGGCCATTGACTGGCTCGAAGAGCAAGGCATCGGCGAGCGCAAGGTCAATTATCGGTTGCGTGACTGGCTCGTGTCGCGGCAGCGGTTCTGGGGCTGCCCCATTCCCGCCGTGTATTGCGACGACCACGGCGTCGTGCCGGTCCCAGAGGACCAGCTCCCGGTGCTCGCCCCCGACGACGTCGAGTTCCTGCCGACCGGACAGTCGCCGCTCGTGAACAGTGAGGAGTTCTTGCTCACGACTTGCCCGATCGACGGCGGCCCGGCCACACGCGAGACCGACACGCTGGACACTTTTGTCGATTCCTCTTGGTATTTCCTGCGGTTCTGCGACCCGTGGAACAAGGAGCAGCCGTTCGCGCCGATTGCGGCGCAGCACTGGATGCCCATCGACCAGTACATCGGCGGGATCGAGCATGCGATCCTGCATCTCCTCTACGCCCGCTTCTACACGCGGGCGCTCATCGACGTCGGGCTGGCGGAAGGGGTGCCGCGTGAACCGTTCAAGCGGTATCTCGCCCAGGGGATGATCCGCATGGAGGGCACCAAGATGTCCAAATCCAAGGGGAACCTCATTGCCCCCGAGCACTACTACGAGACCGTAGGAGCCGACGGGCTGCGTTTGTTCCACCTGTTCGTCGGGCCGCCGTTCGACGACATGGACTGGTCGGACCAGACGGAACAGGTCATCGAGGGATGCGGCCGCTTCTTGGACCGGTTGTGGCGCGCCTGCATGGAGGTCGTGCCGGCGCGGGAGGGCGCAGCGGCGTTGAGCGATGCAGACCGTAGGGTCCGCCAGGTCGTGCACCGGACCATCGCCGACGTGAGCCGGGATCTCGAGCGGTGGTCGTACAACACCGCTGTCGCACATTGCATGGAGCTCTTGAACGCGCTCCAGCACTACGCCCGCGAGGACGCCGGCGTGCACCAAGAGGTGTGGAGCGAGGGGTTGGGTGCGTTGTTGCGGCTGCTCGCGCCGCTGACGCCTCACGTCACGGCCGAGTTATGGGAGCACCTCTGGCCCGGCGAGCCATCCGTGCACCTGCAGCGGTGGCCCGGGTTCGACCCCGAGCTCGTGCGTCAGGACACCGTGACGATGGTGATCCAGGTCAACGGCAAGCTTCGTGACCGGGTGGAGGTCGACGCTTCGATTTCGGAGTCGGACGCCGAGGCGGTGGCGCTCGCCTCGGAGAAGGTTGCGGCCGCCCTGGACGGTAGCTCGCCCCGGCGTGTGGTGGTGCGGCCGCCCAAGCTGGTCAACGTCGTCGTCTGAGCGCGCTCCGCGTTCCCGACGATGGCCCGCAAGCGGAGCAATTACGTCGCCACGTTCGCTGTTCTTGCCACCGCGGCGTTGGCCTTCAGCCTTCTCCAGTCGCTGATCGTCCCGGCCATTCCCCAGTTCGAGAGCACGCTGCACACATCGGAGAGCGCGGCCAGTTGGCTGTTGACGGCCTACCTCCTGAGCGCCGCCATCGCGACACCGATCCTCGGGCGCGTGGGGGACATGATGGGCAAAGAACGTGTGATCGTCGCCGTGCTCGTCGCACTCTCGTCGGATCGCTGATCGCGGGGTTGGCCACAACGCTGCCGGTGATGCTCGTCGGCCGCGTGATTCAGGGCACGGGCGGTGCCGTGTTCCCCCTGGCGTTCGGGATCATCCGCGACGAGTTCCGGCCGAGCGGGTCGCCGGCGCCATCGGCGTCATGTCGGCCATTCTCGGCGCGGGCGCGGGTGCCGGAATCGTGCTGGCGGCGATCCTCGAGCACCTGGACTACCACTGGTTGTTCTGGATTCCGTTGATGATGTCGGTGACCGCGACCATCGCCACCTTTCTTTTCGTGCCCGAACCGCCGGTGCGGGCGCCGGGCCGCATCAACTGGCTCGGCGCCGCTTTGATGTCCGGATGGCTGGTGACCGGCCTGCTCGCGATCACCTACGCGCCCACCTGGGGATGGGGGAACGTGTCGGTGCTGGCGCTCTTCACTGCGACCGCAATCGTGTCGGTGATCTGGGTGATCGCGGAGAACCGGTCCAAGTCGCCTTTGGTCGACATGAAGATGATGCGGATCCCGGCGGTGTGGAGCACGAACCTCGCGGCCCTGCTGTTCGGTTTCGGCATGTTCGCGATGTTCATCGTGCTGCCGCAGTTCACCCAGACGCCGACCCGCGTTGGGTACGGCTTCGGCGCGTCGGTGACGGCATCGGGCCTCTATTTGGCGCCGTTCGCCGCCGCCATGGTGACCATCGCCCCGACGACGGGTCGCCTCAGTGCGCTCGTGGGTTCGAAGATGGTCCTCGTCATCGGGTCGCTCTTTGCGGCCTCCAGCTACTTCGTGCTCGTGTTCGTGCACAACGTGGAATCGGTCGTGTACGTCGCGACCGGTCTGCTCGGCGTGGGGATCGCGTTGGGCTTCGCCAGCATGTCGAACCTCATCATCGAGGCCGTGCCCGCAGAGCAGACCGGTGTGGCCACCGGCATGAACACGAACATCCGCAACATCGGTGCGGCGCTGGGCAGCGGCATCGCGACCAGCCTCATCATCAACTCTTTGTTGCCTGACGGCTACCCCAGGGAGGAGGGCTATGTCCTGGCGTTCATCGTGAGCGGGGCCGGGCTGGTCGTAGCGGCGCTGGTCGCGCTGCTCATTCCTGGCCGAACGGACCCCGCCGCGGCCCGACTTCACGAGCCGCATCCCGCGTTGACAGCCGAGGCCGAGGCGATAGTCGGGGCGATCGCGGTGGGCCCCGAGGACCTGGCCCAGGCGTCAGATGGCGGGGCGGCCAGATCTGGTCAACGGGGGATCGGTGCCCTTGCAAGGTGGACGTCGGGTGAGGCCGCGTGGAGTGCACACGGCCATTCGTTGCCCTGTTTCTTGATGAGCCGACAGTGGGTCCCTACCGGATTGTGTCGCTAACGGGTCGCGGGTCTCTGCCCGCATCTTTGTGAAGGGGCAGAAATTGGTCGGTTTTCAGCTCGATGAACCCACATCCCCATTCGAACGAAGACGGACCGCGAAGAATGCGTCAGTCCTTGAACCCCGCCAGTACGTCCTTCCACGCCTCTGCGTCGACCTTGTAGGGCGCGTAGAAGCTGAATCGGTCGACGGCGTCGCCGAATCGGGACCGGACCTCCGCCGCCACCTTGTCGAGCGGGGCCACGACGGCAAAGGCGTTCAGGACCTCGTCGTCGATGATCTCGCCCATCTTCACCCACTCGCCACGCTTGGAGAGCGTGTTGAGCTCGGCCTGCACGTCGCCCCAGCCATGCAGCTCGAGGACGGGGCGGTAGGCGGGCGTGGAGCCGTAGAACGCAATCTGTTGGCGCACCGCCTGATCGGCTGCCTCTCTCTCCTTGTCGTTCGTACCCGTCACGACGAAGCCCGGGTACGACACCGTGAGGTCCGCCCGCGTCTTGCCCGCCTTGGCTGCACCACGCTCGAGCGCCGGGAGACTCTTCTCACGCAGGTAGCGCTCCGTCGTGAACCCGTGGACGAGGAAGCCGTCGCCCACCTCGCCCGCCACCTCGGTCATGTGCTCGCCGACGCCGGCCAGAAGGATCTTCGCGTTGCCATGCGGGTTGGGGCCCGGGTTGAAGAACGGCGTCATCAGCGTGTGCGTATAGAACTCGCCGCGGAAGTCGAGCTTCTCGCCGGTCTCCCACGTCTTCCAGATGGCCCGGATCGCGAGGATCATCTCGCGCATGCGGGGAGCGGGGTGTGACCACGGCATGGAGAAGCGCTTGGTGATGTGCGGCTTGATCTGGCTGCCCATCCCCATCATGAACCGGCCCTTGGTCAGCAGTTGCAGGTCGTTGGCCAGCACGGCCAGCGTCATCGGGTTGCGGGCGAAGGCCACCGTGATGCCAGTGCCGAACTCGAGCGTCGCCGTTGCGCCCGCTCCGATCGCAATCGGGAGGAAGGGGTCGTGGCTCGTCTCGGCCGACCACACGCCGTCGTACCCGCTCGCCTCTGCGTTCGCCGCCTCTTCGGCCACCCCGGCGGGGGAGAAGCCGATGCCGCCGTCGATCTTCATTGCGCGTGTCCTCTCTACTGGTCTTCGCCGCGGAGGAACCGCTCCAGCTCGGCCGCGATCTCGTCGCCCGACGGCACCTCCTCCACACCCATCGCGTTGCCCTCCGAGGCGTCGAGGTTCTCCTCGAGCTTGCGCACCATGGCCTGGTGCTCCTCGTTGTCCGAGATCAGCTGGTCCACCTGGCGCCGCGAGCTGTCGGCCGCTCGCCGCAACGCCGAGGAGTCGATCGTCAAGCCAGCCACACCTGAGAGCCCGTCGAGCAACGCCGCGCTCGCTTCGGGGAACGGCATCGCCGCGACGTAGTGCGGGACGCGGGCCCACAAGCTCACCGTCGGCGTGCCCGCCTGGCCGAACGCCATCTCGAGGGCCGACAAGACTCCCGCTGGCACCTCGAGCTCGCCCTTGTACGATCCCCACCTGCTCGATGAGGTGCGACGAGCCCTCCGGTGCGGTCGCCGCCAGCCGAACCGGGCGAGTGTGCGGTGCCGGCGCGGGGAAGGCGCCGAGGCCCACGACCATACGGACCCGCCACGAGCGCGCAAGGCCCACCACGGCGTCGGTGAACGCTCGCCAGTGGAAGTCCGGCTCGGGGCCGACGAGGAACAGGATGTCCCGCCCCTCCTCGTCGGTGCCCTGGCGCACCACGGTGCGGGGCCACGTCAGCTCGGTGGTCACACCGTTCACGATGCGCGCCACCGGCCGCCGCGCCCGCTGGTCCAAGAAGTGCTCGCCGTTGAAGGTGACGATCGCTTCCGTCGGGCCCCGCCCGAGCAGCGCCGCGATCGCGGTGGTCGAGCCGAGCCCGGCGTCGACCCATCCCTCCAGCGCGACCACGAGCACCGGGTCGTTCAGGACGGGTTCGGAGTTGACTTCGAAGATCTCGGTCATCCCGGAGCCCTCGGGGCTCACGGCACCGACTCCAGCGCTTGCGCGGACATCTCGAAGAGGTGTCCGATCTGCGCAGGGAACGAGTCCACGCTGCCCTTGTCGCCGGCGCCCGCGCCGGCGACGTAGCGCGCGTAGACGCCCTGGAGGATGCATGCGAGCTTCCAGTAACCGAACGCGACGTAGTAGCCCACCTCGGAAATGTCGAGGTCGGACACCGAGCCATACCGCTCGAGCACCTGGGCCCGCGTCGAGAACCCGGGCGCCGTCGTGGGCGACATCCCCAGCACCGCCATCTCGTCGGTCGGGTCCGCCCAATAGTCCATCAGCAGCCCGAGGTCGGCAAGGGGGTCGCCCAGCGTGCAGATTTCCCAGTCGAGAATGGCGCGCACCGAACCGTCCTCCGCCAGCACGACGTTGTCCATGCGATAGTCGCCGTGCACCACCGACGTGCGCTGTTGCTTCGGGATGCGACGAGCGAGTTCGTCGCTGACTCGCTCGACCAGGCTGCCGTGTTCGACGCCCTCGACCTGCATCTGCTCGTACTGCCCGCGCCAGCGCTTGATCTGCCGCTCGATGTACCCCTCGTGGCGCCCCAGGTCGCCGAGCCCGACTGCGTCGGGGTCGACGTCGTGCAGCGCGGCGAGGGTGTCGGCCATGTGGTCGCCCACGGCGCCCCGGGTCGCCTCGTCGAAGGCCTCCTCTGCCTGCGGCGCGCTGCGCAGGATGTGGCCCTCGACGAACTCCATCACGTAGAAGGGACGGTCGTTGACCGCCGCGTCGGTGCACAGCCCGTACGCCACGGGGACGGGGATGCCGACCGGGCCCAGCGAGGAGATCAGCCGGTACTCACGCGTCATGTCGTGGGCGGTGGGCAGGACGTGGTGCAGTGGCGGCCGGCGCAGGGCCCAGGCCCGCCCGTCCATGTCCTCGACCCGAAAGGTGAGGTTGGACCGGCCGCCGGCGACGAGGGTGAAGGTCAGCGGCGGGCGCAGCTCGGGCAGCAGCGCCGCCATCCACTCCGTGACCTGCTGCTCGTTGATGCCCTCGGGCGCTCCTGACACGGGTCCCGACGCTAATCGGTGCGCAGCGGCGCCTTCGGACGCCTCCGGGACGACCCCGTCCGACGGGACGAGGCGGACACAACCATTACCCTCGGAGCCGAAATGGACGTCACCGACCAGACATTCCAAGAAGAGGTCATCACCCGCAGCGCCACCGTGCCGGTCGTCGTCGACCTGTGGGCGCCCTGGTGCGGGCCGTGCAAGACGCTCGGGCCGATGCTCGAGAAGGCGGTCGCCGACACCGACGGCGCCGTCGCGCTCGCCAAGGTCAACGTCGACGAGAACCCGCGGGTCGCCCAGACGTTCGCCGTGCAGTCGATCCCCGCGGTCTTCGCCATCAGCAACGGCCAGGTGGTGGACCAGTTCATCGGCGCCCTCCCCGAAGCGGAGGTGACGGCGTTCATCCAGCGTCTCGCGCCGGCCCCGAGCGAGGCCGACAACCTCGTGGCCGCGGGCGACGAGGTGTCGCTGCGCAAGGCGCTCGAGCTCGAGCCGGACCACGGCGGTGCCATCGAGACGCTGGCCCGCTTGCTCATCGACCGCGGTGACGCCGCCGAGGCGCTCACGATCCTCGCCCGCATCCCCGATACCGACGCCACCCGTGCCCTGGCCGCCGACGCCCGGCTCCTCGAGGCCGGCGTCGATGTCTCCGACACCGGCCGCGACGAGATCGCCGGCAAGCTCGACGGCCTCCTCGACAAGGTGCGCGACGACGACGGCGCGCGCCAGGAGTTCGTCGACTTGCTCGAGGCACTCGGCCCGTCCGACCCTCGCACCAGTCAGTACCGGCGCGCGCTGGCGGCGCGGCTGTTCTGATGGCCCTGGGGGCCCCGGGGACCGAGACCGGCGCCCAACCCGCCACGGCCGGACCGCGGACCCCCTTCGCCCCGAGCGCGCGCACCCTCGATCTCGCCGGCAGCCGCCACGACCTCACCCACCGCGCGCTGGTGATGGGCATCCTCAACCGCACGCCCGACTCCTTCTACGACAAGGGCGCCACCTATGACCTCGACAGACTCTGGGCGCGCGCCGAGCAGCTGGTCGTCGACGGCGCCGACATCCTCGATATCGGTGGCGTCAAGGCAGGACCCGGACCCGAGGTGACCGAACCCGAGGAGCTCGACCGCGTCGTCCCGGTCGTCGCCGGTCTCGTCGCCCGCTTCGACACGCCGGTCTCCGTCGACACCTGGCGCGCCTCGGTGGCCCGGGCCTCCTACGCCGAGGGGGCGGTCATGGGCAACGACATCAGCGGCCTGGGCGACCCCGACTACGCGCCGGCCGCGGCCGAGCACGGAGCGGCGGTCGTCATCACCCACATCCGCCTCAAGCCCCGCGTCGCCGACCCCGAGCCGCACTACGACGACGTCGTCGCCGACGTCGCCGCGTTCCTCACCGAGCGCGCCGGCCAGGCCTGTGCCGCCGGCGTCCCCGCCGAGCGCATCGTGCTCGATGCCGGCCTCGACCTCGGCAAGACGGCCGAGCAGTCGCTCACCCTCTTGCGTGCCTCACCGCATCTGGCTTCCCTCGGTTTCCCGCTCCTCCTCTCTGCGTCCAACAAGACGTTCCTCGGCCAGGTCCTCGATCTGGATATCACCGAGCGGGGCGCCGCTTCCATCGGCGCGGCGGCCCTCGGGATCGCGTGGGGCTGCCGCATTGTCCGGGTCCATGACGTCCTGGGCGCGTGCCGGGCCCGCGACGCTCTCGCCGCAGTGAGCGAGGCGCAGTGAGCGCGAGCGCCGCCACGGCCGCACGGGCGTCGGCCTATCTCGTCCGGGGCGACGACGCCTCCCTCGTGGCGCAGGAGGTGCGCGCGTTGCTCGCCGGCGTCGTCGGCGACCGCGACCATGCGCTCGTCGTCGAGGAGATCGGCGGTTCGCCGGCCGACGAGCTGAACGTCGGCGCCATCGTCGACGCCTGCCTGACCCCGCCCTTCCTGATCGACCTGCGCGTCGTCGTCGTGCGCGACGCGGGCCGGTTGCTGACGGCGGACGTGCCGCGGTTGGTCGAGGTGGTGCAGGAACCGCTGTCGACGACGGTGCTGATCCTGGTGGCCGGCGGGGGGACGATCCCGGCGCCGCTGGTCAAGGCCCTCGCGGCCAACGGAGAGATCGTCGACGTCTCGACGAGCAAGGCGGGTGACCGAAAGGCGTGGCTCCACGAGCACCTGCGGGACGCGCCGGTGCAGCTCGACCGCGGCGCGACGGATCTACTGGCGGAGCACGTGGGCGAGGACCTGGGCCGCGTCGAGGGACTGCTCTCAGCCCTGAGCGCGGCCTACGGCGAAGGGGCGAGCGTCTCGGCCGACGACCTCGAGCCGTATCTGGGCGAGGCGGGCAACCTGCCCCGCTACGCGCTGACCGACGCCATCGACCGCGGCCAGGCGCGCACGGCGCTGCGCGTCCTCCACCGCCTCTCCGAGGCCGGCGGCCTGGCACCGATGCAGATCCTTGCCACGCTGCACGGGCACTACGCGAACATGCTGGCGCTCGACGGAGAGGACGTGATGGGCGAGCGCGACGCCGCCGCCGTCCTCGGCACGGCGCCCTTTGTCGCGAAGAAGGCCCTCGAGCAGTCGCGCCGGCTGGGGAGCGACAAAATCGCCGCCGCGATCAAGCTGATCGCCGCGGCGGACCTGGACTGCCGTGGGATGAGCGGCCTCGACTCCAGCGTCGTCATCGAGATCCTCGTCGCGCGGCTCGCCACCCAGACCCGCCCGATGCGTCAGACGCGCCCTCCCGCACCCGCGCCGGCGCTCGCGGTTAGGGTCGCACGCGATGGGCGATCTCCAGTGCCCAGGGCCAGTGCACCGACTCGACCACGCACCGTGCGAACAGCCAGAGCAGCAGCCGGTCTGCGTCTAGATCAAGGAGACCGGCGAAGCGGGCGACG